>NZ_JBNJLJ010000011.1:0-751 GCF_051195295.1 Qipengyuania sp. 902 | reverse complement strand
CAGCTAACGACCCGATTGCGGACGTTGCATGGCGGGGGTGCTCGCGCGTAAGTCAGCCAGCGATGATCGACGACGGGGCTACAGATTTTGCCTCTTATGGTGCGCAGCTTTTTAGGGGTGCGCTCAATCCGTGCATTGATGCCTTGCAGGCGGCTCTGAGCACTCTGCCACATGAAGATGCTGGCCTTCGGCTCCACGGGATCGATGGCCTCGCGCCTTCGCTTGCCATCGGTGGATGCGTCGGAGCCGTTGCTGCTTCAGTCCTGGGCGCAAACGCGAAACCAGTGCGGGCGATCCTGTTTAATAAGTCGCCGGAGACTAATTGATCGCTCGCACGGCATCAGGACCGAACAATATGTGTGAGGGAGAAGCGAGAGGCTCCCGGCTTTGGCCCATGGACCGTCAAGAGCGGCATGGTTCATGTCGCTCCCCCGTTCGACCTGCTGACCCGAATGGTAACGTTGCGGGCGCACTTCGACGATGTTCCGGCCACTAACGCTCCACTTCTCATCGCGCCTGGATCCCACAAGTGTGGCCGGGTCGCGGTCGACGACGTCGATAGGGTCATCGAGGTTTGCGGTAGCGTATCATGTGTTGCGGAGGCTGGGGACGTCTGGCTCTATGCAACGCCGATCCTCCATGCGTCGGAGGCAGCTTCTCTCCCTAACAGTAGGCGGGTGCTTCAAGTCGATTACGCCGCTGAAGAGCTTCCCTTTGGCCTTGAATGGCTTGGCGTGTAGCGTCCGTTTCC
>NZ_JBNJLJ010000010.1:0-1238 GCF_051195295.1 Qipengyuania sp. 902 | reverse complement strand
TGCACTGCTACCCAACGTCGGACCACGTGGGTCTGGAGTTTTCCGCCTTTCCCAGATCCGGTGGGCTGGTTGCACCGGCTGAGTTTGCCAGCATGATCGGGGGGATATTCCCTATCGCACTGTGCGGTCGCTCTTCGTTGTAGTGTCTACGCCAGGCCTCCAGCTTTTCGCAAGCATCTTGCAGCGACAGGAACCAGTGCGCGTTCAGGCACTCGCTGCGCAGCTTGCTGTTGAACGCCTCGATGAACGCATTGTCTGTGGGCTTACCAGGGCGAGAGAAGTCAAGGATAACACCGCGCTGGTAAGCCCACAGATCCATGTCCCGTGAGATGAACTCACTGCCATTGTCCACCCTGATAGTCTTGGGATATCCGATCTTCCTGCATGCTTGTTCCAGAGTGGCAACCACATCCTCGCCACGATAGCTGAACCGGGGATCGACCACAGGCGATAGCCGTGAGAACGTATCCACCACGGTCAGGATGCGCAGCTTGCGACCCGTCGCGAGCTGGTCATGCACGAAGTCCATAGCCCAGACATCGTTTGGCCTGATCGCCGGAGCACGATCCTCTCGCAGCTTCGCCTTCACACGCCGCTTGGGCGTCTTGTTCCTGAGTTGCAGGCCCAACTCCCTGTAAAGCCTGTAGACCTTCTTCATGTTCACGACCCAACCGTCGCGGCGCAGGATGTAGTACACCCGCCGGTAGCCGTAGCGAACGTGCGTCTCGCAGATCTCCTTGATACGCTTCTTCAAAAAGGCCGGATCGGTTCGGCGGGACTGGTAGTGATAGGTTGAGCGATCGAACTGCAAGGCCGAACATGCCCTGCGGATCGTCACCTGCCAGTCCTGCCGAACAGCGTCGATAATCTCGCGCTTGCGATCCGGCCTCAGAGCTTTCGTTTGATAACGTCCTGCAACATCTCGCGATCCAGTGTCAGATCGGCGACGATCTTCTTCAACCGTCCGTTCTCGTCTTCCAGGTCACGCAGCCGCCGCATCTCCGATGGCATCAGCCCCGCGTACTTCTTCTTCCAGTTGAAGTAGGTCGCCTGGCTGATGCCTGCCTTGCGGCAGATCTCTGCCACAGGCGTCCCTTCTTCACCCTGCTTGATAACGAACGCCTTCTGCGCGTCCGTGAACTTCGATGCCTTCATGCCGTAACTCCTCGCCCAGCCAAGGATACTTACGGCAGAAAACTCTAACCCGAAACGGTCCAAAATTCAGGTGGCAGAGCAAA
>NZ_JBNJLJ010000009.1:0-2527 GCF_051195295.1 Qipengyuania sp. 902 | reverse complement strand
TGCACGAACCCGCTTCGCGGGATGGTTGCTTGTGGTGAGGGTGATGTAGAACGACGGGCGTAGCGTCTGGTCCGAGAGAGGCAGACGATCGTGGCTCCTTCAACCGAGGAGTCGAACGATGAACGAGATTATTCCGATTGGGCCTGTCAGCCCGCTGCGCCAGCGGCTGATCGAAGATATGACCCTGCGCCGGTTCAGCCCGGAGACGCAGCGCAACTATCTGCGCGATGTCGGGCGGTTCGCGACCTGGCTGGGGCGCTCGCCCCACACCGCGACCGCCGAGGATGTCCGGCGGTTCCAGATCGAGCAGCGGGACGCCGGCATCCCGGCGCCGACCATGAACAGCATTGTGGCGGCCCTGCGGTTCTTCTTCACTCACACGCTCGACCGTCCCGAGCTTGCCCGTAAGCTGGTCCGCACCGCGCACGCCCGCAAGATCCCGGTGGTGTTGACGCAGACCGAGGTGAAGCGGCTGCTCGATGCGACCACCTGCCTCAAGCACCAGGCCGCGTTGTCGGTCGCCTATGGCGCGGGTCTGCGCGTCGGCGAGGTCGCGGCGCTCAAGGTGCGCGATATCGACAGCAAGCGCATGCTGCTCAGGATCGAACGCGGCAAGGGCGGGCGCTATCGCAATGCCATGCTGCCCGAAGGGTTGCTCGTGCTGCTGCGCGACTGGTGGCGCGCGGGCCGGCAGCAGGGCGTGCTCCACGCCGATGGCTGGCTCTTCCCCGGTCGAGGCGGCATGCTGCCGATCAGCACACGGCAGCTCCACCGCGTCGTCGTCGAAGCCGCCGAGGCAGCCGACATCGCCAGGCGGGTCGGACCGCACACCCTGCGGCACAGTTTTGCGACCCACCTGCTCGAGGACGGGGTCGATATCCGCGTCATCCAGGTGCTGCTCGGCCACGCCAGGCTGGGCACCACCGCGTTCTACGCCCAGGTGGCGACCAAGACGATGCGGGCGGTGGTCAGCCCGCTCGATCGGCTCGCGCTCGCGGCACCGGACAAGAAGGCGCCAAGCGGCTGAGAGCCGGTGCGCGCCTCACTCGAGGTCGCCGACGTCTTGCGTGCCGCCGGGCCAGCTTATCGGGCTACCCATGCCGAGCATCTGAGCCTGCAGCAGCTCAAGGTCATGTCGGCGATCGAGCACTGCCGCACCGCCGCGCTGGGCGGGCATGTCGAGGCCTGCACCGACTGCGGGCACTGGCGGATCGCCTACAACTCCTGCCGCAACCGGCATTGCCCCAAGTGCCAGGGCGCCGCCGCACGGACCTGGCTCGCCGCGCGCGAGGCCGACCTGCTGCCGGTCGGTTACTTCCATGTCGTGTTCACGCTGCCCGCCGAGATCGCCGAGATCGCGTTCACCAACAAGGCGCTCCTTTACGACCTGCTGTTCAAGACCGCCTCGGAGACGATGCTGACCATCGCCGCCGATCCCAGGCATCTCGGCGCCCGGATCGGCATCACCGCCGTGCTTCACACCTGGGGTTCGGCCATGACCCACCATCCGCACATCCACATGATCGTGCCAGGAGGCGGCATCGCGCTGGACGGGGAGAGATGGATATCCTCCCGCCCGGCTTTCCTCCTTCCGGTGCGAGTGCTGGGTGCACTCTTCCGCCGCCTGTTCCTCACCCGGCTGCTGGCGCTGCACGATGCCGGTAAGCTCGCCTTCTTCAGCCAGCTGGCACCTCTTGCTGACCGGCGCGCGTTGCTGCGCCACCTGTCGCCAGTGCGCAAGAAGCGCTGGGTGGTCTATGCCAGGCCGCCGTTCGCCGGTCCCGAGGCAGTGCTCGCCTATCTGTCGCGCTACACCCACCGGATCGCCATCTCGAACAGCCGTCTTCTCCGGTTCGGCGAGAGCGGCGTCACGTTCCGTTACAAGGATTATCGCCGCTCCGCGCCAGACCGTCAGCAAGTGATGACGCTCAGCGCCGACGAGTTCATCCGCCGCTTCCTGCTGCACTGCCTGCCGCGCGGGTTCCACCGCATCCGCCACTACGGCCTGCTCGCCGCCAGCACCCGCAAAGCCCATCTCGAACGCGCCCGTCAGCTGCTAGCGATCGCACCGCCGGCGACGGACGAGCCCTCCAGCGAACCGACCGATCCGCGTCCGGCATGCCCTTGCTGCGGCGGGCGCATGGTCGTCATCGAGACGTTCCAGCGCTGCCACCTGCCGCGCGGCCCGCCATACCCGATCGTCCCATCCGGGATGCCTACGCCGTGATCCGGCACGGCCCGACACCCTCGCGCCCCGCCGCAGCCACGCTTCCGGCGACAAGGACGTCTGCATATCGTCCGTCCAAGAGCGGTCGTCCCATCGCCAAAATCGGACGGACGCGCTTCCCACGGCTGCTGTGTCACCGCAAAATCGGACAGGCTGCTCTCAGGCACGTCCGCTTATCGGCACCGTCAGCAGACGCCCGGACAAACCCGAAATCGAAATCCCCATAGCTCATCGCGTGCGGCCCGCGGGTTCGGGCACCGTCGACTTTCCGACGCCTCACGGCGTCCGAAACTCTAAACG
>NZ_JBNJLJ010000008.1:0-25568 GCF_051195295.1 Qipengyuania sp. 902 | reverse complement strand
CCCGTCGTCGATCATCGCTGGCTGACTTACGCGCGAGCACCCCCGCCATGCAACGTCCGCAATCGGGTCGTTAGCTGACAGGCAGCTTTTCGACCAAAGGGTCACATAGCGGACAGTCTGCTGTCGGCCCCATAAGCGACACTTATCCTTCGATAAGAGTCTAGTTACCGAGAAGATTTTAGCGGCGAACTTCGATCCGGAGAAGAAACCGTAGTGCCCAACTCCTTCCTGGATGTGGTTGTGCTTATCGTTCGCCGGGATCTTAGAATATATACCGTGTGCTGCTTCTTCCTGGTCCGGCGGGCAAAGGTGGTCGTTTGCGCTCTCAACGGTCAGAACACGCACCCTTCGACGGAAGCGAAGTCCACCTTCTCCCCGCGGTATTCCATCAGTCCGCGCGGGATATGGTGCTCCATGAAGATTTTGCGCAGGCTCTCGATGTAGAACTTTTGGGGTGTATCCCCTTCGCATACGGAATTGCGGGAGGCATGAAATGCTTCTAAAGCAGCATCTCCGAATCAGGAGAGCGTATGGCAGGCGAAATGTCGCCCGAGTGGTATTCCTTCGTTCAGGGGCTAGTGAACAGCAAAGTCCCGAACGCAGGCAATTGCAATGTTTGCGGCGGTATCAGCACGGTGAATCTTTCACCTCACTTGGTCACGCCAGTTGTAACAAGCCCTCATGGCGGAGTGCAATTGGCAGCCCAACAGTACCCGCAGGCAATGCTTATTTGTTCGAAATGCGGGCACACGTCTTATTACAACTACGTGATTATGATGGGCAGCGCCTCCAATGGCTAGCGAGCCTCCTCGTACACCGCCTAATGATGACGGCCCAACTGAGGGCGGAGAAGTTCCTAAGGGCGCTGTTTCCGCCTTCGTTGCCCACGACAGTCTTATCCCCGCGAGCCAGGTCGCGCCTCTCGTCGAAGCGCAGGTGGGGAGGATGAAAGCAGAGGTGCGAAGCGAGTTTGAAGATCGATTGTCAAAAATCGACCATCTTCCGTCGCTCACACAGATGGTGATCACAAACATCGTCACCATAGTAGGGGCAGTCGGCCTGTTCTTCGCGGTAGCCTCGTATTTTGGGGATCGGCAAGATACTGCTATAGACCGGTCTTCGTCGATTTCTGGCTCATTGAGCCGCATTGAAGAGAAGATCGACGGTAACGATGAACGCATTAGGGAATTAGAAGCGGATGCCGAATTTGACGCTATCGGAAGCGAAAGAGCAGGGCAAAATCGCTGAATTTATCGCCGAACGCGAAGGCGAAACGGGCGACGCCGAAGCCTTCGAAGCTACTCTGCGTTCAATGGCCGGAAAGTCGAAAGAAGCTCCGGAAGCATCGTCTCCGGACGATTGCGACGATTGAAGCGATACTCGAATTCCTTGACGTAGGAGTTCAGGTGCTTGGCGCTGACGCTCGTGTGAGTGCCATTGATTGAGCATTTCAGGTGCCGCCAGAAATTCTCGATGCCGTTGACCGTGACCGTCTCGGCAAGGCGATAATCGTAATAAGCATATTCCATCGCGCCGTGGTTCACGCGGGCATGGCGATAGCCAGCATTCGAGAGGTTTGCGTAGCTGCGGAGTTCGTCGGTGTGGACGTTGCCGCCGATGCGGACGTTGGCGGTCACAAACGGCTCTAGGGTAGCGCGGCGCTGGTTCGGCACCACTTGGGCCACCAGATCGCCGCCCCGTTCAAGAGCGCCCACTACAACGGTCTTGGCCGCGCTACCGCGATTGTGCTTGCCGCGCTTAACACCGCCCATCAGAGTTTCATCAATCTCGACGTTCGTGCCTTCGCCGCCAATCGGCTTTTCACCGTCAACGTCGGCCATGTGTTCGCGAATGAGCGCGGCCATGCGCCATGCAGTCTTGTAGGTAACACCAAGCTGGCGCTGCAATTCCTTGGCTGAAACGCCGTGGCGCGTGACGGTGAAAAGGTGGATAGCATAGAACCACAGTTGCAACGGAGTGCGGGTCTGCTGGAACGGGGTGCCTACGGTCGGGTGCAGGTGGTGGCCGCACCACTGGCAGGAATAGGCCCGCTCCGCTTGAATGCGGAACCACTTACTTTCGCGCTCACACTTGGGGCACTCGTAGCCCTGTCCAAAGCGAACATCGAACAGGTGCTGGAGGCAGGTTTCATCGTCCGGATAGAGACGGAAGAACTGGGCGGTAGTGAGTGGCTTCGTCATACCTCATTGTATGGCATAATCCGTTACGTATGTAAAGGGGATACACCCCGAACTTTTCGGTCGCGTGGAGCACGGCAAAGTACTCGTCATAGAAGCTCGGGAACTTGGCTGTGGCCTCCTCCTCGCCATTCATCGAGTTCTTGGCGAACTGGGCTTACTGGCGGAAATGGGGCTTGGGATTGAGGCCGATGAAGCTGGTCAACTGGTAGAACCACTTATAAAAACCCTGCAGTACGGGACCAGGCTCGATCTGCTGATCATTAGGCAGTCTAATTGCCCAACCTTTGAAATACTCTGTGTGAGGTTTGGCTAGCTCGCGCTTTGGGCTGGACAATTCCTTCTTTGTCGAACTTGGCATATCAGAGGTTCATTGGCAGCGTTCAGCGAGCCGGGTTACACCATGTTTTACAGCCGTTTCTTTACTCCCATCCTTGCCGGAGCCACTCTGCGCGATCGTCTTATCGCATGCGGTGGAGGTATCGCAGGGATTTCCCTAACCAGCCTGATTTCTTGGATTTTTTTGCCTGACAGCCTCGCCCTGCTTTTCTTAGTGGCGCCTATGGGCGCATCGGCAGTATTGGTGTTTGCGGTGCCAGCTAGTCCACTTGCGCAACCTTGGCCGGTTATCGGAGGAAATACGCTTTCAGCTTTGATCGGCGTGGCTTGTGCTCAAGTCATAGCGATCCCGCATGTCGCAGCGGGACTGGCGGTCGGTCTCGCGATCCTCGGTATGTCGCTGACCCGTAGTTTGCATCCGCCGGGAGGGGCAGCCGCACTGACAGCTGTCATTGGAGGACAACAGGTTGCGGCAGCAGGATTTGAGTTTGCATTTCTGCCAGTCGCTCTAAACGCAGTCTGCCTTGTCATAGTCGGTATCGTGTTTCACCGGGGGTCAGGGCACAGTTATCCCCATAAGCCTCAACCGGTTGCTGGACATTTCCTGCTCGAGCGCGACCTGGCGCCTCCGCACACCCAAGACATAGCAGCGGCGTTGGCCGATTTGGGGGAGACGTTCGACATAGGAGCAGATGACCTAGAACTGATCGTTCGCCGCGTAGATTATCACGCAGCAAGACGTCGCAAAGCCGGGGATCAAAAAGCTGGTCACGCAACATCCGCTGCTAAGATGTAAGTGCTCGCCGCGTTCTGACAATTCCAACATTCTGCGAACTCATCTATCGGGATCTCACGCTTGGCCTTGGGTGTTCACTTGCCACTGATGTTAGGCAGGGTGGCTGTTCGAGACCGGGTGGGCTGCGACTTGGATCTTGGTGACAAAGCTCCCGATTGTCGAGGGAGGTATCGAGGAATGCTGATCTACAAGATACTGGAAACACGACAGCGAAGTTTATTTTCGAGTTTCGATGAGTTCGACTGCTCGCCTCTTGAATTGGTAATATCAAAGTCGCATTACACACTCATGGCTCAAGTCGATCATGGTCTCGGTGTGATGGTTCCGGCCGCCAGCAGCACCGCACGCCTGCATGCCTAGAGCGCGTATGGCGCTCTAGGGGTGTGCGCCGTGATGCCGCTCGTTGCATCAATAATTTTCCAGCCCGATGCATGAACATGCGTAGGGCATTCTCGCTTTAATTGCGAGACCGGAGCCATTTGTGTTCTTTTCCCGTTTTACCGTGCTCGGCATAAGTCTGGCGGGCTCGATCTTTGCTCTCATGAGGCTTGACGATGCGTGGGCATTGCCAGTCGTTCTGCTTCTTGCCCTATTTTGCGTTTTGGGTGTCATCGACCTTACGCAAACAAAACATGCTGTGCGCCGCAACTATCCCATCATCGGTCGCCTGCGGTGGGCCTTCGAAAAAATCAGGCCGGAAATTCGACAGTATCTGATCGAAGGCGACGACGATCAAACGCCCTTCTCGAGAGCGCAACGCTCCCTAGTCTACGCCCGCGCGAAGGACGAGGTTAGCGACCGTCCATTTGGAACCTTGGCTGACGTCTACAAGAACGGCTACGAATTCATTTCGCATTCCACCAAGCCAAAAGCCTTGGCTGACCCCGACAGCTTCAGAGTTCCGATCGGGGGAAGCGACACGCGCGATCCCTACATGGCGTCGATCTTTAACATCTCGGCGATGAGCTTCGGTTCCCTAAGCGCCAATGCCATTCGAGCGCTCAACAAGGGGGCAAGGCTGGGAAATTTTGCCCACGACACCGGCGAAGGCGGGATCAGTCCCTATCACCGCGAGAATGGGGGCGATCTCATCTGGGAAATTGGCAGCGGCTATTTCGGTTGTCGGACCGAGCAAGGTAACTTCGACCCAATTCGTTTTGCAGACAACGCTGCCGACCCTCAGGTTAAGATGATCGAATTGAAGTTGAGCCAGGGTGCCAAGCCCGGCCACGGCGGCATTCTACCCGGTGAGAAGGTTAGCCCAGAAATCGCCGCCACGCGCGGTATTCCCGTTGGGGTCGATTGCATATCTCCCGCCGAGCATTCGGCCTTCTCATCGCCCATCGAGATGATGCATTTTCTTGCGCAGCTCCGCACTCTCTCGAAGGGCAAGCCGGTCGGCTTCAAGCTTTGCGTCGGACATCCCTGGGAATTCATGGGAATGGTCAAGGCCATGCGAGAAACCGGGATATTTCCGGACTTCATAGTCGTCGATGGCGCGGAAGGCGGAACCGGGGCGGCTCCGGTCGAGTTCGCCGACAACCTCGGGATGCCGATGCGGGAAAGCCTCCTGTTCGTTCACAACACCCTCGTAGGTGCGGGCGTTCGAGACCGGATCAAGATCGGCGCGGCCGGCAAGATCGTCAGTGCGTTCGACATCGCTGCGGTCCTAGGGCTGGGTGCCGACTGGACCAATGCCGGACGCGGCTACATGTTCGCGCTGGGATGCATCCAGTCTCTTTCCTGCCATACTAACCGCTGTCCAGTCGGCGTTGCCACGCAGGATCCCTTGCGCCAGCGGGCTCTCGTCGTGCCCGACAAGGCAGAGCGGGTCCGGCGCTTTCATCGCAATACGTTGCGAGCGCTCGCGGAAATGACTGCTGCCGCGGGTCTCTCGCATCCATCCGAGCTTGGACCGCACCATCTCGTAAGGCGTGTCTCTCTGACCGAGATCCGCCTCTTCTCCCAGCTTCATATTTTTCTCGAAGACGGCGAGCTGCTGTCAGGATCGCATGATCGGGATTTCTACAGCGCCGCCTGGAAACTTGCACGCGCCGACCGGTTCGAGCTGGCAGCGTGAAACTGATCTTCCATATCCTGACGGCTGTTCTTGCAGGCGTTCTGCACTCGCAGGGTGCCGGAGCGGATCGAGGTGGCACCACGCGGGATTTGACCTCATGGACAATATCGCAGGCTACCGGTTCTTACGACGCTACTCAGAAGCGTGGTGCCGAACTCTCGGCAGATATCGAGTCAGGCGCTTCGGCGGATGGCCCCGGCGAGCCGGTCATCTTGCTAGATTTTGCTCGTTGTGAACTCGGAACAAATCGTGACACTGAGGTCTGGCGATTAATCCACTGGATATCCGACGCACCGGCAAAATGGTCACTGCCACCAGCGACTGGTCTTCCATCCTCCTGACGCTCTGGACCTTTCGGCGGACTCCAGTCCGCAACCAACTGTCAGGAATTTCCATGAATATCGAATTGGAACGCGGCTCGACCCGCGACGAACGGCGCGCATGCGCCAAGGCTTTATTGGCCCGATACCCCGACCTGCCGAGCGATCAGCGCGATGATCTGCTGCGATGGTTCCGCAAGGAGGCGAGCGCGCTCGATGTCGGATTGATTTCGATGGATGACGAGGTGTCGCAGCGATATGCTTTGTTGAAGCGCAACGAACTCGATCGGTTCGCGATGCCCGACATCGTCTTCATGCTGCTGTTCTGGTCGGCGATGTGCGCTATCATCGGCGGTATTGGTTATCTGGGTAGTTGATATGTGGAAGGCCCGGAGCGAGAATCCCTTCGTTCCGGGCTCATACCCCGTCGCCAGATCCTGCCAGCCAACAAGCCATTTCAGTCGCCTGCGAAACGTTCCTGTCAATGCCCCGTTTAGTAGGAAGAACGACATCGTCTCAGCGCAGGAGTGCATCATGGCGAAATACGCAGTCGGAGATCATGTCAGCTGGAATTCCGAGGCAGGAAGGGTCAGCGGAACAATCTCCAAGGTTCACGAATCGGATTTCGACTACAAAGGTCATACCCGCCGTGCCTCGAAGGACGAGCCTCAATACGAGATTGAAAGCGACAAGACCGATCATGTCGCAGCCCACATGGAAGATGCGCTGACGAAGCTGAAAAGCTGATGCCAACCGTTTTCACGATCGGTCATTCCAATCGGGATGCGGACACTGTCATTGCCATGCTGAAAGCAGCAGGAGTGGACATACTGGCCGATGTCCGGGCTTTCCCCCGTTCCCGCTCCAATACCGCGTTCAACGTCGATACCTTCCCCGATCTGCTCGACCAGCACGACATCGCCTACAGACACTTCGAGAAACTTGGCGGCAGAAGGAAACGACACGATGATGTGAACCCGGCCCTGAACGGATACTGGCGCATCCAGAGCTTCCATAACTACGCCGACTATGCGTTGAGCGGCGAGTTCCAGTCGGCAATCGAGGACGTCGTAAGCCTAGCTGACGATTGTCGTGTGGCGCTGATGTGTTCCGAGGCCGTCTGGTGGCGATGCCATAGGCGTATCATTGCCGATCATCTCATGGCTCGCGGTCATGAAGTTATTCATTTGATGGCTCCTGATCGTCAGGAACAGGCAAAGTTGACGGATGGAGCCGTTGTCAGCGGATCAACCGAGGTCGTCTATCCAAACTCGGAATGCCGTGAGGAGGCGAACGAGCACATCCCATTATGCCGATACGAAAGACTCGCGACCCGCGAGAACGAACTTCGTGCCCGTCACGCGAATCGGTCTACCCGCTCGAGCAGCTCTTCCGACGAGACGATCTGGTAAAGATCTCTGTCGATCTGTCGGACAGGCTCACCATCGGAAGTTCGCCAACCGATGGCACCCACACTGCGACGCTCGCCGCGCTCAGATTCCGAAATGTCGATGAGACGATACTGGATGACTTCGACCGGTCTGTCCGCATTGCCGCGGCAGGACATATTGGCCATTGTTTCTTCGATTACATTGGCTTCGGCGGGAATTGAAGCAGGCGGAAGCTGACTTGCCGGCTTGCTTCGCTCAATCGTCACTGAATCTGTGCATCCGGAAGCGAACTGATATCTTCCATCGTCATCTCCGACGAAAGATCGGTGTCATTGCCGCGGGTCGTCACGGTCAGACGGTCAATTGGTATCTCGACGTAACGATCAGGATCGCTGTCCTCGACTTCTATAAGAAGTTCGGTTGCATTGCCGTCGGCATCTTTTGTCAGGGCTTCCACGCCACCCAATTCGGTTCCGTCGGCGGCCAGGACTTCAGCATCAAGCAATTGGCGCTCGGTCAGACCGAGTGCCACGGGGGTATCGCCGGACTCTTGCGCGCTCTGCTCGGCCTGTTCTTCGATACGGTCTTCGACCTGATCTTCCTGATCATTGCAGGCGGAGAGGACGAGAGCGGATCCGAGAAGGAGGGGGGCGAACTTGTTCATGTTGATCTCCAATACTGTCTATCCGTCACGCTAACGGATGCGGCTGCTTCTCTGTTCCGTTAAGAGTTCCCGATGAGCGCCAGCATTGAGGCTTCGTCTGGCCGTGCGGCGACACGAATATCCATGCCTTCCTGCCTCACGAAAGGGGCCGCGGCTGCACTGGAGATGCAATAGACGATGCCTCGGAATGGCCGGGATGTGCGTTCCAAGCAGCGCTTCACCACATGGCCCGCTCGTGGCGAGTGGATCAGAATTCCGTTTATCTCGTGCGGTGCTGGAAGGGATGCCAATAGCTTCGCGACAGCGACATCGCGGGTCTCATACACCGGCTTTCTCGTCGCGAAATAACCCTTGCGGCGAAGGTTGCCGGTCAGGTCTCCAGCCGGCCGGTGGACGGAGAAATGCAAAAGCCGTCTCCCTCGCGGAAGGGACTGAACGATCAGGCGCTCCAGATCGAGCACATTCCCAGCCGCCGAGACAACATGGGTATATCCAGCATGGGCGGCACTCTTCGCTGTCCTGTCGCCTACTGCGAACACTGGGATATCGAGAAGTGCCGGGCAGATAGAATGATGGCGGACGCCATTTACCGACGTGAACACGATTGCATCGGGCTGCTCGTCCAATGCTTTCGCTGGGAGACCTTCCACTCGCAGAACGGGCACAGCCACCGCATCGAACCCTAACTGCCGCATGGCACTCGCAGTCTTTTCGTTATCCGGCGACGTGCGTGTGATCCAGATCGTCGGCCCGAACCCGGGATTCTCCGGATGTGGTGGCAAACCGTCACTCACTTTCATTTCGTCGTTCGATATCGTCTGTCTTCGAAGAAACGGCATTCCCTGCAAGAGGCTTGCTACCCCGGCCAGCGAGAAGAATGCCGCCGACAATCAGCGCCATTCCGATCGCATGGAAGCCTCGCAGATGTTCGCCTAGGAAGACGATCGCAAGACCAGCTCCCATGATCGGCATGATGTTCATATACATTCCGGTTCCGGCGGACCCGATAAGTTCCACGCCCCTGTTGAAGAAGAGGTAGGCAAGGATAGACGGAAAAATCGAAACATATCCGATCGCCAGCAGGCTTTCCTGCTGCAAAACGATATGTCGGTCGGAACTGAGTTCCAGCGCATAGAGCGGCGCAATTCCGGCTATACCGATGACCAAGGTCACTGCGAAAAGGCTGAGGGGATGGATCGTCGGGCGATGACGTAGCATTACTGCGTAGATCGCCCAAAAGCACACTGCGAGGCCGATGACGAGGTCGCCTTCGTTGAAGCTCAGGGTACCGAGAACGTCGACGTTACCCCGAGCGATGATCCAAAGCACGCCGGTCAGAGCGATGGCGGCGCCGACGATCTGGCGCAGCGTCGTTCTGTCGCCCATGAAGATCGCGCCAAGAAACAGAATGAGGGCAGGCTGGCCCGACTGCAGCAACATGGCGTTGAGCGCGGTGGTCTCCTGCAATCCGGTGTAAAGCAGCGTGTTGAAGGCACCAATGCCGAGAGCGCCAAGCACAAGCAGCATTTTCCAGTTCGCCCGAATGACAGGAGCATCCCGCCCCAAATGGCGCCATGCGAATGGCGAGATAATGACCAACGCAATCGCCCATCTCCAGAACGCCAGGGCAACGGGAGGGACCAGTTCGCGCGCCGCGCGCGCAACGATTGCGTTAACCGCCCAGAACAGGGCGGTGAAGGTGAGCAGCATATAAGCGCGTGACCATATGCCTACAAAGAGGCGAGACCCGTTTTGCATGAGTGACCCGGCCGAAACGCCGCCGCTTAAAGTTAGGCAGCGCGCTCCTCCAATAACTGCATTAGGCCACGTGAAACGCAACCGGAAGGATCGTTGGCGATGGTGACCGGAACACCGCACTCCGCGGTGATCGCTTTAGCCAAGAACCTCGCGCAAATCCCGCCGCCCGTAGCGACAACGCGCTCGCTCAGCAGGTCGGCGGCAAGATCGGGAGAAATTTCACCCACCACCAGCCGGGCGGCATCTGCGAAACGGTCAAAATGTCGCTTCAGCACTGGATGGAACTCGGAAACCGGCAAGGTCAATGTTCCTGGAAGACCATTGTGCAGAGATCGCCCTTTGATTTCCACTTCCGCGTCCTCGGCACCATCTTCGGCGAGATGCTTCTTCAGCGTCTCGGCGGTGATTTTTCCAATGAGGAAGTGATGCCGGAGATGAAGATGTTCGGTAATCGCCTCGTCAAGGCTGAAACCGCCCAGACGCACGGAGCGCGAACGACATTGGCCGTCGATCGAGAACACCGCAACCTCGGTTGTTCCGGCGCCGCATTCGACCACCATGGATGCGCGGGCTTCGCGGACGGGAAGTTCTGCTCCGATAGCCGCTGCAAAAGGCTCACGCACCAGTTCGATCCGTCCGAAGCCGGCATCGTCCGCGGCGGCGAGCAATGCATTTGCTTCCGCCTTCGTGGCATCCGCCGGAATACCGATCATGGCTGGAAGACCCCCTCTGCGCTTCTTGCCAACCACAGAAGACAATCCATGCGCAAGCAATGCGGCGGCGGCTTCCATATCCTGCAGAACGCCGCGGGCGAGAGGACGGCGGACCACATGAGTTCCGGGAGCCCGATCAACCATCGCCAAAACATCCCGACCCGCTGCAATCAGCTTCATCTGGCCGCCAGCCTTGTCGTAATAGCACAAGGATGGTTCGTCGAAGACCACACCTTCGCCTCGCACCATGATACGCATGTTGGCAGTGCCGAGATCGATAGCGAGGTCTGGTCCGCGCTTGGATCCAAAGGAAGGAAAGTTCATCATTTCCCATTGATAGGCGTCCCTGACACGAAAGTCTCGCAATTGTCGACGAGACGATCGGTCAGATGTCATTTGACTAAACCAAAGTTCGCGCCCACATGTACGGCATGGTCTTTTCGCTACACTTTGACCGACATCTCGCGCACGCAGGTCAGCTGCCCGCACGGGCGCACGCCTCGTCTCTACGACCGTGATCCGGTCCGGGGCGAGGCTCCCGGACGATCGACAGCCCTGCCGCGAACTTCGTGCGGCTTCCAAGCGAGTTACGAAAAATGACTACCTCTCAACTCGGCGAGAAGCCGACCATTCACGTTATCGATTCTGAAGCTGACGCACTCTACGACTTGGCGATGTCTATCGAAGAGCGCAGTCCCGATGTCGCTGCAAAACTTTGCGAGGAACTTGATCGTGCTCATGTGATGACAGCAGGCGACTTGCCGCCGGACATCGTAACCATGCAATCGGAGGTGGAATTCGTCGACGAGCGGTCAGGCGACCGACGCAAAGTCAAACTGGTATGGCCGCGCGACGCCAACCTCGACCAGAACCGTCTCTCGATATTGACGCTTGTAGGAGCCGGCCTGATCGGAATGCGAGCAGGGTCAGCGATCGACTGGCCCGATCGTTCTGGTAGAGAACGCTGCCTGCGGATCGTCGACGTGCGACAGCCGCTCAGGACTGATCGGGTGGCTTAGGTCCGCCCCGCGCGTTGCGGATATCTCAATTGCAGAGTGATCACAGTATGGCGAATATCTCGGAAAGATCACCGGACGAAGCTGTATCGGTCCTGTCAGAAAACGCAGAGCAGCGAAATGACCTTAATTTCTGTCAGGCCTGTTCCGTTCGGAACCGGGCGATCTGTGCCGACCTTGATGATCATGAGGTTGAGCTTCTTAACGGGATCGGGCGCAGGAGGCACCTAGACCCGGGCGAAACGCTTCTATGGGAAGGCGAAGAGGCAATATTTGTCGCGAACGTCGTTTCAGGCGTAATGAAACTTTCGACCCAGACGAGCGATGGTCGCGAACAGATTCTCGGATTGGCCTATCCTTCGGATTTCATCGGTCGGCCGTTCGGTGAAACCTCTCCATACAGTGCGGGTGCCCTTGGAGAGGTCGTGGTCTGTGTCTTCCGGCGCATGGATTTCGAACGCTTTGCGCACGAACATCCCCGTCTGGAACGCAAATTGTTAGAACGCACTTTAAGCGAACTCGATAAGACCAGACGCTGGATGTTGCTTCTCGGGCGCTTAAACGCCGAGGAAAGACTCGCCACGTTGCTCCTTGAAATCTTCTCTCGAAATACCGCGCCAATGTGCGGCTCTGCGTCTCCGCAGGATAATGATCATTTCGAGCTTCCCATGTCCCGGCAGCAAATTGCGGATATTCTGGGTCTCACAATCGAGACGGTGAGTCGCCAATTCACCAAGTTCCGCGACGAAGGCGTAATTGCGATGTCAGGACGTAGAACAGTCACCGTAAGGCGTCGCGAGGTGCTCGAGGCGCTCGCAAAATGACTTTAGGCTCGATCCAGTCGTTTGAAACCGTTTAACGGTCGCTAATTCGTACCGATTTGATCTGCCTCAAAGACTGCAGACATGAACTCTCCCACGGTAGCCGGCAATATTTTCACGGAGCCTGGACCTTGTCGGACAACGATCTGCATCGCTTCTTCACCGCGATCCTGCCATCTGGCCTAACACAATCAAAGATGTCGCACCTGAAATCATCGGGGCGCGAGCTCGAACTTCCGCGCGGTGTCAATACCGAGTTTGCTTCCGAAACACATCGATGGGTCATTTTCGTTGCGGATGGGGCTGCGAAACTGGTCGGACATGCCGGTTCCGATCGAGAACAGATCGTAGCTTTCGCACTGAAGGGCGATATTCTGCTGCTTCCGGATGGCCGCACAGTGCAATACTATCTGAGCGGTCTCACCGACACCAAGATCCTTGCATTCCCGATAGATGATCTCGTTCGGACTATTGCTTCGGATAGCGATGCCATAATGGTCATTTTCGACCGCGCGCTCGCCGCCCTCGACTACTGTAATGAGATGTCCGTTCTTTTGGGACGCAAGACAGCGTTTGAGCGCGTCGCAAGTTTTCTCGAGTCGATGGGACAGCGCATCGGCAACGAGCAGGCGGGCGTCACATCTATCGATCTACCGATGTCCCGGCGCGAGATAGCCGACAGTCTGGGACTGACGCTTGAGACCGTAAGTCGTCAGTTTACCGAGCTTCGGGAGCAAGGGGTCATCGACACCAAGGGCAGATCGGAAGTCTCGATACTCTCGCCCCATCGCCTCCGTGACCTGGCGAAGCTAAAATCTGGAAAAGCAGAAAGTTTTCGAAAATTGACTCAGATCAATGCACGATCCGAGTCGTCCGAATAAGGCTGCCCGAAAATTTTTCGGAGCATTACATGCAGGCAGAAGCCGCCCTTGGACGCGTTGCTCTTTGGTTCGTCGTCCTAGTCCTTTCCGTCATTCTCGCAGGGACTGCCCGTGACACCGGCTTTGCCGCGCATGCGACAATTCTGGGTATTCTAGCTTTCGTGATGATTTGGGTGACCGCCTCACGTTTTGATCCACTGGGTAAGGCGCAGGGGTTCTTCAAAATGCCCGAAGGACCATCAAGATACGACGATGACCCTGTCCGCTGGGGTGTTCTGGCTACGATGTTCTGGGCTCTCGTTGGCCTTCTCGCGGGTGTCTTCATCGCGTCGCAGTTGGCGTTCCCGCAGCTCAATATCGAGCCCTACTTCAATTTCGGCCGTGTGCGCCCACTCCATACATCTGCGGTGATCTTCGCTTTCGGGGGTAACATTCTCATCGCAAGCAGCTTCTACGTCGTCCAGCGCACCTGTCGCGCTCAGCTGGCGTTTCCGGCGCTCGCTCGGTTCGTGTTCTGGGGCTACCAACTGTTTATCGTCCTGGCGGCATCGGGCTATCTTTTTGGCGTCACCCAGAGCCGCGAATATGCCGAGCCCGAATGGTACGTAGACCTTTGGCTCACTATTGTCTGGGTCGCCTATTTGATCGTCTTCGTAGGCACGCTGGCTCGCCGGAAAGAACCGCACATCTACGTCGCGAACTGGTTCTACCTCTCGTTCATCATCACCATCGCGATGTTGCACATCGTTAACAACCTCGCAGTCCCCGTTGCTTGGAACGGGTCGCTGTCCTTCTCGGCCTTTGCTGGGGTCCAGGACGCGCTGACGCAGTGGTGGTATGGTCATAACGCGGTCGCGTTCTTCCTCACCGTGCCATTCCTCGCGATGATGTATTACTTCGTGCCGAAGCAGGCCGAGCGACCGGTCTATAGCTATCGTCTCTCGATCATTCACTTCTGGTCGCTGATCTTTCTCTACATCTGGGCTGGACCCCACCATCTCCACTACACGGCACTGCCCGATTGGGCGCAGACGCTCGGCATGGTCTTCTCCGTGATCCTGTGGATGCCGAGCTGGGGCGGCATGATTAACGGCTTGATGACGCTCAACGGGGCATGGGACAAAGTCCGCACCGATCCGATCATCCGCATGATGGTCATGGCTATGGCGTTCTACGGCATGGCGACCTTCGAAGGGCCAATGCTCAGTATCAAGGCCGTCAACTCGCTCTCGCACTATACCGACTGGACCGTCGGCCACGTGCATTCCGGAGCGCTTGGCTGGAACGGACTGATCAGCTTCGCAGCGGTCTACTTCCTTGTGCCGCGCCTGTGGAAGCGGGAGCGCATGTATTCGCTGCGGATGATCAATTGGCACTTCTGGTTCGCGACGCTCGGCATCGTTTTCTATGCGGCAAGCATGTGGGTGGCGGGCATTACGCAAGGGCTGATGTGGCGTGAATACGGGCCTGACGGTTATCTCGTGAACAGCTTTGCAGAGACGGTCGCCGCGCTGCATGAGCTTTATATCATCCGCGCATTGGGAGGCGTCATGTATCTCAGCGGAGCGATCATCATGGGCTACAATGTCTGGATGACCATCGGCGGCAGGCTCCGCGAGGAAAAGCCGATGGGAGCCATGCCCGCTTATGACCCCGATAAAGACCGACCCATTGCAGGCTCGGCTTCACCCGAACCTGCAGAATAGGATAGATCGTCATGGGCCTCGCTACCCAGCATAAGAAGCTGGAAAAGAACATTAACCTACTCGCGATCTTCTCCTTTATCGCAGTGTCGATCGGGGGCATCGTTGAGATTGCACCTTTGTTCTGGATCGACAATACGATCGAGGAAGTAGAGGGAATGCGACCCTACACGCCGCTGGAGCAAGCGGGGCGCAACATTTACGTGCGTGAAGGCTGCTATGCCTGCCACAGCCAGATGATCCGTCCGTTCCGCGACGAGGTGGAGCGCTACGGGCATTACAGCCTGGCCGCCGAGAGCATGTATGATCACCCCTTCCAATGGGGATCGAAGCGCACCGGGCCTGACTTGGCGCGCGTCGGCGGGCGGTATTCGGACGAATGGCACGTCCAGCATCTCGAGGATCCGCAAAGCGTGGTGCCGGAAAGCATCATGCCGAAGTACTCGTTCCTAGGTGAAACACCGCTCAATACCGACAACGCCTTTGATATGCTGGTAGCCTTGCGCCGGGTGGGCGTGCCCTACTCGGATCGCGATATTGGCGAGGCGATGGCGGACATGATCCTTCAGGCCGATCCCGATAGCGGCGGCGATGTCGAGGATTTCCAGCAGCGCTACCCCAAGGCGCAGGTTCGCGATTTTGATGGTGATCCGAGCAAGCTTACCGAAATGGACGCGCTCGTCGCGTATTTGCAGATGCTTGGCACGCTGGTCGACGTCGATAGTGCGGCAGCACAAGAGCGGCTGGCCGAGGAGAAAGGTCGATGAGCCTCTACGACCAGTTGCGCCACTTCGCCGATAGCTACGGCCTCGTCGCCCTACTGTTTCTGTTTCTCGGCCTTTGCCTCTGGGTGTTTCGTCCCGGCGCAAAGCAACGCAATCAGGAAGCGGCGCGTTCGATATTCAATGATGGAGAAACCGGGGAGCGTCCAGATGGCAAATAAGCGCATCGACGAGCCAACCGGCACGGAATTTGTCGGACACGAATGGGACGGCATCGAAGAACTCGATACGCCGATGCCGCGCTGGTGGCTTTGGTCCCTCTACGCGACGATTGTCTGGGGGGTGATCTACGTGATCCTCTATCCTGCATGGCCGCTGGTCAACAAAGCAACCGAAGGCGTGCTCGGCTGGAGCAGCCGCGGAGAGCTCGCCGAAGAGATGAGCGTTGTCGATCAAGCGCGGGCTACCGTGCGCGAAGAGCTCGCCCGCATTCCGATCGAACGCTTGCCAGAGAACAGCGAACTGTTTGGGCAGGCAGTGGCTGGTGGCCGGTCTGCTTTTCAGGTCCATTGTTCGCAATGCCACGGCTCGGGAGCGGCCGGCAGCCAGACCCTTGGCTATCCCAATCTCAACGATGATGACTGGCTCTGGGGCGGAGATCTTAAAGCCATCGAATACACGCTCGTAAACGGCATTCGCGCACCCGGCGTCGACGATACAAGAATGAGCGTTATGCCTCCATTCGAAGGAGCGTTTGATTCAGACCAGCTCACTGCAGTCACAAATCACGTTCTTTCCTTAAGCGGGAAGGCGACGTCGACCGCTTCCGGAGCTCAGCTATACCAAGACAACTGCTCCGTTTGTCATGGACCTTCAGGTGAGGGAAATCGTGAGCTTGGTGCGCCGCGCCTTAACGATGCCATCTGGCTCTATGGGAGCTCACCAGAGCAGTTGCGCACTCAAATTCTCAACCCGAAAATGGGTCGCATGCCGCACTGGAGTGGACGTCTCGATCCGGTCACGATCAAGATGCTGTCGGCCTATGTGTGGTCTCTCGGCGGCGGCGAAGAATTCGTCGAGGTCGCTGAAGATCCTGCGGTGGAGGTCGATGAAGAGCCGTGATCCCAGTCGCGCGTCGAGCGTTCCTCCTCGCCGCGAGGGCGAGGAGCGTGACTGGTCGGTTGTCGTTGAGGACGGACGGGCGAAGACGAACGAGCCGGTATCGAGCGCCGTAGCCGAACCGGAAGCAACGACTCTACGCCACGAACCGCACGAGCCGCCGCGACAGCACCTGCCGACGAAACTGTTCGAGAAGCGCACAAAGGTCCACAACAAGCGGATCGACGGGCCTTTCCGGCGTTTCAAATGGTTCGTCATGTTCGTTACTTTGGCGGTCTACTACGGCACGCCCTGGATCCGCTGGGATCGTGGTCCTTATGCACCCGACCAAGCGGTGCTTGTCGATCTGGCGAATCGTCGTTTCTACATGTTCGGCATCGAGATCTGGCCACACGAGTTCTACTACGTCGCCGGTCTGCTGATTATGGCCGCACTTGGCCTGTTCCTCGTGACGAGTGCGGTTGGACGCGCCTGGTGCGGATACGCTTGCCCGCAGACTGTCTGGACAGACCTGTTCCAACATGTGGATCGTTTCGTCGACGGCGATCGTAACGCGCGCATGAGGCTCGATGCCGCGCCACTGGGACCGAAGAAATTTTCGAAGCGCACGTTCAAATACACCATCTATCTCATCATCAGCTTTTGGACGGGCGGTGCATGGATCATGTATTTCGCCGATGCCCCAACATTGGTGCGAGACTTCTGGGCGGGCGAGGCTGCGCCGACCGCATACATCACTGTCGCCATCCTGACCCTTACCACCTTTACGCTCGGCGGCTTCATGCGCGAGCAGGTCTGTATTTACATGTGCCCCTGGCCCCGCATCCAGACCGCGATGATGGATGAGAAGTCGCTGCTGGTGACTTACAAGGACTGGCGCGGCGAACCACGCGGCAGCGTCAAGAAGGCGCAGAAGAAACCCGGCAAGTTCGGCGATTGCATCGACTGTCTGCAATGCGTCGCTGTCTGTCCCACCGGTATCGACATCCGCGAGGGGCCACAAGTCGGCTGCATCACCTGCGCGCTCTGCATCGATGCGTGCGACAAGGTTATGGCAGATATCGGCAGACCACGCGGCCTCATCGACTATGCAACGCTGGAAGATTGCGAAAACGAGGCGAACGGCGAACCCACGCGTTCGCCTTGGAAGGCAATTTTTCGACCAAGGACCATTGCTTACTTCCTGATCTGGGGCAGTGTCGGCCTTGCCATGCTGTTTGCTCTGGGTGTGCGCAGCCATGTCGGTCTCTCGGTTTCGCCCGACCGTAACCCGCCTTACATCCTGATGAGCGACGGGTCGGTGCGAAATTCCTACACGCTGAAACTACGTAATATGGAAAGTCGCCCGCGCCAGATGGAGATCGCTGTCGAGGGGCTGCCTGACGCACTTATGTGGACCGATACGATCGGAAGAGATGATGCCGCGCGCTCGCAGATCAAGACGGTCCCTGCCGATCAGGTCCTCTCGGTTCGCGCTTATGTCATCGCGCCGGAGGGCACTTCGACGCAAGAGTTCAACTTCAGAGTGACCTCGCGCGACGAGCAGCAAGAGTCGGCGACAACCGAAACGCGGTTCGATACGCCCGGAGGTGAGCAGTGAAGCGCGAATTTACCGGCAAGCATGCGGCGACTATCATCGTGTCTGGCTTTGCCATCATCATCGCGGTTAACTTGTTCATGGCCACGCTTGCCGTTCGCGGCTTTGGCGGCGTAATCGTCGAGAACTCCTATGTCGCAAGCCAGGAATTCAACGACTGGCTAGACGCGGCGGAGAAGCAGGAAGCTCTGGGTTGGATGGTCGAGATGACCCGGAGCGAGAACGGGCACCTCTTGATCGAGACTGCTTTGGTGCCGGCTGGTGCCACCGTCACTGCCGTGGCTCGCCGGCCCCTTGGGCAGGCGGAAACCACGACCCTGAGTTTCATTGAGGCGACCCCGGGCAATCACGTGTCGCTCGAGCCGCTCGATGCGGGACGTTGGATTGTCCGCCTGAGAATCTCGTCCGAGGATGGTCAGACTTGGGCGACTGAAGAGCACCTGTCGTGAACGCCCCGGCAACCCTAGATATTCCTGAGCGCCCTGGCCTGATCGATAGCCGGTTCACCGTTCCCGGTATGCGCTGCGCAGGTTGCATCGCCAAGATAGAACGCGGTTTGCAAGAGCTCGACGGTATCGAGGCAGCGCGCGTCAATTTGTCCGCCAAGAGGGTGGCCGTCCGGCACGACAGGGCGCTCGATGCGGGCGATCTTGTCGATGCCATTCGAAAGATCGGTTTCGAGGCTCAAATCGCTGAGGCGAATCCACTAGGCCAAGACGATACTGAAAGGCGTATGCTCCTGCGCTCGCTTGCCGTGGCAGGGTTCGGCATGATGAATATCATGCTGCTTTCTGTAAGCGTCTGGTCGGGCGCGGGCGGAGTGACGCGCGAACTGTTTCACTGGCTCTCAGCTCTGATCGCGTTGCCGGTGGTCGCCTATGCAGGGCACCCCTTCTTTTCCAGCGCAGCCATGGCCCTGCGGCATCGCCAGACCAACATGGATGTGCCGATCTCGATCGGAGTGCTGCTGGCAACCGGGCTAAGTGTCTATGAGACCATAACTGGCGGCGAGCATGCCTATTTCGACAGCGCCGTCATGCTGCTTTTTTTTCTGCTTTGCGGTCGCGCGCTCGACGCAACCATGCGCAATAAAACGCGTGCAGGCATAGGCGCGCTCCTTTCGAGGATGGGCAAGTCAGCGAGGGTCCTGAAGGCTGATGGATTAAGCCAGACGATTGCCGCGCAAGATCTCGAACCTGGAATGCTCATGCTTGTTGCAGCGGGTGAGGCACTGGCTGCCGATGGTGTGATTGAGGAGGGAAAAACTTCAATCGACAATGCGATGCTTACTGGTGAAAGCACGCCAGACGCTGCGGCAGAGGGAAACACGGTCTACGCCGGGGCAATCAATCTCGGAGATCCGATCCGCGTCAGGGTGACCGCCGCTTCGTCCGATACTGCGATTGCCGAGATCGCGCGTCTGATGGATGAAGCGGGTCAGTCGCGTAGCCATTATGTCCGCATCGCCGATCGCGCGTCGCGTCTCTACGCGCCTGCCGTCCATACACTTGCGCTACTGGCGTTTGTCGGATGGATGATTGCCGGCGCGGGTTGGCACCAGTCGCTGGTGATCGCTATCGCGGTGCTCATCATCACCTGTCCTTGTGCGATGGGACTGGCGGTGCCGGCTGCCCAAGTCGTGGCCTCAGGAGCGCTCGCGAAAAGGGGGGTGCTGGTTAAGGATGGAAGTACGCTCGAACGGCTGGCGGAAGTCGATATGGTATTGTTCGACAAGACCGGCACGTTGACGCTTGGTGAGCCGGTCCCCAGCCTCGATCATTTGACGGATGAACAGAAAGCCATCGCGCTAGGATTAGCGCAAGCTAGTCGGCATCCCTTGAGCAGAGGCATCGCATCCGCCCTGGAAGAGGCAGGCGTTTCCGCTGCATCGCTTACCGCAATCACGGAAATAGGAGGACAAGGCGTCAGCGGGATGCATGGCGAAACTCCGGTTTCGTTGGCGAGAGGTGCTATCGATCAAGCCGGCCTCGCGTCCTCGCTGCATATCGCAGAGCAAGCCATCGCAATCGCGTTTTCAGACCCGGTGCGAACCGATGTGACTGAAACCCTCGGGAAGCTTCGGGCGCTCGGTGTCGAAAGCAAAATCGTGTCAGGAGATCGGCAGTTACCGGTTCTTGCACTTGCAGGCGAACTCGGCATTGAGGGCGAGAGTGAAATGCGCCCCGACTCCAAGCTAGCGCTGCTTGATGAGTTGAAGGGCGCTGGATGCCGCCCGCTGATGGTTGGCGACGGCATCAACGATGGTCCTGCCCTCGCTGCGGCCCATGCTTCCATCGCGCCCGGCACTGCCAGCGACGTGAGCCAACAGGCAGCAGACGCGGTCTTCCTGGGCAAGAGGCTCATGCCAGTTGCCCTAGCCATCGTTGTCGCCCGTCGAACCATGCGCATCGTCCGCGAGAATTTCGGCTTTGCCATCGGCTATAACGTGCTTGCTGTGCCGCTCGCACTTGCGGGTTTCGTGACCCCGCTCGTCGCTGCGGTCGCCATGTCTCTCAGCTCGCTGGTAGTCGTTGGCAATTCCCTAAGACTTGCCCGCGTCAGGCACGCTCCGTGAACGTCTTGGTCTTCCTTATTCCGGTCGCGCTATTTCTGGGTGGCGCCGGGCTTGTCCTGTTTTTCTGGGCCATGCGCGACGGCCAGTTCGAGGATCTCGACGGTGCGGCAAACCGCATTCTTATCGATGACGAGGAAGACGATCGGACTGCGATAGGCGAGGGGGAGGATCCTCCCCGATGAGGACCGGTATGTTTTCCCTTCTAGCGCTACTTCCGGCATCGTTCGGGCCTGTTCCCATATCTGCCAAGGCCGTCGAAGCGCGTCTTTGCGGTGGCGGCGTCATCAGCATTCCGATCCCGATGCGCGAGACTCCACCTGTCGCTCCCTGTCATAGCAAGGGCTGTCATGCACTCTGCTCTCGCAAGCGAATTGATCCAGCGCAATGAATGCGGTCCCAGATACGAGCAGAGAGTCCGCCATGTGGCCCTATCATCCTGACCTGCTGGCAACCACGGTCCCCCGCTACACGAGCTATCCCACAGCGGCCGAGTTCGCTCCCCTGTCGCCCACCAAATATGCTGAGGCGCTTGGCGGCGTGCACGGCGCCATTTCGCTCTACGTCCATATCCCGTTCTGCGAGAAAATATGTTTCTACTGCGGGTGCAACACCGGCAAATCAGGAAAGCGACAGCGTCTCGAATCCTATCTCGACGCCCTGTCTTGCGAAATCGATCTCGTATCAAGCATTTTGCCTCGTGATGCATCAGTGCGTCGGATTGCATTCGGGGGTGGTAGTCCAAATGCCATTAGCCCGACCGAATTCCTCACCCTAGTCGACCGCTTGATCGCATGCTTCAGCATCGATGATCCGACCTTCTCGATCGAGCTTGATCCTCGAACGTTCTCGCAAGAATGGGCAGAGGCGATCGGGAGCGTGGGCATCCAACGCGCAAGCCTCGGCGTGCAGACTTTCGCTACCCACTGCCAAGTAGCCATTGGACGCGTGCAACCCGAGAGCCTTATCGAGCACAGCACCGATCTTCTCCGAAAATACGGAGTTTCTTCGCTCAATTTCGATTTGATGTATGGCCTTCCGCACCAGTCGCAGGAAGATCTCAATGATAGTCTGCAGCGCACACTCGCCATGGGTCCGGACCGCATCGCGCTCTTCGGCTATGCTCATGTTCCGCATCTGATTGCGCGACAGCGTGTCATCGATGGGAATGCGCTACCAGGTTCGGAGCAGCGCTTTGCGATGGCCCAACTCGGTCATGCTCTGCTTACAGAGCAGGGATATCGATCGATCGGATTTGATCATTTCGCCAAGCCCGATGACCCACTCGCTCTGGCATCTGTTGGGGGAACGTTGCGACGAAATTTTCAGGGCTTCACCGATGATCAGTCGCCCGTCCTGATCGGGCTTGGCAGTTCGGCAGTAAGTAGCTTCCCGCAGCTCTTGGCGCAGAACGAAAAGAACAGCGGCCGTTACAGAATGCTGGCCGGGCAAAGCCGACTGACGAGTGCGTTTGGCATCACTCGGACCGAAGACGACCGCCATCGCGGGGAGATGATCGAGTCACTCTTGTGCCGCGGCAGTGCTGAAGTCCGGCGAGTTATGAACCGGAAGCTCTTGGATGCTCTGCAACCATTTCTCGATCTTGATCTTGCGACAATCAACGAAGGCCTTCTGTCTATAACACCCTCCGGATTACCCTATGCGCGTGTAATTGCTGCTTTGTTCGATACATATCGCCCGCAGTCTGTCCGTCGTTTCAGTTCGGCCGTATGACGCGGTCCTAAAGGAGTTTTCTCGATGCCCCTGTGGTTCTTTCCTGCTCTAATCGCGTTTTTCGCCGTCATTAGTCTAACTTCCGGAATCTGGTTGCTACTCCATTTACGCGATCTCGCTCGTTTGTTCCGTGGCGATAGGCCGGGCGAGATGGTACGCGGACCGGGGCGAAAAAGAGCCACGCCAGCTGCTGTTTGGACAGCGTTGATTATGTTCAATGCCGGGTGGATCGCCTGCATTGTCATATGGATCGCCGCAATGTCGGGGGAGGCGAACGCATTGGTCGACGCCAGCGCCTAGCGGCACGCATGCCGGTTTATTCTTCGGCAAGTTCCCATCAGATCAGCAGGAACGCCGCATCGTCTTAAAGCCGCGGAAAAGGAAACGCCAAAAGGAATTAGCGGTAGAAATCCACTTTGAATTGCGCGTCAGCAGACGGTCGCACAAAGTGCATCTTCTCCGGTTCGATTATCAAACTTTCTCCTGCGCGGACGGTAGCTTTGAAGGGAGGCGGTCCGGTAACGTGAAATTCAACCGAGCCAGCACCTACGCACAGTCGACCCCAAACATCAGGTTTCAGATTGTGTTCGGAAGTGAGCTTGTCTGGAACAGTCGCTGCGGTGAACATCGGACTTTCGGCGTATTTGACCACATCTGGTGGCAGCTCGACTGACTGTGTCACACGCCGGGCCCAACCGCTAGGACGATGATCAATATGCCGACCCCGAACAGAGAGACTGTTGCCGGTACAACGAGCACCTGCGCAAACACCGCCTTGCGATCCATTGGGCCGGTCCAGGTTGGAAGCTTTCCACCGCAATCGAGCGGTGAAGTCTCTTCACGCCCCGCTTGACGCGCACCCAGGCGTGCGACCCCGAAATACATTGCAGTGTACAGGACGGAAACCACGATCGCGAAGCGCGCCGCCGTACTGCCGCCAGTCGCCAAGAATATCGCGAAGAAGAATATGCCGTAGCATGAGAGCATGATCTGCCAGACCCGGGCCGGGAGCTGAAAGCCCGCATTCGCGGGAGCTACTGGTGCAACCGAGAGCGGCTGCAGAAGGCCTTCGAGAGCCCTGACTTCCGCTTCTGCACAAACCTCGCTTTCCGCAATTAAAGTCTGTTGTTCAAACATGGGGGAGGTTCCTTCCTGCTGTTGACCCCGAAATTCCGGTTTTTTCGATCGCGATGCCTGTCAGGAGACTGTCCGCGATTGCGCGGGCTCGGTCGGCAACCAGGCTGATCGACGCCGGTTGGCTCGAAAGCGTGCGGAGCGTTGCGTAGAAGTGGTGCAGCCAACGGGTGAAATGGTGCTCTTCCAGACCAGTAATCTCGATGTGCTTGCGCATGGGATTGCCTGCGAACTCACCGCTGTTGAACAACACGGAACGCCAGAAGGACTTCATGCGCTCAAGATGCGTGGGCCACTCCGAAATACGTTCCGCGAAAATGGGGCCAAGCAGGTCGTCCTCGCGAATGCGTGCGTAGAATTCGTCCACCAGTTGCGACACGAACTGCTCGGTGACGCCGAGCGATTCAGCGTGAGCGCGCTTCGCTGCTCGTGCATCGAGCACATCTGCGCGAGAAACTTTGACGTTTGCGGTCATCTCGTGAACCTTAAAACAGGTATATAATATACCTCTTATATCCCGGTTTGCGGGAAAAGCAATATCTGATATACCGCTTTTATGCAGTTGAACCTTCGAACCGACTATGCGCTGCGGATGCTTATGGCGCTTGCCGCCAAAGACGATGTGGTCTCGATCGACTGGATCGCTGAGCACTATGGGATATCGCGCAACCACCTGGCCAAGGTGGCACAGGACCTTGCAGCCGCAGGATTCGTAGAAACCTTGCGGGGCAGGAGCGGTGGCCTGCGGCTCGCCCGGCAGGCTTCGCAAATCAATGTAGGCGAGGTTGTCCGGTCATTGGAAAATACGAACGGTTTCGTCGCCTGTATGGGAGGCAAGGAAGGCTGCGCCATCGATGGCGTGTGCGGGCTCAAGCCCGCCTTGGCAGGGGCGCTGGAGGCCTTTCTTTCACACCTCGACCAGTTTCATCTGGGACAGATTACAGGATCAAAATCGCAAATCATGCAGAGGCTCGCTCAAGCCTAGGTGAGATCGCAGACCATATAGCTACTGGCTCCACCATATCCGACCAGCGCTTTGCCGATGTCCTCGTCGGCTATGATCATAAACTCATGCTTTGCCCAAAAATTCTGAGAGCGATTAACCGCCACCAGTGCAACCCGGTCATAATCGTGCTTGCGGGCAAGCTGCTTCGCATGATCAACCGCCTCACTTGCAAGCCCTTGACCGCGCATACCCACGTCTATCGAGATATCATGAATGTAGAGCACATCCGCATTGTCAGGCAGTTCGCCTAGGAGTGTGTCCAGTGGCACCGGGTGGCCGAAAGTAGCGGGGTGACAAATGATGTATCCAACGGTCTCCCCGTCTTGCTCGAGAACACAGCATCCTCCTGCGAAAAGTTCGAGCCGCTCTCGAAACACCGCCTCGTCTTCAGGATGATCGGGATGGCACTTGTCCGCGATGGCAAGTACGCGGGGGAGATCGTCCGCAACCATCTCTCGCCATCCGTGGGCTGCGCTGGCTGTATGCATCCTGGCTTGTTCGCCCTCTATCTCTTGCGATCGCTCTTCGCCAATCGCTCTCATCCGTTTCGCCAGATTACCATCTAGCCGCTTTGTCGCATCGAATAGGGAACAACGCCCCTTTCGAACAGATCGACTTCGATCTGCTGGTCGCTTGGAGGATATGCGCGTTGGTCGCAGCCTGTTCGAGGGCAGATCCTGCAGGATGCCCCAATCTCGGTGGCTACTCCAGCTGAGATCAGGTCGATATTGTCGGCGTAAACGAACTCGCTGGCATGCTCGACCTCGCAACCGAGCGCGACAGCATAACGGCGCGGATTCCGATCAAATCCTCCGGACGCCTTGATCAGACCTTTTGCCATGGACACATGACGGACACCATCTGGCGTCTCGGCCATGACGTGATCCCCAGCTTTCCCCCAGCTGGGATTAGAGTCGGGCGGTTGTTTGCACTGCTACCCAACGTCGGACCACGTGGGTCTGGAGTTTTCCGCCTTTCCCAGATCCGGTGGGCTGGTTGCACCG
>NZ_JBNJLJ010000007.1:0-25839 GCF_051195295.1 Qipengyuania sp. 902 | reverse complement strand
CTTGCTGGCGATACAGCCCGTGCTGCTACCACCGACGAGGTAAAGGATCTGCGCCGTGAAGCGCGCGATCTGAAGGAGTGCGTGGCCGATCTCACTTTGGAGAACCGGCTGCTCAAAAAAAGCATGATCGCGGATGGGGGAGACGACGAATGAGGTATCCCGCATCCGAGAAGCTGGAGATCATCAGGATCGTCGAGCAGTCGCACCTGTCCGCCAAGCGTACGCTGGACCAGCTCGGCGTGGCACGGCGGACCTTCTATCGCTGGTATGAACGCTACCTCGAAGGTGGGCCGGAGGCGCTCCAGGACCGTCCTTCAGCGCCGAGCCGGGTTTGGAACCGTATTGGGCCCGAGGTGCAGGACCAGATCGTCGAGATGGCTCTGGAGCAGACCGATCTCAGTCCCCGCGAGCTGGCGGTGCGCTTCACCGACGAGAAGCGCTACTTCGTGTCCGAAGCTACGGTTTACCGGCTGCTCAAGGCTCATGATCTGATCACCAGCCCGGCCTACACGGTGATCAAGGCCTCCGAGGCGTTCCACACGCAGACCGCGCGGCCCAACGAGATGTGGCAGACCGACTTTACCTACTTCAAGATCATAGGATGGGGCTGGGTCTATCTCTCGACCGTGCTCGACGATTACTCGCGCTACATCATTGCATGGAAGCTCTGCACCACCATGCGAGCCGAGGACGTCACTGACACGCTCGATATGGCGCTGGCAGCCTCAGGCTGCGACCACGCCAACGTGCTGCACAGGCCCCGCCTGCTCAGCGATAATGGCCCCAGCTACATCGCTGGGGAACTGGCCGAATACATCGAGGCCAACAAGATGAGCCACGTGCGCGGCGCACCCTTCCACCCACAGACCCAAGGCAAGATCGAGCGCTGGCACCAGACCCTGAAGAACCGCGTGCTGCTAGAGAACTACTTCCTGCCCGGCGATCTCCACCAGCAGATCGAGGCCTTCGTCGAGCATTACAACCACTGCCGATACCACGAGAGCCTCGACAATGTGACACCTGCCGATACCTACTTCGGCAGGGCTGCCGCCATCATCAAACGAAGAGAAAGGATCAAGCGAAAGACACTCGAACATCGGCGCTTGCAACACCGCAAGCTCGCCGCCTAAACATCAAACCAAGACGAGGCCCACACTCCGCTGATCTACGCCGCGAGTTGTGCCAAATGTTCTGACGACGGACAGTCGACGCTGGTCGGGGCGGCACTGGCAAACCCGGACAAGCTTTTCTATCTCGTTATCGGCGACCTCGCATTCTTCTATGACATGAATGCACTCGGGACATGAATGCACTCGGTAATCGTCATCTCGGCAACAACGTGCGCATCCTTCTCGTGAACAACGGCAAGGGAACAGAATTTACGCAACACAATCACGCCGGTTCATTGCTTGGAAATCAGGCTGAATCTTTCATCGCGGCAAGTGGTCATTTCGGTGAAAAATCACCTGAACTGGTCAAGGGCTACGTAGAAGCTTTGGGCTTGGAGTATCTGTCTTTCACAGCCAAGGACCAGAGTGCCGCGATCGCCGAACGCCTCTTTGGCACCGAGATGCGGAACGCCCCCATGCTGGTTGAAGCCTTCGTCGACTCTGGCGACGAAAGCGAGGCGCTGGAAATGATAAAGAATTTACAGCCAACCCGTTCTGGCAGTGCCAAGCGCCGACTCAAGAAAGCGATCGGCCCGGCTAAATTCCAAGCATTGAAGCGGAAGCTTGGCAAATGAGCGCCTGAAGGACTCGCGGCTGGCAGGCTACTACATGACTACTCATCAAGGATGATGGCTACCAGCGCCCGGGCTGCAGCATCCACCTCTCGCCACGTCGCTGCGAAACCATCCTTCGCTCCGTAGTAAGGATCACCGACCTCCCGTCCTTTCTGGCCAGGGACCAGATCAAGCAGCATCGCCACCTTCGCCTTGCCATCGCCGGGATCGCGCTGCGCGATATTCTGCATGTTCGACTTGTCCATGCCGAGGATAAAATCGAATTTGTGGAAGTCTTCCGCGGTCAGCTGGCGCCCGCAATAGCCGCGGATATCGATCCCCTGGCGCTGCGCCTCCTCGATGCTGCGCGGATCTGGCGGCTCGCCGACGTGGTAATCGGCGGTGCCAGCGCTATCGACTTCGACTTCGAGTCCTGCCTCCTCTGCAGCCTTGCGAAAGGCCGCTTCGGCGAGGGGGGATCGGCAGATATTTCCGAGACAGACGAACAGGACTTTGGTTTTGGCCATCGTGCAGACTTGGGCGTCTACACGGCCGCCTGCAAGTGCTCAGGCGGCGACGCGGACCTGGTTGCGGCCGCCGGTCTTGGCTTCGTAGAGCGCTTCATCGGCGCGGGCCATTATATGGTCGATGTCGTCGCCGGACTGGAATTCGGCTACGCCGACGCTGATCGTGAAGGGGATGATCGCGTCGCCATGGCGCACCGGTTTGCCGTCTATGGCAAGGCGCAAGCGCTCGCAGACCGTTTTCGCGCCTTCGATGTCCGCCTTCGGCAGGACGATTGCGAATTCCTCGCCACCGATTCGGCCCACGAGGTCGCGCGTTCGCAAGGAGTCGTGGGCGCGAACTCCGACTTCCCGGATAACCTCGTCTCCGGCCGGATGACCGAAGCGATCGTTCACCCGCTTGAAGTGATCGATATCGAAAATCGCGACGCATAGCTTTCGTGAAGAATCGATCTGTGCGCGATCCAGCGCTCGACCGAGCGATTCCATGAAGCTTCGCCGGTTGGGCAAGCCGGTCAGCGCATCGGTGGCGGCAAATCGTTGAAGTTCGCGGCGCGCCTGCGCTTCGGCGTCGACGGCGCGGCGGACGTAGAACGTGGCAACCGCGGCGAGGACCAGCAAAAGGGCACCGATCCCGGTCAGCCCGTATTGATAGAGCTCGTTCTCGCGTGCTCGGCGCTGCGCCAGGGCAGTCTGTTCACGCAGCAGTTCGCGCTCGGCCCGTTCGATCTCCGAGAGGCCGGCGAGTATTGCCTCGATCGCCCGTCGATCGGCACCTTGACGTATATAGAAGATCGCTTCGGCATTCCGGCCGGTTTCCTGTTGCTCGATCATGGCGGAAAACACGGCGTTCAGGCGTTCGAACTCCTCCTCCATTGCTGCAAGGCGACTGGTTTGTGCAGGGTTGTCCGCAATGAGTTGCGCCAATCGCGCCCGAGCATCCTGCGCATCTCTCACGCCAGTACGATATGGCTGCAGGAAGAGAGGGTCGTCGGTCAGCAGATAGCCGCGCTCGCCGCGTATCTGTTGGAGCGCGGCGGTGCGCAGCCGGTCGGTTTCGAGCAGTACTTCCAGGGTTTGTGTCTGGCGGGCTTCGTTGGCCGAACGCTCGCTGGCCGAACGCTGGGCGCTCCAGCTTGCTCCTGCCAATAGCAGGGCGAGAATGGCAACGCATCCAATGAGGAAATAAGCGCGCCAGTCCGATCCGCGCGATCGCCGCGCGAAGTGCCTGATCAGCCACATGATCGGTGAGCCCCATTCATCCGCGGAGCCCTAGCGACTAGAGGGTTAACGAGGCGATAAGCACGGCATGCGAAATCGCCCGCTAGCCAGCCTTTCAGGTCACGCGGTCTCCGGCGTCTGCAACCGATTGGATGTCCTGGCCAAGCCCGCGCACCGTATTGCAGGCCGATAGCGACATCGCACCAGCGGCGACCATGGCGAGTACGGCGAATTTGCGAAGCATCTCGAAGACATCCTTTGCTCTGACGCCCTCGGGCGCGGTCCACCGCGTCGTTACGAAGGATGGGTTGATCGGCGATGAACGAAATTGGTCGGGGAGAGAGGATTCGAACCTCCGGCCCCTGCCTCCCGAAGACAGTGCTCTACCAGGCTGAGCTACTCCCCGACCGGATGCGTGGCGGGGCGGACCCCGCGAGGCAGAGGCGGCCCTATAGGTGTGGATTGCTGCGCGCGCAAGCGGGCATTTGGCCGATTTTCGGGATAGAGCCGGTGGCGTGGAAAACGCGCATTACGAACAGCAATATCTCGATCTGATGCAGCGCATCTGGTGCGAAGGCGACGAGCGGCGCGATCGCACCGGTGTCGGCACGCGATCGGTCTTTGGCGCGAGTCTGCGATTCGACATGACGGACGGCGCAATGCCGCTGCTGACCACCAAGCGGGTTTACTGGAAGACGGCAACGCGGGAGATGCTCTGGTTCCTCACCGGGGACACCAATATCCGCCCGCTCGTGCTGCAAGGCGTCAAGATCTGGAACGAGTGGCCGCATGCGCGCTACGTCAAGGAGACCGGCGAACACATCGCACTCGACGATTTCGTGCAGCGGATCGCCGACGACGAGGCTTTTGCGCAGCGCTGGGGCGACCTCGGTCCGGTCTATGGCAAGCAGTGGGTCGACTGGCCGACCTATCGCTATCGCAAGGACGGGCTGTTCGAGCCGGGTGAGGGCATCAACCAAATTGCCGAAGTGGTCGAATCGCTCCGCAGCAATCCCGGTAGCAGGCGCCACATCATCGAGGGCTGGAATGTCGCGGAGCTCGACCGGATGGCTCTGCCACCGTGCCACAAGACCTACCAATTCCATGTCGCGGGAGGCCGGCTGAATTGCCTGCTCTACCAGCGCAGTTGCGATGTCGCGCTCGGCCTACCGTTCAACTTCTGGTCGGCAGCATTGCTGGCGCGGATGATCGCCCAGCAGGTCGATCTCGAGCCGGGCGAACTGGTGTGGATGGGCGGCGATACGCACCTTTATCTCAATCACCAGCATCTGATCGAGGAGCAGCTCTCGCGGGAACCTCGCGGGCATCCGACGCTTGCCATAGTGCGGCGTCCGCCGACGATCTTCGACTATCGCATTGAGGATTTCGAGGTTCGCGACTACACGCCGCACGGGCCCATCAAGGCGCCCGTCGCCGTGTGATCCGGACCGAGCGATCTCCATCCCTTGACCGTTTCGCGCGCGTGAAATAATATAACGCCTGCGCGTAAGATTGCGTCTGGGAGAGTTTTTTATGGCCGACAGGCCCTCAGGAGCCGGACAGGGGGATAATCGCCCCAAGCTGTCGCTCCACGTACCCGAACCCAAGTTCCGGCCCGGCGACGCGGTCGATTTCTCGCATCTGCAGGTGCCCGAGGCGGGCACGGCGATACGTCCCGACGAAACGTGCGATCCGAAGGAAATGCACGAACTCGCCTACGGTCTCGTGCGCGTGCTGGGCGAGGACAACAAGGCACACGGTGCCTGGGATCCGAAGCTCGATCCCGAAACCTTGCGCAAGATGCTGGGCCACATGGCAATGACCCGCGCGTTCGACGAGCGCATGTTCCGCGGGCAGCGTCAGGGCAAGACCAGCTTCTACATGAAATGCACCGGCGAGGAAGCGACCAGCGTGTCGGCTTCGATGGCGCTGGCAGCGGACGACATGGTCTTCCCCAGCTATCGCCAGCAGGGCATCCTGATCCAGCGTGGCTATCCGATGATCGAGATGATCAACCAGATCTACTCGAACAAGGGCGACAAGCTGAAGGGCCGGCAGCTGCCGATCATGTATTCGAGCCGCGAGCACAGCTTCTTCACGATCAGCGGCAATCTCGCGACGCAGACTCCGCAGGCCGTGGGCTGGGCGATGGCGAGCGCGATCAAGGGCGACAGCCGGATCGCTGCCACCTGGGTTGGCGAGGGTAGCACTGCGGAAGGCGACTTCCACTCGGCCTGCACCTTCGCGACCGTTTATAACGCGCCGGTCATTCTGAACGTCATCAACAACCAGTGGGCGATCAGCAGCTTCAGCGGGTTTGCCGGAGCCGAGCGCACCACATTCGCCGCACGCGCGCTGGGCTATGGCTTGGCCGGACTGCGTGTCGACGGAAACGATGCGCTGGCCTGCTATGCCGCCGAGCAGTGGGCCGCCAATCGTGCCCGCGCCAATGCCGGACCGACGCTGATCGAGTTCTTCACCTACCGCGCGGAAGGCCATTCTACCTCCGACGATCCGACCGGCTATCGCAGCGCTCAGGAGCGGACCGAATGGCCGCTCGGCGATCCCGTGACGCGTCTCAAGGACCACCTCATCGCGCTCGGCGAGTGGGACGAGGAACGACAGGAGAAGATGGACCTAGAAGCGGCCGAGCACGTCAAGAAGACGACGAAGGAAGCCGAAGCCAACGGCATTCTCGGCCACGGGCTTCACCATCCGTTCCGGACCATGTTCGAAGATGTATTCGAAGAGCTGCCCTGGCATCTCAAGGAGCAGGCAGAACAGGCGATCCACGAGCGCGAGACCAAATTCCCCGAAGGGCTCCCGAACGAAGGGAAGGGCGCATGAGCGAGGCGCAGACCAAGAACGCGCCCGTGAGCGAGCAGGACGCGACACGCCGCCTCAATATGATCGAGGCGATCAACGATGCGCTCGATGTGTCGATGGCAAAGGATCCCGATGTCGTCGTGATGGGCGAGGATGTAGGCTATTTCGGCGGGGTTTTCCGTTGCACCGCGGGCCTGCAGGACAAATACGGCAAGACCCGCGTCTTCGACACCCCGATCTCCGAATGCGGCATCATTGCAGTGGCAGTCGGCATGGGCGCTTATGGCCTGAGACCGGTGCCGGAAATCCAGTTTGCCGACTATATCTATCCCGGCCTCGACCAGCTGATCTCCGAGGCTGCGCGGCTGCGCTATCGCTCGGCAGGTGAGTATATTGCGCCGATGACCGTGCGTTCGCCCTTCGGCGGCGGCATCTTCGGCGGGCAAACCCATAGCCAGAGCCCCGAAGCGATCTTCACACATGTTTCGGGCCTGAAGACGGTCATTCCGTCCACACCATACGACGCCAAGGGCCTGCTGATCAGCGCGATCGAAGACAATGATCCGGTCATCTTCTTCGAGCCGAAGCGCATCTATAACGGGCCGTTCTCCGGCTATTACGATAAGCCGGCACAGCCGTGGAAGCGGTTCGATGAAAGCGTCGTGCCAGAGGGGCATTACAGCATCCCACTCGGCAAGGCGCGGCGCGTGACGGAAGGCGATCGCGTCACGATCCTTGCCTATGGCACCATGGTCCATGTGGTCGAAGAGGTGTGCAAGCAGAAGGGCATCGAAGCAGACATCCTCGACCTGCGCACGCTCGTACCGCTCGATATCGAGGCGATCGAGGCTTCGGTCGAGCGCACCGGGCGTTGTCTGATCGTCCACGAGGCGACCCGCACCAGCGGGTTCGGCGCGGAACTTTCCGCGCTGGTTACCGAACGGTGTTTCTACCACCTCGAGGCACCGGTCGAACGCGTGACCGGATTCGACACACCTTATCCCCACAGCCTCGAATGGGCGTATTTCCCGGGCCCGATCCGTATCGGCGAGGCCCTCGACAAGATTTTGGCGGAGTAACCGCAATGGCGAAGTTCACATTCAATATGCCCGACATCGGCGAAGGCATCGCCGAAGCGGAAATCGTGCAATGGCACAAGCAGGTCGGCGACACGGTCCAGGAAGACGAAGAATTCGTCGATATGATGACCGACAAGGCGACCGTGCCGATGGAAAGCCCGGTCAACGGCAAGATCCTGGAGATCGCCGGCGGCGAGGGCGACATGGTCTCGATCGGCTCCATGTTGGTCGTAATCGAGGTCGAGGGTGAAGTGCCCGACGAGGTCGCCGAGGAAAACGAGGCGGCCGCGGATGCCACGCCCGCACCTGCCCCGAAAGATGATGACGTCGAAGAGCGAATCGAGGTCGAGAATCCCGACCCGTCCGATGCAGACGATGCTATGGCGGCCGATCCCAGTCCGCCGCCTGCTCCGTCGCCGACGCCCGCTCCGAAGCCGAAGGCCAAAGCGGATACGAAGGTCCTTGCTACCCCCGCAGTGCGCAAACGCGCCAAGGATCTCGGCGTCGATTTGGCGCAGGTGAAGCCTGCCGAAGACGGCCGGGTCCGCCATGGCGATCTCGACCAGTTCCTGTCTTACAACTCGGGCTATGGCTCGGCTGCGCCCACACGCGAGGACGAGGAAAAGAAGGTTATCGGCATGCGTCGCCGCATCGCCGAGAATATGGCCGCATCGAAGCGCAACATCCCGCACTTCTCTTACGTTGAAGAGGTCGACGTTACGGACCTCGAGGAATTGCGTGCGCAGCTCAACGCCAATCGCGGCGACAAGCCGAAGCTGACGATCCTGCCGATGCTGATCACCGCGATCTGCAAGACGCTGCCCGACTTCCCGATGATGAATGCGCGCTATGACGACGAGGCCGGCGTGGTCACGCGTTATGGCTCCGTCCACATGGGCATGGCGGCCCAGACCGACGCGGGCCTGATGGTGCCGGTCATCAAGAACGCGCAGGCGCAGAACCTGTGGCAGCTCGCAAACGAGATTTCGCGCCTCGCAGACGCAGCGCGGAGCGGAACCGCCAAGTCGGAAGAGATGCAGGGCGGCACGCTGACCGTCACCTCCCTCGGTCCGCTCGGCGGCGTCGCGACGACGCCGGTCATCAACCGCCCGGAAGTGGCGATCATCGGGCCGAACCGGATCATCGAGCGGCCGATGTACGTCACCGGCAGTGATGGCGCGGAGCGGATCGAGAAGCGCAAGCTGATGAATATCTCGATCAGTTGCGACCACCGCGTCGTCGACGGCTGGGATGCGGCGAGCTTCGTCCAGGCGTTGAAGAAGCTGCTCGAAGCGCCGGCGCTGATCCTCGTCAGCTAGCGCGCTGCGCCTCACGGTGTCGCAACGGGCGGATAGGCCTGCGATTAGATATGCAGCGCCGATTGCGCCCCCAGCGCCCTGCCTGCGAGCATTGTGAGCGACACGACCAGAAAAGCTGTTTTCAGCATTACGCTCTTCCGTTCCCTATGCGGATTAGGACGGGGGCGATGCTCGCTGGGACGAGTAAATTTCGGGCAAAAACCGGTCGTATCCGGCAGCTGCGAAAAAAGGACAAAAAAGCGTGGCGATCTGCATTGACAGGAATCGGAGCCTGCCCTAACTGCGCGGCTCCCAAGTGGCTACGCGGGTGTAGCTCAGTTGGTTAGAGTGTCGGCCTGTCACGCCGAAGGTCGCGGGTTCGAGTCCCGTCACTCGCGCCACTTGGGGATTTCCTTACGATTGATGGCTCTTGCAATAGTAGGCGGTTCGCCCGCCTACCTTGGCCGTCGCGATCTCACCCCCGCAGCGTCGACATTCCGTGCCCTTGTCGCGGTGCTGGATCAGCCATTTGCGCGGCAGCTGCGAATAATGCGCCTCGGTATCGACGACGCCCTGCAGGATACGGCGCATCGCGGTGTGCAGCGAGCCTAATGTCGTATCATCAAGCGTATTTGCGCGGGCCTCTGGATTGATCTCGGTCTGGAATAGTATCTCGTCGGACCAGAGATTTCCGATCCCGGCCATCCGCTCCTGCTTCATCAGCGCCGACTTGATCGCGCTGCGCGTGCTGCCGATGGCTTCGACGAACTCGGCCTTGCCGATATCGAGCGCATCGGGGCCGAGCTTCTCGCTTGCGATATAGCGGTCCACGTCGTCGATGATCCGGACATGGCCGAGCTTGCGGGGGCAGCGAAAAGCCAGGCGGCGGTCGCCTTCGAAGAATATAAGCAGCTTGGTGTAATCCGGTGCTTCGTCGGGTGCTTCGAATGACACCAATTTGCCGGTCATGCCCAGATGCACGGCGATCCACGGACCAGTCTTCGATCCGGCGAAGATGTTCTTCCCATGCCGCCGGGTCTGCGTAAATTGATGACCGAGGAGTCGCTGGCGCGCGTTGTCGCCGGGAAGTTCGATGTAACTGATATCGCTCCCCAGCTCGACCGCTTCGATTGTGCGATTGAGACACGCGCGTTCAAGTGTCAGGCGCTGGGCCTCGTTCTCGGGTAGTTCGGGCATAGCAGTCGAACGAAGGCCGTGGGTCGCTGTTCCTCAGCCCCGCTCTGCCAATTGGCGCAAATTGGCCTCGTGCTCCGCGCGATCGATCTTGTAGCGTGATATGCAATAGAGCCCAGCTAGCCACAGAACGAGCAGCGACGGCGCATAACCTGCGCCTAGCGCCCACAGGGTGTCTTCGGACACGCTGTTCAACTCGGTGCCTTCCGGAAAGGCGATAGCGGACAGGATGACGCCGGCAGCCAACACGCCGAGCCCTTGTGTGGTCTTGCGGGTGAAAGTGATCGCCGCGTAATAGACCCCTTCGCTCCGCCGACCGGTCTTGAGCTGGTTCGCCTCCACCAGATCGGCGATCATCGAATAGGCGACTGCCGAAACCGCGATGATTAGCGCGAGGTCGATCACGTTGATCGCCAGCACCAGCGGAAAGAGCAGCGGATCGCCGTTTTCGGGCATCGCACTGACAAGACGAAGCAGCACGGGCGCAGGCTGGATCGTAAACGCCAGCAAGCCCAACACGATCGTGGCTTTCTTCTTACCCAATTTCCGGGTCGACCACGGGGCGAGAAGGAAGCCGAACAGCGCGGAAAAAAATACCGAGCAGGTCCAGATGAAGATCTGGAATTCGCTGAAGCCCCAGAAATAATTGAGGATCAGGAAGGACAGCGATGCCGCCAAGCCGGTCGCCACGGAGAAAAACACCATCGCCAGGAAAAGCGCGATGAAGCTTCGTTCGCTGAGCGTTTCGATCATCTCGCGGAAGATGCGGCGAACGCTGTAACGCTCGCCGGTGGCCACCGGGCGGTGCAGGTGGGGAATGCGGTGATGTGTGCCCACAGCTGACACCATGATGGCGAGGAAGATCGTGACGCTGCCTATGATGCCATAGGTTGCGAAGGCTTCCGGATCGCGCATCCCCAGCGGACCGGCGAGCAGTACGCCGAACATGATCACGCTCATGATATTGCCGCCCGCCCAGCCGAAGAACAGGCGATAGGACTGCAGGCTGGTGCGTTCGTCGTAATCGGCTGCGAGCTCGGGAATCAGCGAGGTGCTGGGCGTCTCGTAGAATGTGATGAAGGTGCGGATCAGGATCGCGATGACCGTGAGATACAGGAACAATCCGGTCTGCCCCCAGTCGGGTGGATTCCAGAGCAGGAAATAACTGAGCGCCACTGGAACGGCTGCGGCGTACATGAAGGGGTGGCGACGGCCCCAGCGGCTGCGGAAATTGTCCGACCAATACCCGACAAGAGGGTCCGACAAGGCATCGAAAACCAGTGCGATCAGGATGGCAAGGCCGACCAGTCCCGGCTCCAGCCCGATCACCGTGCCGTAGAACAGCAGCAGGAAGTAATCGAACCCGTTGTTCTTGATGCCGAAAGCCGCCGCGCCGAACCCATGCGCGAGCTTGAGCCCGACCGACGGTTTCTCGCTAACGGGCAGGCTTGCGCCGCCGCTGTGTGTTGCCATGTTTCTCTCCCGGAGAAGAGGCTAGGGCAGCGAGTGAGGCTTGGCAATCAGCCCCAGCGCCCGGTTTCCATCCAGATCAGGAAGCGCCGCAACGGAAGCAGCCAGACGAGGCCGAGGAAGAGATACACTATCGTCTGCGCCAGCGCGTGCCATCCGCCGATCAGCTCGGGCACATAGCGTGCAATGACGATGCCGTAGACCAGCAGCGCGGCGAGTAGGCCCAGCAGGCCTACAGGTATCCGCCAGGTCGGTTCGTCTCTCATCGGTGACCCCTCATGCGAATGGTCCGTAAAAGCGGGTGGGCGTAACGACGGCTTGCAGACGCCTGTCGTGTGCTTCCACCGGCAGCCGGTCGCACTTCTGGCAATCCCATGCCATGCCGATCGCGACCGTTTCCGGATGGGCTTCCAGCCAGCGATCGTAATGCCCGCCACCTTGGCCGAGCCGTTCGCCGCTATCGGTAAAAGCGACGAGGGGGACCAGCAATACGGCAGGCTGCATCGACGGTGCCTCCGACGGAGGCTGCATCAGCCCAAAAGGCCCTTCTTCCAGATTCTCCCCCTCGAAAGGATCGGCGAAACGCGCGAACTCCATCGGTGCGCCGCCACCCGCAAAACGGGGCAGGGCGATTTCGTGACCGCGCTCGAGAAAGAACTTCGCGTAGGACGTAGCGGGCGCCTCATACGCATTCTCCCGGTACAGGCCGATCACGGCGCCATCTGGCACTAGGTCAAGCAGCGGAGCAGGGGGGCGGTGGAAGACGAGTGCGCGCATGCTGTCTGGCAGAGCCTCGACATGCGCTTTGCGCGCGGCGCGGAGATCATGTCGCAGGTCGTCCTTGCTCGGAAGTGTCACGCTTGGAGGCATCCTGTCTGCGATGGTGTGGCGGGACCACCATGGGTCGTTACCTTGAAATCCTCTGACGCCTAAAACGTCAGGTGGGCGCCGTATACCCCGGTTCCCGGGTTCCGTTCCGAAGAACGCAGTGGCCCGTGTTCCAGGGCAGGGACAGCTCCCTAGGATTGCTTATAGCCTCAGGGATATTCATGCGGCTCGTGCCGGGCAGCCCCGCCACCATGCTATTTAGGATGCGCGCCGTCAGCTCTCAAGGGTGGTTGCCGCATTCTCCAGCGCACCGGCGATGCGTTCGAGCTGGGTAGCGAGCCGGGCACTATCGAAATCCGGAGCTGCTGGCGGGGGAAGCGGCGGCGGAGCGTTCTGCGCTTCATCCAGCTCGTCGGCCAAAAGAAGGGCCGCAAACAGGAGGTTTTTCGCTTCCTGATTGGAAAGATTAGCACCCATCGTGCTCAGCTTGTTGTCGATCACCCCGGCAAGACGCTCGATATGCGCTTCCTGACCATCTTGGCAGGCGACGGTGTAATTACGCCCGCCGACTTTCAGCGTGACATCGCTCATTTCTCGAGGCTTTCGATCAGCGTATCAAGTTCGGCAAGGCTGCTTTCGACCTGTTCGCGCAAGGCTTCGTGCCGCTGCGCGAGCTCGCTACCGCCAGCATCGTCGTTCTCTGGCGCAGCGTTGCCGGAATGGCGCGCGAGGGCCGCCTGTGTTTCGATCCGGCTCAGCGCGCGGTCGATACGTTCCATCGCCTGGGTGATGCGTTCTGCCGACATGATGTCCCAAATTACCAAGATTGCCGATTATAGGCAAAGGCTTGCGGCGTCCTGTTGATAAGTTGGGTCAGTCCAGGGCCACCTGTGCATGGCCCGGTAGCCGCCTTGACCTGCCGCCTCCCCTCCGCGATGGCTTCCGCGCGTCGAATCGGCCCTTTTCCGGAGAGCATCAGCATGAGCCTTGAAACGTCCCGCATGGTCCAGATGGCCAACGCCATCCGGGCGCTTTCGATGGATGCGGTACAGGCGGCGAATTCGGGGCATCCCGGCATGCCGATGGGTATGGCCGATGTCGCCACCGTATTGTGGGGCGAGTATCTGAAGCACGATCCCAAGACGCCCGACTGGGCCGATCGCGACCGCTTCGTCCTGTCCGCAGGTCATGGCTCCATGCTGATCTACGCGCTGCTCCACCTCTCGGGCTACGATGCGCCGACAATCGAAGACATCCGCAATTTCCGCCAGCTCGGTAGCCCCTGTGCAGGCCACCCGGAAAACTTCCTTCTCGCCGGAGTGGAATGCACCACCGGTCCGCTGGGGCAAGGCCTGGCGATGGCCGTCGGCATGGCGATTGCCGAGCGCAAGTTGAACGCCGATTTCGGTGACGATCTGGTCGATCACCGCACCTGGGTGATCGCGGGCGATGGCTGCCTGATGGAAGGAATCAACCACGAGGCGATCGGGCTGGCGGGGCATCTCAAGCTCGGCCGGATGAACGTGCTGTGGGACGATAACAATATCACCATCGACGGGTCGACCGACCTCTCGACCAGCGAGAACATCAAGGCGCGCTACGAAGCGACCGGCTGGCATGTCGTGAGCTGCAACGGTCACGATTTCGACGATATCCGCCGCGCGCTCGACGAGGCAGGGGCGGACGAACGTCCCTCGCTGATCGCCTGCAGCACTGTGATCGGCAAGGGTGCTCCGAACAAGCAGGGCACCAGCGCAACTCATGGCGCGCCGCTGGGCGACGACGAAATCGCCGCCGCCCGCGAGCAGCTCGGCTGGGATGCGGAACCTTTCGAAATTCCCGAACAGGTCTTGGCCGACTGGCGCGGCACTGCCGAAAACGGGCAGAACGCCTATCGTAGCTGGCTCGACCGCCTCTCCAACGACGGTCGTCGCGCCGACTTCGAACGCCGAATGGCGGGCGATTTGCCCGAGAGCTTCAGCCTTGAAGAATATATGGGCAAGCTCATCGCCGAACCGCAGAAGGTCGCGACGCGCAAGGCCAGCGAGATGGCGCTGGCGCAGATCAACGGCCAGCTGACCGAGACCATGGGCGGTAGTGCCGACCTGACCGGCTCGAACAACACCAAGGCCGGGGGCATCGGCCCTTTCACCGCGGACGATTATTCGGGTCGCTATATCTATTACGGCATCCGCGAATTCGGCATGGCCGCGGCGATGAACGGCATGGCGCTGCATGGCGGGGTAATTCCCTATGGCGGCACATTCCTGGTGTTCACCGACTATTGCCGCGGAGCGATCCGGCTTTCGGCGTTGCAGGAAGCGCGCGTAATCTACGTGATGACGCACGACAGCATCGGCCTTGGCGAGGATGGTCCGACCCACCAGCCGATCGAGCATGTCCAGTCGCTGCGGATGATCCCGAACCTCCTTGTCATGCGGCCTGCCGATGCGGTGGAGACAGCCGAGTGCTGGGACATGGCCCTGCGCGAGAAGGATCGGCCGACCGTGCTGGCGCTCAGCCGCCAGAACCTGCCGCAGGTTCGCAACACGCCGGACGAAACCGGCCTGTGCTCGAAGGGCGCCTACCGCCTCAAGCAGGCTAGCGCAGAGCGGCGCGTCATCCTGATCGCGACCGGTTCCGAAGTGCACGTCGCGCTGGAATGCGCCGAGCAACTGGAACAGCAGGGCATTGGCGCGGATGTCGTTTCGATGGTCTGCACCGAACTTTTCGACGAGCAGGACGAAAGCTACAAGGCCGACCTTCTGCCGAATGTCGATCCCGGCAAGATACTGAGGGTCAGCATCGAAGCGGGCACGACCTTCGGGTGGGAGCGCTACACCATGGCCAATGGCCTCAACATCGGTATCGACCGCTTCGGCGCCAGTGCGCCGGCGCCCGACCTGTTCGAAAAATTCGGCCTCACCGCGGACGCGATCGTCCCGCAAATCATGAACAAATTGAACGGCTAAGCAGGAGTTTCTTCCATGGCGACGAAGGTTGCAATCAACGGTTTCGGACGTATCGGCCGCCTCGTGGCGCGCGCCATTCTGGAGCGTGACGATCACGATCTCGACCTGGTCAGCATCAACGACCTGGCCGACACCAAGGCGAATGCGCTGCTGTTCCAGTATGACAGCACGCACGGCCGCTTCCCCGGCACGGTCGAGACCGGCGACAACGCCATCATCGTCAACGGCAAGAGCATCGCGGTCACCAGCGAGCGTGAGCCCGGCAAGCTTCCGCATGGCGAGCAGGGTATCGACATCGTGCTCGAGTGCACGGGCTTCTTCCAGTCCGACGAAGCCTGCCGTCCGCATCTCGATGCGGGTGCCAAGCGCGTGCTGATCTCGGCCCCGGCCAAGAATGTCTCCGCGACCATCGTCTACGGCGTGAACCACGACGTGCTGACCTCCGAGGACGTCATCGTCTCCAATGCAAGCTGCACCACCAACTGCCTCTCGCCGATGGCCAAGGTGCTCCACGACACAGTCGGGATCGAGCGCGGCTTCATGACCACGATCCATAGCTACACCAACGACCAGCGCATGCTCGACCAGATGCATGGCGACATGCGCCGGGCCCGCGGCGGGGCGCAGAACATGATCCCGACAACCACCGGCGCTGCCCGTGCTGTCGGTCTCGTCCTGCCTGAACTGGCCGGCAAGCTCGACGGCAGCTCGGTCCGCGTACCGACGCCGAATGTCAGCCTCGTCGATCTCGTCTTCACCCCCGGCCGCGACACCAGCGCCGAGGAGCTGAATGCGGCGCTGAAGGAAGCGGCAGAAGGCAAGATGAAGGGTGTGCTCGACTATACCGACCAGCCGCTCGTCAGCTCGGACTTCAACCACTATCCCGCCAGCTCGACCATCGACAGCCTCGAGACCAGCGTGATGGAAGGCAAGCTCGCCCGTGTCGTCAGCTGGTACGACAATGAGTGGGGCTTCTCGAACCGCATGCTCGACACCGCCGGCGTGATGGCGAAGTTCCTGTAAGGACTATTCGATGAGCAATTTCAGGACCCTGGACGACCTTGGCGATATCACCGGCAAGGTCGCGCTGGTACGCGTCGATCTCAACCTTCCGATGAAGGACGGATCGGCCACCGATGTCACGCGAGTCGAGGTGGTGAAACCCACGATCCTCGAACTCGCCGACAAGGGTGCCAAGGTCCTGTTGCTCGCGCATTACGGCCGTCCCAAGGGACAGCGCCACTCGACCATGTCGACCAGCTTCGTGCAGGGCGATGTCGAAAAGGTGCTCGGCAAGGAGATCATGTTCATCCCCGAGGTCATGGGCCCGGTGGTCGAACAGTCGATCGGCATTCTCGGCAATGGCGATATCGGCCTGCTCGACAACGTCCGCTTCTGGCCCGGCGAGGAAGCCAACGATCCGGACTTCGCCAAGGGCATTGCGGCTCATGGCGATTTCTACGTCAACGACGCCTTTTCTGCCGCGCACCGCGCGCACGCCTCGACCGAGGGGCTGGCGCACCATCTGCCATCTTACGCTGGTCGTGCGATGGAGGCGGAATTGAAGGCGCTCGACGCCGCGCTCGGCAGTCCGGAACAGCCGGTGGCGGCAGTGGTCGGCGGGGCGAAGGTCTCGACCAAGCTCGACGTGCTCGAAAATCTCGTCGGCAAGGTCCAGCATCTGATTATCGGCGGCGGCATGGCGAACACCTTCCTCGCCGCGAAGGGTGTCGATGTCGGCAAATCGCTGTGCGAGCACGACCTCACCGATACGGCCAGCCGGATCATGGACGAAGCGGACCACGCCGGTTGCACGGTGCATCTGCCGTATGACGTCGTGGTCTCAAAGGAATTCGCTGCCAACCCCTCGTCGCTGCGCACCTGCAACGTCCACGAGGTTGCCGATGACGAGATGATCCTCGACGTCGGCCCGCTCGCGACGGAGGCTCTCGGCGATGTGCTCAAGACCTGCCGCACGCTGGTGTGGAACGGTCCGATGGGTGCCTTCGAGACCGAGCCTTTCGACGCCGCCACGGTCGCCTTGGCTAAGACGGCCGCCGCTTTGACGCAGGACGGCTCGCTGACCTCTGTGGCTGGCGGGGGCGATACCGTCGCCGCGCTAGCTCACGCAGGCGTGAAGGATGATTTCACTTTCGTTTCGACCGCCGGGGGCGCCTTCCTCGAATGGATGGAAGGCAAGGACCTGCCGGGCGTTGCCGCGTTGAGCGCATGAGCGAGAACGAAGCTGTCGGATCGGGCGGCGGGCTGATCCCGGTCACCGAAGGCGAATTCGCAGGCTGGTCCACCTGGAACAGCGACGCTTTCGAGCAGCGCGCCGGTCCGTTCTACGAGCGCCGCGACGAGAATGGCGATTACGTATCCGCTTTCCGCGCGGAAGAACGGCACATGAATGGTGCCGGCTTCATGCATGGCGGTTGCCTGATGACCTTTGCCGATAGCGCATTGTTCACCATCGCCACCGATGCTCTGGCCGAGTCGCATGGAGTTACTATGCACCTTGCAGGCGACTTTCTCGATCCCGCGCGTGTCGGCCAGCTGATCGAGGCGCGCGGTGAAGTCGTGCGGGCTGGCGGCAAGACGATCTACGTCGTCGGCAAGATCACCGCCGATGGCACTCCGGTGCTCAGCTTCAACGGGATCATCCGCAAGATCACCCGAAGGGACTGATCAACGATAGTCCGGATTGGGCGCGTCGAAGCGGTAGCCTTCCTTCCACAGGTCGACGGTGTTGCCCCACGCCGGAATGCCGCCTGCATCCTTCAGCATGCGCGCGAAATGCATCAGGTTCCACGTCATGAAAGTGGTGTTCCGGCGGGTGAAGTCGTTGTCCAAGCCGACATAACCGCTCCCGTCCTCTTTTGCGTCGCCATAGCTGGGGCCGGGGCCTGCCTCGCCGATCCACCCGGCGTCCGCCTGTGGGGGGATGGTGTAACCGACGTGCTGGAGCGAGTAGAGCACGCCCATGCCGACATGCTTGATGCCGTCCTCATTGCCGGTGACGATGCAGCCGCCGACCTTGCCGTAAAAGGTATATTGCCCCTTGTCGTTGGTCTGGCCGGAATGTGCGTAAAGCCGCTCGATCAGGCGCTGGCACACGGAAGATTTCTCGCCCAGCCAGATCGGGGTTCCGACGATTAGGATGTCAGCGGCCTGGACCTTCTTCCAGATGGCGGGCCAATCGTCCTGTTTTGCGCCGTGCTCGGTCATATCCGGATAGACACCCGGTGCGATTGCATGATCGACCAGCCGGACCGTTTCGAGGCCGACATTGTTCTTCACGAGGATAGCTTCGGCAACGCCCAGCAGCTTGTCGGTATGCGACCCCTGCGGCGAGGGCTTGAGCGTGCAATTGATCGTCAGTGCCTTCAGATCGGAAAAGTCGGTCCTGTTGTTTTTGCAAAGCTGCTCTTGCGTATCGTCCAGCATCCGTTTCTCCTCTTCTCTCCAACCAATACGTCCCGGCACGTCATAAGTTACCCGCGCGCTGTTGCAGGTGCGAAACCGCTTGGCTAAAGGGCGCGCATACGAATGCACAGGCACGAGGACTTCCCGATGACTTTCGACGACATGAAGGCGCGCGTCGCCACCGGCCAGGGCTTTATCGCAGCGCTCGACCAGTCGGGCGGCTCCACGCCCAAGGCGCTTAAGGGCTATGGCGTCGAGGACAGCGCTTGGACCACAGAAGACGAAATGTTCAGCCTCATCCATGAAATGCGCCAGCGCATTATCGAGGCACCGTGCTTCGGTAACGGCAAGGTCATCGGCGCCATCCTGTTCGAGAAAACCATGGACGGCGAGAGCGGCGGTAAAAGCGTTCCGGCGCGTCTAAACGAGCGCGGCATCGTCCCCTTCCTCAAAGTCGACAAGGGCCTAGAAAAGGAACGCGACGGGGCCCAGCTGATGAAGCCCAATCCGGGCCTCGAAGACATGTGCCGCCGCGCCAAGGACCTCGGCGTTTTCGGCACCAAGATGCGTTCGGTCGTGAAGTCGGCCAATCCGGTCGGCATCAAGGAAGCCGTGCGCCAGCAATTCGCCGAAGGTGCGCGGATCCTCTCGACCGGTCTCGTGCCAATGCTGGAGCCGGAATACGACATCACCTCCGCGGACCGCGCGGAGGGCGAAGCGATCCTGTTGGAAGCGATCGAAGAAGGTCTCAACGCGCTGCCTGACGGTCAGCAGGTCATGCTGAAGCTCTCTATCCCGAAGACGGCAGGCCTATACTCCGGTCTGACCAACCACCCCAAGGTGCTGCGCGTCGTCGCGCTCTCGGGTGGCTACTCGACCGACGAGGCTTGCGCCGAACTCGCAAAGAATCCCGGCATGATCGCAAGCTTCAGCCGCGGCCTGCTACAGGATTTGCGGCACAATCAGAGCGACGAGGATTTCGACGGCACGCTCTCGGGCGCGATCGACCAGATCCACGCTGCGAGTGTGACCTGACGCTCAGCGCCGTTCGAAGGTGAAGCGATACTCGGTAGCCGGGATTTCTCCGACCGCAGTTTTTTCCGGCGTTGCCGATGTGAGGACATAGGTCCGCCCGAGAACCTCGTAGGGTTCGCCAAGCGTCAGAGGGGCAGTCTGCGCCCAGCTTGTCGCGGTAATCCGAGTCGAGACCGTCAGTTTGCCCGCCCAGGCGCATTGAACGTCGACGGGGCAGCGGCTGTCTTCGGTAACCGCCAGCGGCTTGATAATGGTGTCGCCCGTCCATACCGCTTCGCCGAGCGCAACCGGCGTGCCTTGCGCCGCAGCATCGCCGTTCACGCGTGGGGTGTGGGGGATGATCGCGCAGGCGGTCAGCGGCAAGGCGAGTGCGGCGGCAAGGGCAGTCTTCATCTGCGCATTAGCGGCCAGCGACGCTGTCGCTCATCTGAACGGGTGACGAATTGCGGCGAGCGCATTAGAGAACGCGGCCGATGACCGATTGCCAGCTGTATCTGATCTCGCCGCTCGATATGTCGGGCACCTTTCCCGAGCGCCTCCAACGCGCTCTCGATGCGGGGAAGGGCGTCGCTACCGCGTTCCAGTTTCGGGTGAAAGGCCTCGACCAGCACGAGGCAGCGCGTCTTGCCGAGCCCCTGCAGGCGATCTGCGCCGCGCGTGAAGTGGCCTTTATCGTCAATGACGACGTCGCACTCGCCAAACGCCTCGGAGCCGATGGTGTTCATCTAGGCCAGGGCGACGGCGATCCGCGCGAGGCCCGCGCAGACCTAGGCCGGGAAGCGCAGATCGGAGTGACCTGTCACGATTCTCGCCATCTCGCACTGGAAGCGGGCGAGGCTGGGGCGGATTATGTCGCATTCGGCGCATTCTTTCCGAGCGAAACCAAGGAAACCTCGCATCGAGCGGAAATCGAACTGCTCGAATGGTGGAGCGAGATGGTCGAGCTGCCGTCGGTGGCTATCGGCGGCATCACTCCGGCAAATTGCGCACCCCTGATCAAGGCCGGAGCCGACTTTCTCGCCGTGTCGGGCGCAATCTGGTCCGGCGACGAAGTGGCTGCCGTGAAAGCCTTTGTGGAGCAAATCGGCGAGGCGCGAGTTTGACATCCTGAAGGGACCGGATGCGTCCCGATTTCAGGAGATTGCACAATGTCGTTCAAGCCCCGTACTCTCGCACTTGCCGCATCGCTCCTGGCGCTTTCCGCTTGCGGATCGGGCGGTGCGGACAGTGCCGATCAGCCACAGACCGACGCGACTAGCACCGCGCAGAACGATTACGGTTACGAGACCTATGGCGACGACAATCTCGCCGACACCATGGCTTCGAACGACGAGCGCTATATGAATGCGTCCGCCACTGATTCTGCCAATGGGACACAGTCCGCCGATATCCCGGACCCCGAAGACCGCCCGATCATGCAGGCGCAAGTCGTGCTGGATCGTATCGGTTTCGGGCCGGGCGTGATCGACGGCAAGATGGGCATGAGCACCGAAAATGCGCTCAATGGCTTTCAGGAAGCGAACGACCTCGACGTGACGGGCGAACTAGACGATGCAACGAAGGAAGCACTGGCCGAGTGGGAGCGCATCCCGGCTACGCGCGTCGTGACCATCCCGGCCAGCTGGAGCGATGCCGAGTACACAGACATCCCCGAGGAAACTGAGGCAAAGGCCGAGCTTGAGCGCATGGGCTATAAATCGCTCGACGAGCGGCTCGCGGAGCGCTTCCATACGACCGTCGATGTGCTCAAGCAGCTAAATCCGAATGGCCGCCCCGCAGGCGCGAGCAGCTCGGCGAGCGGTACGCCGACGGCATCGCCTACGGCTACGGGCGGTTCGACGCCGACACCGACGCCCAGCGCGAGTTCTACGCGCACGGCGTCCAACGACAGTTCGTCCAGCGAGAGTTACTTCACCCCCGGCCAGCAGATCCGCGTACCGAATATCGGCGGCGACCGCATCGCACCCGGTTCGATTGAGGACACGAGCTGGCTGCAAACCCTCGCCTCCCTCGGTGTCGGCAGCGATCAGCCCGAGGTCGATCGGATCGTTGTCAGCAAGGCTGACAAGACGCTGAAGGCGTACCAGGGTGAAAAGCTCGTAGCATTGTTCACGGTCAGCTCCGGCTCCAGCCAGTTCCCGCTGCCGCTCGGTGAATGGGACATCGTCGGCGAGGCGTACAATCCGCCCTACAGCTACGATCCCGAAGTGCTGAGCGGCGGTGAGGAAGACGGCGAGACTTTCCAGCTGCCGCCCGGCCCGAATTCACCAGTCGGCGTGGTATGGATTGATCTCAGCAAGGAACATTACGGCATCCATGGTACGCCCGATCCCGAAACCATTGGCCGGGCGCAAAGCAGCGGCTGTGTGCGCCTGACCAACTGGGATGCCGCGCGGCTCGCCGGAATGGTGTCGCAATCGACAGAGGTGATTTTCGAGGCGTGAGGCGCTAGAGAGCTCTCATGAAGCTCGTCGACCGCATCCTCACCATCGTCTTCACGGCCACGCTGACTAGTGCGGTATGGATCATCGTGGGCGGCAGCCTGATCGAAAACGCGACGAGTGAGGGCCAGCGCGACAGCACGCGGCCGGCAGAGGCCGCGCCGAGCCCTGAGGCTACCGACACTGTGCCCGGCGGCACGATGTCGGCTCCGGAAACGCCGGGCTCCGGTCCCGATCCACTCGACACGAATGTGGTTCGCGCACCGGCGTCGTCGGCGCCGGGAACCCTGCAAATTCCGGTGCTTAATATCCGGCCCAGTGATCTGACCGATACTTTCAGTGATTCGAGAAGTGGTGGCGATCGTCTGCACGAAGCCATCGACATCATGGCGCCGACCGGCACGAGCGTCGTCGCTGCCGCACCCGGCCAGATCGAGCGCCTGTTCAAGTCCGAAGCGGGCGGCAATACGGTCTACGTCCGCTCGACTGACGGCGAGACGATCTATTACTACGCCCATCTCGACAAGTATGCGGAAGGGTTGAAGGAGGGCCAGCGCGTCCGCCGCGGTCAGCGTCTCGGCACGGTGGGCAGCAGCGGCAATGCGAGCGAAGATGCGCCGCATCTCCATTTCGCGATCATGCAGACGACGAAGGATGCGGAATGGTGGGAGCCGGCCAATGCCCTCAACCCATATACCCTGTTAACGCAGCGCTAAACGCTAGTCCCGGGCTCCGGTCCGGTGGCAGCGCAGGCGACCGAGCTTTCCGTCGCGACCGATCTCCTGAAGCAGGCCCGAGCTCAACAGCATCAGCTTCACGCCGCGCATCGGGCCGCGGGTGAAGATGACCTGCCGGCCTTCCATGAGGTAGGTGCCGCCGCCGCGCGGCGTGTCGTAACTCGATCCGCCTTCGATCGTAAACTCGCGACCCGCCTGTTCGACCCAGGCGCTGCCGGTCGCGTCGCCGGGGAGGGCGCAGATGTACGTGCCGCGGTCGAGCAGCGTCAGCCGACCCTGCGCGTCGAGGGGTGAAGTGAGAAGGCCCGCAATGCATGCGAGCGCGATGCTGAGTGCGTTGAGTCTCATAATATCCGTCCACCCCCCTACATAGCAGACATCGCCCGAATTTCCACTCGCCTTGCCCGCGTGCCTCCACTCGGCTAAGGCGCGCGGCGCACGAGGTCATCGCAGCAATGGTGGCCAGCTCTTTTACAAGTCGAAGGTAGCTTCCCCATGAAGATCAGCGGCGTGGACATCCGTCCGGGCAACATCATCGAATACGAAGGCGGCATCTGGAAGGTCGCCAAGATCCAGCACACCCAGCCCGGCAAGGGCGGCGCTTACATGCAGGTCGAGATGAAGAACCTGCAGGACGGCCGCAAGACCAATGTCCGCTTCCGCAGCGCCGACACGGTCGAAAAGGTGCGGCTCGACACGCAGGAGTATCAGTTCCTCTACGAAGACGGCGACATGCTCGTTTTCATGGACCAGAACACCTACGAGCAGATCAACCTGCCGAGCGACCTGCTGGGCGATGCCCGCCCGTTTCTGCAGGACGGCATGCAGGTGAAGCTGGAACTGTGGGAAGAAAAGCCGATCTCGGTAGAACTGCCCGCGCAGGTCGAAGCCGAGATCGTCGAGGCCGACGCCGTGGTGAAGGGGCAGACCGCTTCCTCCAGTTACAAGCCCGCCGTGCTCGACAACGGCGTTCGTATCATGGTGCCGCCGCATATCGAAAGCGGCACGCGCATTATCGTCGACGTTTACGAACAGAGCTACGTCGGCAAGGCCAACTAGAGGACGCGCATCATGGGTAAATCCATCGCCAGCCGGTTCGAGAATATCGACATCGAGAAGAGCGTCTTGCTAGGCGTGATTATCAATGACGACGAACTGGTGCTGGAGATGGATTTCTGCCTCGATCCCGCTCATGCCGATTACGAACAGCCGGGCGAGGAAGATGACTGCTGTTTCCATCCCGGGATGCTGAAATTCGCAGGGATATCGAAGCTGTCGCTCGACCGGCCCGAAGGCGGGGTGGAAGGCAAGAAGCGCTTCGATATATCCGAGTTTAGTATCGAAGGCTCGCGCTTCGACATGCGCTCCGAATGGGGCGACATCCATCTCCAGGCGCGCTCGATCCGCGTCCTTACCGAATAAGAGAGTTACCATGGCCGCATTGTCGGGACTGATCCGCGTGATGGAAAAGGCCGCGCGCAAGGCGGGTGGCCGCCTGCGTCGCGACTTCGGCGAGATCGAACATCTGCAGGTGAGCCGCAAGGGCCCTGCGGATTTCGTTTCGAAAGCCGATATTCGCGCAGAACGCACGCTGTACGACGAGCTCAAACAGGCGCGGCCCGACTGGGGCTTCGTGCTGGAGGAAGCCGGCACGATCGAAGGCGCGCCCGACCAGCCGCGCTGGATCATCGACCCGCTCGACGGCACCAGCAACTTCCTCCACGGCATCCCGCATTTCGCCATTTCGATCGCGGCGCAGGAGCCCAAGCTCGGCGGTGGAGGATGGGGCGATGTCACTGCGGCCGTCGTCTACCAGCCGATCACCGACGAGACCTTCTGGGCCGAAAAATCGCGCGGTGCGTGGCTGCACGATGGCCGGTTGCGGGTATCCTCCCGCAGGAACCTGTCCGACGCGCTGATCGCGACGGGTATGCCCTTCCAGGGCGTCGGCAATTTCGACGAATGGTCGCGCATCTATGGCGCGATCGGGCCGAATGTCGCAGGCATCCGGCGCTTCGGCGCCGCTTCGCTGGACCTCGCCTGGGTCGCTGCCGGCCGCTTCGACGGCTTTTGGGAAAGTTGCCTGAGCCCGTGGGACACCGCTGCCGGCGGCTTGCTGGTGCGTGAGGCTGGTGGGTTCATGACCGACTATCGCGGTCGCTCGAAACCGGTACATGACGAGCAGATCCTCGCAGCGAACGACGCTTTGCATTCGAAGCTGCACAAGCTGCTCGTATCGGCGCTCAAGTAGCTTTCAGCCAACGCCGGTTCTGGGCAAACGACCGGTTTGCATCACTTTCAAATCGGGAACTAACCAAACCTGCCGAGCGTCCATTCTGCATACAGAAAGGTCGGTCGCTGGTGAAACTCGCTATCGGAATTGCATTTTCGTGCGCAGCATATGCAATCCCGACCGCCGCCGATCCAGGTGAGCCCGCGCAACTCAAGAGTAAGGCCGAAAATCTTCCGCTAAATTCGACCTTCGATCTCGCCGTACCTGACCGCGTGGAAGCCAGGCGTGTTATGCAGGACGAACCGCTTCTCCCTCGCGGTACCGACACCCGCATTATCGCGTGGGATCCGCCGGTTGTGACCTTGCCTCTCGCCAAGGATGGCCCGTTCCTGACTGCAGGCGCTCTCGGAAAACCCCGTAAAGGATTGCCGGGATTGGCCCATGTCGCGATCGGATGGGATTTCTGAACCAAGCGATTTCGGCGCTTGTATCGCCCGCGCCCCCAAGCTATCCGCCGCGCTCTTGCCCGCACAGTGCCCCTGTGGCGGAATTGGTAGACGCGCTCGACTCAAAATCGAGTTTCTTTGAAGTGCCGGTTCGAGTCCGGCCAGGGGTACCAAAATCTTGAGCTAATCGCTTGGTTTTCCATGATTATCTCAGGGTTGGGTATTCGACCGGGGTCGCAGGTAGGTCAAAACATGGTCCCGAATGTCCGAAACCACTCAGGCTCACACCAAAAACGGACATTCCGCTGACGTTTAGAGTTTCGGACGCCGTGAGGCGTCGGAAAGTCGACGGTGCCCGAACCCGCGGGCCGCACGCGATGAGCTAT
>NZ_JBNJLJ010000006.1:0-97274 GCF_051195295.1 Qipengyuania sp. 902 | reverse complement strand
CTTCGTCACTACGACGAAGCCCAAATCCTCCTTAAATCACAACCTCAAATCTGTGCCATAGGTGCTGACGGGGGACAGGCCTGAGTACGGCTCACGGTCGTAAGCTGACCGAACATGGTCCAGCCGCCGAATGCAACCATATCCCGCATCAGGGGCAATTCGAAGCGCAGCGTGGCCAGTCTGCACTCGTCATATTTGCGCACGCAGTACACGAAAAAGTTCAAACCGAGCACGAGCGCCACCCCAACGAGCAGAACTCCGTATGCGACCAATTGCCCTTCCTGGAGGAAGATCAGAGCAACCGCCGCCCCCAATCTTAATATAGCGTCGAGGATCGATATCCATGCAAAGGCGTGCATATCCTTATGCGCCAGAATGACCGAGGAGTGAAAGGTCGAGAAAATGTTTAGGGCGAAGGCGAGGCTCAGCAAGTAGAAAAGAATTTGCGCGGCTTCGAACCGCTCCGCCGCGATGACCAATTCGGTCCGCACGAACCACGTGCCAGCTGTTGCCAGAAGGCCCAGCGACAAGACCGCCGCGATTATGGACAAGAGCAGTCCCGCATCATGGACTTTTTTCAGGGAAAATTGCGATTGCTTACCCATCGCAAAAGCAAAGTACCTTTGAATGATGGTGCTCATGGACAGCGTGAAGAACGATCCGAGCATCACCACGCTGAGTATCACATTGTAGATTGCGAAGTCCTGGACGCCTAGCTGATTAAGAAGGATCCGGACCGTAAACAAATTTATGAGGATGGTGAAAATCTGGCGCACGAACAGCATGGCCGTATTCTTTGCCATTCGCGATGTTTCTGATGCACTCACTAGACTACGTGATCCTGGTCATAAGAAAATTTCGTTTCGCAGAATCTGGCTAGCGCATGCCTGCTCGGTGGCTCGTCCGGTCGCCTGCGCGCGCGACCGATAGTGAGGCGATGCGCAAATGGCAAAGATTATGAACTAGCCGCCCCGAAGCGTCTTTACGCCGTAATCCCGTTCGAACAGATAAAGCAGCACCCGTGCCGCTTCACCGCGCTTGCCCTCAAGACCGCCGTCCCGCTCCATGAGGAGCCGCGCATCGTCATGGGCTTTGGGCAGTAGCTGAGTAATCTGGTCGAGGCTGGCGACGGTGAAAGGCGTATCGCCCGATTGTCGCGTGCCGAGCAATTCCCCGCCGCCGCGCAGGCGCAGATCCTCCTCGGCCAGCAGGAAGCCATCCTGCGTCTGGCGCATCAGTTTCAACCGTTCCTGAGCGGTTTCGGACAGATTCTCGCCATGCAGCAGCACACAGAAGCTCTTCTCGCTGCCCCGCCCCACGCGTCCACGAAGCTGGTGAAGCTGGGCCAGCCCGAAGCGTTCGGCCTGTTCGATCACCATCAGCGTTGCATCGGGCACGTCCACACCGACTTCGATCACGGTCGTCGCCACCAGCAGCTTCGCATCGCCGCTGGCGAATCGCTCCATCGCCGCGTCCTTGATCTCGGGCGCGAGCTGGCCGTGGACCATGACGACATCGCTGCCGAACCGCTCCTTAAGCACGGCGTAGCGCGCTTCGGCGGCGGCGATCTCCTCCGGCCCGTCCAGTTCGCGGACCATGGGGCACACCCAGTAGGCCTGCCGCCCTTCCGCAATTTGCGCGGCGAGACGATCAACCAGCGGGCCGATCTTGTCCTGCCCCATCACCACGGTGTCGATAGCCTGCCGACCCGGAGGCAATTCGTCGAGCTTGCTGACATCGAGCTCACCATATTGCGCCAGCGTCAGCGTGCGCGGGATCGGCGTGGCGGTCATCGCAAGAACATGCGGGGCGCGCTTGCCCTTGCTGGCAAGCATGAGCCGCTGTCCGACCCCGAAGCGGTGCTGTTCGTCGATCACGACCATGGCGAGATTACGATAAGCGACCTTATCTTGGAAAATCGCATGCGTGCCGACCGCGATGTCCACACTGCCGTCGAGCAAACCCATCAGCGTCGCCTCGCGCGCCCTGCCCTTGTCGCGCCCGGTCAGCAGCGCGACATGCGCGCCGGTCGGTTCGGCCATACGACGCAGGCTTTCGTAGTGCTGTCTTGCGAGGATTTCGGTCGGGGCAAGCAGCGCGGCCTGCGCGCCCGCTTCTACTGCGATCAGCATGGCTTCCAACGCGACCACCGTCTTGCCCGCGCCTACATCACCTTGCAACAGACGCAGCATGGGTGCCTCCTGCGCCATGTCGCCCTCGATCTCGGCAATCGAACGCTTTTGATCGCCCGTCAGCGGGAACGGCAGTTCGAGCCGTCCGCGATAGCTGCCGTCTCCTTGCAACGCCTGGCCGCGCCGCTTGCGATTGTCCGCGCGCACCAGCATTAAAGCGAGGCTGTTGGCGAGCAGTTCGTCATAGGCGAGCCTGTCGCGAGCCGCTTTGTTCTCGCCCTTGTGCGCCAGGACCAACGCATCGCGCCACGCGGGCCAGCCTTCCTTGTCCAATTGCGAGCCGTCGATCCATTCGGGCAGTTCGGGCGTACGCTCCAGCGCTTGCTCGATCAGCCCCGCCACCTTCGGCTGCGTGAGGCCTTCGGAGAGGCGATAGACCGGCTCGCACAGGCGCTGTAGGCTCTCGCCGCCTTCTTCCAGCACATGATCCGGATGGACGATCTGCAACATGTCGCCGAAGCGTTCGAGTCTGCCCGCCACCCAGCGCGTTTCGCCCACCGGCAGCTGCTTTTTTGCCGTATAGGACGCGCGCCCGAAATAGGTCAGCGCGAGGATATTGCCGATCGCATCCTGCGCCAGCACACGATAGGGCGCGCGCGGACTACGGCTGGCGCGATGCTCGGTGACGGTCAGCTTGACGACGATCTGCTCGCCCTCGCCCGCCTCGTCGATATTGCCGACCGCCCGGCGGGTCACGAAGCGTTCGGGAAGGTGATAGTCGAGATCGCGTATCCGCGTGAGACCGAGGCGCCCGAGCGGTTTCTTCAGCTTCGGCCCCACGCCGTCGAGCGTCTCCGTTTCGGCGAACAGGGGGTTGAGGACCTCGGGGCGCATGGTCGGTCGCTACCAACTTCCGCCCGTCATTGCGAGGAGCCGGAGGCAACTTGGTAATCCATCTCCAAGGCTGTCCACAGCTCAAGGGGCGAACGCTGGATTGCTTCACTTCGCTCGCAATGACTGTTGAAAGGCCGCTTCTCGTGGCCTAACCGCTCCCCATGCCCGAAATGCTCACCTTCGATGGCCGCAAGCAGCGCGCGAAGTTTCGCGCCTGGCACCGCGGCACGCGCGAGGCCGACTACATGATCGGCGGCTTTTTCGACCGCTATCATGCGGACTGGTCCGAAGAAGAACTCGCCTGGTTCGAAATGCTGCTCGAGGAAGACGACGTGGATGTCATGGCCTGGGCCCTCAAGACCCAGCCCACCCCGCCGCGTTTCCAGGGCGAGTTGATGAACGCGATGCAGGAACTCGATTACGTCGACATTCCGCGTTGACGGGCGGCCCGCGGGCACTATCTCGCCACTGACGTATTACTGAAGCACCCCCTTCCCGACCGGGCAGGGGGCAAACGTGCGTGTGCGACAGGCTGCGCCCCCGACGACAGGATTCCGATGCCCGACCTTGCCCGTATCCTGAAAGCCGATAGCCCGCTCACGCTGGCGCAAGTTGCGCGCGGCGCGCAGCCGCTGGTGATGGCCGATCTTGCGCGGGCAAGCGCTGGGCGCGCCGTATTCATCGCGCCCGACGATGCCGCGATGCGCGGAATCGTCGACGCGGCGGACTTCTTCGCGCCCGAGCTGGAAGTGATCGAGTTCCCGGCCTGGGATTCGCTCCCCTACGACCGTGCCAGCCCCGCCCTGTCGATCAGCGCGCGGCGTCTTGCTGCGCTTCACCGACTGCAGACCGGCAAGGCGAAGGCGCAACTGGTCATCACGACCGCCAACGCCGTGCTCCAGCGCGTGCTTACCCCTTTCCGCATCCGCGAGAGCGTACGCGAGTTCAAGCCCGGCACGGAAATCGGCCGGGAAAGCTTGTCGGTGCTCCTGCAAAAACAAGGATACAGCCGAACCGATACGGTCATCGACAAGGGCGACTATGCCATCCGCGGATCGATCGTCGACGTCTTCCCCAGCGGGCTGGACGAGGCGCTGCGGCTCGACTTTTTCGGCGACGAGCTGGAAAGTCTGCGCAGCTTCGATCCCACCACCCAGATGAGCACCGGGCGGCTCGACAGCCATCTGCTGCTACCCGCCAGCGAAGCACTGCTGGACGAGGACAGCATCAAGCGCTTCCGCAGCCGCTATCGCGAGATGTTCGGGGCCAATGCCACACAGGACCCGCTCTACGAAGCGGTCAGCGAGGGGCGCAGGCTCGCCGGCATGGAGCATTGGCTCCCGCTGTTCGAGGACAAGCTGGTCACGCTGTTCGACCACCTCGGCAAGGACGATGTCGTCGTGATCGACAACGCCTCGCTTGCCGCTGCGGAAGAGCGGCTGAAGGATATAGGCGATTATCACGACCAGCGCACCGCGATCAGCGGGCAGGCAAAGGGCAATTACCGCCCGCTGAAACCCGACGCGCTGTATCTTACCGAGAGCGAGTTCAAGGCCGCTCTCGCCGATGCGCCAGCACACCGCGCGACAACATTCGACGAGCCGGAGAGCGACAAGGTCATCGATTTTGGCTTCCGCTCCGGCCGCGATTTTGCGCCTGAGCGCGCGCGCGGCGACAATGTCTATCCGGTGCTGGCCGACCATTTGAAAGCCATCGGCAAGGCCGGCAAGCGCCCGCTGCTGGCGACATATTCCAAGGGTAGCCGCTCTCGCATCGTCTCTATCCTCGACGAAGCCGGCGTAACGGTGCAATTGGCCGATAGCTGGCAGGAAGCACTCGGCCAGTCGGCCAAGGGTAAGCCCTCGGCGATGATTCTGCCCGTCGAGGCCAGCTTCGCCAATGACGAGCTTGAGCTGCTGACCGAGCAGGACATTCTCGGCGACCGACTGGTGCGTCGCAAGCGCAAGCGCAAGGATGCCGACGCCTTCCTTGCCGAACTCCAGGCGCTCAGCGTCGGCGATCTGATCGTCCACACAGAGCATGGCATCGGCAAATATCTCGGCCTCGAACCCATCCCGGTCGGTAAATCGAAGCACGACTGCGTCCAGCTCGAATATCGCGGCGGCGACAAGCTGTTCATCCCGGTCGAGAATATCGATGTGCTCAGCCGCTATGGCTCCTCCGAAGAAGCGGTCCAGTTGGACAAGCTCGGCGGAGAAGCCTGGCAGAAGCGCCGCGCCCGCCTGAAGGAGCGCATCCGCGAGATCGCTGGCGAGCTTATGCAGGTCGCCGCCCAGCGCGCGCTCAAAAAAGCGCCGGTGCTGGAAGTGGAGGACGGCCCGTACAACCAATTCCTCGACCGCTTCCAGTACGAGGAAACCGACGATCAGGAACGCGCGATCGAGGACGTGCTGCGTGATCTCGAAAGCGGCAGGCCGATGGACCGGCTGGTCTGCGGCGATGTCGGCTTCGGCAAGACCGAGGTCGCCCTGCGCGCTGCCTTCGTCGCCGCGATGAACGGCCAACAAGTCGCCGTGGTCGCCCCCACCACCCTGCTCGCCCGCCAGCATTTCGAGAATTTCAGCCAGCGCTTCGGCGGCTTTCCCCTCAAGGTCGGGCGGCTGTCTCGACTGGTGGGCTCTAAAGAAACAAAAGAGACGCGCGAAGGTCTTGAGAAAGGCGATGTCGACATCGTTGTCGGGACGCACGCGATCCTGTCCAAACAGACGAAGTTCAAGAACCTCGGCTTGGTGATCGTGGACGAAGAACAGCGGTTCGGCGTGACGCACAAGGAGAAGCTAAAGCAGCTGCGCGCCGATGTGCACATGCTGACGCTGACCGCCACGCCGATCCCGCGGACGTTGCAGATGGCGATGACGGGCCTGCGCGAACTTTCCACCATTCAGACCCCGCCCGTCGATCGTCTCGCCGTGCGGACCTACGTAATGGAATGGGACGACATGGTGATGCGCGAGGCGCTGCTGCGCGAACATCATCGCGGCGGGCAAAGCTTCATCGTCGTTCCGCGCATTTCCGACATGGAACAGGTGTCCGACTGGCTTCACGAGAATGTGCCCGAGGTGAAGTTCGTCGCTGCTCATGGCCAGATGAACGCGGGGGAGATCGAGGAGCGGATGAGCGCTTTCTACGAAGGCAAATACGATGTGTTGCTCGCGACGACCATCGTCGAAAGCGGCCTTGATTTGCCAAGCGCAAACACGATCATCATCCACCGCGCCGACATCTTCGGCCTCGCCCAGCTCTATCAGTTGCGCGGCCGCGTGGGCCGCTCGAAGCTGCGCGCCTACGCCTATCTCACGTATGCCGCCGATACGCAGTTGAGCGAAGTCGCGGAGAAACGGCTGAAAGTCCTGGGCGATCTCGACAGCCTCGGCGCGGGCTTCCAGCTGGCGAGCCACGACCTCGACATCCGCGGCGCAGGCAATCTTCTGGGCGACGAACAATCGGGCCATATCCGCGAGGTCGGCTTCGAACTCTACCAGTCGATGCTCGAGGACGCGATCCTTGCAGCCAAAGCCGGTGAACTGGGCCTCGAGGCCAAGCCGGAGCGCGTCAGTCCGCAGATTACGGTCGATGCCCCAATCATGATTCCGGAGGATTACGTGCCTGACCTCGCCGTCCGCATGGCTCTCTACCGCCGTCTCAACGATGCCGGGGACAAGGCTGAAATCGAGGCGCTCGCCGCCGAAATGATCGACCGCTTCGGCGATCTGCCACCCGCGACCGCGAACCTCGTCCGCCTGATCGAGATCAAGCATCAGGCCATCGAGGCGAACATCGCCAAGATCGACGTCGGCGCGCAGGGGACGCTGGTGACCTTCCACAATGACGATTTCCCCGACGGCCCCGGCCTGATCTCCTATGTCGATCGCCTGCAGGGAACGGCCAAGCTGCGGCCCGACATGAAGCTGGTGATCAGCCGCGCATGGAATTCGCCGGAAAGCAGGCTGAACGGCCTGTTCCAATTGACGAAGGGGCTATCGGGGATCGTGCGGAAAGCAAAAAAGCGCGAGAAGAAGGCGGCCTAAGCCTCTGCCAGCTCTAGAAATTCCTGCGCTGTCTTAGGTTCGGCGCGCAGGAAACCCTGATAATATTCGCAACCTTCGGCGGCGATCAGCGCGCGCTGCTCTTCCTTCTCCACGCCTTCCACCACGACCGCGAGATCGAGCGCGCTGGCCATCGCGATGATGGCGCGAAAGACCGCGAGGTCGCGATCGTCTTCCAGAACGCCGTCGATCATCGAGCGGTCGAGCTTGATGCAGTCGATCGGCAGAACCTTGAGGTAGCGGAAGTTGCAGAATCCCGCGCCGAAATCGTCGAGCGCCAGGCGGATGTCGAAAATCTTGAGTTGGTCGAGCACATGTCCGACCCTGTCGAGATCGGCGAGCAGGACCTGCTCGATGATTTCCAGCGTGATGCGCGACATGGAAAAGCCGATCCGCTCGGCCAGTCGGGCAAATTCCATCGCAAAGCTGTCGGCAGCGAGATCGGCAGGCGTGACGTTGAGCGAGAGCCGCAGATGCTCGGGCCAGTGTACCGCCTGTTCCAGCGCCCGCTGCGCGATATGGCGCGAGAGGTGCGCGACATGGTCCGCGCGCTCGGCAATCTGGAACAGGGATCCTGCACCCACGCGCCCGATGGTGGGATGGTGCCACCTCGCCAGCGCTTCGGCCCCGATCATCTTGTCGTCGGCCAGCGCATATTGCGGCTGGAAGAGTATCTCGATCTCGTCCTTGTCGATCGCAGCGAGCAAATCGGCCTCGAGATCGCGGAACGAACGGCCCGACAGTTCGATCTCTCCGCTCGACCAATCGATCCTGCGTCCCTGCCCCTGCCGCATGCGGTTGGCCATCTCGGACAGGCGATCGAATATTCGCTCAGGAGAGTCGTCTTCCGTCGCACGCAACAAGACCACGCGCGGCCACAGGCGCAGGCTGCCGACATCGTCTCCCGGGCTGGCGATCGGCATGGCGATCGCATCGGCAAGTGCTTCGGCGAGCCATTCCCAGCGTTCGCGGCTGCATTGCTGGCGTGAAAGCAAGAGGAAACTCCCGCCGCTGATCCGCGCCGCCAGCCACGCCATGCTGTCGAGCTCGTCGGCGGCGAAATGCTTGATGCGCTGCGCCACTTCGACCAGCGCCCCGTCGCCCGCGCTTTCGCCGAAGGCCACGTTGACGGTGTCGATCCGGCCGAGCGTGATCATCATCGCATGGATCGGGCACGGGATCGTGTCCTGCGGCCAATCGCGCTGCCACCGCGCAATGGTCGCGCGTGCTTCTTCCAGATCGGCCAGGCCGGTCAGGCTATCGCGCGACTCTCTTGTATTGTCTTGGGGCAGCGTTGCCATGGGAACGTTCCTATCCGCTTTACCGACAATTTAATCCAGTCATTTGGCTCTGTTGCCAAATGGGACGGGCGGCCATAGGTAGCGCGCCGAACCGGGCGACCTGCCTGCGGAACGGAGCACGCGCCGCACCATGACCGATTATCGCCGCTTGGCTTTGCTGGTATCGGATACGGAGCGCGCCCAAGAGGCCGCCGCCGGTTTTCGCGACATCGCCGATTGGGTCCCGATCGAGGAGGCGGAGGCGGCCGTGGTGCTGGGGGGCGATGGCTTCATGCTGCAAACCTTGCACGCGATGCTGGACAGCGACCGCGTGATTCCGGTCTATGGCCTCAACGTCGGCACCGTCGGCTTCCTCATGAACCGCAATCGCAACCCCGATACGCTGCTGACCCGCATCGGCAGGGCCAAGCCGGTCACGATCTCTCCCCTGTCGATGCAGGCCACCACGCAGGACGGGACGCAGCACCGCTTTTGTGCCATCAACGAGGTCTCGCTGTTGCGCGAAACGCGCCAGACCGCAAAGATCGAGGTCAGCGTCGACGGCAAGGCGCGCATCAAGGAACTCGTCTGCGACGGCGTGCTTCTGGCGACCCCAGCAGGCTCGACCGCGTACAACCTGTCGGCCGACGGCCCGATCCTGCCGCTGGATTCGCATCTGCTCGCCCTCACCCCGATCTCGGCGTTCCGGCCGCGGCGCTGGAAGGGCGCGATCCTCCCGGACCGAAGCCGGGTGACCTTTCGTGTGAACGAGCCCAACAAGCGCCCGGTCAGTGCGGTGGCCGATCAGAAAGAACTGCGCGACGTCGCCGAAGTCAGCCTTGAGATCGCACAGGATAGCGAATTGACGCTGCTATTCGACCCTGGCCACGCATTGGACGAACGCATCGTCGCCGAGCAATTCGTGGTCTGAGCGTCACGGCTCGGCAAGGCTGCGAATTTTTGCCAATTGCCCGCTTGCAAAACCGGAATCGCCCCCATATACGCGCTGCCTGCCTAACGGGCTGCTCCCCGATAGCTCAGCGGTAGAGTAGGTGACTGTTAATCACTTGGTCGTTGGTTCGAATCCAACTCGGGGAGCCATTTTCTCACATCGTCAGCAGCAGGCGTGCGCCGACCCAGATGGTCAGCGCCGCGGTGCCGAGCCGTATCCAGCCTTGCGGTAGGTATTTGAGGGCCAGAAAGCTGCCGATCTGACCTCCGATAGCGACGGCCAAGAGCAGCGGCAGGCCCAAGTCGATGGCCACGGCGATCCGTCCAGTGCCCCCCTTGATGGTCTGACCCACCAGCCCGAAAATAGAATTCACCAGGATGAACAGGCTGGCGGTGGCAGCCACTGCCTTGGCCGAGTTCCAGCGTACCAGATGCAGTAACGGCGCAAGGAAGATCCCACCGCCGATGCCGACCAGTCCCGCCAGATAGCCGAGCGGTATCGCGAGGAAAGGCATGAACCGCGCAGCCTTGGCTGGCTCCGCCGACGAAACGCTAGGTTTCAGGAGCAACGCTCCACCGGCAAGCAGCAGGCTTATACCCAGGATCGTGAGGAAGAGTGTCTCGGAAATAGGAGTCAGTCCTCCCACCAGAGCGGCGGGTGCAGCGAGTGCCGTGAGAAGCCCTGCACTTCGCCAGGGCGTAACGCCGGCCCGAGCGAACCGGACGGTGCTCCCAGCAACGACGACGATGTTGCAGGAGAGCGCAAGCAACGGAAGGATACGATAGTCCAGTCCTGACAGCGCCAAAAGCGCGGTATAGGTGGAGCCGCCGCCGAACCCGACGCTGGCGTAAAGCAGCGCGGTGACGAAGAAGGCGAGGATCAGAAGCGGCATTTGGTTCGACTAGACCGCCCCGCCCCGTCCCGCTAGCTTGCGATGGGGGTAAAGAACGCAATGACAGCTGACGATATCGTCCTCGGCGATGACCTGAGCCGAGCGGGAGCGGATGATGCGAGATTGCTGGGCGACATCACCGCCGACGCCTTCCGCAATGACCCGTTCAACAGATGGATGTTCGGCAATTTTGCCGGAATCGAGCATCTGTTCCGCCTGCAGGCACGCCGGATCTACTCGCAACGCGGATACTGCTACACCAGCGGCACCGAGGGCGCCTGCATGTGGATGATGCCGGGCGGCGATGCGAGCTTCAGCAAAATGGATTACGCCGCCTTCGCGATCCCGACGCTATTCAAATGCGGAGCGGGCGCAGTTAGGCGCGGAATCCGGACGGGCGAAGCGATGGAGACGCGCCATCCGAGCTTCGAACACGCCTACCTCTTCAGTATCGGCGTGCGGCAATCGGCGCAGGGCAAAGGCTTGGGGCGTAAGCTGATCGAGCCGGTCCTCAACGCCTGCGACCACACCGAGACAATCGCCTACCTCGAAAATTCGAACCCGGCCAACCGCGGATTCTACGCCAGCTGCGGGTTCGAGGAGATGGGCGGGCCTATCATTCCGGAGGAAGGCGCCCCGCCCCTCGTTCCGATGGTTAGGCAGCCCCGCACCACTTAGAAGCGGGGCTGCTCATTCTCATGCCTGCGGAGCTGCGCCAATAGCGCCGTGGCAATGCTTGTACTTGTTGCCCGAGCCGCAGGGGCACGGCGCATTGCGGCTGATGTTCATATCGGCATAGGGATTTTCCGTCGCCGAACCGCCGGGACCGACGGCTGCCTGCGAGCTACCTGCCAACGCGCCGAAGAGCGCCTTGCGACTTTCCGATCCGTCGCCGTCCTCCGAATTGTCGAGTCCGGTGAGGGGGTCGATATGGCCGGTCAGGAAGTCCGGCAGTTCGGGCAGGTCGATCGGGGGCAGCGCCTCCGGCTCGCGAAGTTCGATACGCAGCAGCTTGTTGGTCACCGTCTCGCGCAGCTTGTCGAGCATGCTTTCGAACAGGATGAAGGCTTCCTGCTTGTACTCGTTGAGCGGCTGCTTCTGCGCATGGGCACGCAGGCCCACGACCTGCCGCAGCGCGTCGAGCGTCGCGAGGTGGTCTTTCCACTCGCTGTCGAGTTCCTGCAGCAGGATGCTCTTCTCGATCCGCCGCCACATGGCTGCATCGCCCGAAGCGAGCTTGCTGTCCATCGCCTGGTCGGCGGCCTCGCGGATGCGCTCCTCGATGATCTCCGGCTCGACCTGTTCTTCCTGGAGCCACTCGTCCAGCGGGAAGTTCATCCCGAGAACCTCTTCGGTCTGTTCCTTGAGGCCCTCGATATCCCACTGCTCCGGATAGGAGCCCGGGGGGCAGGCATTGGACACCAGCGAATTGATCGCATCGTGGCGCATGTCGACGACCACATCATCGACCGCTTCGCTATCCATGATCTCGGCGCGTTGTTCATAGATGACCTTGCGCTGATCGTTCATCACGTCGTCGTATTGGACGACCTGCTTGCGGACCTCGTAATTGCGCGCCTCGACCTTCTTCTGCGCGGTCTCGATGGCCTTGGAAAGCCACTTGGACCCGATGGCCTCGCCGTCCTCGAGGTTGGAGTTCATCATCTTCGAGAACAGCGTATCCGGCCCGAAGATACGGAGCAGATCATCTTCGAGACAGAGGTAGAACCGGCTCAGGCCAGGATCGCCCTGACGACCCGAGCGTCCGCGCAGCTGGTTATCGATGCGGCGGCTCTCATGCCGCTCCGTGCCGAGCACGAAGAGCCCGCCGGCATCGAGCACGCGTTGCTTTTCCTCCGCGACCTCGTCCTTGATCTTGGCGATGGCCGCGTCTTTTTCAGGGCCGTCCGGCATGTCGGCCAGCTCGTCGCCGATACGGAAATCGACATTGCCGCCTAGCTGGATGTCCGTGCCGCGGCCGGCCATGTTGGTCGCGATGGTGACGGCGCCGATGCGGCCCGCCTGCGCCACGATATGCGCCTCGCGCTCGTGCTGGCGGGCATTCAGGATCTCGTGCTCGACGCCTTCCTGGTTGAGGAATTCGCTCAGCAGCTCGGACTTTTCGATCGACACCGTGCCGACGAGAACCGGCTGACCGATCTCGTTCTTCTCGCGGATCGCTTTGGCGATGGCGCGGAACTTGTCCTGCGTGTTCTTGTAGAACTCGTCGTCCTCGTCGATGCGCTGGACGGGAACGTTGGTCGGGATTTCGACCACGTTCATTTTGTAGATGTCCCAGAATTCCGCCGCTTCGGTGGCTGCCGTACCGGTCATGCCGGACAGTTTGGGATACATGCGGAAATAGTTCTGGAAGGTGATCGAGGCGAGCGTCTGGTTCTCCGGCTCGATCTTCACGCCTTCCTTGGCCTCTACCGCCTGGTGAAGGCCGTTCGACCAGCGGCGACCGTCCATCATGCGGCCGGTAAACTCGTCGATGATGACGACCTTGTCGTCCTTGACGATGTAGTCGGTGTCCTTCTTGAACATATGCACGGCACGCAGGGCCTGGTCGAGATGGTGCACGACCTGGGTGTTTTCCACGTCGTAGAGGTTCTCGGTTTCGAGCAAGCCGCGCTCGATAAGCAGCTTCTCGACCTCCTCGGTGCCTTCTTCGGTCAGCTGGATGCTGCGCTGCTTCTCGTCCTTCTCGTACCAGTCCTCGGGGAAGGTCTTCACCACCTCGTCGATCGAGATATAAAGGTCGGACTTATCCTCGGTCGGACCGGAGATGATCAGCGGGGTGCGCGCTTCGTCGATCAGGATCGAATCGACCTCGTCGATTACCGCGAAATTGAAGGGGCGCTGCACCATCTGGCTGCGCTCGTGCTTCATATTGTCGCGCAGATAATCGAAGCCGAGCTCGTTATTGGTCGAGTAGGTAACGTCGGAATTGTAGGCTTCACGCCGCTCGAACTCGTTGAGGTTCGGAACGATCACCCCGACCGTGAGACCGAGGAACTGGTGCAAGCGGCCCATCCACTCGGCGTCGCGGCGAGCGAGGTAGTCGTTGACCGTCACGACGTGGACGCCCTTGCCCTCGATCGCGTTGAGGTAGGTGGCGAGCGTCGAGACCAGCGTCTTGCCCTCACCCGTCTTCATCTCGGCAATCTCGCCGCGGTGGAGCACGATGCCGCCGACCATCTGTACGTCAAAGTGGCGCATGCCGAGCACACGGACCGAAGCTTCGCGCACGGTGGCAAAGGCTTCGGGCAGAATGTCGTCCAGCGTCTTGCCATCGGCCAGCTGCGCGCGGAACTTCTCGGTCTGGGCAGCCAGCTCTTCGTCGGAAAGCGCCTGCAGTTGCGGCTCGAGCGCGTTGATCTGGTCGACGATCTTGCCGAGCGATTTGACGTAACGATCGTTGGACGAGCCGAAGACGGCTTTCATCACGGAATTGAACATGGAACGGGGTGCCCCTGAATCTGGTAGGCTGTGTCTATAGATGGAATGCCCGCGCACACCTGCAGTGCCGGGTCTTGGAATACTGGCGCGGTAGAAGCCTTATTCGAAGGCGCGGTCGGGCCCGAACATCACGGTCGGGATGACGACGGTGACGGTACTGGCCGGCCGACACGGCCGCGCTTTTTCTCCGCGGGCCTTGCGCTGCCGCTCCCGCTCTTCGCAAGAGGCGATGTCACCCTTGGCCGGCTGGTCGGCCCGCTGGCTCTGCTCCAGCGCGACGCCGAGCGTACCTGCCGCAGACACATGCACCGGCGCACCGACCGCGGTCAGGCCTGTGATGATCGCCAGAAATGTGAGCAGGCGCTTCAGCATACTCGACACAAGATAGCGTGAATGGCCGAATTGTCTACCGTCCGCCCTTTCGGCCCACAGGCCTGCCGCATCCGACGCGACATCTTTACCTGCTGGTAACCATACTTCCGATAGCACCCGGCACGCGGTGGGCGATGCACGCCCGACACCGGGGGGAAATGAATTGACCGACATCACTGCCGACAATGCCGCATTCGCTGGCGGCAATGGAACTCAAACGACTGCGGAGAAAGCGATCGACGACAATCCGGCAGTAGTCCGCCGGCTGATCCTTGCCGCATTCACGATGCTGTTCGTGGAGCTTGCACTGATCCGCTGGCTGGGCGCCAATGTCGTGCACCTGTCCTATTTCTCGAATTTCGTCCTGCTCGGCTCGTTCCTCGGCATCGGCGCCGGTTTCCTGATCAGCCGCAAGAGCTGGTCGATCTGGCCGTTTTCCCTGCCCCTGCTCGCGGTGCTGGTCATCGCCGTGGTCAAATTCCCGGTTACGATCGAACAGAGCGGTTCGGACATCATCTATTTCTCCTCGCTCAAGGTTTACGGCCCGCCCGCGTGGCTCGCGCTGCCGCTGGTATTCGTGACGGTGCTGCCATCCTCGCCGGTCCAGCCGAGCTGGTCGGACGTTGCTTTGCCAAACTGACCCCGCTCACCGCCTATCGCTGGGACCTCATCGGCTCGCTCGCCGGCATCCTGACCTTCACCGCGCTCAGCTTCCTTCGTGCACCGTCGATCGTCTGGGGGCTAATGGCCATCGTGCCCTACCTGGTTCTTACCGATCCCAAGCGCCGTCTGGTCAGCCTAGCATGGTGCGTGGCCCTTCTGGTGCCGCTGGGCCAGGAGAGCCTGCGCGACGACATCTACTGGTCGCCCTATTACAAGGTCGAAACCACGGCCAAGGAAGGCATGCCGGGCTTCATGGAAATCCGCGCCAACCGCGTGCCGCATCAGCTGATGGCTCCCGCCCAGTGGAAGATCGAGCAGGGCGAACACATCTACGAGATGCCATACAACCGCTTGCCGGTCGGCGATCTCGGCAATGTCCTGATCATCGGCGCAGGGTCCGGCTCGGACGTGGCCATTGCCTTGTCCAAGGGTGCGCAATCGGTCGATGCGGTCGATATCGATCCGGTTATCATGGAACTGGGTGCGGCGCACAATATCGACCGCCCCTATGATGATCCGCGCGTCACCCGCCATGTCGATGATGGCCGCGCATTCCTGCAGAACACCGACAAGAAATACGATCTGGTGCTCTTCGCCCTGCCCGACTCGCTAACCCTGGTGAGCGGTGCGTCGCAGATCCGCCTCGAAAGCTTCCTCTTCACCGACGAAGCCCTGCAATCGGTCAACCGCGTGCTGACCGAGGACGGTGCCTTCGCCATGTACAATTACTACCGCGAGGACTGGCTGATCGACCGCTTGGCCGGTACCGCGGCCAAGGCTTTCGGCCACGCGCCCTGCGTCGATACGTTCGCTGGGCAGCAGGCCGTCATTTCGGTCGCGAAGCAAGAGTCGTCGCAGACCTGCGGTGCAGCGTGGACACCCAGCGCGTCGGCCGAGGAAATCGGCACGGTCAGCGACGATGCCCCATTCCTCTATTTCCGCGGCAATGGCTTCCCGCCGCTCTATGCGATCACTCTGTTCGGCATCCTCGCCGTCACCGTGCTGACCGTGCGTGTGCTGGGTGGGCCGTTGAAGGAAATGCGCCCCTATGCCGACCTGTTCTTCATGGGCGCAGCCTTTTTGCTGCTGGAAACGAAGAACATCGCAACCTTTGCGCTGCTCTTCGGCACCACGTGGTTCGTGAACGCGCTCGTCTTCGCAGGCGTACTCGTGGTGGTGCTGGCTGCGGTCGAGACCGAGCGCAAGTTCAAGACTCCGCCATTGAAGGTCGTCTTTGCCGCCATCGCGGTGTCGCTGGCTGCGGCCTGGGTGATCAAGCCGGAGTGGCTGCTCGCGCTTTCCTTCTGGCCGCGCCTGATCGCGGGGACGGTTCTGGCGTTCCTGCCGATCTATCTCGCGAATATCGCCTTCGCAAAGCGCTTCCGGGAATCGTCCAATTCGCAGAGCGCCTTCGCGCTGAACCTGATCGGGACCATCGTGGGCGGCTGCCTCGAGTATCTCGCGCTGTTCAGCGGGTACAACAATCTGCTGATCGCCACGCTGCTGCTCTACGGCCTTGCCTTCTGGCTGGTGCCGCGCGGGGCCGCCCGCACCGCCTGACGCTTGGCAAAGCGATTGTCGGGGGGTAGCGCGCGAGGCATGGACCTCGCCCGCTCTCCCCTCGCCGTTTCCTTTCCCGAGCTGCCCGCCATCGGGGGTGTAACTTTGCGTGTCGCAAGGGCGCACTACAAAAATTGGGACCGCTGCGATCTGACGCTGGTGGAGCTGGCTCCGGACACGAGCGTTGCAGGCGTATTCACCAAGAGCGCGTGTGCTTCCAGCGAGGTCGAACTCGGCCGGGAGCAAGTAAAGCTTGGTCAGGCCCGCGCGCTTGTCGTCAATGCAGGCAATTCCAATGCCTTCACCGGCCATCGCGGGCGCGAAACGGTCGAGCAGATCATGGCCCAGGTGGCTGGCGCGCTAGACTGCGAGCCGAGCGACGTGTTCGTTTCGTCGACCGGAGTGATCGGAGTGCCGCTGCCGAAGGACAAGGCGCGAGCGGGGATCGACGCGGCCCTCGAGGCGCAACCCTGCGGCTGGCGAGATGCGACCGATGCCATCGGCACGACCGACACTTTTGCAAAGGGTGCCGGTGCTTCGGCTATCGTCGGCGAAACGCGGGTCGAACTGGCGGGGATCATCAAGGGTAGCGGCATGATCGCGCCCGACATGGCGACGATGCTCGGCTATGTCTTCACCGACGCGGCGGTGGAGCCTGCCTTCCTGCAGGAAATGCTGGATAAAGCGAACGCCGCGACCTTTTCCTGCATTACCGTCGATGGCGACACATCGACCAGCGACACGGTGTTGGTTTTCGCGACCGGGATAGCCGGGAATGCGACGCTGGCAGGTTGGGACGATGCCGGTGCCAACGCCTTCTACGCCGCCCTGCTCGAGGTCTGCCGGACGCTGGCGCAGCTGGTCGTGCGGGATGGCGAAGGGGCGCAAAAGTTCATCGAGATCGCAGTTTCCGGCGCGGAGAGCGATGACAGTGCGCGCCGCGTAGGTCTTGCGATTGCCAATTCGCCGCTGGTGAAGACGGCAATCGCGGGCAGCGATGCGAACTGGGGCCGCGTCGTAATGGCAGTGGGCAAGGCTGGCGAGCCGGCAGATCGCGACCGGCTTTCCATCGGCTTCGGCGGGACATGGGCGGCGAAGGACGGCCAGCCCCTGCCCGATTACGACGAGGGCCCGGTGGCAGAACATCTGGCCGGACAGGAAATTCGAATGGACGTCGATCTGGGGATCGGCGAAGGCCGCGCGACGGTGTGGACCTGCGATCTGACGCACGGATACATCTCGATCAACGCCGACTATCGCTCGTGAGCGACATCGACGCTCTGCATTCGGCGGTTGAACGACTGCTGCAGGAAACGACCGAGAAGGCGATCCTCCCACATTACCGCAATCTCGCGGACAGCGACATCGAGGACAAGGGCGGCAACGATCCGGTCACCATCGCCGACCGCGAAAGCGAGGCCATGCTGAGCGAGGGACTGCCTCGGATCATTCCCGGCTTGGCCATGGTCGGCGAGGAAGCGGCCCATACCGATCCGACTGTCCTCGACCGTTTGTCCGGCGACTGCTGGATCGTCGACCCGATCGACGGCACCCGCAACTTCGCAGCCGGGAAGCCTCCCTTCGGGATCCTAATTGCGATGGCCTCGGGCGGAGAGGCGCATACCGGCTGGATCTACGATTGTCTGACGGGCCGCCTCTGCACCGCCCATCGCGGGAAAGGGGCTTTCATCGATGGTCAGAAGGTGTCGGCGCGATCGACTAACGGGAAACGTCCAGTGGCGGCCATTTCGCTCGTCTTCATGGACGACTCCCGGCGCGAAGCCACAAGGGCGCATATCGCGCCGCATTACGACTTGGTCGACATCCCCTATTGCGCGGCGGAGCAATATCCGCGGCTCGCACTAGGCGTGAACGACGTGTCGATCTTCGAACGGACGCGGGCATGGGACCACGCCGCCGGAGCGCTGTGGCTCAACGAAGCGGGCGGAAAAGCAGCGCGGCCCGATGGCTCACCCTATCGCGTGGACGAGGTGGGCCGAACGGGTCTGCTGGGTGCGTCCAGCCCCGCCCTGTGGGACGAGCTGGCCGAACGTTATGCGAAACTGGATTAGAGCTCGCCTTCGAGCCACTGCTTGAGCTGACCCTTGGGCGCAGCGCCGCGCATGTGTGCGGCCGGTTCGCCGTTCTTGAACAGCACCAAATAGGGGATCGACTGGACGCCCATGCCGCCCGGCACTTCCGGGTTTTCCATGATGTCCATCTTGGCGATGGTGACCTTGTCGCCCAGTTCCTCGCTCAGTTCTTCGAGCGCGGGTGCGATCATCTTGCACGGGCCACACCAGTCGGCCCAGAAATCGACCAGCACGGGCTTGTCGCTTTCCAGCACGTCGGACTTGAAGCTGGCGTCGGTTACGGCGGTAGTGGCCATGGGGTATCTCCTGAAATTCTCTGTCGCGAACCCATTTGGGGGTGGGCGTCGATTACTCAACGGATGGCAGGGCAAAGCTTTCCTGCCGCGCTGCAAACGCGCCCTTGTAGGCATCGAGGCGCGCGGGCGGCAAGGCGATCAGCTGCGGCGTCTGGGTATAGAGCACTGCGGCTTCGACCGCGCGCCCTGGGTAGATCATCTCCAGCGCAGCGACGTAGGCCGCCATCTGGCGCATCGTGCTGTCCGGGATTTCATCGAGGTCCGATGGTGGCCGCCGCGCGGTCTTGAAATCGACGACCGTCACTGTGTCGGCTGTCACCAGCAGTCGGTCGGCCGTGCCCATGACGACCTGCCCTTCTACCGTGGCAGCCAAGGGTATCTCGGCCAGCGCGTCCGGCCCGAAGATCGCGCCGAAGTTCGGGTGATCGAGTACCGACAGTGCCCGATCGAGCATCTCCTCGCGCGCCTCGGCATCGAAGTCGCCGCCCTGCCGTGCGAGCCATTCGCGCGCACGATCGGCGCGCTGGTCGGGCGCGACCTGCGGCATTCGTTCGAGCAGCGCGTGGATCAGCGTGCCTCGGCGCGCCGCTTGTGCCGCATGATCGGGCGGCAGCGGCGGATCGCTTCCCTCCACTTCGCCGAGGCCCGAGGGCGAAAGGGGGCGTGGCGGGCGCGGTTCGGGGCCGACCGGCGTGGTTGCCCAGACCGGTAGTTGCGGGATGGCGTTTGTCGCGACTTTGGCACTCACCGGCACCGATGGCCCCAGTGCACCGATCTCCCAGCGTGCGCCCCAGATGTCGTCCTCAAGTCCCTCGTCCGCATCGAACAGGTCGCGCAGCCGAGCATACCAGCTATCCTCATGCGGCCCGTTCTTCGCATCGCGCGGGCCGAGCGATCCGCCGATGAAAAGCGCTTCCTCCGCGCGGGTCATCGCGACATAGAGCAGCCGCCAGTGCTCCTGCATCGCCTTAGCTGTTTCCTCCGCATCGACCTCGGCGACCGGCCCTACCTTCTCGTCTTTCGTTAGACCGGGCAGCGGAACGGCGCGAGCATCGTCCGCTCCTAACGGACGGTCTTCCAGCGCCAGTTCCCCTGCCGCATCGGGGCGGATGGCCGTATCGGCGAGGATCACGATCGGTGCTTGCAGACCCTTGGAGCCGTGCACGGTCATCACCCGCACCTGGTCCCCGCCCTCGCCTGCTTCGCGCTTCAACTCGCCGTCGCCCGCATCGAACCAGCGGATGAAGCCCTGCAGGCTGGCGACATGCGCGCTGGCATAGGCATTCGCGGCGTTGAGCAATTCGTCGATCGGATCGTTCGCCTCGCGGCCGAGCCTCGCGACAAGCCTGCGGCGGCCATCCATCGGCCCCACGAGTATCCAGTGCAGCAATTGCTGCGGACTGTCGAAGTCGGCGCGGCGCAGGATCTCGCGCAAGGACGCGACAGTTTCTTGCACCAGCGGCGCCTCGCTCTCGCGCAGATGCTCCCACAAACGCATCTTCGGCGGCCGGAAGCCGTGCTCCAGCAGGTCCTCCTGCGACCAGCCGATCAGCGGCGACACCAGCAGCGAGGCGAGCATCAAATCGTCGAGCGGCTGGGCTGCGAACCGGATCGCCGCCATCAAATCCTTTACCGCAAGCGGATTGCCCAAGCGCAGGCGATCGACGCCCGCCACCTGCACTTTATGGCGATAGAGCCGCGCCACAATCAGCGCGGCCAGCTCGCGCCGCTTCTGAACGAGGATCATGATGTCGCCCGCCGTGGCGCGGCGCGGCTCGTCCTTGGACAGGGTGAAGCCCGGGCCATCCTCGTCGAGCCATTGCCTGACCTGTCGCGCGATCTTGTCCGCCATCATGCGGTCGTGGCGGGCGAGCCAGCTATTGCCCTGCTCACCATCGTCCGCAGCGTCCTCCGCGACGCGCACGTCCTTCCACAGCGTCACCAGCCCTGGCTTGTCGCTGCCGACATGCGGCTCGTCCGGTCGATCTAGGCCGAGACCATCATGCCCGATCGCATCGATGGCGCGATCCACGAAATCCAGCACCACGGCATTGGTGCGATAGCTGCGTTCCAGCCCGTATTTGCGTAGCGGAGACAGGTTTGGAGCGTCGCGCAGCGAGGATGCGGCCGCCACTGCAGTGTTGATGCGTTCTTCGAACCAGTCCCGTGCGCTGCGGAAATTCTCCGGGCTGGTGCCTTGGAAACCGAAGATCGCCTGTTTGTAGTCGCCGACCGTGAATATCGTGCGGACTGCGTTCCCGCGCGCACCTTCGCCGGAGAAATAATCGTCCGTCAGCGCCTTGATGATCGCCCATTGCGCGCTGTTGGTGTCCTGCGCTTCGTCCACGAGGATATGGTCGAAGCTGCGGTCGAGCTTGTAGCGGATCCAGTCCGCCATATCGCTGCGCGAGAGAAGCTCGGCAGCCCGCGCAATCAAGTCGTCGAAATCGACCAGTCCCTCGCGCTGCTTGGCCTCCTGCCATTTGAGGGCAAAGGCCCGGCCCGCTTCAAGCTGCGGCGCGAGAAACCCCGCAAGATCGAACAGCGCCTTGCGTTCGCTTACCCGCCGGACCCCATCGACGACGCTGGCGATCAGCCCCGGATATGCCGGGTCGATCTTCTCGAGATTGGACAATCTGCTCGGCTCGCCCTTCTTCGTCAGCAGGGTCCCAAAAAACCCAACGATGGTCGCGAGCCGCTGGTCCAAACCAGCCGCCAACCAAGATGCGGCGAAGTCCGTATTCTTGAGCCCCGTCGGCGTTCCCCACTCCGCATTGGCCCTGCTGCAAGCGAGCAGGTCTCCGACAGGAAATACTTCGTCGGAACAGGCGTCGGCAATCCAGGCTTCGTCGGCATCGCTCGGAACGCCGAGCAGCCGGCGCACGCGGGACTGCATCGGGGGCTGCCAGCTGCCCGGTCCTTCCCACAATTCCATGTGGCGCGCGCAGCGCATCAACCATGCGCGCACGGCATCCGGACCCTTGCGCCGGCTCATCTCGCCTACCGCTTCGAGAATGCGGGGATCGCCCTCCTGCAAGAGGTCGTGCAGCACCTCGCGGCTCAGCAAATCGCGCTCGCGGTCTTCCATCGGGCGCGATCCCGGCAGAAGCCCCGCCTCTCCCGGGAAGGCTGCGAGCAGATATTGCGCAAAAGCATGGATCGTATCGATCCGCAGCCCGCCGCCCGGACAATCGAGCACGCGCGCGAACAGCGCACGGGCGCGCGATTGAGTCCCCGGATCGATCGGAGCGCCCAGATAGCCCAGCTCCTCGGCGAGCCTGACCGCATCCATCCGCACCCAGCGCGCCAGCACCGAATTGACGCGCACCGCCATCTCCGCCGCGCCAGCCTTGGTAAAGGTCAGGCACAATATCTGCGACGGGTCCGCTCCCGGCTCCAGCAACAGGCGAAGCACGCGCGCGGAGAGGACCTGCGTTTTGCCGGTGCCCGCGCTGGCCGAGAGCCAGACGCTGTCCTGCGGCTCGACCGCCGGGCGCTGCTTGCCCTGCAGGGGATAGACAATGCCGCTCACGCCGCGCCCTCCCCGTCCTGCGTCGCGATCCACTCATCGAGGCGCATCAACTGGTCGTAAGTATCATAGGCCGGATAATCGGGGTTTTCGCGCGCCGTGAAGGGATCGGAGCCCTTGACGAAGCGCCCAATCGCTTCGGACAGCTTCGCAGCGGTCAGCGGTAGGAACTCCTCTGGCGGCACACCGCTGCGCTTGTTGCCCACCTTCAGCGGCACTTCGACATAGCCGAAACCATGCGCGTTCTCGCCCTTGGCTTTGCCCAGCGACCAGTATTCGTAGCTCTCCGGATCGCCCGCAAGGCCTTCGAACCCGCCACGTTCTGCAATCAGGCCGAGTATGCCGAGTTGCAGCGCGAAGCCCCGCTCGACCATGGCAGCGCTGGGCGGTGAACTGGTCTTGTAATCGACGATGGCGAGGCCGCCATCGGGCAGCCTGTCGATCCGGTCCGCCCGGCCATGGACGCGGACATCGTCGTAGGTCATCGCGCCCTTCTTCTCGACCGCCAGCACCTTGCGTTCCGGGGCTGCATCGACCTGCTCCTCTATCCAGCGCAGCGCTGCCTCCAGCCGCGGTTGCCATAGCCTGCGCGTCACGGGGTCGGCGCCCTCCTCTTCCAGCACCCTGTCCATGATGGGGGCCAGACGGGTGGACGGATCGCTCTCGCGGGCTTCGTGCCAGCGCTGGAGGACCAAGTGCGCGGCGTTGCCCTGCCACAGCGGCCCGGCTTCTGCATCGAGCGCGTCGAGGTCGCTCAATTGCAGTATTTTCTGCGCATAGAACTGGTACGGATCGCCGAGCAGGCGGTCGAGCGCGGTGGCCGAGATGTCGACATCGCGCTGCTCCGCAGTCGGTGTCGGCGCGGGCCGCGAGTGCGGTTCCATCGGCTCGGTCCGCCCCATCGCGCGCGCGAGTTCTACCATCCGACGTTCGCGATGATCCTCCGCAAGGCTGCCGAGCAAGGCTTCGACCCGTAGGAGGAAGCGCGAAGGGATGGTCGGGCCGCTTTCGTCACGCTCGGCCCGACTCAGCACAACTTGCGGTGCGCCGAGAGCCCCGGCGAGATCGTGTGCGGACAGGCCGAGCCGGAAGTCGCCTCCGGGAACGCCGAGTCCGCGGAGCAAGGGCGGTGCCAGCAGCGAGTCCACGCTACCGCGAGGCGGCCAGCTACCTTCGTTTAGGCCTCCGCAGATGACGAGATCCGCGCGGTTCATGCGACTTTCGAGCAGGCCGAGTACCTGCACGCGGGCATGGCCGCCATAGGGTGGGCGCACCGCGACCTGTTCCATCGCATCGCGAAGGGCGACGGAAGCCTCCTTGCGCGCCAGCGTGAAATTCACTTCGCGCGCATTGGCGCGCATATCTTCGACAAATTGGGCGAGCGAACGGCCGTCTTCGCGCGCCCACAGAACCTCGCCGCACAGCGCTTCTCCGGCGAGCACTAGCGCGTCGAGCAGATCGGCAAGCGCAACCTCATCCGGCAGGTCCAGCAAGGGGGCGACCACCGTCTCGACCTGCAACCACCAGTCAGCAACTTGCGGGTGGCTATTGGCAAGCTTCGCTACGATCTTGCGTACCGGTTCGAGACTGCCGGTCATACGGGGTCCGCGCAGTTCGCGCTCGACCCGGCGCAGCTGGCGCAGCCATGTCCCGCGCTCCATGTCGCCGCGAACGAGCGGGTGGCCGAGCAGCGCCATCAGCGGAACGGGCGCGGCATCCTCCGCCATTACCTCGGCGAGCAGCAGTAGCAGCCGGCCCGCCGCAGTCGCCGACAGCGGACGTCCCGCAGAATCGTCGGCTACGATGTTCCACCGTTCAAGATGATGGACGACCCGCCGCGCCAACCCGCGATCCGCAGTCACGACCGCCACACGGTGCTCAGGCGCATCGACTGCCTCACGCACCAGCAGCGCGATCGCCTGCGCCTCTTCCTCCGGGTTGGCCGTCGTCATCAGACGCACACCCGAGAGGCGTCGCTTCTCCGCCGGAAGATCGATCCAGCCCTTGCTAGCTTCTGGCGGCAGGAACAGCGAGCCGATCGCATGGCTGCGCTCCGGCGGAGCGGCGGTCATGCCCTTGCGGTGCCACGGCTGCACCTCCTCGCGCCGGATCGCCATGCGATTGAGCAGCAATTTGAGGTGATATTGTGGGTGGGTGACCGCATCATCCTTCGCGAACGGCGTGTCTCCCGGCTCGGGCGCGGCACCAGCCCTGCCCAGTTCCTCCCACGTCGCCTGATCCATCGTCAGATCGAAATCGGGAAGGATTACCGCTCCGTGCGGCATATGGGCAATCACCCGCAGCAGGTTTGCGAGCGACGGGGCTGCGCTGGTCACACCTGCGGCGATCACCGGCGTGGCGGGCGGTTCCCTGCGCCACGAAAGAGCAGCGTGGTCGAACAGGCGGTTCCGCCGCGCGGCCTGATCGAGCATGCCCAACGCGTCCAGTTCGGCGAGCCATCTTGCCTGCACGGTCGCGAAAAGACGCAGGCTGTCCTGCCAATGCGAGGCGAGCGAGCCGAACAGGTCAAGCACCTGGTCGCCGACCAGCTCCTCCGGACCGACCCCTTCGACCATCAGCCGGTACATGGTCGATGCAGCCTCCCGCGCGAGGCGCAGGAGGCCCGCGCCGCCCGGGGCCTTTTCGCCCAGTTCCTGACCGATCAGCTGCGCCAATCGGAACAGCCGCCGCTGCGGATCGATCGCCGGGGGAATGTCGCTCGCGCCGAGCGGATCGAGCAGCGGGCCGAGCGTCTCGTCGAGGTCGAGATCGCCGATGATCGCCATGCGCGGCATCAGCAGGCCGCTCTCGCCAGCATCACCCGCGTGGCGGATGAACGCCTCCGAGATCGTGCGGCGCGCCCGGTTGCTCGGGAGGAGCAGCGTAAGGCGCGCGAGACCGAAGTCCGGCTCGCGATAGCGCGGCACAAGGCCTGCCACGAGGGCATCGGCAAAACCGCGGTGTGCGGCGATGGAATAGATGCTGGGTTCGGGGCGCTCAGCCACCCCGCAGCGCTTCCTCGGTCGGCGCGATGTGCTGCGGCGTGCCGACTTCGTACCATTCGCCGGTGAAGGCGAGGCCGAACAGCCGCCCTTCCCCGATCGCCCGATCCCACAGGATATTGGTCGAAAACTTGCCTTCGGGCGCATCGCGGAGCAGACGGTGCGACACGACCTGTATGCCGGTGTAGATGAAGGGCGCGATCCGCTCCGGCTGCTTGCGGGTCAGCCGCCCAGCGGCATCCATATAGAAGTCGCCCGTGCCGTCGAAATTGAAGGCCCGGACGTGGCTCACCACTAGTAGCAGCGCGTCCATCTGCTCGGGATCCCAGCGCGCCGAAAGCTCGGCAAAAGCGTTACGCGGGCCGTCGAGCCATATACTGTCGGCATTGCAGGCGAAGAAGGGGTCGGGCAGCTGGCCGGCGGCCTGAGCCTTCACCATGCCGCCGCCGGTTTCAAGCAATTGCTCGCGCTCGTCGGAGAAGCTGATCGCCGGCGCCTCGCGCGGCCCGACATGCGCCTCGATCGCATCGGCGAGATAGTGGACATTGACCAGCGCCTTTTCGATCCCCGCGTCCTCGATGCGGTCGAGCGCACGGTCGATCAGCGGCTTGCCTGCCACCCGCACGAGGGGTTTGGGCGTCGTGGCCGTCAGCGGGCGCATCCGCTTGCCGAGCCCGGCGGCCATGAGCATCGCGGTATCGGAGACGAGTTCGCTCATGTTATCTGGCCGCCTCCGTTCTCGCGAAGCTCGGCCGGGATGTTCGCCGCGAACCACGCCGCGAGAGGTGCCGCGACCGGATGCGCGAGGTCGCGCTCCATCGCGTGCCATACGCGCGGGATCATCGCGAGATAGCGGGACTTTCCGTCGCGCTTGTAGAGGCGAGTGAAGATGCCGACGATCTTCGCATTCCGCTGCGCGCCGAGCCGCGCGTAGTCCGCCTCGAAATGCTCGCCAGGATCGGCTGCAGCGCGGTAGCGGCAGAGCATGTCGTGTTCGAGCTGCTGCGAGACGTCGCGGCGCGCATCCTGCAGCAGGCTGACGAGATCGTAAGCCGGATGCCCGACCAGCGCGTCTTGGAAATCGATCAGCCCCTGCTCGCCGCCGAGTGTGCCCGGCTCCAGCAGCATGATATTTTCAGCATGATAATCGCGCAGCACGGTGACGCCGGGGTCCTGCCGCGACAGCAATGGCTCCAGCACCTCGCGCCAGGCTGCGGTCCAGCCCTTCTGATCGACCTCGAGACCTGCGGCGGGGCAGTACCATTCGGTGAAGAGGTCGACCTCGCGTAAATAGCTCGCCATATCGTATGGCGGGAACGGCCCTGGCGGCAGCGTGTGCAGCGCGACCAGCGCCTCGATCGCACCGGCATAGATGCCGTGCTCGTCGTCGGGATGATCGTCGATCCATTCGCGCACGCGGTGATCGCCGAAATCCTCGGTCAACACCCATCCGGCGTCCGCATCCTGAAGATAGATTTCCGGCCCCCGCATCCCGTTTGCCGTGAGCCAGTCCGCGACATGCAGGAACGGTTTCGGATCTTCCTCCGGTGGCGGCGCATGCATCAGCATCGCGCTGCGATCGCCCAGGCGGAGGCGGAAATAGCGGCGGAAACTGGCATCGCCGATGAGCGGGGCGATCTCGGCCCCCTCCCATTCGGTATCGCCGAGAAATGCGTGAAGTCCGTGGGGTAGCGTTGCGCTCATGGCCAGCGGCTTTGCCAAGTCTCGCCTGCGGTTACAACGGCTTCGCGCCCTTCGCCCACTTTTTCGAGCGCTACGGAAAGGCAGCCCGGCTCTTGGGCGAACCCGCCCGCATGATCGGGCCACTCCGCGATCAGTGCGGCACCGTCGCGGTAATCGTCGAGGCCCAACTCGTGCACTTCGTCCGGATGGCGGAGGCGGTAGAAATCGGCATGCACTATAGGCGGGTGCAAGCCGTCATAAGTCTCGATGATGGTGAAGGTCGGTGACGGCACTTCGCCCTGATGGCCGAGAGCGGCAATGATGGCGCGCGCCAGCGTCGTCTTTCCGGTGCCGAGATCGCCGGTCAGCGCGACGACATCGCCCGGCTGGAGCAAGCTTGCAATCCGCGCACCCAAGGCTTCCATCGCGGCGAGATCGGGTAAGGCAATCGTCATGGCAGCGTGATGGTCGCGGTCGTGCCGGAACTCGGGCGGCTGACGATTTCGAGCTTGCCGTCATGCGCCTCGATCAACTGCCGTGCGAGCGGGATGCCGAGGCCATGCCGCCGTTCGATCCCCTTGCCATCCGCCGCCATGCGGATGCCTTCGAGCGCCCGCGCCAGTTCATGCTGGTTCATGCCGCGGCCATTATCGGAGATCACGATCTTCGTCTCGCCGCGCGACTTACCGAGCTCGACAAGGATACGGCCTCCCTGCGGGGTCGCCGAGATGGCATTGTCGAGCAAGTTGGCGATTGCGCGGCGGAGCTGTTGCGGATCGGCTGTCACGACCTTGCCTGCCCCGCCCTTCAGATCGAGCGTGAGGCCGCCGTCGACGATCCGCTTTTCCTCCGCCCGCACCACTTGCGTGATGAAGGGCAGCAGCTCGATCTTGGCTGTGTTCAGCGGCATCAGCCCCGCTTCGCTTTGCGACAGGTCGAGGACGTTTTCGACCTGCTCGGTCAGCTTGCCGACCGACAGCGAGATGGCCTGCACATATTCCACCGCTTGCGGACTGAGTTCGCCGGCGATGCCGCTGGAGAGCAGTTCGGCGAAACCACCGATGGAAGTCAGCGGTGTGCGGAATTCATAGCTCATATTGGCGAGGAAGCGGGTCATCACGGCATCCGCTTCCTCGAGCGCCCGGTTCCGCTCGCGCAGCGCCTCTTCGGCCTGCTGCGATGCCGTCACGTCGAGGATGGTGAGCAGCCCATTGCCATCGGGCAGAGGCACCCCTTCGAGATCGAGCGTGCGTCCATCCGCCAATTCCACCCGCGCCGTGCGCTTCTTGCGGTCCAGCGTGGCCGAGCGAATGGTATTGCCGACTACGTCGATAGCCCCGGGATCGGCGAGATTGCCTGCGATCGCTTCCAGCAGGTCTTCCGCCTGCGGATGCCCATCGACGACTTCCGGTTCCAGCCCCCAGGCGCCGGGGAAGCTGCGGTTCCACAACTCCAAGTGGCCGTCGGGTGCGAATACCGCGAGCGCCTCGAACAGGCTGTCGAACGTCGCGGTGCGCGTCCGCAACAGGGTGTCGCGCGTGGCCGACAGGGCGAGTTGCTCGGTCCGGTCTTCGGCGATCATCACCAGGCCGCCATCAGGCAGCGGTTGGGCGACGACGCGCAAATGCGTGCTGTCGGAAAGCGGCCAGGCTTCCTCATGCGGTTCGTCGCGCTGGAACCAGTTCACCAGTTCGTTGCGCCACGATGGGAAATCCCGGACTTCGGGGATGCGCCCCGCCTCGCGCGCGATCAGCAGCATGTGCTCGAACGTCGTGCGATCGTTCACCACACCCGGCGGGAGGGCGAAAACGCGGTGGAACGGCTGGTTCGCAAAGGTCATGCGGTGCTGCGCATCGAACTGCGCAACGCCGATGGAGAGCTGGTCGAGCATGGAGCGCTGCGCTTCGCGGAAAGCCCGGAATTCGCGGGCCTGCTCTTCCATCTCTTCGATATCGACCGCGTAACCGGCAATGCCCTCGCCGACCAACGGCAGGTCGGTAACGCGGATCGTGCGCCGTGCTTCGTTGATCGTGGCCGACACGATGCGCTCGATCGGCTGGCGGCGGTCGGCGGCCTGCTGGGCGACTTGCGATGCGCTGCGGCCGCCGACGGTCTCGACCAGCTCGACCTGCTTGGTCACCACCTCGTCCGCGCTCTGCGCGCCGACAGCTTCGACATAAGCGCGATTGACGAGGCGAAGCTTCATGTCGCCACCGCGAAACCACATGGGCATGGGCGCCGCTTCGATGAGGCCGACGAGCGCGCCGAAATCGTCCTTCGCACGGGCCGCTTCCTCGCGCAGCTGGCTGAGCTCGGTCTGGCTCTCGCTATAGTCGAAAACCCAGACCAGCGCGGCGCCGTTGGGCGAAACGGCCGGGTCGGCCAGCGTTCCACTCAGCGTGAGTGCGCGCTCCGATCCCGGCACGGCTAGCGACATACGGAACGGCTTGGCCGTCTTCTGTGTGCGACGAACCTTGCTCGTCAGCTCTTCGACCTGTTCTTCGCTAAGGCCGTTGCCATCGGCGCCGGTCAGCTCGCTGAGGAATTCGGGCACTTTCGCAAGGCCCAGCCAGCGCGCGAAGCGGTCGGGCGCTTCGATCCGGCCATCGGCCCGCACGAGCAATGGAACCGCAGGCGATTCCTCCAGCATCCGCGCCATCCGCAGCGCCGACTTGCGGGTGGAGGCGAACTTCTGTTCCCGCCCGCTCGCGCGCAACATCACCCAGACCGCCGCGGCGGTCCAGAGGGCAAGCAACAACCCGACGAGGGCTAGCAATGCAGGCGATATTTCCATTACCTGCCAGCTATGCCGCCTGTCGCGGGGATGCAATGGCAAGCCATTGCAACTCCCCGCAAAGGATCATCGATCAGTAGCGATAATGTTCGGGCTTGAACGGCCCTTCGACCGGAACGCCGATGTAGTCGGCCTGCTTCTGGCTGAGCTCGGTCAGCTTCACGCCGAGCTTGTCGAGATGCAGCGCCGCGACCTTCTCGTCGAGGTGCTTGGGGAGGACGTAGACGTCGTTCTTGTACTCGTCGCCCTTGGTCCACAGCTCGATCTGCGCCAGCGTCTGGTTGGTGAAGCTGAAGCTCATCACGAAGCTCGGGTGGCCGGTCGCGCAGGCGAGGTTCACCAGGCGCCCCTGGCCGAGCACGATGATTTCCTTGCCGTCGGGAAACTTGACGAGGTCGGTGCCGGGCTTGAGTTCGGTCCACTCGTAATTGTCGAGTGCCGAGATCTGGATCTCGCTGTCGAAGTGGCCGATGTTGCAGACGATCGCCTTGTCCTTCATCGCCTTCATGTGTTCGGCGGTGATGACGTGTTCGTTGCCGGTGGCGGTGCAGAAGATGTCCGCGACCTTCACGGCTTCTTCCATGGTGACGACTTCGAAGCCGTCCATCGCCGCCTGCAGCGCGCAGATCGGATCGATTTCGGTCACGAGTACGCGCGCGCCGCCATTGCGGAGCGACTGGGCCGAACCCTTGCCGACATCGCCGAAGCCGGCGACGCAGGCGACCTTGCCCGAGAGCATGACGTCGGTCGCGCGGCGGATGGCGTCGACCAGCGACTCGCGGCAGCCGTAGAGGTTGTCGAACTTCGACTTGGTGACGCTGTCGTTCACGTTGATCGCCGGGAACGGGAGCTTGCCCTGCTTGGCGAGGTGGTAGAGTCGGTGAACGCCGGTCGTGGTTTCTTCCGAAACGCCGACGATGTTCTTCACCGAGTTGGTCAGGTAGCCCGGGCGGTCCTTGAGGAAGGCCTTGAGCGCGCGCTGGAATTCGATTTCCTCGGCATTCTGCGGCTCGGGCAGTTCCTCGCCGGCTTCGATGCGGGCGCCCCAAAGGGCGAACATGGTCGCATCGCCGCCATCATCGAGGATGATGTTGGCGGTCCGGTCGGGGTCCTCATCCGTGGACCAATCGAAGATCTTGCCGACATAGTCCCAGTAATCGGCCAAGCTTTCGCCCTTGATCGCGAACACCGGAATATCTTGTGCTGCGATGGCAGCGGCCGCATGGTCCTGGGTCGAGAAGATGTTGCAGGTTGCCCAGCGCACGTCGGCGCCCAGCGCGACCAGCGTTTCGATCAGCACGGCGGTCTGGATGGTCATATGAAGCGAGCCGGTGATGCGCGCGCCCTTCAGCGGCTGCTCTTCGCCATATTCCTCGCGCAGGGCCATCAGGCCCGGCATTTCGGTTTCGGCGATATTGATTTCCGCGCGGCCATAATCGGCCAGCGCGATGTCCTTGATGACGTAGTCGGAAAATGCGGTCACGCTCATGTCCTCGAGAGATATTTGAAAAGAATGGCCTCGCACGCGGAAGGGGCGATGCCGTATGGCGCCGCCCCTACCCCCTCCCTCGGGCGAAAGCAATTCTCGGCGCCTGCCGCTCGGGCCGCCGCCAGGCGAGTGTCCGACGAGCTGGTTTTCGCCGGGACACCGGTTGCATGGGCGGCCCGCGCGGCCTACCTCGGCACCGGACGGGACAGACAAGGAATTCAGCGATGACGATTTCGGTGGGCGACAAGCTGCCCGATGTGACCATGGTCAAGGCGACGGAAAACGGCCCCGAGCAGGTTCAGTCCGGCGAGTATTTCAAGGGTAAGACGGTAGCCCTGTTCTCGGTTCCGGGTGCCTTCACGCCGACCTGTTCGGCGCGCCACCTCCCCGGCTATGTCGAAAAAGCCGACGAGCTGAAAGCCAAGGGCGTCGACGAGATTGTCGCTACGGCCGTCAACGATGCCTTCGTAATGGGGGCCTGGAAGTCGTCTGCTGGCAGTGACGACATCACCATGCTTGCCGATGGCAATGGCGACTTCGCGGAAGCGGTCGGTCTCACCATGGATGGCTCGGGCTTCGGCATGGGCAAGCGCGGACAGCGTTACTCGATGGTGGTCGAGGATGGCGTGGTGAAAGAACTCAACGTCGAAGCGCCGGGCGATTTCTCGGTGTCCAGCGCGGAGCATATGCTCGGCCAGCTCTGACGACGAAAGCCGTCCCAGCTGCGGACAATAGCGCGCCCCGCCTTGCCCGAATCGCAAGGCGGGGCGCAGTCGTATCCGGATGGGAGCCAAGAAAAGCGAAACCGGACAAGCGACCGCGCCATCCCCCGATGAGGATTTCGGTGTGCTGCTCGGCTGGGATTCGAGCCCGGCGGGTCAGCGCATCATGCTGCTGATGCAGAGCGCGCGCAAAACACCGGACCAGCCCGACGATGTGCGCGATTTCCGCTATTTCCTGACGCGGGAGCAAGCCGTGCAGCTCGGCAATTATCTATACGGTCTCGCTGGCGAGACGGCCCCCAAACGCAAGTCTCGCGGTTTTCTGGAAAAACTGATCGGCGACTGAGCGGTCAGCCGTAGCCCATCAGGCTCAGCACTTCCTTACGGCTGCGCTGGTCTTCGAGAAACGTGCCCATCATCCGGCTGGTGATCATGCCCACCCCCGGCGTACGGACACCGCGTGCCGTCATGCAGCTGTGCGACGCTTCGATCACCACCGCAACGCCCTGCGGTTCCAGGTTTTCCCAGATGCAGTCGGCGACTTCGGCGGTCAGCCGCTCTTGCACTTGCAGCCGACGCGCGAAGCCATGCAAAACGCGGGCGAGTTTCGAGATACCCACTACGCGATCATTGGGCAGGTAAGCGATCGCCGCCTTACCGATGATCGGGGCCATGTGGTGCTCGCAATGCGACTGGAACGGGATGTCCTTGAGCAGGACGATCTCGTTATAGCCGCCCACTTCCTCGAACACGCGATCGAGGTGAATGGCCGGATCTTCCGTATAGCCGACGCAATATTCCTTCCACGCGCGTGCCACACGCGCGGGCGTATCCAGCAACCCCTCGCGCGAAGGATCGTCACCCGTCCATTCGATCAGCGTGCGGATGGCATCCTGCACATTCTGCGGGACCGGCGGTTTGCCGCGCGGATCGTCTTCGTCTGGTCCAACCAGGCTGCTCATTTACGCCACTTGCCTTTCCATCGGTTGCGAGCCCGTTCGAGCCTGCTCCCTTTGCGGAAAAGGCCGCCTTTGGCAAACGGCTCGAACATATCGTCAGGGCGTTCGGGGTCGAGCATACCGCTTTCCGCGACCTCTTCCTGCGCTCCGTTCAATTCGGGCGGATGGTATCGTATCAGGTTGCGGCCATCCTCCGTGATGGAATGATCGATCATCGCGGTCATCGATCCCTGTCGCTCTAGCAACTCGAGAACTTCTTTCTCGTCCAGCCCGCAATGCTCGGCCAGCAGGGAATAGCGGATTTTCGCAATCGCTTCGCAGGCGTGCCGGTTTCCTTCGCGCGTGCCATCGACGAACACATCGCATTCGCTGTCGAGCCCCATGGAGCGGTTGTTCATATTCGCCGAACCGATGCGGAAAATCTCGTCGTCGACGATCATGATCTTCGCGTGCACGTAAATGTGCGTGATGCCGCTGACAGGCGTCCAGATGCTGAAGCGGCCCTTCTTGTCGTTATCCTCGATACATTTGACCAGTTCGGCACGGGTATGGTCCATCGCCTGTTGCTCCAGCCAGCCATCGGCGTGTGCAGGATGGACGATGACGATCTCGGGCGGATCGTCTTCTTGCACCCGCTCCAATATCGCCTCGGCGATCGCGCGCGATGCGAAATACTGGCTCTCAGCGTAGATGAATTTCTTCGCCCGCTTGATATGCTCGACGAACAGGGTCTCGATCTCGCGGACCTCTTTCCAGTCGCGATACTCGGCGCGCGTGCGGGCGATGCCGATCTCGACGTCTTCGAAAGTCGCCTCCAGCCCTTTAGGCCAGAGGCTCTCTTCCCGTTTCTGGATCGGCAGCAAGGGCGTCCCGCCGGCGCGAATCCAGCGGTCGCGACCCAATTCGCTCAACGCATCGGCAATATCGCCTTCCATCATCATCGAGGCATCGTGCCAAGGCTCGTAAGCCTGCCCTCGCGGCGTTTTGCGCAGCGGGTTGTCTTCGGCATGGTCGCGAGTGTCCCAGCGCTTGACCGTCATGTCGATCCCGCCGCACACCGCCAGCGAATTATCGAGGACGGCGATCTTTTGGTGGTGGCTGCACCCAACCGGATGTGCGCTGTCGAACTTGAAATCGATTCGGCGGTGCCGTGCCCAACGTATCAGATCCCACCACATCGATCCGCGCACGACGAACTTGAATACACCGAAGCTCCATTTCAGGATCCGGATTTCAAGTGTCGGTCGATTGCGCATCAGCCACGAAAAGAAGCTCCCCAACCGCGCCGGGTATTTGTCCTTGTAGCTGCGCTGCCACCAGCTGCGCCCTTCGGCGAGATGGATACGAGTGTCGAAGTCCCATCCGATCAGGAAGATTCGGTGCCTGGCCTCCAGCATCGCAGCCTGCATTGCGGAGAAGTAATCGGCCGCATCGATGATGACGGCAGCCCGCTTGACCTTCTCATAACGCCAGACACCCGGCTCGACGCCATCGTCCAGCCGGGTGACCTGTGTCGGGTCCTGCTCGTGCGTGTCCATACCCCCCGCCGAACCTATTCCTTGGCGTCTTCCTTCTTTTCCGGAGTCACCTCGGCCTCGGCTTTTTCCTCTTCCTTGCGGCGCTCGAACACCTTTTCCATGTGCGCGCGGTCATCATCATCGAGGTAATTCTCGAAATCGGGGAAGTGGTCTTCTTCTTCCTCGTCGATATGGTGGCGGTACTGGTGATCGAAATCCTTGAATTTGGTCAGCCACGCACTCGATGACATCTCGGTCGCCGCAAGGTCGTTCAGCGCCTCGTCGATTTCGTGGTGTTCGGCCACGGAATGGCGAGTCTCGTCCGTCGTGGGCGGCTTGCGGAGCATGGTCGAATAGAGCGCCTGCTCCTCTGCCGCAGCGTGGCTTTTCAGTTCCTTCGTCAATTCGGTGAAGAGCTCTTCCCGTTCGCTACTGTCGCCGCTCGTCTCCAGCAGCTTGTCCAGCAACTCGCGATGCGTGTCGTGATCCTGCTTGAGGCGGTCGAATATTTCTGTGTTGGTGGCCATGGGATTGTCTCCTTTGCCTATCAAACAGGTAAATGTGGCGCGGGTTCCGCTTCCTTGCACGCATGGCCCGCGCCCCCCATACTCGGAGGCACGATGCACCACCGCCCGGGTCCCACCGCAGTCCAGATGCAGCAGATGGCAGAGGCGGTTGTACGCGCTCTCCCAGGCGAGTTTCGCGAGCAAATGCAGGATATCGTGCTGCAGGTCGAAGATTTCGCGACCGCCGAGCAACTCGAAGCAGTCGGCTCATCGGACAAATGGGAACTGACCGGTTTGTACGAAGGCGAAGCTTTGCCCGACCGGTCGATCTGGAGCAGTGGGAGGATGCCGGCGCGAATCTGGCTGTTCAGAGAGCCGCTGATTGCGGAATGGCGCGCGACGGGCGTGTTGATGGACGACCTCGTACGCCACGTGGTGGTGCACGAGGCGGGACATCACTTCGGCTTCAGCGACGACGACATGCACAGTCTCGAGGATGAAGCCTGAGAGAAGGCTTCCCATAGTGTGCCGCAAAAGGTTGCATGCCACCGACTTCCCGCGGGGTAGAACCAAAAAAGCCCACGACCTTCACAGGTCATGGGCTTTTTTGGCGCGCCAGGAAGGATTCGAACCTCCGACCGCCTGATTCGTAGTCAGGTACTCTATCCAGCTGAGCTACTGGCGCGTTGGAGGGGGCCACATAAGGGGGGCATCATCCCTTGGCAATCCCTAATGCGAAGCTTTTTCGAACATGCCGCGAGCCAGCGCCACGTCGAGCGGCGGCCTTTCCAGCATGGCGATCTCTTCGGGCCGGAACCAGTCGATGTCACCACCCTCGCGCGCCGACAGCGGGCTGCCGTCCCACGGCGATTTGTAAAGAAGGATGACAATCTGCCGGTGGCCGTCCGACGCTGGCTCTTGCGCAAAAAATACCGGCTGCAAGGCATCGGGTTCGGGCCGGTACCCAAGCTCTTCCTTGATCTCACGCACAAGTGCCTGGGCAGGATTCTCGCCGTTCTCGACCTTGCCACCGGGGAATTCCCACAGCCCGGCGTGCTGCCTGCCTGCCGGTCGGCGGTGCATCAGCCAGCGCCCTTGCCCGTCGCTCAAAGCCAGGGCGACCACCGGCAGCCATGTCGGAAAATTTTGCAATCTCGGAAGCCTTCTCAACTCTTTCTTAACAGTCGGACCCGTATCCCGCCGATGTCAGCTTGGACAAAGCGACGAAAGAGGCAACGTTCTAATGGTCAAATTCCTTAAATCTCTGGGACACGACGAGAGCGGCGCCACTGCTGTCGAATACGGGCTGATCGTCGCCCTCATCTTCCTTGCTGCGGTTGGGGCCGTGCAATCGTTCGGCACCGAGACAATCGCTACTTGGAACAACATCGAAACAGCGGTCGTCGCTGTAACGGGAGCGTGAGGGAATTTGGAAGTTACGGGTGTTAGGAATTTCTCAACACCTGGGCTCCCATAAGAAGATCGCTCGAACCGTTTGATCGGAGCGGGCCGGGAATGAAGACTGAACCAGGAGACACCACATGAAGTTTTTCAACAAGCTGCGTCGTAACGAAGAAGGCGCTACCGCTATCGAATACGGTCTGATCGCTGCCCTGATCGCAGTTGCTGCCATCACCGCACTCGACAGCTTGGGCGACGAAGTCTCGACGACTTTTAACACTGCGAGCACCAAGATGGGTGATGCTAACACCGTCACCCCTTAATCGGGTAGAACCGAAAAAGAGGCGGCGGGGTTTGTCCCCGCCGCCTTTTTTGTGTCTGTCCGAATTTGCGCGGCTGCTCAGCGACCACGCACGACAACCTTGACCTTCTGGCCAGGGGTGACGTTCTCGTCGGACGAAAGCCCGTTGAGCACGCGGAACCGCGCAACCTGATTGTCGTCATAGGCCATGTTCCGTGCCAGCGACGCCACGGTGTCTCCGCTCCGCACGGTCACTACATCGACGACCCGAGGGATCACATTACCCGCCTGCTGCGCGCTGATGCGGCGCATCGACGAGAACATCGAATTGAACGAACTGGCTTGTCCCGCCGGTGTAATTGCCAGGAAGTGATAGGCCCGATCGTCGGCGAACTCGTAGGCAAAAACAGTCACATCTACCTGCCCATTGCCTGACTGCACGCGCGTGGAGCCATAGGCGGCAGGCAATCCGTTCACCATCGTGCGCTGGATCGACTGCGGACGCAGGTTCTGTTCCGTGCTGAGATTGGCAAATACCGTCGACACATAGGAATTGAGGTCGCCATTATAGGGTGCGAGGGTGAACTGCGCGCGGCCGCTCTGGCCGTTGATGGTCACGGCGCTTGTCCCGTTGACCATGTAGAACCCCTGCGGCGCGCTAAAGGCGAGGCGAAGTTCCGGGTGAATGAACTCGCGCCCTTCGATCACGCCCTGTTGCGGATCGTCGCCATAGAGCAGGCCGTCGATCCGGCTGAGGAAGGTGTCGCGATTGGTGACGCCGGTCATGCCATGCGCCTTGGACAACGCAGTCTGGACGCGGCTGGCGGGGTCCGGGTGAGTCGATGCCCATTCGGGAACGGTCGCATTGTCGCGGCCCTGGACGCGGGCATCGAGTGCGTTCTGCTGGGCGAGACTGTTCAGCACGGTCGCCATCGCGCGCGGGTCGTAGCCGGCCTGGTTGAGATAGCGGATACCGAGTTCGTCGGCCTCCAGCTCCTGCGAGCGCGAAAAGCGCAGGGTAAGGAGCTGCGAACCCTGCAGCAAAGTCTGCCCGACTTGCTGGCCGAGGCCGGAATTGCCGAGAAGAATGCCGGACAGGATCGCTCCTGCCGCGCCGAGCAGGGTGTTGCGCTGGGCCGCCTGCTGGCGGCGCTGCGAGTGGCGCGCGGCCACGTGTCCGACTTCATGGCCGAGAACACCGGCCAGTTCGGCCTCGTTGTTCATCAAGGCCACCAACTGCCGCGTGGTGTAAACGTAACCGCCCGGGATCGCGAAAGCGTTGTTTACCGAGCTGTTGAGCAGCGACACCGTAAAGGCACTGCGAGCATTGCCCAGTCCCGACTGCACCGCGATATTCTGGCCGACCTGCTCGACGTATTGCGCTTGCGACCCCGTCATCGCGCCGCCAAATTCGCTCAAGAGCTGTGGATGGGCCTCGGCGCCCATCTGTGCCTCGCTCTGCGTAATCGGAGCCGACGAATCGGGGATCGGGCCGCCACCGACGGCCGCGCATCCCGCGAGGGCGAGCGACAAAGATGCAGTTGTTGCAGCGAGTATGGACTTGGAGCGCGACATGAGGTGTTCCCCTTGCGTAACGAGCGCCGGTTGGCGGTCTAAGTTCGTGTACGCATGGGAGAACATGGCGGCGGGTCGCTTTGTTCCCGCCGAGCGAATGCGTCGCTAGCCTGCGATGCGGAGAAAACGCTCTTCGCGCATCCGTTTGTGCTCGTCTGCCGAATGGCGACCGAGCTTGTCCAATTCTTCGGCAATCGCATCGCCCAGAGAAGTTGCCGCAGCGCGGGGATCGCGATGAGCACCACCGACGGGTTCGGCGACGATTCGGTCGATAACGCCGAGGCCTTCGAGATCCTGCGCCGTCACCTTCATCGCCTCGGCTGCATCGGGCGCTTTTTCGGCAGTGCGCCAAAGGATAGAAGCGCAGCCTTCGGGTGAAATCACCGAGTAAACCGCGTGCTCCATCATCAGCACGCGTTCCGCGCTTGCGAGAGCCACGGCACCGCCCGAGCCGCCCTCGCCCACGATTGCGGCGACCATGGGGACCGGTAGCGCAAGGCATGCCTCGGTCGAGCGGGCAATGGCTTCCGCCTGCCCGCGCTCTTCGGCCTCGACGCCGGGAAACGCGCCCGAAGTGTCGACCAGCGTAACGACCGGCAGATCGAACCGCCCCGCCAGCTCCATCAGCCGGATCGCCTTGCGATAGCCTTCCGGCTTACCCATGCCGAAATTGTGACGCAGGCGGCTGGCCGTGTCGTTGCCTTTCTCGTGACCGATCAGGACGACCTTGCGCCCATCGAGTTTGGCAAAACCGCCGAGGATCGCCTCGTCCTCGCCATAAGACCGATCCCCGCCGAGCGGGACGAACTCGTCGAACGCGTATTCGACGTAGTCGCGGAAATGCGGACGCGAGGGATGGCGAGCCACCTGGGTTTTCTGCCAGGGGGTCAGCGTTTCGTATGTGCTGGTGAGGAGCGCTGAACTCTTGAGCTCGAGCCGCTGCAACTCGTTGGAAATATCGACGTCGTCGCCCTCTGCTGCGGCGCGCAATTCGGCGATGCGCTGTTCAAGCTCGGCGACCGGCTTCTCGAATTCGAGGTAGGAAATCATCGCGCTCCGCTAGTCCGATGCGCGCGCTTTCGCAAGCGGGTGGCGCTGGTTGACCAGCTCGACAAGCCGGGCGGCATCGACATGCGTGTAGATCTGCGTGGTGGAAATATCGGCGTGCCCCAGCAGAGTCTGGAGCGCGCGCAAGTCCGCCCCGCCCTCCAACAGATGCGTTGCAAAGGCATGGCGCAGTACATGCGGGCTGAGCTTTTCGGGCGCCAGACCGGCACGGGCCGCCAGTGCCTTGACCAGCTGGAACAGACGAACGCGCGAAAGATGCCTGCTGCGCGACGGAAACAGCCATGGCGAGCCATTTGGCCGGACCGCAAGCCAGCGCGACAGGGCAGCCTTGGCACGGCGACTGACCGGTACCATGCGCGCTTGCCCGCCCTTTCCTGTCACTGTCAGGAACGGCGCGTCGCGCGGGACGGCAGCAAGCGGTAGCGAGACCAGCTCTGTCGCCCGCAATCCCGAGCCGTAAAGCATTTCCAACAGGACGAGCATTCGGATCGCCTGAGGAGAATCGCCCGCGGCCTCCTCTTCCGCCGTCCTGAACAATCGTTCGATTTCGTCGTGAGAGAGAATTTTGGGGAGCGGCCTTCGCGTCGTCGGACGCGGCAGGGCGTGGGTCGGATCGTCCGATCGGATTCCATCGTCGACGAGAAAGCCGAAGAACTGCCTCAGCGCGGACATCTTGCGCGCGACCGTCGCCGGGGCGAGAGCGGACCAGCCTTGGGCCAGCTTCGCCAGTTGCGCAGGTTGCGCCTGCTCGAGCTCGCCACCCAGCATTTCCTCCGCCTGTTCGAGATCGCGGCCATAGGCGAGGATCGTGTTTCGAGCGGCTCCGCGTTCTGCGGAGAGCATAGCCAGAAAATCGTCGACGGCGCTCACGGCCCGACCTCAGGCCCGTGCGACCGCCTCCGCGGCGATCATGCGCGCTTCGGCGTCCAGTCCCACGCGGCGCAGCGCGGACACGATGTGAAAGAGATGCCGCGCCGTCATGCGGTCCCAGCTATCGCCCTGCATGCCGAGGCCGGCGAGAATGGCCACCAGCGCCGGATTGCCCGCGTTAGCCGCCGCATCGATAGCCCGGGTCCAGCGCGTTTGACCGCCAAGGCTCATGGAAAGCCGACCGCTGTATTCGTCAATCTCGCCCGATCCTACACGTTCCAACCCGGCAAGCCCGGCAAGAAACATGCGCGACTTGCGTTGCCCGCCCGATTCATCGGCATCGACGAAACTGTCGAGTTCGCCATCGGTGACAGCTTCGCTACGCGTCGGCGCGGCCAAGGCCAGCAAGGCCCAGCCGAGGCTTCCCTCCTCGACGATGTCCGACCAGCGCATCGCGTCACGGTCGAGGCCGGCGGTAAGCATGGAAGCAATGAGTTCGCCCGCTTCGTCTTCCAACGCATCGTCCGCAGGCAAGCGCGCCGTGGCATAGGCGGTCAGCACGCGGCGTCCATATCCGAAGTCTCCGCCATCTCCCCACACGTCGCGGATGGCGCCAAGGCGAGTGGAAGCATCGCTGCCGACATAGGCTTCGCGAAGGCGCGAGGCGCGGCGATAGGCTTCGCTGTCCTCGCCCCCATCGGCGAAAATCTGGCTGTAGAGATCGACCATCGCACTGGCCGAGAAGATGCCGCTCTGCGCCGCAATATCGGCTGCATCGGAACGCTCGGCAGCGCCCAGAGCCGGCGTGAGAGCCGCGCTTTTCAAAAGCTGCGGACCCAAACCTTCCATCAAGTCTTCGGGGATCGGTTCGCCCAGGGCGTTGGCCATGGCGAAGCGCCAGGGCGTGATCTGCTCCACGCCATCCCACTCGATGGTCACCGCGCGGCGGCCATCTCCTGCCGCCCCGGCAAACCTTTGGGCAAAGAGGACATCGATCGTTTCGCCCTGCCCGCGCGATTGCAGGCGGCGCAGGTCGTTCTGCGCGCGGGTGGCTTCACCGGCGTAAGCATTGCAAATGCCCGCCAGCATGTTCCATTGCGGATCCTCGCGGTCGGTGTCGACCAGGCGCACAGCAGGACAGGCGCCGACAATGTCGGCCGTACCGATATAGGCGTCGATCGCTGCATCGACGAGCGCGGGCGAATAATTCGCCGTGTCGATATCCTGCACCAGAGCGCGTGCGACCGCGTATTCGCCCATCGCGTTCAGAGCTCGCACGCGCAGCGTGGCGAACTCGATCGGGTCCATGCCCTCGGGCGCGGCCAGACGGCTGGCGAGCGCACGGCGAAGCAGGATGTGGCCCCAGCGTGACACCAGCGGCGATTGCGTCCCGGCCAATGCAGCGCGGACGAGAGGGGCAGGTTGCCGCGCCAGCGATGCGCCGGGCAAACCACCCTCAGCCGTCGAAATCACTCCCGCACGCTCGGTCGAGCGCCGGGCGGCGGGCGGAATGTCGAATTTGGGTTTTAGGCCGAGAAGCTCGTCGAGTTCGTCGGTCGACATGTTTTCCAGCTGCTCCAGCGTCGGCAGACGGGAGAGGTCGAGGCTGGTCGAATTGGAATCTGAGCTTTCGGCGGGCTGATCGGGGATCGGCTGAACGATCTCGTCCGAACGACTGGGAGGCGTCGCTCCGGAACTCGGCGTCGCCGATGGTGCCGGAGAAGGGGTGGGAGTGGGCGCGGGATCTTCGAACCCCGGTGGCAGCAGATCGGTCGGCGCCGATTGCGCGAGGACGAGCGATGAACACAGCGCCAGTGCCGCGCCGCCGACTAGCCAGGCAGCCTTCATCGCGCGGCTCCCGGCAGGGTAATTTCCTGCTCGATCGGATGCAGCGGTTCTTCCCCGCCATCGATCCAGGCCAGGATGCAGAGCGCGACGATAATCAACACCGCGATGCCTCCGATCCGCTTGCTGTCCATGGCCAAGTTTTTCGCGTCCCGCTTCAAGTGCTGATACCTTGCCCGCGCCCTAGCCCATCTCTAGGCACGGCGGCAATGACCGAAGCGCCTGCCATCACACAAGATGCCATTTCCGCCATCATCCGGCGGATCGACCGGCCGGTGGTGCTGGTCGGCTTGATGGGAGTCGGCAAATCCACTGTCGGGCGGCGGCTGGCGGCCTTGATGCAAACCGACTTCATCGATGCCGACGACGAGATCGAGCGCGCGGCGGACCGCAGCATCGCGGAAATTTTCGAGGCACACGGAGAAGCCTATTTCCGTGAAGGCGAGCGCCGCGTGATCGCGCGGCTGATGGAGGAGGATCACGGCGTCATCGCAACGGGTGGCGGCGCATTCATCGATGCCGAGACCCGGGCGTTGATCGTCGACAAGGCCATCGCAGTGTGGCTCGATTGCGACATCGATACGCTGGTCGAACGGACTGGCCGGCGGAACACGCGTCCCCTGCTGAAAAAAGGCGACCCGAGAGAGATACTCACCAATCTGAAGGATCAGCGCAGCGGCGCTTACGCGCAGGCACAGCTGCATGTGGTGACCGACGACGGGCCGCATCACCAGACCGCGCTGCGCATCTTGGAGGCGATCGACGCATGGCTGTGATCCCGGTCGAACTTGCTGGCAGAAGCTACGAAGTGCATGTCGGCAAGGGGTTGCTAGACGATGCTATCGTGCAGGCCCGGGATTTCATCGAGCCCTATCATGGCCGCAAAGTACCGGTTGTAGCCGATCGCAACGCATTGAAGCACCATGGCGAGCGCCTCGCGCATTCGCTTGCAGCCGACGGCTTCGAGATCGCCTGGTACCTCGTCGAGCCGGGCGAGGCCGCGAAAAGCTGGGCGGGATTGCAGGACTTGGTCGACTGGCTGCTTGGACTAGGGATCACGCGCGGCGATCATGTTTTTGCTCTTGGCGGCGGGGTGGTCGGCGACCTCACCGGTTTCGCCTGCTCCATCGTCAAGCGCGGCTGCGGATTCGTGCAATTGCCCACGACGCTTCTCGCCCAGGTCGACAGTTCGGTCGGCGGCAAGACCGCGATCAATACATCAGCAGGCAAGAACCTTGTCGGCGCGTTCCACCAGCCCTCTCTGGTGCTGGCCGATCTCGATGCGCTGGCGACTTTGCCCGAGCGAGAGATGCGCGCAGGTTATGCCGAGGTGCTGAAATACGGTGCGCTCGGAGACGCTGCGTTTTTCGACTGGCTGGAAGAGCATGGCAGCAATGTGCTCGCACTCGAAGATGCGCCGCTCGAACACGCCGTCGCCACCAGCGTCGCCGCGAAGGCCCGCATCGTCGCCGAGGACGAGCGCGAGACGACCGGCACGCGCGCATTGCTGAATCTCGGCCATACTTTCGGCCATGCGCTCGAGGCGGAGACCGGCTTCTCCGACCGCTTGCTGCACGGCGAAGGCGTTGCGCTCGGCATGGTGCTGGCCGCTCGCTATTCGGCACGGCGTGGCGAAATCTCCGAAGACGATGCTGCACGCGTGACCAGCGCTATCGACAAAGCTGGGCTGCCGGCAGAGATCGCGGCGCTCGGGCTCGAGTGCGATGGCAGCGCGCTGGTGGCGCACATGCTGCATGACAAAAAAATGGACGCGGGCGGCACGCTGCCCTTCATCCTGCTGCGTGGTATCGGCGAGGCGTACCTCGCGAAAGACGTCGATCTGGCAGACGTCGTGGCGTTCCTCGACGCGCAACAGCAGGCGCATTGACGGGCGAAAATGCTGCGCTCATGCTGCGCAGCATGACGCGCTTCATCGACCTGTCTATCCCCATCACGAACGATGTCGTCTCCGACCCGGAAGTCATGCGACCGAAGATCCAATATATGACCCACGATAGCACGTGGGAGCAGATCGCGATGTTCTTTCCCGGGCTGGAAAAGGACGACCTGCCGGATGGCGAAGGCTGGGCGGTCGAGATGCTGGAGCTATCGACGCACAACGGCACGCATATGGACGCGCCATGGCACTATCACTCCACCACGGATAGCGGTGCCCGCCCCGCTCCCAGCATCGACGAAGCGCCGCTCGACCGTTTCCTGCGGCCCGGTGTGAAGCTCGATTTCAGTCACCTGCCGCACGGCCATGTGGTCAGCGGGGCCGAGGTTGAGGAAGCGTTTGCCAGGATCGAATACGAGCTCCAGCCGCTCGACATCGTGCTGGTCCAGTCCGGAGCCGTCTACGGTACGGAGAACTTCACGGACCAGGGCGTCGGCCTCGGCGCGGAGGCCACCCTATGGCTGACCGAGCGCGGCGTCGAAGTCGTCGGCACCGATGCCTGGAGCTGGGATGCACCCTTCAGCCACACGGCGAAGCGGTGGGCGCAGGAGCGCGATCCGGCGATCATCTGGGAAGGCCACAAGGCTGGTCGCATCCGGCCCTATTACCAGATCGAAAAGCTCACCAATCTCGCCGCCCTGCCCGCGCATGGCTTCACCGTCAGCTGCTTCCCGGTCAAGATCGAACGCGCCAGCGCAGGATGGATCCGCGCGGTCGCGATAGTGGACTGATCAGCTGGCTCGTGGTTCGAGCCGGGTGACCTTCGACCCGGCGCCGACAGGCTGGTAATCGGCCATCATCGCATCGTGTTCGGCAAAGAGACGCTCGATTTCGCCGCGCCGCTCCAACAGCATTTGCGCGATGCCTGGGGCGAGACTGTCGCCATCGCCGATCTTGCCGAGAATGCCCGCGAGGTCCGCGATCGTCGCGTCCTCCGGGGTCTTGTGGTAATTGCCCCGCGTATCGAAGAACCCTGTTCCCCTGTGTGCCATGCCTAACTCCTGTGCCTGGTGCCTCAGAAGCGAACCGAAGGGGCACAGTATCGGTCATAAACCGAGTCGTTCAAAGCGCCTTCACCACGTTTGCCCCGTGCAGGGACGGAATAATCGCGCGATTGCGCAATCTGGCAACAATCTTATGACAGCTTGAAGCCTTTGGACAGGCTGGCTGATCTATTCGAGCTCCAGGATGATTTCATCGACCGCGAGACTATCGCCCTCCCCGGCGTTGATCTTGCTGACGACGGCCTCTTTCTCGGCGCGCAGGATGTTTTCCATCTTCATGGCTTCGACCGTAGCGAGTGGCTGACCGGGCTGGACTTCATCGCCCTCAGCGACATGCAGCTTCACCAGCAGGCCGGGCATCGGGCAGATGAGCATCTTCGAAAGGTCGGGCGGCTCTTTCTCGATCATGTGACCGGCAAGGTGCGCGATGCGGCTCTGCAGGATGCGCAGTTGATGCGTCGCACCGCGGGTGGTGACGGCATAGCCGGTGCGCGTCGGCGAGAGTTGCAGCGTGTAGGTCGCTTCGGGCTCGGCGGAGTCCTCTCCGAAGAGCGTAACATCGACCATGGTCTCGCCCGGCGTGTATTCCATCTCCAGCACCACCGGCTCGCCATCGACGGTAATCGCGTCCTCGGCCAGCCTTACTTCGTGAGTGGTCGAGCCTTCCTCGCGTTCGCCTATGCGAATACTCCAATCGCCTGGGGCGTAGAAGTCGCTATCGAGCTGCTGGTCGATCCGCCGCGCCCGGTCGGCATCGGCGGTCGCGATCACACCGCCGACCGCTGCGAGTACGCGCGTGAGTTGCGCATCGGCGGGTGCGCCTTCGAAGCCCTCGGGATATTCCTCGGCGATAAAGCCGGTCGTCAGCTCGCCCGAGCGAAAGCGCGGATGCTGCATGATCGCGCTGAGGAAATCGACATTGTGGCCCAGCCCCTCGATCCGGAACGCATCGAGCGCCTTGATCTGCAGGTCCGCCGCTTCGTCGCGCGTCTCGCTCCAGGTCACCAGCTTGGCGATCATCGGGTCGTAGTGAATCGAGACCTCGCCGCCTTCATACACGCCATCGTCGACGCGGATGCCGTCGACACCGCGGCGGCCGTTTTCGGAGCCGTCGTCTGTCCACGGTTCGACCGGAGGCTGGTAATGCACCAGCCGCCCGATGCTCGGCAGGAAGCCGCGATAGGGATCTTCGGCATAGACGCGGTTCTCGATCGCCCAGCCGTCGATCTTCACGTCGTCCTGCGTCATGGCGAGCTTCTCGCCCGCTGCCACCCGGATCATCCATTCGACCAGATCGACGCCGGTGATCATCTCGGTGACCGGATGCTCCACCTGCAGCCGGGTGTTCATTTCGAGGAAGTAGAAGCTCTCGCCGGTCTCGTCCGCGCCGCTGACGATCAGTTCGACGGTGCCCGCGCTGTGATAGCCGACGGCCTTCGACAGCGCGACGCACTGCTCGCCCATGGCCTTGCGCATCTTGGGTGTGACGAAGGGAGACGGCGCTTCTTCCACGACCTTCTGGTGGCGGCGCTGGATGCTGCATTCCCGCTCGTTGAGATAGAGCACGTTACCGTGCTTGTCGCCGAGGATCTGGATCTCGATGTGGCGCGGATCTTCGATGAATTTCTCGATGAAGACGCGGTCGTCGCCGAAGCTGTTGAGTCCTTCGCGCTTGGTCGCCTCGAAGCCTTCGCGCACGTCCTTCTCGCTATAGGCGAGGCGCATGCCCTTGCCGCCGCCGCCCGCGCTGGCCTTCATCATCACCGGATAGCCGATGTCGTCGCTGATCTCGACCGCGTGGTCCGTATCGCGGATTTCGCCGACGAAGCCGGGGACGACGTTCACCCCCGCCTCGCGCGCGATCTTCTTGGATTCGATCTTGTCGCCCATCGCGGCGATCGCATCGGCGGGCGGGCCGATGAAGGCGATGTTCTCGGCGGCGAGCGCCTCGACGAAGCTCGCCCTCTCGGACAGGAAGCCGTAGCCCGGATGCACCGCTTCGGCGCCGGTCTGCTTGCACGCGGCGATGATCTTGTCCGCGACGAGATAGCTCTCCGACGCCTGCGCCGGGCCGATGTGCACCGCTTCGTCCGCCATCCGCACGAAGGGTGCGCGCGCGTCCGCATCGGAATAGACCGCAACGGTGGCGATCCCCATGCGCCGGGCGGTCTTGATGACGCGGCAGGCGATCTCGCCGCGATTGGCAATCAGGATTTTCGAGAACATTATTCGGGGCTCTCCGCCAGTTCGCGCAACTGTTTCGTGCGTTCTTGAGTTAGGTCGGTGAGGCAGAAGCTCACCAACATGGGTTCCATGGTGCCGCCCCGTGCCTGATAGCCTGCGCTGGCGCAATGCGCGTCGCGATAGGCGATCCAGGCGCGCTGGGACTTCAGCAGCGTGTCGAAATAAGTCGGCCTGCCGTCATCCGGCACGAAGTCGCCGCGATCCATGGCGCGCATCGCCGCGGCGGTCTTTTTCCACTGGGCATTCAGCGCACGGTCGGCCTTGAGATAGTCGCGGTGCGCGCAGAAATTCATTGCGCTTTGCACCCCGCGCTCGGCCCGCGCGCGGTCGCAGGGCGGCAGCGGATTGGGCTTGGTGACGGCCTGCGCGGCCATGACCAGCGCAGCGGCGATAAGGCTCATGACGTTTCCTCTCGCCGGTTCGCATAGCCGATTAACGCGCCAGCGTAAGCCCCCGCGCCGCGCCGGTCGCCCTCGCCCTCGATGAGGCTGGCGACAGCTGCGGCGAGACGTTGCTGGTTCGACTGCGAAAGCTCTCCGAATGGCGCAATGTAAATGCCGATCGTGAAGAGGATCGCGCCGGTCTGCGGCAGGCGGCGCAACGTCTGGCGTTCCGAACGCACGAACAGCGTCTCGCCCGCGTTCTCGGGAGTGACATGGGCGAACGCCTGTTCGGGTGGCTCGGCGACCCAGCGCTTGTCGCCGGTAGCAGCGATGAACCAGTTGCAGCGACCGTAGATCGCGCCGGGTTTCAGCTTGGCCATGAAGTTGTCGACGCCGCTGGCGAGCTGCTCCTCGTACCCCTGTATCGGCGCATGAAGCGCACGTAGCGGAAGGCCTAGCTTGTCGGCCGGCGTCCAGTCGGACGGCCACGCGACCGCCGCTCCGACGAGGCGGTATTGGTCTTCGCCGGGACGCAGGGTGAGGAGGCACATATCTTCGTGATGCGCGCGCGCTGCTTCGGGCAGGCCGCCAGACAGGCCGAGCATCATGGTGAGTTCTGCCCCAGGCGCCTCGCTTTCGGGTGAGAGCTGGATACCCTCGGGATACGCGGCAAACCCTTCAGCGCGGGCGACGAGGTCCGGGTCGCGCTGGAGCCACTCGCTTTCGTCGAGCTTCGCCAACCCCATCTTCAGCACCCCACCGCCGCGGGCGCGCGGCAGCAATTCATCGACCCCGAAGTCGAGGGTCACTCCGCCTCGACCTGCGCCCCACCCCGGTCGCACCGCATGCTCAATCCGTATTCCTCCAGCCAATCGGCCCTCGGCGGAAGCAGAAATTGCAACGCCTCTGGCATAATGCCGTGCAGGCTTGTCGAGTGGCGCAGATCACTTCGGCGATCGGAAAAGCAGTAGACCTGCTCTTCATCAATCTTCGAAAGCAATCGCAGCATGCCTTGCTCTGTCTCTCCCCCCTCGTCGGCGAGCGACAGGAAGAGCGGCGGGCGGTCAGCGACCCTCTTCGGTGCGGACAGCGCCAGCGCCTGACCATTCCACTGAAGGCTTGGCGAAATCGCCGCATAGCCGCTGAAGAGATCGGGGTGCTTCAGCCAGGTTTCGAGCACAAAATGCCCTGCGACGCTCTCGCCCACCAGAATAACAGTGTCGTTGTGGCGATATCGGGATTTAACAAGCGGCAGGACCATCTCCGCGATCCACGCCCGAAACACTTCGCTTTCGCCTGCGGTTGGGTATGCCTCTTTCTCTGCCGTGACACGGGTAGACGGGAGAAGTTCGCGCTGGCGATCGACCGTTTCGATGCCCAGCACGATCGTTTGCTGGCTGCGGCCCCACATCCCGTTCCACTTCTCGATGCCATTGCCGAGGAAGAGGTCCTGTTTTACCCCGCCATCGAGCTGGATAACGATGGGCCAGGTCTTTCCTTCGTCGGCTTCGTAATCCGGCGGGAGGATCACATTTAGCTGACGTTCGACATCAAGAATTTCGGCTCGAAAGGTTTCACCGATCACTAGTGGTTCGGCCTCCGCCTGCACGACAGGCGCCGATGCGGCGAGGACGATGGAAACCAGGGCGCCTATCATTCGGCCGGCTCCGCTACCTTGCACGCCCGCATCGGCTCCTCCTGTTGCAGCGCCGTCATGCCGAGCTTCGCCAGCAGCGCGCTGTCGCTGTCGTCGCCTGCATTCAGCGCGGTCAAGAGCTTGTCGCCGGTGAAGATCGAGTTCGCGCCCGCGAGGAAACACAGCGCCTGGGTGGCTTCGCTCATGCTCTCACGACCGGCTGACAGGCGCACCATGCTCATCGGCATGGTGATGCGGGCCACCGCCACGGTGCGGACGAATTCGATATCGTCGATCTTGGCGAGCGGCGTGTCGGCCAGCATGTCGCCCAGCACCGTGCCTTTGACCGGCACCAGAGCGTTGACCGGTACGCTTTCGGGATGGCGTTCGAGCGTGGCGAGCGTGTGGACGAAGCCGACGCGATCCTCGCGCGTCTCGCCCATGCCGACGATGCCGCCGCTGCACACATTGATGCCCGCATCGCGCACGTTCTGGAGCGTATCGAGCCGGTCCTGGTAATTGCGGGTCGAGATCACGCGCTCGTAATATTCCGGCCCGGTATCGACATTGTGGTTGTAGTAATCGAGGCCCGCTTCCTTGAGCATATCCGCCTGTTTGGGCGTCAGCATGCCCAGCGTCATGCAGGTCTCCAGACCCATCGCGCGCACGCCCTTCACGATGTCGACGATGGCGGGCATGTCGCGGTCCTTGGGGTTGCGCCACGCCGCGCCCATGCAGAAGCGCTGGGAGCCTTGATCCTTCGCCTGCGCCGCGCGCTGGAGGACAGACTGCACCTCCATCAGCTTGGTCGCCTCGACCCCGCTGTCGGCCTTCACCGACTGCGAGCAATAACCGCAATCCTCCGGACACCCGCCGGTCTTGATCGACAGCAGCGTGCAGAGCTGGATCTGCTCGGGCGGATGGAACTCGCGGTGGACCGTGGCGGCTCGGAAGAGCAGCTCGGTAAAGGGCAGGTCGAAGATCTCCGCGATTTCCTCGCGGGACCAGTCGGTGCGGATTTCAGTCATTGGCATCTCGGTTAAAGCTTGGAGAAAACAGGCTGACCAAAATCAGCACTATTCCAATTGCAAATATGGCGTAGCCCCACAGCCAGTGGGCCTCTTTAAAAGCTTGGCACTCTGCCTCCAACCATCCCCATGGGTTTGATCGGCAGCGCACAGCCCATTCCTTTACCGGCGAAATCAGAATTCCAATCAAAAGAACTAGAAAGCCGATAAATCGAATGCGACGCTTAGTCACTCCGCCGCCTCGTCCAAATCCTCTCCCGCAGGTGGCATATTGTGCCCCAGCAATCGCAGCACGTCCGCCGCACATTCGACCACATTGCTGCCCGGGCCGTAGATGCCCTGTACGCCGGCATCGCGCAGGAAGTCGTAATCCTTCTGCGGGATCACGCCGCCGGCGATGACCTTGATGTCGCTCCGGCCTGCTTCTTTCAGCAGGCCGATGAGTTCGGGGATCAGCGTCTTGTGACCAGCCGCAAGGCTGCTCGCGCCGATGGCGTCGACATCGTTCTCTAGCGCCATGTCGCGGGTTTCCGCAGGCGTCTGGAACAGCGGGCCGGAGACGACCTCGAAGCCCATGTCGGCAAAGGCGCTGGCGATGACGTTCGCGCCGCGATCGTGGCCGTCCTGGCCCATCTTGGCGACCATCAACTTGGGAGCGCGGCCGAGGCGGCGCTCGACCGCCTTCACGCCTTCGACCACCTGCGCGTAGCGGTCGTCATCCGAATAGGCTTCGGAGTATACCCCGCGCACAGGCTTGGGCATCGTGTCGTAGCGACCATAGGCGTCTTCCATCGCCTGGCTGATTTCGCCCAGCGTCGCATCGTGACGTGCCGCCTCGACAGCGAGTTCGAGGAGGTTGCCCACGCGCTGCGCAGCACCTCGTGCCAGCGCGTCGAGCGCGGCCTTGCAGGCGAACTCGTCGCGGCTCGCGCGTACCTTTTCGAGGCGCGCGATCTGGCTCTGACGCACGGCATGGTTGTCGATGTCGAGCGTGTCGATCTCGTCTTCCTTGTCGCGGCGATACTTGTTGACGCCCACGATCACTGTCTCGCCCCGGTCGACGCTGGCCTGCTTGGCGGCTGCCGCCTGCTCGATCTGCGCCTTGGGTTTGCCGCTGGCGACATATTCGGTCATGCCGCCCGCCGCCTCGACCTCGTCGAGCATCTTCTTCGCCTCGTCCACCAGCGCGGCGGTCAAACTTTCGATGTAATAGCTGCCGCCCAGCGGATCGGCGACATTGGTGATGCCGGTCTCCTCCTGGATCACCAGCTGCGTGTTGCGCGCGATGCGGGCGGAGAAGTCGGTGGGGAGCGCGATCGCCTCGTCGAGCGCGTTGGTATGGAGCGACTGCGTTCCGCCCAGCACCGCTGCCATCGCTTCGATCGTGGTGCGGATGACGTTGTTGTAGGGGTCCTGCTCCTGCAGCGAGACACCGGACGTCTGGCAATGCGTGCGCAGCATCTTCGACTTGGGGTTCTGCGCCCCCAGCCCTTCCATGACATCGTGCCACAAATGCCGCGCGGCGCGCATCTTGGCGATCTCCATGAAGAAGTTCATGCCGATGCCCCAGAAGAAGGACAGGCGCGGCGCAAACGCGTCGATATCGAGTCCCGCTTCCATGGCGCGCTTGGCGTATTCCTTGCCATCGGCGATGGTGAAGGCCAATTCCTGTACCGCGGTCGCCCCGGCCTCGTGCATATGATAGCCCGAAATCGAAATGCTGTTGAATTTCGGCATGTTGGCCGAGGTATAGGCAATGATGTCCGAAACGATCCGCATGCTCGGTTCGGGCGGGTAGATATAGGTATTGCGGACCATGAACTCCTTGAGGATGTCGTTCTGGATGGTCCCGGCGAGCTTGTCCTGGCTCACCCCCTGCCGCTCTGCCGCAACGATGTAGAAGGCCAGCACGGGGATCACTGCGCCGTTCATCGTCATCGACACGCTCATGGTGTCGAGCGGGATCTGGTCGAACAGGATTTCCATGTCGCGTACGGTATCGATCGCGACGCCCGCCTTGCCGACATCGCCGACCACGCGCGGGTGGTCGCTGTCATAGCCGCGGTGGGTGGCGAGGTCGAAAGCGACCGAAAGGCCCTTCTGCCCCGCCGCGAGGTTGCGGCGATAGAAGGCGTTCGATTCCTCGGCGGTCGAGAAGCCCGCATACTGGCGGATGGTCCACGGACGGCCGGTGTACATCGAGGCATAGGGCCCGCGCGTGAACGGCGCGATGCCGGGAACGCCCGAATCGACATCGGCAGTGTCCTCGCTGGTGTACAGCGGCTTCACCTCGATACCCTCGGGCGTGTGCCAGGTCAGGTCGCGGCCCTTCACCTCCTTGTCGGCAAGGGGCTTCCAGTCGTCGTAGGTCGAGGTCTTGTCGGTCATGATCGCACTCAGGCTTTTGCACTCGGGCGGGCGGACACGCGTTCGTGCCAGCCGCGCAGGTTTTCGCACTCTTCGGGCATGCCGCAACCGACGAACTCGGCGAAATCAACTGTCGTCAGCAGGAGGATGTCGGCCGCGCTATAGGCCGATCCGGCGAGAAAGTCGCGGTCCGCCAGCGACTGGTCGAAGAAACGGAAGGCTTCGACGACACGCGGGCGGTTTGCCTCGCCCCACTCGGCATTGCGGCCGGGCAGCGCGGCGGTGAAGGGATGGGTGTGTACCCACACCGCAGCAATGGGTGGCATCGCGATCATCTCGACCCGGCGGCTCCACATTTCGATCTCCGCAATTTCGAGCGGTTCAGTGCCGAACAGCGGCGGCTCAGGGTGCAGCGCTTCGAGATAGCGCATGATCGCCACGCTTTCGGCAATCACCGTGCCATCGTCGAGCTCGAGGATCGGCGTCTGCCCGCGCGGGTTCTTGGCCACGAAGTCGGGAGCCTTCTGCTCTCGCTTGGGGATCGAGACTTCCTGCATCGGCAGCTCGATGCCCTTCTCAGCTGCAAAGATGCGCACGCGGCGCGGATTGGGCGCCGGGTTCGGGCTGTCGTAGAATAGCATTGCGATCCTCTCTCCCGCGCCGGTCAGTTCGACCAGTGCGCGTCGTCCTTGGGTGTTTCCATGATCTCGGTCAGCTGGCCCATCATGTCCTTCGGGTGGAGGAAGAAGATCGGCGTGCCATGCGCGCCGATGCGCGTGGGGCCGAGGATGCGTTTGCCCTTCTCCTCGAACCAGCTGCGCGCTTCCTCGATATCCTCGACTTCGTAACACAAATGGTGCTGCCCGCCTGCGGGGTTCTTGGCGAGGAAACCGGCGATGGGGGAGGCATCGGACAGCGGCTCGATAAGCTCGATCTGTGTGCCGAAGCTGGGGCCGCTCTCGGTCGTATCGCCGGGCGTATCGACGAAGCAGACCTTCACGCCCTGCTCTTCCAGATCGAACGGCTCGCGGATCTTCGTCGCGCCCATCACGTCGCGGTAATAGGCGATCGATTCTTCGATCGAGGGCGTGGCGACGCCGATGTGATTGAGACGGCCGAGTTTCATGCGCCTGCTCCTGCAAAAACGAATGGCGCGATCCCGCTAACGGAACCGCGCCACCCAATGCAATGCCTATGCGGGTTAAATCATTCGCCGGTGGAGATATCCCCCAGCCCTTCGACATATTCCGCGCCCGCGAGGATTTCGGCCGAGCTGCCTTCGAAGCTGTCGCCGATCGGCTGCACGCGCCCGCCGAGGCAGGTGCCGAGGAAACCCTCCATCGCGGCGAAGAAGCTCTGGCGGTTCTCCGGCTTCTGGAAGCCGTGCCCTTCGTCGGGATAGTTGATGTAGGTCACCGGCAGGTTTTTCGCCTGCATCGCCGCGACCAGGTTGTCGGCCTCGGTCTTGGTCACGCGCGGGTCGTTGCCGCCCTGCCCGACCAGCAGGGGCACCTTGATATCGTCGATCCGGCTGATTGCGGAGCGGGCCAGCAGGTCCTCGCGCGCCTGCGGATCGCTCGGATCGCCGACATAACGATACCACGTGCCGGCCAAGAACGGCTTCCAGTATTCGGGGAAGCTCTCGATCAGTGTGACGAGGCTGGACGGGCCGACGATATCGACACCGCAGGCAAACTTGTCGGGCGTGAAGGTAACGCCGATCAGCGTGGCGTAGCCCCCGTAGCTGCCGCCGCCGATGGCGACCTTGTCTTCCTGCGCGATGCCCTCGCCCACGGCCCAGTCGACCGCATCGATCAGATCGTCATGCATCTTGCCGGCGAATTCGCCGACTGCGGCATTGGTGAACTCTTTCCCGAAGCCGGTCGAGCCGCGGTAGTTCACGCTCAGCACGGCATAGCCGCGATTGGCCATCCACTGATGGATCGTGTTGTAGCCATAGCCATCGCGCGCCCACGGGCCGCCATGGACCCACAGCAGCATCGGCACCGCCTCGTCGGGCCGCCCGTCGCCATCGGCATCGCTGCCCGGCGGCAGGGTGAGGTAGGAGACCAGCGTCTTGCCGTCGCGCGACTTCAGTTCCAGAGGATGCATCGGCTGGAGCGGCGCATCGGCCAGATCGGGCCGCGTGGCGAACCACGGCGTCAGCGTGTCGGCGGTGCGGTCGTAGACGTAATACTGACCCGGCGCCTGTGCTGAGCCGTCGTAGACGATCCAGGTGTTGTCATCCTGCGAGCGCGAGGTGACCGAGAATTCGCCCTCCAGATTTGCATCGAGGAAGTCGAGCTCGGCCTGCGCCTCGTCGGTCAGGGCGGTCCATTCGCTTTTCAGGTAATTGGTCGAATAGGCGATCGGCTCGTAGGTATCGTTATCGACCATGAGGTTGCTGAGATCGGCCTGCTCCGGCTCCACGATCACGCGCCGCTCGCCGGTCGTGAGGTCGACCGCGACACCCGCCGCAAGGTTCCGGTCGCGGCTATCGATCATGTAGACCGTGTTGTTGTCGCGCGAGAACTGGACGATGTTGGTGTTCAGCATGTCCTCGCTGGGAATGTCCGCGAACACCTCGCCCGGCGTCAGGTCCTCGTTGAGATAGACCGCCTGCATCCCGCCATCGGGCTGCGGGATCATCGCCATGCGCGGCTTGTAGGTGTTGTCGGTGATGAAAGACGCATAGCCGGGGTTCTCGGCGATCAGCGTCCGCTCGCCCGTCTCGATATTATATTCGTAGAGATCGGTCAGCTGCGGATTGCGCTCGTTCGTGCCGACCAGGATCACGCCCGGCCGGTCGCGGCTGGCGCCCATCAACTGCGCGCGAATGCCGTCGTCCAGTGGGGTGAGATCGCGCGTTTCGCCGGTGCGCGGGTCGGTGGCATAGACGTGGTAATTCTCGTCCCCGTCATTGTCCTTCACGAACAAGACGTATTTGCTGTCGACCGACCACAGGTGATTGGAAATACCGCGATGGCGATCGTCGGTGACGACCTTGCCGTTGGAAGGATCGGAGGCCGGCGCGACCCAGACGTTCATCACGCCATCGTCCGGCGCGATCCAGCTGACCCACTGGCCATCCGGGCTGATGCGGCCCTGGCTGGCGACCGGATTGCCGAACAGTTCGCTCCGGTCGATCAGTTCGTATTCGGACAGTGCGTGGTGCTCGGCATGGCCCACGCCGGTCATCATGGTCGAAGCGGCAAGCGCCGACGCTGCCAGCAAGGTCTTCTTCATCGAAATGCCTCCTCCTGATTACGGGAGGAAAGCTATCGCGGAGAACAGACCGAGTCTAGCCGCGACACCTAGCGCCTAAACTACCGCAATACTTCCGGTTGGGCATCCATGCAGCGGGCTTAGAGAGGAATATTATCATGCTTCTTCCACGGGTTCTCGAGCTGCTTGGTCCGTAGCTTCCTCAGCCCCAGCGCGATCCTCCGCCGCGTGGAGTGCGGGTAGATCACCTCGTCGATGTAGCCGCGCGATGCCGCGACGAAGGGGTTGGCGAAGCGGTCTTCGTATTCCTTCGTTTTCTCGGCGATTTTGTCCGGGTCGTCGCGGTCCTGGCGGAAGATGATCTCCACAGCGCCCTTTGCGCCCATCACGGCGATTTCGGCGGTCGGCCAGGCGTAGTTGAGGTCGCCGCGCAGATGCTTGGAGGCCATCACGTCGTAGGCGCCGCCATAGGCCTTGCGGGTGATCACGGTGATCTTCGGCACGGTCGCCTCGGCATAGGCGAAGAGCAGCTTGGCGCCGTGCTTGATGATGCCATTGTGCTCCTGCGCGGTGCCGGGGAGGAAGCCGGGCACATCGACGAAAGTCAGGATCGGAATCTCGAAGGCGTCGCAGAAGCGCACGAAGCGCGCGGCTTTCTTGGACGATGCGATGTCGAGCACGCCGGCGAGCACCATCGGCTGGTTCGCCACCACGCCCACCGTGCGCCCCTCTACCCGGCCGAAGCCGCAGATGATGTTGGCCGCATGGTTCGGCTGGATCTCGAAGAAATCGCCCTCGTCCAGCGTCTTCCGGATGACCTCGTGCATGTCGTAAGGCTGGTTGGCATTGTCGGGGATCAGCGTGTCGAGGCTCGGCTCCTCGCGGTCCCAGGCGTCGGCTGTCGGGCGCTCGGGGACTTCTTCGCGGTTCGACAGCGGGAGGTAATCGACAAAATTGCGGGTCGCGAGCAGCGTCTCGATGTCGTTCTCGAATGCATTGTCGGCGACCGAGGTCTTGGTCGTGTGCGTTTTCGCCCCGCCCAGTTCCTCTTGCGTGACGACCTCGTTGGTCACCGTCTTCACCACGTCGGGGCCGGTGACGAACATGTAGCTGCTGTCTTCCACCATGAAGATGAAGTCGGTCATCGCGGGGCTGTAGACCGCCCCGCCCGCGCATGGTCCCATGATGAGGCTGATCTGCGGCACGACGCCGCTCGCGAGCACGTTGCGCTGGAACACCTCGGCATAGCCGCCGAGGCTGGCGACGCCTTCCTGAATGCGCGCTCCGCCACTGTCGTTGAGGCCGATGACTGGCGCACCGACCTTCATCGCGGTGTCCATCACCTTGCAGATCTTTTCCGCATGGCGCTTGGAAAGAGAGCCGCCGAAGACGGTGAAATCCTGCGAGAAAACATAGACCAGACGGCCGTTGATCGTCCCCGATCCGGTCACAACGCCGTCGCCGGGGATCTTCTGGTCCTCCATGCCGAAATCGACGCAGTCGTGTTCGACATAGCGGTCGAGCTCTTCGAAGCTGCCCTCGTCGAGCAGCACATCGAGCCGTTCGCGCGCGGTCAGCTTGCCCTTGGCGTGCTGCGCATCGATGCGTTTCTGCCCGCCGCCCAACTCGGCAGCTTCGCGGCGACGTTCCATTTCGGCGATATTGGCGGACATGCTCTCTCCGTAAAATCTCTCGGCAAAGCGCCTAGAGCCGAGCGAGCCGCAGCGTCAATGTCGGAGCGCACTTATCAGGAATTCGACGTTACCCTCCGGCCCGGTGATCGGGCTTTCGACAATGCCCTGAACTTCGAAGCCGAGGCCCTCGGCCCAGTCGCGCACCTCGTCGCAGACCCGGCTATGCAGCGCCGGATCGCTGACCACGCCCTTTTTGCCGACTTCTTCGCGCCCGACCTCGAATTGCGGCTTGATCAGCGCGACGAGGCGGCAGTCGCGTTCGGCCAGTTCGAGCGGGCGCTCCATAACCTTGGCGAGACCGATGAAACTCGCATCGCAGACCACCCAGCCGACCGGACGGTCGATCATCTCGCGCGTCAGGATGCGCGCGCTGGTTTGCTCCAGCACAGTCACCCGTTCGTCCTGCCGCAGTTTCCAGGCGAGCTGGTTGGTGCCGCTGTCGACTGCGAAGACATGGCTTGCCCCGCCCTGCAGAAGGACGTCGGTGAAGCCGCCGGTCGAGCTGCCGATATCCATCGCTGTTACGCCACTTGGGTTCAGCCCGAAGTGCTCGATCGCATGGGCGAGCTTGATGCCGCCACGGCTCACCCACGGATGATCGCGGCCACGTACATCGAGCGGCGCATCCTCCGCCAATTGCTGGCCCGGCTTGGCAAGCTTCTGCTCGCCGGAGAATACCAGCCCGGCCATCACCAGCGCCTGCGCGCGCGTGCGGCTTTCGACCAGCCCGCGGTCTACCAGCATCTGATCGAGGCGTTTCTTTATCGGCATCGGAAAGAAAGCGCCTAGCGGGCATTGTGGGTATATGAAACCGATCTATGCCCTCGCCGCAGGCGCGTTCGCGCTGAGTTTCACCATCGCCGCCTGCGTGCCGGCCCCGGACTCGACACCTGCTCCCGAGCAGGTCGCAACAGCTACACCGACTCCGACTCCCGCGCCGAGCGCGACCCCGCTGTCGCCACCGCCGGTCGAGGCGAACTGGATCGACCGCCCGCAGACCGCGGGTAACTGGCGCTACGTCAGTGAACCCGGCGAAACGCTGGCGATTTTTACGGATACTGCGGGTGAGGCCCAGGCGGTGCTTTCGTGTCGCGTGGGAGAGCGGGTGGTGGGTCTGGCACGGGCCGGCCGCGCCACCGGATCGGCCACGGTCACTATCCGCACCGAAACGGCGAGCCGTACGCTAGCCGCACAAGCATCGGGCTCGGCGCAGCCGACCACGGTGGCAACGGTTCAGGCACGCGACCCATTGCTGGACGCAATCGCGCTCACCCGTGGTCGCTTCGCCATGGAGATGCCGGGCCGACCCGCGCTCTATCTCCCTGCCTGGGCGGAGGTGACGCGCGTGATCGAGGACTGTCGCAGATAGCAAAAAGGCCCGCGCAAATTTGCCGGGCCACAAAAACCAATTCTGACGTGGGAAAACTTTTTTTCAAGCCTTGAATTGCGCGTCGCGGCGCAACAAATTGGCAATCAAGATCAGCGGGTAGCGCGGTCTTGGCCCCCGGTGAAACGGGGATCTAGCTCACAAGCTTGAAAGGAGGTGATCCGATGTCTCATGGTTCAGTAGCGAGGTCGGTGAAGATCCCTACGGAGCATATTCGGTAACATTCCTGCCGAGTAAGGCTACGTGAGCGGCACTTCCGACCGCTGACCATGCGAAGGCCAGTCTCTCCTGAGGGCGAGGCTGGCCTTCTCATTATTTGCAGCGTGCGGGCCGGACATCCGCCCGGCCCTTTTGCCAAAAAAGAATCCGCCGTCGGCCGCGACAAGGTCCGGACCGATGTGCTGATCGCGCGCAAACAAAGCTTCTCTCCCTAATCTTGCGAAAAATCTCTGCTGGCCTTACGCGCGCAGGCATGGATTTCGAGCACCTCCCCCACCCCGCCCCCGTCCCCGGCGAGACGCGCCAGCAGGCGTTGCAGGATCCCGGTTTCGGCAAGCTCTTCACCGACCACATGGTCGTGATCGATTACGATGCTGATAAGGGCGGATGGCACAAGGCGACGCTCGGCCCGCGCGAGCCGATCAGTCTCGATCCGGCAGCGGCCGTCCTGCATTACGCGCAGGAAATCTTCGAGGGCATGAAAGCCTACAAGCAGCCGGACGATGGCCTCGCCCTGTTCCGCCCCGAGCGGAATGCGCGCCGCTTCAACGAAAGCGCGCGGCGCATGGCGATGCCCGAGCTGCCGGAAGAGCTGTTCCTCGAATCGATCCGGCAACTGGTCGGCGCGGACCGCGACTGGGTGCCGAACGATCCCGACGGCTCGCTTTACCTGCGCCCCTTCATGTTCGCCTCCGAAGCCTTCCTCGGCGTGCGCCCGGCCCGGCAGTACAAATACATTCTGATCGCCAGCCCCGTCGGCCCCTATTTCAAGGGCGGCGCTAAGCCGGTGAAGATCTGGGTCAGCCGCAACTATACGCGCGCCGCCCCCGGCGGGACCGGCGCCGCGAAGACCGGTGGAAACTACGCCGCCAGCCTCGTCCCGCAGGCCGAGGGCATCAAGAACAGCTGCGACCAGGTCGTCTTCCTCGACGCGGTCGAGAAGAAATGGATCGAGGAACTGGGCGGCATGAACCTGTTCTTCGTGTTCGATGACGGCACGGTCATCACCCCACCCTTAACCGGCACGATCCTGCCCGGCATCACCCGCGACAGCCTGATCGAATTGCTGCGCGAGGAAGGCTTGCAGGTGCGCGAGGAACCTTACAGCATCGACCAATGGCGCGCCGATGCCACTACGGGCAAGCTGCTCGAGACGATGGCTTGCGGAACGGCTGCCGTCGTCACCCCCGTCGGCACCGTGCTGGGTCCCGATGGGGAATTCACCATCGGCAGCGGCGGCACCGGGCAAATGACCACCAAGGTCCGCGAGAAACTGGTCGGCATCCAGAAGGGCCGCGTCGCTGATACGAACGGCTGGGTGATGCGGCTGTAAGACGCCTGCCACGCGCAGTTTACGGTCCTTCAAGGTCTGCGGGCTAGGCAAGGGCGATGAGCACGACCGACCGTATCGTAACCGCCCATCTCGGCGAGGCGCATGACGAGCTGCATTACCGCTGTGGCGGTTTGTGGGACGTGCAATCGATCAACGAATTGTTCGCCTGCCTCAACGAGGCCTGCCTGCCCTTGGTCAAGCAGCGCAAGGCGATCTATTCGCTCGGCGATTTCACCACTGCCGTGCCCCAAGATCGCGAGACTGCGGAAAAAATCGGCGACTATCTTCGCACCGCCAAGCAATTCGGCCTTAACCGGACCGCGATCTACGGTGCCCCGGTGCTGATGCGCATGCAGTACAAGCGTGTCGCGCCGGATGTGATTGTCGAGTTCTTCGACACGAAACCCGAAGCGCTGCAATGGCTGCGCGCCGATCGCTGATCAGTCAGCGCATTCCTTCAAGGCATCGCGCATCGCATCGATCAGCCAGCTGGCGGCCGTCCTCGGCCGGGCATCGCGCCGCCACAAAGCGCTGAGCGTGTAATCGGCGCCTGGCTTTTCAGGCAGATCGAGCTGGCACAATCGCCCTTCCACTAAATCGGCAGCGATAGTGTGTCGCGGCATGTTGCCCCAGCCGATCCCTTCCTTCAACAGGGCATGCTTCGCGCCGAGATCGGCCAGCCGCCAGCTTTGCGGAGACAGGACGGAGAACTCCCGCCCTTCGGTTAGCGGCGATCGATCGGACAGAACGAGCTGCAGGTGCTTGCGGCTATCGCCCGGCTTCACACCTGATCGCGCCAAGGGATGATCCGGCGCGGCGACCGGCACCAACTCGACCCGACCAATAGCCTGCCGTTCGAGCTCTTGATGGGTGGCCAGCATGGGGCCGCCGATGGCAAGATCGGCGCTGCCGTCCAGCAGGCATGCGGCCACTGCTCCCAAGGCTTCGACCTGTAGCCGAAGCGCGGTGGTCGGAAACATCGTCCGGAATCGACGCAAGACAGTTGCCGTGACTTCGCCCGGCATCATCACATCGACAACCAGCGAGACCTCGCTTTCGAGGCCCGCATGGAGGCTCTGCGTTTTCGCCAAGAGCGTATCGATGCCATCGGCCACCGCCTTGGCTTCCACCAGCAGGCCCTTGCTCGCCTCGGTCAGCACCGGGCGGCGCGATCCCTCGCGCTCGAACAGAGTGATACCAAGTTGAGCCTCCATCTGCGAAATGCCGTAGCTGACGGCCGATACCGCTCGCCCCATCTTGCGCGCGGCTGCGCCGAAACTTCCCTCTTCAACCACCGCGAGGAAGATGCGCAACTGATCGAGGCTAGGCTCGCCGAGCTTCACTGTTCCGGTTTCCTGAACATTTTGCTGCGTTTTATCGCAGTTATCGGAACAAGCAGCAAGGCCTATCTGCTAGTCCAACGACACCTTCCCTTACAGGAGCAGGCAAATGATCGAACACCGTCCCTTCGACAGTCTCGGCAAGGCCAATCATGGCTGGCTGGACGCGAACCACCACTTCTCCTTCGCCGGTTATCACGATCCGTCGCGCGTCAATTGGGGCGCGTTGCGCGTCTGGAACGACGACAAGATCGCGCCGAAGAGCGGCTTCCCGACCCATCCGCATAACGACATGGAAATCATCACCTATGTCCGCACCGGCGCCATCACCCATCGCGACAGCATGGGCAACGAAGGCCGCACCGAAGCGGGCGATGTCCAGGTGATGAGCGCCGGGCGCGGCGTCGCGCATTCGGAATTCAACCTGGAAGACGAGGAAACCACGCTCTTCCAGATCTGGATCATCCCGGAAGAGCGCGGCGGCGATCCCGACTGGGGCGCGCGACAGTTTCCGAAAGGTGATCGCGCCGGACAGTTCGTGCCCCTCGCCAGCGGAGTCGCCAATGACGATGATGCCCTCCCCATCCGCACCGATGCCCGCGTGCTCGGCGCGACCGTGAAGGCGGGCGAAAGCGTGACCTACACGCCGCGCACTGCCGACCGTCACCTCTATCTCGTGCCGGCCACCGGCAGCATCCGCGTGGGCGACATCGAAGCGCAGGCCCGCGATGGCATCGCCATCACCAAGGAAGACAGCATCACCATTACCGCCCTCGAAGACAGCGAACTCGTCCTCGTCGATGCGGCCTGAGCAGGAGTAGAGCCATGACGAATATCCTCCACATTACCAGCAGCATCCGCGGCGATGACAACGTTTCGACCAGCCTCGGCAACAGACTGGTCGCAAAGCTCGCCGGCGAGAACGTCGTCACGCGTGACCTCGCCAAGAACGACCTGCCCTTCATCGATGTCGAACGGCATGCGGCCAACCTTGCGCCCTACGCCGACCGTTCGGAGGCGCAGCATGGCTTGGCAAAGATAGCCGACGAGTTGATCGATGAACTCGAAGCCGCCGACACGATCGTTTTCAGCGTGCCGGTCTACAACTTCACCGTGCCCGCGACGCTGAAGGCCTGGGCCGATCTCGTCGCGCGTGCCGGGCGAACCTTCCGCTACACGCAGAACGGACCGGAAGGCTTGCTAACCGGCAAGACGGTTTATATCACCGCAGCGACCGGCGGAACGGCGATCGGCAGCGACATCGATTTCATGTCGCCCTGGTTGAAGTTCTTCCTCGGCTTCCTCGGCATGACCGATGTGCGGATAGTCGCAGCGGACGGCATCATGGGCGAAGGCGGCGAAGAGAAAATTGCCGAGGCCCATCAGGAAGTCGAACGGCTGGCCGCGTAATCCTCCGACCCTCCCCTCCCTTACGCGCCAGCGACGTGCCGGGAAGCTCGATCAGCTTTCCGGCACGTTTCGCTTCAGGTCGTCGAGCCACAGATCGGCCACCGCATCGCTGGGTGCCCGCCAGTCGCCGCGGGGAGAAAGCGCCCCGCCCGCGCTGACCTTCGGGCCATTGGGCAAGGCGCTGCGCTTGAACTGGCTGAATTCGAAGAAGCGCTTCACGAAATTCTCGAGCCACTTCGCGATCGTGGCGAGGTCGTATTCGTTCTTCCGATCTTCGGGAAAATCTATCGGCCACAGGCCCTCCTTCGCATCCTTCCACGCATGCCACGCGAGAAACGCGACATGGCTCGGGCTCTGTCCCCAGCGGACAATGTGGTGGAGGAAGAAGTCGTTCAGCTCGTAGGGCCCGATGATCGACTGGGTGGACTGGATCGCGCCGTCCTCACCCGCAGGCACAAGCTCCGGGCTGATCTCGGTTTCGAGAATGGCGAGCAGCACTTCGTCGCACTGCTTGTCGAACTGACTGGTCGTCGTGGTCCAGCGGATGAGGTACTGGATCAGCGTCTTGGGAACGCCTGCGTTGACGGCGTAGTGGCTCATCTGATCGCCCACACCATAGGTGCACCAGCCGAGCGCCAGTTCCGACAGATCGCCCGTGCCGATCACGAACCCCGAATGATGGCCCGCCAAGCGGAAGAGGTAGTCGGTACGCAGCCCGGCCTGCACGTTTTCAAAGGTCACATCGTAATGCGGCTCGCCGTCGGCGAAGGGGTGGCCGATGTCTTCCAGCATCTGCCGCGCCGTCGGCTTGATGTCGATTTCCTCCGCGGTGATCTCGAACGCTTCCATAAGCTTCCAGGCGTTCGACTTGGTATCGTCCGACGTGGCGAAACCGGGCATGGTATAGCCGAGGATATCGCTGCGCGGCCGGCCGAGCCGATCCATCGCCTTGGCCGCAACCAGCAGGGCATGCGTACTGTCGAGCCCGCCCGAGATGCCGATCACCAGCGATTTCGCACCGGTAGCCTGTATGCGCCGCATCAGCGCATCGACCTGGATGTTGAAGGCCTCGTAGCAATCCTCGTCCAGCTTGTGCGCGCGGTTGGGCACGAAAGGGAAGCGGCGGATCGGGCGGATAAGATCGGCACCGTCCGGGTCATGTTGGTGCGTAAATAGGACCGTGCGGTAAAAGTCCTCTGGTCGTCCCGCTGCTTCGGCTGCATCATTGAAGGTCTGCATCCGCATGCGGTCGTTGAGAATCCGCCCCGTATCGATGTCGGCAACGCATAGTTCGGGCTCGAGATCGAACCGAACGCTTTCCGCCAGGAGATCGCCCAGTTCGTAAATCATTCCCTGACCATCCCAAGCGAGGTCAGTGGTACTCTCTCCGTGTCCACTTGCCGAATAAGCGTAGGCGCAAACGCAGCGAGACGAGCTTGCACGACTCAGTAAGTGACGTTCGTCGGATTTGCCGATCGTGATGTTCGACGCCGACAAGTTCAGGACCATTGTGGCTCCGGCGAGTGCGGCCAGAACGCCGGGTGGCTGCGGTGCCCAGAAATCCTCACAGATCTCTATGCCGAAGACGAACCCCTCAAGGTTTTCTGCCGAGAACAGAACGTCCGTTCCAAAGGGGACCAGCTTATCTCCGAGGCGAATTTCCAACCCTTGGATGTTGCGGCCGTGAGCAAACCATCGTTTCTCGTAGAATTCACGATAGTTGGGAAGATAGCTCTTCGGAACTACCCCGAGGACCTTGCCCCGCGCGATCACGATCGCACAATTGTAGATCCGACCCTTATGGCGCAGAGGAGCACCGATTACGAGAACGGGCGACAAATCCCTTGAAGCATCACGGATTTGCGTGAGGTGGAGCTCTACCGATTCCAGTAGGGCCGTCTGCAGGTGAAGATCGTCTATCGCGTAGGAGGAAAGACAAAGCTCCGGATAAAGCAGCAGGTCGACATGCAGCTCATCTGCTTTTTTTGCCTGCTCCACGATACCTTGCGCATTGTAAGCCACGTCGGCTGTCCGCACTTTCGGCGTTGCAGTCGCTAGCCGGACAAACCCATGCGTATGCCTGTCGAAGAAAGGATGGAGATCGCCTGTCATTTGAGAAGTGCGTTCTTCATCATCATGAGCGCCACTTCAAGTGCTGCAAGCCGGACGCCGTCCCGCCCGATTTCCCCAAAATGCCGATCGCAGTGCTCCGGAGCTTCTCCTTTGCGCAGACATGCGAAATGAACAAGCCCCTCTTCGTCCGTAGGCCCCGCCGGCCCGGCAAAACCGGTAATCGATACGACGACATCCGCTTCGGATTTTTTCAGTCCGCCCTGCGCCATGGCAAGTGCGACTTCACGGCTGACTGCACCGCAATTTTCGATCTCATTGCTGTTGCAATCGAGCATCTCACATTTTGCTTCATCCGAATAGGTGACGAAAGCTCGTTCGAAAACGTGCGATAAACCGCTGACATCGGTCAACACAGCTGCCAGCAGCCCGCCGGTGCAGCTTTCCGCCGATGCGAGCCGTAGACCCTTCGTCTTGGCCAGCTCGAGGACGTGCTCGGCTAAAGTAGAAATTTCCTCAGGAAGTATGGGGTCGATCGTCTCGGCCATAACCGCTTTCCCTCTGAAATAAGTCGGGCTGTGTGTCGAAATGCAGCTACTACCCAACCGTGCCAGATCAGACCGGTTCCTGTACCTTCATTCGCATCTCGTTGCGAAACCCGTTCAACACCGGGCCCGCCGAATGCGTCGCTCCGGCTTGATGGGCGAAGGCAAGCATCAGGTTGTTGCCCAAGCCACCGGGATTGAGCTTGATTGCCTCCTCGCCGACCCCGTCGTCCTCGATAGTCAGTCGCCAGCCACCATCGACGGATTGCAGAAACACACCGATCTTGCCGAGCCGAACTTCGGGGAACGCGTATTTCGCACAGTTCGAGATGGCCTCGTTAAGGTAGAGGCCGATCGCCACTGCCGTCTCGCTCGGCAGCCTCATCGGCTCTATTTCGCGATACACATGGATATTGTCGGTCAATGCAGCGCGCTCGATCCGGTCCAGCAGGACATCGAGGTAGGGCTTCATCGCGACATCGCCGCCTTCTTCGTGGTCCATCGTCAAGGTGGAATAGGCATCGGCGAAGGTCCGCACGCGGCCGACGGCATCTTCCAGCGCGCCATGCAGGCTCGGGTCGGGCATCTGCCGTTTCTGGATTTCGAGAAGGCTGGCCACCAGCGCGAAGTTGTTCTTCGTGCGATGCTCGAGCTCGGCCAGCAGCGTCAGCCGTTTATCCGCGCGCTCGCGGATTTCCTTCATGGTACTTTGCGCGGCTCGGCGAAACGCTTCGGCAAAAACGATGACAATCAGGCAGCAAACAGCGTTGAGCAGCACGCGCGCCGGATCGGTCGGGTTGGTAAAGAAAAAGGACGACTGCCCAGGCAGTACAAAATACCACGCCCAAAAGAAGGTGACGATGAAAGCCACCAGCCCCGCCCGCCAGTGACCATAGAAGGTCGCCAGCAACACTGTCGGATAGATCAGCGCGAAAGGCCCGGACTCCGGCGCCCACATATCATAGAGCGACCGCAACCCAATCATCGCCACTGCACAAATGGCACCGAACGTTAGCTGCGCCGCGAGCTTCCCACGACCAGTGATAAATTGTCGACTGACATCGAATTCCGCGAGACGCTGCACCCCGTCTCTCCCATCGGGGAAGCCAATTCCGTAGGCAAGTTGCGGTTCGGAAAGCCGAAACCCCCCGGAGCATCGGCCTCAGTCTTTTAGTTAGACTATGGCAACTTGTCGACTCGTCTTAGGCGCAGTCAGGCGGCGGCAAGCAAATCGGCCGCGCTCGGGCTTTCCTGCAACAACTCGATCAGACCACGCTCTTCTCGTGTCAGCCATCGCGTTGCACGCGGCAACCGCAGGCCTTGCCTCCATTCCTCCTGCTTATCGACGAGATCGATGACAGCCGGGTGGATATAGCTCTTGCGCGTGACCGCCGGCGTATTGCCCAACTGCCCAGCCACACAGTCGAGCAGCGCCTTCATCGGCATCCGGCCCTCGCCCGCGCGGAGGCATTCCAATCCCATCACGCTGGCGTGCCAGGTGCGGAAATTCTTCGCTGTAAAGCGCTCGCCCATGCAGGCTTCGAGGTATTCGTTCACGTCGCCGGAATCGACAGTCTGCACCTCGCCATCCTCGTCGATATATTTGAAGACGTTCTGGCCGGGTAGGTCCTGCATCTTGCGCACCGCCCGGGCGAGGCTGCCGTCGGTCAGCGTGACTTCGCGCATCTTGCCGGACTTGCCCTTGTACCGCAGTTTGAGCGTTTTACCGGTCACCTCGGCATGCTTGCGCCGCAAGGTCGTCGCGCCGTAGCTCTTGTTGCGCTCCGCATAGCCCGCGTTCCCCACGCGAACCGCGCCAAGGTCGAGCAGCCGAATGACGCTGGCTGTCGCCCGCTCTCGAGTGAGTTTGCTTCCTTTAAGATCCTCCTCGACCTTCTTGCGCACCAGCGGCAGCAGGCTACCGAATTCGATGCAGCGGTCGAACTTTTCGCCCTCGCGCTCGGCACGGAAATCGGGGTGATAGCGATATTGCTTGCGGCCTTTCGCATCGATCCCGGTGGCGAGGATATGGCCGTTGGGCGCAGGGCAGAACCATTCGTCCACATAGGCCGGCGGCAAGGCGATCGCGTTGAGCCGCCGCTTCTCCGCTCTATCGGTAATGAGCCGGCCTTTCGGATCGTAATAGGCCCATCCCTTTCCCGCACCCTTGCGGGTGATACCGGGCAGATCGTCGTCGACATAGATGAGCTTCGTCATGGCGTAGCGATAAACCGTGGGTGGGCTGTCACGGTTCCCCACCTTGCGACGAATGGATGGGCAGACTAGCCCACGTGCCAGAGGAGACCAAGAATGGCCGATGCGACTTATACCCCGCCCGAAGTCTGGACCCACGATGCCGAGAACGGCGGCCGCTTCGCCAATATCAATCGCCCGACTGCTGGCGCGCGCGAAGAGAAGGACCTTCCCGTCGGCGACCACGACTTCCAGCTTTACTCCCTCGCCACGCCTAATGGAGTGAAAGCGACGGTGATGTTCGAGGAACTACTCGAGGCCGGGCATAGCGATGCTGAATACGATGCCTGGACGATCAATATCGGAGAGGCTCAACAGTTCACCAGCGGTTTCGTCGAGGTCAATCCTAACAGCAAGATACCCGCCCTGCTCGACCGCAGCAGCGACCGCCCCGTTCGCGTATTCGAAAGCGGCGCGATCCTGCTGTACCTCGCCGAGAAATTCGACGCCTTCGTGCCGACCGATCACACCCGCGCCGAAGTGCTCAGCTGGCTCTTCTGGCAAATCGGCAGCGCGCCGTTCATCGGCGGCGGATTCGGCCACTTCTACGCCTATGCGCCCGAGAAGTTCCAATATCCGATCAACCGCTACGCCATGGAAACCAAGCGCCTTTTCGACGTCGCCGACCAGCGTTTGGCGCAATCGGAATACCTTGGCGGCGACGACTATACGATCGCCGACATGGCGGCAGCACCGTGGATGATCCCCTTCGTCGAGGGTGCCATCTACAACGAGGCCCGCAAATTCCTGTCGATCGACGAATACACGAACGTCGAGCGCTGGGCGAAGCAGATCGCCGTGCGCCCCGCCGTGAAACGCGGGCGGATCGTCAACAAGGCTTGGGGCGACGAAGACACGCAGCTTCTCGAACGGCATTCGGCCGCTGACTTCGAGGGCAAGAAACTCTAGCTTGGAGACGATAGCCGGGGTGGCAGGGTTGACCTTCGGCCAGCTGTGCGCGTGCCGCGCTCCGCTTCCGAACCTGCATGTTCGCTTCGCGAGCAGGTTCGGCCCTGAGCAAGCATCGTGCGAAGTAGTGGCTGGGGTGGCAGGATTCGAACCTGCGCATGCCGGTACCAAAAACCGGTGCCTTACCGCTTGGCTACACCCCAGCAGGCGAGCGCCCCTATAGCCGAGCCGCGCCCAATGTGAAGGGGGCGACACGAATTTTCGCACGGCTTTGGGTGCTAGCCATGTGCGTGTTTTTGCGCCCATGGTCCGAACTGGCAGACCGGCTGGTCGTGCCCTATCTCGCCTAGGTTAGTTTCTCTGCGATTCTCAAGGCGAATATCGTGCAACTTAATGGCCCCTCCACCACGATCCGCGCCTAACGGCCGCTTGCAACACCAAGGCAGTATTACCCCCATTGCGAAGCTTGCCGGGCAAGCGAATTGGCGGTCGTTTGACACCGGGGCCAGGCGGAGTCACACACGAGCCGGGAGAGAAAAGAGGTCGCATATCCCCTCGGGTCAGGGTCGCTTACCACTGAACCGAAGGAAGTGACCATGAAGCATATTTTCAAGGTAGCCGGACTGGCATTCGCCGTGGCAGGCATGAGCCTCGCCGTTCCAGCCAATGCACAGCTCACGGTGTGGGAAGATTACACCCCCCAAGAGACCGTGATCGAGCTCACCTATGTAAAGGTCGAGCCTGGCCAGCTCGACTATTATCTCGAGGGGCTGAGATCGACATGGGTCAGGGCAAACGAGGCCGCCAAGAGCGTCGGGCAGATCACGGATTACGGGATCTACGTCGTGCCCTTCGGCAGCAGCGAGGTAAATCTCGTTTTGCGCGTGAATTACCCGAACATGGCTTCGCTCGATCCCGATAAGGCGGAATATGATCGCTTCATGGAAGCCTTAGGCGAAGCGAATATGGACAGCAGCAATCAGACTGTCCGCGAACTCTACAACAACATCCGCGAGCTCAAGGGGACATACATCCTACGCGAGCTTGAGATGAAGCTCGACTGACCGCCGAAGAGCCGGCCGGGCACTTTTCAGCTTCGCCCCGGCCGGCTGGCTTTACGGTTGGCCTTCACGAAGCAGGGCTTTTTGGGCGCAATCCTTTTTAGCTATGCACAGTTGGCCGACAGGTGGTGTCTCAAAAGCGGCGATCACAGTTCCCCCTATTTGCCGTTGCGGCGATTTCCGTGCGATTTACGGTCGGGAGGATCTGGTTCTGAATTACGGGATTGTGTGTAAGTGGCGAAATCTAGCCGCCCTATCCAAGCAGCACTCTTCCGTGAGCGTCGCACGCGCGGGCGCAATCTGCTGCAGCTGTCGGCCGCCTCGACTACCGGCCTTGACCGCGCCCTCGTTCACGATCTGTCGGAAGCCGGGTTACGCCTGGAAACCACCGTACCTCTGGACGCCGGAGATAAGATCAGGATCGAATTGCCCCTAATCGGTCAGGTCGATGCGAAAGTCATGTGGAAGGAAGGCGCTTTCATCGGCTGCAAATTCCTCGAGCCGATCTCCCAATCGGTCGTCAATGCGGCGATCTTGCGCTCGTCAATTCGCACAGAAGCGCTGGAAGACCTCGGGAACCTCGAAGAGATTCCTATCGGCGTGAACCCCACGCTCGAGACGATCACCGCTTGGAAGGTTCGATTCGACGAGCTCCGTTGGAAACGCCGTCGCCATAGGTCAGGCAGAACGGGTTGTCGCCGATAACGGCGCGCGTGCGCGCAACGCGGCCACCGGTCATCGTTTCGGCACCGGTATCGAGCAGCGTGACCTTCCAGTCTTCCTCGATCGGGCTGTGGAATTCCACATTCCCGCTGCCGAAGTCGATCGTAAAGTCGCTGCCGAGATTGCGGAAGCTGAGGAAGTAATGCTTGATATACTCGCCTTTGTACCCGCAACAGATGACGAAGTCGTTGAGGCCGAAATGTGCGTAGTGGCGCATAACGTGCCACAAGATCGGCTTTCCGCCGATTTCGACCATTGGCTTGGGCCGAACGGATGTTTCTTCGCTGAGGCGCGTTCCCAGGCCTCCGGCCAGAATGACGACTTTCATTGCGTTCCCCTCGGCAATCGGTCAGCTTCGTGAAACAAGCCTAAAGGAACCCGGGCCGCCGGACACCTACGCATACGGATTAGCTTCGATGGACGATAATCAGGATGCGAACCGAAAAGGAGGGGCTACCGGCCCGATTGCCGTTACGGGAGCGAGCGGATTTGTCGGCCGCGCGGTGGTGGATGCGCTCAAGCGGCAGGGTTCCCGTATCCTGGCCTTGGGAAATCCTGCGTCCGCTCCGGACCTTGAAGGCGTCGAATGGGTGCCGGTCGATCTGCTCGACCCGCCAACCGTCAAGGTGGCCCTTGCCCAGCATAAGCCGGGCGCGCTGGTCCATGCGGCGTGGGCGCGCTCCGAAGGCGCCGGACTGTGGAACCTCGAGGCGAACTGGGCATGGCGCGATGCAAGTTCAGCTCTGCTGCGGTCATTTTGGGAGGAGACTGGCGGGCATGTGGTGGCCTGCGGCACCTGCGCCGAATACAACCCAACTCCCGAAAGCAATTGTATCGAGGATGTGACCCCGATCGCACCGACTTCGCTCTACGGAAGAGCCAAGGCCGAACTGGCCGATCGTGTCCGGCAGGATGCGCAGGCGCTCGGCTGATCGATCGCCTGGGCGCGATTGTTCTATCTCTTCGGAAAGCATGAGGCCCCGTCTCGCTTGGCACCCCAGGTGATCGACAGGCTGCTGGCCGGAGGAATGGCCGAAATCGGCAGCGGCCGCGCGGTGCGGGATTTCGGATATGTGAGCGATATGGGCGCAGGCCTCGTCGCGCTCCTGAACTCCGGCGAGTCTGGTACATTCAACGTCGCGACCGGCTCGGGTATCTCGCTCGCCTCGCTGGTAGACCGGATCGGTCGCGCGCTCGGTAAATCGGACCGGATCGCGTTGGGAGCCCTCCCCGATCGGCCGGACGAACCGCCACGGATTGTGGCAGATATCACGCGTCTGAAAGAAGCTACCGGTTGGTCGCCGGCCTTCGATGTCGCTTTTGGGCTGAGCGACACGATCGAATGGCGGAAGCGAAACGGCCCAGCGACAGGATAGTGTCGCCGCCGTTCACGGCCCTGACGCCGTCTGTCGGCTCGAAAGCGAAAATTGCGCAGAAGAATGCGAACCCATACGGATTGAACTATGGTAGCGGAGGAGGGACAGGAATAGCCTTCTTATTGTACTGTAATTAAAGGTTTATTCTCTAATTATCGCGGTCGTTACCCCCAACGACACCCCCTCACCCGATCACTTTCTAATGTTATCCACGGGGTATTGAATCCCCCCTCCCCCATCATGCTCGAAGCGACATGGGATCAGTGTCAGCTTTGCGCCCTCCTTTCGGTCATATAGGGAACAATTGTAAGTTCCCGAGAGCGGCCGTTCGTTTTGCCGGATTCTCGGCGCGATCCAACGCCGGACTTCATCGCAACTGTGTGAAGTCGGCAACCTGAGCGCGTAACATTCGACTGCACCAGAAGCGCCGATACAGGAGGATTAGCGCGCTGGCAGTAAGAGATGGCACGAATTTTGCGTCTACTTTCGTCATGCCCTCAGGGGCGATGGCCTGCTTGACGAAGGCTGGTCTTCCACCCGTTTCCTGACCAAAGGAGCGCACAACGTTGATTGGTATCAATTCAACGTTACATCCTCTGCATGAAATCATCATATTCCAAGCCCGATGCAAACCACAGTCCTTGGATGTTTTTGCTGGTCGCTGTGAACGCAATGCTTATCGCCGCTGTAGCCTCACTGCTTTTCCTCCAACCAGCTCCGCCCGCCGATATGCCTACGGTGACTCCCCGCGCCGAACTCGGCGCAGAAGAGCGTGCGACCATCGAGTTGTTTCGAAATTCGCGCGAATCGGTCGTGTTTATTTCGACCCGGCAGCAGGTATCGGATTTCTGGACACGTAATGTTTGTAGCATTCCGCGCGGTTCGGGATCGGGACTGATTTGGGATGATGCCGGCCACATCGTTACGAATTTTCATGTCATCGAAGGTGCCTCGGAAGCCCGGATCCAGCTGGCAGATGGCCGCGAATTCTCGGCAACGCTGGTAGGGGCAAGCCCGCAGCACGATCTTGCAGTTTTGAAGATCGGCGGCGCGGGATTTATAGCTCCTGCTCCAGTTCCAATCGGCACGAGTGGTGATCTTCTGGTCGGTCAGAGCGTCTTTGCCATCGGCAATCCCTTCGGTCTCGACTGGACGCTGACGAAGGGCATCGTTTCAGCGCTGGACCGGTCGCTACCCAATGAGAATGGGCCTGATATCCAGCATCTGATCCAGACCGATGCCGCAATAAATCCCGGAAACTCGGGGGGACCATTACTCGACTCCGCCGGTCGGTTGATCGGTATCAATACCGCTATCTACAGCCCGTCCGGAGCCTATCGATACGGTGATGCGGGTCGTCCCGCAGCTTATCGCTGACGGTCGCTATACGCGACCTGTGCTGGGCATCGATGGCGATGACGATATCAACGACCGGCTTAAGCGCGCGACAGGCATCGAAGGAGTGTTCGTCTTGCGCGTGCTTCCCGGCTCCGCAGCTGAGCGCGCGGGTCTGATTCCAGCACAGCGGACAAGGCGCGGCGTTGTCCCTGGCGACATTATCACCGCGTTGAACGGGAAGCCGGTCGCAAGGCTGGGTGATCTGCTCGCCCGGCTTGACGATTTCCGCGTTGATCAAAGCGTGGAGCTTACATTGAAGCGCGGCGCTCAAGAACGCTCTCTCCAGCTCCAGCTCCAAGCCGGCAACTAAGCCACAAAGAGAACGTGCAGCTCGCGTGGAGCTGCCCGGGCGAGCTTACCGAGAATCGATTAATTCGGCTGGCTCGTTGTGTGTGTACCGCGGCGTTGCAACTGGCGAGCCCACAGGGCAGCGGCTCCGCCCAATATAGCGCCGATTGCGATACCGATGAGCGTGTTGCCAATCGCCCAACTTAGTGCTGCGCCGAATGCCGCGCCACCGAACCCCCAAGCGACAAACATGGTGCGATCTGCATTGGATTTACGGTTCGGCATTGGCATCCGCCTCTTCCATCGTCGGTTCGGCCCCATCAGTTTCGCTTTCCGAAGATGGTGTCTGCGCGGCATCGCCAGCTCCATCCGTCAGCTCAAGAAGGCCATCTGCAGTAAGCTGGCTGCCACCATTTCCGCCGATGGTCAGGTCGCCCCAAACGTAAACCCGGTCCCCTGTATCAACACTTCTGCTGCTGTAGGACGTATCAAGGTTCTCGGTGTTCACTGTAATCATTGTCGGGCCTGCCCCGAGCGTAAATGTGTTTCCGGATTTACCGGTAACCCAACCCGTGTAGTCGACCCCGTCGGTTACAGGGCGCATTGGTGCCGCGGCGAGGCCGAGTTCTTCCTCATCTGCCGGACTTGCATAGAATACGGTATTGAGGTTGCGCACGTAGATCGCGCCAGCTTCGATAGTCTCTGTATTAAAGAGGCCCTCGTCGACGCGGCCCGTAACACTAACGCGATCACCAGGAAGCAGGGCAATTCCGTCGGATGCCCAATCCCAGTCGTCAGCTTCAACCGTGACGCTGTCAGTTCCGTAGTCGAGAACGAAGCTTGAGGGACTTCCTGCGGTCGTGGACACGACCTCACCATCAATCCTTATCCAGTCCCCATCCCCGGCAACTGTCATTTCCACTGTGTCTTCTTCGGGCAGCTCGACTTCGGCTTGCTCGGAGCATGCCGCCGCACCAATAGCGAGAAGCGATGCGAGGGTCGCCATGCTGGCGGATTTTTTGAAGTGTGTGGAGCTGGGAGTGTTCATCATTCTGTGAACCTTTTTGAAAAATGGCGATCTCAGGAGAGCGATCAGGCCAGCGCGTATTAATCGCAGCCTCTCGCCGGATCGCTCTTTGGTTTGCAAGCTGCAGGGCATGGCAAGGCCCCCGTGGAGACGCGGGCTCAAGAAGCAAATCATCTTCGCCTCGCCTGCCCACGCGGAGTGGGCCCGGTTAGCCTTGCAATTCGGTGAGTGCGGTTGCGTCGATCTCGGGGCCGTCGAAAAAGTCGCTATCGTCGAACTGACCGCTCACAGAAATGCGATCGCCAACCTCAACCTTTTGCCAGCCTTCACTATCGAACGGGTCGTAGTTCAATCCGTCGGTGTCGACACGATAATCGAACAGCGCGGCATCGATTACCATCTCGCCATCCTCGATCGTTTGCACGGTGCCGGTCAGGGTCACGCCCGTGTCACCTGCGATCGGACCATCTGGTGCGGGGAGGAAATCCTCTTCATCCGCCGAATCCGCGTAAAAGCGGGTATGGATGGAATCGACGTAGACGCTGCTGGCCTCGATGCGTCTCGCTTGAAAGAAGTCGTTGTCCATTCGTCCAGTGACGGTCACTTCATCGCCGACCATCAGAGAATTTTCGTCGTACCAGTCGTAGTCGTCCATCTCGACAGCGATATTGCTCTGTCCATAATCGAGAATGAAGTCTTCGCCTGAGACGGTATCAACCGTTCCGGACAAACTCAACCACTCTCCGTCTGCAGTAGTAGCTGGCGATTGGGCTGCGGAAGGCATTGCGGCAAGGGCAATGGCACTTGTCGCCATCAGAATTGAATTTCGGATAGTCTGTTTCATGATCTCCTCTAACGTTGCTGATGCGGTGCGCCGCGAGCCTCAACGCTACGAGCGGCGACACCTAACTAATGATATGGCAACGCCGATGTTTCGCTGAGCGGCACTCTCTTCGTGTCAAAGTTGAGTTCACGATCGAAGCAATGATAGTTTTCGCCGTCCCCGCACCTTTACCACAGGCTAGCAACCCTTCATCCGGCAACAAAAATTCGAAAAAACTTTTTGCTGACGGTCTGTTCTCGGCCCCATCTTTTCGGTCGGCAAAGCGCCCTAATAGCGGCCATCCGCATGGTCTCGAATGTCGCCCGAAAGCTGCCGTTGGTTTATGCTAGAGCGATAGTAGCTAGGCATCCTTATCTCAGACATTCCCTCTCAACTCCTTAGCTCCTCGGACACGCAGATAAAATTCGTGTCGCGCTAGGACCATAATTAGACACTGGCGAAACGGTTCAGCGATATTCAACTATTTTGCCCTAATTCTTGGATTTTAGGCTACCTGTGGCGTCGTATGTCCCCTTTCCGTCCAGTCTCTTCCAGTCTACGCCGATTCCTACTCGCCTTGGCGTTCTTTCTCGTGCCTCTTTCGCTTCTGGGAGTGCACTTCCTCCTCCTGGGCGAGTTCAAGGAAGTGCGCGATTATCGCGTCACGTCCGAGCGGACAGTTGAGACGCGGTCTCTGCTCTCCCAGTTTCTGACCTTGCATCTCGATGTTGAAACAGCGGTCCGCGGCTACGTACTATCGGGTGATCCGGATTTCCTCGAACCTTACAGTGCCGCAATTCCCAGGCGCGACTCTCTGTTTGCAGGGCTGCGGGCGGATGCCGACGCCGCCCGACTTGCCGAACTGGATGAATTGCTGGCGCTGTCGGACACCAAGCTGGAGATAGCTACCCGCAACGTGGAAGACGTGCGCAGCGGCAATATCGAAGAAGCGCGCCGGTTGATTTCAAGCGGACGAGGACGTGTGACGATGGACGAGATCCGTTCGCTCGTCGCCAGGATGGATGCCAAGGAGGCGAATGCACTCGCGGCATCGACCGAGGCGGGCTCTATCCTGCGCCGCGATGTCGAGAGAATCGTCACTCTTTTGCTGGCCGGCATTGCCGTCCTGCTGGCGATTGCCTCGCTGCTAATCTTCTCAACCTCTCGGGAACGCCGAAAGGCCATGACGCAAGTGGAGCGATTGGCGAAGCGTCAGAAGGCCATGTTCGATGGCGGGGTAGACGGCATGCTGTGGCTCGATGCCCAGGGCAACATCCTGCGAATGAACCCGAGCATCAGCCGCATGTTCGGCTATGCCGAGAAGGACCTGCTAGGTCGCAACAATCTCGTTCTCATGGATACCGACTACTCCCCATCCGAATCGCAAGCGTGGCTTTCGACGGTTGGCACCGCCGGAGAGAATGGTGCCGGCCGTAAGCAGGAATTCATCGGTCGCCGTGCGGACGGCACGACATTCGAGACCGAAGTCGCCATCAGCCGCGTTGCCCGCGGTCTCGAAGAAGAGGGGGAGCCACAATACGTTGCCTCGATCCGCGATATTTCTCATCGCAAGCGAGCCGAGCGAATGAAGGACGAGTTCGTCTCCACTGTTAGTCATGAGCTGCGCACGCCGCTGACCTCCATCGCCGGATCGCTTGGCCTGGTGATGGGCGGCGCAGCAGGCCCGCTGGAGGAGAAAACACGCCGATTGATCGGCATCGCCCATGCCAACTGTGAACGCCTGATCCGCCTTATCAACGACATCTTGGACATCGAGAAGATCGAATCCGGCAAGATGGAGTTCGATATCCGGCGGATGCAGGTGGTCCCACTGCTGCGCCGTACCCAGGATGCAATGGCTGCCTTCGCACAGAAGCACGAAGTGGAGCTCCAGCTAATCGTGCCGCCTTGGCCGCAATGCATCATGGGCGATCCTGACCGTCTTGAGCAGCTGGTCACAAACCTCGTTTCCAATGCCATCAAACATTCGCCGCCCGGCGAAAAGGTAGAGATTGTCGGCGACATGCACGGTCGTTACGCGCGCATCGAGGTGCGAGATCGGGGCGCCGGTATTCCGGATGATTTCCGAGACCGCATCTTCGGCAAGTTCGCCATGGCAGACGCCTCCAATTCGCGAGCGAAGGGAGGCACAGGCCTTGGCCTTTCGATCACGCGCGAGATCGCGCGACACCATGGAGGAGAGGTAGGCTTCGTTGACCGCGAGGGTGGTGGCAGCGTCTTCTATGCCGATCTTCCCCTCGCACAGGAACAGCACGTGGGTGCCGCGCCTGAGACCGACGAAAACCTGCCACTTGTGCTGCATCTGGATGATGACGACGATACGCTGACTGTCGTCGCGAGCACGTTTGCTGGCAAGGCACGGGTCATCTCCGTCCAGAGTGTTGCCGATGCCCGCGCCGCGATTGCCTCCCAGGATCTGGCGGCGGCGATTATCGATGTCTCTCTGGTTGAAGAAAGCGGCGCCGATTTCGCCAGAGAACTGCGGGAGAGGTTCTCCGCATTGCCCTTGCTGTTCTTCACAGCCTTCGACAATAGCGCCCAGACCGGCGTTGCTGACCGGGCTTTGATCAAGAGCCGCGCCTCGGTTGACGACCTTGTCGAAGCAACACTCGATCTCGTCATCAGGCGCCGGCAGGAGGCCCAGCGATGAATATCCTGTATGTCGACGATGAACCCGACATTCGCGAGATCGCCGAGATGGCGCTGGAGCTCGATCCCCAGTTCCATGTGCGAACCGCGGCGTCGGGTTCGGCAGCCCTGGCGCTGATCGAGGACTGGATGCCCGATGCGGCGCTTCTCGACGTGATGATGCCGGAGATGGACGGGCCGACCTTGCTAACCCATCTCAGGCAGGACGCTCGCTTTGCCAACCTGCCAGTAATTTTCGTGACCGCGCGGGCCCAGCGCAGCGAATTGCAGAACTTCTCCACGATGGATGCCGTAGGCGTCATCGCCAAGCCCTTCGACCCGATGACGCTCTCGTCCAAGGTTCGCGAGCTGATTGGATGAGCGCAGAACTGGAAATCAGGATGGCGCAAATGGCTGCGCGTTTTGCGGCTCGTGCCGGCGAACACGAAGCTGCGTTGCAAGCTGCAATTGCCGCCGACGACCGGGAGGCAATCGCCAGCCAGGCGCACAGGCTGGCAGGTATCGCGGGAATGTTCGGGCAGCCACAGGTCGGCGAAGCCGCTGCCCGGCTTGAAGACATTGTCGAGGCCGGTGGAGACTACCTCGACGCGGCAGAGCGGCTGTCTGCCATGCTCCGCGATCTGCGGGACTAGCTTGTCGAGAAGCCCTTGCGGGTCATCGTGCCCCAGCTTTGCTGCTTGCGAATGAATTGCCACCAGCCCTGGAGACGCCACAGGTTCGAGAGCTGGCGGTAGCCAAAATTCTCCAGCACTGCGATAACTGCCAACATGGCCAGTTCCCGTGCCTTGGGAAAGCGGCGTAGCTGTATCTCCTCCAGCACGAGCGTTGCGATCGAGAGAGATACGCCGAACATGAACGTTACCGCGAGGAAGGCGAGCAACCAGGGCAGCGCCAGCAGTCCAAGGGCCCAGAGCAGTGGCACGAGAATATAGCCCAGCACCTCCAGCAACGGCCCGAGAACATCGACCAGCAGGATATGACCGAAGCCAACGATACCGATCCGGCCGTAGCGCGGATTGAACAGCATGTCCTTGTGCTTGACGAAGCATTCAAGCGCACCCCGTTGCCATCGGGCGCGTTGACGGCCCAGCACCGACAGCGTGTCCGGGCATTCCGTCCAGCAAACCGGCTCGGCAATGAAATCGATGCGGTAATCTCGCTTCGCTTCGCGCATCAGGCGATGGAGCTTAAGCACCAGTTCCATATCCTCGCCGACCGTGCCGTGGCTGTAGCCTCCGACCTCGACAACCTGACGGCGGCGGAACAGGCCAAAAGCGCCCGAAATGACCGTGAGCGCCTGCATCTTGCCAAGACCGACCCGCGCCATGAGGAAGGCGCGGAGGTATTCCACGATCTGCACCAGGGCGAGAAAGTTGCGGGGTAGCTTGATATCGCTGATGCGCCCGGAATCGACCTTGCAACCGTTGGCAATACGGATCGTGCCTCCCGCCGCTATGGTGAGGTCAGGCTCGTCGATGAAGGGGCGGACAACCCGCAGCAAGGCGTCGGACTCCAAAATGGAGTCTGCGTCGATGGCGCAGAAGAGCGCGGTGCGGGTGCAATTTATCCCTGCATTCAGGGCATCGGCTTTGCCGCCGTTTTCCTTGTCCACCACCAGCAGGCGGGGCAGACGCGGCGACGCGTAGAAACCGCGGATTGGGGCGTGTTCGACGCTGCGATCGACGAACCGGTCCACCTGCTCCAGCCCAAATTCGGATACCAGGCGGGCAAGCGTGCCATCTTTAGACCCGTCGTTGATCACGATCACTTCGAAATCGGGATATTGCAGAGCCAGCAGGCTGCGCGTGCTTTCCACGATAGTGAGTTCTTCGTTGAAGGCAGGGGCCAGCACCGAAATGGCTGGAGCCTGCTCGGAATAACGCCGCCATAGCGTTGCACTGCGTGGCACAGGCGGCCGCGTTCCGAGTGCCGCCCCTGCATAGAGCAGCAGCACGAAGTAGAAGACGATCTGCAGCAGACCCGCAACGATCACCACCAGAGCAATCGCCTCGGCCGAGGCGACCATCCACCCGGCAGGATCGGGAATGGCGAAATCGAAAGTCATGCGCGACCCTCTGCCAGCATCTTCGAAGCAGCCGAACGCACGACCGGGTCCTCGCTCTGGCTGGCGTCTCGAAGGGCGGAGACGCCGCGCGCACCTATGCGCAGCAAGGCTTCGCTGGCGCGGTAGCGCACCCAATAATGGGGATCATTGAGTAGTGCGGACAAGCGATCCGCGGCGGCCACAAGCCGTGTGTTGCCAACCGCTTCGGCTGCCGCAGCGCGCACTGTCCAGTTGTCGCTCAATAGTCCTTCCATAATGGCTTCCGCCCCCGCAGGATGACCGGTGCGGCCCAAGGCCCTGAAGATGCGGGGTTGCAAATCTGGCTCGTTGCCGGAGTCGCGGGCCATGTGCGCTAGCAGCGGAGCATATTCGCCGCCGCGCTGCGAAAGGGCATCCATCGCGGCGACCTTGACCCGGTAGGACAGGTCTTTCTCGAACAAGAGGCCAGCAACAGCTTCTGAATCCGTTTCGGCAAGATCGACCATCAACGAAACGAGGAGCAGGGAATTTTCCTCCGCTCCCACGTTCAGCTTGTTTACGATATCGAGTGGTGCCGGTGCGTTTGCGTGCTGGGCCAAAGCCAGGGCGGCAGTCAACCTGACATCCGGATTGCGGTCGTCCAGTGCGCCGGTCACATGGTCGTGCGAACCCTCGAACATCGAAAGCGCCTCGACCGCGTTGAGGCGTGACTGGGCCTTACGCGAGCGCAGCTGGACAATCAGCAGATCCGTCACACCAAGCGCCGTTGCGCGGGCAAGCAGGGCTTCGCGCTCGCTGCCCCTCGTCATCTCTGCGATCTCGACCGTCAGGTCGGCAGCCGTCTGGAGTTCGCGCTTCCCGAGTGGCTCCAGTTCGGCGGGATCGCCGTCAAGCAGCAGTGGCAACAGGCGCCGTCGCGACGCGCTCGTGCGGTCGAACAAGCGCGCAGATATCACCCGTGCCAGCAGCAGCAGCAGCAGCGCGGCCATGGCTAGCAGGCAGAGCGCGAGAGAAACCTCCCAAAGATCACGCAACGTCGTCACAGCGAGAGTTTGATCCCGACCCGCCCCTCGGTGCGGTCGAACCCATCCTCTCGCCACTCTTGCGCGATACTGCCGGTGAGCGAGATATCCTGCGTAAGTGGCAGTTCACCCCCTGCGAAGATGCTGGTGGTATCGCGGACCACACCGAGATCGGTGTCCGGTCCGGTCGCCGCACCGATAAACAGGCGGGTACGGGGGATTGGCATATAATCTGCACGCAAGGTGCCACCGATCTGCACGTCTTCGCCATCGGCCGCGACGATGCGACCATGCAGAGACGCAGTGAAACGACCGCCGCCGAAATATTGGGTAATGCCGGGCCTCACGGTCCAGACCTCTTGCACGGGATAGCTTTGCCAACTGCCATCGAGACTGGCGACGGTGCCGGAAGCGATCCTGACATCGAAGCCTGCCGAGATGCCGGTGGTCGGGCGGAAATCCGCATTCGGGGTCACCGATGCTCCGGCCTTTAACCACAGGTTTTCCGTCGCCCTGTGGGTGGCGAGTACACCAAGCTCCACGTCCTCTGTACCAAAGCGCCGATACCAGGTCCCGCCAAGATCGAGAGTAGTGCGGGCGCCGACCGGGAGGGACGCGAGCATGCCAAGCTCCTGCCAGTCATCCTGTCCATCGCCGGGATCGCTCAAGGCCCCTTCGACGAGAAGGAAGCCGCGACCCGCAGCGCGCTCGGTCTCCCGGCGCTCCGCGACGAGCGCCAAGCCCTGCGAAGCGTCAGCGTATTCCGGAGCCAGTCGGAGTACTTTCTGGAAAGCGAATTCCGCGTCTTCGAGCTTGCCTAACGCCAGCAGTGCGAAGCCGTACTGGACGAGCGCATCGACATCTTCGGGCTTCTCTGCAAGCCAGTCTTCGAGAAGCGATGCCGCGAGCGCCGGATCGTCCGCCAGTCGCGCAGTGACAGCGCGATCATAGAGACTGTCCTGAGCTGATGCCGAAACGTTCGCCAAGGAAACGAAAAGCATTCCTGCCAAGAGCGTGCGCAAAGTCACTAATCCTTTAACAAGCGCGCGAGACGAGCGAGTAGTTCTTCGGGCATAAATGGCTTTACGAGATAGTCGCTGGCACCGATCTCCAGCGCCTCAACAATATCCTTCTCGCCCCGCCGGGCGGTCAACATGATTACCGGCGTATGTGCGTGTTGGGATGAAGCGCGCATGCGCCTTAGCACCTCGAACCCATCGTGCACCGGCATCATGGCATCAAGGACCACCGCATCGGGCGATGAATCCTCGAGACGAGCAAGCGCTTCGCGACCGTCAGCAGCAGTGACCGGGTGATAATCCCGCTGGGCCAAGCGGAATTCCAGAAGCTCCCTCATCAGGGGTTCGTCGTCGGCGACTAGTATCGTGTTCATGGCAGCCTAGATAGAAAAATCCCTCGAATGCGATACCGTCCACATGGTTAACTCTGCCCTAACACGACGAGTTTGTGGAGAGTTACGACGGAGCTTCAGTTTTTCTGGGATAATTCACGGCATTCCATCCCGCAATGTCCGCAATTGGTTGCTAGCTAAAGGTCAGCTTTCGAGCCCGGATCGAAAAAAGCGGACAGTCCGCAAGCGGCCCTATTCTGTTGAAAAACTCCTCTTGCGAAGAGGGCGAGCCGCTGATTCAGTGATCTTCGTAATCAGGAGATTTGCTGATGATGGGCGAGCGAACGGTGATGCAGGAGGCGCTGTTCTACAGCTTCCGCATTGAGGATCATGTGCCCCAGGATCACCTGCTGCGCTCGGTTGACCGGTTCGTCGATCTGACGGGTATCCGAGAGCACCTGAAGCCGTTCTACAGCGCGACCGGGCGACCTTCGGTTGATCCTGAACTGATGATCCGGATGCTCCTCATTGGCTATTGCATGGGCATACGCTCGGAGCGCCGCTTGTGCGAGGAGGTGCACCTCAACCTTGCCTATCGCTGGTTCTGCCGGCTCGATCTCGAGGGGTCGGTGCCCGATCACTCCACCTTCTCCAAGAACCGGCACGGCCGGTTCCGCGACAGCGACCTGCTGCGCAAGCTGTTCGAGATGACCGTCGAGCGCTGCATGAGAGAAGGACTGGTGGGAGCAGAAGGCTTCGCGGTCGATGCGAGCCTGATCCGCGCCGATGTCCACCGCCAGCGTTCGGTACCGGGAGAAGAAGGGCTCCCGCCCGAAGCTGCCGGTCGTGCGGTCGCTGAGTATCTTGAGGTCCTCGATGATGCAGCCTTCGGCGGAGCCACGCCTGTCGAGCCGAAGCGGATCAACCTCACCGATCCCGCGGCGCGCTGGACTGCGGCGACGCGCGAGGCGGCCTTCTACTCCTACTCCACCAACTATCTGATCGACCTCGATCACGCGGTGATCGTCGATGTGGAGGCGACGACATCGGTGCGGCAGGCCGAGGTGCTTGCGCAGCGAAGGATGATCGAGCGAACGCAGGAACGCTTCGGCTTGTGGCCCGAGAAGCTCGTGGCCGACACTGCTTATGGCTCGGCGCCGAACCTTGCATGGCTGGTCGAGGACAAGGGCATCGAGCCCCATATCCCCGTGTTCGACAAGTCTGCACGCAGCGACGGCACTCTTGCGCGGTCCGACTTTACCTATGACGCCGAGGACGACAGTTACCTCTGCCCTGGCGGCAAGCGGCTGAGACCATCCAACCGCAACTTCAAGGCCCCGCGCCCGCTGGCCAATGCCGATGGCTTCATCCGCTACCGTGCGAGCCAGAAGGACTGTCAGGCATGCAATCTCAAGCAGCGCTGCGCACCCCGCACGGCGACCCGCAAGATCGTGCGCTCGGTCCACGAAGGCGCACGCGACCGGGCACGCGATATCTCCAAAAGTGACGCCTATCTTGTCTCACGCCGCCAGCGAAAGAAGGTCGAGATGCTCTTTGCGCATCTCAAGCGGATCCTGAAGCTGGACCGCTTGCGTCTGCGCGGTCCCAACAGAGCAAAAGATGAGTTCCACCTCGCCGCCGCAGCCCAGAACCTCCGGAAACTGGCCAAGATGCGGCCCACGCCGGGCCTCGCCGCCGCCTGAGAGAGGCAGCGACCTCACTCGCCGTCGATCCAAACCGCTAAACCAACGCCGCCAACGGCGACTTTTTCAACGGAATAGGCCCAAAAGCTGACAACTTGACATCCAATCACGGATTTGCGTCTCATCTCAAATTAAGTCACTATCTTATGATGGACGATAAGCTGCCCTTCGATCCTATTGAGCGTCGAGCTGAAAAGCAGGCGCAGCGAGATGACGATGCCCAAGCTTTGGCTCGAGGTGACGTCACTCGTGAGGACTTATCGCGAGCGAATGGTCTCTTTTCATCGTCAACGATCGTCAATCGGCGTGTGGTCCGCCGATACGGGCCCCGTTCGAAATGACCCAAGTCACAGGCGCGGATATCATGGCAATGATCGCGTGCCGGTTCGCTTCAGATGTGCTAGCGACGGAATGGTACGACATGCAACCAATTTCAGGGTTTGGTGGGCTGACCGCGCGACAATTCGTTGAGCAAGGTCGCGGAAACGAAGTAGTCCAGTTCCTCAGGGCGGATGATTCAGGCGTTCACGCATAAGCTGCCGCAGTTCGTCATTCGTCCGTACTTAAAATTAGCCGGTCGGCTTGTGAGCTTGCAGCACATCGATAGAACAGCGTGCTCTCGGCCCACATGCCCTCAACGCTACGAGGCCCCTGAATTTTACAAGGCGATTTGGCGACCGTGCGGGTAGGGGCCAAGTGAGCTACCGTGAAAGAACGGACCTGTGGGCGGGGTCTCGCTTTGATCTGAGCCAAGAAAAACGTTCAGGATCTTGCTCAATCAGGAGCCCTGCTACGCGATTTCTCTGCGCGATGGGCATACGAGCGAGCAAGGCCCTGATATCGTGGTCGACAGCCCCCTTTTCAGCTCCCAACCGTTCGGCCTTTTCAACCCAATCGAGCCCAACGTCGTATTCGCCTATTTCAATGTGAATCGCGCCGAGCAGCGTGCAGGGTCTGTAATCGTCCGGCATTGACGCATGCGCGTGTTCGGCCAACGCTTTCGCCTCAGTAAGTCGGGCAACTGCTCTCAAAGCTGCGGCCCGGGTCGTTGCCAAGGCCGATCGTACCTTGGGTTCTGCCATGCCCATCGCGGCGAGCGCTTCGCCGGTGAGAGAAATTGCGAATTCGGCGCGGTTGCCCTTACGCCAGTGACTACTGGCATAGATTGCATCCCAAGGATCGCGGGTCTTGCGCCAGGCAGCGGTGTGGACTTCGGCTTCAACCAGATGCCACGCGGATGCGACCTCGTCGGTCCACCATTCCTCGACCTCCGTTTGTAGCCACAATACGTCGACTTGCTTGAGTCTTTTCCCTCTCGACAAGGCCTGCAGCATCCGCATGGCTCGTGGGTAGTGCTCTGGGTCGATGTAATTCAGATTGAATTTTCGCCTGAGCTGCTTGGACTCTTGCCTGCGCCTATAAGCCGGGTCGGCAAAGAACGCGGCGCTAGCCCTAGCGAGCTCGTCTTTGCGCCTGGCTTCCTTGGCAGCCGCTTCTACAGCACTAATCTCAGCAGTATCCATGCGATGGGCGCGCTCGATGACCGCATCGCGTCGGAAGGTCTCGAAGTCGGTGCGGCCGACAACAAACGAATGAAGGCAATGCAGTTGGGTCATCACGAGGTAGGCTTGGGCCAACTCGCTAACCGCGCCCCCTGCTTCGATTTTCATGAGAATACCGTGTGACCGGATCCCGCGAGCACGCGCACCAGGCATGTCGTCGACTAGATATTTCGCAGCCAGATTGCTCGGTTCGGGGGGATGCATGAAATATATGTAGGATCAATTTCGTACGAAATCCTTCTTGTTCGACGTGTTGGCGTGGCCCTTGCGCGACTATGAGGTGACGGTCCGTTCATGGCTATTCCCGCCTCGGGCCGAACAGTCTGCTGACGGCCCGAAATGCGTCGGACAGCTTCTGGAGTCAGCTGCTGGTCAGCTACGCATCTTCAATACGGTCACTAACGTGCGAATTGGCGGCTCTAGCAAGCTGACCGTCAGCAATTACTCAAACGTCTGAAGGGACGCACGGCCCACGAACAAGTCACCATTGCAAACGACAGTTCGTTCGGGCTGACTTAATGTGATTTCGTGCCAGCGTAGAACCGGTGCGCCGCGAGTTCTACGCATACAAATTGACGCCTTGCCACTAATCTAACGGACTGAAAACTAGCCCAAAAGCGGTCGCTCGGCAGGCCTGATCGACCGCTTCGAGTTCGTCTCACATATAAGCTGCTTATCGCAGGGTAGAGAAAGGTGTTCTCAACTATTTGCTATGGAGTAGCAGGCTGAAAGATCATCACGCGCAAAACAGAACCAATAGTAGTAAGCTATGGAAGGGCCACGAGACGTCTATTGATGCACCAAACATAGGGCCAGCATGATCGTTTAAGAATGGTTGAACTAGTCCCTAGGTAGAAATGCTTAGTTTCTAACGGTTCGTTTACCATTGTCGTGCACTGTATGCGACATGAAGAACCATCGCCATCAGCTCGCTGCCAGCACGCTGGCCCTTGCCACCCTCCTTGCTGCCTCGCCCGCACTCGCCGATGGCGTGCCCGCAGGCTCTATCATCGAGAATACCGCGACCGCGTCATATGACGATGGCGGCTCGACGCCGCGCACGGTCACGTCGAATACCGTCGAGGTCCAGGTCGACGAGCTGCTCAACGTTACGACAACCTGGCAGGACGGCAGCGCAGTCCCAGTTGGGAATGGAACTGCTGTCCTCACCTTCGAAGTAACCAATACCGGCAACGGCCCGGAAGCTTTCAACCTCACCGCCGATCCGGGACGCACCGGTAACGACTTCGATGTCACGATCGACGCGATCGTCTACGACGACGGCGACGGCATCTATGAAGAAGGCGTCGACATCGTCATTTCGGCCGGCGATCCGACACCGCTGCTCGATCCGGACGAGGCCATCACGATCTTCGTTATCGTCTCGTCGCCTGGCGGCCTGACCGACGGGGAAACCAGCGACGTCAATCTGCTGGCTGAAGCGGTTACCGGCACCGGCGCACCGGGTACGACGTTCACGGGCCAGGGCGAAGGCGGCAGCGATGCCGTTGTCGGCCTCACCAATGCGGATGCCGATGCAGACGGCTCGCTGATCGCTCGTGTAGCCCAGGTCTCGCTGGTGAAATCGGCGATTGTCGCCGATCCCTTCGGCGGCACCGAAGCGGTTCCGGGCGCGATCGTGACCTTTACCATTGTGGCGGAAGTCACCGGCACAGGGTCGTTCGACAACTTCGTGATTACCGACGATCTCCCGACCTTCACTTCCTATGAAGCCGGCACCCTGACGCTCGACGGTGCGGCACTGACCGACGCTGCCGACGCCGATGCGGGCGAAGCGAGCGCAACGGGCATCAGCGTCGATGTCGGGACCGTGACCTCCGGCAACGACTACACCGTCACCTTCGACGTCGTCGTCGACTAATTCGACCGCAAGGACATGATGATGAACAAGAAAGTCGCACTTAGCTTCGGTCTGGCCTGCATGGCCCTGGGCTTTTCCGCACCCGCCGCTGCGCAGAACGACGTAGCTCTTTCGAGCGATGTCAAAGTCGAGCGCACCACGGTCGAAAACGGGCAATCACGCACGACTCTGGCCGCCCCCGAGGGCGTGGTTCCGGGCGATCGCCTCCTGTTCACAACCAGCTATGCGAACGGCGGAAGCGCGCCGGCGGAAAATTTCGTCGTGACGAATCCACTGCCTTCGGCAGTCCGGCTCGCCGAGCTCGACGAAAGCTTCGAAGTGTCGGTCGATGGAGGGGAAACCTTCGCCGCGCTCGATCGCCTCGCCGTTCCGGATGCCGACGCTGGTCGGCGGCCTGCGGAACTGTCCGACGTCACGCACATCCGGTGGGTCCTGGCACAGGTCGCGCCGGGCGAGAACGGTGAACTCAGCTACTACGGGATCGTCCGCTAACCGGCGGAGGAAACGCGCCGCAGGTCGCGGGCGCTGACAAGTGCGACCATTACAACAGAGGGTTCGAGACCATGAAACGTACCAGCAGATTGCTGGGTGCGGTGAGCATAGTACCGCTCATCGCTCTCGGCGCCTCCCCGGCCCTGGCCGCGGGGACCGATGCCGGCACGACCATTCAGAACACCGTTTCGGTGTCCTATCAGGTCGGCGGCGTCACGCAGAATGACCAGGAAGCGACCGACGAGTTCGTCGTCGACCGCAAGATCGACCTGACGGTCGCCGAAGTCGGCGGCACGCAGACGGTCGTGTCACCCGGCTCGACGCAGCAGATCACCACCTTCCAGGTGACCAACCTGTCGAACGACACGGCCGATTTCGGTCTGACTGTCGATCAACAGGGGGGCGGCGCCGGCGCATTCGGCGGGACCGACAATTTCGATACGACAAACACCCTGATCTACGTCGATACCGACGGTGACGGCGATTGGACGGACGAAGTTGCCGTCACCTATATCGACGAACTTGCACCCGATGAGACCCGCACCATCTTCGTCGTGTCGGACGTTCCGATCGATCAGGTTACCGGCGACGTCGCGACCGTGATCCTCACGGCAACGGCGTATGCTGGCGGGACCGCAGGATCGCAGGGCGCGTTGCTCGCCACTTCGGCGACCAACACCGTCGATGCGGTCGATACGGTGCTGGCCGATGGCGCTGGCGAAACCGACGCGCAATACGATGGCGCATTCTCGGCAGCGGACGATTATGTCGTGTCGGCAGCAGCGCTGACCGTGACCAAGATCAGCTCGGTGATCGAGGATCCGGTGAGCGGGACGACCAATCCCAAGGCAATCCCCGGTGCGACCATCCAGTACTGCATCTCGGTAACCAACGCAGCTGGCAGTGCGACTGCCACCGGCGTGAACGTAACCGACGATGTGCCGACTGGCCTCACCTACACGGACGCCAACTTCCCGGTCAGCACGAACAGCACCAGCTGCGACGTTGCGGGCGCTACGGGCACTGGATCCTATGCGGATCCGACAGTGTCCGGTACGCTCGATGACATCGCAGCGGGCGAGACCCGCACATTGATCTTCCAGGCCATCATCGACTGACGGCTTCTGGATCATGGTCATCGACCTGAACCTCTCGCGAAAGGCAGTGGCATTCCTCGGAATGCTGCTGCTTTTCGTGCTGGTTCCGGCCTATGCCCAGACTGCCGACGCAGTCCGTGTAATTACCAATATCGCCGAAGCCAGCTGGCGCAGCGGCGATCTTCCGGGCGCGACGACTTCCAACGAAGTTGCTCTGGAAATCGACGATACCCCGGTGACAATCGGCACATTCGTGCCTTCGCCCACCGGAGGCGTGCAGTACCCGTTATCTCCGTCGCTATGCGGCGGAGCGCCGATCGACATGTCGTTCATGACCGGCGGTGCGGCGACGGCCGAGCCGGTTGCGCTCGAAGCCACTAATGAAATTCGCATCGGTCAGACGCTGTTTTTCAGCATCAACGCCCGGAGAGCCAATCGCGACACCTCCGCCATCGATTCCATCGAGGTTGTGATCTCCGCCCAGTCCGGCGACGAAGAGCGGCTGACGATCTTCGAAACCGGCGAGAACACAGGCGAGTTCGTCGGTGCAATTCCCACGACATTCGTTCCACCAGCGCCGGTCCAGGGCGATTGCGCACTCTCGCTTCGCTCCGGCGACGATATCACGATTTCGTACCCCGGTCCGACCGGCGATCCGATCGTCTCGACAATGGTCGCTGCCATATCGAACCCGTTTGGTTATGTTTTCGACAGCCAAGACGGAAATTTGGTGAATGGGGCGCGTGTGACGATCATCGACACCGCGACCGGCCAGCCAGCGACCGTTTACGCCGACGATGGCGTGTCGCCTTGGCCCTCGACTGTGGTCAGCGGCAGCACGATTCCCCTGGCCGATGACGGCGCCTTCCCGCTGGCGCCAGGTGAGTACCGCTTCCCGGTGCTCGCGGCCGGAACCTATAGCCTGCTGGTTCAGCCGCCTGCGCCCTACACCGCTCCGTCGGAGGCGACACCGGCGGAACTCGCGCCCTTCAATCGTCCCGATGGCGAAAGCTACATCATCACCGACGGCTCTTATTCGAACGCCTTTACCCTGGCCGACGGGGGCCCGGTAGAGTTCGATATCCCGCTTGATCGTCCGCTGGTTACACTCGACATCACTAAGACCGCGTCGCGCCAGATTGCCGCGCCGGGAGATGTCGTGTTTTATGTCGTCACGGTCTCCAATCCGGATACGATCGGCGCAAAACGCGATGTGGTCGTTACCGATACACCCTCCCCCTGGTTGCGCCTGCGCCGTGACAGTATCCGCATCGATGGCGAAGAGGCTGATGATCGGGTCACCGTCAGCCCGGACGGTCGCGAACTCGAGATCGCGTTCGGTGACATTCCTGCCGGAGAGAGCCGCCGCGCAACATATGCCATGACCATCCGCGCCGATGCGCCTCCCGGTGTGATCGAAAACCGGGCAGACATCATCGACAGTCGCGGAGACGTAACCACGGCCACGGCCAGCCTGCGGGTGGAACGCGACATCATTGCCGATCGCATGACGCTGATCGGACGGATCACCGAAGGCGACTGCCTGCTACAGGATGGCCGCCGCGGGATCCCGGGCGTGCGCGTCATGCTCGAGGACGGCAGCTTCGCCATTACCGACCGCGACGGCCGCTATCACTTCGAGGGGCTGATGCCCGGCACGCATGTGGTCCAGGCGCAAGAGCAGACCCTTCCCGAGGGCGGCGAATTTGTAGACTGCAGCCGCTCGACGGCCAATGCGGGGGCGACGAACTCGCGCTTCGTGCGTGGCCAGGGCGGCAGCCTCGTAGTCGCGGATTTCCATGCGACACTGCCTGCGGAATGGGCTCCGCCCTCCCCCGAAGGCGACGAGGCCCCGCTCGAGGATGCTGCTGCGGCCGGTGCCGACATTGATTGGGCTGCTGTCGGTGACGGCCCGACCGAATTCCTTTTCCCGGAAGTCGGCCACAACCCGCGCGCTCCTGCGGTTCGTGTGGCAATCCGCCATGAGGTCGGCGAGAAGGTCGAGCTGTCAGCCAATGGAGAGCGCGTCGATCCGCTGGCTTTCGATGGCGTGAAGAAGCCTGCCGATGGCAATTATGCGGTGAGCGTCTGGCGCGGCGTTGCCCTGAAATCCGAGCTCACTAGCCTGACTGCGCGTGTCCTGTCGGCGAACGGCGAAGAAATTGCCGCGCTGGAGCGTAGCGTCAATTTCGCCGCCGCCCCCGCCAAGGCCGAACTCATCGACGCTCGCTCGCGGCTGGTAGCCGACGGCGAAAACAAGCCGGTGATCGCGGTGCGTATCACCGACCGTAAGGGCCGCCCGGTTCGCAGCGGCGTCAGCGGCAGCGTTGCCATCAATGCGCCCTACGAGAGCGCGCAGGCGATCGAAGCAATGCAGCTGCGCCAGCTGACCGGCCTTGGCGGCGCATCGCCGACCTGGACGGTCGAAGGCGATGACGGCGTAGCCTTGATCGAACTGGCGTCGACGATGGTTAGCGGCCCCCTGCATCTGCAGTTCAGCTTTACCGACCGCCAGATCACGCGCACTCAGGAAATCGAAGGCTGGATGGTGCCGGGCGACCAGCCCTGGACGGTCGTCGGCCTGGCCGAAGGCTCCGCCGGCGCGCGTACCGTGGCGGACAACATGCAGCGCACCGGCCGCTTCGACAGCGATCTTGGCGACAAGGCCCGCGTTGCACTGTACGCCAAGGGCCGCGTGCTCGGTAAGTTCCTCGTCACCGCCGCCTATGACAGCGCCAAGCAGCGCGAAGAGCAGCGCCTTGAAGGCACGATCGATCCCAACGCCTATTACACCGTATATGGCGATGGCTCCACGCGCCGCTTCGATGCCGCCAGCCGCGGCAAGCTGTACGTCCGCGTCGAGACCGAGACCTTCTACGCAATCTACGGCGACTTCCGCACGGGCTTCGACCAGACCGACCTCGCCCGTTACGATCGCGCCGCGACCGGCGTGAAAGCGGAAGGCCGGTTCGGAAAGCTGCACGTCCAGGGCTTTGCAGCCGAAACCGAAACCCGCTTCCGCCGTGACGAGATCCAGGGCAACGGTCTGTCGGGCCCCTATCGTCTGTCCAGCCGCGCGATCGTCATCAATTCGGAACGCGTCGCCATCGAAACGCGCGACCGCTTCCGTTCTGAAGTCATCGTCGAACGCCGCGAACTCGAGCGCTTCGTCGATTATGACATCGACATCCTGTCGGGCACGATCACCTTTACCCAGCCGGTCCTGAGCCGCGATTTCGATCTCAACCCGCAGTTCATCGTCATAGATTACGAGATCGACCAGCTGACCTCGTCGGGCGAACTCAACGCCGGCGTTCGCGCCGATGTTACCGTGGCAGACGGCAACCTGCGCATCGGCACTAGCGCGATTACCGACAAGGGCGATGGCCCGCGCACCGAAATCGTCGCCGCAGATGTGCGCGCACGGATCGGCGCAGCAACGGAAGTTCGCGCCGAAATCGGGGCGAGCCGTAGCGACGGCGTAACCAAGGCTGCCTGGCAGGTCGAGGCTGAACATCACACCGGCAAGGCCGACGTCCTGGCCTATGCCCGCAGCATCGAGGAAGGTTACGGCGTCGAACAGCAGAACGCCGTCGAGCGTGGGCGCACCAAAGTGGGTGTCGATGCACGCTATTCGATCACCGAGGATCTCAGCGTGACCGGCAGTGCCTGGCGCGACGACAGCCTGACCGACGCAGCACGCCGCAATGCGGTTCAGGTACAGGCGGCCTGGCGTTCGCAAGCAACCGACCTGCGCCTCGGCATCGCCCATTTCTCCGACCGGTTCCAGGACGGCACGACCGGTTCGTCGACCGTGCTCGAAGCTGGTGCCAGCCAGCGCTTACTCGACAACCGGCTGGAATTGAACGCCAGCACCGGCATCGCGCTGGAGAACACGGACTCCATCGATCTTCCGACCCGCCACCGCTTCGGCGCGCGCTATGCCGTGACGAATGCCATTCGCCTGATCGGTAGTTACGAGATTGCCGAGGGCGAAGCGATCGACGCGCGCACCGTGCAGGGCGGCATCGAGCTTGCTCCGTGGACCGGCGCACGCGTTACCGGCACATTGGGCCAGCAGACGATCTCCGAATACGGCCCGCGCTCTTTCGCTGCCTTCGGTCTGGCGCAGAGCCTGCCTGTGACCAGCAATCTCACGGTCGACTTCACCGTCGATGGAAACCGGCAGATCGGCGGCGTCGATCCGAGCAAGGTGATCAACCCGCTTCACCCCGTCGCTAGCGGCGGTCATCTCGACCAGGACGGTCAGCTGTTCGAGGACTTTGTCGCCGTCACCGCCGGCGCAACCTGGCGCAAGGATCGCTGGGCTGCCAACTTCCGAGGCGAGTATCGCGATGGCGAACAGGCCGATCGCAAAGGCGTAACTTTCGGCGCTATCCGCCAGCTCGGTGAAGGCAGTGTAGTTGGCTCCGGCTTTACCTGGACCAATGCCGAAGACGATTTCGGTGCGATGAGCGAGATCATGGACGGCGCCATCGCGATCGCCCACCGCCCGGACGAATCGCCTTTCGCTTTCCTCGCCAAGCTCGAATATCGCAGCGACGAAGTTCGCGGCGCCGTCGCAGGCGAGACCGGGCCTGCCGGACGCACGGCCCTGACTGTGGATGGCGAGGCCAAATCGCGCCGTCTCATCGGCAGCCTCTCGACGAATTGGTCGCCGCGCGGCTACGACGAAGACGATGGCGGACTTTTCCAGCGCACCGAAATCGGCGTGTTCGTCGGCACGCGATACAATTTCGACAGCTTCGAAGGCTACGACGCGTCGGGCTGGACGCTGCTTGGCGGACTGGATGCCCGCATCGGCATCGGCGATCGCTTCGAAGTCGGCGGGCGCGCGACTGTGCGCAGCGGCCTCAATGATGGCTACACCAGCTTCGCATTCGGCCCGGAAATCGGCTTCGTTCCGGCGGACGACATGCTACTGAGCGTCGGCTACAACGTGTCCGGCTTCCGCGACGATGACTTCAGCGCCGCGCGCAACACCGACGAGGGCCTTTACGCCAGCTTCCGCCTGAAGTTCGATGCCGACAGCTTCAGCTTTCTGGGTTTGGGCCGATGAATATTCTCTCGATGATCAGTTGCAAACCAGCCAGGCGTTGCGCTGCACTGACGGACAAAGTGCGCAGTGGGGCCAGATACTGCATCGCACTGTTGGTTCTCGGCCTTGCGATGATGCTGAACGCTACCCCGGTGGCGGCTCAGGTTTCCTCTACATTTTCCAATACGACGAATGGTACGATCAACGGAACGACCGCTTGCACCAATCCTCTCATTCGCAATTTCACTGTGACGTCGACTGGAAGCGTCGCAGATATCAATATCGGCATTCTCGCTATACATAGTTGGCGTGGCGACCTGCAGTTCACTCTACAATCTCCCCTCGGAACCCGCGTGCGCCTCACAAATGGCGACACCAACAACGTCAGAGGGGGCAATTTCAATGTCCTGCTCGACGATGCGGCCACGCAGCTGGTCAACAGCGACAGTTCGACGGGCAATCATTCGACCTCTGCGCCGCCTTACCAAAACACATTTCGTCCCAGGGCAGCCCTCTCGGCGTTCAATGGCCAGAGCGCGGCGGGCACCTGGCGCCTGGAAATCTGCGATCTCTTCCCGACTGCGGACGACGGAACATTCGTGCGGTCGGATCTCTATGTGACCGTGGTTCGTGCGGCGGGGGTCGCACCGGCGCTCACCTGCCCAAACCAATCGATCGTGTTCGATTGGGACGCCGTTGCCTGGACGGCGGGCTCGACGAACAACACCTATGCGCTCGGAACACTCGGAAATATCGGGTTCAACGTGACGACCGACGGAGCGTGGCTTAATAACGCGACATTCGGCGGACAATCGCCAGTGCGGCAAAACGGGTTCACCGGGGGTATATCCCCAACTCAATTCTCGCTCGGGCAGGTGGCAGACCAGCCCTCCAGGGCTGGGCGCGCCGTCACGACCATCACCTTGCCCGCGATTATGCGTGGTGCGCAATTCACAATATTCGATGTCGACAGCAACCCGGGGCAGTTTGCGGATCTCGTAACCGTAGAAGGGCGGTATCAAGGGGCAAATGTTGTTCCGACGCTCACAAACGGCAATTCGAACTACGTGATCGGAAATAGTGCGTATGGTGACGGCGCCTCCGATAGTGATTCCAGCTTCGGGAACGTCGTCGTTACCTTCAGCCAGCCGATCGATAGGATCATCATCACGTATGGCAATCATACCGCGGCACCTATTAATCCCGGCCAGCAAGGAATTGCCCTTCATGATATCACTTTCTGCCGCCCTGACACCACTATCGCATTGAGCAAAACGAGCCGGGTCCTGGGCGACGAAATTCCAGCAGGTTCGACGGAATTCAACATACCCGGGGCGCTAGTCGAATATTGTCTAGAAGCTTCAAACACTGGCGATACGCGAGCGACGGTAATCCAGATGAGCGACGTGATTCCTACTGGGATGAGTTATGTACCTGGGTCAATCCGATCGGGTAGCGCTTGTGGTGATGCTACCGTGGTTGAGGACGATGACAACGCTGGCCCGGATGAAGCCGATCCAGCTGGAGCGCACTATCTCGGCTCTGGCGAGATTCGTGCTTCGCAAACGGCTTTAGACGCTGGCGACACCGTCGCCTTTCTTTTCCAAGCTGTCATCGACTAATCAGAACCCAAGATGATTTCGGTAAGGCGTACTGCGGCTATTGCGTTGTCGTGGTTTCAAGAGTTCGGCTAAGCAGGATGATCATTTATCATCCTGTCCCGGCCATTTCCGACCGCTCTTGATCAAGCTTATGGTAGGCTCACTCACGTCAAAAGCTTTCGCAATTGCGCGTCCAGGCACACCATGTTCAAGCAACGTTCTGATCCTCCGCACATCGGTAGGTGAGAGCTTTGACTTATGATCCCCCTCTTTAGGAACGTGCTGCGCTCTCGGTACGATCTCGAGATTTGAAAGGCGGCAATTCGCTCGATCTCCGTCGAGAAAACGTACGATCTCGTTCGATTTTCGTTCGCCCAGAAACGCCGACGCCACGAGGTTGTGAACTGAGCGCACACTGGACTTACCTGCCATCGACAAGTTCACTAGGCGATGACCGTGTGGATGCAGTGTTTGGGCTTTAATCCGTTGGGTTTCTATGCGACGAATTTCAGCGTCGTTGCTGACCTCGTACTGCTCAAAATGAGGAAGAATTTTCCAAACGGTTGTCATCGTTCAATTTCATAGACAACAATTGATCCGAACGACAACATTCGCCGAAGCGCACCCATCGGGTTATGCCTTCTTGAAATCGGGTTATGCCTTCTTGAAGCCCTACATTATCGAATGGACACGTTCCCGTCCACGCGGTCTCTGCATCGGGCTTTAGGTTCACTAGGTATCGCGCGAATGTCTTTTACGTCCGCTAAGAGTCTCAACGATCGCAAAAGCTAGATCGACCGCCGAAAACCACAGCCGAACCAAGCAAAAGAGGGGAATGAGCCATAAAAGGTCCCGATCCTTAATTTGGTCTCTCACGCGATCGTCCTCGAACTAGATATGCGGCCACTCAAGTCTTTCCACAACAGCTTGCGCATAGCGAAAGTGGAGACGGATCCTACCTGATTGGTCTAACATTACAAAGAATGAAACTCGAAGGTGCGGAAATCAACTCTATTTCAGCAATCGGGTCGTTGACTGACAGTCCGCTCTTGGCGCAGCGATAGCTCGGTGAAAGCGTCGTCAGATGGGTGGAAACGGACGCTACACGCCAAGCCATTCAAGGCCAAAGGGAAGCTCTTCAGCGGCGTAATCGACTTGAAGCACCCG
>NZ_JBNJLJ010000005.1:0-121420 GCF_051195295.1 Qipengyuania sp. 902 | reverse complement strand
ATAGCTCATCGCGTGCGGCCCGCGGGTTCGGGCACCGTCGACTTTCCGACGCCTCACGGCGTCCGAAACTCTAAACGCTAGCGGTCCGTCTGCTTCCAAGCCATTTGATGTATTTAGCGGACGTTCCAGCTGTGCAGGCTTTATACAAACTGACAGGCAGTGTTTGGCTCTCAGAAGCGAACCGCCTCACTCACAGAATGATAAAAGCTTTCGGGCAACGAGCGGCGGGAGGTTCCGACGACTATGGATTTACTCCACGATTGCGCATGCGGTATCCGGCTCAGCGAGGACCCATTTTCCATCTGACATCGTCAGATCTGCACTGTAACGACGATACTCATCGTCTCCGAAGGCAAAGTCGCACGTGAAGTCCGGGTCGCCAAAGCCCTTAGATTTACAAAGCCCCTTGTTGGCCGGTTCCGCTTCGGGACACGCTTCCGCCCAGGCGGCGGCGAGCTCCTCACGCTGCGGTGGCGGAATGGTCGGAGTTAATGGCTCTGCCGTTGCCTGCGTTTCTGGAACTTCTTCAGGAGTGGTTTCATCCTGAGAACTGCAGGCAGCAACAGCCAAGGCACACACCACGATTGCAAATCGCATGATCAAGATTCCTTCGGGTCAGTCAGACATCAACCAGACCGCTAATTGGCAGCTCGTTGGTTCCGTTACAGGCACGACGAATTCGCCCGCTCTAGGTTCCAGCTAAAGCATCTCCCGCATTGGCCAAGATGCTTACGATCGCTGCTGCTCGACGCATCTATTCAAGATGTCCTGAGCAAATTACCGCTGCCACAAACGACCAGCGCAGCGACATTGCTGCCCGCGCCTCATTGTGCGACATCGTGTCCGGATGACCTATATTATCTACGTCGGTGCGGCCTTGGCCGAGATCGCCGGTTGCTTCGCATTCTGGGCGTGGCTTCGGCTTGACCGGTCCCCGCTCTGGCTCTTGCCCGGCATCGTCGCACTGTGCATCTTCGCATGGTTGCTGACCCTGATCGAGGCTGAGCACGCAGGCCGAACCTATGCCGCTTACGGCGGAATATACATTCTCTCGGCGCTCGGGTGGCTCTGGCTCGCCGAGGGAGTAAAGCCTGATCGATGGGATCTCACGGGCGCACTGATTTGCCTCTTAGGCGCATCAATTATCCTGTGGGGGCCTAGGCCTGCCTAACACTATATGAGAGACCTAAAGTGTTCGAGCAGGCGCATCGGGAAGCTGGTTTATGACTGAGGTCCAATCATCCGGCGCGGCCGCATTTCTCGCCGAGGAATATCGGCTTGCCAATGCGGCGGCGAAAGCTGGCGAAACTGATCTAGCCTGGCACCATCTTGAGCGAGCCCATATCGTTGCGCAAACTCGGACGTGGCCACATTGCCAGTCTCACTTGCGCATGTTGGGTTTTGCGTTTGAATTGCGCGATTTCCGGGAAGCCTTTGGGCAAATTTTTCGGCTAGCTCTCGCACCTATTGGCAATATCACAGGCAGGCTTCCGCGCGGAAATACCGGGCGCTCCAATGTCAGCGCTTTTGCCGCGATGGACATTCCTTCCGATCTTCAAGCGCTCGTCCAATCCGACCGAGGTGGCCGGCGGTGACGAAGCGGCGCCTGTTAGGCTGCGCAAACTTCCAACTACCCGTGGCAGCACTGATTTGCTGACCGTAAGACGATGTTTTGGAGTTCATGCTTTCGAATTTCGTGCTTGCCTGCTATCGGCCCGCCTATGGCCCGGCTCTTTGCCCGAACTTTCCTGCTGCAGCTCGTCACGCTGTGCACTGCTTTCGGCGTCCTGTGGGCGCCGGTAGCGGAGGCTGCTGAGTGCGGTGAAGAGCCGGAGGTCGCGTCCCTGCTGGAACAGCACGGCGAGCCTGGAGACGAAAATACCGGACCAGAGAAGCACGGCACATGTGCCCACGGCCACTGTCATCACGCATCTCACGCGGTTAACAAATCGGGTGACGACATAAGTTCGATGCCGATTGCCACGCTAGCTACCGGCATAGGCCACGCGGCGCTGAATTCCGGCGTTACCGAACTGGCTACGCCTCCTCCTCGAGCCTGACATTCTTCGCGCATCGGAATTTGCTCCGATGCGGTTCTGAACGTCAGTAGAGGAAATTACCGAAATGTTCGCCATTTTGAGGCGGAGCGCTCTGATTCCAGGGCTCGCTCTCGCCATGGTCACTGGGCCTGTCTTTGCGCAGGACCCGACCGCCGTGTCGCCTGAAGTCGTGTCTCTTGAGGATGCGCTCAATCGCTCGGGGATCGCAAGCGGCTCGTCACCCGCCAGCACTAATTCTCGTATCGTAGGTCCCGTTGCCGAAGCCGAAGCGGCACAGGCGCTGGTCGGCCAGGCGGGCCTGAGACCAAACCCAGAGGTTTCGTTTGAGGTCGAGAATATCGCTGGCAGCGGAGCTTTTTCGGGGCTGAACGCTACCGAATACACGTTGGCGGTAGGTCAGCGGATCGAGCTGGGAGACAAACGCGCGGCGCGTGTCAGTTCCGCCCAAGCGCAGGCGGATTTGGCGCAGCTGAAAGCAGATCTCGCCGAAGCCGAATTGGGTTTCCTAGTCCGTCAGCGCTACGTATCCGCAGCAGCTGCAGCTGCCCGGGTCGGACTTGCGCGAGACGTGGTGGTCCGCAACGAGGAACTCGCCCGGATCGCAGGCGTGCTTGTTGAAGTTGGCCGCGAGCCGCCGCTAAGGGCATTGCGGGCCGATGCAGCCTTAGCAGAGGCACGCGCCGAGCTTCAGGCTGCGGAGGCTTCCAGCCTTGCCGCGCGCACCGCCTTGGCTTCTCTTTGGAACGACCAGGCGACCCCGCCGCTCGTTCAAAGCGAGTTTCCGCAAATCGAGCCGCCAGCATTTGCGCTGACAGCACCTACGGGTTTGCAGTTTGAAATGGCGCAAGCCGAAAGCCGAGCTGCAGAAGCTGAAATAGTTCGCGAACGCAGCCTGCGCATTCCTGACCCAGTAGTGTCTGCGGGTGTGCGGCGCTTCGAGGAAAGCAACGACAGTGCATTCCTTGTCGGAGTGTCGGTCCCTTTGCCCTTCATCAACCGCAACCAAGGCAATATCGCTGCCGCCGAAGCCAGACTGCGCGCGGCCAATGCCCGCGAGAGGGTCGCCCTAGCTGATTTTGAACAGGCAGTGACAAGTGCCCGGGCCCGATATTTTGCGTCGGAAGCCCGAGCTGAAACCCTGGCGACAACATCCCTCCCCCAAGCCGAAGAGGCCTTGAGGCTCGTCCGCATCGGTTACCGCAATGGTCGTTTCCCGCTGATCGAAGTGTTGAGTGCTGCTGAAGCTCGCGATGCCATCCGCGAGGCATTGATCGCCGCGCAGGAAGACCGGGGACAGGCGGCCGCCGAACTCATCAGGCTGGCCGCACAATGAGGAATCTCCAAATGAACCGCAGAAATCTGGCGATTGCCGCCGGGATTATTGTTCTCACTGCAGCGCTGCTGCTGTTCCTGTGGCAGCAAGGTGGAAGCGACGATCACGCTGATGACGATGCACATGCCGCAGAGGCCGGAGGCGAATCTGATCTTCCCGAAGGGCTCGTTCTGCTCGACGAGGAGCAGATTAGAGCTGCCGATATCGAACTCGCAACGGTGCAGACGGGCGCTGCAATCGAATTGGTATTCCCAGCTACGGTTGCTGCAAGTCCAACCTCCAGCGCCCGTATCGATGCGCGAGCTTCGGGCGTTGTCCGAAGCGTCGGCAAAACGCTTGGCGACTATGTCCAGCAGGGTGAGGCGGTCGCACGGATCGAAAGCGCCGATGCAGCAGCGCTTGCATCACAGCTGAGTGCAGCCCGTGCCAGAGTGACCGAGCTGTCGGCTGCCTATGAACGCGAACGACGTCTGTTCGAGGCGAATGTGACCGCGCGGCAAGATTTGGAGGCCGCAAGGGCCAACCTCGATGTCGCACGCTCCGAACTCAACCGAGCGCAAGCGGCCGTGGCGGCGGCCGGAGTGAGCGGCGATGGCCGTTCGCTCGCCGTCACCAGTCCGCTTTCTGGCCGCGTTACCGCTGCCCCGATAGTTCTCGGCGCTTTCGTCGATGCCGGCGAGGAGCTCTACCGCGTGGTGAATCCGAACGGCTTGCAGATCGAGGTCGCCCTGCCTTCAGAGGATGCGTCACGGATCCAGCCTGGCGACGAGGCGGCGTTGATCATGGGGGATGAGCGCGAAATTGGTGCGCGTGTGCGTTCGGTTACGCCGGCGCTCGATCCCGAAAGTCGTAGTGCTACAGCAGTGCTGAGTCTGACGCGGGCGATACCGGGGCTCCAACCGGGAGCCTTTCTCCAGGCGCGTATTCGTCCTTCGGGTGAAGTCGACCAGACCCGCATTGCGGTCCCGGAAGACGCTGTTCAAGTCATTGAAGGCCGGGATGTCGTATTCGTGCGAACGCAGCGCGGCTTCCAGGCCCGCGAAGTTGAAACCGGTAGCCGGTCCGCCGGCATGGTGACGATCCTCTCCGGTCTCCAGCCTGGCTGGCGAATCGCGTCCGACAATGCCTTCCTCCTGAAAGCTGAACTCGAGAAGGAGGGTGCAACCCATGGACACTGATCCAACGGCCGTGCCTTCATCGTATTTGCCAGAAGGGGCTCCACATCGCCACGGTTTCATCGGAATGATACTTGATGTGGCCGTTCGCTTTCGCTGGGCCATCATCGTTCTGACCGCATTGGCGGCAATCTATGGCGCCTTCAATCTGTTGCGCCTGCCGATCGATGCGGTGCCGGATATCACGAATACGCAGGTTCAGATCAATACCAGCGCGCCAGCGCTTTCACCCTCACAGGTGGAGACGCAGGTTACCTTCCCGATTGAGACCGGACTTGCCGGGATCGACGGATTGAAGATGACCCGTTCGATTTCTCGCAATGGCTTCAGCCAAGTCACCGCAATCTTCGAAGAAGACACCGACATCTACTTCGCTCGGCAGCAGGTGAACGAGCGCCTGGCGCCGATTGGCGCTTCGCTGCCCGAAGGAGCAGACCCCACGATGGGGCCAATCTCCACCGGTCTCGGCGAAGTCCTGATGTATACTATCGAATACGAACATCCTTCCGGGAGGGGTGCTGCGGTCGGCGGACGAATTGGCTGGCAACCGGACGGCAGCTTCATCACCGAACGCAGTGACCGGCTCGATAGCGAGGTCGCAAAGGCGGCCTACCTGCGCACCGTGCAGGATTGGGTCGTGGCCCCCCTAATGCGTTCGATCGATGGTGTTGCGGGTGTCGACTCCATCGGCGGATACGAGAAGCAGTTCCTCGTTCAGCCCGATCCCGCTCGCCTCACCGGCTATGGCCTGTCCTTCGATTCCCTGATTGATGCGCTCGAGGCCGCCAATCTGGCAGCAGGGGCTAACTTCGTCGATCGGGCAGATGAAGCCTTGTTGGTCAGAGTTGATGCAAGGCTGGGCGGCATCGCCGATATCGAGGAAGCCGTCATAGCCACTCGCGAAGGCGTGCCAATCCGGATCGGAGATGTCGCGAACGTCAGTATTGGCGGCGACTTGCGAACAGGTGCTGCCTCGCTGAACGGCGAGGAAGCCGTGGTCGGCACAGTGCTGATGCGCAGCGGCGAGAATAGCCGCACGGTTTCGGCGCAGGCTGCTGAACGACTGGCCGAGGTGCGCGCCTCGCTTCCGGCGGGGGTAGTTGCTGAGATCGTCTACAATCGCTCTTCGCTGGTAGATGCGACAATTGCCACAGTAGAGAAAAACCTCGTCGAAGGTGCGCTCCTCGTAATCGCGGTCCTGTTTCTCATGCTCGGAAATATCCGTGCAGCTATTATCGCAGCGCTGGTCATCCCGATCTCCATGCTCATGGCCGCGATCGGGATGAACCGTCTCGGAGTTTCAGGCAATCTGATGAGCCTCGGCGCTCTGGATTTCGGTCTTATTGTCGACGGTGCGGTGATCATTGTCGAAAACAGCGTTGCTAGGCTGGCTGCCCGCCAGCACCGCGAAGGCAGGCTACTGAGTTTAGGCGAGCGTCTCACCGAAACGCGGCTTGCTGCGCAGGAGATGATCAAGCCCACCGTCTACGGCCAAGCTATCATTCTCCTCGTCTACGCTCCGCTGCTCACCTTTACCGGGGTAGAGGGCAAGACCTTTTCGCCGATGGCTATCACGGTCATGCTCGCCTTGGCCTCTGCTTTCGTTCTGTCGCTGACCTTCGTGCCGGCAATGATCGCGGTGCTCCTCAATAAGAAACTGACTGAAAAGGAGGTGAAGCCGGTCCGCTTGGCGAAAGAGCGCTACGGCCCGGCAGTGCGTAAAGCCATCGCCCGACCCTGGCCGGTTATCGGCACAGGCGTGGGCATCTTCGCTGTAGCGGTCTTTGTGTTCGGTTTTCTCGGTAGCGAGTTCACACCGCAACTCGACGAGCGGGACATTGCCGTGCAGTCGCTGCGTATTCCATCAACCTCGCTCGAACGATCCGTTGCCATGCAGCGGAGGGTCGAAGACAGATTGGAAGAATTCCCGCAAGTCGAGCTGGTTTTTTCGCGAACCGGGACGGCCGAGGTCGCCAGTGATCCGATGCCGCCCAACGCTTCGGACGCGTATGTCATACTCAAGCCAAGGGCAGAATGGCCAGATCCGGATTTGCCGAAAGATGAGCTCGTCGCGCAGATGGAAGAGGGGCTTAGCGGTCTCATCGGCAATCTTTACGAGTTCAGCCAACCCATCGAGCTGCGTTTCAACGAGCTCATCGCGGGGGTTCGCGGAGATGTTGCCGTCAAGCTTTACGGGGATGACCTCACAGCGTTGACCGATTCTGCCGGGGACGTTGCGCGAATTCTACGCGGGATCGAAGGTGCGGCTGACGTGAAAGTTCAGCAGGTGACCGGCTTCCCGACGCTCGACATAGTCTTCGATCGTCCGACCATTGCTCGATATGGACTGACGGTCGAAGACGTGGCGCAATCGGTGGCGATCGCCCTTGGCGGTCGACCTGCCGGGTTGGTTTTCGAGGGTGATCGGCGGTTTGAGGTTGTCGTGCGCCTCGAGGACGCCGCGCGTGACAATTTCGACCAGCTTGGAGCGCTTCCGATCGTCCTTGAGAACGGAGTGACGGTTCCGTTACGGACGCTGGCTGATTTCGAGGTTGTCGACGGCCTTGCAGAAGTCCGTCGCGAGCAGGGGCGCAGGCTCGTGATCGTCTCGGCCAATGTGCGCGAACGCGATCTCGGATCATTCGTCGAAGAAGCCCAAGCAGGTGTTGCTGCCGAGGTTGATTTGCCGCCAGCATCCTACATCGAATGGGGCGGCCAGTATCAAAATCTCCAGGAAGCTCAGGCTCGTTTGGCAATCGTGGTGCCTATTTGCTTCGCAGTAGTTCTCCTCCTGCTTTACATGGCACTTGGAGGTTGGGTGCCTGCACTCGCCGTGTTTAGCGCCATCCCATTGGCCTTGGCGGGCGGCGTATTTGCTCTGGCCTTGCGAGGGATGCCTTTCTCGGTTTCCGCCGCGGTGGGCTTCATCGCGCTTTCCGGAGTGGCAGTGCTCAATGGGCTCGTGATGATGACAGCCATTCGGCAGCGTCTCGAAGACAAGATGGAGATCGACGAAGCTATTGCGGATGGTGCGCTCGCGCGGCTGCGCCCAGTCTTGATGACAGCTCTGGTAGCTTCCCTTGGGTTCGTCCCGATGGCGATCGCAACGGGAACTGGCGCGGAGGTGCAGCGTCCTTTGGCAACGGTCGTGATTGGCGGACTAGTGACGGCAACAGCGCTGACCTTGTTCGTCTTGCCAGCGATTGCGCGGCTCGTTCTGCATCGATCTGACGACGAGCGTGGTTGGCGCGAGAAGTGGTGGGACCGACTGCGGCGCAACGTGACGCGCGAAGAACAGCGCGAGCTAACCGACATCGCATGAGGGAGAACTGGAGGTTGGAACTCCCAAGACCGGAACACGAACTGAAGGGAGCGCCCGATGAGCGGTGATGACAACATCAACCCTGACACCCCGGAGAAGCGAAAGACGCTCTGGATCGTCCTCTGGCTTAATGTAGCGATTGCGATAGGCTTTTTCGCTGTCGGCTATTTTGCCGATTCCAACGCGCTGCTTGCCAACGGGCTGGATAACTCTTCGGATGCGTTCGTCTACGTTCTCAGTCTCCTTGCCCTTACGAGGTCGCGGAAGTGGAAGCGCGGTGCCGCACGGTTCTCCGGCATCATGCTGATGGTGTTTGCGGCCGGTGTGGTCGCCGATGCTATCCGGCGCTTTCTGGAAGGATCTGATCCCGGAGGCATCATGATGATGGCCATGGCTGCCGTGGCGGCAGTAGTGAATCTCATTTGCCTGCGACTACTGCAGAAACTGAATGGGAAAGGTGTCAATCTGCGGGCCGCGACGACGTTCAGTTTCAATGACTTCATTTCCAACGGCGGGATCATTGTAGCCGGAATCGTGGTGATGCTGACCGGCGCAAACTGGCCTGATTTGCTGGTTGGGATCGCAGTTGCCGGCATCGCGCTCTACGGCGGCGTTGATATCCTCCGGGACGCACACAGGGATGTCCATGACCAGAAGAACACCAGGCACCAGACAGGCGACGGGATCAGCGGATGAACGTCTCGCTTGACCACCCTGGCCAAAAGACTCCGGTGGACGCAGGTCAGTTTGCATCCGGAGACACGGTCCCGCTTGCTCCCAAGCTCAACTCAGTTCGGCCATCGCGCGAGCGGTCCCTGCCGAACCATAAATCAGGAAGGGGACGGCCGTGATGGCGGATCCAAAAGATAGTGCTACCGCGTCGAGCAATCACGACCATAGTCATGGCGGGATATTTGGCGAACGCTCGGAGTTGATCTTTGCGATCCTGTCGGGTGCATTCCTCGCTGCCGGGTTCGCAGTAGACATTCTGGCCGAAAATGCAGCCGAGTGGCTGCCCCTTGCAGGCTATCTAGCAGCCTATTTCTTCGGTGGTTTCTATACGCTCAAGGAGGCCATCGACAACGCGCGTGCGCGTACATTCAAGATCGACTCTCTGATGCTCGTTGCGGCGACCGGCGCGGCGATTCTCGGGGAGTTTGCAGAAGGTGCGCTGCTTCTCTTTCTCTTCAGTATCGGTCACGCGCTTGAAAATTTTGCCATGGGCCGGGCGAAGCGCGCCATCGATGCTTTGGCGGAATTAGCACCAGATACGGCTACGGTTCTACGCGGAGATGCCCAAGTCACGGTGCCGGTTGAGGAGCTGAAAGTCGGAGACACGGTCCTTGTCAGGCCGAACGAACGTCTGCCTGCTGACGGGTTTATCGTTGTAGGGGAATCTGCAATCAATCAGGCTCCGGTCACGGGCGAAAGCATACCGGTTGATAAACGCCCGGTTCCCGACGCAGCGATTGCCCGGCAGAGCATTGCCGCTATCTCATCATCTTCGCGAGCTTTTGCGGGGACAATTAACGGCAGCGGTGCGCTGCGCATCGAAGTTACCAAGAAGGCGAACGACAGCACGCTCAGCAAGGTGGCTGAACTCGTGGCAGCAGCCGAGACCGAGCGTTCCCCAACGCAGCGCATGACAGACAAATTCGAGCGCATATTCGTGCCGCTCGTGCTTGCGCTGGCAGTGCTGCTACTGTTCGCGCCGCTAGTCATAGACGAAACCTTCGGTGAAAGCTTCTACCGGTCGATGGCCGTGCTCGTGGCAGCCAGTCCCTGCGCCTTGGCAATAGCCACGCCTAGTGCTGTCCTTTCAGGGGTTGCACGGGCCGCACGCGGCGGTGTGCTCATTAAAGGAGGTGCAGCGCTCGAAGACCTTGGCACCCTCAAGGCGATGGCGTTCGATAAGACCGGAACGCTCACCGAGGGCGAGCCGCGGGTAACCGAGGTAATCCCGACCGACGGTGCCGACGAGACGGAGCTTCTATCCGTAGCAGTTGCAGTGGAGAGATTGAGCGATCATCCTCTCGCTCAGGCCGTCGTGCGCGATGGAGTGGATAGGCTCGGCGACACCGACATTCCGGAAGCGTCTGACCTCAAGAGCCTGACGGGTAGAGGTGTGACTGCTAGGCTTGGCGACGAGGCCGTCTGGATCGGCAAGGCTGAGATGTTCGGTGTTGATGGGACGGCGCCCCTAAGCGACGCATCGGCTGAAGCGATCTCTGCTTTACGCCAGCAGGGTCGCACCACGATGGTTGTCCGACGCGGACAACGTGACCTGGGTGTCATCGGCATGATGGACACCGCTCGCGAGGGCGCGAGGGAAGCTCTTGCCGAACTGCGCGCACTGGGTATCGAGCGAATGCTGATGATTTCCGGAGACCACGCCAATGTTGCTGCGGCGATAGGCAAGGAAGTCGGTCTTGATGAAGCACGTGGCGATCTCATGCCGCAAGACAAGGTTGATACTATCGATGCGCTCAGCCGCAAGGCGAAAGTCGCCATGGTGGGCGACGGTGTAAACGATGCGCCCGCAATGGCGAAGGCGACAGTCGGGATCGCCATGGGTGCGGCAGGATCTGATGTCGCGCTCGAAACGGCAGATGTGGCACTGATGGCAGACGACCTGCGCCACTTGCCTTTCGTGGTGGGGCTTTCGCGAAAATCCCGCTCGATCATTAGGCAGAACGTATACGTCAGTTTGGGAGTAGTCGCTATCCTGGTCCCTGCGACCATACTCGGTCTAGGCATCGGTCCGGCTGTGATCATGCACGAAGGATCGACCCTGCTCGTAGTATTCAACGCGCTTCGACTACTCGGATATCGCGACGTCTGACCCTGCCGCCGGCCTGTTATCAGACACGCAGCGAGTTTACGCCGAAGTTTCTGCTTACACCTCGCCATGTGTTTGTGCGAAAGACAGTCACATGCCGTCCGTTAATCCTACGATCCTCAAGTGGGCGCGCGAAAGCGCGGGACTCTCCCTTGAGGAAGCGGCGGGTAAGGTCGGTATTAGGGGTGCGCGCGGCATTTCGGGCGAGGATCGCCTGCTTGCGTTGGAATCCGACGAGGGCGAGGTATCGCGCCCGGTCCTGCTTAAGATGGCAAAGGTTTACCGACGCCCGCTGGTTTCGTTCTATCTGGACAAGCCACCCGTGCGGGGAGACCGCGGCGAAGACTTTCGGACGCTACCAGACCAGCACACCGCAGGCGAACCGCTGGTAGATGCCTTGGTCCGCGATATCCGAGCCCGGCAAACGATGGTGCGGGCTGTTCTGGTTGAGGAGGAGGAAGCGCAGCCGCTTGCCTTTGTTGGCTCGATGTCGCGCAACGATGGCGTCGGCGCGGTCCTGGATTCGATCCGCAGGACGCTTGGATTGGACCTTGCCGCGTTCCGTGCGCAGGGCTCCGCCGAGGCTGGCTTTAGCATGCTCCGACGGCAGGTAGAAATGGCAGGCGTCTATGTCCTGCTGATTGGCAATTTAGGAAGCCACCATTCCGCCATCGACGTTGATGCGTTCCGAGGCTTCGCTCTGGCTGATCCTATCGCGCCCTTTGTTGTTATAAACGATCAGGACGCCAAAACCGCTTGGTCGTTCACCCTGCTTCATGAGGTTGCTCACCTCTGGATCGGAGCGACGGGAGTCAGCGGAGGGCACATCGAAGGCGCTACTGAGCAATTTTGCAATGATGTCGCCAGCAAATTCCTGCTGCCCGAAGGAGAACTCGATCAGCTTCGCGTTAGGATCGATGGGGATGAAGCAGCGATCGCCCGGCTAATCACCGAGTTCGCCAATGAGCGGCTAGTTAGCCGATCGCTGGTCGCATACCGCCTTTTCCGCGCAGGCGCGCTCGATCAGACCGCGTGGCGCAATTTGACCGAAACATTCAAGGGCGAGTGGCTGCGTAACCGCGCTGCCCAGCGCGAGCGTGCGCGCGGTCAAGATGGCGGTCCGAATTACTACATCGTTCGCCGCCACCGGCTTGGCCCAGCATTGCTGAGCTTCGTTGCCCGAAATATGAGCGAAGGAGTGCTGACCCCGACGCGAGCCAGTAAGCTGCTCGGCGTCAAACCGCGCAGCGTTCACACACTGCTGAGTGGTGCCTCGCTATCAATCGAGCAAGGCGCCTGACGAATGCTCTATCTGCTCGATGCCAACGTCCTGATCACCGCGCACCACCTATATTACCCTGTCGATGCCGTGCCGGAATTCTGGGATTGGCTCGCGCACCAAGGCGAAGCTGGCAACATCAAGATGCCCATCGAGACCTTCGAAGAGGTCAAGGACGGCAGCAACGATGCAGATAGAGATTTACTCTACGCGTGGGTGCAGGACGACGCGAACAAGGCAGCGATCCTTTTCGATGGCGACGTCCAACCTCCGTTGGTTCAACAGGTAACCGGTCACTACGCTCCCGATCTAACCGACGACGAACTTGAAGCGATCGGCCGCGACCCCTTCCTTATCGCTCATGCTCTGGCCGATACTCACAACCGCTGTGTGGTGACCACAGAGGTCTCGAAGCCTCGCCTTCAAAGACAAAACAGGCGTGTGCCGGATGTCTGCGCCGACGCCGGCGTGCAATGGTGCGACACTTTCGCCATGCTACGCGTGCTTCAGTTCTCGACCCGTTGGCGCGGATGAATTTTTTGAAAGAGCGCTAACCTTGGGGCGCGAGCTAGCATCGCGCCCCTCTGAATGGCGAGCGTTTATTTCACCATGCCAATTCGCGCATTTCGCGCTCCAGCTCGGTCAAGAAGTCCGCGAGTAAAGGCACCAGTGCATGATCCGGCCGCCGACGCAGGAAACCAGAAATCAGACCAATCGCCGCTGCCTTGAAACGCAAGCCGTCGTGTCCTTGCGCAATGAGCCATCCGACCTTAGCGAGCGAAAGCAGCAGGCAATCGAGCTCGACATGATCACGCAACGCTACCCATTCGCCATCCCGTCTGGGACGTGCGACCCCTGGTTTCGCCGACACTAGCTCTTCCGGGATGCCGAGCCGAAGAAGAACCTGGCTCAAATGCGACCATGTTCGCCCGCCTCCTTTCAACATCAAGCCCAAGTCGAGATGCGGGCGCGGCCCTTTGCGTCCGGGTTGATCGAGCAACTGCGGAGGCAGTGGCAACCCGTGCGCCATACTTGCAAGCACGAGCACTGGAATATCGGTGGCCAAGCCGCCGAACGTTAGCACGGGCTTATCGCCACGGGCACGCAGATAGTCGAAAAGCTGTGCGATGATCGCTTCTTCATCACCCCAGTCGTGCTCAGTCCAAGATGCAATTTCACCAGTGGTTATGCAGCCTTCGTTGTCGATGGAGAATTCGAACACGGATGCCGCCATCACGCGTTTGACGGCTGTTGCCCGCCGGTCCGATTTCGGATCAATCGCGCGGTGAGCTTCAAAGAGGTGCTCGTCCCAATACATTTCGAGATCAAGCGCGAGGTAAGTATTCGTTTTCATGTGCCTTTTCCTTTCAATTCGTCTTCGGCACTTTCAACTTCTTCAGAAAGGTAGCGGTCGCGCTCGCTCCAAGGCCCGCCAGGCTTCCCACGCGGCGTAGAGATGGGCTCGCTCCTCCTGATTGCGGACAAACCCAAGCGCCATCAGCCAGGCCGCCTGTGCGCGATCGGCTGCTTCGCGCTGGGCCTGCAGAAGGTGGGGAGGTCGGTCGCTAACCGTCAGGCCGTGGTCGCGGGCGAGCCTTGCCAGCGTCTTCTCGCGTGCGCGGATCACGTGGCGCTGGATGGAGGGTAGATGTGCTGTGCCCGGTAGCTCCTCGTAGGATGGGCATCGGTTACGCCGGTATGCCTCTCGATTGTTGTGCGAGAACGACCGGCATCCAATCGCAAACGTGTGACGGTGCAACAGGCAGCGAATATGTGCGCCCGGGAACCGCCAGTCCGCCCCCGGCTCGAAGGTTACATGGGTCGATGCGAACCGAGCTTCATCGTCATTGGTGCGCTCGACCGAGAATGTGGCGACACAGACAATCGGTCCTGCGGGATATTCAAGTTCGGTGGCGCTGGCCGTCCGCACCGTTGAAATGGCCAGCACGTGGTTTGGGTGTTCCAGCATTGGTGTCTCCCCCGATGCGCCGCGGGCGGCATCTCCGAGGAGACACCGCCCGCAAGCGACTGGGTTTTCAGGATGGGGTTGTGGGTTACGCGGTCACGCTGGCGGGGCCGCGCTCGAAGATCACGACCTGCGGATCCCACCCGGCATGATTACCGAACGTGTCCGCCAGGGCAGCATCGTAACGCGCCTGTGCAGCCAAGATGGCCTTCGGAAGCTTCGCCGCCGATGGAACCCGTGTCTGCTGGAGAAGCCACCGGCTATCGAGGCGGAAGCAGCGCGTGCGATCCTTGGTGATCAGCTGCAGGGGCTTTGCCGCTCTGCGCTGGACGATCTCCACCGGCAGCAGCTCTGCCCCATTCGCTGTTCGCAGCACTAGGACGGTCAAGAAAGGATCTGTGGCTGCGATGTTGGGATAGCAATGGATCAGTGTATCCTGCCTTTCGGCGATCGCCTTCTGGGCGATGGCGCACAGAATTTCATCGTTGGGGTCGTCAATCGCTGCGAATGCCAGCCCGCTCGTAATAGGCGCCTCCTTGGGGAAGCCGAGCTCCTTGCGCAGCGCCATCATGCGGCGCTTGCGTTGCTGTAGGCCGCGATCGTTCGTATTCGTCATTTCCGTAATCCTTCGCTTGAGGTTGCGGCCGTATTCGGCCGGAGCATTTTCCCTTCTCGGATCCTGCTCACCCTCTTCGACCCTTCCGAACCTGACGCCGCTGGTTGCCCAGCGACGCCAGCCATCGGTCTCAGTCCTGCCCATGGCGCGTATGCCACGTCATGGTTTGCTGAACGGGCCGGGCATCTGGTGCGATGCGCAGAAGCAAAGCCAGCTCCGCGTGCACATCCGCCTTTGCGACTTCCGTCCACCAGACCTTCTTGACCGGGTTCCAGCGATAGCCGAACCGCTTGAGTTCGTGCCGCGTCTCGTAGGGCGCGCGCTCGGCGAAGATACGGACGGTCGGCACCTGCGCGGTGCGCATTGCCTCGGCCAATACGGTTTCTCCGGTCGGTAATTCGCTGTCGAGCAATGCCAGCAGTGCTTCGACGTCGGCGATCGCATCATGAGCGGTAGGTGCGAATAGGCCCTGCTGCATCAGCAGGTGGCCGAGCTTCGCGCCGTCGAACCCGTGGCCCAACCAGTCGACGTCGCGGAAGGAGCAGATCCATGGCAGGTGCTCGATGCCAGGCAATAAGCGCCTGCAAAATCCAGCATCGAACCCGGCGTTGTGGGCGAGCACCACGTCGGCCTGACAAATGAACTTGGTCAGCGCGGCATGCCTGATCCTTTTGCCGCGCACTGCGACGTTATCAATGCCAGTAAGTTTGGCGATCCTCGGTGGAATTTGTCGTCCCGGGTCCGCGAGGGCTGTGCCGTGGTCCACGACCCGCAGGATGCGTCCGTCCTGTGATACATCGACGAGCGCGACGGCGATTTGGATCACATTGTCCCGCGAAGGATCAAGGCCATCGGTTTCGACATCGACGATAGCAAGCCGGGTTGCCACGGATTCGTTGGTGGTATTCGGCCACTCATGGATGTGCGGTATCCTACTAAGAGTGCGCACAGATGCGGCGCTGTCCGTGCGTGGCCGTTCGATTGGTATTGTATTCATCTTCAATCCTCATCTTGATGATGAGGACAGCCGAAGGCATTTTCCCTCTCATACTGTCCTCATGGGACAGCGCTGCTCTTCAGCTCAGTGGCGCACCTGCCGGTGCGGAATTTTCCTGATGTGGATCCATGCTCCGGGGAAATGTTCAACGACAGCGTTAAGGCACAAGTTAATCCGATTCCGATAAGGGATTTACTGGAGGTCGTTGCCGCCGTTTTCCCAAGGCCAGGACGGCGATCCCTTCGAGCGCTGCGATGTCTTGCTCGATTTCGTTTCGCTTTTTCGCTTCCGGCGTCTTTCGCTCATGCCAGAGCCTTCGAGCCCAGTAGCGCCACTCGCACTGCGAACGGTCGGCGTTGAACGACCGCTTTCATCCGCTTTTGGGTCATCGGTCAGGTCGATGGGATATGCTGGCCTGTCTGGCTTTAGTCTACTAAAGTGGCTTTCGAAATCTTGGTCCGGCGAAGTCCCTTCAGGCTGGCTGGGCCGGGAGACAGCTGGCTCGTGCAAACTTAAGCTATTAGCGTCCGAGTTCGTAACTAACGCTTCAGGATATAGCGGCGCGCGGCGATGGAAGCTCCACGTAGCGCTTGAATTCAACGATACCTGCCCATCCGGGCCGAGCTGGGCGGGAAGCTGCGGCGCGCACTCGGCACTGGAAGACGTGTTGAACGCCCACGCTGGTGAACTCTCGGCACTTTTGGCCAGAGGCGCTGGCTGTCGCGGGGCTGTTTCGGCCACTCGACACTCATTATCGGCCTCGGTTTTCGCATCTTCAATCGGTTCAGGCGTAATTGGCGTCGCTAGGGCGCTGGTAGCCAGCCACCAAACGGAGGGTGTTTCTTCTTCGTCCTCGACCAAAGGCATGGGCAATGCGGGTGCTATCCATGGTGCCTTCCACATCGTGTCTGGCGGCACCACCTCGGTTAGGCTGTCCGGTAAAGCAGGTGCCCCTGCAATTATTGTTGCCGGCCGGAACTTTGGCTCAACCAGCGCCTCCGGCAGGGTCGGCGGTGATGTATGAGCAAAGCGGGATGTGCCAGGCCGCACGCCGTCCAACGGGGCCCGTGGATCAGGAACTATAGTTCCGAAAGCAACCTGGGATGGCGTTTCACCCCGATCCGGTGCTGCGATATCATCATTGGCTGGGTCGACGCCGTCTCGATGGTTGCCGTCTTCCAAGGTCGGCGGCATCACCGGGATACGGACACCACGAATATCGAATGCCCTGGTGCCCCTCGCCGGTGTAGCAGGCTGGATCGCCATTGCCGCGAGAAGTGCATTGCGCTCGGTCCGGACGAAGTCAGCAACTGCGGCCACCCCTGCTCGCAAGACGCTGCGCATTTCCCGCACTGCCTGAAGAGCTGAATTACGTGCGACCACCGCCAGGTTTTGCTCGTTCAGCTCAACCCTCTCACCGCGCCTGACCTTCTCTGTGAGGCCTGCGCCAAGATGCTCCTGGGGGATGTAGTCTATTCCCGCCGCTGCATAAGATAGGTGCGTGTAACGCTTGTCGACGCCGTGCATTTCGGCTGTCCGATTGAGTTCCTCGGACAAAAGGAATCGCATCCGGGTCCATTGCTCCGGGCAGTCGAGGTCAGTCCGGATTGCTCGACCGATCTGCCACTCTGCCTCATCAGTGCGCACCATGGGCCGATAGGAAAATACGACATGGGCGTGCCAATTACGCTGATCACCTTGCTCCGATGGCGCGTGCAGACAGACGGAATAGGGGAGATCCTGGCTGCCGAATGTCTGGTCACAATAACGTAGCAGCATCGCCCATTGCTCTTCCGGCGGCAATTCGTGCATCGACTGGATGATCATGTGATGGACGACCTTTGCATTGGCAGCCGCCGACCGGTTCACGCGCTCAAGTTCGTCAAAAGCTTCGGCTGTCTCCTCGACTGACAGGCCGACGGAACTGAAGAACGCCAGGCCGCCGTCATCGAATTCATGCGCGCCATCGGCGCCGTAGAGAACCAAATCCTTTGCGGCGCCCTGCTTGCTCGATTTTGCGTTCCGGTAGACCGTGCGCTGGAAGGGGAAGAGCAGCCCCTGTGAGGTTCGTATCGGCGTCGTGTAACGTGGCATCCAGCCCCTCGTATTGCCGATACGGATCGCCCGTGAAGATGTGCTAGCCTTGTATCCTTGGCCCTTCTCTTCGCCCCAGTTCTTCGCCTTGATCCGAAACCAGAAGAAGGCACGTTCACGCGCCCGATGCCGGATTTCAGCTTCCCTCTCCAACTTCTTCATCGACTTGATGTGCTGCGCTTCGCTCCAGGCCGCGCGTAACCTCGCTTGTTCAGCTTGCCATTCGATCCGCAGCCAAGGATCGCGCGAAGCCCGCACGAGACTCGCGCATTGCTTCGATCCCGCTTCGACATATTGGCATTTGCGATCTTGCTTGATCTTCATGGGGGCGGTCTTTGCAAACGGGGGCGGCGGAGCTGCATTAAGTGGCAAACATTATTTCGCGTACCGCCCCCACTTCATCCTTTAGTGCGCTAAACTTGTCTGCGTATTGTCCGCTGCTCCCACCTCCGCCGCAATCCCCATTTGCTTAAGTGGCAGCACAATCTGCCCCTTACCGCGCTGACCTGTTTGGATATTTCGGCCAACCGGAATATAACTGGTCGATGGAACACGACTTCAATCCCAGCTCGGGCACTGACCTTGAGCACCTAGCCTCTCAACTCGATCGGGCGATGGCAACGCTTGCGAGAACCGAGCAGAGGCTAGCCTCTCCGCAAATCTTACCCGGTGAGACAGTCTTTCGCGATCCTAAGGATGCTTATCATCAGATCACACTCGGTGCTGTTCTGATTCAGTATGGGTTGAACGCGCATCATGCTTGCGCACTCGATGGCCTGCTCTCGATGACCTTCGAGCAGTTGAAGGCTCTTGCGGCCGAAGCTTTACAAATCGTCGACAAGGAAAGCGATGACGATGACGAGACCATGGGCTCAGGGCTTCTCAAACTGCTGGAGCTGATGCCCACCCGGCTCGAACAGTTCGGCCGGTATGCGGAGTGGCGGCGAGGCTTTGATCGCTACATGGAGAAAACGAGACCGTATCTCGACGGACTGACCGATGGGGACCTTCACCGGCTTGCCGGACGGCCGCCTTCCAAAAAACAGATGCATCTGATCCGAGTGACTTGCGCCTATCACGGCATAGCATTCCCCGCCGTGCCTGATCGTAGGGCTGCCTTCGAATGGCTGCGCGATATTGGTGCCAACGTCAAATACCGGGAGGTTCGGTCATGAAATTCGAGTGGAGAAAGCCCGATAGGACCGAAGTCGTGATCAACCATCCCGACAAAGTTACGGAGGTCATGAACGACCTGAAGGCGCGGCATGACGATGCAACGAAAGCCGGATTGAAGATGAAAGCTGCCGCCTTGGAAGTTCAATACGACCAGCAATACGAACAGTGGCTCTTATGCATGGCCTTATATTATCAAGACGAGCGTAAGGAGCTTGGCGACCTGATTAAGCGAAGCAAGCAGGCACTAGCTTGGTGGAATCATTCGGCTGCACAAGATGAAGGTGTAGCCGAAGTGTCTGAGCTTCAGCGATCGCTACTAAAGGGGCTCCCAGCAGATCTCTGGCCTCACTCATGGGCAGAAGCTGCCGCGATCATCAATCGTAATCCGGAGTTCCGAGTGCCCGTCCCTGATCTCGGGATTGCAATTCAATACCTAACTGAGGTCATTGCGAGTGCTTCTTCCTGCCTTGAAATGGCCGGGGATCTGGCAACGAAGTTTTACCAAGGGGAAAACCCGGGACAGCACGACCTCAATAACTACCGTGCGAAGCGCATGCAGCTAAACAAGGAATTGGCCAATGTCGCGGGCTCATAATCGCAAGCCGTCCGCGCCTTCAGCGACGAGCCCGGCTCGGTCGATCATCGCAGCTGCGTGCAGTGGTCTCGACCGCCGGATACCATCATATCACTGGGATACGAAAGGCGCGCGTCGCGCTGGCCATTTCGCGGCAACGGACGGATTGGAAGAGTTGCTTTACCCCTGGGGCTCGAGAATCATTCTATTCTCCGATGCGCCATCGACTGAGCGCTACAAGACGGCGCTCGTTGCAATTCAGTGGCCGAGCTGCGGGCTGGATACGCCGTCCCATGCACTCGCCTGTTGCGAGGATGACAGCGCCACGCGACTGATAAGGCAATTGGCGGCGGCACGCTGGCAGTGGTTCTTCGATCATGCCGAGAAGCCCGATCTGGCACTCGAGATCATCCAGCCCTTAGATATGAAACAGGTCACACGGTATCTGTCCGGTTTCGATTTCGATACCGTGTGCGAAGCGCTCGAAATCGAATATCGCAACCGCATTCATGGCGGACGGAGCGGAGAAAGCTCATTCGACCTGCTGTGGAAGCGCGACATCCGAGGTTACCTCAATCGCCACGCGGCAAGCACAGCTTTTCCGAAGGGGTGCCTGAAGCGTTACGCCAAGCTAGTTGGCATTCGCGGCAAGCGCCACGAGATCATCGCCCATCTCTTTACGCGAGTGATCGAGCTCGAAAGGGCTTGCGAGTATGTCGAGGGCTATCTCAAGCGTAGGGCAAATGACGGTTGGCGCTCGAGCGGAGCACACCTTGCCGACCTGTCCCCGCTGTCGATCCTGTCCGCTGTTTACCGCGCCGATCGGCTGGCGACCGGCGAACCATCGGATCACGCCGAACGCAGCATGACGATATTGGACAGTCTCCGGCTTCGGCAGCAAGGGGTGCGAGAGGACGAAAGCTACGAGCAATGCCTTGGCACCGATGAACTCGGATATCTGATACGCGTGCTGCTTTCGATGCTTGCTGAATGCCCCAACGGCCGTGCGCTTTCGCGCGGTCGTGCTTCGAGCGTATTCCGCTTCGCGCTCAACATGCTGGCGGGCATCAGCCAGACTCGCACGGCCCTCCACATGAACCGGCGTCTGCGTGGTGAGAAACACGAAGAGCTGCGCATCGAAATTGAGCGGATGGGTCCGCCTAGCGTGTTCGCGGAGAATTCGAAAGGAGTGCCCGCGTGGAACGAGTTCGTCGCTGACGATGGGCTTACCTTCTTTGGAACCGACCTTGTCCTGCGACTGCGCGAGGCAGAAGAGGCAATGGTTGAGACCGGACTCCGAGATCCAGACCGCAACCCGCTAATCAGGGCCGGGTATTGCCCCGACGCCTGGACCAGCGATACTGGCAGCGAGGCGATGATTGACGCATGGATTTGCACCAATGCCGAATTGCGGACGCTCGATCTGAACTACGCCTCGCCATGGTTGAAGGGTAAGGAACTGAAGGATGCGCGCAATCGCGCTCTGATCCTCAGCGAAACCCCGATCCCGCCCATGACCGATTTCGTATTCGCGAACGATCTGGAACTTCCTTGCCTGTTCGCCGGGAGATTAATCGGCATCGATGATGACCTGACAAAATTTCATTTCGGACAAAAATCGGACATTCGCGGTTTGCCCGCTTCGAAGAAATGCCTGAATTCCAACATTTTCGGCGCACAACCCTATATTGAGCCGCTTCGAAATCACTAGCGCCACCCGCAGAAAACCGCGGAATAAGTGCTGTCCTCATCAATCCCGAGGACAGCATGCAAGACGAATTCGACTACGGACAGAACGACGCCAATGGAGTGAACGGCAAACCCGCTGCTTCCAATGGCGGTGAACTCGCCGAAGCCGAGACACATGCCGGCTCCATTCAGAGTATCGCGCGAGATGTCGGCGCAAACTATGTTTTGGCGCGGGACATCCAGCTTGATGCTGCGCTGCACGAGCGTCGGGCATTTTCCGATGATGATCTGGCACACGCTAAGGCCGTCGTTGCGCACGAGCACCTTGTGGCGCCCTTCCCGGTCGTGGAGCGCGGGAACGAACTGATTCTTCTTGATGGGTTTGTCACCCTTCAGGCTCTGATCGCTCGCGACCCTGATGCGATGGTCAAGGTCGTTCGCTTCGACGAAAAGGACGCCCTCGCGATACGGCTCGCCGACACCCGGCATCGCCGCAAACGTGAGCCGATGGGTCCGGCCCGCCAAGCGCTCGCGCGTCACCGGGAGGGCGTGGCGCAGGACGCGATCGCGAGAGAGCTTTGCGTCAGTGCCGGAAATGTCTCGCAGATGATTTCGGCAGCAGAAGCCGAAGAGGAATTCGAAGGTCTCGCAGACCTGCTGGTCGATCGTTCCAAAATTCCCCGCAGTTTCTGGTTCGATCTCTACACGACGCTAGAGCGGCTGAAGAAAGTCGATGCGACTGATGCTGACGGCAGTTCGCCTAACGCAGATCGGTTCAGGAAGTTGGTCGAAGACCTGATCGCTGCGGATAAGCCGATTAGCGCCGACGACCTCCGCGCGAAGCTCGGGATCAACGCTAAGCGTGGCCAGCCCAAGCGGCGCAACCGTGTGCTCGGGACACCGGTCAGGCGGCCCGGCTTGAAGACCAAGATCTGCGTCGACAGAAAGCGCCAAGGTGGGCCGGTCATCAACTTCGAGCCCGGCTATCCCGCTAAAGACTTCGACGCCGCGCTCGAAGCGCTTCTCACTTTCCTGACGAATCCGGACGCGGCTTCGCCGCCGCGGATCTGACTCGGATCGGGACGGTAGTGATGGATCGGATGCTGGCGAAAGCAGGGTGTGATAGACCCCGTCGCGCGCGCACGACGTCTCTGTCGCTCGAGAATGCACATGCAGAAATCGAGTGGCTGGCGCCTCCTTCGGAGGATGACCTCGCCCGCCTGTTGCTCGAACTTATTGGCGAGGACGCTATCAAGGAGATATTTAATGACTAAGGCTTTTGGATATGTGCGCTGTTCTTCGAACTCTCAGAGCGCGGCGGCTTCTATCGCGACTCAGAACGACGCGATTACACGGGCAGCAGCTTCCTGTGGAGTGCATCTGCAGCGTATGTTCGCCGACGTTGGTCCGGCGCACTCCGGCCAGTCCGAGCTCGAGCATCTCGTGAAGACTGCGGAAAGCAGCGGCGTGCGTGCGATCGTAGTCGCGAACAAAACCCGTCTCTCGCGGTCTATTGCGGAACTGCGGAGGCTGGAGGAAAAGTTCAGTGCTGCTGGCATCGAGATTATCAGCTCGGAAGGATAGGATTGGTCTGACGGACGAGATTTTTGCTTGGTCCACAAGCGGATTTTGGTCCTATCTAGGAACGACGGCCGGACATGACGGAGGTGCACAGAATGATCGCTGAAAATTCGAGGAAGAAGCGCGCATTCGGATATGTCCGCGTCAGCACGAGCGAGCAAGCGGAGCACAAAACCTCTCTGCGTCAGCAGAAAGTCGACCTGCAGAACTACTGTGACAAGCAGGGAATCGAGCTCATCGAAATCTTCGTTGAACCTGGCCTTTCCGGCTCGGACTGGAAAAGGCCTGAGTTCAACCGGATGATGCTCTTGGCCACGGGTGATGACCATCCGGTGGACTTTGTCGTTGCAGCCGACATGGCGCGCCTCGCACGCGATGTTGAATTGATTGTTACCACCCAAGGGCAACTGAAACGAGCCGGCGTTAAATGTCTGTTTGCCTACCAGACCTTCGAAGAAAGCCATTTTGGCATGCTCCACCAGTTGCTGACCGGTTGGCAGGACCAAGACGCGATTGTGAAGGCGTCAATGAATACTCGCCGGGGTCTCAGGGGCACTGCCGAAGAGGGGTTCTGGCCAGGCGGAACCGTTCCGCTCGGTTACGAATCTCGCACGGTGGAAATCAGAGGGAAGAAAGAAAAGAAGAAACTCTTTATCAACGAGGAAGAGGCGCTGATCGTTCGCAAGATCTTCGACCTCGCAAGGCTCGGTATCGACGGAACTCCGATGGGAGGCCGAGCGATTGCTGAATATCTGAATCAGCACGGCTATACGCGTCGTGGCGGCAAGTTCCACAACTCGAACATCGCGGGCATCCTCTCGCGGCCTCATTATTTGGGAGAGTTTCCGGGCAACAAGTTCGACGAGCGGGGAAATCTTTTGCCGGAAGCTGAGTGGACCATGGTCAAATGCCCTCAGCTTATATCGAAAGAGAATTTCGATCACGTGGCCGCCCTTCGCGCCACCCGCGCTCCGAGAACCACTGCTCCGCGCATCGTCAACGGTCCCACGCTGCTGATCGGCCTCACCCACTGCGCCATGCCAAACTGTGGTGCGGGAATGACCGTCGCGACCGGAGGCTCCGGTAGATATCGCTACTACAAGTGCAATGAACGCACGAACCGCGGCGCTTCCTCCTGTCGCTGCCCTAATGTGCGCACGGACAAGCTCGACCCGCTCGTTATGGGAGAGATTGTCGAAAAGATCTTTGATCAAGACAAACTCGAGAGTTTGCTCGGTCGCGTCCTCGACACATCCGACGAGGCTCGCAAGCGCAAGCAGCTTGAACTTCAACAGTGCGAAGAGAGGATCGCCGAAGCACGTAAGCGGCTTTCCAACTTACACGATGGGATCGAGATCGGCACGATCTCCGCCCGTGATCCGGACATCGCTTTGCGGATCAAGGAGCGAAAGGCGGAAATTGATAGTCTGAACAGCACCGCGAAAGTGCTGCGCCAGCAGCTGGATCGAGGACCAGCCCGGATCACGCCGACTGCTGTTCGCAATTTCGGAAAGATCATTCGCCAGAACCTCATCCACGGCGATAGCGACGTGAAGCAGCGCATCGCGCGAGCTTTCATCAGCCGCATTCAGATTGGATCCATGATTGAGATTAAGGGCGAGACCGCAGCGCTTGAGCATGGAGTTGCTGCAGTCGCGCGGTCGAAGGGTGGATTGCCCACCTTTGACCGGAAATGGTGCCAGAAGAGGCATCACATTCGAACTTCTTTTCCGTTTAATTTCTGATGTTTAGATATTTCGGTCAAGCTGAAAAGCCCGCAAAAGGCCCGCAAAATCCCTCTAATGTATTGGTTCGATGCCTTTTTTAGGACTCGGAATTTCAATTTCAAACTTGACCGCGGAGTAGGTCGTTATCCGCTTTGCGCTCCAATCTCCGCTATTTTACGGGCTGCGCGCTCTGCCCGGAAGCAGTCATCCGTTCGGTTTACTTTAAATCATCGATATTCGTTCCAGCTTCTCTTCTTTTTGGCCGATAGTCTGGGAGGGGAGGATTTGATGTAATTCCCTCAACCTGAATATCTTCGATTTTTTCACTGAGAGGAGCAAGTTCGCGACTAAGTTCGCGAAGGTCCGTTTCACCTTCAACCAAAGAATCTTCGACCGCCGGAATGCCACTCCTTATCTGGGAAAGTTTGTTTTCAGCGTTCTGCACCCCCTCCCTGAATTGGCGAAGGCGTAGTTGCGCGATAGCAGAAGCGCTCCGCCCTGAGATCCGCCGATCTGCATCTCGAAGATTATTTCCCCATCCACCAACCCTTTGCCCTAAGTCTAACAATCTTCCTTTTGTTGAGGCCAATCGTTCGTCCCAACCTTCGGCGTCCGATGCGAGTGCGGCCGTCGTGACTCGAAGCCGGACAAGATCGGAGGTGATCACCCGTTGCTTTTCTGGCTCCAGTCCTTCGTTCAGAGCGCGAATGCTATTTGCCACGGTCTCTACAGTGGCGGTCGCATCCCTCCCCAATAGTCCGGTTTCGTCCGCGGCGGGAATGATCTTTTTTCCTGACTTGTCGGTGTAAATGCCCTCACGACCCCGTCGGCCCTCGAGCACGAGCGCAGCCTCTCCAGTTATCAGATCCGTGCTGATTGTCGCTTCAAGGCCGTGGACTTTCGCCGCAGAAGGATCGAGAGTCAGAACAACGACCACGTTTTCCGGTTCATTTTCCGCCAGACGGACCGATGTTACCTGTCCCACAGGGACTCCCAATAGTGTTACAGTCGATCCCGACTGAAGGCCTTCCACGGAGCGATCAAACTTGATCTGATATGTTTCCTGATTTGGTCTGGGATCGATTAGCCACATCGCGAAAGCGATGGTCGTAAGCATCAGAATGCCAACGATCCACGCCACTAGGGAGAAGTTTGCGTTAGTTTCCATCTAGCACGCCGCCAGCGGTTTGTTCGTCCGGCAGAGGGCCGGTGCAATGAAAGTTCGCGTCCCGCATGCTCCATTCGGTTGTCCGCTATAGAACATGACCGAGGTTCGTCCCCTGGCGCAATCGCCACGAGCGGGGCATCCGGGCGCGTCGAATGTGTTTTGGTTTGAGATCGGCCTAGTCCCAACACGGGCGTGATGCCGCCCCGCCCGTGGCGACCGAATATTGCTATGACTTGCGCAAGCCGCGTCCGGTCACTCAAGCGCGAAGGCGTCATGTCTTCCAGGCCGCTGCTGGAGGATGTGATTTCAAGTCTCCTGGCGATGTCCGTCTGGTTCAGGGCAGGAGCTCTGATGAGCTGCGCCAACACACGCCACTGCGTACGATTGAGGCTCAGCGGCTGTGCTCGGTCATCGAATGCCTTGCGCGCGGCGCGGCTGATCTGGTCCATCATGAAGATCGCTCGATCATCGTGGGTGATGACATTGTCGAGTGCGAGAGTGCCCTCATCTTCTGGCATGAGACATTCCTATCGATCGGAGAAAAATAGTAAAGGACTTTCGCATTTTGTTTTGGCCGCTATATCGCTCGCGCAGCGGCTCAAACGATGGCGAGGAGCGAAATAATCATGGCGGACGAGACAGCAGGGGCTAGCGATGAAGGCGCACGTCCGACGGGGTTGTCCAGTCCGCGGGTCCGGCTGGGTCTGCTGATCGCCGGCATTCTGGTCCTGCTCGCCGGGAGCTACTGGTATTACAATCATCAGACGTACGGCAGATTCCAGCAGTCCACCGACAACGCTTATATTGCCGCCGACAGCGTCATCATCTCCCCCAAAATTGCGGGCTACGTCGAGCGCGTATTAGTGACGGAGAATCAAACGGTCGCGTCGGGCGATGCACTTGTCCAGCTGGACGTGCGAGATTATCGTGCCCAAACGAACCAGGTCGAAGCCCAGATCGCCGCGTCGCTCGCCGGAGCAGATACGGTACGCGCCCAGCAACAAGAGCAGGACGCGGCAATTGCCCAGGCCCGTGCACAGCTCGCAGCAGCATCTGCACAGGCTGGTCTCGCTGCTGAGCAGGTTGTCCGGTACCGCCCCCTTGCCGCTTCGGGAGCGGAGCCGCGCGAGAGGCTCGATCAGCTGGAGGCCCAGGCCAGAGAAGCGCAGGCTCAAGTCGCGGCAGCGCGCGCCGCGCTCACGGCGGCACAGCGCCGACAGAACACGCTTAGCGAGCAGATAGACCAGGCCAATTCGCAAGCCAACGCCGCTCGTGCGCAACTCGAGGCCGCCCGTCTGAACCTGTCATCGACCACGCTCCAGGCCAGTATTTCCGGGCGGGTGGGTGACCTCACGGTCCGACCTGGACAATTTGTCCAGCCTGGCCAACGCCTTATGAGCCTCGTACCGACCGACCGCCTCTACGTGACAGCAAATTTCAAGGAAACGCAGCTCGGACTTGTCCGCCCGGGGCAACCCGTCACCTTGGAAATCGACGCGCTGCCGGACCTCGAGCTATTAGGAAGAGTGGAAAGCATCGCCCCCGGGACCGGGGCAGAATTCTCAATCCTTCCGCCACAGAACGCGACGGGTAATTTCACCAAGATCGTTCAGCGCGTCCCGGTGCGCATATCCATTCAGGCTTCGCCCGAGATCCTGCGTCTGCTGGTGCCGGGCATGTCTGTTGTCGCGAGTGTCGATACGCGCGCCGCTAGAGACCAACTCGATTCGATCCGCAACGCGGCCGGAGACTGACCGATGGCAGGCGCCGCTGCAGCGGTTTCGCCGCCGGTCGAAAAGGCCGATGCTACGGCCTGGATCGCCGTAGCCGCCGGTGCGCTGGGGGCGATGCTGGCAACGCTTGACATCTCGATCGTCAATTCGGCGCTGCCGACGATCCAGGGGGAAATCGGCGCGACCGGAACCGAAGGCACCTGGATCGCGACAGCCTTCCTTGTTGCCGAGATCATCATCATCCCTCTGAGCGCGTGGCTGGAAAGACTGCTCGGCCTTCGCACGCTGCTCATCGTCGCGGTTTCTGCCTTCACGGCCTTTTCGGTGTTGTGCGGCATTGCCACCGATCTGACGACGATGATCATCGGTCGCACCGGTCAAGGGTTCATGGGCGGCGCGCTTATTCCAACCGCCATGACCATCGTCGCAAAGCGACTGCCTCCATCGCAACAGCCGATTGGCATGGCGCTCTTCGGAATGACCGTGGTTCTTGGGCCGGTAATGGGCCCGTTGGTGGGGGGCTGGCTTACCGAGAACCTGAGCTGGCACTACGCCTTCTTCGTCAACGTGCCCGTCTGCGCGTTGCTCCTTGCTTTACTATTCATCGGGTTACCCCATGAAAAGCCCGACTGGGTTTACCTGCGCGAGGCTGATTGGGCGGGAATAGCTGGTATGATCCTTGGGTTGGGTGGGCTGACCATCGTTCTGGAAGAAGGCCACCGTGAGGAGTGGTTCGATTCCACGCTGATCGTCCAGCTCACACTGATGACGGTCGTGGGTTTTGCACTTCTGACCTACGGACAGCTTTACGCGCGCAAACCCGTGCTCAAATTGCGCCTGATGCTCAGCAGGCAGTTTGCCAGCGTCGTGGTGATGGCACTGGCGCTTGGCATGGTCATGTATGGCTCGACCTACGTGATCCCGCAATTTCTCGCGATAATTTCCGATTATAATGCCTTGCAGACCGGACTTGTGATCTTCTGGATGGGCGTTCCGGCTTTCCTGTTGATGCCCGTTCTCCCGTTCATGATCCGCAGGATTCACATCCGCATTGCGGTCGGCGCGGGCATGTTCATCATGGCGCTAAGCTGTTTCGTCAGCATAAATCTGACAGCGGAATCGGGAGGTGGAGTGTTCACCGAAAGCCAGTTCCTGCGCGGCATCGGCATGATCCTCACGATGATGTTCCTCAACCAGGCGACGGTAGCTTCGGTTGCCAAGGAGGATGCCGGCGATGCTTCGGGCATCTTCAACGCGGCGCGAAACCTAGGGGGCTCTTTCGCGCTCGCCGGGCTTGCTTCGTTCCAGGACCAGCGCCTGTGGCATCATAGTCGGCGGATGGAAGAAACTCTCAACGCCAACAGCCCCCGGCTACAGGAATACCTGGACACCATGACGGCGTCGTTGGGCAATCCACAGGCCGCGCTGGAGATGCTTTCCGGCATCATTCAGCGCGATGCGTTCGTGATGACCTACAACGATGTCTTTTTCGCCATGGGCGCGATTACCCTGGTCACGGTGCCGCTGGTACTGTTCCTCAAGCCTCTCCCGAAGAACTTATCCCTTTCGATGCACTGAGAACTCTATGCGCAAGACCCTAACCCTCCTCGCTCCCATGGCGCTCCTCGCGGGTTGCATGTCCGGTCCCGACTATGCCGGCCCCCCGCAACTTGCGACCGACGCAGGCAATGCGTTCGTACGGGCCGGCCCCGAAATCGATCCGTTGGCGCCGATTGCCGGCGACTGGTGGACGCTGCTCGGCGATCCGGTTCTCAATGAACTTGAGGCGCGTGCGCTGGCCGGCAATCCGGGCGTGGCCGCAGCGCGCGCTCGCATCGAACAGGCAAGGGCTTCTGTCCGCCAGGAGCGCGCCAACCGGCTACCCGCCGTGGCTGCGCAGGCGACTGCGGTCCAGGCGAATATCCCAGGGCTAGATATCGGCAGCGGCCCGCCCCCGGGATCGCCCGGCGCTCCTGCAGACACCGAAGAGCAGGACAGCCTCAGCGTCTACAACCTCGGGCTCAACGCAAACTGGGAGATCGATTTCGCTGGGGGGCAGGCACGGCGTGTCGAGGCCATTAACGCTCAGGCTGCGGCCTCGGTGGCGAACGCCGAGGATGCGAAAGTCCAGCTCGCCGCCGAAATCGCGCGGGCGTATGTGAGCCTGCGAGAAGCGCAAGGGCGGCTCGAGCTTGTCCAGCGAGAGCGCGACTTGCAGCAGCAAATTCTCGAATTGACCTATCAGCGCTATACACAGGGCGCTCTCGCGCTGTTCCCGGTCGGTAACGCGAACGCCGAGCTCGAACTGCTCAAGTCGCAGATCGCGGAAGCTCAAGCGGACATCGATGTATTCAAAGACACGCTCGCGGTGCTGACGGGCGAAGCGCCCGGCGCACTCGACGGGCTCCTGGCGGCTCAGGCCGAAATTCCGCTTCCCCCCGAACGGGTCGCGGTGGGCGATCCCGCAGCGCTAATAGCGCGGCGGCCGGATGTTCGAGCCGCCGAACGCATGCTGGCCGCGGCGAATGCGCGGATTGGCGTGGCAGAGGCTGCTCGCTTCCCCAAGATTTCCTTCATGGGGATTCTCGGTTTGGGCGGATCGGAGCCCGACGACATCCTGGACCCGGGCAACTTATCGGCAATCGCTTTGCCGCGGCTACAGTGGAACCTGCTTGATTTCGGCCGCACGGCAGCATCGATCGATCAGGCCGAGAGTGCGCGCGACGAGGCCGAAGCGCGTTATGTTGAAGTGGTCCTTGGCGCACTGCGCGACGCCGAACAATCGCTTGCCCGGTTCGGGCAACAAAGAGCCAACGTAGCCGCGCTGGCGCAGATCAGTCGACAGGCCGACACGGCTGCGGAGCTTAACGAGCAACGCCGCGCCGCGGGGGTAATCTCGCAAGGCGAACTCAACACTTCGATCCGCAAGCGCGAACAGGCCAGAGCAAATCTCGATCGGGCGATCGCCGCCATGACAAATGGCTGGATCGCGATCCAGAAGTCGCTTGGGTTGGGATGGGTCGAATTGTCTCGCGACAATCGCACGTCGGTTGAGCCTGCTCCGGTCGATCGAAAATCAGTTATGAAACCTGAACAGAGTTAGGATAAGTTTTCTCAGAAGTCTGCCCCGCAGCCCCTTCCAACTTTTCCTAACGCGTCAGCACCTCGTGCACTTTGACCCAATCTTGGATCATAGGGGTCAGCATGTTTCCGCCTTTCGCAGAGTGCGTTTGCCAGTATCACCATCGGATATCCCGATTGCACTATTCGGTGACTCTTCATTGTCGTATCTATGTAAGGCCTTAAGCTTTCCGCGAGCATCTCGTAGCGACATCAACGAGCGATCGTAAAAGCATTTCGAGTGCAGCTCGCATTTGGCCGGTTCGATGACCGCCTTGTCGGTAGGCTTACGAGGCGGTCATCGAGCATTACGCCGCTCTGGAAAAGCTATAAAGTCATGGGTCGAAATACGAACTAGCTGGCACTGTCCGTTCGGGTCGTTGGGAGGACCACCAATCTCCCCGCCAACACGATCTGGACCTGTTAGAAACTGAACCCCAAAGCAACACCATATCTACGAGGATCCAAAGTGTAGATATTGGTAAAATTCCCCGAGGATGCGTCGGTCAAGTACAAGCCTGTCACCGAGCTGCTGTCGAAAATGTTCTGAACAAATCCGCGCACGAACCAACGCTCATCCGCACTGTTCAACTGCACGATCGCGTTGGCTTGCACGAATGGCTCGATCCGGTTGACCCTGCCGTTAAAGATATTGCCGTATTGCTCACCAGTCAGCGCTACGTCCACGCGAGGAACCAGAGTCATGCCATTGTCGAAAGTGGCGGTGTACTGCACACCCATCGAAACCTTCATTTCGGGGGCCTGCGGCAACTTGTTCCCTTTTAAGTTGACCTCTACGCCAGGGCTTAATACCGCAAGGCCGCTGCCCGCCGGAACGGCTCCGGCCAAGACATCGCAAATGCTGAATGCGCCGCTTGACGCAAGATTGCCGTCGTTAGGAAATTCTTCGGGACCACGAAGACCCAGAGCTGCGTTCACTCCGGCGACGAATGCGTCGGCCACGCCGGGGGCTGGCCCGGTTACGGCACAATTAGCACCGTTGCTGATATCCTTGATGATGACGGCATCAGGATCGCCGCCACCCGGGTCGCGCGGATTGGAGAAGAACTGGTCGCCGGCAACTTCCGCGTTGAGATAACTGAACGTCAAGTTGACAAGCCAATCGGGATCGGGCCGGATAACGGACTCTAGTTCCACACCCCAGATATCGGCATCGATAGTATCATTAACTGAGGTACGGGCGACGATGCGGCTAAGCTGCAACCCGCTATACTTATAGTAGAATGCAGTAGCGTTTAATTGCAGTGCGCCATTCGCAAAGGTATTTTTCGATCCGATTTCAAATGCGTCGATGGTTTCTGATCCGAAGCTTTCAGCCACATCGAAAACGGGCGAAAGGGGCGGGTTGATACCCCCGGATTTATAGCCCCTGGCATAAGATGCGTAAATCGAATTGTCAGGCGTAACTTCGTAGTCGAGCACCGCACGCCCGGTTATTTCATCGAAACCTACTTCTCTAAATTGCGTCAGCTGCTCACCTGGCGTACCAGGATCGGCATCAAAAAGACCAGAGGGACCGGTTAAGGGAGTGATCGGGCTGTCGAACGGCTCCCCGTCATTCGCGTAAGGATTGAGGAAGCTAATCAAGGTCGTGCGCGCAGTCACGTCTTTCTTGTCGTCGTTATACCGCAAACCTCCGGTGAAGGTCAGACGCTCGGTCAGGTCGACGTAGATCTCCCCGAACACACCGAAGCTCTCAAGATTAGCCTCGAGAGAATTGTTGCGGTACATGGATGTTGCGAAGTAGGATGGCGGTGCACCGCCTGCCAAAGTACCAAACGATCCCAGAATGGCACTGGCGTAGTCAAGCGCGAATGAGTTTACATAGTAACTGTTGTCGGTAGTCTTGGACTTTGCATAGATCCCTCCGAGCAGGAAATTGAATGCTCCGTCGAAATCACTGGAAAGGAGGATTTCGCCGCTCCAGGATTCGCGTTGCTCTGAAGACCTGTCGAAGGATAGCGGCGTTTCGCCGCACAATACATTACCTTCGAACGCGCCCCTGTTCCCATCATCGTTATCGGAGGTGCACAATACGCCCCCTGGGCCATTGGGGATGAGAGCCTCCACAATCGGGGTAAAATACGCCGACGAACCTGGCACGAACGCCGGTGCAGGTGCGGGGAGGCCGGTAGGCAAACCGTTGGCCGCGAAGCCGGACAACACGTTCAAGGCCGTAGCAAAGGCGGTACGATCCTGAATGCCCAGAAAGTAGTCCTGCCGGGAATCGACTTCGGTGTCCTGATAAAGACCGGTTGCAGTCAGTGTCATAGCTCCGATGCGCTGCTCGAGACGGGCCTGTAGCTGCACTTCATCGGCAAAATAGAATGGAGTATACGCCGTGTTTACCGTGCGCACATCGTCGGGCTTATCGAATCCTGCAAATGCATCGGGGCCGTACAGGCTTCCCAATCCCAGTACTGAGGGAATTCCCTGAATAGCGAAGAACTCTTGCGAACTGAGCGTTGCGCCGACTGTGGAATTGGCATTGGTGATGTCAAAGTCGCGGCGATTGTTCAGACAACCCAGCACGCCGAGCGGGTCACGCTGGCAGGCCTGCTTTTGATTACGTAAACGGGTGTCATCTTCCCTGAAATAATATGCCATGAAGTCGAGAGTGGTATCGGCACCGGGTTCAAAACGAAGAGAACCACGAACAGCGTACATGTCTCGGTCGTCGACATCCGAATTGTCGAAAAGGTTTGTGGTGTAACCGTCGCGATTCAGAAAGAATCCGGCTACCCGAACGCCGATAGAATCGCCGATCGGGACATTGACCACCCCCTCGGCCTTGATGCTGTTGTAATTCCCATACTCGAACTCTCCGGCCGCGCCGAAAGAACCGAGGTCAGGCTTGGCTGTCACAAGGTTGACAACACCCGAGGTAGCGTTGCGGCCGAAGAGGGTGCCCTGCGGCCCCCGTAGGACCTCAATTCGCTCAAGGTCAAAATATTCTGTTTCGAACAGCCGGGTACCAAAAAGAGGGGAACCATTGATATGGATAGCCGTCGCTGCGTCACACGTCACACCAACACAAAGATCGCCGATACCACGGATGGTGAAGGACGACCCGGTGAAGTTGCCCTTCGAAAATGAGACGTTCGGGAGCGTCAATTGAAGGTCAGCAGCGTTTTCGATCTGCTGGCTTTCGAGAGCCGTAGCATCGAAGGCACTGACCGCGATCGGCACCTCTTGCAGACTTTGAGATTGGCGTTGGGCCGTCACGATGATTACGGATCCTTGGGGTTCCGCCTCATCAGTTGTGGAATCCTGCGCTAAAGCCATCTGCGGCCAAGCCAAGATGGCCGAAGTGGCGAGCACCATCGCTCTCAGTGTCATATAGCATCCCTTCCCATCTCTTCAGTGCGACGATAATTGGCTCCGCCGCTTACTGCAAAATGGGGCGACCTCGAGGGTCGCCCCTTAGTCTGTGGAGAGGAGAGGGAAAGAATTAGCCCAATCCCCGTCCATGGGCATATACGTCCGCGTGATATTAGTAAAGCGCCTTATCTTTTGACCCCATGGGCCACGATCCAGATCGCACGCGGAGTGAACGTTTGCTAAAGATCAGCAATGGTTGGCGCGCTAAGCGAGTTGCTCCCGATAAAGCTTTTGCCCCAGCTGGCATCGAGACCAACGAAGCGTTCGTCGTGCCGACGGCGACAATGGTTCGGATATAGTACAAGATGAATATGAACGCCCTTTGCCCCCATCTCGCTGGCCTCTGACCAGGAACCAGCCTCTTAGTATGGGGGATCTCAGAGGCTCCAAAAGGCCAGTACCGCCCGAAGCGCAGCGACGAACGCGAGCGGCTGATCCAGCATGAGATGATGGCGTGCATCGGGCACTGCAACAATTGGTATCTTTCCCCCTCCCAGTTCCCGGATATAGCGGGCGGAATCGCGATCAAAGAGCTGACTTTTCTCGCCGTACACAATCGCTTTGCGCCCGGGCGCATCGACCAGCCTCTGGCCTACTGTCAGCCATTCGTCGGGCTTGTTGCTGCGCCGGAACACTTCGGGAGAAAACTTCCATGTCCACTCCTCGCCATCGCGGCGGAGAGAGTGATAGGCCATGTAATCCATCAGGAACGGCTCACCAACTGCCTGCGGCGGCGACAGGATATACCTCTCGCGCGCCGCTTCGTAGGTGGGGTAGCGTCGCACCGGTTTGTCAGGATTACCCGACCCGGGGCTCGATCTGCCCATGGTCCAGTATTTCTCCAGCTTTTCGGGCCGCATCACCATGAGATCGCAGACAATAACGCCGGCGAAGGCATCCGGCGATTGGGAAACGGCGGTCAGCGCTGCACCCGAGCCGAAGCTATGGGCGATGATCGTCGGTCTGCTTCCATCCGCAAACAAATCGAGCGCTTCGCTGATCTCGACAAATTCCTTTCCCCGCGCAGCTATATCGGCCACGCCGCGCATCTCGCTATCGCCCATACCGGCCAGATCGAACGCCACCACGTCGTAGTCTTCGGCAAGGTACGGTGCGATGAAGGCAAAGCAGCGGGCATGGGCGAGAAAACCGTGAGTCATGAGCAATTTGGGCCGGTCACGCCTGCCCCAGCGAAGATAATGCACCCGCGCGCCACCAACCTCTACGAAGCCTTCCTCACGGGGCACGCTCAGCGCCCAGGCGAACCATTCGGGTATATCCGCCCCGTCGCCGGCCCATACGGGATCAATATCTGTTGACCCGTCGTGGATTGGTTTCATTTCATTCATTTCGGCGCAGTCTCCATACCGGATAGTGTATTCCTGATAAAACCACGATAATCGTGCCGTGCGACATCGTGGCATAGATCGGCGTAACCAGATACGCTGGGGAAATTGATCAGTTGTCGGGGTTTGCCGGGAATATTGGCGCCCATGTACCACGATTCAGCCTTGGGGAAGAGCGTCATCGACCCTACTTGGGCGACCATATCGGTCCAGCTTCGCTCGGCCAGCGCATCGGCTTCGAAAAGGCCGATCCTGTTATCGCGCAGCCAGATCAGGAAATCGCAGATCCAGTCACCCTGGATTTCGGCGCTTGTCGGACCGTTGGAAAAGCCTGAAGGGCTGAGCGGGCCGTAGGCGAACAGCATGTTCGGAAATTGGGCGACGGCCATGCCCAGATAGGCTTTGATCTCACTCTTCCATGCTTCTGCCAGCGCCAGCCCACCGCGGCCGGTGATGTTCATGTCGATGAGCCCGCCACGACCGGCATCGAAGCCGGTCGCGAAGACAATGAGATCGCACGGGATCATGCCAGTGGCTGTTTCTATCCCGGCCTCGGTGACGCGAGTGATCGCGGTGTCGTTCAGATCGACCAGCGTCACATTGTCTTGTGCGAAGATCTCGTAATAATTCTGTTCGAGCGATGGTCGCTTGGTCCCGAAGGGATGTGGCGGCTCATCGGGAGCGAGCTTCTCGGCAATGGTCGGGTCGCAGATCCGCTCGCGCACCTCGTCACGCCAGAACTCGTAGGCGTGGCGATTGGCGTCCTCGTTCGTCAGTATGTCAGCGAAATTATGATACCAGAAGCGCAACCCTCCTCGCTGCCACAAATCCTCGAAATGCGTAGTCCGCTCTTCCTCGGTCACAGCCAGGGCCGAGATGTCCAGCGATTGGCATTCGAAACCGCCACTTGTCGTAAGCCTTTTCTGGAAGACAGCGGGATATTCGGATTTTTCGCGAAGCTGACGATCAGCGTCCAGTTTTTCCTGCCGCATGGGAAGGGCGAGAATCGGGGTTCGCTGAAAAAGCGTCAGCTGCTCCGCACAGCTTGCCGCCTCCTGCGCCACCTGTACGCCGCTGGCACCCGTGCCGATCAGGGCGATCCGGCGGCCGGAAAGGTCGATGCCTTCCTGCGGCCAGCGGGCGGTATGGCACCATTCGCCTTCGAAATCGCTAAGGCCCGGGATATCGGGAATGTAGGGTTTCGAGGCGAACCCCAGCGCCGGCAAGAGGAAACGCGCGCTTACTTTTCCGCCATCGTCGAGCTTCAATCGCCAGCAGGCGGTGTCTTCATCGAACGGCGCGCTTTCGACCCGTGTTTTCATTCGCATTGCCGGCCAGAGGTCGAGCGTATCGCAGACGTGGAGGAAATAGGCGCGCAGTTCTTCCCAGCCTGGAAATCGTTCGCTCCACGTCCAGCTTTTCCATACTTCCGCAATGGAAAATTCGTAAAGTGGAACCTGGGAATCGACCCGTGCTCCCGGATAGCGGTTCCAGTACCAGATTCCGCCCGGCTGCTCCGCTGCGTCTACCAGCAGAACATCGAACCCCGCCTGACGCAGCTTGTAAAGCAGGTATATTCCGCTGAACCCGGCCCCGACGATTACGACATCATAGTCAGGAGGGGGCGAATGGCTCACGAGGCCCCGGCACCCGCTTTCGCGATGTCTTTAGCCGTAGTATAATCCGCCTTGCCGTTTGACGCGCGCAAGGCGGTTTGCGTTGGGCAAATCGCCTTGGGCGTTTTGTAACCTGCCAGTTGCTGGCGCACGTGATCCTTGATCGCTTGCGCGTCGAAGTCCGCATCCTGGGTCAAATGCACCACAGCGGTCACCGCTTCGCCCCATTTTTCGTCAGGCACCCCGACGACAAGCGCGTCGGCAATGGCGGGATGGGTTTTGAGCACTTCCTCCACCTCCTCGGGGTAAACCTTTTCACCTGCGGTGTTGATGCAGACGCTGCCGCGGCCCAGCAAGGTCAGGCTTCCATCGGATTCCACCCGGCACCAGTCGCCCGGGATGGAGTAACGCACGCCATCGATCGTCCTGAAAGTCTTGGCCGACTTTTCCGGGTCCTTGTAGTATCCTGTGGGGATTGCGCCCTTGCGGGCAATAAAGCCGGGCACGCCGCTCCCCGCCTCGACCTTCCGGTCGTTCTCGTCGAATACGTCGCAAAATTCCCCGATCCCGAATTTCGCGGTGTTGGTGCCGCCCTGTGCGGTCGTCACCGACAAGCCGTAGCCCAGCCCTTCCGAAGCGCCAAAACTGTCCATGAGGATGACCTGGGGGATATGTTTGCACAGGCCCGCCTTTACCTGTTTACTCCACATGACGCCGGACGAGATGATCGAAATCAGGCTGCTCGTGTCCCAGCGCTTCGGGTGGGCGTCCAGCGCCTGCAGCATGGGTTTGGCAAAAGCGTCACCGACAATGGCGATGCTCTGCACCTTGTGCTGGTCCACCGCATCCCACAATTCTTCCGCGTCGAAGGATGGATCGGACAGCGTGACGATGGCCCCGCCCGACATGAGCGTGCCGATAGCAGTAATGAACCCGGTTCCATGCATCAGCGGGCACGCCGGCAAAGTGATGCGCGCAAGCTCGCCCTGCTTCACCAGGGCCACCATTTCCTCCATGGTCTGGGGAACCGGACCCAGCAGCTTTTGCGCGTCGAGCTGAGCCTTGCGCATATCATCGTGTCGCCACATCACGCCCTTGGGCATGCCGGTGGTACCGCCTGTATATATGAACAGCAGGTCATCGGGAGAACGCTCGATATCGAGAGGCGCGCCGTTACCTTCTACAAGTTTTTCGTAAGGAAGCGCGAAGGAAGCGATCTGCGAAGCATCGCCGATTTCTACAAATGTATGAACCTTGGTCAACCGTTCCTTCAGTTCAAGAATGCAGTCGCGGAACTCGGAACTGTAAACAATTACCTCGCTATCGGAATCGTCGAAGATGTAGAAAACCTCCTCGGGACGGTAACGATAATTGATGTTCACGTGCGTGAGGCGGCCCTTGAAGCACGCGGCCATCAATTCCCCGTATTCGGAACGGTTGCGCATGTAGAAGGCTATCTTCGCCCCGTCGCCTGCACCTTGCGCGCGCAGATTGCGCGCCAAATTGTTCGAACGCTTCGACATTTCGGGCCAGCTAATGATCCGGTCGCCGTGAATCAGCGCCGGAGCATCTTCCGGGACCGCAGGTTCGATTGCATCAAGGATGTCGCCAAGGTTCCAGTCGATCACGTATTAATTCCTCTCTCCTTGGTGGCCACGATTTTGTCGGTAGCGTGCGCCTAATTCATCGTCTCATGCGACCTGCGTCCACCCCTGCAAGGCCGCTGCTTCGGCCCGGACCGCTTCGGGACTTCCCAGAACCTGGCGGTCGAAACCGATTCGCTTGAACCAGAAATGCAGACCTAGGAGATCGGTAAAACCCATCCCCCCATGCACCTCGGTTGAGGTTCGGGCGACAAAACGGTGGACTTCGCCCGTATGTGATTTGGCATGGCATGCCACCAGCGAAGCCTCGTCGGGCGTCGCATCGAACGCATGGGCGGCATACCAGACCAGCGAACGGCATGGTTCATGGCGGGCAGCCATTTCCGCGCACATATGCTTGACCGCCTGGAAGCTGCCGATCACTCGTCCGAACTGTTCGCGCTGCCCGGCATAGTCGACCGCTTTTTCGATCATAGCCTGGCCCGCACCGAGGCTATCGGCGGCCAGGAGCACCCGGCCGGCGTCCCGCAGGCGCCTGACTGTGGCCCCACCATCGTCCGCGAGAGCCTCGCCCGCTACGCCAGAAAACCGCAGCTCCCCTACGCTCCGGGTGCGGTCGATCGTTTTGAGAGCAACCTTCTCCAGACCCGCAGCATCGCCAGCTACGAAGTGCATACGACCGGCGGTATCGGCTACCAGAAACGCGTCGGCTTCCAGGAAGTCGAGCGCGAACAAAGCCGTTCCGTCGAGCTTTGCGCCGTCGAAGTCCACGCCTGCCCGGTCCCGGATCTCCACCGTTTCCGCGATCGCGACGGCGATTTGCGCCTCGCCCTTCGCTATCCTCGGCAGCCAGTGCGCCTTCAACTCCTCGCTACCGCCCTGTGCCAGCGCAAGGGGTGCCAGTACATGGGCACCGATAAAAGGCACCGGCGCGACGGCATAGCCGAGCTGCTCGGCCACAGCGGCGGCATCGAGCATTGTCATCCCGAGCCCGTCATGTTGCTCGGGAACCATCATTCCCCAAATGCCGATTTCGCCCAGCGCCGAACGCACGTTGTCGCTGAAGGGAACCGAGCCCTCCGCGCATTCGCGCACATGATCGAGCGGACAAGTATCAGCAAGAGTGCGGCTGATCGCGTCGCAGAGCATCTCTTGGTCTTGCGAAAGTCCGAAATCCATCAGGCGGCTCCCTTATTCTGCCCGCTTGCAACGGCCGTCGCCTGTTCGACGGCGGGAGGCGTTGCGAACTTGGGTTCGCGCGGCATTTCCAGCCCGCGTTCGGCGATGATGTTCTTCTGGATCTGGGCGGTGCCTCCACCGATGATCAGACCAAGCTGGAACATGTAGTTCCACTGCCAGGCACCGTCTTCGCGCTCGCGCTCGCTTCCGTGATAGAGTATGCCCATCTCGCCCATTGCGTCGATCGCGAGCGCGGAAATCTGATGGGCGAGCTCACAGCTCTGCAGCTTCACGACAAGTTTCGCCATGCCGCCGGCATCCCCCCTAAGGCTGTTCGACAGGATGCGCATGCCGTTGAATTTCATCGCCGCGACTTCGGCTTGCAATGCAACCAGCCGGTCACGCAGAACGGCGTTGTCCATTGCGCAACCCTGGCCGATGCGTTCTTTTTGCATCAGCCTGACCAGCGCCTGGAGCCGGTTTTCCAGTGCATCGGGGTCGCCCAGCATGCCACGTTCATGGCCCAGTGTGGCATTGGCCACGTACCACCCCTGCCCGCGCTGCCCGACGATCTGATCCAGGGGAACCCGCACGTCGGTAAAGAACGTTTCATTGAACTCGGCATGACCGGTCATGGTCTTGAGTGGTCGGACCTCGATCCCTGGTGTGTCCATCGAGAAGATCAAGTAGGAGATGCCGCCGTGCTTGGGCGCGTCCGGTTCGGTCCGAACAAGGCAAAAGATCATGTCCGCCTGCTTGGCCGTGCTGGTCCAGATCTTCTGTCCGTTGATGACAAAGTCGCCATTTTCGACGCGGGCGCTGGTCTTGAGCGCGGCGAGGTCCGATCCCGCTCCAGGTTCCGAATATCCCTGACACCAGACTATCTCGCCATTTAGGGTCGGCTCGATCCATTGCCGTTTCTGGGCTTCGGTTCCGAGTTCCAGCAGCGTGGGAACGAGCATGGAAATGCCCTGGTTCGCAAGGCCTGCGGGGATGCCAGCGCGCGAAAATTCCTCGGCAATGATCCGCGATTTCAGGATGTCCGGCTCGGCTCCGTATCCGCCGTATTCCTTGGGAATCGTACGCGCCGTGTAACCATGCAGGATCAACAGCTTTTGCCATTCGACGGCTTCGGGGGAAGGGCGCGCGGCACGGCCTTGGCCATCGGGTGCGCGGTGACCGTGGGTTTGCAGGAACTGGCGCACTTCCTCGCGAAACGCGTCATACTGGGGTCCGTAGTCGAGATCCATCTTGGTCTATCCTTCTGCGCGCGCGATCGCGACGGGTCGGAATACTGGCAGGCGAAAATCTTCGGAGATCGGCTCGAAATCCAGCGTGACCGGCAGATCGAGCTCAAGCTCGTCGAGCGCGCAATCGACCAGCCGGGTTGCCATGCGCACTCCCTCCTCCAGTTCCACCACCGCAGCGATGAAGGGAATCTCGCCGGCGAAGGCGGGATGCAGTGCCTGATGGGTCACCGTCCAGGAAAACAGCGTGCCATTGCCGGTGCTACGCTCCCACGACCATTCAGGAGAACCGCATCGGGCGCACATATAGCGCGGCAAATGCCGAAAACTGCCGCATCCTTCGCACTGCTGGAAGTAAAGGTTGCCGTCCTGACACCGGTTCCAGAATTCCTGCTCCACCGGATCCTGCGGGCGCGGCTTTGGCTTGGCTGGTGCGGCCTGCGCCGAGGGGCGCATCTTGGGCGGCAGATCTTTCTCGTCGCTCACGCAAACCTCCTCAAAATCGCTATACTGCCGTCACCCAGATCGCCCCAGCCGGTCACCAGGCCGGTCTGGGCGCCTTCGACCTGCCGCTCCCCACAATCGTGGCGCAACTGACGCACCGCCTCGACGACATGGTTCAGTCCCCAAACATGGGCCTCGCTCAGCAGGCCGCCATGGGTGTTGACGGGATAGCGCCCGCCCAGCTCGATCTGGCCATTCGCGACGAACTCTGCCTGTCCACCTGGTTCGCAATAGCCCAGGGCCTCCAGCTGAAGGAGAACCACGTAGGTGAAGCAGTCGTAGATCTGCAGAAAATCCATGTCTTCGCGATCGACCCCCGCCATTTCGAACGCGCGCGGCGCGGCGTAGCTCAGGCCGATCTTGAAGGGGTCGGGACGCGAAGGGATATCGTCGGCGGGGTAAGGATGCCCTTCAGCCGCACCGGCGATGCTCACGGGAACATGCGGCATGTCCCTGGCGCGGTCTATTCGCGAAACCACGACTGCGCATGCCCCGTCAGTCTCCAGACAGCAATCGTAGAGGCGAAAGGGTTCGGATATCCAGCGCGCGGAATGGTAGGTTTCGGCATCCAGTTCCCGGCCATAAGTGAAGGCCTGCGGATTCATCTGCGCATGGCGACGGCACGCCAGTGCAACGGCCGCCATCGCTTCCGGGCCGATATCGTAAATTCGGGAGTGCCGGGTGGCGAGCCAGGCATACATCTGCACCGGCAGGAACACGCCATACGGAATGTAATAGCCTTGGATCGTATTCGTCAGGGTGTTCATGTTCATCGGCCGCGTCGGCGGTGCGCCAGGCTTGGGCCGCAAGGCGGAATAACCGTTCCACCCGAGCGTCACCAGCACATGGTCGCATAAGCCGCTGGCAATTGCCATCGCGGCGTTCTGGAGTGCCGTGGTAGGGCTCGCCCCGCCCATGTGGACCGTAGAGGCATAGCGCAGAACTTCGATACCGAGGTTAGCCGCCATCTCTTCCGAGGTGGTGTAGATCGGCGGAGGAACCATGCCGTCGATATCCGACGGCTTCAGCCCTGCATCTGCTATGGCTTTGCGCGATGCTTCCAGCATCATGTCGACCGCGGTTTTCTCGGTGCCTTTCACGAAAGCGGTTTCGCCCACTCCGGTGATGGCCGATTTGTCGCTTAAGCTCATGCCTGCCTGACCGCCTGGTAATCGCGTTCGAGCTGTTCGGAAAGAGCGCGCACCCTCTGATAGGTCTCCGGCGGACGCAGTCGCAACTCGCGGCGGACATCCTCCAACGGACGATCGAGATTTTCTTCCCAGTAGAAGGTGGTCAGATCGGCTGCAGCCCGGCCCCGGCGCCACGCTTCAAATGCAGCGCGCGCCACTGGCAACTGGGCAGCTTCCAGTTTCATCTTGGGAATGCCGACGCCCACGATGAAAGCGATCCCGTGATTATAGAATTGCGCGTTTCCGAAGGACAGCACGCACAATTCGCCCAGTGCGTCCCTGCCGTATCCGGTGACGACATGAAACAGGTCATGCGAATCGCGAAGGCGCCGACGATAGAGGGAAACATCGGGGTCGCCGAGGTCCTCCAGACCTCCGGCCTCGCTGGCTTCCGCCAGACCTTCTGCTGTCAGACCCTCCCCGTAAACAAAATCGAGGTAGGCTCGGCCAAGCGTGCCAGACGCACAGGTCGCAAGGCGTTTGCGATCGCACAAGGTTTCAAGTAGGTCGGCCCGGTCGGAAGCGATACGCCGCCCATCGCTCGACTTCATGAAGCGATTGAAATTCCGATAATAGGAATTGCCCGACAATGCCTTGACGATACGGAACACCTGCGCCGTATCCTCCTTGTCGGCAATCAACTGCCTCATTGCCCCAGCGCTCTGAGAGGCTCTACGGGGCGGCGCAATTCATGACCTTTGGCGTAAGCCATCTTCTTGCCTCCTGCGCTTCACTTGTAGATACCAGCGGACGCCAACGCCTTCTCGGCTCCATCGACCAGGTCGCGCATCACTTCGGCGGCAGGCCGGATCGAATCGATCAGGCCGATGCCTTGCCCCGCGAAGCCGGGGATGACATCCTTGCGCTCGGCCTTGATCCCGGAGGCCATGACCGGGCCGGAGATCATCGACTGATAGGGCATCGGCAGAGGTTCCTTTCCGGCCTGCACCCAGGCGTCGGCCCATTTGTTCCGGATCATGCGCGCCGGTTTGCCGGTAAGCGATCGACTAACGACCGTATCGGTATCGCCGCTTTCGGTGATCGCCTCTTTCTGGAAGCGCTCGATGCCCGCTTCCTCGGTCGCGAGAAATGCCGTGCCGACCCACGCGCCCTCTGCCCCCAGCATCATCGCAGCGGCAACACCCCGGCCATCCGAGATACCGCCGGCCCCAAGGACAGGAACACGATCGCCAACGGCGTCGACCACCTGGGGAATCAAGGAAATAGTCCCGATCGGCGAGTTGTGACCTCCGCCATCGTGCCCTTGCGCGACGATCATGTCGATGCCCGACCCGACGACCTGTTCGGCGTGCTTGACCTTGCCGATCACCGCCATGACCTTGGTGCCATTGGCATGGAGCCGATCCATCCAGGGTTCAGGATTGCCAAGGCCGGCAGCATAAACCGGCACCTTTTCCTCGATCACCACTTCCATCTGCGCCTCAAAGAATTCCTTCGAGAACAACTGCGGGCCGCCCTTGCCCATTTCAGGCGCGCCCGCCGCCCGCATGGCGGCGGCAGCATCGACCTCCGGAAGCTCTTCACGATCCATGAAGTCGCGCGCGAACTGCTGATATTCACCCATCAGATCCATGGGATTTTGGGGTGCAGCACCGCTTTGAGGGGCAGAGCCGCGCCTGACCGACGCGGGGAGCAGCGTATCGACACCGAAAGGTTTGTCGGTCAATTCCCGGGTCTGGCGAATCCAGTCACGCAACTGATCGGGCGAACACGCCGCGGCACCCAGGACCCCGAGCCCGCCGGCATTCGAAACCGCAGCCGCCAGCGCCGGAACGCTCGCTCCGCCCATCCCGGCAAGCAGGATCGGGTACCGGATCCCCAGCATTTCGCATATTCGGCTCTTCAACGCCATTCTTCCTCTCCAGCCACTTGCCTAAACGCACACTCAAACTATTGAAAATTCTACAGCTGCCCCCACCGCACCCGCTGCGAGACCAGCTCGGGACTGCGCTCCGAAAGATAGACGGCAGAGCCGGCCACCAACCGGCTCATTGCTTGACGGGCCGCGGCGCTGTCGCCAGTCCGCACTGCCTCGAGCACCCGCACCAGAAACTTCATCTGCACCGCCCGTTCCTGTGCCGAATATCCCAGCGAATGGGAAAACTCGCGGGTCAACAGATGCATCGCAGAGGTCAGCAAACCGAACAGCGGATTGCCGCTCGCCCAACCCAACAAGTCGTGAAATCTGCGATTAAGTTCCTCGAATTGATCAGAGGCTTCATGATGCCTCAATTCCGCCAGACACCCTGCCAACGCGCTGAGATCAGCGGTAGTTGCACGCTGGGCTGCATACCCTGCGACATCGGGAGCAATTGCTTCGCGCAATTCAAGCAAACCACGCAAATCGGCTTCCATGAAATGCAGAATCAATGACAAACTGCTTGCAAAATCGCCGGTCTGCGGACGGGCTACGACGGGACCTCCACCACGGCCGAGCTGGAGATGGATGACCCCTTGCAATTCCAGGAACCGCAAAGCCTCCCGCAAAGTTGCGCGCGCAACCTCGTAACGCGCGAGCATTTCATCCTCGCGCGGAAGCCTGTCACCCGGGTTATGGCGACCCGCCTCGATGTCCCTCACGATGCTTTGCGCAAGAGAAAGGGCACGCTTGGCCTTCTTCATCGCCGGCATCCGCCACTCATCAGCACACCCGCACCTCTCGAATAAACAGTATAAGGATATTAGCAAACCTTCGCTGGATCGGCACACTATCCGATGGGATTGGTGTCTGCAAGGGACTAAAAGAGTATACGATTTATTGACTGCACGAGATGTCTCCCTTAAGGATGACTGAAGGCCGATCAGGCCTGAGATGTAGAAGGAATAGTTCTTATGGACAGCCAGATCGCCGAGCCGGATGCCGCGGCGAGGATCGCGTCAATTCCGATCGAGGAAATCGACGTGGCCCGGCCAAGCCTGTTTCAGAACGATACCATCGGTCTATTTTTTGACAGGTTGCGCGCCGAAGAACCTGTCCACTACTGCCGCGAGAGCTATGTCGGCCCTTACTGGTCCATTACCAAGTTCGACGACATCATGTCGGTGGACACCAATCATAAGGTCTTCTCTTCGGAAGCGAAGCTAGGCGGAATTGCAATCCAGGACATGCATTCGGTGGAAGGCGCGCTCGAACTTGAAATGTTCATAGCGATGGACCCGCCCAAGCACGATCAGCAGCGCAAGGCGGTGACTCCGGCAGTGGCTCCGTCCAACCTGCAACTGCTCGAGCCGATCATCCGCAAGCGCGCGGGAGAGATTCTCGATGAACTCCCGATTGGCGAAGATTTCGACTGGGTGGATAAGGTTGCGATCGAGTTGACGACGATGACGCTGGCAACCTTGTTTGATTTCCCTTGGGAGGAGCGGCGCAAGCTGACGCGCTGGTCCGATGTAGCAACTGCGGCACCTGAAACCGGGATCGTCGAATCCTACGAGGCGCGGCGCGAAGAACTCATCGGTTGCGCGATGTATTTCAAGACTCTGTGGGACGAACGGATAAACGAGGAGCCGAAGAACGACCTCATCTCGATGATGGCTCATTCTCCCGCCACGCGCGACATGCCGTTCCTCGAGTTTCTCGGCAATCTTATGCTGCTGATCGTCGGTGGAAACGACACAACACGCAATTCCATCAGCGGCGGCGTGCTCGCCTTGAACCAAAGCCCGGACGAGTACGCGAAACTCGACGCGGATCCTTCGCTCATTAGCAAAATGGTTCCGGAAATCATCCGTTGGCAGACCCCCCTCACTCATATGCGCCGCACCGCGCTGGAAGATTGGGAGATCGGCGGCAAACAGATCAAGAAGGGCGACAAGGTGGTGATGTGGTACCTGTCAGGCAACCGCGACGAGAGTGCTATCGAGCGCGCGGACCAGTTCATCATCGACCGCAAAAATCCGCGCCATCACCTCTCATTCGGCTATGGCATTCACCGCTGCATGGGAAACCGGCTCGCGGAACTGCAGCTGCGGATCATCTGGGAAGAAATTCACAAGCGCTTTTCCCGGGTCGAGGTTACAGGTGAACCAGAGCGTCTTTTTTCAAACCTCGTCCGCGGAATCACCAGGCTGCCGGTGCGGCTCCGCGCCCGCTGACTCTCGAGATCGAAATGCGGAGTTCAAGATGATCAAAATTACGTTCGTGGCTAGCGATGGTGAGCGACGGGAGGTCGAAATAGAAGAAGGCGAGACAGCCAGGGAAGCGGCGCTATACAATGACGTGCCGGGTATCGATGGCGATTGCGGAGGGGTATGTGCTTGCGCGACCTGTCATGTGCATGTCGATCCCGAATGGATCGACAAGGTGGGTCGGCTTATGCATGATGGAATGGAGGCCGACCTCTTGCAGTTCGCCGAAGGCACCACTGAATACAGTCGCCTTGCCTGTCAGATTCCGATGAAGCCGATGCTGGATGGATTGGTTCTTCACCTACCCGAACAACAATACTGACGGAGGGATCCTCGTCCCCGTAGCCTACATTCTTATCTGTCTTTCCTTGATTCTTCGAGAAAACACCCATGGCCACACAAATCGAGCCCGCAACCCAGACCGACGAAGACGCCTTCCGCGCGGAAGTGCAGCAGTTTCTGGCGGACAATTTTCCCGCCGAACTCAAGGGCCAGTCGAACGCGCTGGCCGGCGTGGACGGCCCCACCAATGAAACGCCGGCGCAGACCAAGTGGCGCGAAGCCGTGGGCGCGCGCGGCTGGGGCACCCCCACCTGGCCGAAGGAATACGGCGGCGGCGGCCTCACCAAGGCGCAGGCCAAGATCATCGACCAGGAATTCGCCAAGGCGGGTGCCTACAACCCGATCGGCGGCATGGGCGTCATGATGTTCGGGCCGACGCTGCTCGAATACGGGAACGAGGCGCAGAAAAAGGAACACATCCCGCCGATCACCCGCGGCGAGATCCGCTGGTGCCAGGGCTATTCGGAACCCAATGCCGGCTCCGACCTTGCCAACCTCCAGACCTTTGCCGAGGACAAGGGGGACCACTACCTCGTCAACGGCCAGAAGACCTGGACCAGCGGCGGCCAATGGGCCGACAAGTGCTTTGCAATTGTGCGAACCGACAAGAGCGACAAGCACAAGGGCATCAGCTTCATGCTGATCGACATGGACAAGCCCGGTGTCGAAGTTCGCCCGATCACCATGATCAGCGGGACCAGCCCGTTCTGCGAAACCTTTTTCACCGACGTGAAGGTGCCCAAGGAAAACCTCGTCGGCGAGGAAGGCCAGGGCTGGACCATCGGCAAGCGCCTGCTGCAGCACGAGCGCACCAATATCTCGGGCGGCGGCAGCCTCGCCCGTCTCATGGGCCAGAGCCTTGGCGATATCGCCAAGAAGTACCAGCCGACGGGCGCCGACGGCGAACTCGCCGATGCGGTGCTGCGCGACAAGATCGCTGATTTCGAAATCCGCTGGAACAGCTTCCTGCTCACCGCGCGCCGCGCGATGGAAGAGAGCAAGGCAGCTGGCGGCGTCTCCGAAATCAGCTCTGTGCTCAAGAAGCTCGGCACCAAGCTGAGCCAGGAACGCAGCGAATTGCTGATCGAAATCCGCGGGTTGCAGGGCCTCGGCTGGGAAGGCGACGGCTTTTCGGACGGCGAGCTGGAGGCCGTGCGCGCGTGGCTCTTCGGCAAGGCGACCACCATCTATGGCGGCTCGACCGAAATCCAGAACAACATCATCGCCAAGCGCGTGCTCGGCATGCTCGACCACCAGTAAGAGAGGGGAGCAAGGACAATGGCCGTTCTCAACGAAGAACAGGAAATGCTGCGCGACATGGCGCGCGAATGGACCGTCAACGAAAGCCCGGTCACCGAATTCCGCAAGGTCCGCGCCAGCGGCGAGCCCGAAGCCTTCAACCGCGACGCCTATGCGACGATGGCACAGATGGGCTGGGCCGGGGTCATCATCCCCGAAGAGCATGGCGGGTCGGACTTCGGCTTCCTGTCCGCGGGCCTCGTCGTCGAGGAACTCGGCAAGACGCTCACCGCCAGCCCGCTGGTGATGAACACCGTCGCCGCCTCGGCGATCGTTCTTGGCGGCAGCGACGAGCAGAAGGCCAGGTGGCTGCCCAGGCTGGCGAGCGGCGAGGCCATCGCCACCCTCGCCGTCGACGAAGGGCCGAGCCACGATCCTGCGAAGATCGAGACCAGTGTGTCCGACGGCAAGCTGAGCGGCACCAAGGCCTTCGTCCATGAAGCGCATGGTGCGGACCTGTTCGTCGTCGCGGCGAAGGACGGGCTTTACCTGGTCGAGAAAGGCGACGGCGTCGCGCTCACCACCCGCAAGCTGACCGACCAGCGCAGCCATGCCGACGTCACCTTCGACGGCGCGGCGGCGGAGAAGCTCGCCAATGGCGGCGACAGCCTGCTCGATGACGTGCTCGACCGCGCGCGCGTGCTCACCGCAGCCGAAATGCTCGGCATGGCGCAGCAGGTGTTCGACGACACGCTCGACTATCTGAAGCAGCGCGTGCAGTTCAACCAGGTGCTGGCGAGCTTACAGGCGCTGCAACACCGCATGGCGGACCTCTTCGCCGATCTCGCCCAGATGCGCAGCGCGGTCGAGGCGGGCCTGCAAGCCGTCGATGCCGGCTTCGGCGTGGCGCGCGCGGCGACCATCGCCAAGACGGAAGCCAACCGCGTTATGCACACCATGGCAAACGAGGGCATCCAGCTGCACGGCGGGATCGGCATGACCGATGAGTACGACGTCGGCTTCTATCTCAAGCGCGCCCGCGTGCTGGAGCAGAGCTTCGGTTCGTCGAGCTGGTTAAAGGACCGATTTTCCAAGCTTTCTGGCTACTAGAAACCTGCATGTAGTGACCTGCATGGCATTTTTGCCACATGCTTGTCGACAATGTGAAATAATCCGTCAATTCATCTACCAAGTCTTGAAATGAAACGCGCTTATCGGCATCGTTTCTAACATCGACTAGTGCCTAGGATGGGGCACATTCTTAGAGGAGAGGCACATGAAAAGATTTCCATCACGCCACCATTGCGCCCTTGGTGCATTGGCAGCGGCACTTGCCTTCACACCGACAGCCGCCTTCGCCCAGGATGTTGGCGAACCCGATGCGGATCTGGTTGAAGGGGCCGATGTCGAAGACCAAAACGTAATCATTGTTACCGCGCAAGGGCGATCGCAGGTCTTGGCGGATGTTCCAGTCGCCGTGTCAGCTGTTTCCGGAGAAACCCTCCAGAATTCGGGCGCCAGCGACATACGTGAGCTGAACCAGGTTGCACCGTCCCTGCTGGTGTCTTCCACCGGCAACGAAGCTAACGGTTCCGCGCGTATTCGCGGTATCGGCACGGTCGGCGACAACCCTGGTCTGGAAAGTTCGGTCGCGGTTTTTGTCGATGGAGTCTATCGCTCTCGTTCGGGAAGCGCCCTGAGTGAGCTCGGCCCTATCGACAGGGTCGAAATCCTTCGCGGTCCCCAAGGTACTCTGGGCGGGCGGAACTCATCGGCAGGCCTGATCAATATCTACACCGCACCGCCCGAGTTCGATTTCAGCGCATACGGGGCCTTCACTTATGGCAACTATGATGCGATCCGCGTCGAAGGTGGCATAAACGCTCCGCTTGGCGACACCGTAGCTGCGCGTGTGGACGGCGTTTACTTTGAGCGCGACGGCTTCTACAACGATATTACCAACGGCGGGACGATCAACAATCGCGATCGTTATCTGGTCCGCGGTCAGCTCCTGTTCGAACCCAATGACGACCTGTCCATTCGCCTTGTCGGGGATTATTCCAAAAAGGACGAAGCGTGCTGTGCCGCGACGTTCGTCCAGCCCGAGTTTGCTCCGCTTGCACGGATCAGCGCTGGATTTGATCCCTTTACGAGGCCATCGGATGGGGCCGCCCTGACGAGTACCGCAAATCCGATCGTTCCCGTGTTGCTTGCGCTTGGGCAGGATCCGCGTGCCCTCACCCAGGATACATTCAACCGCGACCTGTACCCTACGCCGGGCAGAAGCTATGAAGGCGAAACCGAAGACTACGGTATTTCGGCTGAGATCAATTGGGATTTCGGGAACGTCACGTTGACGTCTATCACGGGCTACCGTGAATATGCCAACAGCCAGGGATCTGACACCGATTACACTACTGTCGATATTCTCTACCGCGCTCCGACCGAGAATGCTCTTGCTCGAGACTTTGAAACATTCACTCAGGAACTGCGCCTTACCGGTGAGGCCTTCGATGGCAAACTCGATTGGTTGATCGGCGCGTATTACGCCAATGAAGAACTGCAGGTGCGTGACAATCTGCGGTTCGGCACCCAGTACGGCAATTTCGTAGCGTGCCGCATCGCTATCGCGATCAACCCGGCTTTGGTCAATCCGGGGGCTTCCAATTGCCTGGGTGCCAACGTGGCGGCATTGGACGGTACGCTGACCGGAAGCCCGGCATTCGGCGCTGCAACCCCGGCGATCCTCGCAGGTATCAACAACCTTGCAAGCATCAGCGATTTGGGAACGGTCAGCGAGGTCTACAATCAGACGAGTGAGAACTTCGCGTTCTTCACGCATAATATCTTTGCGATCACGGATACGCTCGATTTGACGCTGGGGCTTCGTTATACAAACGAAACCAAGGACTTCGACGCAACTTTCCGCAACGACAACACGGTTTGTCCGACAAACCGCAATCTGCTCGGAGGCTTTCTGGGTGTTCCGACTTTGGCACCTCTGGCCGGTGGTATCATCAGCCTTTCCTGCCAAGGCAATTCGACATCGGAGCTCGATGGAGTTTCTCTCGAAGACTCGCGCGAAGAAGAGGAGTTTACCGGCACGGCTATCCTGAGCTGGAAGCCAACTCCCGATCTGCTAGTCTACGGTTCGTATTCACGCGGCTACAAGGCGGGCGGTTTCAACCTCGACAGGTCTGCACTGTCAAATCCGCTTGCGTTCGATCCGGCCAATATCTCGGCAGCCGCGCTGCAGTTCGATGAAGAAACAGTCGATGCATATGAGATCGGCCTCAAATACTCGACACGCGAGTTCGGGGTTAGCATTGCAGGCTTCCGGCAAGAGTTCAGTAACTTCCAGTTGAACACGTTCAATGGGGCGTTCTACATTGTGCAGACGGTCAATAGTTGCGATAGCGATCTCGGCGGGGCCGACAGAGACGCAAGCGCGACAACCGGTGCATGCTCTTCCGATGAAGTTGCACCAGGTCTGATCGCTCAAGGTGTCGAGATCGAAACCTATCTACGGCCCGCTCGTGATTTGGATATTACCCTTGGCGTCACCTATTCTGATACGAGCTTTGAAGACAATCTTATCGGGGACGATACCGGGGCACCGCTCGACCCCGCACTACGCTTGCTGCCAGGCGACAACCTGTCGAATGCACCAGAGATCGTGGCAACATCGTCGCTTACGTGGACGCCGCCAATCGGCGACAGTGGGCTCGAAGGCCTGGTCTTCGTGAACGCTCGTATGGCTGGTGATTACAACACCGGCTCCGACCTGCTCTTCGGCAAGGAACAGGACAGCTTCGTCGTAGTGAACGGGCGTGTGGGTCTGACCAATATTGCGGATCGCTTCGCGATCGAGGGATGGGTCAATAATTTGTTTGACGTTGGGTATACGCAGGTGGCCTTCAACACGCCTTTCGTGGCTCCGCAACAAACGTTCTCCGCTTTTCTTGCGGAACCCCGGACTTACGGCATCACCGTGCGCGGCAAGTTTTAAACTTACTCGCTAATTGCAAGAGGGTTCGGCGCTTCGCTGTGTCGAGCCCTCTTTTTCGAACTTTTATTTGCTCACGACTAGGTGGCGTCCGAACAAAAGTTCCGTGTGCTCAATATCGTCGATGATGTGATAGGGAGAGGCCGGCAGCGGTGTTCGCTGCAGGAATCCCTCTTCGCTGGGCTACCAGCCGCCGGCCCCACAAACAATCTTGCCTCGTCCTGCCATGCTGCCTTACGCTGCGCTCCAGGCCGCCCAGCAGGGCGACCCCAACCGCCGGAACTCTAACTTAACCGGTGGACCACCCTGATGGGGCAGGTCAGGTGGAAGACTACAACCGAGAGAGACCGCCCTCATCCCTTGGCTACGCGACACCGGCGGCGTTCGCCGCCGAACTAGATAAGCAATGGCCTGCTTCGCCACGCCCTACGGGCTCCGCTGCGCAGCCCATTGCTTCAACCGCGCTCATACGCATCAACGCGGCTCGGCTCTAATCCCGGCTGGGGGGAAGATCAGGGGGTCACGTCACTCATTGGAAGGCGGCTATCGCGACGCAATTCGCTCTGAAAGTCGTGGGACTATTTTGCAGGTCTTCGAGGAACAGACCTGCTAATTTTCGCCCTGCAGTTAGTTCCATTAGGATAACGCTGTTAGCATACGTAGGCACCGCGGCCGCTAGCCAAAAGGTTGCCAGTAGGACCGTATACACGTGTTTCAGCGACCGAGATATTTTTACCGATCTTGATTATTTTGCCCGATGCTACGAGTGGTCCCGAGGTTGCCGGGCGGTGGTAGTCGACCCTCAGATCGGCGGTCGCCTTGGCCCCTGTACCTTGCGACAATAAGGTGTAGAGCCCGGTTAAATCGATCAGAGAGGCGAGCACGCCGCCATGCGCTGAACCGATTGCCGGGTTTGACACGATCTCGTCGCGCCAAGGCATCTCCAGTTCAAGCTGCTCGTTCGAGCATGACCGTAAAGTGAGGCCAAGCCACCGGTGAAACGGGGCAATCTGCAGGATCTCTTCGAGGCGCTTAGGATCGATCCTTGTCAGATTATCGGTCATGTAACGGCTCCCTGCGGACTGTGATTACGCTTGAGAAAATCGAGTATCGCTGCCGAAAAGGCATCGTTGGCATCGCCAACCACCATATGTGTTGCCTCTGCGATGTCGGTGTATTCAGCGTGTGGAACAAGTTCGAGCAATTGCGCGACCGCGTCTTCGGAAACCAGATCGCTCGATCCGCCGCGAATAATATGCAATGGCAGCGAAAGCCTGCTGGCTGCATCGTTCAGCGCATCAAACTGGCGTTCCTGATGAGCCGGATCGCTTCGCTTGGCTAGTGTGATGTTGCGGATAAAGGCCGGATCCCAATGCCAGTAGTAGCGGCCGTCTTCCTTCTCTCGCAGATAGCGCCGTAAGCCCTTGCCGGCTCCGCGCTTGCGGCGATGTGGCATGTAGCGCGCGATGACCTCTGCCGCTTCGTCCGGTGAAGAGAAACCGGTCTCCACGTGCTCCTCCATAAAGCCGACTACGCGCATAACGCCCCCCGTCTCCATACGCGGCGCGATGTCGACGAGAGTGAGCGACGCGAAGCGGCCCGGCGCAAGGTGTCCTTCGGCGATCAGTCCGGCCAACCCGCCAAGGGAGGCCCCGACGAGCGCTGGCTTGCGGTCCATTTTTGAAGCGATCGCAACGAGATCTGAAGCGAAGTCGCGCGTTTCGTAAGCGCCCTCGGCAGACCATTCGCTGTCGCCATGACCGCGCATATCAATTGCGATCGGACGAAATCCCGCATTGGCGAGATCGGCTGTGACACGTTTCCATGCGTGACGGGTCTGGCCGCCCCCATGCGCGAGCAAGACCGGTAAAGCATCGGCATTTCCGGTCGCTTCGGCTGCTATGGAGATGCCACCATTTCCCCCGATATGGAAAGTTTGCGACTGCATACCGCAACCTCATATTGTAAATCGATTTACAGTAAACGGCTTTATTTCCTGATCCGCTATGGTAGGTTGCCCTAGATGGCTGCCATGACGGGCTATGACGCGGATACAAAGGGGGGCAAGTTCCCTCACCGATACCGATCGGCTGTTCTTTCTTATGGAGGAAGTGACCCGGCGTTTGCGCAGGACCGCCGATTCTTCGGTTGAACAATTCGGGCTCACGCGGACGCAATGGAGTATATTGGCTTATCTTTCGGAGCCCAGGCATGACCCAGACAGAGCTGGCTCGGGAACTGAAGCTAGAGCGCGCTAGCATCGGCCAGACTATTGATCGCCTGGAAGAACTTGAGCTGGTGGAAAGACGCAGGCGCGAAGAACGACAGGCGCGTTTGGCGGGTTCATTTACGCCCTGCCGCAATCGAGCTACTTCCCAAGATGCGAGTAGAAGCTGATGCAATGTATGCTCGCTTGCTCGGGGGGATCCGTTTTGGGGAACTGGAGCGCTTACGCGGATCGCTGGCTAGGATGCATGACAATCTGGGCAGCGAGCCATAATCACTCGAAATCGAGCCCATGCCCCGCGTTCACGCCCGCGTTTGCCCTTCAGGGGGTCTGATGCTCAGATGAGGGACGCCGAGCGCATGCGATCATAACATCCCGGCAGTCGTGGCAGGCGAGGTGGCCGGAGCCCCCGCACTCACCCAGCGCCGTTCGGTTCCTTATCAGCTTGAGCGACCATCGGATTCAGTTTCTGCTGTAGCGTGAAATCAGCGAGTGTTTGCATGGCGGCACTGCTAGCGAATATGGTTGACGCTGAGCTTGAACACGCCAGGCATGCGCGAGCCTTCCAAGATAGCGCTATGGATAAGCATATGCCGAAAGATGAGATACGTGATTACGCCCCCAACGAAAAGGATGACATCCTTTATTTGCTAGAAGAGGTGAACAGGACCGCTCGGCGGACCTTCGACGCTCTGATCGTGGGGCTCGACCTCAATCAAACACAATGGCGGATCATCGCGTCCTTGTTGCGAGAACCTACGCTAACACAGACCGAGATTTCTCGCCTGCTCGAGCTTGAATCGGCGACGATAGGACAGGCTGTCGCAGTTTTGGTTGAAAAAGGTTTGATCGAGCGAGAGCGGGCGGCGCACGATCGAAGGGTTTGGAACCTCCACCTCACCGAGCAAGTAAGAACCATCTGGCCGGAACTGCGCGAAGCGGCTGATCGACTCCACGAAATTCTCTGGAAGGGAATGTCTGCGCCTCAAATCGACCTCCTGCGTACGATGCTTCGAAAAGTTGCGGAGAATCAGAAGCAGGCTGACACTTGCGAAGAAAGCCGATGAAGCATGATCTGGAAAACAGTGTCGGTGAACTGACGCGGCTAGCAGAACTCGGTCAGATTTTCGCCCGGCACGGTCTGAAAAATCTCGGAAGCTTGCTTGGCTTTATGCCGGTTTCGGAGAATGAGCCAGATACCGAGGACTTGCGTCCTGCATCGGTGGTGGCGCTGTTGCGCGATGTCGGCCCTGTCGGAATAAAGCTTGGCCAGCTCCTGGCGACCAGAAGCGATCTGTTTACACAACCCTGGATTTCCGCGTTCGGCACTCTCCACGACCAGGTGGAACCGCTGCCGTTCGATAAGATCGAACCGGTGATTGTATCGGCTTGGGGCAGCGACTGGGAACGTGAATTCGCCGCTTTCGAGAGAAACCCGATCGCCTCAGCCTCTATCGCGCAGACTTATGTCGCAACCCTGCTGGACGGAAGCGAGACTATCGTGAAAATCCGCCGACCCGGCATGGCGTCCAGGATCGAGGCGGACATGAGGCTGTTGACACGGCTCGCGGGCCTCGCCGAGCGTCGGTCAAGCGACATTGCCCGCTATCGACCCGTGGAATTCCTTCAGACATTCGCCAAGAATTTAGCGCGGGAGATGGACCTGGCGGCAGAAGCACGTGCCTGTGAAAGGATTGGCGGTTATCTGGAGATGCTTGGGGTGAAGACGCCCGCGATCCACTGGGAACTCACAGGCTTGACGATCAATGTGCAGGAAGCCCTGGGCGGAAAGCCCGCGTCGCGGCACCCGGCAACTGATCCGGCAGGGAATGCCCAGTTCGCGAAGCGCTATGCCGATGCAGTGCTACGGATGATCCTTCTCAATGGAGAGTTTCATGGCGACCCGCATCCCGGCAACGTCTTCTGGATGGAAGGGAACCAGGTAGGCTTCATCGATTTCGGCTCGGTCGGCTTTCTCAGCGGCGCGCGGCGTCAGGAAATCGTCCGACTGATTTTCGCTATCGCGAACGGACAGATAGACAAGGTGGCCGATCTGCTGCTCGACTGGGCAGGCAATCCACTCGTGGATCGCGCGCAATTGGTGATGGACCTGGATGAGCTGATCGCGGAATTTAGCGGCACAGCTCTTGCCGGGATAGAATTCGCGGCAATTTTCGATCGGGTTTTCGGATTGTTGCGCGATTATCGCCTCGTATTGCCGCCCGACCTCGCTATTTTGCTGCGCACCCTGCTGACCGCAGAGGGCTTCGTTCGCTCTTTGGCGCCGGACTACAATATCGCCGAAGAAACGAAGCCGATCGTGATGCAATTGTTTGCCGAGCGATTTTCGATCGGAGCCGCGCGGGATCATTTGGCCAAGGTCCGCAGTGGCCTGCTTGATTTCTCGGCATCGCTGCCCGAGCTAATCGATAACGTTGCCTCGGTCGCTCGATCAGGTACGATTCAGGTATCCATCGACCCAGCCAGTCTGAACCATCTGACGCGGGAAGAGGACCGCAGCACCCCCGTCAAGGGTCCGGTGGTGGCAGCGTTGATCATCTCTGCCGCATTGCTGGCCGACCAATCGTTGTTACTGGCAGGAATTGTTCTGGCTTTCGCGGGAATAGCACTCATTCCTAGATGGAACTGATAAGACCACACACAATGAACGCTTAGACCACGGCCGCCCGGCACCGATATTGGCTACATCAAGGGAGAAGAGTGGAAATGACCGAACAGAAACCTGCCGAAGCGGTGCCTGCCGCCACCATGCTGCTGACCTGCCCCATCAGGGTGGTCCACCGGTTAAGTTAGAGTTCCGGCGGTTGGGGTCGCCCTGCTGGGCGGCCTGGAGCGCAGCGTAAGGCAGCATGGCAGGACGAGGCAAGATCGTTTGTGGGGCCGGCGGCTGGTAGCCCAGCGAAGAGTGTGGCCGGACGGTGTTGTAGTGGATACGCCAGCGCTCGATCAGGATGATTGCCTCCTTCAGAGTGTAGAAGATCTCCCCGTTGAGAAGCTCATCCCTGAGCTTGCCGTTGAAGGATTCGTTGTAGCCATTCTCCCATGGTGATCCGGGTTCGATGTAGAGGGTCTTCACACCAATCCGCCAGAGCCAGTCGCGCACGGCATGAGAAGTGAACTCAGCGCCATTATCGCTACGGATGTGATCAGGCGGACCATGGCGTTGGAACAGCTCGGTCAGCACGGCCAGGACATCATCGCTCTTGAGCTTGCGCTGGACATGGATCGCCAGGCACTGGCGGCTGTACTCGTCGATCACGGTAAGCATGCGGAAGGCCTTGCCGTCATGGGTGCGATCCATGACGAAGTCGTAGCTCCACACATGGCCACTATATTGCGGACGCAGCCTCACGCATGATCCATCGTTGAACCACAGACGCCCGCGCTTTGGCTGTCTCTGCGGAACCTTGAGCCCTTCACGGCGCCAGATCCGCTCGACCCGCTTGGCGTTCACCAACCAACTTTCATTGCGCAGCAGCGCCGTGATCCGGCGATAGCCGTAGCGACCATATTGCTGGGCCAGCCGGATGATTGCAGCTGTCAGCGGCTTCTCGTCGGCTGGTGGTGCGGGCAGCTTGCGCTGGGTCGAGCGGTGCTGGGCAACGACCCGGCAGGCACGGCGCTGGCAGATATCCAATGCCTCCTGCACATGGTCGATGGCCAGCCGACGCCGTGAAGGGCTCAGTACTTTCCCTCGACAACCTCCTTCAGGATCAGCGCATCGAGCGTAAGATCAGACACCGCCTTCCTGAGCCGCTGGTTCTCCTTCTTGAGATCCTTCAATCGCCGAGCCTGGCTGACCTTCAGCCCACCGTACTCGCGTCGCCAGCGATAGTAACTCTGCTCCGAAATCCCCAGCGATCGGCTGATCTCCCCGATCTTCTCTCCGTGCGAGAGCCGAACTTCGGCCTCACGCAGTATCCCGATAATCTGTTCCGGCGTGTATCTCTTCCGTGCCATTCATCAGCCCCTTTCAAGCCGTAAATAGCCGAAATCCTAACTCTCAAAACGGACCACTTTTCGGGGGGAAGGTCACCTCTGGCCGATGGGAAGGACGCTGACAGGCTGGAAACCGCAGTTGGGCGGTTGGGGCTTGATCGACCTTAGAAACGCGCAATCGGTCGATCCGTTTTCCCTGGCCTCAGATGAACTCATTGAGGTTACCGACTGGGAACTACTTGATTTTGCAGTTCAAGTTGTCAAGCAATGGCTCCAAAGGAAGGGTTTCGAGATCATGTCCACTCACTCAAATCCCAACGTCGATCCGAACATCTGATTTGTCGGAGACAATGGACCCGAGTGGGTAATCGTACGAGCAGCGCGATATCCAGAAAAGGTGGCTCAGATCCCGAGCAACGTAGAGGCCATCGCTAAGCAATGCGAAGCTCTCAGTCACTTGGGGAATTTCGCATCTTTTGGCTTTGCGTTGGCGGAAAACGTTGAAAGGCCCATCTGGCGGGGACACGCTGCCGATGTCCAATTCGAAGGCATTAAGCCGATCTGATCCGGAAGCTCTCATTGCTCCACGCAGGTGTGCGATCTCTTGAAGAATCATGCGGCCATATTCGTGCTCGGCGGTCGCTTTTGGGGTGTAATATAGCCGCCGCTCTGCGCCAAAACACCAGACGTCCAGACCGGTAACGGCGTGGGCTGTAGACTGGAGTTCGTTCGACCTGAGGCCGGTCGGATTACGACTTCTTACCAGTCGTCGAAACTTTGAATTTTGCTCAGATTGGAAACCTCATTCAAGTGCGTTTCCAAGTGATGGCGTTCCTCATCCCAAACCGCAAACAGATGTTCTGCGCCAGAATTCTCAATGTTGTTTAATTCGAAATCGTACACATCGAGAAACAATTGCTCGTAGTACTTAGAGAGACGATTCTCCATGCTGGTGAATGTCACGTATAGCTGGGCATTCTTCGGCCATTTTTTTGACGTGGCTATCAACGCGAAGCTCAGCAAACCCTTTCCCGACATACACGCATAACATCGTGTAATTGCCATGGTCGTCGCAGGCGTCATAGTCTACCCACAGGTGATAGAGGCCTGTCTGACCACGGAGGAATTTAAGATAGAGCTTGTACGTTATGTTCCCAATACGAAGTTCGTCGTCGACCGGCAGTTCCGCACAAAATGCGCTCTCGTTCACCAACTCATGGGCAGAAATTGGCTGGCTTAGTTCTAAGAGCGCTATTTGATCGAACGCATCGTACTCTTGATTTTGACACGGGAAATCTTGTTCGATGCACTTTGTCATGATCGGCTCGACCTACTCAATATTGTATGTTCCTTAATAGGCGCCGGTGGCTTCCGAAATCAGCTCGGTTCTTGCAGCGACGAGCGCTCCCAATACTCGAGGGTATCGGGCCGACTGCTTCGATCCGGCGACCGCGCAAAGGATGCCTTTGACTGCCCCTGTCGATGGCACGTCCGCCTCCAACCAGTCAGCTCCAGACCAATAAGCGGTCACTTCAGGCGGTCCGAAATCCAGGCCTCCACTTCGTCTTCTGCCCATGCGACCGCATATCCACCCAGCTGCACGGGCTTCGGAAACTTGCCCTCGGCCATCCAGCGATAGATTGTCGAACGGCCAAGCCCGACGCGATGCTGAACTTCGGGCAGGCGAATGAGCCGCGTCACCCGCCGGGTTTCGGTCGCTCCTTTGTCTATCTCTTCACCCACGATGGCCTCCCTCGGCACCGGCAAAGACATCGCCAAGCAGCGCATCCTTGCGTTCGAGCTCGTCGATGTGGTCGGAGAGCAAGCGGGCGACGCGGTGCGCGGTCCCCTTGGCCCAGCGCGGCTTCACATCGTGAACCTGGTTGCCCAAGACACGCTCGAGCGCTGAAGGCAGTTCGCCGGAAAAGTCCTCGAAGAATTGCGCGAGGTCCGATTGCAGCCACGCAATCGCGTGATCGCCGCCGCTGACGAGGAACAGGAGCAGGTGTGCGTGCGGCGCGACGCCGCTCGCGGCAAGAATGCGCAAGGCTTCGCCGAGGCTGGCCGAGCGTTCGCCCGCAAGAACACGGCGCAGGGCATCCTTATGGATCTGCGCGTCGCGAGCGATGTCGCAGCGGGCACGGCCGCTGGCTTCGACGGCGGCCAAAAGCAGCCGGGCGAGGTCGGCGCGAACCTGTTGTTCGGCAAAGAGCGCCATGTTGGTCATCGACGAATCCTTATCTCCAGAGTGATCGACTCTCCGGCTAACCGCGAAGGAAGCCTGTAGGAAAACAAAAAGAACATTTAGAGAACATAGAGGAAGGAACGATCAGCTTCCTCCGACGATTCGCGCGAATTTCGGTCGCCTGCGCGCATATCGCGGCTCTCTTCGCTCAGATGCCGGCACAGTCAGCGCTGTTGCGCGATCAGCCTGCGCGAATCCCGTGCATCGCACCTCCCGATGTCGCTTTTTGCTTGGTCGAAAGCCCCAAAATCCAATTCCCGATTTCCTACAGCCCGGCTCCGGGGAGAGGAAAGAACATACAGCGAACGCATCGCTGGCTGATGTTCAATCCTCGGAGTTTCCATCCATGACCACCAAGACTGCCCTTCCGGTCCAGCAGCGCTCGCCCAACGGGGCTCGCGGCCGCGACTACATTCTTCCCGCCTGCGTGGCGCTGGCCTGCGCCGGTGCCGCCTTTGCCGGGGCCGATACCACCTTCGATCCCGCGTTGACCAAGTTCACCGACTTCCTCGAAGGTTCGGGCGGCAAGATCATCACTGTGCTCAGCCTTGCGGGCGGCCTGATCGGTCTCGCCTCCGGGCGTTTCTCGCTCGGCCAGGTCGCGGTGCCGGTCGGCGTCGGCATCGGTGTCGGCACCGGCGTTCCGATCGTCACCTCGGTCGTGACCGCGGTCATCTGATCAGCGGATCCGGTCACGACAGGAGGGCGGCATGGCCGACAGGTACCTCGTTCCACGGCGGCTCGACGACCCGGAGCTCATCGGCTTCTGGACCATCGACGAGTTTGCAGGGATCCTTATTCCCTTCGCCTGGGGCATTCTCTCGCAGCATATCTTCATCGGTATCGGCCTGGCCGCCGGGGCCTGGCTTGCCTTGCGGAAGGCAAAGGCACGCGGCGCCGGTTCGGCACTGGTGCATGCTGCGTACTGGTACCTGCCCGGGAGCTTTCTCGGGTTGAAGGCCACGCCGCCCTCCCACTGCCGCCTGTTGGCGGGCTGAGGGAGGCGAACCATGCGAGCAGAATTCGCGCACGAACAGGCGCAGACCTACCTGCGGCAACGCAACCGCTTTGCCGTGCTGGCAGGTGTCCTGGGCCTGACCACGCTGGTCAGCCTCGGCGCCGCGGTCACCCGCGACGAGCAGGTTGTGCTGGTGCCGATCACCTCAGAGCGGATCACCGTCTCGAGCGGCGGGATCGACGCGCCCTATCTCGAACTTGTCACCCGCGACACGGCACTGATGCTCCTCAACCGGGCGCCCGAAAGCCTCGATTACTGGATGACGAACATCCTGAAGCTCGCCGATCCCGCCGCGCACGGCCGCCTCAAGGCCGAGCTCGTCCAAATCGTCGAGGAACAGCGCGGCTCGGACATCAGCCAGGCCTTCGTGATCGCGGAAATGCACGTCGACCCCAAGGCCCTGACCTCGACCGTCACCGGCACGCTCAAGACCTTTGTCGGCACGCAGGTGATCGCGAGCCAGCGCCGCTCCTTCCGTTTCCGCTGGTCGAAGCGTGGCCTCAGCCTTGCGCTCGCCGGCTTTGAGCAACTTCCCACCGACAAGGAGGAACCCGGCCAATGAGCCTTCTCCCATCTCCCCTCGCTGCTGCGCTTGCCGGAACCGGCCTTGCCTGTTTCGCGATCGGCGCGACAAGGCGCCCCGATCCCGGGCTCAAGCTGACCGGCCTCGCCGTGCTTGCCTTCGCGCTCGCGCCGGTCCCGGCGTATGCCGACCAATTCGTCGAAGCGGCCGACAACGCGACCATCGACTGCGAGCTCGCTCGCGGCGAACTCACCCGGATCGCGCTTATCGATGACGGCTTTGCCAATGTCTCGAAGATCGCGAGCGGTTTTCCCTACAATGATTTCCAGGTGACGCACGAGCCAGTGCGCGGAGACATCTATATCTCCGTGCCCCCGCAATTTGCCGCTGCCCGGGTCAGCTTCTTTGCGACCAGCAAGGCGGGCTACGTCTACAAGTTCGCCTGCCGTCTCGGCGGCGAGGAAGCGACCCAGCTCTTCATCACCAATCCCGCGCTCGCTAAAGCCGCGGCCACCGAATGGGAGACCGAGACCGGTCCCGAGGACGCCGCGATCCGCCTGATCGAGGCGATGGCGAGCGATGCCGTCCTGCCCGGATTCACTGCCCGCGCCGAACTGTCGGATCCGCGCCGTACCGGCGGGATCGAGGTCCAGCTGGTCGCCGAATACCAGGGCGATGAACTTACCGGACAGCGCTTCCTCGTGCGCAACCTCGGCCAGGAAAGCCTTGCGCTTGGCTCCGAGCGCGAAGGTGCCGCAGGCGCGCTCGCTTTTGCCTATGGCCGCGATGCACTCGCTCCCGGTGAAGCGACCAGTGCCTTCCTAGTCTTTGCCAAGGGAGGACTCGACTGATGGCCGAGGCACCACAGAAGGACGCCGGAAAGAGGCCTCTGCCGGGCTCGCCGGAAGCGCGAGAAAGCGGACGGCGCAACCTCAATTCGCAGATCGCACAGCGCCAGAAGATGCTGCTCGCCGGGATCGGGGCCATCGCGCTCATCGGCGGCGGCATGTTCATTTTCGGCGGCGACGGCGACGAGGCTGGCACCGATGCCAATGGTGCGGCGACAATCGACACCGGCGGCCTCGTCAATCGTAACCTCTCGCAGCGCGAGTTCGTCGCGAGCTACGGTAACCGGCTCGATGCACAGGGCCGCGCGATCAAGGATCTCCAGCAGGCCCAGCTGCCGCGCCCCGAGATCGAACAGGAGCTCGAAGCCCTGCGCAGCGAGAACGCGCAGATGCGCTCCGACGGCCAGGCGGCGATCGACGCGATCTCGGCCGAGAATGCCAATCTGCGATCACAGCTGAGCGAAGCTGCGAAGGCACCTGCCGCCGCGCCGCCACTGCCACCGCCACCTGCCTATGGACCCGGCGTCGGCACCGGCGGAGCTGTCCAGCCACCGCAAGGAGCGCCGGAAACGCAAGGCGGACAGCTCAGCCTGATGAGCTTCAGCGCGGAGACGGGCAAGGACGGCAAGCCGCGTGCGGCAGAGACTGCGCCAGCCTTGTTGCTCGAAGCGAGCCGCGATTACCTTCCGCCCAACAGCTACGCACCGGCAACGGTCATCGTGGGTGTCGATGCCTCGACCGGCGTTGCCAGCCAGAGCGATCCGCTTCCCGTGGTGCTCCGGATCACCGGTCCGGCCCGCTCGGTGATGCGCGGCAACAAACTGCTCACCACCGACATCACCGGCTGTCTCGTCAATGGCGCGGCGCGCGGCGACCTCTCGGCGGAGAAGGTCTACGTCAAGCTGGTGCGCATGACCTGCGCACAGCCCGGTGGGCGCTTCGCGGTGAGCGAGGTCAAGGGGTTCATCTCCTTTGCCGGAAAGTCGGGCGTGCGCGGCCGCGTGGTCAGCCGCGAAGGCAGCCTTGTCAGCCAGGCGCTGCTCGCCGGGATTGTGGGCGGCTTCGGCCGCGGATTTTCCGCCAACGCCAACGGCATTTTTACCGGCCAGGTCGGCGCCAACGGTCAGCGCGAGGCGCTGTCGCCGACCGACATTCTTGCCGGTGGCTTTGGCCAGGGTGCCGGCGAGGCTGCCGACACCGTCAGCCGATACCTCATCGAACGCGCCGAACAATACCAACCCGTCGTCGAGATGCCGACCGGCATCGAGGTCGAGATCGTCTTTCTCGACGGCGTCCACGTCAGGAGCCCCTCCAAATGAACTACAATGACTCGCCGCCAAGCCTGAAGGCGCGCGCCGCCCACCTTGCCCTTGCCCTCTCGAGCGCCGCCGCCGTGCTGACGCTCGGCGTCTCTGCCGTCACTGCGATGCCTGCGAGCGCCGCGGGCATGGCGAGCGATGTCGCGCAGGCGCTGAAACTGCGGCTGCCCAAGACCCCGATCGATGCGATCAGCTGCGACACGCTCGGGCCCTGGTGCGAAGTCGTCTCGGGTGACACGCTGTTCTACATCGACGAGACCGCCCGCTACCTGTTCGTAGGCCGTCTCTACGACATGGAAGAACGGCGCGACGTCACTGCCGCCCGCCTGCTCGAACTCAATCCCGATCTGCTCGCGGCCGGTGCGGCGCGCGTAGCCAGTGACGCGCCGGCGGGACGCGACGAAACGCCTGTCCAGGCGGCCGCCAACCATGTCGACCTCTCGTCGCTTCCGGCTGCCGGCGCGATCCACTGGGGCAACCTCAAGGGCGAACGCCTGGTCGTCTTCTCGGATTTCCAGTGCGGCTACTGCCAACGCCTGACCGCTGAACTCGCCAAGGCCAAGGTCCATGTCGAAGAGCGACCGATCTCGATCTTTGGCGCGGCGAGCCGCAAGATTTCCGAGGCGGTGCTGTGCGCTAAGGATCCGGCAAAGGCACTCCATGCGGCCTATTCCGGCCAGGCTCTGGCGACTGATAAGACCTGCAAGGAGGCCAAGGCACTCGATGCCAACGAAGCCTTCGCGAAGGCCAACGGGTTTGCCGGAACTCCGGTCATCGTGCGCGCCCGCGATGGGGCGGTGCTTCATGGCTACCGCGATGCCGCGGCGATCCGCCGCTTCGTCGCCGAAGGCAAGGGAGAGCCGCAATGAGCCGGCTTCCGATCCTTCGCGCCGTGGTGCTTGCTGCGCCGCTCCTTTTGGCCAGTGGCTGCGCCAGCCTTGGCGGAAACGTCAAAGGCAGTTTCGCCTGCCGCGCTCCGGAAGGGACTTGCGCGCCGACCTCCACAATCGATGCCGGGGCAACCGGCTTCGAAAAGGCTGACGCGTCTCACGCGCATCGGACGGTGACCCCGACCGGAGAAGCGGTTCGCCGCCTGCAGATCGTGCTGACGCCCTACCGCGATGCGGCGGGCCGCGACCATGAGGCGCGCGTCGTTCACCTGACGCTGCCCGAACAGGCAGGGACAGGCTGGCGCGCCCCGCAAGGCCGCCGCGAAGTCCTGCGCTCGCTGGCATCGACCATTGCCGCGACGCGCGAGGGCAACCCCGCACCCGATTTCCAACCGCCAAAAACCCAAGAGGCAGACACATTGCCGGAACAGCTGTTCATCCCCTCGCAGCCCGTTCCGGCGATGCCCGGCGCTGACGCGCCGGAACCCGGGGGACCTGGCTCGTTTTCCCCTCCCCGCGAGCCGGTCCCCCACCGTGAAACACCTGAAGGAGAGAGCCGGTGACGCTATCCCTTGCTGCCGCGCGCGACGCGCTCTCGCGGGGCCTGTTTGCCGACACGGCCCGTCCTGAAAAGCCGCCGGCGCATTTCGGGCTCGACATGCTTTCGGACTGGCTGCCCTACCGGGTCTATGACGAGGGGGCGAAGCTCTACCGCAACGCCCGCTCGAAGGGCTTCGTGCTCGAAGTCACCCCGCTGATCGGGGCCGACGAACGGACCGGCGAGATCCTCGGCCAGTTCTTCTCCGAAGGCCTGCCGCAGGGCGCCTGCCTCCAGGTCCTGAACTTCGCATCTCCGCGGATCGGCAGCGTGGTTGGCCCCTGGTTCGCTCCGCGCTACGAGCAGGGCGGGATCTACGAGGCCATCGCCAGGGCACGCACCAGACGCCTTTACGATCTCGTCTGGAGCTCGGGCTCGGCGCATGCGCCCTTCCATGCTCGCAACGTCCGGCTGATCGTCTCGCTCGGCGTGCCAGTGCCCGGCAGTGTGACCGATGCCGAACTCTCCGAATGCCGCGAAGGGCTGATGGGCATGCTCCATTCGCTCGGACTCCACGCGCAAGAGCTGCGTCCGGGCGGATTGCTGGCGCTGATCGACGAGCTTACTTCGCCGACCACCGCGCACGAGACCGACATCCATGCGTGGAACCCGCACGACACACTCGATGTCCAGGCGATCCGCCGCGACATCGAACTCGAGGTCGGCGACGATCGCCTGATCCTCAGGACCGAGCGCTTTCGCGAGACCGGCCGCGACGAAGAGGGCAATCCCGAAGTTGGCGAATGCTATCCCGACCATTTCGACGTGCGGCATTATGCCGTGCGCTCTACCCCTGAGCGCTGGGCACCTTGGGAATGCGCGCGGCTCATTGGCGACATGTTCACCGACAAGCTGCGCTTCCCCTGTCCGACGGCGACCATGCTGTGCCTCGTCTACCCCGACCAGGAAGCCGCTTCGGCGCGTGCGGGCTTCAAGTTCATGCGCACGACCAGCCTCAGCCAGACCAAGAGCGCGCGTTTCTTGCCCAAGCTTGCCGAACAGTCGGCCGAGTGGCGCCACGTCCAGGCCGAACTCCAGGCTGGCAAGAAGCTCGTGAAGCTGTTCTACGGGCTCACCAGCATCTCGCCGCTCGGCCAGGGAGACGCGCACGAACGCATCATCAAGGCGATCTACAAGGCGGCGGGCTGGGACCTTGCCGATGAGCGCTTCCTCCAGTTGCAGGGCCTTGTCGCTGCCTTTCCCTTGAGCCTTGCCGATGGCCTCGCCGACGACATGGCGCGATTGAAGCGCCTCAAGACCATGCTCTCGACGACGGCGGCGCATATCGCGCCGATGCAGGGCGAGTACCTCGGCGGCGTGATCCCGCACCTCCTGCTCGTTGGCCGCCGCGGCCAGCCCTTCTGGTGGTCACCGTTCGAAAACACTGCCGGCAACCACAATATCGCGATCTGCGGCAAGTCGGGCTCGGGCAAGTCGGTGCTGCTGCAGGAGCTATGCGCTGCCTTGCGCGGCGCAGGCGCCAAGGTCGTGGTGATCGACGACGGGCGCAGCTTCGAGCATTCGGTCAAACTGCAGGGCGGACGCTTCGTCGAGTTCACGCTCGCCTCGGGCTTTTCCCTGAACCCCTTCTCGATGGTCGACGATGCCCGCGCGCACGAAGACGAGGACTACCGCCTCGACTGCTTTGCGATGATCAAGGCGATCATTGGCCAGATGGCGCGTCCCGGCACCGCGCCGAGCGACACCGAACGCGGACTGATCGACCGGGCCGTGACCGCGACTTGGGAGGCCCTGGGAAGCGGCGCATCGGTCGACGATGTCGCACATGCGCTTCACAATTCGGAGAGCGAGGCCGGTCGCGATCTCGCCACCGCGATCGCACCCTTCTGCCGCGGCGGCAGCTACGGCGGGTTCTTTGCAGGCAAGGCGAGCTTCGCGCTCGATGATGATTTCACCGTCTTCGAGATGAGCGATCTCGCAAGCCGCGAGGAACTGCGCAGCGTCGTCCTTTCGGCGATCATGTTCATGACCAGCCAGGCGATGACGCGCTCATCGCGGGCGACCAAGAAGCTGCTGCTGATCGACGAGGCCTGGGCCATGCTCAAGGGCGGCTCGATGGGCGAGTTCGTCGAGACCTATGCCCGCACCGCGCGCAAGTACGGCGGCGCGCTCGCCACCGCAACGCAGTCCCTCAATGACTATTACAAATCCGACGGCGCGCGCGCCGCGCTCGAGAACAGCGACTGGATGCTGGTGCTCCAGCAGAAGGCCGAGACGATTGCCGATTTCAGGGCGAACGCGCGGCTCGACATGGACGACCGCACCGAGACGCTGATCCGCAGCCTCAAGCGTTCGGGGACCGAGTATAGCGAGGTCTTCATCAAGGGCCCCGAGACCGAGGCGGTCGGGCGGCTCGTGCTCGATCCCTTCTCGGCGACGATCTACTCCTCCGATCCCGACACCTATTCCGCGATCCAGGACAGCGAGCGGCGCGGACACAGCCTCGCCGATGCCATCCGCATCGTGGCGGGAGGCGGACAATGATGGTCTCGCATCTCGCCGACCGGACCCCTCCGGCAAACTTGCGCAGCCTGCTGCCGTTCCTGCAAGGAAGCTGCTTCGTCCTCATCGAGACCGCACGCTTTGCTGCGACCTCGCTGCTGATCGTGCTGGGATTGCCGCTTGCGCTGTTCCTGTTCGTGGCGGGCTGGGACCTTGGCGGCCTCTTCACGCAGCTCGCCAACCTATCGGACCGCTATCTCGAAGCCGACGGCCTGCGCCGCAGCCTGTTCAGCCAGGACCTCAAGGGCTGCTTCCTCGTCCTCGCTGGCGCTGTGACGCTGTTTCGCATGCCGCGCTTCCTGAAGCGGCTCGCGGCCGATCTCGACAACCATCCGGCTCGGGAGGCAAACCGTGACTGAGACGCGCAGACTACCATCCTTCAGTCGCCCGCTGTTGCTGAGAATTCTCGCCGTGCTCGCGCTCGTGGCCGCACTGCTCTGGGCAGCCTGGGTCAGCCGCGAGCTGTCCGAGCCGCGCCAGCAGATCGTCACCGTCCGGCTTGCCGAGACCATCGCCGCATTCGTCGATGCCGAAGCGCGCGGGGCACAGGACCCCGAAGCCAGCCAGGCGCGCGTGCTCGCCTTCCTCCAGGCGTCCGAGCGCGCTGTTGCAGAAATGGGGAGTGATGGCCGCGTGGTGCTGGTCGGCGAAGCAGTGCTCGCGGGCGATGCCCCCGATGCTACCGATGAACTGCGCGTGCGGATCGCTCGCCAGCTTGGGCAGGGAGGCGGTCAGTGACGCATTTTGCCTCTCGTCTTGTCCGCACGATCAAACGACCGCTTGTCCTGACCGGCCTGGTGCTGCTGCCGCTCGGATGGGGCGCGGTCGACGCCTTCGCGAAAGACCATGCCTTCCTCATTAACGCCAGCCCGAGCCTGCCCAACTGGGCCTTCTGGCTCGACAAGCATGCGCGGATCGAGCGCGGCAGCCTGATCTTCTTCGAGCCGCCGGCGAGCAGACTCGTCGAAGCGCATTTCGGAGAAGGCGCGCAGCTCTTCGGCAAGCGGGTGTTGGGCGTGCCGGGCGATGTCGTGAGCCACCGTGGCCACGAGGTCTTCATCAACGGTCGCAAGATCGCCGCGCGGCTCGATGAGACCCGTCTCGGCATTGCGCTTCACAAAGGCCCCGAAGGCCCGATCCCCGACGGCTGCTTCTACACCGGGACCAGCCATCAGCGCGGCCTCGACAGCCGCTACGCCGAGATCGGCTTCGTCTGCCGCGGCCAGATCCTGGGCAGCGGGAGGGCGATCCTGTGAGCAAGCTCATCCTCCCTGCGGCCCTACTTGCAGTCCTGCTCTGCCCTGCCGAGGTGCTGGCGCGCGACTATGGCCAGCGCGGCACGGTGTTTCCCGTGATCGAGCGCGACCTCCTCGAGCAGATTCATTCGCGCCTGACGCAGATGGAACGTTCGGGGGAGACCGCGCGGCTCAATGAAGACCTGAAGCGCCGCACGATCGCGCGCGTGAACCGGCCCGACCCCGTCGCCGGAATCGTCCGGGCCAGCGAAGCCCGTCGCTGGCAATTTGATCCGACGATCACGCTCGCTGCCGATATCCGCGGGGCAAAAGGCGAGCTGATCCATGCCGCTGGCACGAGGGTCAATCCGCTCGACAGCGTGCAGCTACGCGCCGAACTTCTCTTCCTCGACGGCGACGATCCCGACCAGCTCGCCTGGGCGCTCAAGCAGGCCGCCAATGCCAAGCTGATCCTGGTGAAGGGTGCGCCGCTCGAGCTGATGAAGGCCCGCCAGCGCCGCTTCTATTTCGACCAGGGCGGCAAGCTCACGGAGAGGTTCGGGATCAGATCGGTGCCCGCACGCGTGCGCCAGCAGGGCCGCCTGCTCGAGATCAGCGAAATCGCGCTGCCACCGAAAAGGAGGACGGCCCAATGACGCACTTAAGAAAGCTGGCGCTCATGCTGGCCGCCATTCTTGGTCTCGCCACTGCAACGCCCGCGATGGCCGATGCCGGTCCGGGACGCTGCACCGGAAGCTTTGTCAACCCGATCACCGACATCTGCTGGTCGTGCCTGTTCCCGATCTCGATCGGCGGGCTGGACATCTGGCCCTCGAGCCGGCCCGATCCCGATAACCCCGACCTGCCGGTGTGCCTGTGCGGTCTGAGGCCCGGAATTGCGATGGGCTTCTGGGAGCCCGTGCGGCTTGCCGATGTCAGCATGAAGCCGTGGTGCTTCGTGAACCTCGGCGGCATGAAGCTCGATCCCGGCTTCGATATCGGCTTCCGCTCGATCTCGGGTCCATCAGCAGTGGGCGGCGCGAGCCAGTATTATTCGAGCTGGCACGTCCACTGGTATGCCTATCCGCTGATCTACTGGATGGAGATCGTCGCCGATTTTCTGTGCCTGGAATCGGGCTCGATCGACATCCTCTACATCTCCGAGATCGATCCGCTGTGGCAGGATTCCGAGCTCACCGCGATCATCAACCCCGAGGCCGTGCTCTTCGCCAACCCGCTGGCGCTCGCTGCCTGTGCGGCCGACTGCGTCGCCTCGACCGCGAAGCTGCCGATCGACGAGATGTTCTGGTGCGCGGGCTGCCAGGGGTCGATGTACCCGATGAACGGCAATGTCTCGGCCAGCATAGGCCACGTCCAGGCCTCGCGCCTCGTGCTTTCGCGCTTTGCCTACAAGCTCCACCGCGAACTCGTCTCGTGGGGGACGATGGGGTCCAAGGGCCTGTGCGGCAAATATTTGATGCCGGTGATGCGCAAGCAGCAATACCGCTTCCAGGCCACCAACCCAAACCCGGCGACCTCGGGCCGTTACGCCTGCCCGCCCGTCGGCGCCTCAACCACCTTTCAATCGGCCGGACAGGTCATCCCCGCCATCGGCGAAGACATGGGATATCTCGTCTGGCGCAAGCGGAACTGCTGCGCGCTATGAACAAGCACCTCCTCCTTTTGCCCGTCGGCCTTGCCGTCACCCTCGGTGGCCTCGCTCTCGCCCAGAGCGCGCCCGAAGGCATCGATCTCGAAGCGATCCGCGAGCGCGCGGCCGAACACGCCGACGATGCGCAGGCGCTCAGCACCAATGTCCGCCAGCGCGCCGAGGCACTGACCGAGGATGCACAGGCTATCCAGGCGCAAGCGCAGGCCAATCGCGCAGCCTATGCGGACAGCATCGAGGCAACCGAGACCGACGCCGTCCTCGACTTCGACGCGATGATCGCGGGGCAAGCTGCCGCCGAGAAGGCATCGCTCGGGGGAGCCCCGCGCTTCATTGCCTTTGCCAGCCTGTCGATGCCGCCCGAGGCGCTGAAAGCACTGGTCCAAGACATGACCAGGGCGGGAGGCGTCACCGTGTTGCGCGGCTTCCCGCAAGGAAACAGCGAGGCGTTCAAGAAGCGTTTGGCTGCCATCTGGAGCACCCGCAACGAGGCCGGTTCGCTCGGGATTGATCCAAGGCTGTTCCGCGCGTTCAACATCGATGCCGCACCGAGCTTCGTCATGCTGAGCACCGAGTTCAGTCCCTGCGATGGGTTCGATTGCACCAGCGAGGTGCCGCCGCACGACCGGATCGCCGGCAACATCAGCGTAGGCGAAGTCCTCGAGACCTTTGCCTCGGGGAAGGGTCCGGGCGCCGAGCTTGCCCGCCTCCATCTGCGCCAGCTCTCCAGGGAGGAACGGCCATGACCGGCAGAACCCTCGCCAATCTCCTTGCGGCACTCGTCGCCCTCACAAGCGCGGCTTCCCTTCACGCTCAGACCCGCGATGAAGCCCGGACCGATGGGAAAGACTTTGCCACCGAGCTGCTGGGCGAGGCGCGCGATGCCGCAACGACCAATCCTGACGCGGCGCGCGTTCCCAATTTCGATCCGCAAGCGACGCGCGACCTGCAGGATCTTGCGCGCGATCCCGACCAGATCGAGGCCCGCGGACGCAGCGCCGCGACGACCAGCACGCCGATGCGGACCATCCGCGACAGCATGGCCAATCGCGCAAGGTTCGAGCCGAACGAGATCGAGGACGTGATTGCCCGCAGCCTCGCGATCAACGAGACGCCGCTCGACTACACCAGCGGCATGGCAATTTCGGGCCGCCAGGGATCGTGCGTGCCGCTGCCGCCCGGTTCGGGGTCGGCGGGCACATATACCGCAACCTGCAATACGGGCACACGGATCGATCAGTCGGCAGGCCAATGCACGGTCCCGCTCGTCGCCAGGGTCAGCCAGCAACCGCAGTATCATTACCTTTGCAGCCCATTGGGCAGCTTCAACCTGTCAGGTGAGCCGGATTGCGAAGAATTTTCGGGCGCTCTTTGCCGGGTTACCGGACACCGCAATGGTCCTTGCCTACAGTGGGGTTGGTCCGGCGGGCGCAAGTGGTGCACCGAGCCGGGCGATCCGCTTACCGAGCTAACCTGCGACGAAGAGGTCGCAGGACAAACGCCCTACCGGATAACCACCGCGACCACCGTCACAACGACCCCTGACGAAAGCCAGTGCACAGGTCTTGCGGACAATAGCGATTGCACGCTGGACGCAGAGATCTGCACCGATAGCGATCCGCAGACGCGCGTGATCGACGGCGTCTCTGTCACCAGGCCCTGCTGGGAATGGCAACGTAGCTACACCTGCATTGCGCGCGAAGCGGCGACCGACTGCTCCGACCTCGAAAGCCAAGGAACCTGCCGCTTTGTCCGTGAGGAATGCCTTACCGACGAAGACCCTTGCGAGACCTGGGAGCGCATCTACGAGTGTCCGCTTCCCGGTACCGACAGTTCCACCCAGTATGTCTGCGACGGCGATGTCTATTGCATCGATGGTAGCTGCGAAACGATCGAGCGCACTGCGAACGACGAGTTCAAGGATGCGGTCACCGCGCTCCATGCGATGGACGAGGCCCGCGGCCAGTTCGATCCTGAGACGCTGACGCTGTTCCGCGGCACGCGCAACACCTGCTCATCCAAGGTTTTCGGGGTGCTCAACTGCTGCAAGGGCAAGGGCTTCCCACTCATCCCCGGGATCAGCCTTTTGGTCGCGCTTGGCTGCAGCCGCGAGGAGGTGCTGCTCCACGAACGCGATGCGCAAGGGCTGTGCGCTTATGTCGGGACCTATTGTTCGGACAAGTTCCTCGGCGTCTGCCTGACGAAGAAGAAGGTCTACTGCTGCTTCGAGAGCAAGCTTTCGCGGATCCTGCAGGAACAGGGCCGACGCCAACTGCCCAAGCCGTGGGACAAGCCCAAGGAAGAGCAGTGCGAGGGTTTCACGCTCGACGAATTCGCCCGGCTCGACCTCAGCCAGATGGATTTCAGCGAGGTCTATGCCGAGTTCACCGAGGCTGCGCGGCTCCCCGACGAGCTCGAGACCAGCATCCTCATCCAGCAGAAAATCGAAGACTATTACGCAAGGAGTGGCCAATGACGCGCCGCCAATCACTGCCGATGCTGGCCCTCCCAGCACTGGCCATGTGTCTCGCTGCACTGCTTCCCGTTCGGGCAGTTGCCCAGGAAGCGCGCCTGGCAGAGCCAGCTGCGTCAGCAGACAGCCTCTACTGCGAGCAGCGCAGGCTCGGCTATTGGTTCTATTGCGTAAAGCCGGTGCCGGCAGAGGAGCCGCAGATGGCGCAGCCACCGGCCCAGTTAACCGCAACGCAAGAACTCGACGCGGTCACGGGGGAACTGCGCGAACTCAAAGCGCGTGCAATCCTCTATCCGACGCCGGAAAACGTCACCGCCTATATCCGCTTCCAGCGTGCCCAGCTCGACCGGGCTTCGCTGTTCTCCGATGTCTGGCAGCGCGCGATCTGGCAGGATCCCGAGCTCGACTACACGCTCGAACGGCCGGTCGGCGCGCTCGCCAAGAAGCAATGGCAGGACGCGCGCGCTGCCGACCGCGATGCGGTGATGGCCCGGCTCTCCGAGCGCTATGGCCTGTTCTACTTCTTCGCCCAGACCTGCGGCGCTTGCGAAGTGATGAGCCCGATCGTGCGTTCGGTGGCGGACCGCTGGCATATCGCTGTCCGGGCGATCTCGACCGATGGCGGACCGTCCCGGCACTTCCCCGACTACAAGGTCGAAAGCGGCCAGCGGCCGCGCATGGGGCTCGAACCCGGCATCACCCCGGCGCTCGTGCTGTGGGACAGCGTGGCCAGGCGCCCGATCCCGATCGGGTACGGCGTGCTCTCGGCCGACGAGCTGCAGGACCGCATCTACCTCCTCACCTCGAAGGAAGCCGGACATGATTACTAGCATCCGCAATGCGGCGCTCACCATAGCTGCCGCCGGCATGGTCGCGTCCCCCGTCGCCGCAAACGTCGGCGACAGCATGGACCGTTTCATGGACGACATGGGCGCGGCGGCCAATGTCACCGGGCCGAGCGCGTTCGAAGGCCAGTCGGCGGGCTATTACAGCCTCGGCAATGTCTGGACGCGCTTCCCGCAAAAGACGACCAACATCGCCAATCTCCAGCTTCCGCGTGCCCGCGCTGGTTGCGGCGGTATCGATATCTTCGCCGGGTCCTTCTCCTTCATCAACGCGAGCGAGATGGTCGCATTGCTCAAGGCCGTCGCCAACAATGCGGTGGGGTTCGCCTTCAGCCTCGCGATCGACACCGTCTGCCCCGAATGCTCGAAGATCATGCAGGAGTTCAGCCAGAAGGCGCAGCTCATGAACAATCTCTCGATCAACTCCTGCGAGATGGCGCAGGGGCTGGTCGGCGGCGTCTGGCCCAAGGGCGATCTCGCCGACAAGGCAATCTGCGAAGCGATCGGCAATTCCGAAGGTATCTTTACCGACTATGCCGCCGCCAAACACGGCTGCGGGACGCGCGGCCAGCGCGCCTCGACCAACGAGGGTGCCGGCGTCGACTATGCCGACGTCAATCCCGGTGTGCCGCGCAACTACACCTGGCATGTCCTCAAGCAGAGCGCCTTCTTCAACCCCGGTGGCACCTTCGACCGCGATCTTGCCGAGTATGCGATGACGCTCATCGGCACGGTGATCTACGTGCCGCCCCGCGACGACGAGCCCGGCAAATTCGTGCCTTTCGCCGGCGACGCCTCTTCAACGCTCGTCACCGCGCTGCTCGACGGGACACAGGGCCAATCGGTGCGGGTGTTCCAGTGCGACGAGCCCGACCAGTGCCTCAACCCGACTTTCCAGCAGATGAGTCTCACGAGCGCGAAGGCCATCCGGCCGCGCGTTGCCCGGCTCATCGGCAGCATGGTGGAGGCCATCCGCAGCGATACCGCGATTGGCGACGAGGAGAAGGAGCTGCTCCAGGTGGCATCGGTGCCGCTCTACAAGATCCTCACCGTGCAGGCGGCCTATGGACGCGGGATGGCCACCGACGACCGCGACACGCTGGCCGAGATCGCCAGCATCGATCTCCTCTATGCCATCCTTGAACGCATCACCGCAGAGGCCGGACGCTCAATGGCGAGTTTCATCGCGGCCGATGAAGCCAAGCTAGCGATCTGGCGCGCTCAGGTCGCCGAAGTCCGGTCTAGCCTCGCCCAGCGGCAAGCGACCGGGCAAGCGAGGGTTTCGGCGATCATGCAGATCATCGAGAAGACGGCGATGATCGAGAATATGCTCGCTGCCTCGATGTCACCGTCGATGGCCGCCGCGCTCGACTGGTCGCGCGGGATGCAGTCCCGCTCCATCGTTCCATAAGGGTCAGGCAGCATGGTCGAGATTTTCACGGTCGGCGGCGGCGAGTATATCGTCAATGTCCTCAACGCCGTTGCCGCCTGGACCGGCGCGGGCGGCTACAAGAGCCTCATTCAGGTCGCGCTGGTGATGGGCATGGTGCTCGCGGTCATCGTGGTCGCGTTCAACCAGGACTGGCGGGCTTGGCTCAACTGGTTCCTCGGTGCGACGCTCATCTACATGTGCCTGATGGTGCCGCGCATGGACGTCCACGTGACCGACCGGGTCAATCCCAGCCTTGCACCGGCAACGGTGGCCAATGTCCCGCTCGGGCTCGCCCTGATGGCAAGCTTCACCAGCCAGGCGGGGGACTATCTGACCCGCTCGGCCGAGCTCGTCTTCGGCCTGCCGGACGACCTCAACTACTCGAAGAACGGCATGATCTATGGCGCGCGGCTGCTTGAATCGACGCGCAGCTTGCGCATTTCCGATCCGGAGTTTGCTGCGAACTTCGATGAGCATGTCCGGCAATGCGTGTTCTACGATCTGCTGCTCGGCCGCTACTCGATGAAGGAGCTGTCCGAGAGCGACGATATTTGGACGACGATCGCACCGGGCAGCGCGGCGCGCGCGCAGAAATTCCTGACCCGGCAGGCCGACGACAGCGTGACGGCCTCGATCATCACGTGCCGCGAAGCCTACACCGCGCTGTCGGGGCAATGGGCGAGCCTTATTGACGAGATGACTCTTGTTGCGGGGCGTCAGCTCTATCCGCGCCAGACCGAAGCGCTCGCCAAGGCCAAGCTCATGGCCGACCTCCCGATTGCCTATCAGTATCTCACCGGCATCTCGCGCAGCGCGAGCGACATTTTCCGCCAGGTGCTGACGATCAATGCCATGAACCAGGCCATGCATGGCTTTGCAGGGGCGAGCGGAACGGGCAGTATCGACGTCTTTGCGCAGACCCGGGCCGATATTCAGACCGAGCGGACCTATTCCTCGATCGCGCACAACGCGATGAAATGGGTCCCGATCCTCAATGTCGTGCTGACGGTGGTGTTCTACGCGCTGTTCCCTGTCCTGTTTCCGTTGTTCCTGATGCCGCGGACCGGACCCATTGCATTGAGAGGTTACGTCACCGGCTTCTTCTACCTTGCGGCGTGGGGACCGCTCTTCGTCATCCTGCACATGATCCTGATGTTCAAAGGCGCGGGCGATGTCGCCGCCGCTGGCGGCAGCACGGGTCTCAGCCTCGCGACCTTTGCTGGCATGAGCGACGTCAACAGCGATATCGGCATCTTGGCGGGCTATCTTGTCGCCTCGATCCCGTTCCTTGCAGGCGGGGTGGCACGTGGTGCGCTGGCTATTTCGGGCCAGGCGACGAGTTATCTCAACCCAAGTCAGAACGCGGCCGAGGAAGCCTCGCGCGAAGCGAGCACCGGCAATGTCTCACTCGGCAACTCGAACATCGACAATTCGACGGTGTTTTCCCGCCAGTTTGCGCAGGGCAATCTTGCACCCAACATCGCCTATGGCGCGGCACAGACGCGTGGTTTCAGCGACAGCGGCACGCAAACCACCAGCTTCCCCGATGGCGAGTTCGCTGCTGTCCCGAATTCAAGCTATCCGTTCACGCCGACACTGGGGCAGGACTTCACCGGCCGCCTCGGAACGATGGCGAGCCAGAGCCGGACGCAGAGCGAGACCTATGCCAACCTCGCCCAGCAATCGACAAGCTCTGCGCTCACCCGGTTCAGCGAGATCCGCAATGCCTACAGCCAGGGTCAGAGCTCCGACACGGTCAGCGGCGTCGGCACGAACGACAGCATCGGCACGGCATTCAGCGAAGTCGACAATGCCTCGAGGACGCTTCAGCAGCAGTTCGGCCTGTCCCGGCGCGCGTCCGACGACATTACGATCTCATGGTTCCTCAATGGCGAGGTCAATGGTGGAGCTGGAGCCAATGTTGGCGTGGCGCAAGTGGGCGCCAAGGCAAGAGGCGGCCGCAATCAGTCATGGACGGACAGCGATATCGGGATCGCCTCGGAAGACCGCGGCAGGATCATGGGAACGCTGCGCCAGCTTTCGGATAGTCGCAACTGGTCGAATACGCGTGAAGGTTTCTTGCGCGAGACGAGCTCGAGTTCGGTTTCGCAGGTGTCGACCAACTCGTCGGGTCTCAGCCGATCGCTGACCGAAGCCGAGAGCTTTACGCGAGAGGCGCGTCGGGCCGAAGAGATGGCCAGCCGCCTCGAGAACCAAGCCAGCTGGTACGAGGCCAACAGCGCCGCAGGAACGCTGAACTTGAGTCAGGCCTATCGCGAATGGGGCATGGCCGAGATGGAAGCCAATCGCGACTATTACGGGCCGGTGCGCTTCGATGACATCGAGTTCCAGATGAGCGCGCGGGGTCAGCAGCTGCAATCACGGTTTGTCGAGAGCTATGCTGATCGGCTTCAGGACGACATCGAAGCCGACCTTTCATTGCCGGACTTCGCTCCTGTCAGCCGCCCCGGGATCGGAAGTGCTGGGCAGGTACGCGCAAGAGGAGCCGTGGGCTCGGCGGGTGGTCCCTCAATGCCCGATGCTCCGGATCGCTCTGGCATCACGGATGAAGTCGAGCGGGTTCGTCGGCAAGGTCGTGGCCGGATCGGAACGGTGAGAGGCTACCTGGATGGCCAAACAGAAGGCGCCACAGGTGCAAGCGAGGAAGCGGCTGATGAGGTGAAGGAGTGGGGTAATAGATGATTACAGGATCACGTCCTGAACAATCACAAAGACGACGAACCCGATCAAAAAGAACGCAGTGGTGAGAATCACTGCTCGAGCCCATCGATCGGCCCAGGCCTTCTTCCATGAGTATGACGTGAGGCGATTTTCGGTGATGGCACGATCGACTTCCTTGAAGCCCTCCCATTGGTGCTCGTCCTGATCAGGCCTTTGCTTCGTCATTGTGAATTCCTCGGTAAGCCTGCCCCATAATGTCGCACAATTGAGACCTTATGCCCCTATTTGCCGTTAATGTCGCGATTTCGAGACATTAGCGGATCTGCCAGATCAAAAGATCGAGCACCTTAAGATCAGTGAATTCCTTGAATTGGGGAAATTCTAGGTCGAAGCGCTGACGCAGGAGCGGAAAGCGATCGGCACGTATCAGGGCATCGAGGTGAGCCTGGATGGCTTGGTAATCATCAACAGCGTCGGCAATCTTTTCGAGCCCGGAGCCAGTGCGGGTCCGCAGTCCCAAATTGCTCCGCACGATCGAATCATAGACCGCTCTGGTCGGATCCACGGTCGCGATCAGCTTCGAGGCGAATGACGCTTCGACTCTCCCGGTGCTCTCGAAAATTGACCGAACAATCTCCCCAAACTGGATGTCCGAGTTGGACTTCTGCTGTTCAAAAATCCGGTAGAAACGGCCTCGCCAGTCGGCGTTTCTGCGGACCCCATAGAGGCCGTTGAAGGTTCGTTGGTAGGCAAGGTCCTCGTCGACATTTGTCCGATGGAGCTGGTCGACCGTATAGGCATAGCGCGAGAGGTCGGCATGGCGCTGCGCCAAGCCAGCTAGAGCGTCATCCGAACGCCTGAGCAACTCGGCAATCGTAATCACGCCTGATCATCTCCTCGATTTTGGCGCATTTATTTACACAAAAACTTTGCGCGATTGGCACATTAAATGTAGCCGTTTTGTTCCGCCCTTGCTATCAAAAATGCTCAACCGGCAGGAACAGATCTTGGCTATCGTTATCACCACGTGCACAAACAGGAAGCGAAAGCCGGTGGCTTCCCGGCTGCACGCGGGTGATCTTAAGAAGGGTGGTATCACCCAGGTCGCGGCAGAGTGGGGCGAACGGCTAGGCGAGGCCTGTCAGACCTATCCTGCGAGTTCGCTCTATGGCGGCAGGTCCTTCAGGGACTCTATGGTTGCCGCCGAGAAGGTCGGCGCGGAACTGCTGATCGTGTCAGCGGGCCTTGGCCTGGTCGGAGCACGAACGCAGGTACCATCCTATGCTTGCACCGTACTCAGCGGGGCAGACGATAGCATCGCCGCCCCTATCACCGAGGGATTCAGTAGAGCGAATTGGTGGAAAGAACTCGGCCAAGTGTCTCCGCACACGATGAAGCTAGCCGATGTGGCAGATTGCCGCACCGGCCTGATCATGGCCGCATTGTCCGATGGATATATCGAGATGATGCTCGAGGAGTTTCTGACGCTTCCGGAAGGACGTCGAGGCAATCTGCGATTGTTCACGCGCACACCTAGAGAGCGAATTCCAGTACAATTGCAGCCTTTCCTGATGCCATATGACGACCGGCTTGACGGCCCAGACAGCCCAATCCGCGGCACCCGTAGCGATTTCGCTGCCCGCGCCCTACTGCACTTCGTCGACAGCATCCTTTCCTCTGATGATGACCGCTCAGCCAACCAACATGCCGACGCCGTCGAAAGGGCGGCAAAGGACTGGGCTGAACCTCCAGTATTTTCCCGCCGCCGGCTTTCCGACGACGAGATCAGGCAATTGATGCGCCGCCATTGGCTCGAAACCAATGGGAGCACGACCAAGTTGCTCAGGCTCTTTCGGGATGAACTCGACATTGCCTGCGAACAGGGGCGCTTTGCATCGCTCGCAAGAGAGATACGGTCGGAGGTGAGCCATGGCTAAAGAGACATTGGCCATTCGTGCTGTTCGCAGCGAGCAAGGCGACGGAACCGCGGTTTTCGTCTTCTTCCTCGAAGGCGCGGACATCATGCGTATCGCCGATATCGCCCGCCTGCGGCGCGAAGAACAGGAACTCAAGGGCTTCCAGCGCAGCGAAATCAAGGCGCACGTTTCGGCAATCACGCAGTTTCTCGATAGCGGGAAAGTCCTCTTTCCAAACGCGATCATCCTGGCTCTTTCGGAGGAAGTGGAATTCGCGTCGGCACGCGGGCGCAAGCCCGGAAACATCTGCGAGATCGGCGACGCTGGCACACTGACCATTCCTGTTTACCCTGCAGGCCGCCGGGCGGCCTGGATCGTCGATGGCCAGCAACGATCGCTGGCCTTGGCGCAAGCAAAGGATCAATCGATCGCCGTACCAGTCGTCGGCTTCGTCTCGGATGAGATCGAGGCTCAACGAGAACAGTTCATTCTCGTCAACAAGGCGCGGCCATTGCCCAAACGTCTAATCGATGAACTGCTGCCAGAAGTGAGCGCTCTTCTGCCGAGGGATCTGGCTACGCGCAAACTGCCAAGCGCGCTCTGCGAATTGCTCAATCAGCATAAGGACTCGCCATTTCACAATCTGATCAAGCGGGAATCCAATGCGCGCTCCGGAACCGGTGTCGTTGCGGACTCCGCCTTGATCGAAGCGATGCGTACAAGCCTAAGGTCGGCGTCCGGGGCTCTCGGCCAATTCAAACGCAATGGCGACGGCACTGACGCCAATGCCATGTATGAAACGCTCGTTCTTTACTGGAGCGCTGTGCGCGACACATTCCCGGATGCCTGGGGCAAGCCGCCAACCCAAAGTCGCCTTATGCATAGCGCTGGCATCCGGGCGATGGGCGCCCTGATGGATCAGATCATGTTGCGGGTCGATAGCGCAGAAGACCGCGGGGCCGCGGTGCGTACCATCCTGAAGAAGTTGGCGAAGCATTGCCACTGGACCGAAGGGCGTTGGGATGCCCTCAACCTGATGTGGAATGAAGTGCAGTCAACGTCCCAACACATCTCAAAGCTCACTGACCATCTGATGCACCTGGAACGCGACCTGGCGAGGGGAACCTCATGAAGTTCATCTTCGCCGACAGTCTGGATTATGTCGATCCGGCCTTTGACTTCATTGCCGACCGCAGTCCTGCGGAACGGCAGCCCTATTGGGACGACGCCTATCCTCACGAGATACTTGGCTATGCGCCCTACGACGGGGTGCTCGTGTCGAAAGGCATCGTCGGCGACCATCGCGTCAAAGGGAAATACACGGCCAGCCAAGCCCGGCGCTTCGAGTTGGTTGGCGCGCGAAAGTTCCTGAGGCTCGACAAACCGGAATTCGCGCATCTCGACATCTTTGGCGACTGCGGCGCATTCACCTATGTCAACGAGGAGCGTCCGCCCTACTCGCCTGCCGAGATCGCTGAGTTCTACGATGATTGCGGCTTCACACATGGCTGCTCGGTTGACCACATCATCTTTGACTTCGATGTTGCTGCAAAAGGGCTCGATGGTGGATCGAACGACGCCAAAGATCGCTTCGAGATAACGCTCGAGAATGCTGATGCTTTCCGACGCGAAGCCAAAGCCATTGACGCACTGTTCGAGCCGCTCGGCGTTGTTCAAGGCTGGTCGCCCGATAGCATGGCGGAAGCTGCGCGCAGGCTGGTGGCGATGGGGTATGATTACCTCGCGCTCGGCGGCATGGTCCCGCTCAAATCACCCGAGATCAAACAGTGCCTCGCGGCGATCCGAGAAGTCGTACCACCGGCGACACGCCTCCATATCCTTGGCTTCGCGAAGGCCGACGACATCGATAGCTTCCACAGTTACGACATCGCCAGCTTCGACACGACGTCGCCGCTCATTCGCGCGTTTAAGGACGCGAAGCAGAATTACTACCTGCCCGGCAATGGTCTGGGACTGCGTTATTTCACATCGATCCGCGTACCTCAGGCGCTGGAAAACCCGCGCCTTCAGAGAACGGTCAAGCGCGGTGTCTTTCGAGCAGAAGATCTGGTCACCATGGAAAGCGCGGCATTGTCGAGCTTGCGCGCGTTTGATCGGGGCGAAGCCGGTATTGAGGAAACACTCCAGAACGTCCTCGTCTACAGCGCGCCACTCGTGGAAGAAAAGCCGTTTGAAGACTGCAAGAACGCGACCAGCATGGTTCGCCTGGCGACGCGCTATCGCGATACACTTGAGAGCAAACCTTGGAAGCAGTGCAGTTGCTCGATCTGCGAACATGCGGCTGTCGATGTCATCATTTTCCGGGGAAGCAATCGGAACAAGCGTCGCGGGATTCACAATCTCGCGGTCTACAAGGATCATATTGAGAGATTGGATTTGAAGCGTGCCCTCACCTAAGCCCATGCAATACCTTGCCGTGACCGCGGAACAGAGCAGCGAGCATCGGGTCCTCGTGTTTGCGGCCAAGGCATCCGACATTCTCAAGTTTGCATCGATTGACCGCATTGGCCGCGATGCACAGGGCGAACTCAGCGGCTTCCAACGGCCACAGGTTGCTGCTCACATTCGAGAAATCCAGGACTACCTGATCAAGCCAAACTCGGTCCTTCCCAATCCGATCGTCGTCGCCTTTACAGATCATGTCGGCGTTGAGGATTTGGGAGATGGATCGGCGCGCCTGACGATCGACGTAAGCAAAGGGACACCGGGACTGGTTGTCGATGGACAACAGCGGCTTTCTGCCCTGAGCACGCTGGAGCGTGATTTTCAGGTCTTCGTGTCAGTCCTGATTTGCCAAGACGAGGCAGAGCTGCGTCGACAGTTCGTGCTCATCAACAACACCAAGCCGCTGCCCAAGTCGCTGATTTATGAACTGCTGCCTACTGTCGATGATCTTCCGGCGCGGCTCAGCAGGCGCTCGACGGCTGCCGACCTGACCGCCCGGCTGAACTTCGAGAACACCTCGCTCAAGGGCTACATCCGTCAACACACCTGCCCGGAAGGGATCATCGCCGACACCGTGATGCAGAAGATCATCATGGAGTCGCTCGCCAACGGCATCATGCGCGACCTGATTGGTCGGCCCAAAGGCGAAGACAAGTGCGTGCGGCTTGTCTCGAATTTCTTTGAAGCTGTGAAACGGGTTTTCCCGGACGCTTGGCATGGTCACAAGCCAAAGACTTCCCGGTTACTCCACGGCGCCGGTATCCAGGCGATGGGCGATGTCATGGAAGTGCTGGCCCAAAGGGTTGATGCCCGATCGGTCGATGATTTCCAGGCAGGCATGGAATGCCTCAAGGACAAGACCGCGTGGACATCCGGCGACTGGGAACTCGGCGGCGAAGTTCGGCGCTGGAACTCGCTGCAAAATGTCAATCGCGACGTTGCGCTGCTCAAGCACTATCTCATTGGCATCCTCAAGGCCGATCTCAGACAAAAGCGGCGAGCAGCACCAGCCCCGCTCTTCGAAGACGCGGCTGAATAGCCATGGCTTATGCGGTCAAAGAGATATTCAAAACCTTGCAGGGTGAAGGTGCTCATGCGGGGCGCACGGCTGTTTTCTGCCGTTTCTCGGGCTGCAATCTTTGGTCGGGTCGCGAACAGGACCGCGCGAGCGCGCAATGCTCCTTTTGCGACACCGACTTCGTGGGTGTGGATGGGACCGGTGGGGGCCGTTTTGCGGACGCGGAATTGCTGGCACAAACAATCGCTGATGAATGGGCTGGCTCGAATGAGAGTCGCTATGTTGTGCTCACAGGTGGTGAACCGTTGCTGCAGGTCGATGCGCCTTTGGTAGATGCACTTCATCGACACGGTTTTGAGATCGGGGTCGAGACCAATGGTACGCGTCCTGCCCCAGAAGGCATCGATTGGATCTGCGTTAGCCCTAAAGGGGAAAACGAACTGGTCTTACGGTCGGGCAACGAACTGAAGCTCGTATTCCCGCAGGTTGGCGCGCCACCTGAACGCTTCGAAGACCTCGAGTTCGAGCACTTCTTCTTGCAGCCAATGGATTGCGCCGAGGCCGGCCAATGCCTCGATGACACGATCCATTACTGCCTCGAAAATCCTCGCTGGCGCTTATCGCTCCAGTCGCACAAGCTAGTCGGAATCCGCTGATGTACGAACTCTCGAAACAATTTCGCTTTGACGCGGCTCACACACTCGATCGGGTCGTCCAAACCGAGTCCAGCCGCAGGATCCATGGTCATAGCTATCGCGGCGAGGTCACGCTCCGTGGAAGGCCTGACCCTGTAAGCGGTATGATTGTCGACGTTGGTATTCTGGAGAAAGAACTCGAGAGCGTTCGGGACGCGCTCGACCATCGTTTTCTGGACGACATCAACGACCTTGGCCCGGCAACCATGGAAAATCTGTGCCGTTGGATCTGGAACAGGCTCAAGCCCGAGTTCCCGGCGCTTTCGAAGGTCAGTGTCTACCGCGACAGCAATAGTGATGCGGTCACCTACTGGGGCGAGGAAGAGCTTGCATGATTGCTGACGAGAAGGCTCTCGTCCTTTTCTCCGGCGGGCAGGATTCCGCAACTTGTCTTGCTTGGGCACTTGAGAAATTCAGCGCTGTCGAGACGGTAGGGTTCGACTACGGGCAGAGACATCGGATCGAACTGGAATGTCGTTCAGAGCTTCTCGCGCGGATTGTTGAGATCAATCCAACCTGGAAAGAGAGGCTTGGAGCCGACCATACGCTCGATCTGTCGGTTCTCGGCCAGATCAGCGAGACGGGACTGACCCGAGACGCCGAGATCGCCCTGCGCGAAGACGGATTGCCGAACACCTTTGTGCCTGGCCGCAACTTGTTGTTCTTCACTCTTGCGGCGACGCTCGCATTCAGACGCAAGGCTCGACACATGATTGGCGGCATGTGCGAAACTGACTACTCTGGATATCCTGACTGCCGCGACGACACACTCAAAGCTTTACAGGTCACGTTGAACCTAGGGATGGGCAGTCGAAGCGTGATCCACACGCCCCTGATGTGGATCGACAAGGCTGGCACCTGGGCATTGGCGCAAGATCTGGGCGGCGACCTTCTCTTGGATCTGATCACAGAACATAGCCACACCTGCTACCTTGGCGAACGCACAGTTCGCCACGAATGGGGCTATGGCTGCGGAACGTGCCCTGCTTGTGAGCTTCGAGCACGAGGATATGAGAGTTTCCGCGAAGGCACCAGGTCTTGACTGACTCTGGCACCACTTCCGACGATGCTTCAGTCGCTTCTTCGACCAATGAAAGCGGCGGGCCCGAGATCACTCCGTCAAAGGTAAAGACCGGCGCAGGCCTCCATGCGCTTCGTGCGACGGTGTTATCGTTTTTGGATCGGCCGATAGACTTCTACCCGCGCCTTGAGGCTAAGGTTCGCAGCGTTCCCTCGGATGAAATCGTCAATCGGTTCTACAATCCTAAGCATGGAGTAATGGCCGCCTGGGCCAAGATCGACCCCAATGATTCCAATCTTGATAAAGCGGTCGACCTAGCCAAAGCATCACTCCAAGAAGCGAAGGCGCAAACTGAATATCAGGATCAGAAAGCGACGCGGTTGCTAACGGTCTCAACCTTTTTGACTGCTCTCGCTGGTGCATTCTTCGCGTCATTTTTGACGAATTATCCTCTAAGAAACTTGCAAGATCAGGTCGGAGCAGAATGGTGGCTTCTTTCGGCCACCTACATCTCATTCCTCCTCTTTATCTTGTTATCACTCGGAGGGGCGCTGGTTACCTTTCATGCGTCGCGCACTCGCTTCAAATATCCTTCTGAAGCAACAGTAGATAGCCAGTCAGGCAGAGCCCGCTCCTTTCTGTTCTTTCGCGAAATAATTGGCGTCACCCCAGAAGGTTGGGCGAATTCCTTTGTAAATGTTGGAGAGTCTACAGGAACCATGACTGTAGAAATCAACCCAATGCTGAAGGTAGAGTACCTCAAAAACTATGTTAGCGAAGCTTACCTCGTTGCCGCCAAGACAGCAGAAAAGTTACGGTATCTTCAGCCTGCTCAGAGTCTTTTATCTTATGCACTACGTTGCTTGATAGTCTATGTAATGTTGCTCGGCTATGTTCTGACCTGCGTGGAACCGACAAAGCCCACCCCACAACCGACTGAAGTTGAGATGATCGGGGGAACTCTTCACGTGGACGCTTTGATTGAACGCTCGCAGACTCCAACTCAACAGCCAACTCCAACCAAAAAGACTGACCCAGAGCAGTGATTAGGGCGAGCGAACTCGTCACAGTTTTTGTCGATGCAGACAACACTCTGTGGGATACAGATAGAGTGTTCGCGAGCACTCAGCTCCGCTTGCTTCACGACGTTGAGGAGTCACTCGGACTCACGTGGCCAGATGAAGATCGTCTTCAATTCGTGCGGGCAGCAGACCAAGAGCTTGCCTCCCTACATCATGATGGCTTGCGCTACCCGCCTGCATTGCTCGTACGTGCCCTAAGCTTGGCCCTGGATGGAATGGATCCGGTTCGGGCAGCGAAAATTGCGTTGCATGGAAGCGAGCCTGCAAAGATCTATGCCGACCAAGAAGGCGTAATCCTCAACCGCTATTTTCAATCTCTGAAGGCACTTCCACAACTTAAGAAGGGCGTTGCAGACGGCCTTAGGCAGATGAAGGAGCTTAACTGGAACATCTTGATGGTCACAGAATCTGCTGTGACGCGAGCAAGGGAAACTGCCGACGCTTTGAGCATCTCTCAATTCTTTGACAGAGTACTTGAAGGCCGCAAACGCCCCGAACTGTATCAAAGAATCCTGAAACTAGTTGGCTCTCCGTCCAACGCCTACATGATCGGTGACCAAATTGATCGCGACATTGCACCAGCGAAGCAGGCGGGGCTCAAGACAATCTACTTCCCCGGTGGCTTTAAGCCCCGTTGGCACGACGAGGAGGCCTCGCCGCCTCCCGATTTCGTGATCTCCGATTTTAGAGAAGCTGTGCAAATTATTCGCTTGGAGCACGCATGCTGACTGCGGAAGCATGGTGCTGCGCCTAGAGGTTTGGCTTTATATACTTGATTGCCAAAGACCTTCAGTCGATGAAGGGGCACTCCAAATTCTCTCAATCCGTGGGGCGTAGATTTGTCAAAAGGGCTCAGCGGTTCGACTATTAAATCGTGGTTCCAATACCGCTGCGAGCGCAAGACGCGCTATGAGCTCATGAATGCCACTGAGCGGGCTTCAATCCCGATTGGATCAGATACCCGCGAGCAGAGTTGGGCAATCCTCGGTGTAGACTACGAAGATCGAGTGGTGTCCAAACTAGCGAGGCAGCGGCAGGTTCACCTCAATGGGTCCGAGATTTGCCTCCCAACGGCAATCACCAATGCCTTCCTAAGAGGCGAAGGGAGCAAAACGTTTGCAGCTCAGGTGAATGTGCGCCCGAAACAGATTCCCTCTGTGTTTGGCGAGATTGCCGATTTCAACCTGCGAGACACATTCGCTGATCTCGTTCGCCGAGATTTCATCGATGGCAAACCGAGCTTCACGGTTATCGATATCAAGGCGACCCGCGCTGCTCGGTCTTTCCACAAGACCCAGGTTGCTTACTACGCGATTTTGTTGAGCCAGGTCCTTTCCGAGAGGAAAATCGAGGGAACCGTCTCCCAGTTTGGAGAAATCTGGCGAATTCCTGATAATGGGGATGCCTCTGGAGACGGCTACCAGGTCGACAGCTTCCCGCTTGCTCCATACATCCGGCTCGTCGAGAGCTTTGTCGGGCAGACGCTGCCCAAGATTGCCGCGCGAGAAGTGTCACCTGGCACTGACGAGACCTTTTTCCATCTATATTTCAAATGTGAGCAATGCGCCTATTTGACGCACTGCTTGACAGCAATCGATCCGGAAAGACCGCCCAACAAGCGGGACGTCTCTGCTGTGGCGGGTCTCTCACACGAAGGGAAGAGAGCCCTCCTCGATCACGGCATACGATCGGTCAAATCCTTGGCAGAGCGGGCGCAAGGCATCGGCAAAATGGATGGAGTCGGTTGGTCGCTTTCACGGCGAGCCGAACAACTGATTGCCCGTGCTCGCGCAATCAATGCCGGCCATATTCAAGCTGGGGCCGAAGAGCAGACTTTTCTGATGCCTCCGCGTTCTGACGTCTCAATCTACTTGCTGGCCGATCATGATCCAGTCGATGATGGTCTGGCGACGCTTGGCTATCTATTGGTCCGAGATGGAACTGTTGAAGAGACCATCAAAGTTCTTCCGACGGCTGACAGGAAGGCGGAGGCCGATGCGCTGATCGAGGTGTTCTCGAAAGTTATCGCCGATCTCCAAATCGTTGACGCGCACAATCAGGCGCTCTCCGACGATGATTCAGGTGCCTTATTCGCACATATCTATCTCTATGAGCCGAGCGAGGCGAACGCGCTTCAGAACGCGGTGAAGAGACATCTGTCCGACGCGAGGATCAGGACGGGTCTCTTACATCTCGTCCGCATATTTCCACCTGAAGAACTGGTGCCAGAGCCCGAGTTCAGGGGCATGAACCATTTGCCTGCGACTGCGGTGAGGACAGTTATCGAGCAGCTATTCGCGGTCCCAACGGCGGTATCCTATGACCTGCGGCAAGTATCACAGGCGATGGCAAACGATGGGCTCATCCCAAAGCCCTATGCCCCTAGCGAACCATTCCATCGCCCGTTTTCCTCACTTCTTTCAATTGAAGTAACACGTGGAATCCGAGAAGGACGCAAGGACCATGTGGCCATAGCCGACGTCGAAGATGACGTTCGAGGCCGATTGAATGCCCTTCGCGAAATCGTCGAGTGGCTGCAGAAAGACAATCGCGACCGCACTGATCGCAGCGAGCGACCCACTTTGCGATTGAACAAGCTACCCTTCCGTTTGCAGGCAACCTTCGACCCGCTTGAAGCCGGTGACCTCGATATCCTTCGCGCTTTGGAATTGTTGGAGAATCGAGCCGGAATGCTGGATACGTTGATCCGTCTCGCAAAGCCGGCCTCGTCCCGGCGCGATAGTGGCAACGCAATCGGACCGCTTTTTCTTATCGGAATCAACAAGACCAAAATGGGCCGAGTCTTCGTGTTTCGACGACCCGCCGAAGCTATGGACGTTGATCTTGAGGGTGGGCTGGGCCTCGTCTTGAGCGATGGGAGCCCTGATGTACTCCTCGATCCGCGCCGATGGCCTGACCTGAGCTGCCAGCTGATGGATCCTGGACCGAACGATGACACAGGAATGCTCAGGGTCGGTGTCTGGAATTCTGTCTTCGATAGTCCAACGATGAAAGACCTTGTGCGCCGCCTCGACAGGGATGGGTGGTGGATTGACCGAACATTCGTCGACTTCAATTCGCCCAAGGTGGCACGCTTCATCGACTATCTTGCTGGAGAAGCAGCATGAGTGTTCGCACTGACGTGCTGCGGTTCTTGCAGGAGCCGAAAGCGTTCTTCGATGATGTCAGCGATGGCGATGTTTGGCTCGCAGGCCTCAATGAATTTGCCATCCCCTCGATCGAGGAGAAGGGAGACAGGCATCTCCGGGAGGCTCAAGTCAGTGCCTGGGAAGGCCTCGCCCACAGAAAGACAGGATTGATCCTTGGACCGCCCGGGACCGGGAAGACGTTTTTGCTCTCCTGGCTGATTGCTGGCTACTGTGCGGCCCGGCGTAAAGCGGGGTTACCAGCCCGAGTGCTCGTCACGGCGTTCACTCGCAACGCGATCGGAAACGTTCTTGATGCTGTGCGGGATCGGCAAGTGCTGCATGATCCGAGCGCACCGCCACCGCTTTTCCTCGGATCGCCGCCAGCAGGAGGGCTCGCGGACGGCGTGCTCACCTACGGCGCAAAGGAGCAAGGTCAGGTCATCGACCACCTCAATTGCGGCGAAGCTGTGACGGGGATGACAGTCTGGTCTCTCTACAGACTTCTGACGACAGGTACTCCGCCGGGTGGCGATGGCATGAGCGCTCCGCTTTTTGACCTGGTCTGCATTGACGAAGCCTCGCAGATGGTCCTCGGACACGGTCTACTTGCTATGGCTGGACTGGCCGATGCGGGGCGCGTGGTGGTTGCAGGAGACGACCAGCAATTGCCGCCCATCAGAGCCGGTAGACCGGTAACCATCGAAGGTCGCGAATTGGGCGGATCGCTTTATGCGTTCATGAAATCGGTTGGTGCCGACGAATTTGCGCTGGAAGAGACCTTTCGTCTCAACAAACCTCTCACATATTTCCCCGAGAAGACCTTCTATCCCGGCAAATACGTGTCGCGTTCTGAAGCCAGTAAGCTTGAATTGCGCGAGGACTGGCAAGCTGACTTGTCACAAACCATACGCTTGGCGCTAGCACCTGATTATCCGCTCGTCGTCCTTCTCCATGATGGCCCCACTGCCGCTACCGCGAACCCGTTCGAAACACAGATCGCGAGTGAGATTGCAGCCGCATTTGCCCACCGCCTGACAGCTGATGGAACTCCGCCGTCCGATCTCTGGAGCAAACGGCTCGCGATCGTCAGCCCGCACAGGGCGCAAAATGCGGCGATTAGAGCGGGGTTACCTGACTCCATTCGAGCCGACGCGTTTGTTGAGACAGTCGATCGCATTCAGGGCAAAGAGCGGGATGCAGTCATCCTATCATATTGCGTGGCGGACCCAGAATTCGCACTCACGGAAGCTGAATTCATATTTTCGCCTGAACGATTGAATGTTGCGGCGACGCGAGCGGGAAAGAAGCTGATTGTTATTGTCAGCAAGCGCCTCCTGGAAGCCGTACCATCTGACCAGGAACTGCTCGATAAGGCAGAACTCTTGCGCGAGTTTGTGTTTTCCTGCCCCTCGATCGTGACCTCTCAGATACAAGGTCCCGCGGGACGCTCCGTAGCGATTGATATCAGGGCGAGGGGCTTCGATGACAACGAAGCCGACGTTGATCTGACGCCTGATCCGCCGCCGGTGGAAGTGAAACACGAGATGACCGACCTGGCACGAGGTGTCCTCGAAGTCATCAATCGGCTCGCACTCGACAGCGCATATGGAAATGCAGCCTTGTCAAAGGTCAAGAGTGCCATGGCCTTACCGGCTGAGCCATTCGCTGAAGCGTGCCTGCTTCATCACCTCGGATGGATTTCGTTACGCCAACAACCCCGGCGCGATGGCGGTGAACCCTTCTGGGTCGCAAAGCCATTCAAGGAAGCTCGCAAGGTCTTCAGTGTAGACTACGACACCGTCAAGAGCCGCATCGAGATGTGCGTGCGCGAGGCCAAGACCAGGCGCTATGCATTTTACACGGACGTGCGCGATCGCTTTGCTTGGATGGACAAGGAGCGCAACGATCTTTTGGCTCCTGTAATCAGTCGCCTGGAGGAAGAAGATTTCTTACGCCTCGAACCTGTAGGCAACTCGTTTGCGATCGTTGTGAAGGCACTTGCAGAACTCGATTCTCTGCCGGAGCCGGAAGAGTTGGATGGGCTCGGCGACGAGGATTTTGCAGCGCTCAATCGCTTGGAAGAGCTCGAAGCAAGTCGCATCAATTTCGGGGTCTATGACAGCTGGGTGTCGACGGTCGAACTCGCTCGAGATCTCAAGGTTCCTCTCGACCAGTTGACCGCATCCTTGTCCAAGCTTGAAGCGCATGGCCACTTGCTTCTGGCGGATGAAGGCAGAGTGCGCAGTCGCTTCGCGGAGATTGGACGAGAACTTAAGCACGTTAAGCAGCGCTTTCGCAGCGACGATGCAGACACACGCCCCTATTTGGTTCGGAGCCTAAAGGCCGTCCTTCGAGAGCGAAACAAACCCACCCGATCCATTCGTTTGGCAAGCGCTTTCGATCAGGCTTCGAAGGGCACCGATTCCTCGATGGGACATGCTCTTTCGGGGATGGCGCGCGTTCTGCACGAGTTTTGGGGCGAGGAAGCAGCCTTAGCGAAATTCCAGGCCGACAGCCTGACGAGTATCGTTGCGGCCTGGCGCGGTGAAGGAGAAGGCGCTTTTTCGATCGCCGCTGACACAGGGTCAGGGAAGACCGAAGCTGCAGTATTGCCGCTGATCGCGGGAGCTTTGGCTGACGGCATCGACGGGGTGATGGGCACTCGTGCGATCCTAGCCTACCCACGCATTCGACTGGCCGCCAATCAGGCACAGAGATTGGCCCACTACTTGTCGATGTTCGGAGCCGACCAAGAACTCCCAAAACTTACCCTCGGCCTTCAAGTGGGTGAGGTTCCTTGGGACTTCGAACGAATTCCAGAAAGGCTTCAATCCCTTTGGAAGGTTGCAGGGCCGAACGCGTTTGTCTTCCCATTCTTTGCTTGTCCTAGCTGTCAACATGAGCTGATCCTTCGGCCAAGCGCAGGAGCCAAGGGCGCCGACCTCCTGGCCTGCAACGACTGCAAATGGTCATTTGATGGGTGGATCGGCTCGAAGACTCGGTTGGCCGAAACGCCCCCTAGCCTCTTCCTGCCGACCACCGATAGCTTGCACCAATGGCTTCATGATCCAAGATATGGTCGCATTTTTGGCGACGACATGGACTGTGCGGCTCCGCGTGCGCTTCTGGCAGACGAGATCCATCTCTACACCCATATCCATGGGGCTCAGGTGGGCCTTGCTCTCCAGCGCTTGGCAGCGCGTGCGCAGACTTCGAGAACCGATGGAAAGCCAATGCTGGCGATCGGGATGAGCGCCACGGTTGGCGACCCTGCGTCAGCATGGTCGAAGCTCATCGGCCGCGATCAGATAAAGGTCATCCAACCGAGCGAAGAAGATGCCGAACCAAACCCGAGAGGGCGTGAATACTTCTACTTCGTACAACCTGAGGTTGAATCTCGCGGAGCAGACATTGCCGGTGCATCTACGACCATCCAATCGCTTATGTGCATTGGCCACGGCATGCGACGACGAACCGGATCTGATGGCGGCTTTCGCTCCCTCGTATTCTTCGATTCAATCGACAAGATGCGGCGTCTGCACAGCGCATTTATCGACGCTGAGGAAGGAAGAGAGCTAGCTGCTTATCGCACCCGCGCATATGGAGATGATGCTGCCGGGGAGCCTCAGACAGAATGTTGCGGACAGCCGCTTGGCTGCGGAAGGTTCGCGGATGGGGAATGCTGGTGGTTTGCCGCAACTGACAATCGGCAAGTCGGCGCGAAGGGAAGAAGAACGCCGGGCCAACCGCTCGCGGTAGCTTCGTCGCCAATCTTCTCTGGTACTGGCGGTAACGCGGAACGCCTTGTGAAAGGCTCGGATGTAGTGTTCGCAACCTCCTCACTCGAGGTTGGGTACGATGATCCGGACATCACCCTCGTTTACCAGCACTATGCGCCGCTCAACCTCGCCAGCTTTGTGCAGCGAAAAGGCCGCGGCGGACGGGGCGCAGACGACCGGCCCACAACTGCGGTGACGCTCTCCATCTATTCACCTCGCGACAACTGGTGGTTCAATAGACCTCAAGACATGGTCTCGCCTGTCGGCTTCGAGGCTCCGCTCAATCCATCAAATGCGTACGTCCGGCGAGGCCAGGCGGTGGCGACATTGCTTGACGGGCTTGCTCGGTTCGAACGAAGGGGTGGAAATGCGCTCAATCAATTCGGACAGCCGAACTCCGATGCCTTGGCATCGGCGAAGGACTTGCTCGATGTCATGTTCGGTGGAGCGATCTGGGACGAACTTGGGGTAAAAGACGCAGAGGCGCTCTGGGCAAAGGCAACTGAGGAGCTTGACCTCACCACCTGTGACACCATCCCCCAAGTTCGGATGGCTCTAACATGGGTGCCGGGAGCACTGTTCGAGACCATCAACTTGCCGACACTCGACATCCTGGGCGAGGATGTTGTCGGGGGAGAGCGTCAAGACATTTCGCTGGCATTATCGACGGTCGCGCCAGGCAACGCTACGAGGCGCTTTAGCGGACATGCCGTCCACTGGATTGCGCCGAACGAAGGCAGGGCACCGTGGTTCGGCGAAAGCGATTACCTCGGGCGCGGTGGTCAAAGCCTGCGCGCATCGACGGAAGAGCTTCTAACCGAATTACCCATCGATGCCCGAGAGGCATTGGCAGATGTCCACGAAACTCTGTTCAGGCCGAGGGCTATCACGGTCAGTCGCCTCGGACGGATGCAAGGCGCTGAATGGGTCGGCGAGATCTGCCTGAAGCAAAATGACCCTCGCCAATGGACAGATGTGACGAGGGATGAAACCTCTGTCCGCCATGATAGCCGGGGAGAACTAGCAGGCTTCGTCCTAGTTTCCGCCAACTGCGAACCCGCCGAACTTCTCTCAGTTGAGGATACCAATGGCAAACTCAGCAAGCTCGGCGTCTATCTGGCAGGCGTCACCGAGAACAAATCTTCGGGTCTCGACATTGCGAGAGTTTATTGGGGGGCCGACGCGGAAGTCCGCTTCGATTCACGAGAAACTGAGCCAGTCGCATTTAATCAGACCTTCGTGCATCCCAAGACGCAGCGTGCGTTGCTGCACGGCTACAAGGTTACCACTGAAGGAATTCGGTTCGAACTCGGAAAGGACGCCATCGATCTGGCTGTCGAAGAGACTTTCGCGAAAATGGAACGCGACCAGCAGGAGCGCCGCTGGCGAAGCGCACAGTTCACACGCTACCTAGTAGACAGTCGTGCCCGTTCTATCGGGATTAATGCCTACGAAGCTCGTCGCGGCGCAGATTTACTTGTGGCCGCTGCCGGCGACACCGAGCTGCGCACCGAACTCGCCAAGCTAGTCCGTAGGCGCTGGGATGATCGGCGCTTTTCATCCCTGCTGGAGGACGCAAGGCAGCGAGTGCTTTCCTGCCATCCGATGATGACGCAGCGCCGAGTAGAGCGAACTGCGGGCTTGCTCGCCAATGCCAGGTTTCGAGACATGCTCGATCAAATTTTGACTGAAGTTGGCGATGAGCAAAATATGCGCGGCTATCTGAGGAGTTCGCTGCTGCATGGCCTTGCACTTCGTTTGAAGTCAGCAGTAGCGATGCTTGGCGGAGGCGATGAAGGCCGCATGTTCGCGCATGTTCGTCTGCCCCTCCAATTCGGCCAGGATGCGGAAGATCTGATTACGGTTGCGGAAGCGGGCTCTCATGGAGACGGCACGATCAGATCCGCGGTTTCTCAAACGGACAAACTTATGCAGATCTGGTCGAACCACCAACTCTGCGAATGTGGCAATGCAGTCGAAGACGCGATGCTTCGAGTTTTCTGGAGCCTGCGTTCAAAGCACGACCAATGGCGCAGCTTCAACCCTCGCGACCCATCCGCGCTAACGGCGATATCGCAAGAGCTGAGACCAGGCGCCGATAGGCCGCTTCCGGCTTCGATTTCCCGTGTCTTGTTTGGAACCGAGAGCGTCGGCGCGGAGACATTTTCCCTATATGATATCGCGGAAGACGTTGAACAGGCGCGAGATCGGACCATCGAGAGAATGGGACGAATCCCGACCGATTGGGAGCTTGCCAGTGCCGCTGTGACTGATGCTGAAAGTGGGGCAAGCGGCGAGTTAGCGCGGTTGTTGGAAGCTTATGGCCTCCTCGACGAACCGGACGAGGAATCCTTTAGTCCCACGGCCAGGCTCGCGGAACAGGTTTTCCGTTTGGGAGCATCGCTTTGTCACGATGGTTGCAGGGCTTGTGTACACCAGTCGAGCGACCTCATGGGTGACTCCCTGGTCTATGCGAGCACCAGTCGGACACTGCTGGAACGCTTCCTAGCCTAAATGGGGCGAACTTTGAGGACATCCAAAGAACCATGTTCCTCGAGCCAAGCCCAAACTTCATCGGTCACGTGTTGCAAAGTTGCCTGTTCGTTTGCCAGAGCGTTGATAAAGAGTGCGACGTCCCCATCGCCCAACTCGTTTTCACGCTCAGCCTGTAGGGCTTCATAATCAGCAAACAATTGCTGAATTGTCGCAAGGAATTCTGAGGCCCTTGCTCCGTCTTGGACAGCAATAGCCTCTCGGCCACATTTCGCCATTTTGCTGCCGAGATCCGATTGCCCCAGCAAGCGATCGAGTAGGTCTCCAATCGGTATCAGCGATCGAAATTGCCTCTGGACAATGTCATCCCAACGGGCGCGGAGGTCTCTATCCAGTCCGTTCAGTTCGCGATTGAGATCCTGTTCATACGCGAAAACCGCCTTATCGAGGGCCGTGACATCGGCGGACTCCTCCAGCTGGTTGCCGACATCCCAAGCAAGCTCAAGCACGTCGCTCAGCTTCTCTGCTCGTCTCGATTCAGAGGCATAGTCAAGGCGTGTCGCGATCTCTCTCAGCGCCTCGATACGCTTTACCCGCTCTGCTGCCGACGCCAGACTTGTCGTCGCCTTTCCCAAGTTCTCGCCGAATTTTCGCTGCTCGACTGCTGTTGGCAGATCGGTCAGGAGATGTTCGAGTTCTGCAAGTGCATCAGACATCGACTATGCTCACATCCTTAGTCCAGGCCGGTAGCCAATTTGATTTGCCGCCCGATCTCGTGAATTGCGGAGAGGGAGACTCCCTTTCCTGAAGCACTGACGCAGTCGCGCGCATGATCGCGCAACTCCTGGACAGCCTTTTCGCCTGATCGAGCGAGTTCAAGAATATCCTGAAGTTCGCGTGCTGGCTGTTCGGACAGCCAGGCAATTCGCAGCGGAAGCTTAGCCGGAATTTCATCGTCATCGAGAAAGGCGTCGATCAATTCTTCGACTGCAGGGAACCGCTCGGAGTTGCGCTCGATTGCTCGCGGCAACTCTGCCTTCCAGCTTGCAACCAATTCGAATGCCACGTTTGGAAGCAAATTCGACGACTGCGTGATTGCCTTGTCCAGTCGATCCAGATGGCTTTCGATTGAAGCCTTTCGCAGCAAGAAGTCGAGCGCTTCGGCGCGATCCTTGACCTGTTTGAGCTCAACAGATGCGATCGTAGACCGGTTCTTGTTCCAGTAACCGGCCAACTCCTTGGCTTTGCGCATGTTCTCGGGCAGCCCGAGGTCGGCCTCAGGCGCTTCAACCATGAAGCCGCTGTCCCTCAATTGGATGATCGCCGCCAGGGTTTCGCTTGAATCGATCAAGCCAGGCGATTCCGTCGAGATGAGTTGCCTCAAGTCGACTCGAATGCGCTCGTGCCAGTTCTTGGTAGCGTTCAACCAGTCGTTCCACGGCTTGGAGCGCGCGCCAGGATCACTGACAGCTTCATCTTCATCACTGAGTATGTTGCGCAGTTGGTCGATCGGCTCTGCCTTCGGATCGAGCACGCCTCGCAGCCATGCCCGAGCCTGGAGAACCTGCGTCATGGCGCCGGCCGGAGACCAGATCTTACTGTCTTCCGTCAATGGCAGGCGGCGTTCGAGATAATCGACCGCGAGGGTTTCCAGGCGGCGCATCAGAATTGACAGGTTCCGAAGATGGAAAGCCCGATCCTCGGTACCAAGTGTATCCCGGTCGATATCGAGAGTGAGATAACTTTCAAGCCCGACACGAACCCACTCTTCTGGCGGAATTACCAGATAGTCGCGCGATCCGGACGTGCTGCCGTGGAGCTTGACCATCTCCTGTGTGATGATCTTGTCGAACAGGAAGGGAGCAACGCCGGTCGAACGCTTATCGAGACTATCGACGAGTAAGTGCAGCAAGCCATTCCATTGGCTCGCGTTCTCAAGTCCTTTGCCTTGCACCCATTTGGCGAGATCGAGCCGCATCTGCTCGCGCTTGTTGCGAGTGGGCCCGCGGTTGCGAGGAGGGACGCTCGTCCGGTTCGTATTCCTCGAAGTGACCTCAGATATGAGACGCCGCCTTTGCTCACCTGGCTCTGCGACTTCGGTTTCCTTCGTTTCCTCCGTGGCTGGCGATGGTTCTTGAGAGGGAGGCGCAGGTGACGGGGCGACGGCTGGCCCAGCCATCGTCGCCTCATCTTGGCCAATCCAAGGCAGCCCAAACGCCTCGAAGATCGTTCGGGTAACGCCAGCGAAAGCGAGCTCGCCTTCGAGTTCGACCGTGTCAGCGGATTCTGGATTTCCCCAGTAGGTAACCAGCCGGCGGAATCTCCGCGCCTGATCATCGTCTTCGATTTGAGCGGCAATTATCTGCCCGAGACGGGGTGCCACAGCGATATCGGGCTTCCGTGACGGCTCAAACGCCGAATGCTCGATCAGAGGTCCAGGGAATCTCTGTTGTTCCAAGAGTTCCGGCTGCGAGAGGTTCGGTACAACAACGGCCTGCAATATACCGCGCGGCGTACGCCATGTCTGGCCATCATCATCCACCTTGAGCGCTTCGTAGAACCTCGCGAGAGCTGTTTCCGTAAAGGGGAATAGTCCAACACCTTCGCTATCGCCGAAAGTCTTGAAACAACTCTCCTGTTTAGCGCAGGCATTGCAGGGATTTGGCGGTGGCTCGAGCCCGCTTGAATCTTGGTTTGCTGTTCGCCAGGCTCTCAAGGCATCGGATCCTGCACGCACCGCGTTAAGATAGCGCGATACGAAGGCGACACGTTCTTTACCTTCCAGATCGTCGACATCGCCTCCGGCCATTTCGCCCAACCGGATCTCATGCGTGATCCGTTGGCGATAGTTGGCCTGAAGTTGTCTATAGTACGCGGGCGTAAGGCCAACGACCGAGATCAATGGACAAACGTCCTGCTCCGCCTCGTCTCCTCGTGCCGTAGTGTTGAAAACCAGCACGTCGATCAGGCTGTCATCGAGGCCTTCCCAACTTGTAATATCCTCTAGCAGAAGGACGAGACGCATATCCCGGGTTGCCAACGCCTGTCGGACCTTTCGGAAAAGGGTCTTGAGACCCTGTGCAGAAACGCCAAGGACATTCTGGATTGCATCGTTTCTTCGGCGATTCAGCGACGCGATCAACTCCAGTGTAGTAGGAATTTCGTCCGCAATTTCACTGGCGATTTCGTCGGGAAGCCAGTTGTCGCGCTTTAGGCTCTTGATCTTGTCGGATTCGGTCGCGAGAGCACTACCGAGTTTCTTGGCTCCACCTAGGAGTTGTGACGCATATTTGTAGGCGATGTCTCCAAGTTCAGCGACGTCGAATACATTGAAGGAGGCGCTTTGCTGATCACGGTTGCCATCGGCTCCGTCCAGCAATGTCAGTATCCGAGAGGGAGCAGACCATTGGCTCCGTATCTGGCTGTTCCCGAGCAATTCATCTGGGCGATAGCGCTCGCACCACCGTTCGTCAGGCATCTCTTCCTCGAAATGCCCTGGGGCCATCATCGCAGAAAGCGTGTTCAGAAAGATATTGGCTCGCCCCTGCAGGGTCGCTCGCTGGGGCGTGCCGAGCCCTTCGAAATGCTCGTGAAATTCTTCAGGGAGACGGTCCTTTAACTGTCGCAGAGCTCCTTCGAGACTCCCGTCTGCGCGTCTCAGAAGGAGCTTTACGTCTTTACCTTTCGGCCAATTGACCGAGAGCCATCGTATCAGGTGTGACTTACCTGATCCCGGCTCACCCTGAACCACACAAAAAGCATGCTCTCTATCGGGATCGGATAGGGAAGTGAGTACCGCCTGCTCATCTGCCCCCTCCAAGTCCGCCGCGCTGGTGCCACTGACCTCGAAACCATGGATTGGCGTATGTGTCGCGAGAAAGACTGCATCATCGCCCTCAAGGGCTTCTGTAACCAGCATCGAGCGCGTTTGTTGTGCGGTCCAGCAAACGCGGAAAGGATGTTCACTCATCAGTGCTTCACCTCGGGCCAGATTTCGACCTCATCGAAGCTTACGCTGCGCGTGGTCGGATCCGGGCAAAGCGAGATTGCATCGGCGGTATCCCGCGACAGCTTGAGCGAGATCTTCCCTTCCGAACTCAGGTCCCGCAGAGCGTTGCTCAAAACCGCTGAAAGCGTCCTGGTGTCTGCGGTGTAGCCTTTCCTTGCGCATGCCTGCCTAAACAGTCGCCCCCTATCCAAGTAAGGACACCGGTTCGCCAAGAGGTCAACAAAGGCTCCGGCCGGCATGGAAGTTTGCTCTTCGACGCCGGCTCTCCGCATCTCAATCTCGATCCGCCTCGCCGGCAAAGGATAATCCACCAGCCTAGCGTCAGGCATCTTGACGCTCAGTCCCATGAAGAGCAGCCAACGTCTCCACGCAGGGACTTTGGTCGGATTCATTAGCCGCCCGTCCTCGTCCTCGCCGACCAATCCAGCATCCACGAGATCGGCGAATTCAGCAGCCCCCAACTCATAGAGCCAGCCCAAATCACGCCGGGAATGGCTTTCGACCACCAGCCACGCATAGGCTTCGGCGATGACCGCTTCGATATTGCCTTCATCTCGACTGCAAAGAAAATCGTGGACGTAGTCCGCCAACTGCGCCGGTGTCTTTAGCTCGCCCACATCGTGCAATTGGATCTCGTCTCCATTGCGTTCGACCAGTTCCAGCGCTGTCGCGGCCCCTGTTCCGTTTGCGGCATTGGTCGCCTGAGCCGCGACCTGCTGCCCTCCAGCGGAATAGCCAGGGTTTAAGATGGAAGAAAATTCACCGCGCGGAAGTCTCCCACCCAGAGCGCCTAGTCCCGCAATCAAAGACCAGACACGCTCTGGCGTACCTTGAGGGTTAGAGAGAATACTCATTCCTAGAACTCAGCCCCCTGCCAAAGACATGAGAAATTCTTGTGAGATTGGTGCGTGATGGGAAACCCACTGGTCAAATCTACGCCCACGATACTGCCTGTCCCGCCTTGCAACGACAATAGAGGTAAATGCCGCATCCTTAGCCCATTGAACAAAGCGTTCTACGTGCCACCCGTTTCTTTCATCAGGAGAGGCGAGCAATGCGGTCGGCAGATTGGCAAGTTTGCGGCCTTCGGTCCATTCATCCAGTGTAAGAATAAGTCCGAGCACTTTAGGATCTTGACCAAGGGCATCCGCAATCCCCTCGGCGAGTTCTGCATCGACCACAAATTGCTGGATCCCGATGCTCGTGATTGTGTGGACCAGCGCTGGCAAATTGGTCTCAAGAGTACGATCCACGGGTTCGACCAAATGCACGCCATGAGAGATCTTCGAGTTTTCGAAGGGCGGCGTGTCCTGCCAGGCCGCCTCCAGGCCCATGGCCTCAACATGCCGCGGGGGCCTGATCATCTGATCTCTGCAGTGAGGACAACGACCGCAACTCGGCAGGCAGGTATTGGGCTCGATGAGCTCGAAGGCTGTCCTCACCATGCATGCATCAAGCGGCTTGCGGACGAGATTGAGCCAGGGTGTTAATTCGTCTCGTGCGTTGGCCACTTCTCGATCGCGATGCTCATAAATCTTGTCCCAGGCCGATGTAGGGTCATCCGACAGAAGGCCGCCGTCACTGATTTCGATCTCCCATACGCGCGCTTCGTCACCGCCCTTTGGCTTCACGGCTTTGATTGAAATGGCCTGAGCGCGCTGAAGAAGCGTGAGCAACGCCATGTTCCAATTTCGATTATAGTCTGTCGATTCTGGCCGAAGGCCCTCTCTGATCGCGTTGAGGTCGACGCTCATGTGCCATTTGCCGCCCACCCAGCCTTGGTCCGTTGCTGAGGATCGCATCGCCGCCCATCGCTTCTCGGCCAACTCGCGCGTCAACCAGCCGCCAACGGCCATCCGTCGAGCCGTTGAAACATCATCTCCGCCTTCTCTAGAGCCAGTAAACAGCAAGGCGGCGAATGCTTGCCCACCATCGCGCGCGGCGCGACCAATTTCCTGATACCAGCGTGCCGCGCTCTCCGGCAGGCACGCATGAATGACGGAACGGACATCGGCCTTGTCGATGCCGATACCAAAAGCAGACGTTGCAACGATCAGATCGTAGTGATTGTTTGACCAATCCTCGATGATCCGCCGTCTATCTGCCGAACCCGTGTCACCCGTGAAGAGAGCCATCTTTTGGTAGCCTCGATTATCGGACAACCATTTGAAAATGCGTTCTGCGTCGACCACTTCGGTCGTGTAAATAATTGCAGGGCGAGGGGCACGATCGACCACGAACGACAGCGCTTCCTGCCTTTCCTCGTCTGAACTGCACTGGCTAACAACAATATCATGTTCGTAGCGCGGGACCCTGGCGTCGATCTCCAGCCAGTCGCCGGTTAGCGACCAATCGCGCCGCAGGATTGCCCGTGCTGAAGGTGGCATGGTCGCGGACAGCAGCACCGCACGTAACTCGGGGCTGGATCGACGAAGCTCCGCGAGCAATCCGGGAAGGCGTTGGAAGTCGGGACGAAAGCTTCTGCCCCAACTCTCAATTATATGCGCTTCATCGACAAATAAGTGGGTAAGGCGGCCGTTAAGTCCAAATGCGGCGGCTTCAGGCGAAGCGACCTCTACTAATCGACTGACAATATCTGAGCGGAGTGCAAGCTCTGGCCCCAGCAGCAAGATAGGGATTTCTCCGCGCCTGAATGCATCGACCACATCTCGGATACCTTCACTGCCGAGATCTCCGATCAACGCGCGGCTACCCTCCAAACCCGGGATTCCCCGCAAAGTTCGCTCATGGTCGAGCGCTAGCGCTATTGTCGGTGTCACAACGACTACGCACGAACCCACGTGCGATTCCCTTCCGTGAAGGGCTGCCAACTGAAACATCAAGCTTTTGCCAGCGCCTGTCGGGAGCGACACAAGCAATCCCGATCCAGCAGGGGCAGTAAAGAGAGCCCGGACCGCGGCCTTTTGGGAAAGCGATCGATAGCCGGGAAGACTGGTCAGACGACGCAGAATGCCATCGCCGACACCTTCCTCAAGATAGCGTCGACTCTGGGAATCGACGTGGATCTGAGGCCACCAGGACGGTCCGTTCTCGTCACGTATTCGGATCGCGCTTGGACCGATCCTAGCGAGACCAAATCGTGCAAGACCCTCATCGCTGAATCTAGAAAACTCGTGATCGTCAGATTCAAATCTTCCACCACTCAGCCATGCCAACGTCCGAAGCAATGCAAGCCGATCACACTCGCTGGTGCTCCGGTCCAAGGCCGCCAGAGTTCGCGTTCTCAATGCCGGGGCCCATGCCTGAGAGAGCCATGGATTGTAACGGGCAGGTTCTGATCCAGTGCTCATGGCTCTCACTTCTTCCAGAGCCAAACACAAAAATCAAAGCATCATCGCCACATCCTGTTGAACCAAAAGAGGATTGGCCCAATGATCGCGACAAAGGGCTAATCAGGCTGCTTCTTCAATCTTGGACCATGTGAAAGATAGCGCTCCACCTTCTCGATAGTCCTTCTACGCGGCCTGCGACCAGCTCGTAGGTCAAGCACGAAGCGCGGATCGCCAACCGCCCGACGACCGAACCGCGTCGCCGACATGTGCGATTCCTTCAAATGACGCTCAATGCGATCCAGCAATTTCATGGCCTTCCTCGACTCAGTCAGCACTTGTGTTCCTGTTTTGTTCTTAGTAGGAAGGTTCCATCGAGTCTAGGAGATTTCCTTCTCTCCTCAGACCGCCAGAAGGAACGACACGATGGAACACGTCAGAGAGGAGCTCGATCGCCTGATCCAGCAGCGACGGATCGGATATTCCTCGATCTCGCGGATGATCGGACGAAACTCGTCCTACATTCAGCAGTTCATCAAGCGCGGCTCGCCGCGAAAGCTGGATGACGATGACCGGCGCACGCTTGCCAGCTTCTTCGGGGTCGACGAGCAAGTGCTTGGCGGACCGCCCGCGCCAATGCGTGACGGGTTGATCGAGATTCCCGTGCTCAATGTCGATGCGTCGGCGGGCTTCGGAGCGATTGCCGAAAGCGAGACCGCCCATACCCGCTTCGGTTTCGACGAACGCTGGCTTGGCCGGTTGACCCGGGCAAAGAGTGCCAGCCTTTCGATCATCCACGTCCTGGGCGACTCCATGGAGCCGACACTCAGCGATGGCGACGAAGTGCTCGTCGATGCGTCGGACCAGGGCTCGCGGCTACGCGACGGTATTTACGTCCTGCGCGCCGACGATGCGCTGGTGGTCAAGCGCGTGACGCTCAAGCCCGGTGGCCGCAAGATCACCATCAGCAGCGATAATTCGGCCTATCCCAGCTGGGACGATGTCGACCGGTCCGAGATCCAGGTGGTCGGCCGTGTCATCTGGTTTGGGCGGGCGGTATAGAGAGCTCTCGTCGGCTCAGATCCCGATTTCGAAAGGTTTTACCCTTTCCTTTGTCAGTTCTGGCTTGTCACTTGTGGGCGAAGCGCTGCCGACATCCTTGTCTTGCGAAACGCCCTTGGCAGCTGCCGCCTTGAGCCTTTGCGTTACTTCGAGGGCCGACGTTTTCTCGCCGCTGTTGGACTTTATGGCCCGGCCGAGTTTCTCGGCATTGTCTGCAATCAGCGTAAGCCCGTCGCGAAGCCGGGTGACCGTGACCAGGAAGGTCTGCCGATTGGCGAGATTGCGCTCGCGGCTGTCCATCACCGCGATCCCGCGATCCGAGGTCAGTCCCTGCGCCATATGCGCATTGAGCGCATAGGCGAGGTCCATGCGTTTGAGCATGGGGTCGCCGCGGCTCAGGCGGAGCTCCTTGCCCGCTGATGTCTCCACTAAGACGCCCTTTGTGTCGATGGCCACGATCCTGGCCTGGTCGGCGTTGAACAGCCCGCGCTTGTGGTCGTTGTCGGTCCAACGGATCTTGTCTCCCTCGATGATGGACAGCGATTTGCGTTCGAAGAGCGACAGCCGGCTATCGTCTGCGCCCGGCCGCAATCGCGCGGGATTGAACTTCCTAAGACGCCCCTTCCTGTCCTCAAGCACGAGCTGCTTGCGGGCATGGTCGATGGTCTTGACGGTGTAGTCGCCTTTGGAGAGTTTCTGGGTGCTGTCGCGCGAGCGGAAGTTGAGAACCATGCCCGGTTGGTATGTGCGAAGGTATCGCAACTCCTCGTGCGTCACATTCACCCGAGAATGAACGGTCAGCCGGCCCGATCGTGGGCCGAGCTCCCCGTTGGCATTGAGTCCGCGCTGGACAGCCTCGTTAACCGCAGACCGTAAGGCCCGTCCCGACGCGTAGATCGACGTCCGATCCCGATCCGCCGGGCTGAGCGAAAGCCACTTTTCGGCAGCAACAATCGCACTGTCCCCGCGAGCCTCGATGGTTGAAGGCGCAAGAGCCTGGAGCGCATCGTCGATGCGTCCCTCCTGCGCGGCGGCCTGGGCTCGCCGCAGGACGGGATCGCGGCCGCGCAAATTCACATCCATGGTGGCGCGCTCGATCCCGGCCTGTTGGACGAGGTCGAAGGGCTTACCGGCGTCGACGGCGCCTAGCTGTCGCTTGTCGCCGACGAGAACCAGACGATGGACTTCGGCTAGGTTCGCCAGCCGTACCAGCTTGGCCTTGTCCTCGTTCGACACCATCGACGCCTCGTCTAGAACCAGGACATGGTCTGCGAGCACGCTCCGAGCCTCGCCAAGCAGGGAGGCATTTCCCGGCTCGTGTAGAAGCCTGCCCCATTGGGCGAGAAAGCGGGCGATGGTCATCGAACGGATGCCGGTGTCGCGCTCGAGCATCTGGACGAGCGTATTCTGCACCGCGAGTCCCAGCACCTGCTTGCCTTCCTCGCGGAGCAATTGGGCGACCGGCTTCATCACGCTGCTCTTGCCCGCCCCGGCAATGCCCTGGATCGCTACAATCCTGTCCCGCGACGAAAGGACAAGGGCAGCCGCATCCTCCTGCCCTTCGTTGAGCGAAATTCCGTGGTTGATCGCGGCAACTGCCTGAACCCGTTCTGCGGCGTCCGGCCGATTCAGGATGGGCAACACCGCACCTCGTCCCTGGTCGACGTTCGCGAGAATGGTGCTTTCAAGGTCAAGCGCCTCGCGGCTCGCCAACCAGCCTTTGTGTTCGCCTTTGCCGGGCTCAAGTGCGCCGCTTCTGACCAATGCGTTCACACGGGTTTCGACGTGATCCACCGTCGTCGGTAGCCCAAAATCGAGCGCCGCTTTCAGCAATCCCTCACGGGGAAAGGCTGCCTCGCGCTGCGAGAGATGACGCACCGCGGAAGCAACAGCCTGCGCGGCCGCGATGGTCGGTGCATCCTGCTTGAGGACATGGGCAGGGATCAGTGGATCAGTCGGATCGCCCTTGATCCGCTGCGCGAACTCTCTCAGCTTCGCAATTCCACGCTGAAGAAGGCTCCCTTCTTTCGATCTGGGAATGTCCTTCGTTGCAGCCCGCATCTGCGACGCATCGATCAAGCGGGCAAGGTCAATTCCGACTTCTTGGGCTTTCTGCCGCCACGCATCGAGAAGGCCTTCCCGGTCCCTGACGGGCGCCTTGCTTTTCCTCGTATCGAGCACAGCAATGTCGCGGGTTTTCGGGGTGTTCTCGCCCAGCTGGCGTACCGCGTCGAGGACTTCTTCGCGCCGCGTGGAAAAAGCCATGACCTGCTCGCGGGCGATGCCCGCTGCTTCGAAATTGCCATGCTTTCCAACCGGCTCTGCTTCGTAGCCCATTTTCTCGACCGCCAGACGAAAGCGCGCCATGGTCATCGAGTTGAGCAGGGTGTTGAACGACCAAAGCTTGTCATTGCGAAGCGCGCGCCACTTCCCGTCGCTGCCTTGCGTGACATTTGCCACGACCGCATGAAAATGCAGGTTCGGCTCTTGGTTGCGGTTGGTGTCGTGCTGGAAAAGACCAATCGTCAGGTTATCGGTCGCAACCTTCCCGTAGCCAGCCTGACTGCCCATCCGGGTCTGCGCCGCGTTCTTTTCTGCCCAGCGCAAGGTCTCGATGACGGCCTCGCGATAGGCATCGATTATCCGCTGGTCGCCGCCCACCAGCGCAAGCAACGACCAGCTTTTGGGCAGTGAGAATGTGAGGTCGGTTCCCGGCCTGTGGGCTTGGCCCGCATTGCCGACCTGGATACCATCGGGAAGTTCTCCCCGCAGCAAGGCATCGAACTGCTCGGCATTGACGCGGCCCTCAAGGCCAAGTCGTTCCGCTCCCTTCCCGACCCATGTTCCGGAACGATCGGCATCGGCGCCGGTGTAGTAATTGTCTGCCGCGAAATAGCTCGCGGCAGCCGAAGGGGAGCGCACATTGGCGACGGAAAGCATCCAGTTTGGTCCTCGTCACGGCTCCCCTCGTGGCCGAGTAATCCCTCCCCATTTGCCTTTCACATGTCGGGCTCGAACTCGCCGAAATCCTTTTCCGGAGGATCTGCGACCGCACCTTCACGCAGGTCTTTCTCGACCGGCGTGAGAGATTGGTGCCCACTGGTCACCGCGCGAGCTTGGGGCGTCGAACCGCCCTTTCCAGCTGCGTCATCGCCGGCGGTTCCTGGTTCGGACGGATGCTGTTCCGCGCCCATTGCTGGTGCATCCTCACCGGTTTGCACTGCGGCGAGAGGTAGCGTTGGACCTGCATCCAGATGCGTATCGGACCGGGTTTCCGCACCGAGATCACCAGCCGCGCGCCCTGCATTGAGCTTTTCAAGCGGCACAGGCTCCTGCCGATCCTGCGGTTCATCGGCGACACGGCGCTGCCCCTCCAAGTCAAGTTTGAGCTGCTTTGTATCGACAGGCTTACCAGCACCGTCATCGTTCGAAGCGGGATGCTCGTCATTCGGTTTCGAACCCGGTTTTGCTTGGGGCGTCATTGCCGCAGGACCCTGGCCAGGCTTTATGAGCGGTTTCTCGCGGGCGATGAAACCTTCGGCAATACGGCCACGCGTCCGCGGAATGAGCGAAACCGGCGCAGCGGGGAATCCATCAGGAAATTTGATGTAGGCCGACAGCCGCGGAAGGTTCATGAACTGGTCGGGCAGAAGCAACGGCTCGATCTGCCGCCTGGGCGTCAGGCTGACTGCATCGCGCGCATTGTTGTACCCGTAGCTGTAGCCTTCTTCCATGTCGCGCACCTGCCGGTGGCCGATGAAATCGGAGCACCAGGTCGCTGTCTCTCGATCGGCCGTCGCCAGAATGAGCTTGGTTCGCGCAAGCGAGGAAAGTGTCATGGCCATGTTCTCGCCGTAGACTTCCTTGAGCTTGGCAAACGCATGTACCCCGGTGACGATCGCACCGCCAAAATTGCGCGCGGTTTGCAGTCCCTTTTCAAGCGCCGGTAGTCGGTGAAGGGCTCCGAGTTCGTCGATCAGAAACCACATCCGCAGGTCCTGTGTGCGCTCGAGCGTCATGAGCGTATTCATCGCCGTGTCGAGCCACAGCGTCAGCAACTGCGAGGAGATGCTCATGTCGACATAGCGGGCAGAGAGGAACAGGATCGAGCCCGCCTGGCAGTCGCCTTTGACCCAGTGGCGGACCGAAAAGCGCGGTCCGGATGAGGGCAAAAGCTTGAGCACTTTCGCATTCGCATTGAACACAGCGCGGATCGATTCCGCCATGCGGGCCGCTTCCGGAGCGGTCAGCGGATCGGCCATGGTACCGCGCATCAGCTTATGCACTTCGGACAGGTCAGCGGTCATCAGCCGCCGTGCCAAAGCCTCGTTGGTTGTAGCGCCGGTACGGGCAAGATGGAGACACATCTCGACGAACAGCATGCGCGCCGCAAGCACCCAGAATTGTTCGGAACCACCCCCGTCATGGGGCACGAGCGCTTCAGCAGCGGCGTGAAACTCGGCTTCCGTCGTGCAGTCGTTGAACACGCTCCACAGCGGACACCGAACATCGACAGGATTGAGAATGATGTCGCGCGCGGGGTCGTAAAAGGTTTCGATAAATGCGCCGGTCAGGTCGAAAATGACCGCGCGCTGGCCGCGCTCGCGCGCTTCGGCAACGAGTTCGGTGAGCGCCACGGTCTTGCCGGTTCCGGTCGTGCCAATAAGCATGGCGTGGCTCTGCTCGAGCCGCCACGGCCAGCTCACACCGGCGAGATGTGCCGGTTGGTAATGGCCCGCTTCAGCAAGCGCCGACGAGCTCGCAAGCCGCCACTTCCAGCCAAACTTGCGTCCCAGTTCTTCGGCCCGGAATGCCTTGTTGTGACGCTCGATTTCTTCTTCGAGTTCGTCGAGCGAAACCAGCATCGCGCCGCGCTCGTGCTTGCGCTCCTTCGACCGCCCGCCAAAGCGCTCGGCGAACCACCAGAAGAACACGAAGGCCGGGATCAGCAGTACCGCTGAGACCAGCAATCCCTGCTTCACTGCCGTACGAAACGCCTCGACCGCCTCGCGCATCGGCGGGAACTCACGAACGATGCCAAACGGGAGGCCGACCCTTTCGCCGTCAAGCAGTTCAAGGTTGACCAGCTTGGCCGGATCGAACTCCATGAAGGCATAGAGACTGGCGTAGATATGCATCCAGACCAGGTAGATCTGGTGATCACTCAGAGCCGACCGCACTTCCCAATAGCAGGTGCCGACCGCTACCAGGCCGGTGACAATCAAGGGGCCCTTCAGGCCGGCTGCAAACATGAAACCAAAGTGGCCGAGCAACTGGCTCCCGCGGGTGAAGTTCAGGAGATTATGCTTCATGGGATTGGCCTCCCATGTTTGCGTTGACGGGGAGGCCAAGACGCTCCAGGCGTCGCCGGTACGCCTCGTGAGTACGGTCGCGCAAACTCGCGTCAGAATGGCTGGCCAGAAGCGCATCGAGCGCCACCGAAATGAAGATTGCCTGTCGCGCGGGATCGAGCCCTGCGGGCCTGTCCTTCGCCTCGTTATCGCGCTGCCACGCTGCGACGATTAGGTCACGAATAAAGACGCTGACACTGACGCCATGGTCCGCGGCACACTGGCGAACCCAGTTACCAACGGAGAGAGACACGAATGTCTGAAGCCGATCTTGTCGGGTCATGAAACAGGTTCCTTGTCGGGCCGACGGAACCTGGCTCACCTTGCGGAAGGTGCCGATGAGAATAAATCGTGAACAACTCGCAGTCAATCTAAAGATTCTGACGATATTTCAAAGTGATAGATGGATGTGAGTTGTCAGCGGATCGGCGCAAAGCCGCTCTACTCGCAGACGGGTTGATTTCGCCCAAAACCACATTCTTTAGCAATAACAGAAAGATAAATCCCGAAATCGCGGGGTAGGGTGTGCTCCTTCGTTCCCAAGTGCGCGAGGTGGTCCAGGCAATGAGGGGGATTGATCAAGGACGACTTTTCCCGATCTCCATGTTGGAGCGCGAGCAACCAGGCCTGGCAGCTCACAGCATGCAGATAGAAAGCAGTTCAACGCCTCCAGCCGAAGACAGCACCTGCGAAAGAGGCAGCGGCCAAGGGCGCGTGGGAAGCAAGGCAAGCGGGACCTGTCGCGTGCCCTAGCTTCCCGCCGCCCGACCCGTTGCCGGTTCGCAAGTGCGCGCGGGGCCCAAGAACAAATTACGCCGCACCCTCAGGAGCGCATCGCAAGATGCGCGGGACAGAGTGCGTCCACAGCCCCGCTCCACTTATCGGGTGCCGCCGCAGTGCGGTGGGCGGCCGTCAGAGCGACCGACCGAACCGGGTTCTTGTGCTTGATTGGACTACCCGGCGAACAAGAAAAAAGGGCAGGAACCGTCCCCGGTTCCCGCCCTGTCGGTAGTCTCAGAACTCGTCGAGCATGCCGCCGTGGACCGTGTGGACCACCCGCGCTGCGAGATGTGCTGGCAAGATGTTGTAGTCACCCTCGTCGAGGGCAAAGTACCCGAGTTCGTCATCCTCGATAACGTGCTGATCGAAGAAGCTGTGCAGCGCTCTCTTCTCGGCTGTTTCCAGAGCCTCGAAATAGCTCCGGGACGCAACGGGGCAATGATCCGATTTAGCCATGATTATCCTCCTGATTTCTGTCGTGAGACGACAGGAGGTGCGCGCGATGGTCTTGTGCATCCCGGGTCAGGGATCGCCCGGATGGGCGACCGCAATAGCGGCGGTGGGGGTAACGATTTTGTTCGCTGCCGGATGCAATCCGGTGGCGGGCAAAATGGTGGGGCCCCGCCGTCCTTGAGGCGGGAGGCGCAAGGCCATCATGCTGGGAGAACCGTGAGCAAGAACCCACCACCTCCGCCCCAATATCGAACGCCTGCTGGGTGCGAATTGCCTTTCCTACACCCCGATGACGCGGGCATCGAAACAACCGGGGAGCAGATCTGAGGGGGACAAAAGGATAAGTAACATGCCCCGAAACAGGAGCGCGATTGCAGCCCTGCAAAAACTCGAAGCGGACCGCGAGGCGCTCGACTCCAAACAACGCGAACTTGAAGTGCAAGCGGCCAGAGAGCTCGGCGAAATCATTTTGGGAAGCGGCCTCGAGAGCTTCTCGAAGAAGGGTTTGAGGAAGGTTGCCGAAGAACTCGGGAAGCTCGGCGAGGATGCTGCGATCGAGAGGCTGACGGGGCGCGGTGCAACCCGTGCTTCGAATGCTGCGCCGGGAACCCAGTAACCACAGAAGAAGAGGCCCTGCCGCTTGCGGCAGAGCCTCTTCGTAAGGCGGACGACCGGCATCGAGGTCAGTCGATATCGGGAGCGTCGGTGTTGTCGTTGTCGTCGCTCGAGCCGTTGCCGCGGGAGAGGAAGTCGACCTTGTCGGCGAGGATCTCGGTGCCGTAGCGGGTGACCCCATCCTTGTCCTCCCACTGGGTGTAGTGGATACGGCCCTGGACCGATACCAGCTGGCCCTTGGAGCAGTACTGGCCGACGGTCTTGGCGAGGCCGTTGAAGCAGGTCACCCGGTGGAACTCGCTTTCCTTGGCGGTGTAGCCGTTCTCGTCCTTGTAGGTCTTGCCGTCCTTGTCCCGTGCAGGGCGATCGGTGACAACGGTGATTCCGGTAACATTGGTGCCGCCCTTGGTCTCACGGGTATCGGGATCGCGAGCGATGCGGCCGGTGAGGATTGCGATATTGGTCATGATGGTAGTCCTTCAGTTCCTCAAACCGGAGACCATCTCCGGCTTGCGAACATCCAGAAGAAGCAGGGCATGGGAGGACTGCACCGCAGGCCTGGAAGGCCGAAGGGGAACCTGTTCATGACGGGTGGTGCGGGCAGGCAGCGCAGCTGCCAACACGGCCGGAAAGGAACGGGTTGCTGTCCTCAGCTGACCTGGTTCAGGACTGTTCGCGAAGAAAGCCGGATGGGTATCGGGTGCGGGTCTGCAGGCTCACGTGACCCTGCTGTAATCAGCTTGCTCCATCGCCCTCCGATGCCGCCAGGAGATCCATGAGGTTGCGGGCTGCTTCCCGGTCTTCCTCGTTCTCGAACGCCACATCGAGGTCGGGGGCGGACCCGAACATGTGCAGGAACGACCACAGTGCAAAGCGCTTGCCCCGGTCCTCCTCAAGGCCGAGATCGACCCGGCAATGCTCGATGCCGGCTGCAAAGGTATCGGGAGCAACCCCTGAGATGTCGGTGGTGGCAAAGTAGCGCTGCAGCAGATCGTCAAGTTGCATGACCGGTCCATAGCCGGGTCGGCGCCGAATGCACATCCGGGCAATGTAGATGCAGATTGTGAAGGCCCCCTCAGGACCCGGGGAAGGTGCCCAAGGGACCGCGGCGATCGACCACGGTGATCCGGCGAGCCTTGGCATCGATGACAAGCCGTTCGGTCACGCCATTGCCCGGAAAGGCGACGACGTAACGCGGCTTTAGCGAGAGCATTTGCTCGTTGCGCTTGAACCCGGCGCGGGCGCCAAGCCGACGATCGAGCGAATAGGTCAGTTGCTGGACTTCGCGGCGTTCGGCCCAGCTTGCTGCCAGGCGATCGGCACCCTTGCCGTCGCCGCCATGGACCAGGAAGAGATCGGGAACCACATCGCGCACCTTGTCCAGCGTTGCCCAGATATTGTCGGCATATCGCTTCGCATCCTCGGCGCTCTCGAAGCTCTGGCGACCACCGGCAAAGACGACCGGAGTTCCTTCCGGGATCAGGGCATGGCGCCGGTTCTCGGCGCGTGCGCGTAGGAAATCGCGGGCATCGATCACGGCCGATGTGAGCTTTCGCGAATGGTTCGTTCGCGAGCCGGACACGGGCTTCCAAGAGGAACCGGTCTCGTCGCGGTAGAGTGCTGCTGCAGCCTCGCGCATCTGCTCGAAGGCCAGCATGCTGGCTTCGGCAGCCTGCGCGCGCTCGAGCTGCTCTTCTAGATTGCTCGAATGCACTTCGGAGCCATCGGCTGATGCGAGGAGGACCCGGATTTCGTCGATGGCCCGGTCAAGTTGAGCGGACTTCCGGCTGGCTGCGCGGTGGAAGAGATTGACCATGCCCCAGGCAATGTCCTCTGCATCGGCTTCCAGGGCAGTATCGGAGAACATCGCGAAGAGATCGGACCAGACTGCGCCAAGCGTCTGCTCGATCGCGTCCTCGCAGGGAAAGTCGGTCTCGTTGAAGGGGGCTGGCCGGATGCTGAAGCCTGAGAGGTCGAGGCCGCTCAACTGGTCGATGAAGCTGTCGTACATGGGGTGTCTCCTGATCGGGGGACAAGGAGAGGAGGCACCATTGCCTCGGTCCTGTCCGCCGGAGCCCGATCAGGGCCGGGACAAGGGGCGTGAGGCACCGCGTAGCGGGAAACCTGCGGCCCTAGGCTGGCGCGGGCAACACGGGCCGACGGGCCGCAGGTTGCGACGCGCCCCGACCGGCCCAAGGGCTTCTCCCGGCGGACTGGGATGAGGCAGGATCAGGACCTGGTGTAGCAAGTGGATCGGGAGCGCTCGAAGATCGCTTCACCATTCGAGAATCGCCCGACCAGGCGCATCTCACCAAACAGGTCGATGAACCTACCCGACACCTGGCCGAGCCAGTGCCGTGCCCTTGCCGTTCGTGGGTTGTAGAAATCCGCCTCCCAGTAGCGAGCGTCATCGCGCTCGGCGAGCCAGATCGCGGCAAGGCCGCAATATATCGATATGCCGCAATCGGCGAAGGCGTTGCGCAGGAGGATGCGATCCTCGCGGCCGCGCCATCCATCGAAGCGCTCGAACGAAGGAAAGGTCGCCTTCGTGATATCGATGACCTCGTCAACGAGGCACTCGTAGACCCAGTCGATATCTTCGTCTTCGCCCTCATCAAGCAGGCGAAAGGCTACCACGGAGCCGCTTGGATAGCTGACGGAACGTCCCATCTCACTGCTCCTCAGGCTGCATCAGCGAGATCGATGTCGGTCTCGCCTTCGCTAGATTGCTGGCCACCCAGTTCGAGCAACAGGCTGGCCGCTTCCTCGGCCTTTGCTGCAGCCGTCAGGATCGCGCGCTCGTCGGATCTGAGGATCTTGAGCCAGGACGCGATGTAGCTGGCGTGATGGTCGAGGTGGGTGACCGGAAGACCTAGTTCGGCCCCGAGAATGGCCGAGGACAGCTCGGCGATGAGTTCCTCGGCAGCATAGGCTTCGCTGCCGAAGCGGTTCTTGAGATCGCGATCGAGCCGCGAGGAATGCCCCGTCCAGTGCGACAGCTCGTGCGCGAGTGTCGCATAGTAGTGGTCATAAGCTTCGAAGAGCTCGGCTGGCGGCATGGTGACGCGGTCGCGCAGCGGTTCGTAATAGGCCTGGGCACCACGATGGCGGAGGTCTGCGCCGATATGGGCAAAGAAGGCATCGAGCCGGTCTTCGCGCCCTTCGGGCTCAAGCGCGGCAACCAGTGGCTTGGGATGATAAAATGCAGGGAGACCATCGCACTGGTCGGCGTTGAACACCGCATAGGCCTTGAGCACGCGCCGATTCTTGGAGTCCGCTTCCCCTTCTGGATTTTCGACTTCGTTGGTGTAGCTCTTGTAGAAGATCGCGATGGTCGATTTCTCACCCTTGCGGACCTGTCCGCCGAGCTTCTGGCACTGGCGATAGGTCATCCAGTAGGGCGAGGCGTAGCCACAGCCGTCGGCCACCATCCACAACCAGAAGGTGTTCATGCCGCGATAGGGCGTCCCGCAGGAGCGCAAGGGCCGCGAGACGGGCACACCGCGCCACGGCTTGACCCAGGGCTTTGTGCCTTGCTCGAGCTTTTCGATGATGGCAGCGGTGATGCGCTGGGCAGGCGAAGTCGAAGCAGTGCGGCGGGACTTGGTCATGGGAGTTCTCCTGATCGCCGAGACGGACATGTCCCGGTTCAGGAAAAGCAAAAGCTCCCTCCCCTCTCGTCTAATGATGACGGCTTTGCGCCCTCATCCCGGTCATTCCGCTACAAAAGGCTGTTCCCCAAAAGAAGACATTCGGTGCGCTTTAACCGAAGGTCATAACAGCCAATCGATCGGGAAGCGTTCCAATGCCCGGACAAGCAGTCGCGACGAGAAAGTCGTGCCTGGTTCTATCCGCTCGATCACCGGATCATCATCGCGCGCGTCGATCCAGCCAATCTCGCCATCGTCCAGAACGACGCGATATGTGTTGCGCGCAACAGTGGTGTCAAAAGCCTCGCGCATTTGTTTCGCCAACGCGACGCTGTCGATCACAATGCCCAACTCGGTATTGAGCGAGAAAGACCGTGGGTCGAAATTTAGCGAGCCCACGAACAGCCGGACCCCATCCACGGAAAAGGCTTTGGCATGCAAGGTCGAACCTGGGCTGCCGTCTCTTTCCCGCGAACCGGTGCGCACGAACTTGCGTGCAGTTTTCGGGTCGTCGTCGGGCGCTGGAACTTCGAACAGGGACACCCCGGCCCTCACGAGCTTCGTGCGATGCTTGGCGTACCCAGCGTGGACAGCCCCCACGTCCGTGGACGCATAGGAATTTGTTAGCACCCGAACGTCCACGCCACGCTGCGCCATTCCCGCCAAAGCATCAGCTCCGCTATCGGTTGGGACGAAGTAAGCCGACACAATAAGCAATTCCGACGCCGGTTCTCCGATGATTTCAGAGAGCGCGTCGAGGAGAGGACCACCTTCCTCACGCGTTCCAACCACCTTATCAGGGGGATCGCTGACCAGTTGAACCGGCGCCCAGGTTAATTCAATCTCGCCACGCTCGATGCGCCCGAGCAGCGGAGCTTTCGCAACTGCGTCGACGTAGCTGACGGATTCCAGCCCGCTGCTTCGCCGGGAGCTGCGACTGGTCAGTTCACGCTCCGTCTCCCCGACAATCGGGGGCATTAGCTCTTTTAGCGGCGCCGCGAGAGGCGAGTTCCAGAACCGGTCGAAGCAGTCTGACACGTCCTGCACCACCGGACCGATGCAGACGGCATCGAGATCGGCAAACACGCCCTCGCGCTTGGCGGCGAAATATTCGTCGCCGATGTTGCGCCCGTCCACAATCGTGACCTGGTTATCGACCGTGAAACTTTTCGAATGCATCCGCCGGTTGGCTCGGTGGAAACGGAATAGGAAATCGAGCGGCTTGAAGCGGCGGCAGCGGAAGGGATTGAAGAGCCGAACTTCGATGTTCGGCAAGTCGGCCATCCAGCGGAGTGCGTCATCCAATCCCGCGATACCGTTATCGTCCAAGAGCATCCGAACCCGAACCCCGCGGGCCGCAGCCGCGCGGACCTGTTCGAGCATGAGGTTGCCCGTCAGATCATCGTGCCAGATGTAATACTGCAGATCGATCGACCGCTCTGCATTTTCCAGCAACACCTTGCGGATTGCGAACGCATCGATGCCATCCTCGAGCAATTCGATGCCGCTCATGCCGGGGTGCTCGGAAATTCTCTGCGACACGCCCAACCCCAGCGTCGAAAATCCGGTGTTGGCTAATGCACTGCTGGAGATCCGCGTGTAAACGCGACGCGATATCGGCAGAACCATCCGGTCAACCGACAATGTCGTTTTGTAGATGGATAGTCTGCGTTGGGAATGCGAAAGCGATCCCGAGTTCGTCCAGCTTGCGCATGATGGCGAAGAGCAACGTTTCCTGCATCGCCAATGATTCCGGGTAGGAGCGGGTATTGAAGTAGGCGAATATCTCGATCTGCAGTGCGCTGTCTCCGAAACCGTGAAAACGCACGCGGGCATCGTCGTCGAGAATGTGGCCGTCATCGGCGATGATGGTCCGCAACTCCCCGAGCAATCGCTCCATCTGTTTGGCGTCGGTATCATAGGTGACACCTATGGTCTGATGAAAAAGGAAGCGGTCTCGCAGCGCGTAATTCTCGATCCGTTCCGAGGCGAGGTACCCATTGGGAATGGACACAAGCGTGCGATTCAGCGTGCGCACGAGTGTGGAACGCATGCCGATATCCTCGACCGTCCCGAACACCTCGCCGATCTGAGCAGCGTCACCCACCTGCACGGGCTTGTCGGCGATCAGCGTGACCGAACCAACCAGGTTCTCGATCGTCTTCTGCGCTCCCAGCGCCAATGCAAGGCCGCCAATGCCGAGTGCTGCGATCCCGGTTGTCACATCCAACCCGACTGTATCGAGTACGGCTACGAACGCGATCGCCAGCAAGAACACCTTCGCGCCGCGGCGTAGGAAGCTGACGATCGTGACAGCCTGACGACGTTCGGCCCGGTGCATCTGCCCCGTCACGACGCGGGCGATGGCATCGACGAGCCGCAGCGCGAACCAGGCCAGAGCTATCCAGGCGACGATGGCGGCGTAGCGCAGCAATGTCTGTCGCGCGACGATCGACACGCCGAGGTCGCCGGCAGTTGCGTAGAAGGTCAGCACGGCCAGATAGAGCGACAGCGGCGGCATGGCCGCGTGCAGAAAGCGGTAAACGGGACTTGTATCGTGCTCGGCAATTGCCCGCCGTAGCAAAGCCATCAGCAGCGCAGTCAGCAACCGGAAGGCGGCAAAGGCGAGCAGAGCCAGGGCGATGAGCTTCAGCCAGTCGATCAGCGGCGCACCTGCGACTGCGATGTCCTCGTCCGTGATGGTTTCTTCAACTGCCTCGGCCGGAACGAAGTCGGCTATTTCTTCGGCCGTCTCGAGCGCTATGCGCCACTGCATGCTGCCATCTGTAGCGGTGATCTGCTGCAACAGTATCGGAGCGGCGTTTTCTTCACTGGAAAGCGTGCCGACCTGTTCGAGATTTTGGGCCAAACCATCATCCACGACGCCTGCCGCCTCGTTCGACAGGAGCGGGAACGCCAAGAGGCTTCCGCCGCTATCAAGCGCGATCTGCAGTTTCCGCGCCAGTTCTGCCCTTCGGTCCACGTCCGGTTGCGAATCTGCATCTGCGGCCAAGGCGTCTGTGCCGTCATCCGAAGTTTCGCTCCCTGTTTCCGCCTCAGGACTTTCCTCGGCCGGGAAATATTGAGCTGCGCGCAGGTAATCCCCATCGGCCAAGGCCCGAAGCAATCCGGTAATTGCTCCACGAGGAGTTTCGCGCCCGAACGGATCGGGCGCAGGAGCTGTGGCGGTGTCTGCTGGGAGTGGTTCGGTTCCCGGCAGCGTTTGGGCCCCTGCAAGAGATGCAAGGGCAAGCGCGATCATAGCGATCAGGAACCGGATAAGAGCCAGCCCAGCCTTCATTCGTTGTCGTCCATTTCGCGGAGCAGGGCACGATGGCACTGTTCCATAAGCTCGTAAAAGCGCGCCAGATTGGCGAGGTTTTGCTGGCCTTCCTGCCGGTCGATATTGGCCGCGGCGTCGACCACCATGCGCCGGTGGTTTGCGAACCGCTTCGCGAACTGTCTCGTGAGAGATGTGTAGGGGTTCGGGCACATGGCGAAATAGATTTCGCGCTCGCCCGGCTTCGACCGACGCTCGATGATCTCGAGGCCTTCCAGCAGGCGAAGATTGGTGCTGACACTGCCCCGGCTCACTTGGAGCGTCTCGGCGATTTCAGCCGAGGTGAGCATCCGGCCCATTACCATCAGCAAGCCCCATATGCGACCGGTAATGCGGGCCTGGCCGTCCGCCTCGGCGTTCATCCCCATCCGTTCGATAAAATCGACTTCGGCAGGCGTGAGAGTTACGGGTTTGGCGCTCATTCGATGCCTCTACCAAAAGTATAGGTCAGGGCAATTCCGCCGGCGAACTGATCGCCCGAACCGAACGCAGCGACTACCGGAGAACCTGCCGGATCGCCGATGAGCCGATCGTATTTCGCGTAGCTGTAGATGCCCCATCGCGGGCTGAATTGCTGGATGTACCCGAGTGTGGCACCGACCGATTGCACTCCTCCATCCGCATCGAACGCCGGCAGGCCAGACGAAGAATCCCCAGGACGAATACCGAAATACGCGTTCTGATAATTGGTGTCGGTGATCGTCACGCGAGGGCCAAAAGACAGCAACTGCCTGTCGCTATCGCGCAAGACGTAGTCCGCACTCAGCACGGAGATGAAGCCATCATGGCCGGTGCCCCCTTGGCGTGCCTCTGCGCGGAAGCGAAGGTTCTCGCCTATTTCCAGTTGCGCGAAGCCGCCCAGTTCGAACGAAAAATCTATTTCCGGCAGCCCTCCCACATCGTCGGAAGATCGCTCTCCCTCGAAGCCGAGCGACGGGCCCAGCGACAAATTGCTAACGCGAATAACCGCGAAACCGAAGCTCTCGTCAGGTGCCTCGAACTTGAAATCCTCTCCAACATCCGCTCGTGAGACATCGATCAATGACCGAATGGCGATTGTGTCGGAACCAGGATAGCTGGGAACCAGCTGCGGACCCAACGCTATGCGTGTACGGCGGGGTTCCCCGGTTTTCTGTTGTGCGGCGACGGGCGCGGTGATCGTGAAGCCAAGGCCGATCGCGAAAAGCGATAAGGTATAGGCAATTTTCATTCGGTAATTCCGTTTCTTGCGACTTGGGCAGGTCCGCGTTCTGGTGAACGCGGCGATGAAACAGAACCCGAGTCCTGTGTCCGTCGTCAGAACATTTGGCACAACTCGCGGCGTAGATCAGCGGAGTGTGGGCCTCGTCTCGGATTGATGTTTAGGCGGCGAGCTTACAGTGTTGCAAGCGCCGATGTTCGAGTGTCTTTCGCTTGATCCTTTCTCTTCGTTTGTTGATGGCGGCAGCCCTGCCGAAGTAGGCATCGGCGGGCGTGACGTTGTCGAGGCTCTCGTGGTAGCGCTGGTGGTTGTAATGCTCGACGAAGGCTTCGATCTGGGTCTCGAGATCGCCGGGCAGGAAGTAATTCTCCAGAAGGACGCGGTTCTTGAGCGTCTGGTGCCAGCGTTCTATCTTGCCCTGGGTCTGCGGATGGAAGGGTGCACCGCGCACGTGGCTCATCCTGTTGGCCTCGATGTATTCGGCCAGTTCTCCGGCGATGTAGCTGGGGCCATTGTCGCTGAGCAGGCGCGGCTTGTGCAGCACATTGGCGTGGTCGCAGCCTGAGGCGGCCAGCGCCATGTCCAGCGTGTCGGTGACGTCCTCGGCCTTCATCGTAGTGCACAACTTCCATGCGATGATGTAGCGCGAGTAATCGTCGAGCACGGTTGAGAGATAGACCCAGCCCCATCCGATAATCTTGAAGTAGGTAAAGTCGGTCTGCCACATCTCGTTGGGGCGGGTGGTCTGCGTGTGGAACGCCTCGGCGGCCTTGATCACTGTGTAGGCCGGGCTGGTGATCAGATCGTGGGCCTTCAGGAGGCGATAGACCGTGGCTTCGGACACGAAGTAGCGCTTCTCGTCCGTGAAGCGCACTGCCAGCTCGCGCGGGGATAGATCGGTCTGCTCCAGCGCCATCTCGACGATCTGGTCCTGGATATCGTTTCCGATGCGGTTCCACACCCTGCTCGGCGCTGAAGGGCGGTCCTGAAGCGCCTCCGGCCCACCTTCGAGGTAGCGGTCATACCAGCGGTAGAAGGTTCGCCGTGCCACACCGAGTTGGTCCAGCGTGCGTTTGGCGGGCAGGTGCGACTGCTCGACGATCCGGATGATCTCGAGCTTTTCGGATGCGGGATACCTCATTCGTCGTCTTCCCCATCCGCGATCATGCTTTTTTTGAGCAGACGGTTCTCCAGCGTCAGGTCCGCCACGCATTCCTTCAGATCGCGCGCTTCACGGCGCAGATCCTTTACCTCGTCGGTGGTAGCAGCACGGGCTGTATCGCCAGCAAG
>NZ_JBNJLJ010000004.1:75000-312769 GCF_051195295.1 Qipengyuania sp. 902 | reverse complement strand
TCTCGGACCAGACGCTACGCCCGTCGTTCTACATCACCCTCACCACAAGCAACCATCCCGCGAAGCGGGTTCGTGCAACGACGCCAAAGCAGACGCATGCCGACCTTTGTTGCTTCTTCAATGCGGTCGATCATTTAGCGAAAAGCAATGGGTATCTGCAGCATCCGTTAGGGAGTTTCAGGCGACTGGGTGAAGTCGCCGCACGTCAACCGACCATGTATCCTGCGTCAGACGCTGCTGTCGGGTAAGCGAACATCGTCGATTGAATATCGTTTGCAGTCAGCCCATGCCGGATGGCGAGACTGAAAATATTGATAAGTTCGTCAGCGTCGGGGCCGACGAGGTGTGCACCCAGAATGCGGTCCGAGCCTTTCTCGATCAGAACCTTGTGTCCATAAATCTCCTCGTTCAGACGCCGCGCCGAAAACCAGCTTGGGTGTGATCCAGCGTTCACCTCGAAATCCAAACCGGCTTCGCGCGCTTCGCGTTCCAGCGCCCCGACCCTCGCTGCGGGCGGTTCGGTGAAGAGTACGCTCGGCACGCCCCGGTAATTTGGTTTTCGACCGCTATCTTCGAGTATATTCTCCACCACGACCTTTGCATCGTGACTGGAAACAGGTGTCAGAGGCGGCCCATTGGCGGCAGCGTCCCCAGCGGCGAACACTTTGTCATTGCTTTGGCTGCGGAGCTGCGGGGTAAGCAACAAACCGGATTTACCCCGAGCTACTTCACCCGCCTCCAGGTCGAGTTCGCCGATTGCGGGCACTCTGCCTGCTGCATGCACTGCGAGTTCTGTCTCGATCGTGCGGTCGCCAGCGTGCACCGTGAGACCCGAGCCATTGTCCGTCACGCCGCTGACTTCCGCGTCCACAATCTCAATTCCTAGATCATCAAAACTCGGCATCAGCCATCCGACGATGTCAGGGTCGAATGCCTTCAATAGACGGCCACGTTGGAGGATCGTGACTTTGGCTCCGGCGCGTGCAGCGAGATGGGCAAATTCCGCCGCAATATAACCACCGCCGACGAACACGATCTGATCAGGAAGTGTATCCAGTTCGAGAAAGGCGTCGCTGTGGGTCAACAATTCCTCACCTTTGATCCCAAGCGGTCGAGGGGTCGCTCCGGTTGCGATCAGTGCGTGGGAGAACCGCAGGTCGTTACCCTCCACTTTGATCCGATCGGGGCCAGCGAAGCGCGCCCTGCCGTGGAACGTTGCAACGCCCTTGCGTTCGTATTGCGCCTGTTGCTTTTCTGGGACGGGATCGGTGAAGCTGCGCTTGAAGGCCTGTAGTTCGTTCCAGTCTATTGAAGCCGACCCATGGATACCGTTCCTTTCCATTCGCCTGAAAGCTGCGAGCGCCTCCTCGCCGCTAACCATCATCTTTTTGGGGTCGCACCCGCGAAGGGCGCACGTGCCCCCATAGGGACGATAATCGATAACCGCGCATCGCTTCCCCTCCTCGGCCATGCGATGGACAGCGACCTGCGCAGCCGTTCCGGAACCGATTGCGATGAAGTCAAACTTCTCAGCCACTACAGCAATTTCCCTCTTGGATCGGTGGGCAGGGGACCGTGCCGTATGAACAGAACACGCAGCAATCGCCGTGAAGCGGCTGAAGGCGTACGCCGCAGCCCGAGCAATTATAGAAAAACATGCAGGCGTTGGTCGGCATTTCCTCTTCCTTCTCGTGCCCGCACTCAGGGCAACGCAGGCGAGAAATCAAAATCAGTTCAGCCATAAAAGAAAGCTCCAATTAGCAATACCGCACCGATAGCGATCCCTACGGCGGTCAAAACCCGATAGGTTGGTGAGCCACAACTCCCATCAGCCGGGCACGTTCGGGCGGTGTGAAATTGCCAAAGTAGTCGGAGGGTTGCCGCGAAAAGCAGAACCGATGCGAGGATAAGAAGCGGTGACCGATAGGGCGCTACGACCGGTGAAACACTGCCAAGCCAAGCCGAACCCACGCCTACCGACGCCAGTGCCAAAGGAAGCGCACAGCAAGCAGCAGCACCGAATGCTGCAAAGAGGCCGCCGCCCGTAGCTAATCCGTTCCACCAAGTGCCAAGGCTGCGCATTGATTGTCCTTTTGCAGAATCCGAGTCGCAGCCGTATCTACTGTCTGTAGCAACTACAGACTCAAGGGGTTTTGTGTGAAAATCGGTGAAGTGTCGAAGCAAACCGGATGCAACATCGAGACGATCCGCTATTACGAACGGATCGGCGTGATTGAGCCGCCCCCGCGCAAGGGTGCTTACCGCGATTATGGTCCGTCGGATATAGAGCGCCTCCGTTTCATCCGGCGCGCACGAGAACTCGGCTTTTCGCTTGAAGAGGTGCAAGCACTGCTCGATCTTGCGCCCCGACCGCAGAAGAATTGCGATCGAGTGCAATCGATCGCCGAACAGCACCTATCAAATGTTCGCACCAAGCTAGCAGATCTCAAACGGATGGAAATTGCTCTCGCCACATTGGTCGAACAGTGCGGCACAGGGAATCATGATCAATGTCCGGTGGTAGAGAGTTTAACCGGTAACGACTGAAACGGCCGCGCAGCAAGGTTCGAGCGCACCAGATAAAACCGGCAGCTATTCACCCCATTTCGGAAATCACGGCGCCGCTCGGAACCTCCTGAAAGCGGACGTCACCGAAGTCCGACCGCTATGACCGCATTTCGGGAGTCGCGGGCGATTGAGCGAATGACCGAAAATGAAGCGCGAAGCAGAACCGATTAGGGCAAGTCAGTGGAAATTCTCCAATGATTTGAGTGCCCATCTTTGTCCTTTTCTGGGCACCAGTAGTTTCTTCGCGCGACATCGCGATCGGGTGGAATTCATTGAAAATAATTGAGAAAATCTCGGGCGAGCTTCGTGGTTGGTCGCCGGAGGTTGCGTTAATTCGCATGTTTGGGGGGGGGCAGTTTGGGGGTCTTTTTTCATTCGACCCCCAACCTCTAGACCGCATTCATCTGCCTCAGAGAATCGATCTTGTCTGACCACCACTGCATCATCCTTACGCGCTCGTCCCAATATTGTGTGCGGTTGTAGACTGCACGGACGGCATTGCTGTCTTGGTGCGCCAAAGCGCGTTCGATGGCATCAGGATGAAACTCGTTACTCTCGTTCAGTAGCGAGGAGGCGGTGGTGCGAAAACCATGGGCAGTCATGATTCCCCCATATCCCATCCGCTTGAGCGCGCCGGTGACGGCGTTCTCGGAGAGCGGCTTCTTGGGATTGAAGCTCGGAAACACATATTCGCTGTAGGCGGCGACGTCCTTCATGGAACGGATGATGCAGATTGCTTGCCGAGAAAGAGGCACGCGGTGCTCACGACGCTTCTTGGTTTTGCCCGCCGGGATCGTCCAAATAGCTGCTTCGAAATCAACATCAGCCCACTTCATCGTGCGGATCTCACCAGGACGCTGAAAAAGGTGCGCCGAGAGCTTCATGGCGGCATTGGTGGACGGAAAGCCGCTATACCTATCAATTGCTCGCAGCAGCTCTGCTAGCGCCTTTGGTTCGATCACTGCGGGGTGATGGCGAACAGACGGTGTAGCCAGCGCCCCTCGCAGCGCCGAAGCAGGATTGTTCTCTGCACGGCCAGTCGCGATAGCATAATCGAGCACGCGCCCAACAAGCGACCGGAGCCTTCGAGCAGTCTCGCGCCGACCAGACTCCTGAATGTCGTTCAATGCCGCAAGGAGAAGCGGTGCGGTGATCTCCCTGACCGGCACGCGGCCGAGTTTAGGTTCGACCAACGAGAGCAGCCACTCGTTCTTTTTGCGGGTAGCATAACCGATCGCCTTGTCGCCGTCATTCGCTCGCTTTGCGTTAAATTCGCGCGCAACGGAAGCAAACGTATGTTCGGCTGCGAGCTGCGCTTCGAGTTTTTGATCGCGGCGCTGCTGAAGCGGATCGACCCCATCAGCGACCAAAGCGCGTGCTTCATCTCGTTTTGCGCGGGCTGACTTGAGGCTTACATCAGGAAATGGGCCAAAGCTGATTTTCTTCTTCTTCCCTTGAAAGGAGTAGCGAAGATGCCAGCGCTTTGATCCGTTCGGCGACACTTGAAGATACAGCCCTCTCTCGTCCGGTAGCTTCCATGGTCTCGATCGCGGCAGCGCAGCTTCAATCTCTTTGACGGTCAGCGGCATCACGATGCTCCAGCTTGAACTGCGTGACGCTGGACAAGCGCTTCAACAGACTCAGCAGGAATAAGCGTCGCGCGCCCAAGCTTGATCTTCTGGAGCTCGCCATCGCGAAGGAGCTTGTGAATGGTGGTTTTGCCTAGGCCGAGAGCCTGTGCAACTTCGTCAATTTTGTAGGTTAAACGTTTCACGTGGGTCTTCCTTGTGTGTCTTTGTGAGCATGCGTGATCAGTCGCACACATCTACGGTTGCAGGAGTGCGTTCTAGATAACACACATACAGGTCATGTCAATATGTTTGACACGCATGCGTGTGATCTGCCATCCTACCACCTATGGAGAATGACTATCCTTTTGCAGACACGCTCGCATGCCGGATGCTTGCCGAAGGCATTGCACGGGCGAGGGAAGATAATGGCCTTAGCGTCAGGCAGATCGGCAAACAGATGGGTTACAAGACAGCGGTTGTTCTGAGCCACATGGCCACTGGTCGCGTCCCGATCCCAATAGACCGAGCTGAAGAACTAGCCGGGATATTGGGCATGGCGAAAAGCGCCTTCTTAAGGGCTGTTCTCATTCAACGTCACCCTGACGTGGACTGGGAGTCGTTGTCCTCAAGTCATCAACCGGGCAGTCCTGACAACCTTGCATTCGAACTTGAAGCTATTCTCGGCGCTCGACTAAAGGATCTCACTCGCGAACAGCGGGCTGTATTGCGCGAAGTCGTGGGCGAACGTTCCCCGCAGAAGCGATGGTTGTCCGTTCACGAACTGTATGTTGTGGAAGTTCTGCGCAATGCATTTCCGCAGCTTCAGACGGAAGGGATGGATCCTGACGGATTGGAAAAACTTATCTCGGCATTGAGTGAGACGTAGCTCAACACCAAAGGTGCGTGCCGAATAGAATGCAATTTTTGTGGCGGACACGCGTGTTGTTTGCTATCCTATGTGTTATGGGAACGACACAACCACCGCTGAAAGAACGCGCAGCGATCACCAACTGGTGCGCAAATGATAATTATACGCACGCTATCACATTGAATACGGACAGGGAGCTGACGCTGCCGCGCCTCAGAAGCATCTGCTCCACCTTCTGCCACAGGCTGGATAAGCGAGTGCTGAGAGTGCGTAACCTGAGCGGCATTCCCGTCGAGAGCCGCACACGAGCAATCTTCTTCCCGGAGAATCTCGAGACCAACGCACACTTGCACGGCCTCGCCGATTTCGCTCACGCGTTGCAGACCCTGGGGAGCGAAGGACTGCTCAAGATGGAAGTTCGCTTTGCTTGGATGGCAGCAACTCGAGGCGCTGGATCTGTGCACCTCGAGTCCGCTCCCGACCGGGGATGGGCCGAATATTCGACAAAGGGCTTCGACGGCACTTATTTTTTGGCTGCTGATTTCCACCCGCAATAGGCCCAACCTACATACCCGCCGCGATCGCGGGGACTGTGCCCCAGCCGCCGGCGGGTCTCCACAGACGCCATATGGCAGTTGCCGACAGCCTCGGCAGCATTCCTGGACCTATGGGGAAATGCCAAAGGTGACCTCATGAATTGAAGGGCCTTAGTATGGCAGGTTGTCAGCGCTCACATGCTTTATCCAAAGCCAGCCCTGCATTGCCCACCCGACTTCCATGAAACTCTCTGTCACGGTGATTGCATCAATAACGATCAAAAAGGTGATGCATGAGACTCTTTACCGCCGAAGACATCAAGTTCGAACCCGTGGTCATGATGGCTCTCCACGAGCATGATGTGATCTCTAGCTTTCATTGGGCGCTCATGAATGGCTTTGGCTTCTGGCCAAGCATGGATATGACCGTTCGCGCAAGGCATGTGAACAGTCTGCCTCGCTCTGACGACCTGTGGCGCCTCCTCGCAGAAAATGACAGGGGCTTCGCGACATTAGGCAAGGATGGTTGGAAGCGAGTGCCCTACCGAACTTAGCAAGTGCTTGGCGCGTTGCATGGGTCTTCTAGGGAGTGCTTTCCATTCCAAGCAACGCGCCGCCTTTGAAAGCTACTCTTAGTTCCCAATTCCGAGAAGTCCTAGATCACGATCCACTTCTCCATCCGGAACCCGCCTATCCGCCGAAGTCGGCGCCCATTGCCCTTGCATCGAGGGCAGATGCTTCGAAACCTTGCAACGAGGCAAATCTAAGAAAACCGGGAGATTCGCCGCATCGCGCCGTCCCGGAATTAAGCTCCACGTCAATAGACCGACACGGACAGACTTTACTTAATGATCTTGCCCGACGGATTGCTCTTCGCCAAAGAAAGCCTGAGGGGAATCTAGGTGAATCATCAATCTCTTTCGGCGTTTATCTGGTCGGTCGCGGACCTCCTGCGCGGCGACTACAAGCAATCGGAATACGGGCGGGTTATCCTGCCTTTCACGGTGCTCCGGCGCCTCGACTGCGTGCTCGCACCCACCAAGGAAGCGGTTCTCGAAGCAGCTAGTAAGGGCCACCCCTACCCGATGCTGCTGCGCGCATCCGGCACGACCTTCTTCAACCGCAGTCCGCTCGATCTCGTGAAGCTGGTCGGCGATCAGGACAACATCGCCACCAACCTCTTGAGCTACGTGCAGGGGTTCTCGCCGGAGGTGCGCGACATCTTCGAGCAGTTCGAGTTCTCTGCGCAGATCGACAGGCTCGCCAAAAACGGTCTGCTCTATCAGGTCTCCGAGCGGTTTGCTGGCATTGACCTCCACCCCAGCGCCGTCGATAACAACCAGATGGGGCTCGTCTTCGAGGAGCTGATCCGGCGCTTCGCGGAGATCTCGAACGAGACGGCTGGTGAGCACTTCACCCCGCGCGAAGTCATCCGGCTTATGGTCAACCTGATCTTCGTCGAGGATGACGATGTGCTGTCCAAGCCCAGCGTCGTGCGCACCATCTATGACCCAACGGCAGGCACTGGTGGCATGCTCTCGATCGCCGGGGAATATTTGCACGAGCATAACCCGCAGGCGCACCTCACCATGTCGGGGCAGGAGCTGAACCCGGAGTCCTACGCGATCTGCAAGGCCGACATGCTCATCAAGGGGCAGGACATCACCAAGATCGTGCAGGGCAACACGCTCTCTGATGACGGTCACCCCGGCCAGACCTTCGACTACATGCTCTCCAACCCACCCTTCGGCGTGGAATGGAAGAAGGTGCAGAAGGAGGTGAAGGACGAGCACCAACGGCTGGGCCATGCCGGCCGCTTTGGTCCCGGCCTACCGCGCGTGTCCGATGGCTCGCTGCTGTTTTTGATGCACTTGCTGTCAAAAATGCGGCCGAAGGCTGAAGGCGGCTGCCGCTTCGGCATCGTGCTCAACGGCTCACCGCTATTCACCGGCGCGGCTGGTAGCGGAGAGAGCGAGATCAGGCGCTATGTGCTGGAGAACGACCTCGTGGAGGCGATCATCGCGCTGCCAACCGACATGTTCTACAACACCGGCATCGCCACCTATGTCTGGATCCTGTCGAACAAGAAGCCAGCAGAACGTGATGGCAAGGTGCAGCTGATCGACGCCAGTAGCTTCTGGCAGCGCATGCGCAAATCGCTTGGCAGCAAACGCAAGCAGATGAGCCACGACCAGATTGACGAAGTGACGCAGCTGTTCGGCGCGTTTGTCGAGGCGGAGCTGGCGACCGTGCTGGATGCAGGGGGTGAAGAGGTCGCCCGGCAGGTTGTGCGCGAGGGCGACACGGCACCTGCCGCGCCTGAAGGTGGTAAGGTGAAACTCGCACCGCTCTCACGCATCTTCGACAACAGGAGCTTTGGATACCAGACCATCACGGTCGAGCAGCCGGAGCGGGACGAGCACGGCAAGCCGGTTCTTGGGCAGCGTGGCAAGGCCAAAGGCAAGCCACTTGCTGACACCAGCCTGCGCGACACCGAGAATGTCCCGTTGGCCGAGGACGTTGTCGCCTATTTCGAGCGTGAGGTGAAACCGCATGCACCGGATGCATGGATCGACAAGTCAAAGACCAAGGTCGGCTATGAGATCCCGTTCAACCGGCATTTCTACGTGTTCGAGCCTCCTCGCCCACTGGCGGAGATCGACGCGGACCTCGGCGAAGTGTCGGACCGCATTCGCGCACTGTTGCAGGATATAGCGGCGTGAGCGTCCCAGCTTACTCCGAATACAAAGACAGCGGCGTGCCTTGGCTGGGCCAAGTGCCAGCTAGATGGCCTATCGTGCAAAGTCGCAGATACTTTTCTTTACGAAGAGAGCGGGCGAGCGAAGGCGACCGCCAGCTGACAGCATCCCAAAAATGGGGCGTAATCTACCAGGACGACTACACGCGACTGGAAGGGCAACAAGTAGTTCAGGTCATCCTGAATGCGGAAATTTTGAAGAAGGTCGAACCGAACGATTTCGTTATTAGCATGCGCAGCTTCCAAGGCGGAATTGAGTGGTGCGGATTATGCGGCAGCATCAGCTCCGCTTACGTCATGCTCATCCCTAGCGATGACGTCGTGCCCGCATACTTTCGCTACCTTTTCAAGTCGAAGGGATACATCCAAGCGCTTCAAAGCACTTCCAATCTGGTGAGGGATGGACAGGCCATGCGCTACGACAATTTTGTTCAAGTGCCATTGCCGATGCCCTCGCAGGAAGAGCAAAAGGGTATCGCAGCTTTCCTCGACCGCGAGACGGCGAAGATCGATGCGCTGGTGGCGGAGCAGGAGCAGCTGATCGCGTTGCTGAAGGAGAAACGGCAGGCGGTCATCTCGCACGCCGTCACCAAGGGTCTCGACCCCGACGCCCCCATGAAAGATAGCGGCATCGAATGGCTCGGTGAAATACCTGCTACTTGGGAATGTCTTCCGTTTAAGCGCTATATAGCTTCATCCAACGCAGGAGAGGTGATCGACAAGTCCTATTGGGGCGATGGACAAGAGTTGCTCTACACTTGTGCGATTGAACCCATACGCTCTGACTTCTCTGCGTTCCCCGATTGGAAACGGACGGCGGATCGCGACCTTCTTCTGACGCGCAACGGCACCCCTTATGTGCATGAGCCGGAGCCATCCTCGATATACAGTAACGTAGTCCAAAGAGTGACGCTCGAAGACGGGCTCTACCGTCGATACATGGCTAGGGCAGTTCAATCCGCAGCGTTCAACCTGAAAGGGTATGGGGTTTCAATCGAGAGTTTAAACTACGAAATGTGGCGCGGTCTTGTGGTGCCTGTTCCATCGCCGCCGGAGCAAGAGGCCATCGTAACATTTATCGACCAAGAAACAGCGAAGATCGATGATCTCGCGGTAGAGGCGCAACTCGCTCGTGATCTTCTCAAGGAACGCCGCGCTGTGCTGGTATTCGCCGCAGTCACCGGCAAGATCGACGTGCGCGGGTTGGTCGAGCAACAGGAAATGGAGGCTGCATGAGCCTAGAGAAGATCATCGCGTCATTGCCCGACAGGTCTGCCGGCGAGCTTAAGCAAATGCGGCTCAACGCCATCGAGCAATCCGAGAGCGATGACCCGAAAAAGGCAGCTGAAGCCCAGCAATTCCTCGCAGCACTCGACGAGGTCGAGGCAGACGAGCACGCGGAGCTAATTGCCGAGGTCAAAGGTCTGGAGCCAGCGGAGAGGGTCATCAAGGCATTCAAGGCCGAGCCAATGACAGACACAGAGGAGAGACTAATTCAGGTGCTGCTCGACAACCCCAACTCAACGTCTGGCGAACTCACCGAGAGGATCAGCTGGAAGGGCATGAGCTGGCATCTGCACTTCGGCACCATGTGCGCGAACCGCGGCGTCTACCTCGGTCAGCCCCCTAAGGCGACGACACCCAACGGCAAGTTCTACACCGGCATCCTCGCCGACTTCGACAACGTTGCGAGCCGCTTCACCATGAAGCCCGATGTCGCCGCAGCATTCGCGCAGGTGGGTCTGAAGGGCAAAAGCTGATGGCGATCTACTCGCTCACTGACAAAGAGCTTGTCCCCGTTTCCGCGACCAGCTTCACCGCCGAGAACATCCACGAGCGCACGCATATCCAGCAGCTGCTGAAAGCGAATATTACGGTGCTCGACGCGGGCTTGATGGTCATCGCCGAGGAGTTCGGGGAGTGGATCGACAGCTCGCGGCGCATCGACCTGCTTTGCCTTGATAGCGGCGCGAACCTCGTCGTTGTCGAGCTGAAGCGCACGGAGGACGGTGGGCACATGGAATTGCAGGCGTTGCGATACGCCGCGATGATTTCCGCAATGACCTTCGAGCAGCTGGTGGAGACCCACGCCCGCTTTCTTAACCCCGGTCAGCCTGACCATGAAGAAGCGGGAGCTGCGATCCTGAAATTCCTTGGATGGGATGGACCCGACGAGGATCAGTTCGGTCAGGACACACGGATCATTCTGGCATCGGCCAACTTTAGCAAAGAACTGACCACGGCGGTCTTGTGGCTGCGCGACCGAGACATCGATATTCGCTGTATGCGACTTCAGCCTTACCGGATGGATAGCGGTGTGGTGCTCCTCGATGTCCAGCCGATCATTCCCTTGCCGGAGACTGCCAGCTTCCAAACTCAGATCGGTGTGAAGCGGCAAGCGGAGCGCAAACACCGAACCGAGCGACATGACTTGCGATACAAGTTTTGGGAAGGGCTGCTCGAGTTTGCGCGTGCTCGAACGGACCTCCACATCAATCGCAAGCCCACGAAGGACAATTGGATCGCGGGTGGGATAGGGCGCAAAGGCTTCCAGCTCAGCTACGTTATTCGCCAGCAGGATAGCCAAGTCGAATTGTGGATCAGTCATGGCAAGAAGCAGGCGGACAAAAACCGCGCTGCATTTGAGCAGCTGCAGCAATACAAACAGGAGATCGAAGCGAGTTTTGGCGCACCGCTCGATTGGATGCCGCTTGAAAACAATGACGGGTGTCGGATCCGTTACGTTATTGATGGTGGCTGGAAAACCTCGCCGGAGCGATGGCCGGAAACTTACGAACAGTTGGTGGATGCTATGATCCGCCTCAATATTGCGCTGCGTGACCATGTAGCAGAACTCAAATTGTGAGCTTACTGTGAGCCTGCACAAGGAAATCATCTTCGAGGACGAAATCTGCGACCACCTTGGCGCGGCTGGTTGGATCTACGAGGAAGGCGCTGCGGCACGCTATGACCGCGAGCGTGCGCTCTTCCCCGAAGACCTTCGCGACTGGCTGCAGGAGACGCAGCCGAAGGTATGGGAGGCTCTGGAGAAAGCGCACGGTGCAGCAGCGCTTAATGTGCTTGGCGACCGTCTCCGCAAGCAACTGGACGACCGTGGCGCATTGGATGTTCTGCGCCATGGCCTCGAACTGATCGGAGTGCGTGGCCTGGTGAGCCTCGCGCAGTTCGCTCCTGCGTCTGGCATGAACCCCGACATCGTCGCTCGCTACGAGGCGAACAAGCTGCGTGTCGTCCGTCAGCTGCGCTACTCGCGCTGGAACGAGAACAGCATCGACATAGGTCTCTTCCTCAACGGAATGCCGATCGCGACCACCGAGTTGAAGACTGACTTCACGCAGAGCATAGGCGATGCGATGGACCAGTATAGGTTCGACCGTAACCCGCGAAACGAGCCGCTGCTGACCTTCGCCCGCGGGGCTCTCGTGCATTTCGCGGTATCAAACCGCGAAGTCATGATGACCACCAAGCTGGAAGGTGGGAAGACGCGCTTCCTACCCTTCAACCGGGGCAACAACGGAGGGAAGGGGAACGTCGCCGATGGTCCCGGCCACCCGACTTCCTATCTTTGGAAAGAGGTCTGGCAGCGCGACAGCTGGCTCGAACTGATCGGCCGCTACATGATCGCCAAGCGCGACAAGAAGAAGCAGATCACCACGGTGATCTTCCCGCGCTATCATCAGCTCGACGCGACAAGGAAGCTGCGTGAGCAGGTGCGCAACGAAGGTGCCGGTGGTCGTTTCCTCATCCAGCACAGCGCCGGATCCGGCAAAACCAACTCGATCGCTTGGTCAGCGCACTTCCTCGCTGACTTGCACGACGAGACTAATCAGAAAGTGTTTTCGAGCGTGATCGTGGTCTCTGACCGCAACGTGATCGACGCACAGCTGCAAGAAGCGCTGTTCGAGTTCGAGCGCACAAAAGGTGTCGTCGCGACTATCACGAGCGACGGTGGGAGCAAGAGCGCTGCGCTGGCAGATGCACTCGACGCGGGAAAGAAGATCATTGTCTGCACCATGCAAACATTCCCCTTTGCTTTAGAGGCAGTGCGAGAACGCGCAGCGACCGATGGAAAGAAGTTCGCTGTGATCGCCGATGAGGCGCACAGCAGCCAAGCCGGCGAGACCGCAGCGAAGCTCAAGGCTGTCCTGTCACCCGAAGAAATTGAAGAGCTAGGTGATGGCGGCGAGGTAAGCGCGGAAGATGTTCTCGCCGCACAAATGGCCGCGCGTGCAGCCGAGGATGGGGTGACCTACATTGCTTTCACAGCGACGCCCAAGACGAAGACAATGGAGCTTTTTGGGCGCAGGCCGAACCCTGACGCATCGGCGAGCGACGACAACAAGCCAAAGCCATTCCACGTCTACTCAATGCGGCAGGCGATCGAGGAAGGCTTCATCCTCGACGTCCTGAAGAACTACACACCTTACAAGCTCGCCTTCAAACTCGCCAGCGGCGGGCAGGAATGGGACGAGCTGGAAGTCGAGAAGAGCGCGGCCATGAAAGGCATCATGCGCTGGGTTCGGCTGCATCCGTATAACATCTCGCAGAAGGTCCAGATCGTGGTCGAGCACTTCCGCGAGAATGTCGCGCCATTGTTAGACGGCAAGGCGAAGGCGATGGTTGTGCTTGGAAGCCGTCTCGAAGCCGTCAGATGGCAATTGGCGATCGAAGCCTACATCAAGTCGCAAGGCTATCGCATGCGCACCCTCGTGGCCTTTTCTGGAGAGGTGAACGACCCAGAGAGAAAGGGCGAGAGCTTCACGGAGGCGAGCGCGAAGCTGAACCCCGGTCTGCGTGGCCGCGACATTCGCGATGCTTTCAACGACGAGGAATGCAAGCTGCTACTCGTTGCGAACAAGTTCCAGACCGGGTTCGATCAACCGCTTCTGTGCGGCATGTATATTGATCGTCGGCTGGCGGGTATTCAGGCGGTGCAAACGCTATCTCGTCTGAATCGCTCGCACCCCGGTAAGGACACCACATACATCCTCGACTTCGTGAACAGCTCCGAGGAAGTGCTGGCGGCCTTCAGGCAGTATTATGAGACCGCGGAGATCGAGGCCGAGACCGACCCGAACCTAATCTTCGATCTGCGCCAGAAGCTGGATGCTTCGGGTCACTACGACCAGTTCGAGATCGACCGCCTGGTAGCAGTCGAACTCGATCCCAATGCGACGCAGGGACAGCTGATCGCCGCGATCGAACCCGTCGCGCAGCGCATGGTTACACAGTTCAGTGAGGCCAAGGATCGATACAAGACGGCTATCGACGCAAAGGACAGGAAAGCCGCGAACCAAGCCAAAGAAGAGATGGAAGTGCTGCTCCAAGTGCGCGGCGACATGGCGGCTTACACACGCATCTATGGTTTCCTGTCCCAGATCTTCGACTACGGCAGCACCGAGATCGAAAAGCGCCACATGGTCTACAAGCGCCTAGCCCCGTTGTTGCAGTTCGGTCGGGAGCGCGATGGCGTGGACCTGTCAGGAGTTCGGCTCACGCATCACAACCTCAAAGACGAGGGTGCGCGCACGCTACAGGTGGGTAACGATCGACCCGCGCTTCCGCCGATAAGCGGGGTTGGCTCTGGAACGGTTCAGGAGAAGGAAAAGGCGCTGCTCGTGGAGATCATCGCCAAGGTGAATGACCTTTTCGACGGTGACCTAACCGATGACGATCAGCTCATCTATGTGAACAACGTCATCAAGGGAAAGCTGCTGGAGTCAGAAGAGCTGCGCTCCCAAGCGCGGAACAACAGCAAGACACAATTTGCCAGCTCGCCGACGCTTGCGAGCGCAATCCTGGACGCCGTCATCGATGCTTTGGCCGCGCACGAGAGCATGAGTTCGCAAGCGCTGAACTCGGCGAAGGTGCGCGAGGGACTGCGCGATGTGCTGTTGGGGCCGGGGCAGCTCTACGAGGAGCTGCGGAAGGACGTTGAGCTGGAGTAGTATCTGGTTGCAGTGGGACTGTCCCTTGGAGAAACCTATCTTAGACGCAGAGCAGGTGCGTTCTCTGCGCGAACAAGGGCTCGGAGCGACCGAAATAGCGACAAATCTCGGGATCGCATGAGCGAGCGTCTACCGTGCGCCAGAAGACGAACCTGTCACCGCGACATACTCGGGGCCGGATCAGAGAAGCCCTAGAGCCTGCCAGAGTGCTCTACCCCGATGCTGCCTATCAGGGGGTAAGGGAAGGCTGCCCATCCACCGAGGGCGTCCGCTTCTTGGCCAACGAGTTTCGGTAATGTATGGGAATGGCCGCCCATGGGGCCGCCTTCATCATGTGCTGTTTTAAGTCCATGGGTAAGAGAGGCAAAGACGCAACGTCTTTGCGAGTGATACGCCATACGCTGACGCTCCCCTCCGGTCTCCAATTCGCTTATCAAATGACCCCTAGCACCTTAGACAGACTCAAGGTGCGTGCGGGATTTGCCGGTCCGTCTCTTGGTCTATCTTGACTATAAGCTTGTGGTCCTCGCCAATTTAGGCAATAAGCAATTCGCGCGGCACGCCTCCCGGAGGAAGGGCCGCGCGTTTGATTCAAGGGGCTCGGAATGTCTTTGGAGTTTGCCGAGAATTTGAGCCGCCAGCTCGGTCTCGCTCACGCCCTCCTCTTGGGCGTTGAACGCGACGCGGAGCAGCGCCACCATGCGTTGCTGGACGGCGTCGACGGCAGCTTCTCGCTATCATCCGGTCCTATTGACGTTGAGCGCGTGCTCGACTGGACCTGGTCGTCGCAGCTTCCCACCCACGCGACGATCGATGGCGATGTAGTCACAGTGCGGCAGGTCGCGTCTAACGCCCGGCCGCTACTCTTCAAGCGCGACCAAGTTGAACGTAAGCCTGAGGGCTTTCTCTCCGCCATCATCTCAAAGCGGATCGAGCCGCCGATCGATGTCGTCGACCATCTAGTCGGCTGCTTCCGTTCGCATCGCCATGTCGCAGCCGCCGCACGCCTGAACGACATCGATACGCTCAAGACCTTCCTGCGTGTTATAGCGCAGGAGATTCGTGGGGTGCACGAATTGGACGCGGTCCCCCACGACCTTTTGATCGATACGAAAGATAGTCTGCCAGCCGACCATGAGGAACGCTTGCGCGAGGAACTGCGCTTCAGCAGGCGTGCAGGTCGTCACGCCGAACTTGGTTTGACCATGCGCCATGTAGCGGGAATGGTATTTCAGGAAGCGCATGCGGATCTGCTAACTGAGCCGCTGCAGCCCCAATTGTTCGGGCTCGCACCAGTGCCAGACCGCGCGAACCGCACCCAACTTGGCGCTTATTATACTCCGCCCGGTCTCGCGAGGAACCTCGCCGACCTCGCTATCGCTGATCATCTCCACAAGCCGCGGATCAAAATCGTCGACCCGGCATGCGGGTCCGGCATCTTCCTTTGCGAGGTCCTTCGTGCGCTTGAGCGTCGAGGCTATCAAGGCGAAGTCGAATTGATCGGATTTGACGTGTCCGCGAGCGCAATTATCATGGCGAAATTTGCCCTCGACTATGGCGGGTTTGCGGAAAGGCCAGGGGTCACCGTTGCGGTCCAGGTCGCGGACTTCCTCCGTCTCGCCAATCGCATTGATGCAGATGTCATCCTAATGAATCCGCCATTCCTCGCGCTGCCCGAGATGGACGTTGACGTGCGCGAGCGGCTTCAGCAGATACTTGGCGACGCCTTCCGTTACCGGCCCGACCTATCTATGGCGTTTACGTCGCTCGCTCAGCATCATCTGCGTCCAGGCGGCACCCTCGCTACATTGCTGCCAGCAGGAGCGCTGAGCCAGACTGGCGGCGTTAAATGGCGGGACGGGCTACTGCGAGGTAATGAGGTCGAACTCATAGCCGTGCTCGGCGAGCACGGCTTGTTCCGCGACGCTATCGTCAACATTGCGGCGCTTGTTTTGCGAAAGCAGGATCATGCTGCAGAGGCCGCACCGACCATGCTGTGGGCTAGCCAGAAGCGCGGCGCGAGCAGCGCGGCACTGCGGCGCCTACGGCGTTGGATGATGGGTGACCGCAATGCCGAACGAACGATCGACTGGTCCATCTATCCCACGTCTCAGCGCATGCTCGCCGAACGAGACAACTGGACGCCGCGCCCCTATAGCCTCGGCGAGCTGCCGGAGCGGTTGTCCCGCACTCCCGGTGTCGCGACGGTTCATGACCTTTTTCACGTCGAGCTCGGTGTGCGCGCAGGAAAAGTCGGCTCTGCGCTGCAGCTCGATGGCCAAGAATACGAGCGCCTGCCCACGAAGGAGCGCCGCTTGTTCCGACCCGTTGCCGAAACCCGCTCGATCCGGCACGGCCGCATCCAGCCGATAACCTGGATCTTCTATCCCGACGCAGTCATGACATCGGCGCAGATTCAGCGCGCTGCGCCGACCTTCCACGCGCGTCACTTGGCGCAGCTCGGCCTCGCCGATGACGCCCGAGTTGACCTTGAACGCGCCCGGCGAGACACCAATCTCGCTCGACGCCCGCGGCTGGTGGCTCGCGCCTTCATCGGACCCGAGAGCTTTGCCGTCGACGGAGATGGATCGTTTGTGGTCGTTCAGGGCTATTCTTGGATTCCGAAACAGCCGGTCCTCGGCGCTCCATTCGACACGACCGAACTACTCCAAGACTATGCGTTTTTGACGAACTCGCGCCTGTTCTTCGCCCTCTTACGCGAGAACGGCCGCATCGTTGGCGGTGGTCAGGTGGACGGGGCCAAGAACCAGGTGCGCCGAGTGCCGCTTCCCGATCTCGGGGCAATGTATCTTGAAACGCCTGAACTGCTCAATCAGGCGCGTGAGCTGCGTGAAATCGATCAGTCTGAACATCCTTCAGCGCAGCTTCTCGACGCGTTCACCGCTGCCGCTTATCGCACCAGTTTGGACGAGTGGTCGCTCCCATGAGCCGGCCATTGATGCGTGCCCAGCCAACGATTGAAAGCCGACTGCGACGACTCGAACAGAAACTCAATGACGAGCTTGGCTTCCGAGACCAACGGCTGCGCTTTGCCAAAACCGCGAGCCGGAACGGCCCCATCACGTGGGCCCTCCGCAACCACTCCAACGAGGCGTGCGGCCTGATCCTCCCTCAAGGAAGCGCCGCCGAGCTCGCTCCGGCCACCAACGACGAATCCATCCTCTACTTTGGCTACAACGAGCAATGGCAGCCCGCACGCGGTCGGGGCCAAATCGAGTTCGCCTCGAGCAATCTGCGCTTCGTAATCTCTGGTGTTGAGGCCATACCAGACCTGCAGTTCCGTCTTGAATGGGCCGGCGCCAAGACCGAAGGCGGCGTCATCGGATACCCCGGCCAAGGCGCAGCGCATCCGCACTGGCAATTCGATGTCGACGCCGGCTGGCTGGATACCTCGCCCTCAGCGGCTGACGGGGACGAGCCGATCGAGATCGACCTAGAGCCGAAGGCGAAGGGAGAGGAGATCGATCTCGATGACAGCAATCTGAGCGCCGACGCTACTCAGAAACCGCGCATCTCGGCAACGCTTGCGGGTTTTCGCCACCTCCATCTTCCGGCGCGCACGATGTGGCATGACCTACTCTGCGTGATGCCCGACGTGGCTGCGCCACAGCAGCATACTCCAACGTGCCATGACGAGATCGACCGGTGGGTGATCTCGGCACTCCGCTATTTGCGATCCGAGTTCCAGACTTACACTTGACCGAATTGGGATGTGTGCCTGCCTCCGTCATTCATGCCAAGACCCGGCAGAAGCGGGTCGCGGCGCGAGGCCTTTTCTCGGAATAGGCGTCATCCTCGCCGTCGGGCATCGTCAATTCCATTGCGAGGTCGGCGAGCTCGCCTTCTGGCTACCGCGAAAAGGGCGGAACTCCGCAATAGCTGTCACCTCTGGAAGGGGCTGCTCGAACGTAGCAACCACGCCTTGCTTTACCGAGCGGGGGTGATTTCAGGGGTCGATTTCCCTTGTGACTCTGAATTCTGTCTATTTTTGATATACTTACTTAGACGATGTGATGCCTCTTCTGGGCACCAACTCATTGAAATCATTGAATAAATTGTCGGAAACACGGTCCTCGGGGCGTGTTTGCTACGATTCACTGTTACGGTTTGGTGCCCATAGTTCTGACCTAAGCATCGGAAAAACAGTCAGAAATGGTCCGCGCGGCTGTTACGGTTTCAATCCCGGTTTCATGCCCAGAGGCATGACCCGTCGCGGTGATCGCTATTATCTTCGTCGCCATATTCCATCCGACATCCAGCCGATTGCCGGGCGATCGGAAGTCTGGCGCTCACTCAAAACTGACAGCCTGCAAACAGCGCTGCGTCGCTTCCCATTCGCTGCTGCAGCTCTCGAATCTCAATTTGAGCGAATCCGTCACGATGCAGGCATATCAGTTGATCCGACACTGCTACGCCCATGCGAGGACGATTTGACCTGTGCGACAAGCGACGCTTTTGCGCCAGCAGCCCAGACCGAGGCGAGCGAGGCCCTCAGCCTTTCACGCGCTTACTCCCGATACATGGCTGATCCGACGCATCATTGGTCGGCGAGCACGCGCCAAGCTTACGAGACCACTCGCAGGTTCGCAGTCGGCGCTCTCGGCGAGGAAGTCGGCATTGCCACCCTCGCCCGCTCTCATTGCCGCGACTACTTGGAAGTTCTGCGCCACATGCCTCGGAATGCGGCCAAGCGCTTTCCCAAGCTGACGCTGCGCGAAGCGTCTGACCATGCCCGAGAGCGAGGCGACATCGAGTTGGTTAGTGCTGCGAATGCTAACGCGCACCTCGCCAACTTTTCCAGCTTCCTCAATTGTGCGGTCAACGAAGAACTCTCAACGCGAAATCCAATGCGCGGTCTTCGCCTGCGAGATGAGGTTTCCAAGCGAGATAAACGCCATCCATTCAGCGCCCAGCAGTTGCAGGCAATTTTCAGTGCGCCGCTGTATTGCGGCTGTCTCGATGGGGAACGCGGGTATGCGAAGCCGGGGCCTGAGCGTCCAAGAAATGCTCGCTTCTGGGTGCCGTTGATCGCTCTTCACACTGGCATGCGATTGAACGAAATTTGCCAACTCGACACTTCGGACATCCGCGAAATTAAGGGTGTTGATTGCATCGTGGTGAGCGAGCAATCGCGGGATGGGTCGTCTGATAAAGCGCTCAAAACTGTTCCAAGCGAACGGTTGGACCCAGTGCACCCGACACTCAAAAGGATCGGCCTAATATCCTTCGTGAGTGAGCAGCGGCGCATGCATCGATCAAAGCTGTTTCACGAAATAGCCGCCGGTGAGCGAAACGAGATCGGGCTTGGGCATCATGTTGGGCGTCACGACCGATTGTCAGGCCAAGCCCTCCAGGCCCAGGAGCATGCGGACCTTGTTCGAGAAAGGCGATGCATCGTAGTGGTGCAGGATGATGTCGTCGGAACGCGGCATGGGCTCTCGCACTGGGGAATGGTCAGGCGGGTGGCGGGGTAAAACGGATAGTGTCCTTTTGCAGGCCCGCTTCGACGATGGCCAGCCCGCCAGATTTGACGATCCATTCGAGGCGGCGCTCGCGATACTCGCGTCTGAACATCCCTGCATCGACCGCACCCGCGATATTTTCCATGCCGCTCATGGCCGCAACCGCTGCCGCGTTGGCCGAGGCGACGGAGGCGCGCCCGTTCGCCCGCCCGAGCCAGTCGGAGAGCCGCGAGCCTTGCGGCGGCTCGTAACCGAAACCGGCGGCGCCATTGATGTAAGGCGCGGTGCTGAGATCGCCCCAGCCGAACCGGTCACCGGCGAACCATTCGGCATTGCCGAGCTGCTGTTCGAGCCAGCGGTGGTAGGCCGCGATTTGCTCCTTCGCCGCACGCTCCATCTTTCCTACAAGGTCGCCCTTGCCACGCTTGAACCAGTGCAGCTCGCCGAGGCCCCAGATAATGGCTTCGAAATGCGTATCGAGCATGTCTTCGATCAGGCGCTGCAGCGCGCGCTCTGCCGGGTCGATCGGCAGCAGTGCAGGATCGGGCCACTTGTCCTCGATATACTCCAAAATGATTGTCGAATCGAACAGCGTGGTCTCGCCGTCGATCAAGGCCGGGACTTCCAGCTGCGGGCTGGCGGCAGCGAACTCGCCCTGCGCGCCACCCACGCCGATTCCGTCGGGCACGCGCGTTTCGTAGCCGAAGTCCTTCTCGTCGAGCGCGATTTTCACTTTCTGCGCATAGGGCGAAAGCGGGTGTTCGTAGAGCAGGATCATGGCGTTTTCCGGTTCGGAGGTCTTGTCAGCGATGCCAGGCGGTATCGCCCGGAAGGCCGAGCCGAAGCGCTGCCTGATATGCGGGGCGTTCCGGTTCGACCTTCTTGTCTGCCTGCCGCCCGACGAAGCGCACGAGTTGCCGTTCTGGCCAGGCCAGGTCCCATTATGGGCCAAGTTCAAGCTTCTCGCGCACGATCGGCGGCAGGATGTCCACCGCAGCACGGGCCAGGGCTTTGTGAATGAATTTGGGAATTTCGGGACGTGCCTTGCCCGAGGACACGATATCGAGAAAGTCGCTGTTGATCTGGTGCGGTGCAAAGCGAGGTACCAGCCGGATCATCATGGCGAGAAACTCGCTCTCGGAATGAGGGATTTCGGTCACGCCATAGAGCTTTGCCACCTCGTCGCCCCCAGTCCAGTAGGCATGCTTTTCCTCCGCCCCCAGCGAATATACGAACCGATCGTAGGCGGTCAGGAAACCGTATTGCGCGGTCGCCGAGACCCAGTCGAGCAGTTCCGGATTGAGCGCGGTATAGGCCTCTCCGCTGGGAGTTTCGCCGGAGACCTTGGCGTGCATCCGTCCCACACCTGCGATCACTTTTCGCGCCATACTCTGCGGGCCATAAACGCCCAGCATCGCGGCCATGCCGGTACGCTTCGACCGACCGATCGGATCGACAGGATAGACCGAGTGATCCCACACGCCCGAGCGGATGCGGGCATCGGCGAATTCGAGAAGCACGGCGGCAACCCCGCCTATCGCCATGGCGATGCTGTTCTTGAATATCCGCCAATGGATGGAGTCCGGCGCGTGGAAGGCGGGCTCGCCGGTGGGTTTTGTGAAATCGAATTTCGTCGGCGTCGTGCTCTTCTGGTAAGTCTTGTCTGCCGTCTTGGTGATCGAAGCGTGTTCGTTCATGACTTCCCCATTCCACATGCTCCGCGCATATTTGACCTGCGCACCAAGCATGTTATCAGACCTGATAATCTTCGGCAAACGGATATCCCATGAACCTCGACTGGTCCCCGCAAGACACAGCTTTCGCCTCCGAAATCGCAGAATTGCTCGAGCGCGCGTTGACCGACGACATCCGCGACGCGGGTCACAATGCGACCAGTGTCTATCCCGACCATGAAGCATCGATGGCCTGGCAGGAAAAACTGCATGCGGCCGGCCTTGCCGCGCCACACTGGCCGGTCGAACATGGCGGCAAGGACTGGAGCGTCGCGCAGCATTATCTCTATGCGAACGAGAAAGCGAAAGCCGGCGCGCCCTCGCTTTCGCCCATGGGCATTCACATGGTCGCCCATGTCATCGCCGCGTTCGGCACGCCGGAGCAGAAGGACTATTTTCTCCCCCGCATCCTGACCGGCGAGGTGTTCTTCTGCCAGGGCTACTCCGAACCCAACGCGGGATCGGACCTCGCCGCACTCCAGATGAGCGCAGTCCCGGAAGGCGACGACTTCATCCTCAACGGCTCGAAAATCTGGACCACGCACGCGCAGGAAGCCAACTGGATCTTCTGCCTCGTGCGTACCAGCAGCGAGGGGCGTAAGCAGCAGGGCATCACCTTCATCCTCGTCCCGATGGATCAGGACGGCGTCACGGTACGGCCGCTCACCATGCTGTCGGGCGAGACGGTGCAGAACCAGGTATTTTTCGATGATGTCCGCGTATCGAAATCAAACGTGATCGGCGAGGTCGACCATGGCTGGAGCGTGGCGAAATATCTGCTCGAGTTCGAACGCGGAGGCTCGGCCTATTCGGCTGGGCTCAAGATCAGGGCGAAGGAAATCGAAGCCCATGCAAGGTCGCAGGAGGCAGGCAGGCAAAGCCTGCTGGAACGCGGCGACTTCGCCCAGCGCCTTGCTCGCGCGATGATCCGCATCGACGTTCTCGAAGTCCTGGAATTGAAGCTGCTTTCGTCGGCCGGACGCGGCGAGAGCGTGGGCCCGATGTCCTCACTGATGAAGATCATGGGCACCGAACTGGCACAACATCTGACCGAACTGGCCCTCGAGGCGGCGGGGGCGAGCGGCACCGTGTTCCAGCCCCATCCCACGCGGCCGGGTGCGGAGATACCCGGCTACGAGCCGCCCGAAGATAGCTATGTGTCGGGCGAAAATTGGCAGGCGATCGCGCCGCTGCGCTACCTCAACGAAAGGGCCGGCTCGATTTACGCCGGCTCCAACGAGGTCCAGCGCAACATCCTCGCCAAGGCGGTACTAGGACTTTAGGCGATCTGCCGCAGCATGCGGTATCGTTCGACGTGGTCCGCCGCCGTGCCGAGCCGGTTTTCGATCACCGTCGCGCGCTTGAAATAGTGGCCCACGCGCAGTTCTTCGGTCAGCCCCATCGCCCCATGCAGCTGGACGGCCTCCTGACCGATCAGGCGCAGGGCATCGCCCACGGTCGCCTTGGCCGCCGAAATGGCGGCCGGATCGTCGACCTTGAGCGCGGCAAGCAGCGACGCCGCCTCGATCTCCTGCGCCTTCGACCACATGTCGACCATGCGGTGCTGCAGCGCCTGAAAGGACGAGATCGGCACGCCGAACTGTTCGCGTTCCTTGGTATACTGCACCGTGTCGCCGACCATTACCGACGCAATTCCCGAGGCTTCGGCACAGATGGCGGCGAGCGCGCGGGCCACTGCCGTCTCCAGCGCCCACAGCACTGCATCGCCAGTCGCCAGACACGCGTCTTCAGCCAGTTCGAAACCTTGGCACACAATGTCTGCAGAGGGCGTGTCGTCGATTAGAGCGAAGGACTTGAGCGCATTGCCGAGGGTCGCCGGATCGACCGCGAACAGCGCGAACTCTCCGTCGTCCGCTCTTGCAGGCAGAAGGATTAGGTCGGCCTCGGCAGCGAAGTCGACGACCAGCTTGGTCCCGGTCAGCCGCCAAGTCGTTCCATCGCGTTCGGCACGCATGCGGATATGTCTTACGTTGCCGCGCGTTTGTGGTTCCTCAATTGCGGTCGTAACAAGCAGCTCGCCAGCGGCGATCCGTCCGGCCAGCTCATGTTCTCCGAGCACGTCGAGCAGGTTCGCCGACAGGACCTGGCAGGTGATGTAGGGCGTAACCGCAAGAGCGCGGCCTAGCGCGGCGGAAATTATCATCTCGCTTTCGGCGCCGCCGCCGAAGCCTCCTGACCGCTCCGTATTACCGGCCGCTGCGACACCCAGCTCGGCTTCCAGCCGCTTCCAGAAAGCCACGAAGCGCCCCTGTGCCTTCTGTTCGCGGCGCACATCGAAAGGCAGCGTCTTTTCGAGGTAGCGGTCGAGCGATTGCTTGAGCAGTTCCTGTTGCTCGTCGAGTTTGAGATCCATGCGCGTACCTTTGCCGTCCGTCGCGAAATTATCAAGTCTGATAATTAAATGAGAAGCCCCGCCATCAGGGTCTCTACGGTCTGCCGCTTATAGCGCGCATGGAGTGCGTCGTCGGCCGCGGCGATCCCGCCGAACACGGCCGAGAGCGTAAAGCGATTGGCATAGAGGCCGTCTGCCGAACCGATCGTGTTGAAATAGAAAAGCTTGGGATCGACTTTGCGGAATTCGCCGGCGGCAATCCCTTCCTTGATGATGCGCTGCTGCGCGTTAGCGATGGGTTTGAGCAGTTCTTCGGCGATATGATGGACACGTTCGGGCGTGGCATCGCGCACCATCAGCTGGATCAGGCGATTGAGATACGGGATCTGGTAATAGGTATCGAGGATCCCTTCCAAGTGGATGCGCATCCGTTCGGTCGGCGTGACATTCAGACGTAAGAGGGCCGCTAGCTGCCTGATCCGCACCCCGACATCGCGGTCCAGCAAGGCCAGCATCATGCCTTCCTTGCTGCCGAAATAATAGCGGATCATCCCGTGATTGACCTGCGCGCGCGCCGCGATGTCGAGAATGCCGATATCCACCGTGTCCTGCTCTCGCATCAGCGAGCTCGCCGCTTTGAGCAGCGTGTCGCGGATGGCGCCCTTCGGCATCTGCTTCGCCGCAGTGTTCGATCCCGCCCGGTTCATCACCGCCTTCATGGGGCTTTCCCTGTCGCAAGGCAATTGCGCTTGCCAATATTATCAGTCCTGATAAGTTATCAGAAGTGATAAAAGCCCTTGAAGGGGTCATAGCGGAGAGGATCGATGATGAGGATAACGAAGGGCTTTCTCGCCTGTGGCGTGGCGGGTTTTGCGATCGGGGTGCCGACCCTCGCAGTGGCGCAATCCGCCGGTGACGAAGCCGCCGCAGCCAAATCCAGTGCCGATCGCAATGTAATTATCGTGACGGCCAATCGCCGCGAAGAGGCGATCACCGACGTCGGCGTATCGATCCAGGCGTTCTCGGGCGAACAGCTCGACAAGCTCCAGGTCAACTCTACCGAAGACCTTCAGGTCGTCGTCCCCAGTCTCAACGTGTCGCGCGGCTATCAGGGCATTCCGATCTACACGCTGCGCGGGATCGGCTTCAAAACGATCAACCTTTCGGCGACGTCGACCGTCGGCACCTATCAGGACGAGGTCGCGCTCGCCTATCCCTTCATGAACAGTGGGCCGGTCTTCGATCTCAACCGCGTCGAGGTACTGAAGGGTCCGCAGGGTACCCTCTACGGGCGCAACACCACCGGCGGCCTCGTGAACTTCATCTCCGCCAAGCCCGAATTCGGCGCTTTCAACGGTAGCGTCGCCGTGGAACTGGGCACCGAAGAAACCCTCAATACCGAAGGCCATCTCAACATCCCGGTGGGCGATGCAGTCGCGGTTCGCGCCGCATGGCGTACCGAACGCAGCTTGAACGGTTGGCAGAAGAGCATCAGCCGCGACGAGACCCAGGGCGAGGTGGAACGCTATGGCGGGCGCCTGACCCTCGCCGCCGAACCGGCGCCGGACATGCGGATCGAGCTGGCCGGCAATTTCTGGATCAACAAATCCGATACGCTGGCGGCGCAAGCGGTCGGTTTCACCCCGAACACCGATCCGGCCAACGGCGCGCTTTTCAGCCTGTTCAATGCGCCGAGCCTTGCGGACTACGTCGCCGCGAATGCCGACAACTGGACCAGCGATACGGCCGACTGGCAGCCGCTCGATGCGCGGGCGCAGGACATTGGGCGGGGAGCCGGGATCGACCAGCCCAATGCCGAAGACAGCAATTTCGTCGGGCTACGCGGGATGCTGCAGTTCGATTTCGCGCCCGATATCAGCTTCATCTTTCTGACCGGCTACAACTGGGTCAAACGCGACGCCGCCTATGACTGGAGCGGTGCGCCATACGAAATCCTCAGCCAGCATGCAGAGGGCGAAGTCGAGTCGCTATCGCAGGAAATCCGGTTCCAGGGCACGACCGGGCCGGCCGAATGGGTGGTCGGCGGCTACTACGCCAACGACAAGGTGATCGATACCAACCAGACATTGCTCGGCCAGAACGCCAATGTCGGCGCAATCCGGGCTCTGATCCTCGCGCCGCAGGACGCCCTCGGCGGTGCCAGCATCTACCAGTTTTTCGCCGCGCAAGGCTATGCGCCTTACTCGATCAACGATGTCCTCACCTCGTTCCGCACTTATCGGGACGAAGCGGAATTCGATGTTGAGACCATGAGTGTCTTTGCCAGCGCCGATTGGGAGTTGTCGCCCGCGCTCACGCTGACAACCGGCGTTCGCTACACCAAGGACACGCAGGATTACGAGGGCTGCTCGCGCGATCTCAATGGCTCGATGCTGCCCAACGTAAACCTGTTCAACCGTTTCTTTTTCTTCGTGAACTATGGCGCAATCGTTCCGCCTATCGGAGAACGAGTGCAATACCTTTGATGTCGACACGCTTTCATTCGGACCCGTCACGTCGAAGCTCGATGAAGACAATGTTGCCTGGCGCGGCGCCCTGACATGGGAGCCGAATGACGACACGCTGCTTTATGCGTCGGTCTCACGCGGTCTTGAATCGGGGTCGACACCGGTCAATGCGGCAAATATCGCGACCCAGAACCGTCCTGCGCGGCAGGAGCAGCTGACCGCCTACGAGATCGGAACGAAGTTGGCGCTGGCCAACAACTCATTCAACCTGAACCTAGCCGGCTTCTATTATGATTATGTCGACAAGCAGCTCGCGGTCTACTTCGCCGACCTGATCTACACGACGCTCTTGCGCCTCGACAACATCCCGGAATCGCGCGCCTACGGGATCGATGGCGATCTGACCTGGTTCGCAACCGACGAACTGACTTTCGCATTGGCTGGCACTTGGCTGCAGACGGAAATCGTTGGCTACCAGGGTATCAACGCCGCGGGCCAGCCGCTCGATTACGATGGCTTCGAATTCCCTTACAGTCCGGAATTCTCGGGCGCGGCGACGATCACCTACGACACGCCGATCACGGCAGGGCTTGGCCTGAGGGCAATCGCCAACGGGCGCTATCAGTCATCGACATAGTTCGATCGAGGATTTCGCGCCCCTCGCAATCGACAGCTATGGCATCCTGAATGCAAGTCTGGCGGTCTATGACCTGGACGGTGCGTGGGAAGCCTCGCTGTGGGGGCGCAACGTCACCGACACCTACTACTGGGCTTCGGCCGCCACGAACGCGAACACCGCGGTCCGTTTCCCGGGCCGCAGCGCGAGTTACGGCGCGACAGTTCGCTTCCGCTTCTGACAAGGAATGGTTTCCGGCACCGTATTTGCTCATCCGCGGTGCCGGGAGCGACTTTATGACTGAGGCCAAGCCGCCCTACAGCCCGCTTCCTCAGAAGCGACCTGCAACCGATGTGGAGCGCCGCGATGACGGATCGATCCTGATCTGGTCCCGCCACAATCCAGCGGACGTTCCTGACAACCTCGCAGCGATCTTCCGCGAACGGAGCGAGGCGCATCCCGACCGATCGTTCCTCCTTCAACGCCAGCCGGGTCATGGACCATGGACCGGTGTCACTTGGGCAGAAGCGAGAACCTCCGCGGACTCTATTGCCCAGTGGCTGATCGATCGCGGTTTCGGGGCCGATGATCCGGTCATGGTCATTTCGGGCAAGTCACCCGAACACGGACTGCTGATGCTCGGTTGTTATACCGCAGGCGTCCCTATCGCTCCTGTCAGCGCGGCGTATTCGCTGATGTCGCAGGACCATGAAAAACTTCTGCATTGCTTTCGAAAAATCGGCGCGAAGGCAGTGTTGGCCAAGGAGGGTGAATTGCACTCCTCCGCTCTGGCTCGGCTTCGGGAAGCGGCGCCCGATCTTGTGGTGGTGACCTGCGACGGCAGACCTGAAGGGACAGTCGATTTCACCGAACTTTGCCGGCTCGAGCCAACCTCGCAAGTCGATCGACGTGTCACGGCGATCGGCGCCGATACAGTCGGCAAATATCTGTTCACTTCGGACTCGACCGGAATGCCGAAGTGCGTGCCGCAAACGCACGGCATGATGACGACGGTGATCGCAGGGCAGGAAGGTCTCGGGGAAGAGAGCCGCGACGAGCGCGATCCCCCCGTCACGCTGGAATGGATGCCATGGAGCCACATCAGCGGCGGCAACATCTTCTTCAACGGCTGCATGTGGTCGGGGGGAACCATGTATCTCGACGAGGGCAAGCCGGTTCCAAGCATGTTCGAGACGACGATCAAGAACCTCTACGAGATCTCGCCAACCGTCTTTGGCTCTGCGCCTATGGCTTTCGCCATGCTTGCCGATGCCGTGGAACAGGACGAAAAATTGCGGGGCTCCTTCTTCAAGAATGTCATATCGCTCGGTTACGGCGGGGCTACACTGTCGGACGACCTCTACGACCGGCTGCAGGCACTCGCCATTGCAGAAACCGGCAAGCGGATCCCGATCACGACGATGTACGGCGCGACGGAAACGCAAGGCATCACCATGGTGCACTGGGAAGTAGATCGCGTGGGCCTGATCGGCCTACCGATGCCCGGTATCACGCTGAAGCTCGTTCCGAATGGCGAGAAGATGGAGGTGCGAGTGAAGGGCGCCTCGGTCACGGCGGGCTACAAGGACGACGCAGAGAAGAATGCGCAAGCGTTCGATGAGGAGGGTTTCTACCGGTTGGGAGATGCGGCCGGCTTCCTCGACGAGGGTGATCCCGATCGCGGGCTGGTTTTCGACGGCCGCGTGACCGAAGATTTCAAGCTCTCGACCGGGACATGGGTTTCGGTCGGCACGCTCAGGCCGGAACTAGTGACTGCATGCAGTCCGCTCTTACATGATTGCGTAATTGCCGGTCAGGACCGGGAGGATATCGGCTTGTTAGTTTGGCCCAACCCTGCAGCTGCTCAGAAATACGTGACCAAAAGCGGCCCTGCCGGCCTCGCAATTCTCGCAAACGCCATCGCCGCGAGACTTGCCGCCTTCAACGCACAGGCCGGCGGCCATTCGCGGAAGGTCAGAAGCATGGTGCTCCTGACGGAGCCGCCCTCGCTCGATGCCGGCGAGATCACCGACAAAGGCTACATCAACCAAGGCGCGGTTCTCTCCCAATGTGCAGAGGCGGTCGCGCTGTACTCGGATGAAGGTTCGCCTCTTGTCCTGAAAATATCCTAATCTTCGGCCGCAAGACTCAAGCTCGCGAACGAAATGGTTTGCATTTGTCGATTTCCAGAAATGATCTAGAACGCGGTTGCTAATCGTTCGACAGCTTTCTGTATTTCACTGTCTGCTAGCGGCCCCATTCTTGCCGTTATTGATTGGAAACGGGCAGGGGCCGCCTTAATCGGATGTTGTCGGATCCTTCGGTGCGGTACGTGGAGGGTCGCCCAAGTGAGCCTCTATCAATTTGGTGGCTAGCCGTAAGGCGTCAGGCGCTGCGCGATGAGGCATTGGTGAGCGCCGCAACAGATAAGCCAGGTGGCTATGCTGATCTGCACTGAAGCCGTGAGTAAGCACTGCGAAGTGATAGGTCGTGAAACGCTGTTCCTGACCCGCTGCGTCGAATAACCTGTCGAGCCAGTCCTGATCGTATCTGGGAGCATCCGTAGCCTCGATCACGTGCTGCCCGAGGAGGGCATTGAGCCAATCACAAACCTCGCTTGGATCATGACCGTGCTGATTGAGAGTTTCGACCGAAAGGCCGTGGACTGCCTCCGATGCCGGGGACCAAGTACCGCTCTTCCACGAAGGTGTCGTACGGATAATCCTGGCCCCGGTTTTGATCGGTTTTCGCGCACCCTCAACTAGCGTCATGCCGACTTCGATCGGATAGCTCCCAATACCCAAGGCTGAGGCTTCAATACCAAGGATCGCAACGCGCCTATCGGTTCAGGTCAATATGTCTTTCATTCTTGAGGCATCCTTTCACCTCAGACCCTTCCAATCCATGGCCAGAAATTGTGCACCAGTTGCAGGTGGTGCCGCCATAGGCTGATCACGAATGCCGTCGCTTCACTCTCAATAAGCACTGCTGGGCAAATCACCTTGGCGGCCTAAGGGCGAGTGACCAAAATTTCCCAGTGTTTTGAGTGCCCATTTTTGTCGTCTAAGCGGCACCACATTTCATGAACCGCACAAAACCGCTAATTCTTGACCACCCCAGTCCTGATTGCTGAGAAATTTTTTGTGAGCAAAGTCCGCCAAATCAGCTTCGCTCGCCCATTACGGACCCTCGAGATTTGCTAGAAAACCGAAGAATTGCTTTTGATGAACCGGACTGCCGGTTGATTTTTAGTTTCTGCTGAGCCGCGCGGCTATGCGGTGGAGCGCGCCGTTTTCCCCGTTGTCGCATGAAATTCGCGAAGCGATGATGATCGGATCGTCTCGACGACGGGCATCATGAGGGAAGTATTGAAAGCCGTCGTTCGGGTAAGTAACCAAACCCTTTACGCTTTTTGCAAGATGGCATTTCAAAATTTGATCAAAATACGAATCTGATCTTCCTCAAGACCGAGCTTGTGGGCAAGATCGCGTCGGGAGGCAGCGATCGTTTCCTGAAACAACACATCAACACCGTTGTCCGGCGCCACCGTGCTTTCCCGAGTTTCCAGAGTGGGAAACTGCGATCGCCTTAGAAAGTCGAGCACCGACTGCTGATTTTCGTGAGAAGGGGTCGCACGGCCGCTCTCCCAAGCCCAAAGGGTCGGCCTGCTGACCCCGAGATGTCGAGCCAGTTCGGTCGTGGTGTAGCCCGAGGCCTGACGCGCAGCCAGCAAGGCCTCGGGAAGCTTGGCCAGAACACTTTCGGATGAAGTGAACTCGGTGGGACTAACGGAATTGACACGCAGGATGTCCGAAAGGTGGGCCTCTGAGAGTGGAGTGACGAAGGTACAGCCATAGAGCGTGTCGCTAGACCACGCTACAGAAGCCTCGATGGGATGCTCGTCGCGCGGGGCAATCTGCATGGTCACCGACTGACCAGGCGATAGATATTCGAGCGTTGAGAGCAGACAACCCTCGCGTGACAGGTTGAGAATGCTGCCGGGAAGTGTCGGTCCTTCTCCGGAGATAATCGAGATCGGCAGTTGTAAGGTGTGACGCCGCGAACTGCGCGACTTGGCTCCTCTGCCGACTGTCATGATGGCCATCCCGTCTAGAAGTGTGCGGGCCTACCATGTCCTGCGCGTAGCCTCAATTCGCTACGGGGAACTAAACTTTTGTTAAGCGAGCTGAACAACCGTTAAGCCTTCTCTTTATGTTGGCGGAGGGCAAGTGTGCCATCGTGAAACATTTCCCCAAAACACAACGCCTTGAGCATTTACATTGAGCTTAACACTTTGTTAAGTCAGTTGCATCGCAGGACGACGATTCGGAGTGGGCAGGCAGGAAATCTTCTGCAGAAAAACTTAGCTGAATCATAAGACTGCGCGTTTGATGCGCTCCGCAGATATAAAAGACGGAGTTCTGGCAATTTCCTTTCACGGGAGTTGTATTTTTGGGTTCGCACTTAACGGCAGTGTTAAGCACTGTTCTCGCTTTGATGTCTGAAAGGAAGTACCTTATGAAGAAGCTTGCTCTGGTCGCTGTCGCGGCTACCGCTATGATCTCGTCGCCTGCCTTTGCCGGCGCTACCGACTCCGCCACTCTCGACGTCAGTGCCACCGTAGCTGACGAATGCAGCATCGAAGCGCCTGCCGCATTCGAATTTGCTTCTGTCAACATCAACCAAGGCGCTGGTGCCAATGCGCTGCTCTTGAAGAACGGTTCGCAAAATGCCGATTCGGGAACGCAGAACATCTATGTGAGCTGCAACTACGCCGCGCAGATCGCTGCGAAATCCACCGCCAACAACGGTCTGCTGAATGCTGCCGGCGCAAGCCTTGCAGCGAACGATGCCGCGGACTTCACCAACCTGATCCATTACCGCATCGAGCTGACCTCGAACGATGGCAGCTTCAGCAAGCTCGATTACCGCACCAAGGGCACCGGCACCTCGCCGACCGTCACTCCTGGCGGCGCATTCCACGACGATGCCAACCTGAAGGTCTACATCGACCGTGACGATACTCAGAAGCGTCCAGTAGCCGGCGCTTATGTAGACACCGCCGTGATTACGCTCGGCGCGATCTGAGGCTGAACGAGCCTTTTGAAAAGAAAAGGGGGAGCTTCGGTTCCCCTTTTTTCTGCGTTTACCGCACATTGAGGGATAGGGATCAATGTGCGGACCGTGCGCCGGAGCGGCGAAGGATCGAGTGGGGGTTGCAGTGATCAGATATCTTCTCGCCGTACTGAGCGCGGCTTTGCTGGCAAGTACACCGCTGCCTGTACAGGCAGCCCGTATTTCGCCGATGGTCGTCGATGTCGAACCGTTCGGCAGGGAGTCCATCGCGCGGGTCGAGCTCACCAATCCCGGGGCCGGAGAGTTTCCGGTGGAAGTCCAGATGTTCCGCGGTGTGATCAGCGAAGACGGGCAACTGGAATTATTTCCGGCGGACGACGATTTTCTCGTTTTCCCGGCCCAAATCGTAGTGCCTGCCAACTCGCAACAAGCATTCCGTGTGCAGTACGTTGGCGATCCTGAGCTGGCCAAATCCGAAGTCTACTACATGCAGGTCAGGCAGGTGCCGGTGGAAGTTTCGCCGGGTCAGTCGCAAGTCCAGGTTGTCGTCAACTTCAATGTATTGGTGAATGTCATACCTGACGGGAGCGCCCCAGAGCCGGTGGTCGACAAGGTGGCTGCCGTGATGAACGGTGAACAGCCAGGCATCCAGGTGCGGCTGGCCAATCGCGGCACCCGGTACTTCACCGCAGGAACCTTGCCGTGGCAGATCCGCGGCCAGGCCGAGGATGGAAGCGCGGTCAGCATGCAGCTGACGCCGGAGCAGATGGCGAAGCTGATCGGCGTCGGAGTAGTTGCCCCCGAGCGGTTCCGGTCGTTCTTCATTCCGACAGAAAGGCCAATGGCAGAGGAAGGCCTTACCGTTACTCTGGGGGGCTGATCCGTGATCGGGGGCAAATCCGCCGGCCTGATCGCCGGGGTCAGCCGATTGGCACTGATAACCGCCTGTCTGGGCCTGCCCTATGGTGCGCGCGCCAACGAAATGGTTGCGCAGTCGGTGACGGAACCGGCTGCCGGACGGCAATCGCGTTCGATCGACATGTCGGTACCGCTAGTATGGAATGGTCGTGTACTGGGGGACGTACTCGTTCAGGTGGAGCCCGATGGAACGGCCGCTATCGAAAGCCAGTCGCTGACCACCCAACTCTCGAGACTGTTGAACGATGCGGGCGTCGTCCGCCTCCGCGAAGCAATAGCGGGGAATCCTTTCGTCACTTCGTCGGAACTGGCGACTGCAGGATTCGATATCAATTTCGACATGTCGCGCCTAGAACTTGTGGTACAGGCGATCGAGGCGACCTACCGCCCTATCGAACCGCTGAGAGGACGCCAAGAGTCCGCCGAGCCCGAGTTGCCGACGATCGAGCCGGCAAATTTCAGCGCCTATCTTAATGCCAGCGCAAACCTGATCTACCGGGACACCGGCGGTCTCGGACCACCCGAAATCTTTCTTTCCGGTGCAGCCCGCTATCGGAACGTCGTTCTCGAATATGACGGCGGACTCGCCGAAGGACTGAACGGCCAGTATCGTCCCTACCGACGGGCATTAAGAGCGGTCTACGACCAGCCTGAAACCTATCGACGATGGAGCGCGGGCGATCTTCGGCTGACCAATACCGGTACGTTGCAGACCCCCTTCATCGGCGGGGTCGCTCTAGAAAAAAGCCGCCGCGTTTTTGACCCGTTTGCGCCAGTCGTAAATCTGGGTGGACGGCAGATCCTGCTGACCTCCCCTTCCACCGTGGAGGTCATCGTCAACGGCACTTCATATCAGACGCTGGATCTCCAGCCCGGCACTTACAGTCTCGAAGATCTGCCAATACAGGCGGGATCTAACGACGTCGAACTGGTCGTTCGGGACGCAACGGGGCGTGAACAGGTGACGCGCTTCGACTATTTCTTCGAGCCGATCGAACTCGAGGCCGGGGAGGACGAATACACCTTCGCGGCCGGGGTGATGGCGACGGAACTGGACCTGCAACCACGGTATTCGGACGATCCCGTAGCAATTGCGCATTACCGCAAAGCTTTGAACGATACGCTGATCCTCGGGGGCGGCTTCCAAGCTTCGCAGGACGTGCAGGTGGTTTCGGCAGAAACACGCTTTGTGCCTCAGGTAATCCCTGGCAGCTTCGATCTGCAAGGCGCGGTGAGTTCGGGCGATGGCACTGGCTTCGCCGTGCGGGGTGGATACCGTCTCGTCGCAGGTACCGGCCCAGAAGCGATCCGTTTTTCGGTCAGTTTCGATTACAACAGTGACAATTTCCGGACCGTGAGCGATCTGACCGATTTCCGCCTCGAGAGCCTTTCGCTCAATGCAATCTTCAGCAAATCACTTTCCCCGCGCACTTCGATCCTAGGCGGTGCTAATTACCTCTCGCGATCGGGAGCGGGTGACCAGAGCACCGTTTTCGCGGACATATCACATTCTACCAGACACAACCTGCGGTTTACCGCCGGGGTAGAGTACGGGACGGGTTCGGCGTTCGGTCGAAACTTTGGGGTACGCGCGTCCGTTTCATACTTCTTCGGGGGGCGGCATCGGGCTGATGCCAGTTACCAGAGCAGACGCAAGTTGGCGCGCGCTACGCTGTCACGCAGCCTGACCAATAATGTCGGATCGCTAGGCTATTCGATCAATGCGCAATCGTCCGACGGCAGCACATCGCTGGACGGGGTAGTAGATTACATATCCAATCGTTTCGAGGCGCGCGCCTCGCTTGCAACTTCGGGACCGGACCTTGGTGGAGTCACCGATAACCGGACCGCCAGACTGCAACTCGGCACATCCTTCGCGGTAGCGGATGGCGCATTTGGTATCGGTCGTCCGATCCAGGACTCATTCCTTCTCGCCCGTCCCCATCAAACGCTCCGGGGCACCGACGTTATTACCGGACGCAGCCTCACTGGCGGCGCATACGAAGCCGCCAGCGGACCATTGGGGGCGGCGGTGGTCAGCCGCCTCTCATCCTATAATACGCAGGACGTGCGATACGATATCGACTCGCTCGAAGCTGGCTACGACATCGGGACGGGTGTGGCCCGTGTCGATCCGCCATACCGAAGCGGTTTCGAATTCGTCGTTGGCAACGACCGGTTCGTAAGTGCAGTTGGCTTCCTGCAATCGGGCGACGAACCGGCCGCGCTCATGGTCGGACGGATCACTTCGGTCGACGACGAAGGCTTCGAAGCGCAGCCATTCTTCACGAACTCCGCCGGCCGCTTCGGAGTGATCGGGCTGGCTCCGGGTCGCACCTATGTCGTGCGCCTCAATGATACGGGGCAGGAGTTCACGATAGAGGTGCCGATGGAAATCACGGGCCTTCTTCGGTTGGGGACGGTTCGAGTACCGACGAAAAGCGACTAGGAGACGATATGAGACAGTTGAACTTAGTCCTGACCCCAGTCGCGCTCGCCGCGATGCCCACATCGCTGATGGCAGCCGAATGCGTGCCCGAATTCGCGAGCGCCGACCAATCGGTGGTAGTTAGCGGCGTCGAGATTGCCCCCGGCGCGATGAGCGTCGACAATTTCCAGGTGCGTATAAGAAAATCACTCGGAGACGACAGCAACGCCGGACGCAGTGCTGCTGGAAAGCCTTGCCCGGCGACGATCAGAGTCTCGCGTCTGACGGGCCCGGTCGATCCGAATTTTCCCGAATACAATCTCAGGGCGCCCGGACAGTCGCAAATCGAGATTCTCCAGGACCCTTCGGCCGGCGGTACTTCGCTAAGCGACGTGAAGATCGCAAATGCGCCAGTAGGACCGCAAGGGCGGTCGGTCCCGTTCGACCTGCAAGTACCTACCGAGTGGGGTTTGACGGCAGGGACTTACACTGATCGGCTGGAACTGCTTTTGTTCGACCAGAACGGGGCGCTTGTCGACCGGACCAACCTCACGATCACCATACTCATTCCAGCCACAGTCTCAGTCAGATTCGTAGGCGCAGTGATCGGTGGCGGCTTCGGATCCGGAGCACGGATCGATCTCGGCACACTGTCAACGTCCGAGCAGACGCGGTCACAACCGTTTGGCGCGCGCATTTTCAGTACCGCGCCTTATTTGGTGAACGTCGCTTCCGCCAATTCGGGTAACCTGGCGCACGTCGATTTCGGCAGCGAGATTCCCTATCGTCTTTACTTCGACGGGGCGCAAGTCGATCTTACTGGTATCAGCGCCTTCACTTATCTTGCTCCTACTCCTCGTTCAGGGAACACCCGCCCGATGAGTTTGGAAGTTCCGCCGGCTTCAGTTCCGGCGGGACGGTACAACGACCGGATAACACTGACAGTCAGTGCCCTTTGATCAAAGGGCCGTAATTCCAAGGCTGATCGCCAGTTCCTCGCGCAAGCCCTGCGCCTGAACGACGAAGGGCACCTTTTTCGCTCCAGGACCCTGGCGGACAGAAATATCGGTAAGGCCGGTTGGCGCAAGCGGGCTCGCTTGTCCGGCGTAAACGATGCGCGCAGTTTCTCCTGCCGCCAATGTACGATGCGACGCGATCACGCGAAAACCATGGCTGGCGTTGCACATCTCGAACACATTACCCGTAGTAACCCCGCTTTCCCGATCAACCGAGGCGATAGACGCTTCTAGCTGGCAAACCTCTGGGATATTTAGGGAAATGCGCATCCCAGCCGACGCGCCTGGATTGGCTTTGGCGGCGGAGGGAAAAGCCAGAACGGCAGCAAACAGGGCAAAGCGAAGCATGATCTTCTCCTTTGCCCGAATTTATAATTAGGAAACCTAAATATACGGTATATTTGGAGATCTCGCCCTTTGCTGAAAATGGGATGCAGTCATTCAATCTATACGCCATCCGCGCCCTTTGCCCAATTCCTTAACATGGGATGTAATGGAGCCTCCGTTTCGCGACCCACTTCGCCACACCCGGTCAGTCAGTTGTCGGCCCGTAGCCGCCGTTGAATTGATGCTGAAGTGAAATCAAAGTCTCCTTAAAGAAATTTCCCAACAATTTGAGTGCCCTTTTTGTCGTCTATGGGGCACCATTTTTCTCAATTTCAAACTTAAACGCAGTCGAACGCGTAGATCGTCCGGCTTGCGAAGCTGCGTCCGGGGCGCAGGATCGTGTCGGGGAAGTGCCGCTGGTTGGGACTGTCGGGGAAGAATTGCGTCTCCAGTGCGACGGCGCTGCGAGGGACGTAGTTTTTCCGGTGTTTGCCCATCGGCTTGTCGCCGAGGAAGTTGGCGGAAAAGAGCTGTAGACCGGGCATGTCGGTATGGACCGTCATGCGGCGACCGCTGGCAGGATCGAACAGCGCGGCCGCTTTTCGGAGGCCGGCGCCGTTTAGCGCGAAGCAGTGATCGTAGCCCTGGCCGAGCGCGAGCTGCGCGTCCGGGGCGTCAATGTCGCGGCCGACCGGCTTGGGCTTGCGGAAATCGAACGGCGTCGATGCGACATCGGCCCATGCGCCGGTCGGAATCAGGTCTGGCGCTACGGGAAGATAATGATCGGCGTAAATCTCGAGGACGTGGTCGAGCACGCTGGGCGCGCCCGCGCCAGCCAAATTCCAGTAGCTGTGCTGCGTCGGGTTAAATGGTGTCGGCGCGTCGGTTTCCCCCGTGTAGTCGATGACGAGCCGGTTATCCTCGGTCCAGACGTAGCGCACGGTGGTGCGTAAATTGCCGGGGTATCCTTCGTCCCCGTCCGCGCTGTCCAAAGTGAAAAGCACGCCGTCGCCCTCGCTTGTGGTGCAAGCCTCCGCGCTCCAGATGCGCTTGTCGAACCCCTCGTGTCCGCCGTGCAGGGCGTTCGGCGGCTGGTTTGCGTCGAGATCGTAAGTGCGTCCGTCCAGCGCGAAGCGCGCGCCAGCGATGCGATTGGCGAAGCGTCCGATGACCGCGCCATGGTAGTATGGATCGGAGAGATAGGTCGCGGCGCTGTCGTAGCCGAGGACTACGTCCGCGAGTTCGCCTCTGCGATCGGCTACCTCGAGCGACAGGATCGTCGCGCCGAGGTCCATCACCGTCAGCCCCGCGCCATCCGCGCTTTCCAGCCGCCAACTATGGACATCGCGGCCGTCAGGCAGGGTCTCGAAGAACTGCTTTCGTACCATACCTACCAGCGCAGCAGATCACCTGCACAACGACAAGCGCGAAGTGCGGATGGGGGCGAAAAGGAGCTGTGGCTTGAAAAACAGGCGCAAACAGTGTGCTGCATGGTCGGGAAAACAAGAGAGGCATTCGCGATGAAGATGCGGTCATGGCTATTCGCGCCGGGGGACAGTGAGAAGAAGATGGGCAAGGCGGCCGATGGCGATGCCGATGTCGTTATCTTCGACCTCGAGGACGCCGTCGCGCCGGAGAACAAAGCTGCGGCGCGCGGCATGATCCGCGATTATCTGGACGCGCATCCGGACAAGCGCGAGGGCATTTTCGTGCGGGTCAATCCGCTCGACGGGCCGTATACGCTGCACGATCTTGCGGCGGTGATGCCGGGGCGGCCAGGCGGGATCATGCTGCCCAAGGCCTACGGCCGCCAAGACGTCGAGACGCTGGACAAATATCTCTCCGCGCTGGAGGCGGCGAACGATATCGAGCTCGGCTCGACGCCGGTTATCGTGCTGCTGACCGAAGTGGCCGAAAGCATGTTCCACGCCGGCGACTTCAAGGGCGCCCCGCGGCTGGTTGCGCTGACCTGGGGGGCGGAGGACCTCGCCGATAGCATCGGGGCGGCGAGCAATCGCAATCCCGACGGCAGCTTTGCCTTTACCTACGAGCTGGCACGCAGCCTCTGCCTGCTGGGCGCGGCAACGGCAGGGGTTCCGGCGATCGAGACGATCCAGGCCGACTTCCGTGATCTGGATGGGCTGAAGTCGCGCGCGGAGACCGTCCGCCGCTCGGGCTTTCGCGGCATGCTGGCGATCCACCCGGCGCAGGTCGAGGTCATTAACGAGGCCTTCACGCCAAGCGCGGAGGACATTGCCGAAGCCGAGGAGATCGTCGCGATCTTCGCTGCCAATCCCGGCGCGGGCACGATCGGCTGGAAGGGTGGCATGCTCGACCGGCCACATCTCTCGCGGGCGCAGCAATTGCTGGCTCAGGTCGGTAAGGGGTCCGACTAGACGCTAGTGGTCGGAGCGGCCGAAATCGGCCCGCGCATCGTCCTGCCCTTCCTCGATGATCGAGCGGCGGATGGTGCGGGTCCGCTCGAACAGCTCGAACAGCGTGTCGCCGTCGCCATTGCGGATCGCGCGCTGGAGGGCGGTGAGGTCCTCGGTGAAGCGCCCGAGGACTTCCAGCACCGCGTCGCGATTGGTCAGGAAGACATCGCGCCACATGGTCGGATCGCTGGCAGCGATGCGGGTGAAGTCACGGAAGCCACCCGCAGAATATTTGATCACCTCGCCGCGGGTCACGTCCTCCAGATCGCTGGCCGTGCCGACGATCGTATAGGCGATGAGGTGCGGGATATGGCTAGTCACCGCGAGCACGAGATCGTGATGCGCAGGCTCCATGATCTCGACCTTCGCGCCGAGCCCCTGCCAGATATTTGCGATCTGCTCGACCGCCTCTGCGGGGGTGCTGTCATCTGGTGTCAGGATACACCAGCGGTGGCGGAAGAGTTCGGGAAAGCCCGCTTCGGGGCCGCTCTTTTCCGTCCCCGCTACGGGGTGAGCCGGGACCACCACGGCATCGGGCAGCGCCTTCGCGATGGCCTGCGCGACGCTATGCTTCGAAGAGCCGACATCGCTGACGATCGCACCGGGCGGCAGCGCGCCCGCGATGCTTTGCGCCGCAGCGCCCATTGCGCCGACGGGCACACAGAGGATGACGAGCTGAGCGTCGCACACTGCGTCGTCGGGGCTGTCGCAGACGGTGCCGACCAGGCCGCGTTCCGATGCTCTTCGGCGAACGTCCGGGTCTGCATCCCATCCGGTGGTGGTGATGGCGGGTAGCATCTCGCGCAGGGCGAGGCCGATCGAGCCGCCGATGAGGCCAAGGCCGATGATGGCGATCCGCTCGATGCTCACGCGGGTTCTCCGCACAGGTCGCGCAGGACGGCGGCGATCGCACCCATCTGCTCCGGCGTGCCCACGGTGATCCGCAGCGCTTGCGGCAGGCCCTGCCCGGGCAGGTGGCGGACGGCATAGCCAGCCTCGGCAATCGCATCGAGGGAAGCCGAGGCTTCGAGGTCGCCTTCGAAGACGACCAAGACGAAATTGGCCTCGCTCGGCAGGGCGCGCAGCCCGTGGTTGCCGAGCGCGGCGATCTGATCGACGAAGCGCGCGCGGGCAGCGGCGTTGGCATCGCGCGATTTCGCAACGAAATCCTGATCCGCTAGGGCGGCCAGTGCAGCTCGCTGCCCGCTAGCAGTCACGTTGAATGCACCGCGCAGGCGATTCAGCGCATCGATCAGGTGCGGCGCCCCGGTCGCCCAGCCTACGCGCTCGCTCGCGATTCCATAGGCCTTGGCGAAGGTACGGGTGACCAGCACGTTGTCATGCCGCGCAGCGAGATCCATGCCGCCGTCGTCTTCGCCCTCGGGGAGAAATTCGGCATAGGCCTGGTCGACCACCAGCAGCACATCCTTCGGCAGGCCGGCATGCAGGCGCTCGACCTCGGCGCGCGGCAGGAAGGTGCCGATGGGATTGTTCGGATTGTCGAGCAGCACCACGCGCGTCCGCCCGGTGACGGCGGCGAGGATGTTGTCGACATCGGGCGCGTAGTCATTGTCCTCGGCCAGCACGACCTCGGCCCCGACCTTGTGCGCCAGCAGCGGGTAGAGCGAGAAGGAATAACGCGAAAAGAGGACCTCGTCGCCCGGCCCGGCGAAGGCCTGCACTGCGCCGTGGAGGCATTCGCCCGAGCCAGTACCGCAGACGATCCGCGCCGGATCGATGCCGTGCAGCGCGCCGATGGCTTCGCGCAATTGCGTGGCGTCGGGATCGGGATAGAGGTTCGGCTGGTGTCCGCCAGCGAGCGTTTCGATCACCTTTGGGCTGCAGCCCAAAGGGTTTTCGTTAGCCGACAGTTTGACCAGCGGGCGGCCGTCGGCAGCCTTCGACTTGCCGGGCACATAGGCATGGATCGCCTCGATCCACGGTTTCAGGGTAGGACGGTCTGCCATCTTGCGTCTGCGCCATAAAGAATTACGGCCCTACGACAAGCTCAGGGCGAACGGTTAGAGCGCTGAGTTCTAAATCCCTTCGTGCTGAGCTTGTCGGTAGCGAAGCTGGCGGGTACCGCCAACCACCGTTCTTTTTGGCGAATGAAGGCTTCGTTTGAGCAGGACCTCGCAAACGTTGACACTGCCCGATCCGCTGCCGCTCGACGGCGGGGGCGAGCTGTCGCGTGTCGAAATCGCCTACGAAACTTACGGCGCGCTCGACGAAGACCGCTCCAACGCCATCCTGCTGTGCCACGCGCTGACCGGCGACCAGTATGTCGCAAGCCCGCACCCGATCACCGGCAAGCCCGGCTGGTGGGAGCGGATGGTTGGGCCCGGCAAGCCCATCGATACGGATCGCTTTCACGTCATCTGCCCCAATGTCATCGGCAGCTGCATGGGCTCTACCGGCCCGGCGAGCGAGGCTTCGGACGGACAGCCCTACGCCATGCGCTTTCCGGTCATCACCATTCGCGACATGGTGCGCGCGCATGTCGGTTTGCTCGACGCGCTGGGGATCGAGACGCTACACGCCGTGGTCGGCGGATCGATGGGCGGGATGCAGGCACTGAGCCTCGCGGCCAACTGGCCGGAGCGCGCGAGCCGTGTGCTGGTGGTTGCCTCGACCAGCCGCCACTCGGCGCAGAACATCGGCTTCCACGAGCTCGGGCGGCAGGCGGTCATGGCCGACCCGCGCTGGGACCAGGGCGATTACTATGCTGGCGAGGCACCCGACAGCGGCCTCGCCGTGGCGCGCATGGCGGCGCATATCACCTACCTCAGCGAAGAGGCGCTGACCGAGAAATTCGGGCGGAACCTGCAGGATCGGGAGGCAAAGACATTCGGTTTCGATGCCGATTTCCAGGTCGAATCATACCTGCGTTACCAGGGCAGCGGCTTCACCCAGCGTTTCGATGCCAACAGCTACCTCTACATCACCCGTGCGATGGACTATTTCGATCTTGCCGAGGAGCATGGCGGCAAGCTGGCAAATGCCTTTGCCGGAACGCAGGCGCGGTTCTGCCTCGTCAGCTTCGACAGCGACTGGCTCTATCCCACAGCGGAAAGCCGCCATGTCGTCCACGCGCTCAATGCGGCGGGCGCGGCAGTCAGCTTCGTCGAGCTCACCGCGCCGCATGGCCACGACAGCTTCCTGCTCGACGTGCCTGCGCTCGACCGCGTGATCGGGGGATTCCTGGGATGAGCATTCGCCCAGACCTTGCCGTCATCGCCGGTCACGTATCGCCGGGCAGCCGCGTGCTCGATATCGGCTGCGGCGACGGGGCGCTGATGATGGCGCTGCGCGAGAAAGACTGCGACGTGCGCGGGATCGAGATCGATGGCGACTGCGTCGAACGCTGCGTGAGCCAGGGCCTCAGCGTGGTGCAGGGCGATGCCGACCGCGACCTCGCCGACTATCCCGACAGGGGCTTCGACTACGCGATTCTCAGCCAGACGCTGCAGACCGCCGCGCGGCCCGACCGTATGCTGGACGAGCTGCTCCGCGTCGGCACCCGCGCCTTCGTCAGCTTCCCCAACTTCGCCCATTGGCGCACCCGCGCCGCGCTGATGTTCGGCGGCCGCATGCCGGTGACGCGCGCGATCCCGGTCAGCTGGTACGCGACTCAGAATATCCATCACGTAACGGTGAAAGACTTCCGCGACCTCGCGAAGGAAAAGGGCGCGCGCATCGAACGCGAATGGTTCTTTGCTGGCGAGCGGCAGCTCGGCCGAGCTGGGGCGAACGGGCGTGCGGAGTTCGCGGTGTTCGAGTTGTCGCGTTAGGCGCCCAACCGCTCCGCATGCCACGCCACATGCTCGGCCATGAAGGTCGAGATGAAGTAATAGGAGTGGTCATAACCCTGCTGCATGCGGATTTCGGGGCTCATTCCAGCCTTGGCGCAGGCCATCGAGAGGGCGCCGGTCTTGAGCTGCTCTTCGAGGAAATTGTCCGCCGTGCCCTGATCGACCAGCAGGTGGTCGAGCCGCGCGCCGTCCTCGATCAGCGCGACCGCGTCGTATTCGCGCCATGCCGCGCGGTCCTCGCCGAGATAGCGGCCGAGTGCCTTTTCGCCCCACGGCACCTGGCTCGGCGCGACGATCGGGCTGAACGCGCTGACCGAGCGGAAGCGGTCGGGATTGCGTAAGCCAATGGTGAGTGCGCCGTGGCCGCCCATAGAATGGCCGGTGATCGACTGACGCTCCATGTCGATCGGAAACTCCGCCGCGATCACCTCGGGCAGTTCCTGCTCGATATAGCTGCGCATGCGGTAGTGCTTCGCCCACGGTTCCTGCGTCGCATCGACATAGAAGCCCGCACCTTTGCCGAAATCGTATTCGTCCGCCGCATCGGGCACATCCTCGCCGCGCGGGCTGGTGTCGGGCGCGACGAAGACGATGCCGTTTTCGGCGCAGGCGCGGCGGTACTCGCCCTTTTCGGTGACGTTTTCATGCGAGCAGGTGAGGCCCGAAAGATACCACAGCACCGGCAGCTTGATCCCCGGCATGTGCGGCGGGACATAGACCGAGAAGGTCATCTCCCTCCCGGTCTCGCGCGATTGGTGGGAGCAGACGAATTGCTCGCCCTCGTAGGCCCTGTTCTGCGAAAGATAGTCGAGCGGCATGGGTGAATTTCCTGTCGTATAGTCTTTTCGGCTCGCCCCAATACGCGAAGGGCGCAGCCGGCCAAGAACCGCTGCGCCCAAAGCACCCCTGTGCGGGACGATATGATCGGTTGCCCTTAGCCCGGGCGATACATCGCGCAAACCTTGTTGCCGGCCGGATCGCGCAGATAGGCGAGGTAGAGCTTCATGCCCGCGCCTTCGCGAATGCCCGGCGGATCCTCGATCTCCGTTCCGCCATTCTCGCTGCCCGCCTTGTGCCAAGCGTCGGCCATGTCTTCGCTCGAGGCTGCAAATCCGATGGTCGAACCGTTGCCGCAGCTGGCAGGCTGGCCGTCGATGGGCTTGGTCAGGAGGAAAATGCCGCCATTGTGCATATAGATGACCCGGCCTTTGGGATCGATCTGGCCTTCGCTGCCGCCGAGCGCCTTGAAGCAGGCGTCGTAGAACTTTTTCGAGGCGTCGATATCGTCGGCCCCCAGCATGACGTGACTGAACATATATTCTCTCTCCTTTACGTTTCGATTCGCTACCTTAATGGGACCTTCGGACTGCGCAAGCAGTCAGGCGTCGACCGCGACAGTCGCCGTGTCCGGATCGCCCGTATTCGGCGCTTCGGCAGGATCCAGCATCAGCAGCTGGACTTCCCCTTTGCGCGCGGCGGGGCGGTGATCCTCGCCCGTTTCGATCAGTAAGAGCTCGCCCGGCAGCAGCTTTTAGGTGCGGTCGCGGGATTCGACCTCCAGCTCGCCGGAGATGCACAGGAAGAGCTCGTCATGGGTATGGCTGTGCCAGTCGAATTCGCCGTCGAGCTTAGCGATGCGGACTTCGTGCCCTTCGTAACGAGCGACGATGCGCGGCGCCCAATACTCGGTGAAGGTGGCGAACTTGTCGGCGAGGACGACCTTCTCCACCATCAATAGACCACCACCGCCCGGATGCTTTCGCCGGCGTGCATCAGGTCGAAACCCTTGTTGATCTCATCGAGGCTGAGCGTGTGGGTGATCATCGGGTCGATGGCGATCTTGCCGTTCATGTACCAGTCGACGATCTTGGGCACGTCCGTGCGGCCCTTGGCTCCGCCGAAGGCGGTGCCGCGCCAGTTCCGGCCCGTAACGAGCTGGAACGGGCGCGTCGCGATGGTCTTGCCCGCTTCGGCCACGCCGATGATGATGCTGGTGCCCCAGCCCTTGTGGCAGCATTCGAGCGCCTGGCGCATCACATCGGTATTGCCGGTGCAGTCGAAGCTGTAGTCCGCCCCGCCGTCCAGCAATTCGACAAGATGCGCGACCACGTCCTTCGTTTCCTTGGGATTGACGAAATCGGTCATGCCGAACTTCTCGCCCCATTCCTTTTTGGAAGGGTTGATGTCGACGCCCACGATGCGGTCCGCGCCCGCCATCTTGGCGCCCTGAATGACGTTGAGGCCGATCCCGCCGAGGCCGAAGACGACGACATTGTCGCCCGGCTTAACCTGCGCCGTATTCACCACCGCGCCCACACCGGTGGTGACGCCGCAGCCGATATAGCAGCTGGTCTCGAACGGCGCGTCGGTGCGGATCTTGGCGACGGCGATTTCGGGCAGCACGGTGAAGTTCGAGAAGGTCGAGCAGCCCATGTAGTGGTAGATCGTCTCGCCCTTGTAGCTGAAGCGGCTCGTGCCATCCGGCATCAGCCCCTTGCCCTGCGTCTCGCGGATGGCATGGCACAGGTTCGTCTTGCCGCTGAGGCACATTTTACACTGGCGGCATTCGGGGGTGTAGAGCGGGATCACGTGGTCGCCCGGTGTCACGCTGGTGACGCCCGCGCCAACTTCGCGCACGATCCCGGCGCCTTCGTGGCCGAGCACGCTGGGGAAAAGCCCCTCGCTGTCCAGCCCGTCGAGGGTATAAGCGTCCGTGTGGCAAATGCCGGTTGCCATGATTTCCACCAGCACCTCGCCCGGTTTGGGGCCCTCCAGATCGAGTTCGACGATCTCGAGCGGTTGTTTCGCTTCGAAGGCTACGGCGGCGCGGGTTTTCATAATTCGTGTCTCCTGTTCGACTGCGGACCTAGGCAAAGCGGCGGGGCCCCGCAAGCACGGTTGCCCGCCATTCAGGCGAGGGGATATAGAGCCGCGGCATGACGAAACTGCTTCTCGCCGCCGGCCTTGCCCTCGCATCGTTCCCGCTCGCCGCGCAAGATGCGTTTGATGCTGCCTCTGCCACTGCCGAAGCCGCGCTGCCCACCCTTACGCTCGAACAGCGCAGCAGCCTGCGCTGCGGAGTCGCATTCGGACTGATCGCCAAGGGCCAGGCGGAAGGCGATGCGCGCGCCGCCGCCTATCCCGCGATGGAGCCGCGCGGGCGCGAATTCTTCGTGCGGACGATGGCGGGGCTGATGGACGATCACGATCTCACCCGCGAACAGGCGAACAAGCTTGCCTTCGAAACCACGATGACGCTGATGCAGGAAGGGCTGGAATCGCGCGAGGCGATGATGCCGAATTGCCTGCTGCTGCTGGAAGCCTCGGGCGTCTGAGCCCGTTCATGGCAGACTCAGTGCGAATGCGGTAAACACCGCGCGACGTAATTTCGGGGAATGACCATGCGTAACGCCATCCTGCCTCTTGCCGCCGCGTTCGCGGTGACTGCCGCTCCTGCCGCCGCGCAGGATTACGATGCGCCGGACGTGGACGCTTCGCCCGAAACCCTGCCGCTCGCCGACATGGCGGACGAGATGCGCGATCCCGAGCGGCAGCGCGATATGGCGCTGATGCTCCAGACCATGACCGAAGTGCTGCTCGACCTGCCGATCGCTCCGCTGGCCAAGGCCGCGGCCGACATGGCGGGGGAGAAGGCCGAGGAAATCGATCCTGACCTCACCCTGCGCAAGGTCGCACCCGATGCGGGCCGCTTGAGCGAGGAAGTCGCCGTCGTCGTACCCCGCGCCATGCAGGCGATGGGCGGGCTTGCCGAAGGGCTGTCCGAAATGACGCCCGCGCTGCGCGACATGGCCCGCCGGATGCGTGAAGCGCTCCCGAAGGACTGAACCGCCACCGATCCACTGGAAATTTAGGGTCTTCGCGCGCCGCCGTGGTGGACGCGCGACTCGCACTGGTGCATGAGCGGGGGACCGATGTGGCAGCTCTACCAGTTCCCCCTGTGTCCTTTCAGTCGCAAGCTGCGCCTGCTCATGAGCGAGAAGAACGTCGCCTATGAGCTGGTGCGCGAGAACCCATGGGAAGGGCGCGACGAGTTCTGGCAGCTGAACCCGGCGGGCCGCACCCCTGTGCTGCATGATCCCGACCGCCGCATCGCGCTCGCCGACAGCCGCGCGATCTGCGAGCTGCTGGAGGAAACGGTCGACCGCAATCCGATGATCAACGGATCGGCGTTGCAACGCGCGGAAATCCGCCGGCTGGTCGCGCTGTTCGACGAAAACCTCTATGCCGACGTCACCGCGCCCGCGCTGCACGAAAAGATGAAGAAGCGCATCGTCCTGCGCCAGTCGCCCGATGCGCAGGTGCTGCGCCAGATGGGCCGCCTGCTGCACGGCCACCTGGACTATATCGACTGGCTGGTGGACACGCGCCAGTGGCTTGCGGGGCCGACGCTGAGCCTCGCCGACCTCGCCTGCGCGGCGCAGCTTTCGGTGGTGGAATATCTCGGCGCGATGGACTGGAAGGGCCACGAACAGGCGCACGACTGGTACATGGTGATCAAGAGCCGCCCGAGCTTCCGCCCGCTGCTCGCCGAGAAGATGGAAGGCCTGCCCCCGCCGCGCGAGTATGCGGCGCTGGATTTGTGAGCCCTTGTTTCTACAGGCTCGCTGTAACCTCGGCCAATACAGTACGAAAACTCGATAGACTGGAGCAGTGATGCAGGCTTCGCTTTTTATGTTTCTAATGGAAGCGGTCGCTGGCACTGAGTGCCAATATCGGTCAGGCGCAAGACACGCCCTTCTAGTTTTCGTTCGGGAAGATGACTTAGATGAATCTCGGCGACCCGCCCTAGATTGCGTAGAAAAACAAGGATGGCAATTCGTTAAGGTTAAACGATCCAAGGAAGTGTCGACCGACACCGCTGAAATTGCTGACGAAACGCTTCGTGCTGCCGCAACTCATGCGCTTAAAGAAGGCAGTTCCATCATCGTTTATCAGGATGAAATTCCGAACAACGCATAATAGCCAGGGGATTGGGCGCTCGTTGCGCTACCTCTGACAAACCGGGCAGAACCACGTGCTGCGCCCGCCCTGCACGATGCGTCGGATCGTGCCGCCGTCCTCGTGGTGGCAGGCCTCGCCCTCGCGGCCGTAGACGTGGAAGCGGGTGGCGAAATAGCCGAGATTGCCGTCGGGCTGGGCGAAATCGCGCAAAGTGCTGCCGCCGTCGCGGATTGACTGTTCGAGTACCTCGCGGATCGCCGGGACGAGGCGGCGCAGTTGCGGCATGGTCACCTTGCCGCCGGCCTTGCGCGGGCTGATCCCGCTGCGCCACAGCGCCTCGCAGACGTAGATATTGCCGAGGCCCGCCACGATCCGCTGGTCGAGCAGCAGCAGCTTGATCGCCTGTTTGCGCCCGCGCGTCGCCTCGCGCAGGTGCTCAGCGGTCAACGCATCGCCCAGCGGCTCCGGCCCCAGCGCAGCGAAGGGCTTCCACGTCACCAGCTCTTGTGTTGTCATCAGGTCGACCGAACCGAAGCGGCGCGGATCGTTCAGCGCAAAGCGGTTGTGCGCCGTCTCCAGGATCAGGTGATCGTGCTTGTCCTCGGCCTCCGGGTCGATCCGCCAGCGCCCGCTCATGCCGAGGTGGAACACCATCGCATGGTCGCGGCTGGTGTGGATCAGTCCGTATTTCGCCCGGCGCGTGAGATGCGTGACGCTCGCCCCGGTCAGCGCCTGTACCAGACCGGCAGGGAAGGGGCGGCGCATGTCGGGCCGGTTCACGGTCACGCGCGTGATGGTCTCGCCTTCGAGAAACCGCGCAAGCCCGCGGACGGTGGTTTCGACTTCGGGGAGTTCGGGCATGGTGAGGGTCGAGTAACAGGGAGTCTTAGTGGCGTCTATTCGCTCCCTGCGGTCGCTGCGCCCTGTTCCGTCCCGCTCCCCCTCCCGACCACCCACGGCACGGTATTCTATGGGTGGTCGGGAGGGGGAGCGGGACGGAACAGCAAGGGAAGCGCGGATGCGCTTTCCGCACGCAGAAAACCAACTCATAGACTAGCCCGCAATCACTCCCTAAAGCCCACCGCCATGAACGACACCGTTTCCTTCGGCTACGAAGACATCGACGCGACCGAGAAGACCGGCCGCGTGGGCGAGGTTTTCTCCAGCGTCGCCGCTAAATACGACATCATGAACGATGCCATGTCGGGCGGCATGCACCGCCTCTGGAAGAACCGCTTCGTCGCGGGCGTGAAGCCGCAGGAGGGCGAGGCGATCCTCGACATGGCGGGCGGCACGGGCGACATCGCCTTTCGCTTGGCCGAACGGGGCGCGAGCGTGACCGTCAGCGACATCAACCAGGACATGCTCGACGTCGGCATCGAACGCGCGATGGAGCGCGGGATCGACGGGCTCGTGTGGTCGCGTCAGAACGCCGAGGAACTGACCTTCTCCAGCCGCATCTTCGACGCCTATACCATCGCCTTCGGCATCCGGAACGTCACCCACATCGACAGGGCCCTGCGCGAGGCGCACCGGGTGCTGAAATTCGGCGGACGGTTCTTCTGCCTCGAATTCAGCCAGACGGACTGGCCAGGCTTCAAGGACGTCTACGACCTCTATTCGCACAAGATCATGCCGCGACTAGGCAAGGCGATCGCCAATGACGAGGACAGCTACCGCTATCTCGCCGAATCGATCCGCCGCTTTCCCAAGCCTGCCGAATTCGAAGCGATGATCCGCGATGCAGGGTTCGAGAATACGCGGGTGGAATCGATCCTCGGCGGTGCGGTGAACATCCATTCGGGGTGGAAGGTTTAGGGTGGCGAGACCGCTCACTCACATTCTCCGGCTCGGCAAGTGGGCGCGCATCCTTGCGCGTCACGGTGCGCTGCGCGGCATCCAGAACGATCCCAATACGCCGGTTCCGGTCAAGCGCCTGATCGGCATCTTCAGCATCGGCACGATGAAGTCGCGCGAGCCGGATTACGCCGGGGCTTTCCGCGAGATCGGCCCGGCTGCCATCAAGCTGGGCCAGACCCTCGCCACCCGCCCCGATCTGGTCGGCGAGGATGCGGCGCGCAATCTGCTCAAGCTGCAAGACGATCTCCCGCCGGTCGACTTCGAGCTGATCCGCCAGAGCATCGAGTCGAGCTTCGAGCAGCCGCTCGAGAACCTCTATGCCGAATTCGACCCCGCGCCCGTCGGCGCAGCCTCCATCGCGCAGGTCCACCGTGCGGTCACGACCGAGGGTCGGCAGGTCGCCGTCAAGGTCCTGCGCCCCGGCGTGCGCGAGCGGTTCGCCAAGGATATCGCGACCTACGAATGGGCCGCCGCCCATCTCGAAAGCTTCGGCGGAGAGGCCGCGCGCCTGCGTCCGCGCCTCGTCATCGCCAATTTCAAGCGCTGGACCAATCGCGAGCTCGACCTGCGGCGCGAGGCTGCCAGCGCCTCTGAATTGGCCGAGCACATGGTCGGCACCGAGGGCTACGAGATCCCCGGCATCGACTGGGACCGCACGAATGGCCGGGTGATGACGGTCGACTGGATCGACGGCGTCAAGATCAGCGATACCGAGGCGATCCGCGCTGCGGGCCACGATGCGAACGAGCTGGCCAGCCGCCTTGTGCTGGCTTTCCTCAAGCAGGCCATCGCCGCCGGCTTCTTCCACGCAGACATGCACCAGGGGAACCTGTTCGTGAAGCCGGACGGAACCATTGCCGCGATCGATTTCGGCATCATGGGCCGGATCGACCGGCAGGCGCGCATGTGGCTGGCGGAAATCCTCTACGGCCTGACGACCGGCAATTACCGCCGCGTCGCCGAAATCCATTTCGAAGCGCAATATGTGCCGAGCTATCACAATGTCGACGAGTTCGCGACGGCCTTGCGCGCGGTGGGCGAGCCGATGCGCGGCAAGCCGGTGAGCGAGCTTTCGGTCGGCCAAATGCTCGACGGGCTGTTCGCCATCACCCGCGATTTCGACATGCAGACTCAGCCGCACCTGTTGCTGCTGCAAAAGACCATGGTGATGGTCGAAGGCATCGCGACGCAGCTCAATCCCGGCATCAATATGTGGGATACCAGCGCGCCCTATGTTCGCAGCTGGATTCGCGACGAGCTGGGCCCCGAAGCCGCCATTGCCGACCGCATTCGCACTGACACGGAAACACTGTTGCGCATTCCGGACCTCGTGCGCCGGATCGAGGATCGCTTCCCGCCCAAGGGCGGCGCGCCCGAACCGCCGCCGCTGCCCGATATCGAATTGATGTGGGAAAGGCGCGAACGCAAGGAGCGCGGACGCGGCTGGCCGGGCTATGTGCTGGCGGCACTCGGAGGGGGTCTGGCTGCATGGGCGGCAGTGACGCAGGGACTGATCGGCTGACGGACGGCGCAGCGGCGCCCGCATGGGACCGCTTCACGCATTGGGGCCCATGGCCTGCACGCGTGCTTCTGGCGGTCGTGGCGGTGCTGCTGGTGCTGGCGGCGCTCACTCCGCTCACGGCGACACAGAATGGCGCGCCTGCGGAAGTGCCGGAAATGTCGCAGCCCGGCGAAAACGCACCGACCGATCCCGACGCAAGGCCCGAACGCGATAAGGATCTCGCGTTCTACGACCGCGTGATCGGGCGGATCGGGGGCGGCGAGAGCTATTACGACTTCATCATCGAGGAACAGCGCGCGAGCGATTATCCCTTGCGACCCGGCGTAACGGTACGCCTGCCGACGCTCGCCTACATCCACGCCTGGCTTGGCAAGACCGGCATGATCGTTGTGGCGATCGCCCTACTGTTCGCCACCGTCTGGGCGTGGTGGCGCAGGCTGGGCGACGAGCCGGGCGGTGCTCGCGTCCGGATCCTCGGGACTGCGCTCATGCTCATGGGCGGCTCGCTCGGCCTCAATCGCGCCTTTTTCGTGCTGCACGAGCTATGGGCGGGGATGCTGGTCGCGCTCGGCTGGGCAGGGTGGAAATCGCCCGCCGGGACGACCGGTACGTTCCTCTATCTCGGCTACGGCCTCGCCTTTATGCTCGCTGGTCGGGAGAACAACTTCTACTGGGGCGCGGTCGTCGCCCCGGCCATGTTCGTCGGCCTGGCATTCCTGCCAATGGCGCTGCGCTCGCTCGTCAGATCGGCGCGCTGAGCCGCATCAAGTCGAATGCTTCGGCCAGCCCCACAGCTTTATGGCATAGGCGAGCACGGCGATGTGCAGCGCCTCGACTCCCATCGGCACCATCCAGCCTTCGTACGGCCCCTCGATCACGAGATTGATGAACCGGCCGGTGAAGGCGATGAGGAACAGGCCGAGCGCGGGCAGCAGCACATCGCCGCGTCGCCGCCATGCACCCCAGCCCATCGACAATGCGCTGATATAGAAGAAGGCGGTCATGTCCCCGCGCAGGGTCGAACTGCCATGCGTGCTCGCGACCGACAGGCCGAAATCCGCGCCCGACGTGGCGGGATTCACGAGAAAACCCGTGCCGATCACCAGATCGATAATCGCCAGTATCAGGATGATTGCGCTCAGGATGACATGCATCGGTCCCTCCGTTTCCCCTTTCTTTACCATAGGCGGCTACGCGTAATCCCGCAATCCGCCCGCGCTGCGCGCTGGCCATGACGAACGGGGGGCGCTAGCTAGCGCTTGATGACACGATGGGAATGCATTCGCCGATCCGCGCCCACGCAGGCGCGAGCCAAGCCAGCGAGCGGGATGCCGACGTGAGCGGGCCGCACATCCTGCTCGTGATCGGGGGCGGTATCGCCGCCTACAAGTCTTGCGAACTGGTGCGCATGATCCGCAAGGCGGGCGGCAAGGTGACCTGCGTGCTGACCGAAGGCGGCCAGCAATTCGTCACTCCCATGGCGCTCGCTGCCTTAAGCGAGAACAAGGTCTATACCTCGCTGTTCGATCTCAAGGACGAGGTCGAGATGGGCCATATCCAACTGAGCCGCGAGGCCGATCTGGTGGTCGTGTGCCCGGCGACGGCTGATCTGCTCGCCAAGATGGCCGCCGGCATCGCCGACGATCTGGCAACCACGCTTATCCTTGCCACCGACAAGCCGGTGCTGACCGTGCCTGCGATGAACGTGCGGATGTGGGAGCATTCGGCAACCCAGCGCAATGCCGACTGGCTCCGCCAGGCCGGTGTCGCGGTGATGGACCCGGACGAGGGCGCGATGGCCTGCGGCGAATTCGGTCCCGGGCGCCTGCCCGAGCCTGCCGCGATCCTTGCGCGCATTGCCGAGGAGCTCGACCTCGATATCGACGTGCCCGAATTGCCCGCGCCCGCCGCTGCGCAGCTTGCCGCGCCGGTCGAAGACGACGTTTGGGAAGAGCCCGAAGCAGAGGGCGATATCTTCGAGGCGCTCGAGCCCGAAGCCGAAGAGGAAGTCGAACAGAGCGGCGGCGGCCTTGGCGGACTGCTGTCGATGATCATTCCGCGCAGCACCAAGCAGCGCACTCACGAGGAAATCGAGGAAGAATTCGCAGCGGAGCGGGAGGATGAACCGGTCGCTGAAGAGGAAGACCTCCTCGAAGATCTTCCGGAAGAAGAAATCGCCTTCGATCCGGGTGCTGCGTCCTCGCTGCTCGCCAGCAAGGGCGGGGCCTCGGCTGCGCCGCCGATCGACGCGCAAGCTCTCAACCACACCGTTGCCAGGCAGGATATGCGGTCGGCCCCGCAGCCGCTCGACGTGAAAGCCGAGAGCGTTTCGGTCAGCTTCGACGAATCGCCGCTGGCAGGTCAGGCTGCTTTCGATCCCGATCCCGAACATCGCCCGCTATACGGCAAGCATGTGCTGGTCACCGCCGGCCCGACGCGCGAGCCGATCGATCCGGTGCGCTATATCGCCAACCGGTCGAGCGGGAAGCAGGGCTTCGCCATTGCCGCCATGGCTGCCGCCGCGGGCGCGCGCGTCACGCTGGTGACGGGGCCCGTGCACCTGCCGACGCCCATCGGGGTCGACCGCGTGGATGTCGAGACCGCAGAGGATATGGCCGAGGAAGTGCGCCGCGCCCTGCCTGCGGATGCCGCCTTCATGGTCGCCGCCGTGGCCGACTGGAAGAGCCGCAGCGTCGCGACCGAGAAGATGAAGAAGCGCGGCAGCGCGCCGCCTGCACTGATCCTCGCCGAAAATCCGGATATCCTCGCCAGCGTGGCCGCCGGGCGCAAGCGTCCGCCGCTGCTGGTCGGCTTTGCTGCCGAGACGGAGAACGTCGTCGAGAACGCCAAGTCCAAGCGCAAGCGCAAGGGCGCCGACTGGATCATCGCCAACAACGTCAGCTTCTCCGAAGGCGAAAGCGTGATGGGCGGCGACATGAACCAGGTCCATGTCGTCACCTCCAGCGGTGTGGAAAGCCTGCCCGAAATGCCCAAGGAAGAGGTTGCGCGCGAGCTCGTCCGCATGGCAGCAGAAGCCCTCAATGGAGAGGGTGACGGGGATAATGACTGATCGCATCGGGGTACGGATCAAGCGCCTGCCCCATGGACGAGATCTCGACCTGCCGGCCTATGCCACCGATGGCGCGGCGGGCATGGATGTGGTGGCGGCCGAGGCCGTTACGCTGAAACCAGGCCAGCGGCATGCCGTGGCTACCGGCCTCGCGGTCGCGATCCCCGACGGTTACGAAATCCAGGTCCGGCCGCGGTCCGGCCTTGCGCTCAAGCACGGCATCTCCGTGCCCAATACGCCCGGCACGATCGACAGCGACTATCGCGGCGAGCTGAAGGTCATCATGATCAATCACGGGACGGACGATTTTCCCATCGCCCGCGGCGACCGCATTGCGCAGCTGGTGCTGGCTCCGGTGACGCAGGCCGAATGGGACGAGGTCGAGGAACTGGACGATACCGCGCGCGGCTCCGGCGGCTTCGGTTCGACCGGCGGGCACGAGCGCCTGCACTGATCCCTTAATGCGCCGCCCGGCGATGGGCCCGGTCGAAACAAAATGCCGCAGCGCTCCATATCGCGGCGAATACCAGAAGCACACCCCACTCGATGGCGTGACCGGGCATCACTTGGAGTGCTGCGACGCCCAGCACGGGCTGGCCGATTGCGATGATAGCCATAATCCAGCGCATGGCCGCAGGGCGAAAGCGGACAATCAGGCTCAACAGCGCCCCGCCGATGACCAGTACTGTGAAGCCGGCGTTCACCGGCTCGCTCTCTGCTCCGATGAAGCCGACTGCGGCATTCGCCCACAGCGTCAGGAAGCCCGCAACGGACGCGATAGCGATGCCGAGTCCCTTCGGCGTTCTGCCGCCAAATCGGATTGCGAACTCGAGGCCAGTGCCTAATGCGAAAAGGAGGACCGCCGCAAAACTGAAGTCCAGCGGCGTCCAGTGTACCTCGTCGGTGAATTGCATGGCGATAGCGGGCAGGGCCAGCAAGGCCAGCGCCGCGCCCCATCCGGCTATGCGCCATCCGTTCAGCCAATCGTGTCTTGCGTTTGCTCGGTCGTTCATCTCGGCTCCTATGCTTGCAATGCCGGATAGCTGCCGTGAAACCCGTCTGAGCGGCATGAGCAATTGGTGAGCAATGCTTGAAAACCTTCCTCACCCCGTCCGCATGGCATAAAGCGCAATGCGAAAGGGGGCGCATGGAGCGGCAATCGGACAGCGTGCATTTCGGCGATTTCGAGCTCGACCTGGCGGACCGCCAGTTGCGGTGCGGAGGCGATCCGGTCGAGCTTGGCAGCCGCTATTTCGACGCGCTGGCCTTGCTGGTCGCCAATGCCGGAGCCTTGGTGTCGAAAACCCGCTTCATGGACGAGGTCTGGCGCGGCATCCCGGTTACCGACGAGGCGTTGACCCAGTGCATTCGCACCCTGCGGCGCGCCTTGGGCGATGACGCCGGCAACCCCCGCTATATCCAGACGGTGCCGAAGCACGGCTACCGTTTCCTGGCCGAAGTCGCAGTAGAAGACGCCCCGGAGTCGGCAGCACGGAGATCGTCGATCGCCGGACGCGTCGCGGGGGCATGCACCGTATCGGGCGCTCTCGCCGGAGTGCTGGGCGGGGCGTTCTACGGTGCGCTCGCCGGCACGGGGGACGGCGCGACGATTGTCGTTCTGGCGGCATTGGTCGGCGCGCTCGGGACGCTGGCCGGGGCCGCGATCGGTCTCGGCATGGCAGCCGCCATTGCATGGCGCGGGCGAGCCGATGCGGCCGTCATAGCCGGAGCGATTACGGGCGGCATCATGGCTGGCGCTCTCGGCAATACATTGGGGCGCGACGGCATCGGCCTGCTGACCGGAGAAGCGCTTGGCCGGGTGACCGGGATTTACGAAGGCCTCGTCCTCGGCGCGGCTGCAGGGCTGGCAGGCTGGCTCGTGTTACGCGACGACGCTTCGCCTGCAGCGCGCCTCGCATCTGTCGCCATGGTGCTTGGGCTTGTGGCTGGATTGCTGATCGACATCGGCGGCGGTCGCCTGCTCGGCGGCAGCCTTTATGCGCTCCAGCAGAGCCTCGGCGACACGCAGCTTCGCCTTGAAAGCATCGGCGCACTTTTCGGCGAAAGCACCTTTGGCCCGACCGCGCACCTTGCCACCGCCATTAGCGAGGGGGCCGTATTCGTTCTGGCCATAGCAACGGGACTGTTTGTCCTGAAACGGCGCTGAAACAAGAAAGGGCGTCTCTGCAAGCCGCCCTTTCCCGTTAAACCCCAGATGGGGATTGTGTCAGTCGATCCGGCGGACGACCTTCTCTTCCGGCTTGATCGAGATCCGCACCGTCTCGCCCGAATTGCCTGGGAAGTCGGTGAACATCGCCTCGACCAGGTTCGGCACGAGATATTGCAGCCGGTTCGAGGTCGACATGGCCTGCGCCTTGCCTTCGAACAGTCGCTGCCCATCAACGGCGCGGTCGATCTTCATGTCGATCCCGCTGGTGTAGACCGTGTAGCTGCGGATTTCGGGGCCGCCGAACCACGGATCGTAGAAGCCGAAGCCCCAGCGGCTGCCGAAATGACGCGGGCGGTAATAGGAGAGCCGCGAACGGAAGAACGGGTCGCGATAGCCGTACCACGGATCGTAGAACGGATCGCGAAAACCGGTCGAGCGCACACGCTCGCGGCCGTTGTCGACGCCGTAATCGAAGCGGACCAGCAGGCTGGCAGCCTCGGCTGACGGCGCTTCGGCATAGCCGAGGCGGTTCATCTGCGCTTCCACGAGATCGGCGTATTGCGCGAACTCGAGCCCGCCGGCCAGCGCGGGATCGTCGGCGACGACATAGAAGGTCTCGCCCTGCGGCGCGGGCAACTGCGTCTGGAAACGCTGCACGTCCGCCTTGAACGGGGTGGCGCAGGCGGCAAGGCCTGCGAGGATCATCGGCACGGAGGCGAGTTTAAGAGTGCGCCCCCAACCTTTTTTCAGGTCAGTCATACTCAGTCCCTTTCGAACGGACATGCAATGTATCACGATTGCGATTGAATGCGCAGCCCGCCGCTTCCCCGAGACACACTGCCGGTTAGTGTGCTTGGGTGTAGACGAGCGGATGTGAACCCGGTTTGAATACCAAGATTCACATTTGTTGTGCAATCGCAGGGGGTTGAGGTTCGCCTAGCGCACCAGGCCGAGCGCCGCATAAGCAGCGGTGAGCGTATCGCGCCCGGCCTCGCGGGCCTGCGAAGCGCCGCGCGCAAGGATCGCGTCGAGCGCTTCCTCGTCGTCCTTCAGCTCGAGGAAGCGCGCATTGATCGGGGCCAGCGTCTCTACCAGCACCTCGCCCAGCGCAGGCTTGAAAGCGCCGAAGCCCTGTCCGCCGAATTCGCCCAGCACTTCGGCCGCGCTCTGGCCGCTGAGCGCGCCGTATATGCCGACGAGGTTCTGGGCTTCTGCCCGGCCTTCGAGTTCCTTCTCGTTATCGGGCAGGGGCTCGGGATCGGTCTTGGCTTTTTTGACCTTCTTCATGATCGTGTCGGCATCGTCGGTCAGGCTGATGCGGCTCATGTCGGAGGGATCGGACTTGCTCATCTTCGCCGTCCCGTCGCGCAGGCTCATGATCCGCGCTGCGGCAGGCGGGATATAGGGCTCGGGCAGGGTAAAGAGCGGCGCATCCTCGGCACAGAAATCGTTGTTGAATTTCTGCGCGATGTCGCGTGCCAACTCCAGATGCTGCTTCTGGTCCTCGCCTACGGGCACGTGCGTGGCCTGGTAGAGCAGCACGTCGGCAGCCTGCAGCACGGGATAGGTGAACAAAGCCACGCTCTGCCCCTCGCGGTTCTTGCCCGCCTTGTCCTTCCACTGCGTCATCCGGTTCAGCCAGCCCATGCGGGCGGTGCCGTTGAGCAGCCATTGCAGTTCGGCATGGGCGGGAACCTGCGCCTGGTTGAAGAGCACCGCTTTCGACGGATCGACGCCGCAGGCGACCAGCGTGGCGACCATCTCGCGCGTGTTCTGCGTCAGCTCCGCCGGGTCGTGAGGCTGCGAGATCGCGTGAAGGTCGGCGAGGAAGATGAAGCACTCGCCCCCCGCCGCATTCGCCTCATCCTGCAGCTTCACATAATTGACAATCGCGCCGAGGTAATTGCCGAGATGCGGCTTTCCGGTGGGCTGGATGCCGGAGACTACACGCATGGGATCAGGGTTCTCTCTTCTTGGTCAGGGCGGCGATGCGCTGCTTGTCGATCGCGCCGATGGCGAAGGCGACGCCGAAATAGACGACGGCCGAGCAGGCGACGAGCACCAGCAGGGCGCCGATCCGCTGGAACAGGCCGGCGGAATACCAGCCGGTTAGCAAATCGCGCGCGAACCACAAGGCGGCGCCCATGGCGGCGGCGGCGACGAGCTGCCGCGCGATGCGGCCGACCAGCTTCAGCGGGATCGTGTAATAGCCGCGCCTCACCAGCACGATGTAGAGATAGGCGACGTTGATCCACGCCCCTACCACGCTGGCGAGGGCGACGCCGACCACGCCGTAATCGGCAATCAGCGCGAAGTTCATGACGACGAACACCGCCAGCGAAATGAACGCGGCATAGACCGGCGTGCGGGTGTCCGATCGTGCGTAAAAGTTCGGCACCAGCACCTTGACCAGCACATAGGCAGGCAGGCCGAGCACCAGCATAGCGAGCACCTGTCCGGTCAGCTCCGCCTGTTCGAGGCTGAAGCGACCGCCCTGGAAGATCATCGTCACGAAGGGCACGGCGCAGACCGCAAGCGCGACGGCTGCCGGTATGGTCAGTAGCATGGACAGCTCGATCGCGTCGGACTGGATCCGGTCGGTGCCTTCCTTGTTCTTGGCCCCGACAAAACGCGAGAGCGTGGGCAGGATCGCAGTCGACAGTGCGATGCCGATGATGCCGAGCGGCAGCTGGTTCAGCCGGTCGGCATAATTCATGTAGCTGATCGCGCCGCTATCCAGCTGGTTGAGGAAGTAGAGCTGCACCAGCGTATTGATCTGGTAGGCCCCGCCGCCGATCGCCGCCGGGAGCGCGATGATCGACAGGCGCTTCACCTCCGGCGTGATCCGCGGCCACAGCAGCTTCGGGCGGAAGCCCTCCACCCGCGTCCAGACGTAGAGCCAGACGAGCTGAACCACACCGCCGATAGTGACCGCCCAGGCCTGGCTGTAGCCGACCTGCTCGATGGTCCATCCCCAGCTGGACATGGCATATTCGCCGAACAGCAACGCGCCGATCAGCACAAGGTTCAGCAGGATCGGAAAGCTCGCGCCCGGCGCAAAGCGGCTGACCGAATTGAGCATGCCGGTGAACAGCGTGACCAGGCTGACCAGCAGGATGTAGGGGAACATGATCCGCGCGAAATCGACTTCCGTCGCGAAAGTCGCCGGATCAGCGTCGCCATCGCCCAGCAGCGTGATGACCCACGGCATGGCCAGCATCATCACAGCGCACAGGGCGATCAGCACCGGCAGGAAGACGCTCAGCACGTCGTCGGAAAAACTGCGCGCGTCCTCGATCCCGCCGTCGCTATGCAACCGCTTGGAGAACATCGGCACGAAGGCGGCAGAGAACGCGCCTTCCGCGAACAGGCGGCGGAAGACGTTGGGAATGATGAAGGCCTGAAACCAGGCATCGGTCACGGCATTCGCGCCTAGAACACGCGCGAAAATCATCTCGCGCGCCATGCCGGCAACGCGGCTGACCATGGTCAGCCCGCCGATCGTTCCGACGTGCTTGAGCAGGCTCACGTCAGAGCCTCCGCCTCAGGCCGGGCGCGCTCAGGCGTCGCCGGTCGTTGCCGGAGCGCCTGCGCCCTGTTCCTGCGCCCGCTGGGCGAGCTGCTGCTGGTAGATGCCGCCGAAATCGATCGGGTCGAGCACCAGCGGCGGGAAACCGGCATCGCGCACGGCATCGGCGATGACGCGGCGCGCAAAGGGGAACAGCAGGCGCGGTGCCTCGGCGAACATGAAGGCGTGCGCATGTTCGTCGGGCAGGTTGCGAATGCCGACGAGGCCGCAATATTCGAGATCGACGAGGTAGAGATTGCCCTTTCCCGTCTTCGCCGTGGCGGTGACCTTGAGCACCACTTCATGCACGTCGTCGCCGGCCGGTTCGGACCCGATGTTGAACTGCACGTCGAGCTGCGGCTGCTCGTTCCACTGGAAGCACGCGGGCGCGTTCGGGTTCTCGACCGAAAGGTCCTTCACATATTGCGAGATGAGCCCGACGGCAGGCGAATTGTCGGCACCGTTCGCGCCGGCTGCGTGATCGGGGTTGAGGTCGGTGAGAACGTCGCCTTCGTCGGCCATGATGTCAGTCTTTCGATTCTGGTTCGGAATGGTCTCGCGAACCGGGCTTCGGGAGCCGATCCGCTACAGGTCGCGCGCCTAGCAGGTGCCGGGGCGGGGGGCAATCCGCCGCCGCAGACCGCACCCGGCGAGGAATCGCGTTCATCGTGGGAACATTGCCGGTTTGTAATTTGTACCTATCTAGGGCAGGAATGCCTCAGCGACATTCCCAACACCAAGGGTCAAGCGGACAACCATATTGTGATTACCGAAATCGTCATCCTCGCCATGATCGCAGCTTTCCTGGGCTTGCGTCTCTATTCGGTGCTTGGCCGCCGGTCAGAGCATGAGGAGGAGGTGATCCCGCACCGTTTCGATCGCAGCGATGCAGGCGATGCGCGGCGCGAGGTCGAAGCGCCGCGCGCCACCACGCCGCCGGTTGCGCTGCGATCCACCGACAATCGCGTGCCTGCCAACGAGGCCGGCATTCGTGCCATCGCCAGCGCCGATCCACAGTTCGACCTGCTGGCCTTCCTCGAAGGGGCCAAGGGTGCCTATGGCATGGTGCTCGAGTCGTTCTGGCAGGGCGACAAGGAAACCCTGCGCGAGCTGGCCGACGACGACGTCTACGAAAGCTTCGCCGGTGCGATCGACGCGCGTGACGAAGCAGGCGAGACGCTGGAAAATCGCTTGATCCGGATCGAGGACGCGAGCGTTCGCAGCGCCGAACTCGATGGCCGCATCGCCCGCATCGCCGTGCTGTTCGTGGCCGATATCGCTGCCGTGACGCGCGACAAGGATGGCAACGTCATCGCCGGGTCGCTGGACGATGCGGTGGAGAGCCGGGACGTCTGGACCTTCTCGCGCAATGTCGATGCGTCCTCGCCCGACTGGATTCTCGACGAAACCGACCAGGCCTGACCGGCCGAACCTGCGGGAGGGCACAATGCGCGGCTGGACGATCCTTGCAGCGAGCGCGCTGCTGAGCGCCTGCGTCAGTGTGGTTCCTTCCTCTTCGCCTACTGTCAGGCCCACGCCCCCGGGCGCGGTGACCAGCGCCGCACTTGCCGGCATCCAGCGTGGTCCGGAGATCGCAGGGCTCGGCTTTTCGGGCAGCGATGCGAGCGGCGCGCTCGCCAGTTTCCGCGAATCCTGCCCCAAGCTTCTTGCACGCACCGACCAGAGCGGTCTGACGCAGCGCGAGGACTGGCGTCCGGCATGCGAGGCGGCAGCGGGCTGGCCGCTCGGTGACGCGAGCCGATTCTTTTCGAGCTATTTCGAGCCCGTGCGGATCGGCGATGGCGCGGCCTTCGCTACCGGCTATTTCGAGCCGGAGATTCGCGGCAGCCGGACCCGCGCGCCCGGCTACGACGTACCGGTCTACAAGATGCCGCCCGAGCTGGAGCGCGCCTGGCCGGACGATATGCCGGAAAGCGAGCGCACGGGTCGTCCGCCGCTCGGCCGCTATGACACGAGCGGCAAGTTCGTGCCGTTCTACGAACGCTCCGAAATCGTCGCCGGCGCACTCGCCAATCGCGGGCTGGAAATTGCCTGGGCCGCCGATCCGGTCGAGTTCTTCTTCTTGCAGATTCAGGGCTCCGGCCTGCTGCGCCTGCCCGACGGATCGCTGATGCGGATCGGCTATGCCGGGCAGAACGGCCGCGAATATGTCGGCATCGGCAGCGTTATGCGTGAGCGCGGATTGCTGGGCGACGGACCCGGCAAATACTCCGGCTCGATGCAGGGGATCATGCAGTACATCCGCGAAAACCCGGCCGAGGGCGAAGCGCTGATGAACCTCAACAAGAGCTGGATATTCTTCCGCGAGCTCGACACCGACGGCCCGCTCGGCGCGCTGGAAGTGCCGGTGCGCGGCCAGTCGTCGGTCGCGGTCGATCCCAAATTCGTGCCGCTGGGCGCACCGGTGTTCCTCGACCTCGACCGCAACGAGGCCGACGGCTTGTGGATCGCGCAGGACACGGGCGGCGCGATCAAGGGCGCCAACCGCTTCGACACCTTCTGGGGCAATGGCGAAGATGCGCGGCGGATCGCCGGCGGCATGAGCGGGCGCGGGCAAGCCATCGTTCTGCTGCCCCGCGGCACCACCGCCCGCCTGCAGAACCGGTGAGCGCCCCGCGGGGCCTGAGCGAGGAAGAAAGCGAAGCCTGGGAAAAACTGGCCGCAACGGTCACGCCCATCCATCCTGCTATTGCCCGGCCCGAACCCGAAGTTGCAAAGCCTCCGCCTCCGCCTCCGCCTCCCAAACAGCCGAAACTTCGCAAACAGCAACCTGCGCGGCCTGTAGCGGCTCCGCCTCGCGCTCAGCCGAAACCTTCGTCGCCGGGAAACCTCGATTCGCATTGGGACCGGCGGCTCAAATCCGGCGCGCTCCAGCCCGATCTGACCCTGGACCTGCATGGCTACAATCTCGACGCCGCCTACGACCGGCTGATGGGAGGCGTCGCGCAGGCGCGCGCCCTGGGCATGCGCACCATCCTGCTCGTCACGGGCAAATCCCGTCCGGTCGCGGCGGCGGATCGCGGTGCTTCTCGTGGCGTCATTCGCGCCAAGGTGCTCGACTGGCTGGCCGCGTCGAGCCACCACACCGCCATCGCCGCCGTCCGCCGCGCGCACCAGCGCCACGGTGGCGACGGCGCGCTGTATATCGTTCTCAAGCGGGGACGCTAAAAGGGGCGCAGCACTCGCACCGCGCCCCTCCGGTGTACTCAGTCCTGCTTCACGCTCTCTCGGTCCCAGAAGCGCAGCTCGCCGCACTTCTCGATGAAGGCGTTGGCCGCGTCCTTGCCGGAGGATACGTCCACAAAGCCGTCGTCCATCCAGTTCCATACGCCTGCCGTTTCGAAGAGCGGTTTAACGGCGGGGACGTAAGCGAAGAATTTCGCATGGGCGAAGGCGTCATTGACGAAGTCGATGCTCGGCTTGTCGGTGTTGTAGCGCTTGGCCGAAGCCTCGCTCATGACGACCGCCACCGCATCGTATGTAACCGATGGACCGCCATCGATCTTCTCGTCGGCTTCCATGATTTCGCCGTCGGACAACTTGGCCCCGGCCACGTGTGGAGCCACGATTTCGACCATACCGCCAGCGCTGGTCGCGGCTTCCTTCAGCGCCTTGACTACATCCGCATCGGCCCCGTCGGCAATATAGATGCCCAGCTTGCGACCCTTGAAGTTACCGGGACCGTTCTTGAGGATCGAAAGCGCTGGGCTTTCGGCCAGGTCGGTGATCGGGTCGCGCGCCGCCGGTACCTTTTCGGGCAGTTCGGGAAGGCCGATCCCGTCGGCCACCTCTTGCGCCAGTCCTTCGTCGATATGGCGCAAGTGGCCGATCATCCGCTTGCGGATACTCATCCGACCGACCTTGGACAGCTCGAAAGTCAGCGCGTTCGCCATGTGCGTCTGCTCGACCGGGGTCTGCGAAACGTAGAACTGGCGAGCCTGGCTGTAGTGATCGGCGAAGGTCTCGCTGCGCACGCGCATCTTGGGCCCTTCCACCGGGGCCTCGTAGCTTTGGAACCCCCTCATCGGGCAAGCGCGCGGGCCGCGATCTTCCTCGGCACCGTCGCCATCGCCCCAACTATTGGGTTCGTAATTCACGCGGCTCTTCGGATTGGTCATCGCCATGTGGCCATCCTGCTGGAAGTGGCGCACAGGGCACTTAGGCGCGTTGATCGGCAGGTGTGTGAAGTTTGGGCCACCGAGCCGCTTTAGCTGCGTGTCGAGATAGCTGAAGTTGCGTCCCTGCAGCAGCGGATCGTCCGAATGGTCGATGCCGGGCACCAGGTTCTGCGTGCAGAAGGCCACCTGCTCGGTCTCGGCAAAGAAATTGTCGACATTGGCGTCGAGCGTCAGCGTACCGATAATCTCGACGGGCACCTGCTCTTCGGGAATGATCTTGGTCGCGTCGAGCACGTCGAATTCGAACTGCTCGGCGAATTCTTCGTCGAAGACCTGGATGCCCAGGTCCCACTGCGGGAAGTCGCCAGCGTCGATCGCATCCCACATGTCGCGGCGATGGAAGTCGGGATCCATCCCGTTGACCTTGAGCGCCTCGTTCCAGATGACCGATTGCAGGCCCAGCTTCGGCTTCCAATGGAACTTGACGAAGTGGCTCTCGCCCTTCTCGTTAACCAGCCGGAAGGTGTGCACGCCGAAACCTTCCATGAACCGGAACGAGCGCGGGATTGCGCGGTCGGACATGATCCACATAACCATGTTCATCGCTTCGGGGCTGAGGCTGATGAAATCCCAGAAATTGTCGTGCGCGGTCTGCGCCTGCGGAAAGCCGCGATCGGGCGCGGGCTTCGCGGCATGGATCAGGTCCGGGAACTTGATCGCGTCTTGAATGAAGAAGACCGGGATATTGTTGCCCACCAGGTCCCAGTTGCCTTCTTGGGTGTAGAACTTGGTCGCGAAGCCGCGCACATCGCGCGCCAGATCGGGCGAACCCTTGTTGCCTGCCACGGTCGAGAAGCGCGTGAAGGTAGGCACCTTTACGCCCTCTTCGTTGAAGATCCTTGCCCGCGAATACTGCGGAATCGCCTTCTTCAGCTCGAAGTGGCCGTGCACTCCGTATCCGCGGGCATGGACCACGCGTTCAGGGATGCGTTCATGGTCGAAATGGAAGATCTTCTCGCGCGCAATCTGATCTTCAAGCAGTTGCGGCCCGCGCGGACCAGCGGTCAGCCAGTTCTGGTCGTCCGCGATCGGATGACCTTGCGCGGTCGTCATCACATCGTCGTCGCCCTTCGGCTTCTGGTGGTTAACGCCACCATCGGACAGCGCAAATTTGTCGGTCATGTCTGTTGCTCCAGTTCAGGTAGTCGGTGCGTCCGAGAGTGACCTCCCGACTCGAGACTTACGGAGCGTTGGTGCCTTCGTTCCACCAACCCTTGGAAACATGACGTAATCAAACAAATATCAATAAAAAAGCCCCCGACCTGCAGTCGGGGGCTCTCGGTGGACGACCAGCTAGGCCGTCTATGGGGTGACCATGAACGAGGACATATCAAATGTCAAAGCGTTCCTGGGCTGCGATGAGTGGAATGGTAAGTTTTAATCGCCCGCCCATCGAACGACTGGGACGGAGCGATCTCGGGGGTCGAGCACCGCTCCGTCCGCAGTCGCATCAGCCGTGGTACTTGGCGTAAGTCAGGTCGAAGCGGTCGGCATCCATGACCTTGGTCCATGCCGCCACGAAGTCCTTCACGAACTTCTCTTCATTGCCGTTCTCGGCATAGACTTCCGCTACTGCACGCAGGCGGGAGTTGGAGCCGAAGACGAGGTCGGTCCGGGTGGCGTGCCACAGAGTATTGCCGGTCTCGCGGCAGGTGCCGACGAATTCTTCGTCACCGCTCTCGTCGACCACTTCCCAGATCACGCCCATGCCGAGCAGGTTCCGGAAGAAGCTATTGTCGAGCTTGCCCGGGGTCTCGGTCAGCACGCCGATGTTGTTGCCGTGCTGCGTATGTTTGCTCACCGCACCCATCGCCCGCATCCCGCCGACCAGCACGGTCATTTCCGGGATGCTGAGGCCGAGCAGGTGCGCCCGGTCGATCAGCATGTCCTCGGTCTTCACCGATGCCTTCGTCTTGAGGTAGTTGCGGAAGCCATCGGCAAACGGCTCCAGCGGCTCCCAGCTCTCGGCATCGAAGTCTTCGCGCTTCGCATCGCCGCGGCCGGTGGTGACGGGGACGGAGATGTCGAAGCCTGCATCCTTCGCTGCTTTCTCTACAGCAGCCGAACCTGCGATGACGATGGCATCGGCCATCGAGATACCGCCGCGGATTTCGTCGAGCTTGGCGAGGACTTCGCCCAGTTCTTCGGGATCGTTGACCTTCCAGTTTTTCAGTTCGTCGAAGCGGATATGTGCGCCATTCGCGCCGCCGCGATGGTCCGAATTGCGATAGGTCGAGGCCGAGGCCCAGGCAGCCTTGACCAGCGCCGGAACCGTGAGGCCGCTGTCGAGGACCTTCGACTTGAAGGCGGACAGATCGCCATCCGAGACCTGCGTTCCGGCGGGCACGGGGTCCTGCCAAATCAGGTCCTCGCTCGGCACTTCGGGGCCGAGGTAACGGACCTTGGGGCCCATGTCGCGGTGGCACAGCTTGAACCACGCGCGAGCGAAAGCGTCGTCGAGGGCCGACTGGTCGTTGAGGAAGCGTTCCGAAATCTTGCGATATTCCGGATCGCGCTTCAAGGCCATGTCGGCCGTCGTCATGATGGTCGGGACCTTCTTGTTCGGGTCCCGTGCATCGGGCGCCATGTCGGCCTCTTCCGGGTCGATCGGCGTCCACTGGTGTGCTCCCGCAGGGCTCTTGGTGAGCTCGTAGTCGTATTTGAACAGCAGCCGGAAATAGTCGTTGCCCCACTGCGTCGGGTTCGGCGTCCACGCGCCCTCGATGCCGGATGTGGTTATGTGGCCCTTGCCGATTTCGTCCGGGTCGGTCAGCCAGCCGAAGCCCATGCGGTGCAGGTTTTCGCCCTCGGGCGCGCTGCTGAAGGTGTCGGACGGTGCCGCGCCGTGGCACTTGCCGAACGCATGACCGCCGGCGGTGAGCGCGACGGTTTCCTCGTCGTTCATGGCCATGCGGGCGAAGGTTTCGCGCATGTCGCGCGCCATGCCTTCGGCATCGTGCGGATTGCCGCCCGGGCCTTCGGGATTAACGTATATAAGGCCCATCTGGATCGCGGCGAGCGGGTTTTCGAGCGCGCGGCCCTCATCGGGATGGATACGGGTTTCGGCGCCGGTATCGACCCATTTTTCTTCCGTGCCCCAATAGACGGTTTCGGGATCGAATACGTCTTTGCGGCCGCCGCCGAAGCCGAACACGGGGCCACCCATGCTTTCGATCGCGACATTGCCGGTGAGGATGAAGAGGTCGGCCCAGCTGATGTGCTTGCCGTATTTCTGCTTGATCGGCCACAGCAGGCGGCGGGCCTTGTCGAGGTTGCCGTTGTCGGGCCAGCTGTTGAGCGGGGCGAAGCGCTGCTGGCCGCTGCCGCCGCCACCGCGTCCGTCGCCGGTGCGATAGGTCCCTGCCGCGTGCCACGCCATGCGGATGAAGAACGGGCCGTAATGGCCATAGTCCGCCGGCCACCATTCCTGGCTGTCGGTCATCAGGTCGGTCAGGTCCTGCTTCAGCGCGTTGTAGTCCAGCGCGTTGAATGCTTCGCAATAATCGAAATCCTCGCCCATGGGGTCGGCTGCGCGGCCGCCTTCGGTCAGGATTTCGAGATCGAGCTGGTCGGGCCACCAATCGCGGTTCCGGCGGCCGAAGAGGGCGCGGGTTCCGCTGTCTCCGGTGAAGGGGCAGCCGCTGATATCTCCGGTTTTGGCGTCCATGTAAGTGCTCTCCTCTTGTATAAAGACTCGGTCTCCCGTCCGAGATTGGAAGCACTGTGAACACGGGCCGGTAATCCGTCCAATCGATTAAACGGTTCAAATTGATTGGCTGGGGCGATTTTGCGATGGGCCGTGTCACCAGATACGAAAACGCCGCCATCCGCTTGGGATGACGGCGCTTTTGCTTCGGGTCGCCGGTCGCTTCAAGCGGCCTTCGCGATTTCCTCGGCAGGCTCTGTGCGGATCAGGTAGTCGAAAGCGGAGAGGCCCGCCTTCGAGCCTTCGCCCATGGCGACGACGATCTGCTTGTACGGCACATCCGTCACATCGCCTGCGCCGAGCACGCCCGGCAGGTTTGTGCGGCCTTCCTCGTCCGTGACGATCTCGCCGAACTCAGTCAGTTCGAGGCCGGAATCCTTGAGCCATTCGGTATTCGGCACGAGACCGATCTGGACGAACACGCCTTCGAGTTCGATGCGCCGTTCGTCGCCGCTTGTGCGATCCTTGAGAACCAGGCCGTTCACCTTGCCATTGTCGCCGGTGATCTCGGTGGTCTGGCCACTGGTGACGATCTCGACATTGGAGAGACTGCGCAGTTTGGCCTGCAGGACCTCGTCGGCGCGCAGCTTGTCGTCATATTCGATCAGCGTGACGTGGTCGACGATCTTGGCAAGGTCGATCGCCGCCTCGACGCCCGAATTCCCGCCGCCGATCACCGCGATGCGCTTGCCCTTGAACAGGGGGCCGTCGCAATGCGGGCAATAGGCCACGCCCTTGTTGCGATACTCGGCTTCGCCCGGAACGCCGAGATTGCGCCAGCGCGCACCGGTCGCGAGGATCAGGCTGCGCGCCTTCAGGCTCGCGCCATTGCCTAGTTCGACCGTATGCAGTCCGCCCTCGGTTTTCGCCGGGACCAGCTTCACGGCCTTGGCGAGGTTCATGAGGTCGATGGTGTTCTCGCCGATCTGCCGTTCCAGGTCCGCCGCCAGCTTGGGCCCTTCGGTATAGGCGGTGCCGGGCAAGTTCTCGATACCGAGCGTGTCGTGCAGCTGGCCGCCGAAGCGTTCCGCCGCGATACCCGTGCGGAACCCCTTGCGAGCGGTGTAAATCGCGCTCGCCGCGCCTGCCGGACCGCCGCCCACGATCAGCACTTCGAACGGATCCTTGGCGGCCAGCCTCTCGGCGGCCTTCGCATCGGCATTGGTGTCGAGCCTGGCGAGGATTTCGGCCAGCTCCATCTTGCCATTGTAGAAGGGCTCACCGTTGAGGAAGGTTGCCGGCACAGCCATCACGTCGCGCGCGTCGACCTCGTCCTGGTAGGTCCCGCCCTCGATCAGCGTCGCGGTGATGCGCGGATTTTCCAGCGCCATCAGCGTGAGCGCCTGCACCACATCGGGGCAGTTGTGGCAGCTCAGCGAGAAATACATTTCGAAATTGAAGTCGCCTTCCAAGCCGCGGACCTGCTCCAGCAGATCGGCATCGACCTTGGGCGGGTGACCACCGGCCCACAGCAGCGCGAGTACCAGCGAAGTGAACTCGTGCCCCATGGGTAGCCCCGCAAAGCGCACCCACTTCTCCGCATCGCTCGCGCGGCGGATGACGAAGCTGGGCTTGCGGTCGTCCGTCCCGTCGAAGCTCGCCACGACCTTGTCGTGCAGGCTGGCGATCTCTTCCAGCAATTCGCGCGTCTGGCGCGATTTGTCGTCATCTCCCAGCGACGCGACCAGCTCCACCGGCTCCCGCAAATTGGCGAGATATGTGGTGAGCTGCTGTTTCATCGTGTCGTCGAGCATGGTGTTCTCCGAGAAAGGTCAGAAAAATGGAAAAGGCCCGGGGCGGGGATTGGGGGGAGGATGCCCCGGGCCTTCCAGCGACCCGAGCGGGGCTCGGGCTCTTATCGCGCTCCTTCTAGGAGGTACGGGAGCGCGTATGCGGTTGCCGGCTTAAATCTTGCCGACAAGATCGAGGGAGGGGGCCAGCGTGTCGCTGCCTTCTTCCCACGCGGCCGGGCAAACCTGGCCGGGGTTGGCGCGGACATACTGCGCGGCCTTGATCTTGCGGGCCAGTTCGTTGGCATTGCGGCCGACGCCTTCGCAGGTCTGCTCCATGATCTGGATCACGCCGTCCGGATCGACGACGAAGGTCGCGCGATCGGCAAGGCCGACGCCTTCACGCAGCACGTCGAAGTTGCGCGCAAGGACGTGGTTCTGGTCGCCGAGGAACGGGAAGTTCAACTTGCCGATCTTGTCCGACGTGTCGTGCCAGGCCTTGTGGCTGAAGTGCGTGTCTGTCGACACGGCATAGACTTCGACATCCATCTTCTGGAGCATGTTGTACTGCTCGCCGAGGTCTTCGAGTTCGGTGGGGCAGACGAAAGTGAAGTCGGCCGGGTAAAAGAAGAACACGGCCCACTTGCCCTTCACGTCCTCGTCGGTGACGTCGTAGAAATCCTCGCCGGCCTTGAAGGCGGTGGCGGTGAACGGTTTGATCTGGCTTCCGATGATACCCATGGGTTGTCTCCGTTGTGGGGTTGAAACTGATGGGTGTCAGATAGGCCGTGGTGCGATGCACAAAAGCGATAAGTTGCGATTGCGAGCATCGGAATTATCAATCACAGGATTGGAACTTTTGAAAAGTGCAACAGAGGTGCGATTTCATTGCGATTTGCGCAATCGCCGAATTCTTCGAGAATTCCTTAGCCGACCCTGCAATCCGCTGATAATGAGAATGCATCGCAATAAGAAGGATTCGATATGCGTAAATTTGCTTTCGCCGCCGCCGTTGCCGGCAGCACCCTCGCCCTCGCAGCCTGCTCGGGCGAAGCCGAAGACACGGTAATCACGGACGACGCGACGACGCCGGCCCAGATGGAAACGGTCGAAGCTGCCGATACCCAGACCGTTATCGATGCCGGGACGGCAACCGCCGAAGATCTCGCAGGCGTCGAAGGCATCTCCGAAGACCTGGCGGCAGCGATCGTCGCTGGCCAGCCCTATGCGGACGTGACCGCTTTCAACACGGTGCTGATGGAAAGCCTCACCGAAGAGCAGGCCGCCACCGTTCGCGAGCGCGTGTTCGTGCCGGTAAATCTTAACGAGGCGACCGAAGAGCAGATCCGCCTGATCCCCGGCATGACCGACAAGATGGTCCACGAATTCGAAGAATACCGCCCTTACGAAGACATGGCCGAATTCGACCGCGAGATCGGCAAGTATGTCGACGAGGCGGAAGTTGCTCGTTTCCGCAATTACGTCACTCTCTGACGCATTTGCAGCACGATCCTGACGCCTTCGATCCCCACGAGGATGCCGACGTGTATCCAGGCCGTGGTCGGATCGAAGGCGGACAGGACCCAGTGCAGGAAGACGAGCACTGCAGCCGGATAGACCAGCCGGTGCAATGTCTTCCATGACCGCTTGAGCGCCCTCGTCGCGATGTCGTTGGATGTCACGGCGAGCGGCACGAACAGCGCGAAGGCCAGCCAGCCCGCGAGCAGATATGCTTCGCTCGCCTCTGCCAGCACGGCGGAAAAAGAGGCCTTTTTCCAGAGATAGATACCGGTGTGAAACGCGGCATAGCCGAAACTCGCCACGCCCAGATCTCGCCTCCGCCGCATCAGCCAGGCAGCCCATTTCCGCTTGCGAAACGCGAGCCGGATCGGCGTGACGGCCAACGTCAGCAGCAGCAGCCACGCGGCCCAATCGCCGCTATCTCCGATCGCGTGGCCATAGCCATAGGCGTCGGGCGTGGCGATCCAGCGCCAGCTCATCCACAGGCCGGGCAGCGCGAGGATGAGCCAGAGGGCTGGGCGGGATTTGAGGAAAGATGTCATTGTGAGCAGCCGCAACATGGCCGCCGCCGATTTGGCAAGCCCTAACTGCTCTGCTCTTCTATCCGAAGCTGCGGACTAGTTTATCAGCAAGGCGAGCCTTACCCGGCCGGTGCCCGACCGGATCAATCCGATCGCACTCGCGGCCGCAGTAGACAGATCGATCACGCGGTTGCCATGGAAGGGCCCGCGATCGTTGATTGTCACCACGACGCTGCGGCCGTTGCCCGCATTGGTCACGCGAACCTCGCTGCCGAGCGGCAATGTCCGGTGCGCTGCTGTCAGGCGGGATGGATCGAAGATTTCTCCGCTCGCCGTGCGATTGCCGGCCAGTTCGCTGCCGTAATAGCTTGCGTCGCCGCCGCCGATGGGACTTTCCGAGGCGGACGGCGTCGGATCGGGATTTGCTGCGACCGATGGCACTGTCGCCACCGGATCGAGCGCGGCGACGGGTTGCGCATCGACGCTGGCGACACCCTTGCCGAGCTTGACCACATCGGGCGTCTGGTCTTGCTGCCAAAGCGCACCGCCAAGCATCAGCGCTGCGGCGCCGAGAATGGCGATGCCGCCAGTCAGAAGCTGCCGCTGGGACTTGAGCCTGGTAAAGGCCCGCAGTCGCTCGCGGCGGGTCGGCAGCGTATGATCGGTTGTGTAGTCGCGCTGTTGTTCCCTCATGCCTTACCAGCGAATGAGGCGCAGTCGATGTTCCGAAATCGGCGGAAATCCTTGCATTTCACCCGCATTGCGCGCGGTGGAGAAGCTTGTGGTCGGCCAGCACCAGCGCCATCATCGCCTCGACCACGGGCGTGCCGCGAATGCCCACGCAGGGGTCATGCCGGCCCCTGGTGCGGACTTCGGTTGCGTTACCCTCGCGGTCCACGCTGGCGACCGGAGTGAGGATCGAACTGGTCGGCTTGAAGGCAACGCGGCAGGTGACGGGCTGGCCGGTCGAGATACCGCCCGCGATACCGCCGGCGTGATTGGCGGCGAACTCCGGCCCGTCCTCGCGCTTTCCTGATTTTGGGGGCGACATCGCATCTGCATTCTGCTCGCCGGTCAGGCGTGCGGCATCGAAGCCGTCACCGATCTCCACGCCCTTGACGGCATTGATGCTCATCATCCCGCTCGCAAGGTCGGCGTCGAGTTTGGCATAGACCGGCGCGCCCCAGCCGGCGGGCACGCCGCGCGCCACGCAGTCGACCACCGCGCCGAGCGAAGAGCCGGACTTGCGCGCATTGTCGACCAGCTGCTCCCAGCGCCTGGCAGCCTCCGCATCGGGGCACCAGAAGGGGTTGCGCGCAATCTCCGCCGCTTCGAAATTCGCCGGATCGATACGGTCGCCGCCGATTTCCGAAACGAAGGCGAGAATCTCCACCTCGCCGACTACTTTGCGCGCAATCGCGCCCGCCGCGACGCGCATCGCGGTCTCCCTCGCGCTCGACCTCCCGCCGCCGCGATAGTCGCGAAAACCGTATTTCGCATCATAAGCATAGTCGGCGTGGCCGGGGCGATAGGTCTTGGCGATCTCCGAATAATCCTTCGATCGCTGGTCGGTATTCTCGATCAGCAGGCTGATCGGCGTGCCGGTCGTCTTGCCTTCGAACACGCCGGACAGGATCCGGACTTCATCCGGCTCCTTGCGCTGGGTGGTGAACTTGTTCTGCCCCGGTTTGCGCGCATCGAGGAACGGCTGGATGTCGCTCTCCTCCAGCGCGATGCCCGGCGGGCACCCGTCCAACACCGCGCCGATCGCGGGTCCATGGCTCTCGCCCCAGGTGGTGAAGCGCAAGGTCCGTCCGAAGGTGTTCCAGCTCATGACGGCCTGTCTGTCGCAACTGTGGGGCGGTGTCCATTGTGGCTGGACCAATCTTGTCTTGTGTCGCAAGAACAAAAGGCGCTCATGCAGCGTAGCGGTAGCGCAGAAAGAAACGGATGATTGCGAAGCTGAAGGGCCTGCTCGACGAAACCGGTGCGGACTGGGCGGTGATCGACGTCGCGGGCGTCGGCTACCTCGTGCATTGTTCGTCCAAGACCCTCGCGGCACTGGGCGAGACCGGCGAGGCGTGCACGGTCTATACCGATTTGCAGGTCAGCGAGAACGACATGCGCTTGCTCGGTTTCGCCGAGGCGGCCGAGCGCGACTGGTTCCGCCTGCTTACCCAGGTGCAGGGCGTGGGCAGCAAGGTGGCGCTGGCGATCCTCTCCGCGCTCTCGACGGGCGAGGTGCAGCAAGCCTGCTCGCAGGGCGACGCCGCCACGGTGGCCCGCGCGCAGGGCGTGGGGCCGAAGCTCGCCGGGCGGATCGTCAACGAGCTGAAAGACAAGGCGGGCGCGCTGCCCGGCGGCGGCATGACGGGCGGAGCGGCTCCGGCGACCCCGGCAAGCGGGGCAAGCGCAGACGCGGTAAGCGCACTGGAAAATCTCGGTTTCAAGCCCGCCGTTGCGGCACGCGCGGTCACAACGGCTCAGGGTGAACTCGGCGAGGGCGCGAGCGAGGGCGATCTGATACGGGTGGCATTGAAGAGGGCAGCAGGATGAAGGTCGAACCCATGCGATATGCAATCACGGCGGCAGCAGCCGCGCTTCTGGCCACGGCGGCACAGGCACAGGACATGGAGGCCTTCAAACGCGGTCCGGTCTTCGCGGATTTCGGAGCGCATGCGCCGGTCGCGGGGATGGGCGAGTTGCCCGCCGATGCCGCTTTCAGGCACAGCTTCGACGTTGCCGAGGCCGCGAGCGACGGCAAGGCCAACCGCCACATCGAAAGCGCCGCGCGCTTCATCAACATGCATGTCGCAGCCGGTGTCGATCCGGAGAACATCCAGGTCGCGGTGGTGGTCCACGGCGGCGCATCGCTTGATTTGCTGCGCGAACCGGTATGGGAAGCGAAAGGTAAGGAGGGCGTCAACGGCAGCCACGCGCTGGTCCGTGACCTGCTCGACGAAGGCGTCCGCGTGATCCTTTGTGGGCAAAGCGCCGCGGCGCACGGCATCACGCAGGCGGACCTGATCCCCGGCGTAGAAATGGCGCTCTCCGCCATGACCGCCCACGCGCTGCTGCAGCAGGCGGGCTATTCGGTAAATCCGTTTTGAGAAAACTCCTCGCCTTGGCTGCGAGTTTCGCACTTGGCTCTGTCGCAGGATGGCAAGCCAAGAATTTCCTTAACGTGGATGCCTGCGTCGACGCGGGCGGCGCTTGGGATTACCGCACCGGATCGTGCAGGGCAGAATGACCGAACCCGTCCCCCTCCATTCTCCCGACCGCCAGCCGGAAGACCCGGATACGGCGCTGCGGCCGAAATCGCTTGGCGAGTTCGTAGGGCAGAAGGCCGCGCGCGAGAATTTGCGCGTGTTTATCGAAGCCGCGAAGAACCGCGGCGAAGCGATGGATCATGTGCTGTTCTTCGGCCCGCCCGGCCTCGGCAAGACCACGCTGGCGCAGATCGTCTCGAAGGAACTCGGCGTCGGTTTTCGCGCAACCTCCGGCCCGGTGATCGCCAAGGCAGGCGATCTGGCCGCGCTGTTGACCAACCTCGAGCCCAACGACGTGCTCTTCATCGACGAGATCCACCGCCTCAATCCGGTGGTGGAGGAGGTGCTTTATCCCGCGATGGAGGACCGCGCGCTCGATATCATCATCGGTGAGGGGCCTTCGGCGCGTAGCGTGCGGATCGACCTGCCGCCGTTCACGCTGGTCGGCGCGACTACGCGGCAGGGGCTGCTGACCACGCCCTTGCGGGACCGCTTCGGCATTCCGGTGCGGCTGAATTTCTACACCGAGGACGAGTTGCTCAAGGTCGTCACGCGCGGGGCGGGCTTGCTCGGCATGGGGATCGACGAGGGCGGCGCGCGCGAGATCGCCCGCCGTTCGCGCGGCACGCCGCGTGTCGCGGGCCGCCTGATGCGCCGCGTGCGCGATTTCGCGCATGTGCTGGGCGAGCCGACGGTGACAACGAAGGTCGCCGACGATGCGCTGACCCGGCTCGAAGTCGACAGCCTCGGCCTCGATGCGATGGACCGCCGCTACCTCACCATGATCGCGACCACCTACAAGGGCGGGCCGGTGGGCGTGGAGACACTCGCCGCAGGGCTCAGCGAGCCGCGCGACACGGTGGAGGAGGTGATAGAGCCCTATCTGATCCAGCTCGGCCTGATCGCCCGCACCGCGCGCGGGCGCATGCTCAACGATGGCGGCTGGCAGCACCTCGGCATCGCGCCGCCCAGCCGCCCGCAAGGCGACATGTTCGACGAATAGGGTTATCCGGCGGTTGTAACGATTACGGGGGCGTTGGTCCCGATTCGGGACGCAGCCGGTGTAAGGCTCGCTTTTCGGAGCGAAATTACCACTCTGCGGTGCCGAAGAAGTAAGGAATCGCACCCGAAGCCGGGATTCGGCAGAACGGTGCGGACAGGGGCCCGGCAAGATCAGGGGGAAGGGCCTCGGTCGAAGGGCCGCGAAGGGAAGCAGTCGATGTCGGTCAAATCAGCTCTTGCCAAATTGTCGGCCACCGCTGCGGGTGGTGCGCTGGTTGCCGGCGGCGCCGTGCATGTGGCGGAGCGTCCGGTCACCGACAATCCGCAATACAAGGCGCAGGCCGTCAAGCAGGTGAAGCAAGTGAAGCAGGCCAAGCCGGTCGTTCGCACCCTGCCGCGCCGCGTCGCACGCACCATTCCTCCCCGCCCGATCGAATGCGTGCCGTACGATTCGCCGCTGGCTTCTGAGAACCCCGACAATATCTGCCCGCCCGTTTATCGCGAAGCGATGGTGCCAGTGCCTGTCCCGCCGCTCCCTGAAGCGGCACCGGTAGTCGCCGGTGGCGGCGGCGCGCGCTCGATCCCGTCGGGCGGCTATGGCGGCGGATACGGCGGCGGCTTCGGTGGTGGCTTCTTCGGAGGGTTCTTCGGCGGCGGTGGCGGCGGCGGCAGCGTCGTCGTCAATTCGACCACGACGACCGGCGGCGAATTGCCCGACATCGATATCGACGTCTCGACCTCCACATCCAGCGGCGGCACGTCGACCTCGACTTCGACCGGCGGCAGCTCCAGCTCGACCTCGACGTCCACCGGCGAAGTTTCGACTTCGACCGGTGCGGTATCGACCAGCACCGGCGCGGTCTCGACCTCGACCGGCGAAGTCAGCACGACGACGACCAGCAGTTCGTCCGGCGACGTGTCGAGCAGTTCTTCGGGCGACGTGTCGACCAGCACCTCGACCTCGACCTCGGGAGCCGTTTCCACGAGTACCTCGACTTCGGGCAATGTGACGACCAGCACGAGTTCGTCCAGTTCGACCAGCAGCTCTTCGTCGAGTTCGACCAGCTCGAGCACGTCGAGCTCATCCAGCACGAGCACCAGCAGTTCGACCTCGGGCTCCACTACCGGTAGCACGAGCGGCACCGAAGTGCCTGCGCCGCCGATGATGGCACTGTTCGGGATGGCGGCTGCAGCCGTGCTCGGACGGCGCAAGTTCCGGGTGAAGCGCGGGGCCGGTCGGGTCTGATCTTTCGCGCGGGGCTCAACGGTAGTTTCGGCTCCATTCGCCTTGGCGATACCATTGCGTAATCACGTATTTGCGGCCCGCCGTCACCGGCAGGGCTGCGTGCCGCGTATTGCGGTTCGGGCGGCCCTTGCGGTCCATATTGTTCCAGGCGACCAATAGCCCCGGCTCAGGCGTGATAGTCAGGCCGAGCCGCGGGAACTCGGTCGCGCCGCCTTCTTCCACCGCGTTCAGATAGACCATGGCAGACCAGCTGCGCTGTCCGCCGCGCCGCCGTTCCTGCCGCCAATGCGGGCGCTCGCTACGGAAGAAATCGCAATGGTGGCGATATTCCTCGCCTTCGAGATAGCGCTGCCCCTGGATCGTCTCCGCATGCTTGCGATCGACGCCGAGCGTTTCGTCGATCCTGAGGCCCAGCGCTGCGGTCTCCGGCGCTTCAATAGCGAAGAAATGCGTCGAGCTGGTCCGGCCAGAGGGATATTGGCTTTCAGAAAACAGCGTGGAGGGGCGCAAGCGGGTTTCGATGATCGCTACCAGACTGGCGCACTGCTCGGCGGTCAGGAAACCGGGGATCAGGAACAGATCCGCCTTATGCCCGCCGCGCTCCTCGGCGTTCGAATTCGCTGCCAGTCGTGCGCGGACTTCGTCGCCGATCTGTGCCAGCTTGCCAGGGTCGGCCATCGGGTCGGGCGTGGTGCCGCCGAAGATCTGTGCGAGGCGCATACGAAGCGACATATCGCGCCGCTTATCCTCAGTCGCGTTGGAGAGACAGTCCGGCGGCTTCCCAGGCGAGAATGCCGCCCTCGAGGTGCACCGCATCGCGGCCCGTAGCCTCCGCTAGACGGTCGGCCGCAATGCCGGAGCGACGGTCCGACCGGCAATAGAGCATGCGCTTGGCGCCGTTCGTATCGGGCAGGGCGGTAGGATCGAACCGGTCGAGCGGGATATTGACCGCCCCTTCGAGATGGCCCTCCGCAAACTCTTCGGGCGTGCGCACATCGATCAGCTGGATCGGTTCACCGGCCTCCAGCCGTGTTGAGAGCGCGCGCGGCTCGATTGTCAGGACACCGGCGTCGGCACCTGCGATCTGTGTTTCCTCGGCCTGCGCTCCGCCACCGGCACAGGCGGCGAGAAGCCCCGCCGCCAGACCGGTGAAGAGCGCCTGCCTGATCACGCGGCGGCCAGCTTGCGCAGCACGTAATGGAGGATGCCGCCGTTGCGGTAATACTCCATCTCGTTGGCCGTATCGATGCGGCAGAGCGCGGTGAAGCTGGCCTTGGAGCCGTCCTCATGCGTGACTTCCACTTCGACGTCCTGCCCGGGGGTCAAGTCGGCGAGGCCCTTGATCGAGAACGTATCGTTCGCGCCGAGGCCAAGACTCTGGCGGGTGTCGCCATCCTTGAACTGCAGCGGCAGCACGCCCATGCCGATCAGGTTGGAGCGGTGGATACGCTCGTAGCTCTCGACGATGACAGCGCGCACGCCGAGCAGGATAGTGCCCTTGGCTGCCCAGTCGCGGCTGGAGCCGGTACCATATTCCTTGCCCGCGATGACGACGAGCGGCGTACCGTCTTCCTTGTGCTTCATCGCCGCATCGTAGATCGGCATCTGCTCACCCTTGTAGGTGGTATATCCACCTTCGACGCCGGGGACCATTTCGTTCTTGATGCGGATGTTGGCGAAGGTGCCGCGCATCATGACCTCGTGGTTGCCACGGCGCGAGCCATAGCTGTTGAAGTCCGCCTTCGAGACCTGGTGGCTCTTAAGGTATTCGCCAGCGGGCGAGTCTTCCTTGATCGAGCCTGCCGGGCTGATGTGGTCGGTCGTGGTCGAATCGCCGAGGATCGCCAGCGGTTTGGCATCGGTGATGTCGGTGACCGGAGCGGGCTCCATTTCCATACCGTCGAAGAACGGCGGGCTGGCGACATAGGTGCTGGTCGGGTTCCAGCGATAGGTGTCCGAGGCCTCGACATTGATCGCCTGCCAGTGCTCGTCGCCCTTGTAGACGTCGGCATAGCGGCTCTCGAACATCTGCCGGTCTATATTGGCTGCGCGGTGCTCGGCGATTTCCTGATTGGTCGGCCAGACATCGGCCAGCATCACGTCGTTCCCGTCCTGGTCCTGGCCCAGTGGAGTTTCGGTGATGTCCTGCGTCACCGTGCCGAGGATCGAGTAAGCGACCACGAGCGGCGGCGAAGCGAGGAAGTTGGCGCGCACGTCGGGCGACACGCGGCCTTCGAAATTGCGGTTGCCCGACAGGACACTGGCGGCGACGATATCATTGCCATTGATGGCCTTGCTGATCGGCGGCGCAAGCGGGCCCGAGTTGCCGATGCAGGTGGTGCAGCCATAGCCGACGAGGTCGAAGCCCATGGCGTTGAGATCGTCCTGCAGCCCCGACTTCACGAGGTAGTCGGTAACCACCTGCGAACCCGGTGCGAGGCTGGTCTTGACCCACGGCTTGGGCTTAAGGCCCTTCTCATGCGCCTTCTTGGCGACAAGGCCGGCCGCAATCAGCACATCTGGGTTGGAGGTGTTGGTGCAGCTGGTGATGGCCGCAATGACCACATCGCCATCGCCGACATCGTGGTGCGTATCTTCCACGTCGACGCGCAGCGGCTGGTCCTTGCCGTAGATCGACTTCAAGTCGGTGTTGAACAGCTCGTCCACCTGCGGCAGCGCGACACGGTCCTGCGGGCGCTTGGGGCCGGCGAGGCTGGGGACGACCTTCGACAGGTCGAGGTCGAGCGTCTTGGTGAACACCGGCTCGTTCTCCGGCGTGAACCACATGCCCTGTTCTTTCGAATAGGCTTCGACCAATGCGATGGTCTCTTCATCGCGGCCGGTCAAGCGCATGTATTCCAGCGTCTTGTCGTCGATGCCGAAGAAGCCGCACGTCGCGCCGTATTCGGGGGCCATGTTGGCGATCGTCGCGCGGTCGGCGAGAGTGAGATTTGCAACGCCTTCGCCGTAGAATTCGACGAAGCGGCCGACCACGCCGACTTCGCGCAGCATCTGCACGCAGGTCAGCACGAGGTCGGTGGCAGTCACGCCTTCGGCCATCTTGCCGGTCAGCTTGAAGCCGACGACTTCGGGGATCAGCATGGAGATCGGCTGGCCGAGCATGGCGGCTTCCGCCTCGATCCCGCCGACGCCCCAGCCCAGCACGCCGAGGCCGTTGATCATGGTGGTGTGGCTGTCGGTGCCGACACAGGTGTCGGGATAGGCGATCGCCTGTCCGTCGGGGTCCTCGGACGACCACACGCCCTTGCCGATGTACTCCAGGTTCACTTGGTGGCAGATGCCCGTGCCCGGAGGCACGGCGGAGAAATTCTCGAAGCTCTTCGAGCCCCATTTGAGGAAATCGTACCGTTCCGCATTGCGAGCGTATTCGAGTTCGACGTTCTTCTCGAAGGCCTTGGGGTGGCCGAATTCGTCGACCATGACCGAGTGGTCGATCACGAGATTCACCGGAACCTGCGGATTGATCTTGGAGGTATCGCCGCCGAGCTTGCCGATCGCATCGCGCATGGCGGCGAGGTCGACCACGCAAGGCACGCCGGTGAAATCCTGAAGGAGCACGCGCGCCGGGCGGTACTGGATTTCCTTGCCGGTCTTGGGGTCCTTCTGCCAGTCGGCGATCGCCTTCGCATCGTCGGTGGAGACGGTGAATCCATCGTCTTCGAACCGCAGCATGTTCTCCAGCAGGACCTTGAGGCTGAACGGCAGTTTCGACACGTCGCCGATCTTCTCCGCCGCCTTGGCGAAGGAATAGTAAGCATAATCCTTGCCGTTCACGGTGAGAGTGGAGCGGGTTCCGAGCGTGTCCTTGCCGACCTGGGTCATGCGCGCGATATTCCTTTCAGTTGAGAGCCGTCAACGACCAATGGTCGGGATGGCCAAATGTGCCGCGCACCTGCGCGCAAAACGGGTAAAAATCAAGGGTGATGCGTGCTCCAGCGCAAGCATTGCGGGAACGAAATGGCTGCTTCAGGGCTTATTAAGGCAAAATAATGGCATTCTTGATCGCATGGAGCGCGTGACGCGCTTGCACTGCGACCACAAGGGGAACATCAATGGGTTCGCAAACCATCAAACGGCAGCGCACGAAGCGCACCATCCGTACGGCGATCGTCGCCGGATCGCTTATCGTCGCTGGCTGCTTCACCGCGGCCTTCACTTTCGCGGAAGAAACCGCGACGGCGGCCGAGCGACCGGTCCGCTAGACGGCAGCAGGTTCCGGACGGACGCCGGTGGTTGCAATCCAGCAGCCCGCCACGATCAGGACTGCGCCGCCTGCCGCGGTCCACGTTACATTCTCGCCCAGCATAAGCCAGCCGAAGAGCGAGGCCCAGACGAAGCTTGAATATTCGAGCGGGACCAGCACTTGTGCCTCGGCCCGCGCATAGGCCCACGCCATCGTCAGCGCCCCGCCTACCGTCAGGAGCGCGCCCGCCGTCACATCGTCGAGCGCCTCGGCCGGCGGAAGGCTGAACAGGAATGGCGCGGCCAGCAGGTAGACGCAGCCTGCAATCCCCATGTAGAATGTCGCGACTTCCAGCGGCTTGGCGACCAAGGCCTGCTGGCGTTGGAGCACCAGGTTCCAGGCGTACAGTAGCGCCGAGAGCGTGATCGAAGCGAGGCCGATCATCGTGCCTTCGTTGAGATTGCCCCTGCCGAACTTGCCTCCCACGATCACCAATACGCCCACGAGACCAAGCACTGCCCCCCAAACGGCCCGCGGCCGCAGGCGCTCGCCCAGCAGGAACGCGGCGAGGTAGAGCGAGGCGATCGGCGCGACGAAGGAGATCGCGATGGTTTCCGCCAGCGGCAGCTTGGTCAACGCGAAGAAGAACGTCAGTGCCATGATCGAGCCGACTGCGCCGCGCGTCAGGTGGATTCTCATGACGGCGCGGGCAGGCCATTTGGAGCGTAGCGCGAGCCAGATCGGCGCCACCACCGCAAAGGCGATCCCCGCCCGCATCAGTGCCGCCATATAAGCGCCCATCGCCAGTGCGGCGTTCTTCATGAAGGCATCCATCAGGGAAAGCATCGCGATACCGGCAGCGGTCGCCAGCACGGGCCTGAAAGGAGATGCGGACGCGCTCATCCGTGCCTGCCTAGGGGCGGGGCGCGGTTTCGTCACCAAAATGTGAGCCAGTTCAGCCTTTCGACAGCCAGTTTCTTGGACAGTCGCAGGCAATCGCTTATATTGCCGCTGTCCGCCAATCGGGACTGGCGGCGCAACTGGTGGAACAGATGACCAAGATGAAATTCCTTATCGGCACTGCGTGCGGCGCAGCGCTCGTCGCGACCTCGGCCCTGGCGCAGGACAGTGCGCCGGAGAACCTCTTGCCACCCGAACCGGAAAAGGTGAGCGAGCCGCTGCCCGACATGCGCGAAGCCGCGCCGGAGATGAATGCACAGCAGAGCGTGAACGATGCCTTCGGCGACATCCGCATGCGCAGCGGCGAAGTGGTGCAGGAAATCCCTTCGCTGGTCGGCGAATGGAGCGCCGGCGATGCGGCCAAGCTGCTCGCTTTCATCCCGACCGTCGAAGCCGAAGGGCTGGTTCCGGCAGATTACGACAGCACTGCGTTGCAGTCCGCGATCGCGGCGGGCGAGAGCCCCGCGCTCAACGAAATCGCCAGCCAAATCTTCGTGTGGCTGGTAGAGGATCTGCGCGACGGCCGCACGCCGATGGAGGCGCGCAAGCAGTGGTTCGTGGTCGATCCCGATGCCGACACCAACCCGACGCACAAGCTGCTCGAGAATGCTCTCGCTACCGGCCGGATTGCCGAGACGCTGGCCTCGCTCAATCCTGTCGCGCCCGATTACGCGCGGCTCAAGGAGGAGTTGGCCAAGACCACCGATGCGAAATCGCGCAAGCTTATCCGTGCGAACATGGACCGTTGGCGCTGGCTGGGGCAGGACCTCGGCAAGCGGTATCTCCTCACCAATGTGCCGGAATACCAGCTGCGGCTGACGGTCAACGACAGGATCATCAAGAATTACCGCGTGGTCGTCGGCAAACCAGGCCGCACCGCGACGCCGCAGCTCGCTGAGATGGTCGAGGCAGTGATTTACAACCCGACCTGGACGGTGCCGCAATCGATCGTGAAAGGCGAAGGTCTGGGCGCGAAGGTTCTCGGCAATCCCGGCTGGGCGCGCGCCAATGGCTACAAGGCGACCAAGGGCGCCAATGGCTGGGTCACCGTGGTCCAGCAGCCGGGCCCGGGCAATTCGCTCGGCCTGATGAAGCTCGACATGCCGAACGAGCATGCGATCTTCCTCCACGACACGCCGAGCCGCCACCTGTTCGCCCAAGACAACCGCGCATTGAGCCACGGCTGCATCCGTGTGCAGGGTGCTCGCGAACTGGCGATGACCATGTCGATGCTGGGCAATGCGAAAAGCAAGGAAGACCTGCCGCGCATCCAGGAGGAAGTCTCCGAAATCACCCAGAGCGGCGAGTACACGCGCTATGCGATGGAACGGCAGTGGCCGGTCTACATCACCTATTTTACCATGGGCGTGGACGTGAACGGCAATCTGACCAAGTTCGCCGACATCTACGGTCGCGACGCTCCGGTGCTCGCCGCGCTTGACGCCCCCCGCCAACGCGACCGCGCGCGCAAGACGAGCGAGGAAGCCGTCGAGATCATCGACGATATGCAGACGTAAAGTGGGTCGTCCCAGCGCAAGCTGGGATCGCTTGCAGGTTGGCGAATTGTTGAAATCGATCCCAGCATTCGCTGGGATGACGGTACATTAGTAGACCCCCGGATTGGTCCGTTCGAAGGTACCGCCACCTTCGCGGCGGAGCAGTTCGGGCGAGGCCACGCGCCGACCGTCGCTCTGGATGCCGAGGCTGTCGGCAAAGAGCAGGCGTCCGCCCGACAGGTCGATCAGGGCGCGGTCGAACTGCTCCGGCCCCATGGCGAAGCAGCCGTTCGAGCGACCGAGGCGGCCCCAACGAGCAACGTGCTCGGGCGTGGCATAGCCCGCTTTGTGCATCACGATGGCGCGGGGCAGGGCGTTGGAATTGGTCGGGTCGAGCCCGTCGAGCCGGATCGATGTGCCGAACTTTCCGACATACCAGCTGCGCGTCATGTAAGCGCCGCGGCTGGTGCAGTGCGAGCCCTCGACATTCGAATAGCGGTCGAGCCACCCGTCGTGCTCCGGATCGGAACCGTCGCCATGGCTGACATGGTAATTCGCCACCCGCTCGTTCTCGACATCGACGAAATAGAACCGTCGCTCCGCCGAATGGACGCCGAAATCGGCGATCCCGACGATGTCCCGCTTCCAGATATCCCCGCCGACACGGGCGAGCTGTTCGCGCGCGATCTCGAGCAACACACGGTCGCGTGCCGCATAAGGATTGACTTGGGCAAACACGCGCGCGGGAACGGCAGCGATTGCACCCGCTGCCAGCGTCCCCGTCAGAAGATCGCGCCGTCTCATCAAGACCAATGTAGCAGAGCCGCTATAACGGCACCATGAACAATTCGTCGGTTCGTCACCCGCCGAGCACCATCCGGTCGCCTTCGATACGGACCGGCTCGATGGTGCGCAGGAAGCTCTGGCCTAGCAGCGAAACGCCGAGGCCCTCGGGGACAATGACGCCGTGGACATTGCTCGCCTCGTGACCGCCGAGCGAGACATGATCGAGCTGCACGTTCACGCCATAGACCGGCCCGCTTGCCCCCTGGGCCACAGGGCGCACATCGGCATCGTTCCAGTACAGGCCTGCAGCGCGCGCATCCGCGCCGGTAAGGGCGACCATGCTGGCGCCGGTATCGACCATGAAGTTCACCGGCGTGCCGTTGATGGCGACGCTGGCATAGAAATGCCCGTCGCTTTCGCGCGGCAGGATCGTTTCGCCTGAAGTCCAGGCGGCATAGCTCTTGTCAGCCTGGGCCTGCGCGATTTCGGCCCTTGTCTCGGCGATCCCTGCGCCATCGCCTTCCGCAGACACATCCGCATCCGTGCCGCCCCACACGATGGCGACGAAAGAACCGGCTGCTATGGCAAAGAAGAGGGCTTCGCGCATACGAACGAACGTCGCAGGCCAAGCTTAAAAACGGGTAAAGCGAACAGTCGCCTGAGGGAGGTTATTCCGCCGCTTCCTTCGCGTGCGGATCGAAGGCGATCGCATCGCCCGCCTCGATCAGCGCAGCCTTTTCCTCGACCAGCTTCACGATGTGGTCGAGCATGTCCTCGCTCTCGATGTGATGGTCCTTCACGCCCGAGAGATAGACCATGTGCTTGCCGCTTCCGCCGCCGGTCAGGCCGATATCGGTCTCGCGCGCTTCGCCGGGGCCGTTGACCACGCAGCCGAGGACCGAGAGGCTCATCGGCGTCTTGATGTGCTCGAGCCGTTTTTCCAGCGCTTCGACCGTGCGGATCACGTCGAATCCCTGGCGCGAGCAACTGGGGCATGACACCACCCGCACGCCGCGGGTGCGCAGGCCGAGCGATTTGAGGATCTCGTAGCCGACCTTCACTTCCTGCTCCGGCTCGGCCGAAAGCGAGACGCGGATCGTGTCGCCGATCCCGGCCCACAGCAGGCTGCCGATACCGAGCGCGCTCTTGACCGTGCCGCCGACCAGCCCGCCCGCCTCGGTGATGCCGAGATGGAGCGGGCAATCGACCGCCTCGGCCAGCCCGTGATAGGCCGCGACGGCGAGGAACACGTCGCTTGCCTTTACGGCCACCTTGTACTCGTGGAAGTCGTGGTCCTGCAGCAGTTTGATATGGTCGAGTGCGCTTTCGATCAGTGCTTCGGGACAGGGCTCGCCGTATTTTTCCAGCAGGTCCTTTTCGAGGCTGCCCGCATTCACGCCGATGCGGATGGCGCAGCCGTTGGCCTTGGCCGCGCGGACGACCTCCGCCACGCGCTCGGACGAGCCGATATTGCCAGGATTGATCCGCAGGCATGCCGCGCCCTTGTCCGCGGCTTCGAGGGCGCGCTTGTAGTGGAAGTGGATGTCCGCGACGATCGGCACGCTGGCCGCGCGGGTGATGCGGTCGAAGTTCGAAGTCGATTCCTCGGTCGGGCAGGACACGCGGATGATGTCCGCGCCCGCGTCCTCGCAGCGGCGGATCTGATCGATCGTCGCGGCCACATCCTCGGTCGGCGTATTGGTCATGGTCTGCACGGTGATCGGCGCATCGCCCCCGACGGGGACGTTGCCGACCATGATCTGGCGAGACTGGCGGCGCTCGATATCGCGCCAAGGGCGTACGGAAGACATGCGTGTCGATATAGAGGGCCGATGAGGAAGGGGCAATGACAAGCGCCGCGCGCTGCGGCATGACGCATTCATGAGCGAAGCGACCGACGATAGCCAGACCGACACTCCGCTGCTGTTCGGGCGCGTGCTGAACGGGCAGGGCGGCGCGCGCACGATTGGCTGGGAGGAAGCGCAAGGCTGGCAACCGGCGGGGCCGGGCGAGGTCATGTGGCTGCACGTCTGCCGCAATCGCGACGGGGTGCAGGACTGGCTCGAGAACGAGTTGCAAATTCCCGAGCCCACGGCAGAGCTGCTCACCAGTGACGCCACTCGTCCGCGTGCCTTTACCGAAGGCGAGGCGCTGGTAGCGACGCTGCGCGGGATTAATTTCAACCCCGGGGCCCAGCCCGAAGACATGATCTCTATGCAGGTATGGTGCGACGGGCGGCGGTTGATCACGCTGCGCCGCCATCCGTTGCAGACCCCGCGCGAGGTCGTCGCCATGCTCGATCGCGGCAACGGACCGCCCGATGCGGGGGCGACGATCACGCTGCTCGCGGAACTGCTGATTACCCGGATGAGCCAGTCGATCGTCGACATGAATGCCGTGCTCGACGAGCTGGAGCATGACGATCCGGATGAACAGGCCGAGCGCATGCTCAAGCAGATCTCCACCATCCGCCGCAACTGCCTTGGCCTCAAACGCCACATGGCGCCGCAGCACGAGGCTCTGGAGCAGATCAGCCGCGATGCGCCCTACTGGTTCGAGGAACACGACCGCCGCGAGATCGCCGAAAGTATCGCGCGCCTGCGCCGCTATCTCGACGATATCGACATCAGCAAGGAAAGCGCGCTGGTGCTGCAGGACGAAATCCGCGCCCGCAGCCTCGCGAGCAGCGAACACGCGACTTATATGCTGACGATTGTGGCGGGCATCTTCCTGCCGCTCGGCTTCCTGACCGGCCTGCTCGGCATCAATGTCGGCGGCATGCCGGGGATGGACGATCCTGATGCGTTCTGGGCGGTGGTGGCGCTATGCCTGTTCGTCTTCGTCGCGCTGATCGTGATCTTCCGCCGGTTGCGCTGGCTGTAGATTGCAAACGCACGAGGGTCGGGTCGATCAGGCGACCGGCGACTGCAGAAACGATGATCGGCAGAACATGCCAACTCGCCAGATGCGCCATGGGGTCGATCGGGCACGAAAGGCCAAAGGCGAAAGTCCCGATCGATCCGGCAAGGATGCCGGTGTAGAGACCTGCGGAATTGAGCGAGACCGGGGCATCGAGGAACGGGGCCGGGTTACAGGGTTCGCGAAAAAATTCAGTAGGCGAATGTCTCGCCGACCATCTCCTCGCTCATGGACCACAGCCGGTCGGCATTGTCGGGATCGATCGCGTAGCTCTTCACCCCGCCGGTCGTATCTTCGTCATCCTGGTTGGCGACGTGACAATCTTCGCAATAAACGCCGCCTGCGCCTTCCAGCTCGTCGGTAGTGGCGACCCAGCAGGTGGTCGCCGCGCCCTGCGGGATGGTCTTGAAACCTTGCGGCTCCTCGCCGCTCTTCTCCGCCATCTTTTTGATCCGGTTCATCATCCAGGTCATGTCCTCCTCGGTCATATGGCGGCCGAGATTGGTCTGGATGCCGCCCGGATGCAGCGCGTAGGCATGCACGCCCCTGTCGCTCAGGCGCTTTTCGAGTCCGACGGAAAAGAGGATATTGGCCGTCTTGGACTGGCCGTAAGCCGTCCATTTCTCGTAATCGCGCTCCTGATAATTCGGGTCGTCGAAATGGACGTGGTCGAAATGGTGCCCGCGGCTGGAAAGGTTGACGATCCGCGGGCGATCGCCCTTCTCGACCAGCGGCATCAGCAGGTTGGTGAGCAGGAAGTGGCCCACGTGATTGGTGCCGAACTGCAGCTCGAACCCTTCCTCGGTCCGCTCCAGCGGCGGGGCCATGACCCCGGCATTGTTGATCAGCAGATCGATCTTGTCGAAGCGTTCGTTCGCTTCTTTCGCGGCTTTGCGCACGCTGTCGAGCGAGGCAAGGTCGCAGACCAGGGTTTCGACTTTCGCGCCGGTCGCATCGGCGATCTCTCGCGCGGCATCGTCAAGCTTGGCCGCATCGCGGCCCGACAGAACGATGTGCGCGCCCATGGCTGCCATCGCCCGTGCTGTCTCCTTGCCGAGGCCGGAATAGCCACCCTTGATCAGGGCCGTGCGCCCCGACAGATCCTTGCCTTCGAGGACCTCGTCCGCCGTGCTGGAAAATCCGAATTCGCTCATGCCGCTCTCTCCTCGTATCTCTAGGCAGGTGACCTAACACGAAAAACGGGGCGCGGGATTCGAAATTCCCGCGCCCCGTTCATTAGGTGCGATTGGCGATCAGGCGCCCGGAGGGAGGGGATCCTCTGCCCTGGGCGCGGCCTTGCGGCTGCGCTTCGGCTTCGGTGCTGCGGCAGAGCCGCCTCCGCCGAGATCGCTGTCCATCTGGTCGAGCTTGCGCGCCGCCCAGTCGCGGCCGCCAAGGCCGAAGGCGAGGGCGCCGGCCACCGCCACACCGGCGATCAGGATCGTCAGCGCATTGGCCGGGATCATGCCACCGATGCCGGTAAACTGCAGGCCCATGAACACGAACAGGATGATCGTCGCCCAGCGCACGATCGTGGCTGCCGTTGCGTTCTCCCCGTCGCCCGAGATCAGGCGGGCGAGGAGATTGGCAATGAAGAAGCCGAAGGCGATCACGACTGCGCCGAAGATCACCCGGCCGCCAAGTTCGAGCACCTGGTCGAGGATTGCGGTCAACTCCGGAAAGCCCAGCAGGCGCGTTGCGGCGATAGCGAAGAACAGGATGATCGCCACCTGCACCACACGGGCGATGATGCCCGATGCGGTGGTGCCTTCGCCCACCATGCCGGTTTCCGCCAGCGCCCGATCGACGCCGAGGCCGGGCAGTACTTCCTTGAGCACCTGCACCACGAAACGGCTGATCAGATAGCCGATGCCCAGCAGGATCGCCGCGGCGATGATATTGGGAATGGCGTTGAAGATCAGTTGCAGCATGGAGCTGGCAGGGCCGCTGATGCTATCGATGCTCAATGCTTCGAGTGCCATGATCGACACGAAAATCACGATGATCGCGTAGACGATCGTCGCGATGGTCTTGCTGATGGCGCTGTTGCCGGTGACGCTGTCGACGCCTCCGCGATTGGCCCATTTGTCGAAATCGACGGTCTGCAACGTCGTCATGATCAGGTCGCGCACGATCCGCGCCACCATCATGCCAATGAAGAAGATCAGCCCCGCACCGATGAGGTTGGGGATGAAGTCGACGATATTCTCCAGCAGGCTGTCCACCGGTCCGGCAACCGCGCCGAGGCCGAGGATCTGCAGGATGACGAGCAGGCCGAACAGCCAGATCAGCAGGCTGACGATCTTGCCGAGGCTCTCGCCCAGCGATGTCCCGCTGCCCGTGTGGCGCTGGAAGAATGAGATATTGTCGACCAGCTTGGCGAAGGCCCATTTGGCGGCCTTCGCGGCCAGCCAGGTGATGACCAGCACGATGAGTGCGAGCCCGACCTTCTCGATGACGTTCATCGCCACCTCCTGGTCGAACCGGTAATTCCCGATGCGCATTGAATTTCTCCCCAGTTTCCCCCTCGCGATCACAGCTTAACATGTTGGCGCATCTTTACAAAGTCGCAGGCTCTGGCGGGTGGACAACTCTACATGCTAAGCCGGTGCGATGCACAGACTGACCAGAGCCGTCACCGGCGCCGCCGCCCTCTTCGCCATTGCCGTCGCTGCACCCGCCGGCGCGGAGGAGGAAGGACCGCGCTGGTCGATCGCCATCCATGGCGGGGCGGGGACCATTCGGCGCGAGGACATGACGGCAGAGCGCGACGCGGCCTATCGCGCCGCCCTGCAGGCCGCGCTAGATGCCGGATCGAAGGTGCTGGCCGAGGGCGGCAGCGCGCTCGATGCGATCCAGGCGGCAATCCTGCTGATGGAGGACGATCCGAAATTCAATGCCGGGCGCGGCGCGGTCTATACGTGGGAGGGCGAGCACGAGCTCGACGCCTCGATCATGGACGGGCGGGACCGCGATGCCGGCGCGGTTGCTGGCGTGACCGGCATCCGCCACCCGATCCTGCTCGCGCGCAAGGTCATGACCGATAGCCCGCATGTTATGCTGGCTGGCGAAGGCGCGGAGCAGTTCGCTGCCGAGCAGGGTCTCGAGACGATGCCGCCCGAATGGTTCGATACTGACGCGCGGCGCGAGGCGCTCGAGCGGATGAAGGCGGACAAGCTTTCCGCGCTCGATGTCGATATCAAGTTCGGCACGGTCGGCGCAGTTGCGCTGGACCAGGACGGCAACATGGCCGCGGGCACTTCGACCGGCGGGATGACCGGCAAGCGCTGGGGCCGCATCGGCGATGCGCCGATCATCGGGGCGGGCACCTATGCCGACAATCGCGCGTGCGCGGTCTCGGCGACGGGATGGGGCGAGTTCTTCATCCGCGTGGGGGTGGCGAAGGATATTTGCACGCGATTGATGTACCGCTCGCAAATCCGCGGTGGAGCGCCGTTCGATGAAGGCGTCGAACTGACCGACGCTGAAAGCCAGCAGGAGATCGACGCGGTAATAGCGGATGTCGGCCAGCTTGGAGGAGACGGCGGCGTGATTGTCGTAACGCCCGAGGCCCACGCGCTCTATTCGATGAATACCGCAGGGATGTATCGCGGTCGGGCGACCAGCACTGGCGATCGCGAGGTCGCTATCTACGCCGACGAAGAATAGCGCGTCTGCCGGTTAGCCCGGTAGCGGGCAGTCAGACCGCAAGCAGCGTTGCGACAGAGCCACAAAAAAGGGGACCGGATCGCTCCGGCCCCCTCTCGGTGTTTTCGCTTTGGGGCGAAAACCCAGATTACATGCCCGAACCCGGACCGTAGGTGATTTCCACCCGGCGGTTCTGCAGTTCGCGAACACCGTCTGCGGTCGGAACGCGGAGCTGGTTCTCACCGAACGCTTCGCTGGTGATCCGTCCACCCGGTACGCCGCGGCTGGTCAGGTAGTCGCGAACCGAGTCGTTACGACGTTCTGCCAGACCCATGTTGTAGGTCGCCGAACCCGAGGTGTCGGTGTGACCTGCCAGCATGACTGCTGCCGTGCCGCAGTTGGTGTAAGCCGATACCGCATTGTCGAGGATCGATGCCGCTTCCGGCGTGATCGTCGATTCGTCCCAGTTGAAGAAGACGATATACGGACCCGTCGCACAGGGTGCTTCCGGCGGCGGGGGCGGCGGCGGAGGCGGGGGCGGCGGGGGAGGCGGCGGCGGGGGCGGCGGAGGCGGCGGCGGGGTCGCGCCACCGAAGTTGAACGCGATCGAACCGAGCACCGAGTGGGTCGTGAAGTCGCCCTTCCACGCGCTGGAGCCGTTCTCACCGCCAGCCGTGAAATCGTCGATGTGATAGTAGCGATAACGCAGCGCGACATCGATCGTGTCGGTCAGCGGAGCGCGCACGCCGGCGATGCCCTGCCATGCGAACTCCCAGTCGCTGCCGTCGATTACCGGAGCAGCGGCGAGCGTCAGGCGCGGGTCGATCTTCGCGGCACCGCCACCGACGCCGAAGAAGAACTGGACGCCATCGTCCGGGCCGAAGTCCGCGAGGATGTTACCCATGAAGCTGAGCGTGGAGACGTCTCCGTCGATAAGACCACCGTCGAAGGTGGCGCCACCGGCCTGAAGGGCGTCGAAGTCGGTGTTACGATATGCAGCTTCGACTTCCGTGCGGAACTGGCCGAAGTCGTGGCCGACGATGATCGCACCATCGTAACCGAAGTCGTCCGGCTCGAGCGTGGCCGGCGTGCCTGTGTTCGGAGAAATCTCACGAACGTCGATATCTTCAGCGATCAGCGGGCCGAAACCGAGTTCGACATAGGTCTGTCCATCACGAGCGATGGCAGGCGTGGCGAGTGCTGTGGAGCAGATCGCCGCAACAATTATTGGCTTGCGCATAGTGAATCCCTCATCATTATTCGAACGAATAAATGCGAGAAGGAAAAGGACCTAAGAGGAAAAAGTTCCCGTTTATTTTCAGAATCTGCATGTTTTTCGTTCGATCCGTCGAACTTCAGAAACGACTCGCCGAACGATTCTCGCTCGGCAGGCTTCCGTTAGCCGCGCTTCCTTGCTTGGGGGTAGCTCCCGAGCAGGCGGACCTGGTTCGTCTGGAAGGCAAGCTCTTCCAGAGCGGTATCGACGCGCGGATCGCCCGGAACCCCCTCTATGTCGGCAAAAAACTGGGTGGCGGCGAAGCTGGCGCCCTTCTGGTAGCTTTCCAGCTTGGTCATATTGACGCCGTTGGTCGCGAAACAGCCCAGCGCTTTGTAGAGCGCGGCCGGGATGTTCTTCACCTCGAAAATGAAGGTAGTCACCGCCGGTGTCCCGACCAGCGACGCGGCGTCTAGCGGCTCTTTCGCAAGCACCACGAAGCGAGTGGTGTTATCGTGCGCGTCCTCGACCTCGTCCTCAATGATCTTCAGGCCGTAGAGATCGGCCGCCAGCGGCGGGGCGAGCGCGGCGATGAAAGGGTTGCCGCTTTCCGCCACGAAGGCGGCCGCGCCGGCTGTGTCGGCATGGCTGAGGCCCACGATCTCGCGTTCGGCCAAAAACTGGCGCGACTGTCCAAGCGCCTGCGGGTGGCTGTAGGCGGCCTCGAACGGCCCGTCGCCCAGCGCCATGAGCGCGTGGGTAATGCGCATGAAATGCTCCGCGACGATTTTGAGGCCGCTTTCGGGGAGCAGGAAGTGGATATCGGCCACGCGCCCGTGCTGCGAATTCTCGATCGGGATCATTGCGCAGCCCGCACGACCGCTGTCGACCGCTTCCAGCGCATCTTCGAAGCTGAAACAAGGTAGCGGCAGCGCCACGGGCGCGAACTGCATCGCCGCCTGGTGCGAATTCGATCCGGGTGCCCCGCCGAAAGCAATAGCGCGCATCGGATCACCCGCCGCAGCGGACCGCATGGAATCGACCATCTCTAGAGCAGGCTTGGCAAATTGGCGCATCGCGCGGCGTTACGGGTGGCCCACGCGCGGTTCAAGAGCTATTGCACGAAGCGCACTTGCGCGCGCCCGCTTGCTTCACTAGAGCGGCGCGCAACCATCGAACCAACAGATTTTTCGCAGGCAAGCACTCAATGGACGATCGTTTCAACACCGCCGCCGGCTGGGTCCTTTTCGCCGGTATCGTCGCGCTCGGCAGCTCGATCGCATCGGGCATGTATTTCCATGCGGACAGCGGCGAACTGCCAGAGGGCGCGGAGCCTGGCTATTTCGTGCAGGGCGAGGAAACCGATGCGGGCGCGGATGCGGGGCCGGATCTCGGCACACTTCTGGCCAACGCCGATGCGGCTGCGGGCGAGGCGGTCTTCGCCAAATGCACCGCCTGCCATACGATCGAACAGGGCGGCGCCAATGGCATCGGCCCGAATCTCTATGGCACGATGGGCAAGGCTATCGCTGGCCATGCGGGCTTCGCCTATTCCAGTGCCTTGTCCGAAAAGGGCGGCCAGTGGACCTGGGAGAACATGAACGAGTGGCTCACCAGCCCGCGCGCTTTCGCTAGCGGCACCAAGATGAGCTTCGCCGGCCTGTCCAAGCCTGAAGATCGCGCCAATGTGATGGAATATATGTCCACCTTCGGCGGCGCGCCTGCCAAGCCTGCACCCGCAGCTCCCGAAGTCGAGAGCGAAGACGTTGCCGGCGAAGCGCCAGGCGCAGGTCCGGGCGCGGTCGAAGGCGAACCCGCCGATCCCGCGCAGGCGGCTGGCGCCATGAGTGCCGATCAGCCGGTGCCTGCCGCGAACGCCGGTGGGGACAATGAAGGGGCGACCAAGATCGACTAGGCGCCAGCTTCGTATTTGATGAGAAAAGGCCTCGCTTCGGCGGGGCCTTTTCGTTTGCGGTCGATTGGTCTTGACCCTAGCCTTTAAAGCCCTGGGCGATGACGTACCATTCGCTGGAGCCCTTGCGGCTGGCGGGAGGCTTGGCATGCTTCACCGTCTTGAAGTGCTTTTTCAGCAAGGTCAGCAGGTCATTGTCGGTCCCGCCGGCCAGAACCTTGGCCAGATACGTCCCGCCCGGCGCAAGGTTCTCGATCGCGAACCAGGCTCCGGCTTCGACCAGGCCCATGGTGCGAAGGTGATCGGTCTGTTTATGGCCCACCGTATTGGCGGCCATGTCGCTCATCACCAGCTCGGCCTTGCCGCCCAGCGCCTCTTCCAGAACGCGCGGGGCATCGTCGTCCATGAAGTCCATCTGGAAGATTTCGACGCCCTCGATCGGCTCTACTTCGAGCAGGTCGATGCCCACGATCAGTGCCTTTGGCTTGCGCTTGCGCACCACCTGGCTCCAGCCACCGGGCGCGATACCGAGATCGACAACGCGGGTTACGCCATTCAGCAGGCCGTATTTCTCGTCCAGTTCGATCAGCTTGTAGGCTGCGCGGCTGCGATATCCTTCCGCCTTCGCCTGCTTGACGTAAGGATCGTTGAGCTGGCGCTGCAGCCAGCGGGTCGAGCTCGCCGTGCGTTTCTTCGCCGTGCGAACCCGCGTCTCGCGATCCTTGCCGGAGCGGGCCATTATATTTTTCCCTTTGCGTGCGTGCCGGACATCCGTCCGGCCCTTGCGGCACCGGCCCACTCCCCCACCCGGCCACCCAAACAGTATAGTGCCGTGGGTGGCCGGGTGGGGGAGTGGGCCGGTGCCGCAAGGAAAGCGCGGATGCGCTTTCCGCACCCGACAAACACGCCACGACCCGCCGCCTCGCTAATGAATTGCGAACTTCTCACACATCCTGCTCCCGCATCTTCTGCATGGCGGCGCGGCTTCGTTCGCCATCGGCGTCGGCGGCGATCAGGCTGCGCAGGATGCCTTCGCGAATGCCGCGATCCGCCACGCCGAGCTGGACCGAAGGCCAGATGTCGAGGATCGATTCCAGGATCGCGCAGCCCGCGATCACGAGATTGGCGCGATCGTCGCCGATGCAGGGCAGCTGGCGGCGGTCGGCCTCGCTCATGCGCGAGAGGCGCGCGGAAATGTCGCGCATCGCCTGCGAGGGCAAGATAAGCCCGTCGACGGCGCGGCGATCGTATTGCGGCAGTTCGAGATGCAGGCTCGCGAGCGTGGTGACCGTACCACTCGTGCCGAGCAGACGGATACCCTCGTTCGAGCGCGTATGCTCGCCGATCCGCTCGGCAAAACTGCGGAAGCTACGAGCAACCGTCCGGCGCATTTCGCGATAGCGCTCCAGCCGGCCTTCCTCGCTGCCGTCGGACGGCCCGACCGTATCGGTCAGCGAAACGACGCCCCACGGCACGCTCAACCAGTCGAGGATGCGCGGGACCGGGCCGCCGGGTTCGACGAGAACCAGCTCGGTCGAACCGCCGCCGATATCGAAGATGATCGCGGGACCGTTCCCGTCTTCGAGAAGGACATGGCAGCCGAGCACCGCCAGCCGCGCCTCTTCCTGCGCGGAAATGATGTCGAGGACGATGCCGGTTTCCGCTTTCACTCGCTCGATGAACTTAGGGCCATTCGCGGCGCGGCGGCAGGCTTCGGTCGCGACCGAACGGGCCAGGCGGACATTGCGCCGGCGCAGCTTTTCCGCGCAGACTTGCAGCGCGGCGAGCGTGCGGTCCATCGCCTCATCCGACAGCCTTCCGCTGGCAGCCAGCCCTTCGCCCAGCCGGACGACCCGGCTGAATGCATCGATGACCGTGAAATCCGCCCCACTCGGCCGCGCAATCAGCAGGCGGCAGTTGTTGGTACCTAGGTCGAGCGCGGCATAGGCTTGGCGGTGGTGCGTGTTCGGTCCGGCATTTGCGGTCGGCCCGCATCCGGCTGTGCCTTTGCGCGGTGCACGGGGGCGAGCTTCGCCTCTCGTCTGGTCGGGCCGGGCGGGGCGCTTGTAGCGGAAATCGGCTACCTTGCCGGACTTGTCGCCCCGTTTGCGTCCTGGCCCCCTTGTAATGTCCGGCGGAGGACTGTCCGCCATGATAAGGAGCTTTCTTCTTTTTTCTTCCCACACCAACCATCGGGCGCGGGGACTTGAGGCCGATGCTAGCCGTGAAGCGCGAAGGGGGCAAGAGGGGCCGCCGGAGCGGGGTTGACCTCGGCAGGCGGCGAAACTAGATGGCCCACCTCTCCCGCGCGCAGCACGCGATTCTGCGCGGCCCGGTGAGCGCCGATGCCCCGTCGTCTAATGGTAAGACTACGGACTCTGACTCCGTCAATTGAGGTTCGAATCCTCACGGGGCATCCATTTTTTTTCTAACAATAACAGCTAGTTAAGTGGGCAGTGACCTCGTTACTCGTGCTGCACAACGCTGCGCAGTTAACGCCTTGTAATTTCAGCGATTACCATCTGGTCCCGGCTGCTCCATGCAGCAAGGATGCAGCATGAAACAGGCGTCAAAGAAGCTCGGTTCGGAAGCATTGAGACATATTTTATGGCAATTGGCTGTGCGCATTTGCGCGAATTGAATGGCAGAGCTCGTGCGGGGCTGGCATCCCAATTTGTCAGTCGACGCCGGAAGGAACAATCTGCTCCGTGGAGGGGCGGAGACAGTGATAGTCCGCTAAGCGCCCCCCATCCGGGCATTTGGGAACTAATCGCAATCGCCCGAAAGCGGAAACCCTTAAGGGAGACCCGTCTTGGAGTTAGAAGCTCGAGGCGTACACTGCTTGGTGGGGGTGTTGGCGCTGCCGAAGCTGCGCTTCAACGTGATGCCGAAGTTCAGATGGCGGTTTCGCTCACGAAACTCTCTAGCGGTTGATCCGGGCACAGCTCGGGAAAAACATCAACCGTTCCCGTTGGTTTGACGTATCGAAGAGATTGTCGATATCGATTGCTATGGCTGTTCGTGGATCGGGGCGCTATTCAATAAAATACCTCTCCGAATGGCCCTCCGTTGAACGTATCTCGGGATGCATCGGGCAGGTGTAAATCATGCCGGTCGGCAAGTCCTCCACCGCGTCGAGATGCGCTCGTGAGAGATAAAGCTCGGGATCAATCTCGAATTTGTCGAGACAGCGCGATGAACAGGAATAATGCTCAGAGCCCTCGTGGCGGGCCTCTGTTTGGCGCCCTCGACCGTAACGCGCATACCGCAGACCGGATCGTTCGCTGTGCCCTTAATGACGCTGTCCTCCTTGCTCATGCGAACTCCTTTCTAGCTCTTCACCACGACGAACTGTCCCATCATGCCTGCGTCCTCGTGTTCGAGAATGTGGCAGTGATACATGTAAGGCAGGTCCGGATCGTTATGTTCCGCGAAGCGCAGGAGCACGCGCACCTGCTCGCGCGGATTGACGACGACCGTATCCTTGAATCCCGTTTCCAGCGGCGGCGGCGTGCGGCCGCCGCGATCGATCACGCGAAACTGCGCATTATGGATATGAAAGGGATGGGCCATCATCGAGGCATTGGCGATCTCCCAAATCTCCCACTGGTCGACGGGCACCCGCTGGTTGATGACATTCATGTCCATGTTGGCACCATTTATAGACATCCCGCCGCCCCTCATTCCCATATCGAGCACGAACCGCCGGGTTCGCACTGCAAGTGAAGGGTTGAGTGCTGGGAGCGCGGCAAGCTGCGGCGAAAGAATCCTTCGCGGCGAGGAGCCGGCGGGTCTGATATCGAGGGCGCGGAACGGCTCGTCCATCCGGGCATCGTCGCGCCGTCGGCCCATACCGCCTCCCATCATACCGCCGCCGTCGCCTCCCATCATGCCCATCGAATTGTCCGGACTGGTCGCCACAAGGCTGAGTGGGCGCCCTTCGGAAAGATCGACGAGGATCTGCGCCCGCTCACCCGGTGCGAGCCTGAGCGAGCGGACCGCATGCGGGCGATCCAGCAAGCCGCTATCGCTCGCGATGAGCTCCATGGTCTGACCACCGGACAGCGAGAAATCGTAGAAGCGTGCGTTCGATCCATTGAGGATCCGCAAGCGTAACTGACCGCTCCGAGCGTCAAACACCGCGTTTTGCGTGCCATTGACGTAGATACGATCCCCGCGCACGCCCATCATTTGCGCGTGCATGTTCTGCGGATAGTGGATCCTGCCGGAACTATCGAGCAAGCGGTCCTGAACAATAAGCGGAATGTCATCGACGCCATATTCGCTCGGCAGATCCAGCGCCTCTTCTTCGTCATCACGGACATAGATCGGTGCGGCAAGACCAGCATAGACCTGCGGTCCTGTGCCGCGATGCAGGTGCGAATGATACCAGTAGAGCGAGGCGCGCTGGCGCACTTCGAAAGACGGGCTCCAGCGGGCGCCGGGGCGGATCAGCTGGTGCGGCCCGCCGTCCGCAGCGGCGGGAAGTTCGAACCCGTGCCAGTGGACGGTGGCTCCCTCGTCCAGACCGTTGTCGACATGCAACCGGACGCGCTCGCCGCGGCGCATCTCCAATGTCGGACCGAGATAAGGCGCGTTCACTCCGATCGTAGGCGAAGCGACTCCGGGAGCGAATTCCTTCTGCCCAGCGGATATTGACAGTCGAAAGACCCGCTCGCCTTGTTCGACAATTCCCTGATCGAGCTTCGGAATGGCGAGCGGATTCGCGCCGGCTCCATCGGCGCTAAACAGCGAATTTCGTGCTTCGCAAGCAGACAAGGGAAGAGCCACAAGGCCGGTCGCCGCTGCGCCGGCCCGTCGCAGTAATGCGCGTCGATTGAGACCCGATGCCTTCGCCCACTGGTCCATCTTACCTGCCCCGGAGATATTTGATCAGTGCAGCGATGCCCAACACCATGAGGATGGTCAGCAATAAGCAGAACAGGCCCATGATCCCCATCATGGCCGCTGGCATGTCACCGTTCATCATCGTACTTCTCCTATTGTGCCGACCCCGAAAATGATCCGGGGCCGGTTCACAATTACTTCTTGGTGATCGAAGTGATCGTGTTGCCGCCTTCGCCGGTTGTGAAGTCGAACGAGATCGTGTCGCCAACCGCCACGTCCTGACGCAGCTGTTCGTCGGCTTGGAACCCCATCGTCATGGCGGGCCATTCGATCGCGGGGACAGCGCCGTGATCGACTGTGATCGTTCCCGCATCGGCGTCGATGGCGGTGACGATCCCTTCGGCGCTGGCGGTCCGTATCGCGCCATCCGATCCCATCATCGGCATGTCGCTATCGTCCATCGGCATCTGAACGTCTGCCATGGCCGTGTCGTCCATCGCTTCGGTATCGTCGCCCGAGTCGCACGCGGCGAGAGCCAGCGGCGCTGCCAATAGGGTCACGAGGGTTGTAATACGCATTCTTCTTCTCCTTCGAGGGGTTTGGACCGTTTGGCCCTGGGCCGCCGCATCATCAGAAAGGCGGCGGGAAGTACGAACATTGAAAGCAGCGGGGCGGTGATCATCCCGCCGATCATCGGGGCCGCGATACGGCTCATCACCTCGGATCCGGCGCCAGTGCCGATCAGGATCGGAAAAAGTCCAGCGAGGATCACGGCGACGGTCATCGCCTTGGGCCGGACGCGGAGCAGCGCGCCTTCGCGGATGGCTGCCGATACCTCCTCGGCATCGAGATCGCCCTCCCGCCGTTCCAGCGCGGCCTTCAGGTAGATCAGCATGACCACGCCGAACTCCGCTGACACGCCTGCCAGCGCAATGAACCCGACGGCGGTGGCGACGGATTGGTTGTATCCCATCAGGTAAAGTAACCAAAACCCGCCGGTCAGCGCGAATGGCAGCGTGCCCATGATCAGCAGCGCCTCGTCGAAGCGGCGGAAGATCAGGTAAAGTAGCAGGAAAATGATCGCCAGCGTCGCCGGCACGACGATCTTCAGCCGTTCGTAGGCGCGGGTCAGATATTCGAACTGCCCGGCATAGGACAGACTAACGCCGGCGGGCAGATCGACCTCCGCCCCGATCGCTTCCTGCAACTCGCCCACCACCGAGGTGAGGTCGCGACCACGTACATCGACATAGACATAGCTGGTCGGTCGGCCCTGCTCGCTCTTGAGCATGGGCGGACCGCTGGTCACACGAACATCCGCCACCGTGCCAAGCGTGATCTGCTGTCCCGCAGGGGTCAGGACCAGAAGATTGCGCAGCTCATCGACGCTGTCGCGGATCTCGCGCGGATAGCGGACATTGACCGGATAGCGGGCCAGCCCCTCCACCGTGCGCGCGACATTCGCTCCGCCGATCGCGCCCGACACGATCTGCTGCACATCGGCAATGTTGAGCCCATAGCGAGCCGCTTCCAGGCGATTGATATCAACATCGACATAGCGCCCGCCTGAAAGCCTTTCAGCGAGCGCCGAACTGACGCCTGGCACTTGCTTGGCAATCTGTTCGACATGAAGCGCCACGCGTTCGATCTCGCCCAGATCCTCGCCAGAGACCTTGACCCCGATCGGGCTTTTGATGCCTGTCGCGAGCATGTCGATGCGGTTGCGGATCGGGGGTACCCAGACATTGGCGAGGCCCGGGACACGGACTACCCGGTCGAGCTCCTCGACCAGCTTGTCAGGCGTCATCCCTTCGCGCCATTCCTCACGCGGCTTGAAGCTGATCGTCGTCTCGAACATCGTCAGCGGCGCGGGATCGGTGGCCGTATCAGCGCGGCCCGCCTTGCCGAAAACGGTGTCGACTTCTGGCACCGTCTTGATCAGGCGGTCGGTCCGCTGGAGCAGAACCGATGCCTCACCCGGCGAAAGTCCGGGAAGCGCGCTCGGCATATAGAGCAGGTCGCCTTCATCGAGAGGAGGCAGGAATTCGCCGCCCAGCCGCGTGAAGGGTACCAACGTCGTCGCAAAGATCAGTCCGGCAATGACCAGCGTCGCTTTCGGACGCCGCATTACCCAGTCGAGCCCCGGCCGATAGGCACGGGTCAGCGCCTTGTTGATCGGATTGCTGTCTTCCCGCGGTATCTTGCCCCGGATCAGCCATCCCATCAGCACTGGAACCAGCGTGACCGACAGGATCGCCGCCGCCGCCATCGCATAGGTCTTGGTGAAGGCCAGCGGAGCAAAGAGCCGCCCTTCCTGCGCCTGCAAAGTGAAGACCGGCAGGAAGGACAAGGTGATGATCAGAAGGCTGAAAAACAGCGCCGGACCCACTTCCTTCGATGCGTCTGCGACGATCCGCCAGCGCTCCTCACCCGACATGACCGTATCGGGATTGTCCTCGGTCCAGCGCTCGATGTGCTTGTGCGCGTTTTCGATCATCACCACCGCCGCATCGACCATCGCGCCGATCGCGATGGCAATGCCCCCGAGCGACATGATGTTGGCGTTCACTCCCTGGAAGCGCATCACCAGAAAGGCTGCCAGAACGCCCAGCGGCAAGGTGACCACGGCGACCAGGGCAGAGCGGGCGTGCCACAGGAACAACAGGCACACGAGCGCGACGACGATGAATTCCTCGATCAGCTTGGTGGTGAGGTTATCGACCGAAGCGTCAATTAGCTGCGAACGGTCATAGGTGGTGACTATCTCGACCCCGTCGGGCAGGCTCGCGCGCAGCTGTTCGAGCTTTGCCTCCACCGCCTCGATCGCGCCGCGCGCGTCGGCGCCTTGCCGCAGAATGACGATGCCGCCCGCGACTTCGCCCTGGCCGTTCAGCTCGGCGATACCGCGGCGCAGTTCGGGGCCGATCTGGACATTGGCGACATCGCCAAGCGTCACCGGCACGCCTCCCGCTTCGGCGCGCAGAGGGATCGAGCGGAAATCATCGAGGCTGCCGAGATAACCCGACGAACGCACCATGAATTCCGCTTCGCCCATCTCGACGATGGACCCGCCTGCCTCCTGGTTGCCCGCCTGGATCGCGCTCACGATTTGGCCGTGGGTCACTCCGAAGGAGGCCATACGGTAGGGGTCGAGAACGATCTGGTACTGCTTGACCATGCCGCCCACACTGGCGACCTCGGCGATCCCAGGTATAGTCTTCAGCTCGTAGCGCAGGAACCAATCCTGAAGGCTGCGCAGTCCGGCCAGATCGTGCCCGCCGCCCCGGTCGACCAAGGCGTATTCGTAGATCCATCCCACCCCGGTCGCGTCAGGGCCGAGCGTGCTCTCGACGCCTTCGGGCAAGCGGTTCTGGACCTGGTTGAGGTATTCGAGCACGCGCGAGCGCGCCCAATACAGATCGGTCCCGTCCTCGAAGATCACATAGACATAGCTGTCGCCGAAAAACGAATAGCCACGCACGGTCTTCGCCCCCGGCACAGAGAGCATCGTCGTCGCCAGCGGATAGGTGACCTGATCCTCCACGATACGCGGGGCCTGCCCGGCATAGTTCGAGCGGATGACAACCTGCACGTCCGACAGATCGGGCAGCGCATCGACCGGGGTGGTCCGCACTGCCCAGAAGCCGGCGAGCGCCAGACCGATCGCCGCCAGAACCACGAAAAGGCGATTGGCAATCGAACTGCCGATGATCCGCGCGATCATTGGTCGGTCTTCCGGATCGAGACGATTCGAGGTCCGCTGTTTGCCTGAACGAAGGTAAAGGTCACCCGGTCGCCGCGTTGGAAACCGCGAACCTGGGCCGGACCTTCAGTGGCAAAACCCATCGTCATGGCTGGCCATTCCAGAGCTTCGACCGGCCCGTGCCGCAAGGTAATGCTGCGGGAAGTGATGCGTTCGATCGTACCTGTGGCTCGATAGGTGCGCGGCTCGTCCGCATCCGCCTGCGCCTGTGCGCCTTCTTCACCGGCAGCCGTCGGTGCATCATCGATGGGACGCACATCGATACCCGCAAGGCTGGCTTCGGAATCGAGCAGGAACTGGCCGGAGGTAACCACCTCCTCGCCTGCCGCGAGGCCCGCGAGAACTTCGGTGCGGCCGCCTGCTTCTCGCCCGATCCGGACTTCGACAGGTCGGTATCCTCCGCTTTCCTGAGTGATCATCACCAGCGTGCGTTCGCCGGTGCGGATCACGGCCTCCGACGGGATGAGCAATGCTTCACGCCGTTCAGGAGCGATCGTGACCTGCGCAAACATGCCCGGTTTCAGGCGAAGGCCGGGGTTGGGCATCGCCGCGCGCACGGTAATCGTCCGGCTTGCCTCCTGTGCACTCGGCAGGATGGCAATGATCCGCCCTGCAAATCGCTCGCCAGGAAAAGCGGTGAGCGTCGCGCTTACCGGCTGTCCCACGCGGGCGCTTCCCGCAAGGGCCTCGGGCACAGCGGCCTCGAGCCAGATCGGACTGTAGCCGCTGATTTCGGCGAGGCTTTGCCCCGCCATGACGGTCATGCCCGGCCTTACACCGAGCGAGGTAATCGCGCCCGATTGCGGCGCGGTGACGGTGATCGTCGATTGGGGTCTCCCGCTTCGAGCCACCGAGGAGATCACGCCTTCCGGCATCCCGAGCAATCGAAGGCGCTGGCGGGCTGCACTGGTAAGCGCCGCGTCGCCAGTGGCCGCCACGGCAAGAAATTCCTGCTGGGCGCCGCCCCATTCGGGCACCAGCAAATCGACGACCGGCGCGCCTCTTGAGATCAGATCCTGCGGGGCGTGGCCGTATGTTCGCTGAACATAGCCGCCCGCGCGTGGCTGGACGATCGCTACCTCGCTGCCATTGTAGGCAAGCGTGCCGGTCACCGTCGTTTCCGGTTCCAGCACGCCGTATTCGGCCTCGGCAGTGCGGATCCCGAAGTTCTGGACCATTCCGGAATCGATGCTGACCCCTTCGCCAGCCTGCGCATCGCCGCCCGCGCATTTGGGAACCAGCTGCATGTCCATGAATGGCGACTTGCCCGGCTCGTCGAAGCGCTGATCCGGCACCATCGGATCGTACCAGTAGAGCACTTCTTCGCAGCCGGCATCGGCAGCGGCGTCACCGCCATCGCTGCCGCCGCCGAGCATCGACAGACCGTAGCCAGCCCCCAGGCTGATCAGGGCTATACCCGCCGCCGCTGCATAAGAACGCTGGCGCGGCGAAAGACGTTCGAACACGGCTTTCATGGCCTGTCCTCCCCATATGTAAGTCGTAGAGTTGCAGCGGCTTCGACAGCCATCTGTTCGCGTTCGAGAATCTCGAGTTCGAGCAATGCCAGCGCAGATTTGGCCGCGATCACTTCAACGAGGTCGGCGCGTCCAGCAGCGAAGCTGGCGGTTTCTAGGTCGGCACGGTCGCGCGCGAGCGGGAGAAGCTGGTCACGCGCACGTTCCCATTGCTGTAGCGCGCTGCGCCATTCAGCAAGATCGGTTTCGAACCGGGCCCTGATCGCCCTCAGGCGGTCGACGCGCTCGGCCGAGGCGGCAGCAGCGTCTGCTTCGGCCGCCGCGATGCGCGGATTCTGCCGCCTGTCAGTGAAGATTGGCAAAGTGACCGATCCCATGACCGATACGACACTGCCAAAATCGGGATTACGGTGTCCATAAGTCACGCTGACGCCGAAATCAGGTCGCTTTTCAGCGCGTGCCAGATCGGCTGCAGCTTCGGCACGTCGCTGCTCGGTATCCGCCAGACGCAATTCCGGATTGGCCTCCAACGCGAACCGAAGCTCTTCCGGGTCCACGGTAACTTGGGGAGCGCCCCCCGCAGCGACGGGCTCGCTTCCGGCGATATATCGCTGCAGCCGGGCACGCGCGGCTGCGCGCGCGGCCTCGATCCGGGTAATGGCATCCTCGATTTCGAGAAGCTCGCGCCGGATCGCAAGGCTTTCGGCAGGTCTGGCCGATCCCGAAGCGACGGCACTGACTGCGACCGGAACGAAGTCCCTTAAGCTGTCCAGAGAGTCGCGCGCAAGAGCGAGGCGCTGCTGAGCATAATACAGGCCAATCCAAGCCGTCCCGGCCTCGGCGAGGATGGAACGTTCGGACAAGCCAAGACGGGCTTCGGCAATACCGATTTCGGATCCGGCAAGGCCGTATCGTGCTCGCCGCCTGGCAAGATTGGGAATTTCCTGCTCGATGCCCACCGCGAGCTGCGTCGGCAATTGCGCATACGGATTAAATGCAGCGGGTCCGGTGACCGGCAAGTTCATCACGCCTGCACGAACGCGTGGATCGGGCAATTCGTCCGCTGCGTCCGCAGCATCGCGCCTCGCCTGTACACGCAAAGCGCCCGCTTCAAGCATGGGCTGTTCCGCCCGCGCCGCCGCAAGGGTTTCTTCATAGCCGACCGACTGCGCTTGGGCAGCCTGCGCGACCAGCAGGGCCGAAAACGGCACCCAACCAATTCGCCAGTTCATAAATCTCACTCGTGCAGAGCGAGCTGACGACATAACATGCCGCACCGGCGAAGACCGGTTCGTGCGGCTGCATCGTTCGTCAGTCTCGCAAAAGTCGCAACGCGCCTTCAGGGAAAACTAGACGGTGAGGATTGGTTTTGGAGGAGGCGATTCCGGTCGCGGTGGATCTGTTTCAAACCACGGGGCCGCAGAAACAAGGTAGCTCGGTACCAAACGAAGGGGCGCACCCTCCATTTCAGTCGCATTCGACAGAGCCAGAGGCGGCAAGCAATTCATGGCAATCACGCAATCGAGCGTCATGCTGGAACATGGTCCTGCCGGATCGGTGGATGTATCGTTATCGGCCATCTCGGCACAGTCGCTCATCTCCGCCGCCTCGATCTGAGGAAGGGCTGCCGCATTCGCTCCAACCTGGACAAAGAGTCCGAAGCCAAAAAGGATCAAGGTCAAGGTACGAATGAACTTCACCGGCCCGAGATAGTCGGGGGCGAGGCGATTGGCAAGTAACGAGCGATTGCGGACGGGGACCGATCAGATCGCCCCGTCCGCTTTATCCGCGTAAAATCAATAGTCTTGTGCGACTAGCAGCATCCCGCCGAAGCTGGCTCCGAACTGGCCTTCGATACCTCGCGCACGAGGTCGCCGGTTTCCTTCTCGGCTGCACTTCTGGCGATATCGGCCTGCGCAACGATGCCGCAACATTTGCCCTCGTCATCGACCACTGGAAGCCGGCGAACCTGATTGTCTTCCATCTTGGCGCAGCATTCATCGACACTCGCATTGACGCTGACAGTGACAGGTGACGACGTCATCACTTCCTCCACGCTTTGATCGGAGGAATAGCCTTTGGCAACACACCGGCAGGCGATGTCCCTGTCAGTCACCACACCTACCAAAGCGCCGGAATCGTCGACAACGGGGATTTGGCCGCAATCATTATCGACCATCAGTAAAGCTGCCTCTTGCACGGTGCTCGATGGATTGCAGCATGCGGGGTTCGATGTCATTACGTCTTGGGCCTTCATGTCGCCTCCTACTCTTCGAAAATTGTAGTTTGATATGACAGAACTACGGTCTCCCCTTACCATGTGTTCCTATTTCAAAGCCGAGTCGTTGGTCTTTCGCGCTGGTCCGTATTATCGGCTGCCGAGGAAACCCGAGGCTCGGCAGGAAGGGTGCCGTTAGTTAAATCCAATGCCCGCTCGCTGCGGAAATTGCTCTCGATGTGAGGGAAATCGATCGTTATTTCGTAACACGGAGAAGGACTGCGTTTTCCCGCACGCTTTCGGGTTGGAAACTCTGTTAGATTGAGGTTTTTAGGCACCGCTCAAGGGTCGTGAGGTCGTTCAAAGTCGAAGCAAGGATCATATCTTGACTGACAACTCCGATAAACCTGTCGTGATCGTTACTGGCTCGAGCGGCTATATCGGCTCAGCCATCGTAAAGAAGCTTGCAGCGAGATACCGCGTGATCGGATTCGACCGCGACGCCGCTCCCCATCCCCCGGCAGAGGCCGAATGCGTCTGTGTCGATGTCACCGACCAGGCGAGCATCGATGCCGCCTTCGAACGCGTTCGAACCGCCTATGGCAAAAGGATCGCCTCCTTCGTCCACCTTGCTGCCTATTTCGATCTTACCGGTAAACCGAACCCCAAATATGACGCGGTGACGGTCAAGGGAACCGGTCGATTGCTCGACGCACTTCAGGATTTCGAAATCGACCAGTTCGTGTTCGTGAGCACGATGCTGGCCCATGCCCCCATCAAGGGCGGCGGGCTGATCGACGAGACCTCGCCGCTGGACACGGATCTGCCCTACCGCGAATCGAAGGTCCGCACCGAGCAGTTGATCCGCGAGAAGCGCGGCGACATCAATGCGGTCTTCGTGCGGCCTGCGGGCGTATACGACGATGAAGGCCATTCGGCGTTTCTGGCACAGCAGGTCGCGCGAATTTACGAGAAGCGGCCGAGCGCCCGCGTCTATCCCGGTGACCTCGACACCGGACAGCCATATTTGCACCTTGAGGATTTGCTCGACGGGATCGAGCGCATCGTCGACCGGCGGAGCGAGCTTCCCAGTGAATGGCCGGTTCTTCTCGGCGAAGATGACGTGATGTCCTATGGCGAACTGCAAAAGTCGCTTGGACGCCTGATCCACGATGAGGACTGGACGACGCGCACGGTGCCGAAGGGCCTCGCTAAGACCGGCGCCTGGGTCGAAAACGAAGTGCTTGGCGAAGAGGCTTTCATCCGGCCGTGGATGGTGGACATTTCGGACGACCACTACGAACTCGATCTCAGCAATGCGCGGGAAAGGCTGGACTGGACGCCGTAGCACAGGCTGAGGACCGCCCTCCCGCGGATCGTCGAAGGTCTGAAAGCCGATCCGCCCGCCTGGTACGCTGAGAACAAGCTCAATGCCGCGCGGGTGGCCGGTAGCCATTTCGATGAAGCCGATGAGGCAGAGCCTGCTCCGCTTAGCGAAGACGCTCTGGCGGAGCACTCCGGTCAAATGCGCAAGATGCATTTCAACATGCTCTGGGTTCATTGGTTCACGATGTTGCTCGGCCTCTGGCCCGCGACCACACCGTTTGTCTTCGGGACCTTCGACCAAAACGAATTTGCCACTGCGGTCACGCGCATAACCGAGGATCGCGATCTCTGGGATCCTGCGCTACGAAGCTGGCTGACAGCCTGGAACGATGTCGTGAGCGGCGTGCCGATCATGATCTTCGCGGCCATTTCCCTTTCGCCGCGCGGAGGCTGGGCTCAATGGGCGAACACGTGTATCGGCATCTGGCTGCTCGGCGCCCCGCTGGTATTCTGGACGCCCGATGCCGCCGTCTATGCCAACGATACCTTTATCGGCGCGCTGGTGATCGCCTTTACCATCCTTGTACCGATGATGCCGGGAATGGCGCCCGAAGGGATGATGGACGACAGCGACGTACCGCCGGGCTGGACCTATTCGCCTTCCACCTATGTCCAGCGGATGCCGATCATTATCCTCGGTGCCGTCGGCTTCTTCCTTTCGCGCATTCTCACTGCGTACCAGCTGGGCCATATCGACGGGGTTTGGGAGCCGTTCTTCGCATCCCCAAGCGCGCTCAATGGCACCGAATACATCATCACTTCCGATGTCTCCAAGGCCTGGCCGGTGGCCGATGGCGGCATCGGTGCGATGAGCTACATGTTCGAGATCCTGATGGGAGTCATGGGCGGAAGGGCCCGCTGGCGGACCATGCCCTGGATGGTGACGCTGTTCGGCATCGTCGTCGTGCCCCTTGGCGTGATCAGCATTTACTTCATCATTATCCAGCCGATCATGATCGGCACCTATTGCACGATTTGCCTGATGGCGGCCGCCGCGATGCTGATCATGATACCTTATTCGCTCGACGAGCTGGTCGCGATGGGCCAGTTCCTGGTTCTCAACACGCGGCGCGGCCGACCGTTCTGGCGCTCCTTTTTCCGCGGCGACGCGCTTCCGGGCGGCAGCAAGGACAAACATCCCGGCTTCGATGCGCCGTTCGCGGCGAGCCTCGGTACGGCGGCGCGCGGGGTCACGGTCCCCTGGACATTGGCCATCAGTGTGCTGATCGGCGCTTTTCTGATGTTATCAAGGCTCGTTCTCGGCACAGAACCGCCTCTGGCCGACAGCGACCATGTGGTGGGGGCGCTCGTCATCACGGTTGCCGTGATAACGATGGCGGAAGTCGCAAGACCGCTGCGTTTTCTGAACGTAGCGTTTGGTCTCTGGCTGATGGCGGCTCCCTGGCTGATGGACGGAAGCACCAGCATCACGAGCGACATCTTTGGTACTGTGCTCGGAGCTTTGCTGATAGGATTGAGCCTGCCGAGAGGCCGCCGGAGCGACGAGCATTACGGGAGCTGGGATCGCTTCGTCGTTTAAGATGCTTGTACGAGCAGCACAGGGACCGGGGATCGAACTCTCGGGCACTTTAGAACTTGAACAGGAGACACTGGCTCTGGACCGCAGCACTCGAGATACAAAACGAATGACCTGGCGCGGCGAGCATCCCGCTCTTTGGTTGGCGATATTCGGAGTGCTCATCGCGTTTGCGTGGGAAATGCTGCAGCTTCCCTTCTATGAGAGCGGCGATCTTGATCCTGCTCAAGCGGCACGCCGCTGCGGTCTTGCAGCGCTGGGCGATGCCGGAATCATGGTGGGAGCGTATCTCGGCGCTTCGATCGGCAGCGGAAAGACTCCCTGGCTGCTCGCGTGGCCGGTTTCCCGCTTCATTGCCTATCTGAGCATTGGCCTCAGCGTCACGGTGGCGATTGAGATGCTGGCCGTTCGAAGCGACTGGGGGTGGACCTACAGTCCGGCCATGCCGCTCATGCCCATCGTAAATATCGGTGCGGTCCCGGTGGCCATGTGGATCATCGTTCCTACCGTGGCGCTGTGGATGACGCGCAGGATGGGAGCGAACTAGAGATTTAAGCGACGTTTTTTCGTTTTTTGCAACGCGCCAACCCATGGCCGCTGCACGCCGCATCAGAGGAAGCTCATCGCGACACGGCGCCGATCCAAAGTAATCGTTCGCGCGACAAGCCTGCGCGCGCAGATTAGCACCCGCCAAGCTCGCACCGATGTGCCGAGCGCCGCCATTCCATCTTCTTGACTAGGCTTGCATTGCGGCAGCTCTTCGCTGGCCTCCGCTGCTCCGAAACCCGAAAAACAGGATTCCGGCGGTGATCACCTGCGCAGCAATCGGTTCGACGGCAGGATAGATCCCAATCAAATCGACCCGTGGGAGACCTTCGAGGAGGGTTACGCCCAGCATTCCCGCTTCTTGAAGCGCACCGATACCTTTGCCGGCCAGCACAACGGCGAGGACCGCGATCAGCCACGCACTGTACCTGAAGAACTGTGTGATCGGGAGCTTCCGGCTGTAGCGGAGCATGACCCAGGCGACGACCGCGAGCACCACGAGCGCCGACAGCGCGCCTGCGAGGACGGTCCCGCTGTTCTGAGGATTCCACAAGGCCGTATAGAACAGTATCGTCTCGAACACCTCGCGGTAGACAACCACGAACGCAAGACCGAACAGGAACCAGGCAGACCGGCGCGAAAGAGCCTTGCCCATCTTTTCCTGGATGTACCGCCGCCACTCGTCGGCCTGGCTTTTCCCATGCATCCAGATGCCGACCGAGACGAGCACCACAGCCGCCAGTAGCGCGCCAAACCCTTCGGTAAGCTCACGGCTGGCGCCGCTTATGGTCACGAAGTAGGTCGCAACGGCCCAGGTGACCACACCGGCGAGCAGGGCAGCAATCCACCCACCGTGGACGTAGGGCATGACCTCGGTTCGCTCCGACTTCCGGACAAACGCGATCATGGCGATCACCACCAGCAGCGCCTCGAGCCCCTCGCGCAGCAGGATCGTGAAGGCGCCGAGGAACGTCGAAATGTCTGTCGCCGCTTCGGGCGACAAGGCGGTCTCCGCCCGGTCCAGCAGTGGATCCATCTCCATGAGCTCGCTGCGTAGGTCCGCCGGTCGAACACCCGAGTTGATGCTCGCGCGAAAGCCGCTAAGCGCTTGCTCAACCCGCATCATCAGATCTCCGTCCCGAGTGGACAGAACCGCCTCAAGCGGTTCGAACCCATCGAGATAGGCGGAAAGGGCAAGCTCGTTGGCCTGTGCGCGGTCCCCCCGCTCGTATGCCGCAAGGCTTTCGCGCAGTTTGTTACGCACAAAATCCAGTGACCCCGAGCCTTCGGCGGTTGCTACGATCTGCGGATTGGCTCGCAAGTAAGCCATGACGGCAAATGCCCGGTCCTCCCCGATCTGCTGCGCCAACGCCGCTGGTGTCAAGGCGACCAGCGCTTCGAGATCAGGTACGAGACGGCGGATCTCGGCGTTCTCCTCCCAGAGGCGCTGGCCTTCTGCTTCGTGCGGGAAGGCTATGCCGCCAGCGTAGAGAGCCAGCGCCCATCGGTCCTGATCCGGGAGGGAAGCAAAGCTCGGCATGGTCGTGCCTTCAAGACCCTGGGTGATGACCTGGTAGAGCCCGAACGCGCTGCGCTCCCGCGCGCGCTCCTGATCGGTGAAGTCGATCGGCGGGGGATCGATGTCCATCAGCTGCGACGGCGGAGACTCGCCAGCCGATCCGTGGCACGCGGCGCAGTTCTGGGCGAACAAAGTTGTTGCCCGCGTCAGGTCAGGCGCCTCGTTGGGGGCGAGCGGGACCGGGTGTTCCGCGAGCAGGGCGGCGGCAAGACCACGCGCCAGTTGTGCGACTTCGCCGGCCGGCCGCTTTGCCGTAATGGCTTCCCTCAATTCTCTGGCGCGTTCCTGGAGATTGCTTTTGTTTTGGGTGGCCGGAAGGCTGCCGATCCGCTCGGCGACCGACGCAGAGAACTCGATCATTTCGTCATATTCGAACTGGTTGGACACCTTACCGTCGGTAACCGCTGCCCCATAGTCGACAGCCACATAGTCGAGCATTCGCCAGGTAGTCGCAACTCCGGGTGCACCAGCGCGCGCTGCGCCAGAAGCCACAACGCTTAGGAGGAGAACAACGATGAGGAGAAGCACTCGGCCATTGCGGCCCCAGAAAGGCAAACTGCGATCGGACATGGAAAGCTCTTATAAACGATGCGACTGATAATCAATTGCAAAAGGGCGGCCAGAGCCAAGGTCACGCAGCTGCGGTCCAGGCGGCGCGGCTCGGTATGCGAGCTGTTCGCCAAAGTCCCGGCGCGGTCGCTATCGACGGCTTATAACTGTCGAATTCGCATGGTTGTTGGTACGCAACACTTGCTGTTGCACGTGTCGCAGCGCTGACGAGCCGCAGGTTCAGGCTCCGCCGCGAAGTGTCTTCTGCGCATCAACGTTCCTCCGCAAGCTCCCGTCTGGCGCCACGGATGATCTCCCAGGCCGAGTGAAGAAAGACGATGGCGATGATGGCTGCGACGACGAGATCGGGCCAAGCGCTCTCCAGCCAGTAGACCAGGCCGGCGGCTATGACGACCGCGACATTGTTGATCGCATCGTTGCGCGAGAACAGCCAAATTGCTCGCGCCTGGGCATCGCCGCTGTCCCGGAAGCGGGCCAGGACGAGAGCAGCCGTGACGTTTACAGCCAGAGCCGCGATCCCGATGCCGCCCATCAGCTCCGCTTCGGGCGGGATGGCGTTCATCGCGCGCCATGCGGCCATCCCGAGCACCCATACACCGAGCAACGCGAGGAATAGGCCTTGGGTGAGCGCAACCTTGGCGCGCGTGGACGCGGACCAGACCAGCGCGAGCAGCCCGATAAAGGTGATCGACCCGTCGCCCAGGAAATCGAGCGAATCCGCCTTCAGCGCCTGGCTGTTCGCAAGAAAGCCGCCAAACAGTTCAATGATCCCGAACCCGGCATTGAGGATGACGACGATCCAGAGTGCGCGGCGATAGGCGGGATCGACGGCAGCTCTATTGGTGTCGCCGTGGCAGCCGCAGCCGGTTTCTCCTTTCGATTCTGTCATGACGCCTCTCTAGAACCTCCAGTCACTGGAGGAGCAAGCCTGTTTTGCAACGCCGGTGCTACTTCGAGGCGAAACAGGCTTATCTCCCCCGTCGGCGTGCGGACGACCCGGCGCGGGCGGCCGCTGCCAGGCTCGAGATCAGCGAGGATCGCTTCCATTGCTCCGCGAGCGTTCGGCTCTGTGTTCTCAAACCCGTCCAGGCGCTGCACCAAGCCGAACAATGCGCGCATCAGTCTGAAGCGCTGTCGCGCATAGTCGGCGATATGGACTTCGCCGCCGGATCTTACCGCACCGACCATGGCTGCGATCCCGCGCCTCTTCTCCTCCATCGGCACTTGATGGAAGACAAGGCTCGAGACAACCTTTGTGAAGGGGTCGCCATATCGATCCGCTTCATGCACGAACTCCTGTCGCCACTCGATCTCGACGCCCGCTTGACATGCCTTGCCGGCGGCGATCTCCAGCACCGCGGGATCCGGATCTAGTCCGACAACTCGCGCGTTCGGCACCGCCTCCTTGACGAGCAAAGCGAACGTCCCGGTGCCGCAGCCGACGTCCAGGATCACATCGTCCCCGGAGGGAGCGAGCTGGTCGAGCAGGGCTGAGCGCCATGTCTTTTCGCGCGTGAGCATTCTGACGGCGAGATCGTATGCGCCGGTCAGTTGCGGCCAGCCCAGTGCCGGCGTGAAGTTCGTGGGGTCCATTCGGGCTTCCTGACGATTGACTCAAGAAGGCACAGAATACACCCTCCAGTCACTGGAGGATCAGGACTTATGGCGATGCTGATGATCGGCGAGCTGGCGAGGCGCACTGGCGTCAAGGTCAACACAATCCGCTTTTACGAGGATATCGCCTTGATGCCGAAGGCGGCGCGTACCGATTCCGGTCGCCGCACCTATAGCGAAGCGGATGTAAAGCGCCTGACGTTCATACGGAACGGGCGTGACCTTGGTTTTTCAACGGAGGAGCTGAAGTCACTGATTGCTCTCACGGAGCACCCGGACCTTGATTGCGGAGCGGCGGCTGCGATCGCACGCCGTCATCTTCTCGCTGTAGAAGCGAGGATATCTCGTCTGATGCTGATGCGGCGTGAGCTGGAGAGAGTGGCCGCCAACTGCGAGGGCGGCCGCATGGCCGATTGCCAGATCATTGGTGCCATCGCGCAGGCCCCATCACATTGAGCAACGAACGATCCGCTTCGCTTGGCGACTTCGCGGATAGGCACTGTTCTTCAGCCACCCAGATTGCTGGCGCTTTCCTTTCCGAAATTCATATCGGCCGCCAGCTAATTTCTCTTACTAGGCGGCCAGGCGTTTGCAGTTTTCGAGAAGCGGGCTTCGGCGCTGGCTATGGCCTTGCGCGCAAAGCACCCAGGCTCTCTACAATTCGGCAATCGCCAATACGGTCCGCCTCACAAGGTTGTAGCATCTGGCGTAGTTCCTCACGCAACGCGGTCAGATCGGCAATCTTGCCGTCGACCTCGCTCAGTTGTTGCCGGACAAGCTGGTCGACATTCTCGCAAGGCTTGTCGTCATGGTCGGACAGGGCGAGCAATTCGCGCACCTGCGCCATGCTGAAGCCGAGTTCGCGCGCACGTCGCACGAATGTCAGCGCCGCCAAATGGTTCTGCGAATAATCGCGATAGTTGCTGTCGGTCCGGTCTGCGGTGGGCAGGATACCCTCGCGCTCATAATAGCGGATCGTCTCCGCCTTGGTGCCAGTGGCTCGCGCCAGTTCGCCGATACGCATCGCTTGACCTTGTAGTTGCTACAAGGTGCATATGTCCCTGCGACTCGAACGTTGCAAGGAGAGCGGCATGGGCAAGTCGTGCTGCCAGACGCCAGATACTGACCCAAGCGCGCACAACAATCCGCGCTGGCGGCTGATCCTGTGGATCGCCCTGATCGCGAACGCCGGAATGTTCGTGGTGGAGATCGTCGCCGGTATCACGGCCGACTCCCGCACGCTCCAGGCCGATGCGCTCGATTTCTTCGGCGATGCGGCGAACTATGCGATCAGTCTCGGTGTGGCGAGTATGGCTCTGGCCTGGCGCGCAAAGGCTGCCCTGTTCAAGGCCGCCACAATGCTGGGCTTCGGCCTTTGGGTGATCGGCTACGCGATCTATGGCCTCGCCATCGGTTCGAACCCCGACCCGAAGACGATGGGAGCCATCGGGACGCTGGCTTTAATCGTCAACGTCATCGTTGCGCTGCTGCTGTTCCGTTATCGCACAAGGAGGCGCGAGCAGCAATGTCGCTGCGCTGGTCATTTGTGGCAGCGGTGATCTGCCCAGGAAAGCTTCAACAGAGGCGACGACCTGTTGCGACCGGAACCATCTACACTCATGCAGGAGAGGGCCCTCGCTGGAACCTGGAGCGGGCAAATTCGTCGTGCCTGTAACGGAACCTACAAGCTGCAAATCAGCGGTCTGGATGGTTCGATGTCTGACTGACCCGAAGGAATTTGATCATGCGATTTGCAATCGTAGTGTGTGCCCTCGCTGTTGCCGCCTGCAGTTCTCAGGATCAACCCGCTTCTGAAGAAGCTCCAGAAACGCAGGCAACGGCAGAACCATTGACTCCAACCATTCCACCCCCGCAGCGCGAGGAGCTCGCCGCCGCTTGGGCGGAAGCGTGTCCCGAAGCGGAACCTGCCAACAAGGGGCTTTGTAAATCTAAAGGCTTTGGTGACCCGGACTTCACGTGCGACTTTGCCTTGGGAGAGGATGAGTATCGTCGTTACACTGCAGAACTGACGATGTCAGACGGGGAATGGGTCCTCGCTGAACCTGATAATGCGTGCGCAATCGTAGAGTAATCCTTTGTCGTCGTGACGTTCTGCCGCTCGCTGCCCGAGAGCTGTGATCATCATAGGAATTAGGCACGCCGGTTTTAGCCGTGATCTGCGTTTTGAGCCACCATCGCCTCTCAGAGTGTATGAAAACTGCATGGTTGGAACGTCAGCTTCGGACGCCCAATGGCTTGAAAGCAGACGGACCGCTAGCGGCCCCAAAGCAGTCAGGCAGTATCGATTCAGTGCGTCAAATTTCCATTGGTCCACAGGATCCGGACATTAACTAGAAGCCTCCGAGTAAATCGTCGGCGCCGTCGAGGGCCTCCGGATTAACCGAGGTCATTATACGCTCCACAGAACGCCGCCTACGACCATCCGTGACCACCGAGTCTTTCCTGGAATCAAATTCTTCGACCACTCCCTTGATGGCTTCCCGAAGCCCGTCCTCGAACTCTTCGATCCCGGAAAAGTAATCGAGACCGATGAGCATCTTGGCAGTCTCTTCCGCATATTCTGCGCGGAACGTTCTGATCGCTCTCTCCTTGGCTTTGCCATCATAAAAGCATGTCATATCGTCGGCGAGTTTATCCGACGCATGACCAGACAATGCCCTCATAATTGTCCACGCAGGGCCCATCGCGAATATCGGCCCGAGCAATTTGACCAAGTGGTCATAAACCGACACCTCCATCAGGCTTTTGTCTAGCGCCTCGTGATACGCAAGCGTCTCTTCTGCGTGTGCCAGCTCGGCTCTCGCTTTCTCTACGCGCTCGCGATGCGGTTTGAGTGATTTGGGACCTCGAGCGATAGCTTTTCCCGCTCCATGTTGGAGCTTGACAGGCTTCTTCAGACGCCTTGAACCGAACGGCGATTCTCCACCCAAAAGCCATTCCCGCCACATCGCAGGAGAGACATCCCGAGGGGCCAGTTCTTTCACAAGTCGTTCGAGTGTTGCCCCGCGCTCTTCGTCGGACCTTAGGGCGATTTGTGCCTGAGCTTCCGGTGTCAGTTCTCCCCTTTTGCTGATGAGAATTTCCTTCAGCAGATGGGTCGCTTCCATCAGTGCATCCTTCTCACTTTCGTCATTATTCTTTGGACCATTCTTGCGGCCATCAGCCGCCTCATCGGTGTGCGTTGACATACCCCAAACCCCCTGGTGTAGCTCTTCGCCGAGCAATAACTCGGCCTTCGAATTATCATGGGCGCATGAAGATCAGGTCCTCAGTCGTCAACGTCGCATCCCGGAATTATTCAACTGGTCTGTGCCCAATTTTGCGTGCCCAATTTGGACTTCCGGAAATTGGGCACAGACCCCGAAATCTCTGCAAGAAGTGCAAAAAGGTGCTGGGCATACGCCCACGCTGCCCAACCATTTTGCCTTGGCGCAATACCGTAAAAGTGGCCAAGCCACTTTTACACGGGATTTACGCGCGAGAAACGCCACGAAACATCCCTATGCGCTCTCCGAGGGTGCGCCCCACAAAAGCGCGGGACCGGTTTTGTGTCGCTTTCGTCGCTCGCGCGCCGGGGCCTCTTATGAGCCTTCGCTCATTTCCGGCAGGCAATTATTGGCTTTCCCCAAAGGAACGGTAGCTTTGACTTAGCGGACGTTCATTTGCGGCATCGCGCTGAATGTGATCGCCCTTATGTCCGTGATTGCAGTGACCTCCGCGCCGGTTCTAAGCGCAGTGCGGGTTGCCGACACTGAACCCCCGTTTTCAAAAATGCATGGTCGGCGCGCGGGCCCCTTTCGACCTACTTGTTCGTTATAGCGTTGGCCGACTTACCCGGCCGCACCATCTAGGAGGTGATCATGCCCAAACTAGCTCTTTACGTGCCTTTGAAGGCCAAACCCGGCAGGGAGAGTGACATCGCTGCTTTCCTCAAGTCGGCACTCCCGCTCGTGCAAGACGAGCCCGGCACGCTGACATGGTATGCGATCGAAGAAGGCCCCGGCGCTTACGCCATCTTCGATACCTTTGACACTGAGGAGGATCGACAGGCTCATCTCGACGGTAAAGTGGCTGCTGCACTAATGGAAAAGGCGGAAGATTTGTTCGCCGAGCCGCCTCAGATCCATAAGCTCACGCTTCTAGCCGCGAAATAGGGCGCGCCCGCCGGTCCTGTCATTTCGATTTGATGTCGAAGCAACGGCTGCTTGTGGGTTTAACCGCTTCTGCCGAGTGTAACTGCTGTAAAGGCACGTTGATGGCCAGCCATTTTTGGGCCGTTTCCGGAATGTCGGCTGTGAAGCTCCGGACAGGGCAAAGCTGACGGTCCGTTGGGTTTCTGCCTCGGCCAGTAGCCTCTCTTATTTTACACCAGACATGCCCCGCCACATTGCCGGCAAAATTCGCCGGTCATTTGTGCGGCGCCGATGCGATTTACACGGATGCCCTTCTGCAATATCCAGCAGTAAATGAGCAAACGCGACCCTAACCTTGTCACTTCCGGCCTATCGGGTAGCCAATCGAAAGATGGGGTTTCTGTCGAGGTGAACATTTTTCGTCTGGAGGACGAAGGTCAATGGACCCTCGAAGTCGTCAATGAGAAGGGTACCTCGATCGTTTGGGATGACCAGTTCGCAGATGATGACGCGGCATTCAGGGCGTTCGAGCAGGTAGTCGCTGATGAAGGTATGGCGACCTTTCTTGATAGCGCCAATGTCATCCCATTTCCCGGCCAGTGAAAGTGACCAGAATTCCCGTGAACCAATCCGACGTATGAATCGTCTGACCGGCTTGGTTTCGGGCGCCGGTAGTTTAGCTGCCATATCGTGGCGAGTTCTGGGCCGTCAGCCGACAGTCTGCTATAAGCCTAACAAAGGGAAAAGCTGCCTAACGGTAAACGAGCCGGTTGCGGCTGTTGAACTAACCGACCATTTAGAACCCATGTCGAGCGATTGCTGTTCATCCAAGGGAACTGAGCTAGAGAAGCTTGCGAGGCAAGCAGACCAACGACGTGTCCTGGTCATCGTGCTGTCAATCAACGCTGTGATGTTCTTCGTCGAATTTGCAGCCGGCGTGATTGCTGGATCAGCTGCTCTCATGGCGGATGCCACTGACATGTTGGGAGACGCCTTGGTTTATGGCGTTAGCTTGTATGCCCTCTCGCGAGGCGACCGCTGGAAAGCTGGCGCAGCTGTCTTCAAGGGTATCCTTATCCTACTGCTGGGCTTAAGCATTCTGGTGAATGTCGCGATCAAGCTCAGCACAGGAGTGCCCCCGTCATCGGCTTTGATGCTCGTTTTCGGCGGATTGGCACTAATCGCAAATGTGGTCTGTCTATCGCTGCTGTGGCGATTTAGGCAGCAAGATGTGAACATGGCGAGCACATTCGAGTGTTCGCGCAATGATGTGATCTCAAACCTTGGCGTCCTTATCGCGGCGGGCGCAGTTGCGCTAACCTCCTCACCTTGGCCGGACATCGTGATCGGCGGGATGATGGCAGTGATAATCCTTCGGTCGGCAATTCGAGTTCTCAGAGAAGCGTTCCCGCAGTTGCGAGCTGATGCAGCGGACGAGCGCCAGGATGGCGCATAGCTGCCCAAAATTCCTCCATCCGCTCCCGCGTGCCTGTTTGATGGCCATTCGTAGATCGTCTGAGGCCCGTTCAACTTACGAGAAGAGCACGCCCTGCTAGAGCTTAGTCCGACCCATCCAATTACGATCGTTTTGCGCGAGGCCGTCGTATTTTAGGAAAGCGATTGGCAAGAAGCACGAAGCCGGAGACAGAAATGATGGTCCCGCCAATGCCGAACAACAGCAACCACCAGCTATTTATCCGATGCCTCTCGTTCCAATCCATGATGTGGAGCCCCCAGATAAAATCGAAGAAGCGCCAGGTGTCGCTCCTCGCAGCAAGTAGGGCGCCATTGGAGGCGTCGATATAAAGGCGCGTTGCATCCGGATCACCGAATTGAACCTGCCACGCCGGAAAAGGACCGCTGAATTCGGTACCGACAGGCTTCGCGACCGGTGTCGCCGCCTCAATGACAGTCTTTTGCCCTGACCAGGCATTCAAGGCAATTGCCTCGGCAGTCTCGCGCGAGAGGGGCGAGAGGAGCCGTCCGCTGGAAGGGTCGTGAAGGCTTGCGGTGCCGTCCGAACGGCGCAGCTCCACCATCGGTGTAGCGTTGACCATTTTTGTCGTGACCGAGAGCAGATCTCCGCCATTTGACGCCCATGCCGGCAGTGACGCGTCAGAGCTCAATGGCGCAGGTTCGCGCGAGATGACATGCTCGGAGCGGACGTGCTCGAGCTTCAGATAAGACATGAGCGTGCCCGTGGCCATCCACAACAGAGCTTGCGCGCCTACGAAGACGGCTAGCCATTTGTGGACTTTGCTACCGAAGATATGCAGCCGAAGCTTACGCGACCGTTGAATTGCCATTTTAAAATCGACTGCCTGATCAGTTCGGACGCGGGGCGCGGGACGAGGAGTGATACTGAACGATTTTCCATGCCCCATCCTCGTGGGTCAGGACCGACGTGGCGACCCCGTCACGCTCGATCACGCGACCGTCCTTTAAGGCGATCCGGTATCGATAGGTTTCATGGCCAAACGCTGCATGACCGATCACCCGGACACTCACCGTCGGATTTGTGAATGTAAACTCGGTGATTTCGCCAAGTTCCGGACCGAGATGATGCTCCATGTAGTGCGCAAAGGAACCTTCAGCCTTGCCGTTCTCGAACACCATGGAATCGTCTGCGAACAGCGTTCTCATGGCAGCCTCGTCTCGTGCGACCAAGGCGTCTCGGTAGGCGACGAGCGTGGCTTCCGCACTTTGCTCAAGCGCGTCCTGAGCCTCGCCGTGTGTGTCGTGTGCCGAATGATCAGCGTGATCGGCGTGCTGTGCGTGTGCCGCAATGGGCACTGCAGCGAGTGCTGCTGCAGCAGCAGCCGCGAAATATCCGAACTTCATTGTAATCCCCTCTTCAGAACCAGAACCGGACGCCGACGACGTAGTTTGTCACGCTGGGATCTTCCCCTGCGAGACGCGCATAGTCCGCGCTCTGGCCAACTTTCCATTCCTGCTCCACCCCGATGTAAGGGGCGAACTCGCGAGCGATTTCGTAACGGAGGCGCAGCCCCAGTTCGACCGAATCCAGGCCCGCACCGATGCCGAGCTCGGGAATGTCCTGAGCAGAAAGACTTACCTCAGCCCGAGGTTGCAGGAGAAGGCGCTGCGTGATGCGCTGGTCAAGCTCGCCTTCTACACTTGCAGTCAGGTCGCCCTTGTTTGACAGAAAAGCGGCTGCATCGAGTTCAAAAGTATAGGGTGCCAAACCCTGCACACCGATGACGGCATGGGTGCGCTCGGGACCGGTCAGATCCTGCCGGACGCCAACCTGAAGATCCCACCACGGTCCGATCGCGTGGCTCCAAAGTCCCTGTATCTCGGCGGACTCCACCTGTTCCCCGAAGGCGCCTTCGCCCTCGCTCTTGAACCAGAATTTGTCGGTATCGCCACCGTAGTAGCCCTGCACGTCCCAAAGATAGCCATCGCTATCTTCTCGCGCGCGATATTCAGCGCGGTCGCCCTGGAACCAGAACACCTTCATGCCGCCGTTCTCGGTGCGAAGGGCATTGCGCGAGGCTCGCATGGCATCGGCACCCCAGATCGCATCGGCAGCGCGTGGCGGACCCGATCCTGCCGCAGCCGGAGGCGCCCCTTCCGGGATGGGTGTCATGTCCATGGTACCGTGCCCCATCGCACCGTGATCCATGGTTGTCTGTTCGGGTTGCTGCGTGTTTTTATGGCCCATCGCGGAATGGTCCATGCCTTCCATCTTGGAATGATCCATGGTGGAGTGGTCCATGCCCTGCATCTGACTATGGTCCATCTGGGAATGGTCCATTTGAGAATGGTCCATGCCGGTATGGCCGTCCTGCGCAGGTTCGGTTGGTTGCGCTTTGGGCGCACACGCCCCCTCAGGCACCGAATGGCCCATAGCGCGGTGGCGTGCGGCCTCTTTTTCGCATTCGGTCTGGGAAGGTGATTGCGCGCCAGGCATCGCATGACCCGAATGATCCTGTGCGATGGCGGGGGTGGCGGTGCTTGCAAGGAGCATGACAGAGAGCAAACGCATCAGTCTTCTCCCACCCGCTTCATTTCGGGCTGATTGCCCCGCGGCGCGACGGTCACGATCTGAAACATGCCAGAGTGCATGTGATAGAGCAGGTGGCAGTGGAAGGCCCAGTCGCCCTCTTCGTCGGCGGTAAGGTCGAAGGTGGCGCTGCCACCGGGCTGCACGATAACGGTATGCTTCTGCGGCTGGCGATCGGCAGGTGCACCGTTGACCAGTTCGAAGAAGTGCCCGTGCAAATGGATCGGGTGCGCCATCATCGTGTCATTGACCAGCTTCACCCGGACACGTTCGTTATAGGCGAAGCGGATGGGATCGTCGCTAACGGCACTGAACTTCTTCCCGTCGAACGACCACATGTAGCGTTCCATGTTCCCGGTCAGATGGATTTCCATCTGCCTGGACGGACGGCGCAAATCGTCATTCGGCGCTAGCGCAACCAGGTCCTTGTAGGTGAGGACCTTGTGGGGAACCTTGTCGAGGCCAATGCCCGGGTCGCCCATGCGATCAACCGGGTTCATCGACACCATATCGATACCGGGGCCGACCTTTACGTCGGGAGGCAGTTTGGACGTGTCACGCATATTCATGCCGCCCATGTCCATGCCCGCCATCGGTTCGGCAGCAGCACCTTGCGATGACATGTCGTGGCCCATGGCCGAATGGTCCATCCCGGCCATGTCGCCACCGCCATGATCCATTCCGCCCGACCCGTGGTTCATGCCCATGTCCGCCATCGTCAACAGCGGGGGGTCGCGTAGGGGCGGTACACTTGCCCGCGCACCGGGGCGGGATGCCAAGGTCGCTACAGCCATGCCTGAGCGGTCCATGCTTTCGGCCACGATCGTGCGGGCTTCGCCAGTCGGCTCGACAATAATGTCGTAAGTCTCGGCCGTGCCGATCTGGAATTCTTCAACTTCGACTGGGCGCACGTTCTGGCCGTCGGCACCGACTACCCAGAACTTAACCCCGGGTATGCGAAGGTTGAAGAACGTCATGGCACTACCGTTGATGATGCGCAGGCGCACCCGTTCGCCGGGAGTGAAGAGAAATTCCAGACCTTCTTCCGGTCCCCGCCCGTTGGCGAGATAGGTGTAGGTCGAGCCCGTTACGTCCAGGATGTCGGTCGCCATCATGCGCATACGCGCCCACATCCTGCGGTCCTCGCCCGACAGGGGATAGTCGTCGGTCCAGGTATTCTGCTGGTAATTGAAGTAGCCTTCGCCCTTCTTGAGCTTGTCCATGATGGTATGTGGATGGAGAGGGGTGAATTCGCTCAGCAACAGGACGTAATCGCGGTCGGCCTGGACCGGATCGGTTGCGGCGGGTTCGACCACGATCGGGCCGTAGTGCCCCGCCTGCTCCTGCAGCCCCGAGTGACTGTGCCACCAGTAGGTGCCGCTCTGTCGCAGCGCGGGAATGTCATAAACGAATGTCTCACCCGGCTTGATCCCCGGGAAGCTGACGCCGGGAACGCCGTCGAACTGGAAAGGCAGCAGCAGGCCGTGCCAGTGGATCGAGCTGTCTTCATCGAGCGTGTTCGTGACCGCGAGCCGAACCGGCTGACCTTCCTTGAGGCGAACCAGCGGACCCGGCACGCTGCCGTTGACGGCGATCGCGTGTCCGCGACGCCCCTGCACGACGCGAGGCCCTTCGCCGATTGTCAGAGCGATGTCGCGGCCCGACACCTCGTCGAAACCGGGGCGGATCGCCCCATCGTGCAGATTACCTCCTCGGGCCCAAGCCGGGGCGGTGTGCGCTAGCCCCATAAACGTCGCGGCCTGGGCGCTACGGGTAAGAAATCTGCGGCGGTCAAAAGCGAATTGTTGGGTGGGTTTCGTGGTGCTCATACCCAGCCTTACGCATGAACTGCGATTAGGCCTCAAACAGATCCGAGTTTTTTTCGCGCAGGCGCTGACGGGCACGGTACAGGCGCGTTTCGACCGTCTTCTCCGTCACGCCAAGTAACTGCGATACCTCGCGGTGGCTTCGTCCTTCCACGGCGACCAGGACCAGCGCTTCACGTAGCCGGACTGGTAACCTTTCGATTGCCCGTGAAACTTCATAGAGCATTTGCCGGTCGGCAACCACGGTTTCAGTGCCTGGCTCGTCAGAGGCAATCGGAAGCTCCGGATCGAACGACCCAATGCGTAGGAGTTGCGCCACCTTGCGCCGTCGTAGCCTGTCACGGCATTTGTTGAGTGTTACGGTCGTAAGATAAGCCGCAATCGGTTTGGCGGGATCCAGCTTGGCTCGTGCTACCCATGTTGATGCAAGAGCAGTCTGCAGAGCGTCCTCGGCCTCTTCCGTAGATCCAAGCATTCGGCGGGCGAGCCCAAGAAGTCGCGGCAAATGGGGTTCGACAAGTCGGCCGAACGCCGTCCTGTTGCCAGCCCTGACCTTTTCGACGAGGCCGGATTCAATAGTGTCGTCGAGCCCCTGCACGTATGGTCATTCGTCGGCTTCGCCGGTCAGCGACAAGGAAACCTGACGATCAAAACGCGCCTTTTGCTCGGGTTTCAGCAGTGCGCGCATGGCGAAAACATGGCCGACTGTGGCCTTCTGTAGGTCGCCCATGCGACCGTGCACATCGTCGATGGCTGCAGCTACCTGGGGGCCGTATTCGTGCTCCTTGTCCATAGCGACCGCGAGCCTGGCATTGGCTGCGCGTAGGGAGCTTTCAAGTTCATTTCGCTCGACGGTGAAGCGTGCCTCGAGCTGCTCGAGCTGCTCCCTCTGTGAAGCGTCGAGGTCGAGCTCATCGTGGACAAAGTCATGCAGTGTCTGCGGATGCGCGGCTTCGCGCCATTCGCCTATGGCAAACGCACCGATACACCCGGCCGCCAATGCAATCAGGACGGCAATCGTAAATTGGAATGCGCCGATCTTCATGGCTCGACGTGCAGCAACGCAGCAGGAGAAAGGTCTGCGCCATCTACGAGACGGAAGCTTGCAGTCTCGGCACTTGCCGGCGCTGCGGTCGAACCAATACCGGCACCGAGTCCGACGAAGGCCATTGCCGCAAACAACGCGAAGCGGGCGCGGCCTGAGGCCTTCGCCTCGAACTGACCAGCTCGAGCCCAGACCCCTTCCATGAAACCGTTGGGTACAGACGGGTCGCGCATGTTCCCCAGGCCCGCTAAGGCGCGATCTAAGAGTTCGTGGTTGTTCATTCGGTTCTGTTCCTTCGCTACCTATACGAAGACAGCGCATTTGACCCTCACAACTTTTTTCGAGGGCTTCGTAAGGGCTGGGCGTATACCGAACATGACGCTCTCTCGCATCCTTCGTTCGCACTTCGCCCTTCTCATAGCCGCGGCTCTTTCTTTGCCGGTCACCGCCAGCGCGCACGATGGCCACAAGAACGACATGAGCGATGCCGAGATGGCCCAGATGGAAATGCAAGGAGACGCGGAAATGCATGGAGCGCCCTTCGCGGTTCGCGAACCATCGGCCGTGGGAATTACTGAGCCCGCCACCGCGACGGCGACAACTCAGTTGACCGCGGAACAGGCTCTCAAGGCAAAGATAGCTGAGAACAGGATAACATCGGCGGGGGACCTATTCGGGCGACTTCATCCTATCGCGGCACACTTCCCCATCGCTCTGCTATTGATGGCTGCGATCGCAGAATTTTTTTTATTCATGCGTCCAGCGTGGGGACTTGAAACCACCGTGCGCTTTCTCGTTTCCGGTGGAGCCATCGGCGCTGCGTCGGCCGCTGTCTTTGGCTGGTTCGCAGGAGGCTGGCGCCTTGAAGATCGGTCGGAGACACTCGCTCTTCATCGGTGGAACGGGACGGCAATCGCAGCTGTCGCAATTTTAGCCACATGGCTGGCATTTCGTCCTGGAAGCAGGATGGCACTCCGTTTCGTAATTGCCGTACTGGCGGTGGCTCTGGTTATCCAAGGCTATCACGGAGGTGAAATGGTGTTCGGCCCCAATCATCTTGGTTTGGAGTAACCTATATGCAAACGACTCTTTTAAGGCGAACGCGGACCTTCGGGCTGCTTCCTCTGATCACCGCCAGCCTGGCCGCATGCGGTGCGTCCTCCGAACCGGCACCCGATCAGAGCGCGGCGAGCGAGGCGAAAATCGACACGCCCGCTACTACCATTGCCACGCCGGTTGCAGTCGAGAATGCTACTGAGAGAGACGATTCCGGCGCGGCGTCGTCTGACATGCCGGCGTCCAGCCCAAAGCCAGCAACTACGCCAGACAAGCCCAAGACAGGGGCGGCATCTCCCACACCAACCCGACCCGCGCCCGCTCCGTCACCATCCGCCACGAACGATCCGCACGCCGGTCATGACATGACCGGCATGTCGGACGAAGACATGAAAGCCATGGGGCACGATCATGACTAAGCCAGCTTTCGAAATTCGTCGCCTGCTTCCGATCCTCGGCGCAATGCTTCTTGCAGCATGTACCGGTGCTGCGCAGGCTGCGAGCTACACCATGTTCCGCGATCCCAGTTGCGGATGCTGCGAAGACTGGGCCGATCATGTTCGCGGAGGCCTTTCTGCGGAGGTTGTCGTACAGGACAGCCCGGACATGGCGGCGGTCAAGGACGGGCATCAGGTGCCCGATGATCTGCGGTCGTGTCACACGATGGTGGTGGATGGCTTTGTAATCGAGGGCCATGTCCCCGCAGCCGATATTGCGCGCCTTCTCCGTGAGCGCCCTGCGGGCGTCGAGGGACTGGCTGTAGCCGGAATGCCTCTTGGATCGCCCGGCATGGAAATGAACGGCCAGACCCAACCCTATCAGGTGATCGCTTTCGGCAAATCAGGCCGTACCGTCTTCAATACCTACAACTGATCAAGACGAGGAGAATCAACATGAAAATACTGATTGGATTGGTCGCAGGTCTGTCGCTGGCCGGACCCGCTCTGGCGCAGTCAAGCGAGGCGCCCGCAAGCGATGCTCAGGCATCCGGTGAAAAGCCCGAGATGTGCGAGATGATGCACAACGGGATGAAAATGCAGGGCATGATGATGAAGGGCAAGGATGGCAAGATGTCCTGCTGTGTGATGGACTACTCCAAGATGGATCATGGTATGATGGGTGATCATCAGTCAGGCGCCAAGCCCGATGGCGACACTCCGTCTGGGGAAGCACCTGCAGAAGATCACGCGGCGCATAAGGGTCATGGTCCGGGTTGAGCCGACCTCATGACACAAAAATCATAGCCCTGTTGGGCGAGCAGTTCAGCGAGCTTGCTTTTCCAGCAGGGCAATAAGTTCGGCGATCTTGGTTCGCTGATCATCCTTTGAGCCAAGTTTGACCGCTTCTTCCAGGCAATGGCTCGCGTGGATTTTGAGCACTTCCATGCGGGCTGAGCGCAAGGCGGCCTCCATTGCCGCAAACTGCTGGAGGATGTCGATGCAATACCGGTCCTCTTCCATCATCTTGGCAATGCCACGGGCTTGGCCTTCGATCCTGCGCATGCGCGCGATCTCTTTCTCGAACTTCGTCTTCATACGCTGTTCCATGCCAGCTTTGTCTCCTCGCGCCAATCTCCCCCGAGGCGTTACGACACTTGATTTTCCGAAGGTCACATACTATACCCCCCTACAGTATATTGAGAGGAGAGTCGACATGTCGAATTCGTCCGATGTTCCGAGCATCAAGGTGTGGGGATGGACGCTCAGCGTCTTTCTCCTAGCGTCCTATCTGATTTGCATAGGCTTCGGCCTCGCGGTTCCTGGCAGGTTTCACATGGTTGAAGCATGGGCACCGCTTCTGCCGGGCTTCGAGTGGTTGACGCCCCTTGGGTTCGCCGCCGGGGCGATCGACAGCTTTCTTTATGGCTGGTACATCGCCGTCATCGCGGTCCCGCTGTATAGGTACTTCAGCAAGCGGGGCGCCTGAATTCTCGAGATAGAGGCAAGGGCAATGCAAGAGAAAGATCAACCGTCGCTCACTTTTCTCGGTGCAACAGGGACTGTCACGGGCTCACGCTACCTCGTCGAACAGGGGCGACGGCGGATCTTGATCGATTGCGGTCTTTTTCAGGGTTTCAAGCAGTTGCGCCTCCGCAACTGGAACCCCTTTCCGGTACCGCCGGAAAGCATCAGCGATGTGCTCCTTACGCATGCTCACCTGGATCACTCAGGCTATTTACCCGCGCTTGTTCGGAACGGGTTCCGCGGCAAGATTCACGCCACGCCGTCGACCACCGAACTCTGTGGCCTTCTGTTACCCGACAGCGGGCATCTGCAGGAAGAGGAAGCCCGATATGCAAGGCGCAAGGCCTTTTCGAAGCATCGCGACCCGCAGCCTCTTTACACGCTGGATGATGCGAAGGCCGCGCTCGGGCATTTTGATCCGGTTTCGTTCGATACGGCGCTCGATATGGGCGACCGCATATCGGCGCGCTTTATACCTGCTGGGCACCTGCTGGGCGCGGCATCGATACGGCTGACCATCGACGGGCGCGTCCTCCATTTCAGCGGCGATGTCGGTAGACCGACAGACCCGATGATGCGCAGTCCCGATCAATTTTCTGGAGCAGACATACTCATAATCGAGTCGACCTATGGCAATCGCACGCATTCGCCTGTCGACGCCGAAGCTGAACTGGCCGAGGTCATCAATAAGGTCGTTGGCCGGAGAGGGACAATCCTCGTGCCGGCATTCGCTGTCGGACGGGTCCAGGGGATTATGCTTCAGATAGCGCGGCTGCGCGAACGCGGAGAAATCCCTGACATTCCAGTCTATCTCAACACACCCATGGGCGCCAACGCGACCGACATCTATCATCGGCACCATGGCGAACATCGAGTGAGCTGGGACGATTGCAGGGCCATGTTTGACTTGGCCGTGCGTATACGAACGGTCGAGGAGTCGAAGGCGCTCAACCGGGATGTAGGCCCGAAGATAATCGTCTCAGCAAGCGGCATGCTTACCGGCGGCCGCATCCTGCACCACGTCGTCAGCTTCGGCCAAGATCCGAAGAACGCGATTGTGCTCTCCGGTTTTCAGGCCGGTGGCACCCGCGGAGCAGCTCTTGTTAGCGGGAAGCGCGCGCTCCGGATCTTCGGTGAGGATATTCCAATCCGTGCTGAAGTCATCCAGCTCGAAGGACTTTCCGGCCATGCGGATGCGGACGAATTGCTTGCGTGGATGGGCAAAGCGAAGCCGCCGCAAATGACTTATGTGACGCATGGCGAACCCGATGCCGCAGATGCGTTGCGTTTCCGGATCGAACACGAGCTCGGCTGGGATGTCCGTGTGCCAGAACACCTCGAACGAGTTTTGATCAGGTCCCCGCAATGAGCGACAATGTTCACTCCATTCCGCTGGTTCGTGCCGGTATCGACACCTACCGCCAACCGGTCGTCTTCATGCACAAGGATTGCCACCTCTGCCGGGCGGAGGGCTTCAGCTCACTAACCCGGGTCGAAATCACACTTCGTGAACGGAAGATCATCGCTTCGCTGAACGTGGTCACCGATGCCGATTGGCTCGCGCCGGACATTGCAGCTCTCAGCAACTCGGCTTGGACCAGTCTTGGTGTCCGGCCGGGGGACGAGGGCTTCTTCGGACACGCCGAGCCGGCAGAGAGCACGTCTGCCATTCGCGCGAAAGTCTATGGTCAAAAGCTGGCGCAAGATGACTTTCGGGCAATCGTCAAAGATGTGCTGGCCTTCCGCCTTTCCGATCTAGACCTCGCTGCCTTCATCGCATCGTGCGCGGGAGACCGGTTGGACGTCGATGAGACAATTGCCCTGACCCGCGCAATGCAGGATGCAGGGCAAACCCTCGACTGGGGCGAGGGAATGATCCTCGACAAGCACTGCGTGGGGGGCCTTCCTGGCAATCGCACTACGCCGATCGTGGTCGCTATCGTTGCGGCTGCGGGCTTTCGCATCCCCAAGACCTCTAGCCGAGCGATCACTTCTCCGGCCGGGACCGCCGATACCATGGAGGTGATGACCCCCGTCGCGCTCAGAATCGCGGACCTGCGCCGGGTAGTCGAAGCCGAAGGAGGATGTCTTGCATGGGGCGGCGAGCTCGACCTCAGCCCGGCCGACGACTTGCTGATTAGGATCGAGCGCCCGCTCGATTTCGATAGCGACGGTCAACTCGTGGCGAGTGTCCTGTCCAAGAAGGCTGCTGCGGGCTCGACCCGCGTCCTTATCGATATTCCGGTGGGACCTACCGCCAAGGTTCGGTCGCCAGAAGCGGCTGTGTCGTTGGCAGCCAGAATGGAATCTGTTGCTGCTGCGCTCGGCCTCAATCTGCGCATTCACGTGAGCGATGGATCGGCGCCGGTCGGGCGCGGTATCGGGCCCTCGCTCGAGGCACGCGACGTGCTCGCCGTCCTGAGGCGACAGGCTGATGCGCCTTCGGACTTGCGTGAACGTGCGCTCGATCTTGCCGGTTCGCTGCTTGAGCTTGCTCAGGGCAATGGGCCGATCGGGCGCGAGCAAGCAGAAACGCTCCTCGCCAGCGGTGCAGCGGAGGCCAAATTTCGCGCTATCTGCGAGGCGCAAGGGGGCTTTTTCGAGCCCGGGCTTGCCCCGTTCCATGCGGTCGAGACGGCGCCTGTTGGCGGTGTAATCGCCGAGATCGACAATCGAAGGATTGCACGGATCGCCAAACTTGCCGGCGCGCCCGGTCGCAAGACCGCCGGAGTTCTATTGCATAAGCGGCCCGGCGAGCGTGTCGATCAGGGCGAGCCCCTGTACGAAATCCACGCCGAAACCTCGGGCGAGCTCGATTGGGCAAGAGACTATGCGCGCTCGAGCGCTACGGCCTTCACGATTGGTGAAGGGCAATGAGCGTCCTTCTCTTCTTTCCAGGGATGGAAGCGCTTGCCACGCAGATTGTCGAGCGAACCGGGAATCATGCCCACCCGGTCGATCTGCACCATTTCCCCGACGGTGAAACCCTCGTCACTTTGCCCGAACAGCTTGTCGATCAGGACGTAGCTATCCTCGCGACCCTGCACGAACCAGACCCCCTCGCGCTCCCTTTGACCTTTACAGCCAGCACTGCGCGGGAGTTCGGAGCAAGGTCCGTCGGCCTCATCGCGCCCTATCTTGCCTACATGCGCCAGGACCAGCGCTTCGCTCCCGGTCAGGCCGTCAGCGCGCCGATATTCGCACGCTTCCTTCAGGAGAGCATCGACTGGCTGGTTACTGCCGATCCGCACCTCCACCGGGTTCATTCGCTTGGCGAGTTGTTCGAAATCCCCACGCGGCGCGTCGAGACTGCACCGCTGCTTGCCGAATGGATCAAGGCGAACGTGCCTGACGCAGTGTTGCTGGGCCCGGATGGCGAGAGCCGGCAGTGGGTTGCCGAGGTCGCACAGCGCGCGGGCCGTCCATTCGAGGTCTTGGAGAAGGTTCGCAGCGGAGATCGCGAGGTGCAGGTAAGCGTTCCTCAAAGCGAGGCGCTGCTGGGTGGAACGCCCGTCATCCTAGACGATATTGCGTCCTCGGGTCGGACGATGATCGAGGCGATCGCGCGACTGGCCGATGCCGGATGCAGCCCGCCCATTTGCGTTGTCATCCACGCTGTCTTTTCGGGCGATGCCTACAACCAGATCCTCAATGCTGGTGCTGCGCGGATCGTCACCACCAACTCCATTTTCCATGAGAGCAACGCAATCTCGTTGGCTGGCCCCTTGTCCGATGCCGCCGCCGAACTAACCGATAACACGTGACCCAAGAGTAACGCCCATGAACGAGCAAGAACTTCAACACGACGAACATCATTGCCACCAACACGGTCATGGCGACAAGGCGCCGAAGGATGGACGCTACGATAGCGTCCCGGAAGGTTACGCCGGTGCGGTATATACATGCCCCATGCACCCGCAGGTGCGGCAAACGCACCCGGGCTCCTGTCCCATTTGCGGTATGGGTCTGGAGCTCGAATCCGCGGCGATGCTGGATGAGGGACCGAACCCGGAACTCGTCGATTTCACACGGCGCTTCTGGGTGGGAACGGTTCTCACAATTCCTTTGCTCGTCCTTACAATGGGGCCACTGCTAGGGTTCTCCGGCATTCGCGAATTCCTTGGAGAACGCGCCACCCTTTGGATCGAACTGGTATTGGGGACGCCGGTGGTCCTTTGGTGCGGCTGGCCTTTCTTGGTGCGGGCGTGGAATTCGTTCCGAACGATGAACCTCAACATGTTCTCGCTTATCGGGATGGGCGTAATCGCGGCCTGGCTGTTCAGCGTGGTTGCTGTAATAGCTCCGGATATTTTCCCTGACGGCTTCCGCGATGCTGAGGGCCATGTCGGCGTCTATTTTGAAGCAGCAGCGGTTATTGTGACGCTGGTCCTGCTAGGGCAGGTCATGGAACTGCGTGCTCGCGAAGGCACAGGCAAGGCAATCCGCGCATTGCTCGACCTTGCAGCGAAGACAGCGCGGGTCATCCGTGATGATGGCAGCGAGGAGGAGATCCCGCTCGAACACGTCCATGTCGGCGACCGCCTGCGCGTGCGACCCGGCGAGAAAGTGCCGGTCGATGGCGAAGTCGTCGATGGCAGGTCCTCCGTCGATGAAAGCATGATTACTGGCGAGCCTGTTCCGATCGAGAAGGTCGCTGGCGATCCCGTGACCGGGGCTACGATCAACGGCACTGGCAGCCTCGTGATCGAAGCCAAGCGGGTTGGATCGGACACCATGCTTTCGCAGATCGTCGAGATGGTGGCAGCCGCGCAGCGTTCGCGCGCGCCGATCCAGAAATATGCGGACAAGGTCGCCGGCTGGTTCGTGCCGGTAGTGATCGGGGTGGCCGTGCTCGCGTTCATCGCCTGGGCCATCTGGGGACCAGAACCCACCCTGGCCTATGCCCTGGTCGCCGCAGTTGCCGTGCTGATCATCGCCTGCCCCTGTGCGCTTGGCCTGGCCACGCCAATGTCGATCATGACCGCGACCGGCAGGGGCGCGCAAGCTGGCGTGCTGATCAAGAACGCCGAAGCGCTGGAACGCTTCGAGAAGATCGACACGCTGATCGTCGACAAGACCGGAACGCTCACCGAGGGCAAGCCAAAGCTTGTGGCCGTCCTGCCCCAGCCGGGAATGGATGAAGAGGAAGTCTTGCGAGTGGCCGCATCGCTCGAACGCGGCTCCGAACATCCCCTGGCGGAAGCCATTGTGAATGGTGCCGAGGAGCGAGGCATCGCCTTGGTTGAAGCCACGGAGTTCGAGGCGGTCACCGGCAAGGGTGTGCAGGGCAAAGTCGATGGGCAAGCGGTAGCGCTCGGTAACAAGGCGATGATCGAGGACCTCGGCCTCACCGCGGGTGATCTGGTCGAAAGGGCCAACCAACGCCGTGATGAAGGCGAAACCGTGATGTTCGTAGCCATCGAAGGCGTGATTGCCGGGCTCGTTAGCGTGGCTGATCCGGTCAAGGAAACCACGCCAGATGCGCTCAAGGCACTGCATGCTCTTGGCCTGCGCATCATCATGGCGACGGGCGACAACGAACGCACGGCCAAGGCTGTTGCAGCGCAGCTTGGTATCGACGAAATCCGCGCCGACGTCCTGCCCGAAGACAAGGCTCGCATCATTCGCGAATTGCAGAATGGCGGGGCCAGGGTGGCCATGGCAGGCGACGGGGTGAACGATGCCCCCGCACTGGCACAGGCCGATGTCGGCATCGCCATGGGCACCGGCGCCGATGTCGCTATCGAAAGCGCAGGCATAACTCTCGTGAAGGGCAATCTCGACGGGATCGTCCGTGCTCGCCGACTTGCCCAAGCGACCATGCGCAACATCCGGCAGAATTTGTTCTTCGCGCTGATCTACAATGCTGCCGGCGTGCCCGTTGCAGCAGGGGTGCTCTATCCGGTCATGGGAATGCTCATCAGTCCGATGTTCGCCGCGTTTGCGATGAGTGCATCCTCGATCTCGGTGGTCCTCAACTCCCTGCGCTTGCGGACGGCAAGGCTGTGACGGAAGAGCACCATAACCACAGTGCTGGTCAGCATTCGCACGGCGGATCAGAAGAAAAGGGAAGCATCACGCTCGGCGGCGCTGTTGCCATGGGCACCGGCGTGATGATCGGCGCGGGTATCTTCGCACTCACCGGACAGATCGCAGAACTCGCCGGACCATTGTTCCCGCTGTCATTCATCGCCGGCGCCATCGTCACTGCCTTGGCGGCATACAGCTACATCAAGATGTCCAACGCCTGGCCATCTTCAGGCGGCATCGCGATGATCCTGCAGAAGGCATACGGCCCCGGCACCGTAGCCGCTGCGGCTTCGCTGCTTATGGCGCTTTCGATGGTGATCAACGAGAGCCTCGTCGCGCGCACATTTGCCACCTATGCGCTTCGCCCCTTCGAGATGCAGGACAATGGCCTGCTGCAGTCTGCACTCGCCCTGGCGCTGATCGTGTTCGCCTATCTCGTGAATGCTTCGGGCAATCGCTCGGTGAGCATGGTCTCGATTGTCATGTCCGCAATCAAGATCGGCGGTATCGCGATCTTCGCCATTGCCGCGCTCTGGGTGAGCGGGTTCTCAGGCGGAGCTTTTGCCGAACCCACAACCGGATTCGGATGGGAAGGCATGGTTGCTTCCGTCGCCTTCTCGATCCTTGCCTTCAAGGGCTTCACGACTATCACGAACAGCGGCGGCGAGATCGTTGACCCACACCGCAATGTCGGGCGCACGATCATGATCGCCATTGGCATCTGCGTCGTGACTTACCTCCTCGTTGCGGCTGCAGTGGGTGCGAGCCTTGGTATCGACGAGATCGTGGAGGCGCGGGATTACTCGCTGGCGGCCGCTGCAGAACCCGCGCTTGGCCGCGTAGGGTTCTGGTTCACGATTGTGATCGCCATTACCGCGACCGCCTCTGGCGTCGTGGCGAGCGTGTTCGCCGTATCCCGCATGCTGACAATGCTCACCGAGATGAAGATGATCCCGCACAGCCACTTCGGAATGAAAGGTAGTCTGCGCAGCCACCTGTTGGTCTACACAGTGGTGGTCGCCGGAGTCCTTGCGGTCCTGTTCGACCTTTCCCGCATTGCTGCCCTTGGCGTGTTCTTTTACCTGGTCATGGACATGCTCGTGCATTGGGGCGTCCTGCGGAACCTGCGCAAGGAAATCGGTGCGCGGGCCGAGATCCTGCTGGCAGCATTGGCAGCTGACCTGGTCGTCCTGGGTGCCTTCACCTGGACCAAGTTGCAGAGCGACGCGATGATTGTCCTCTACGCCGCCGTGGGGATCGCCGTTGTCTTCGCCGGAGAACATCTGTTCCTGCGTCGCAAGGAAGCTACTGAAGAAGAGCCCGCCTAGCGGTGCAAACGTTGGGTTTTGGAGGCGAGAGTCATTTCTGGTTCTGGGAAACACAGCGCGAAGACCGGAAGCCATCCCGAAGTGTGGCTGGCCGTTCAAAGCTTGCTCGTCGCCTTCCTTTGGGAAATGCTCCAGATGCCGTTCTACGTGATGGATGGCATGACAGCTTGGGCAGTAACGAAGAGCTGTGCGCTCGCGTCACTTGGCGATGCGGGCATCATGGTTGGTGCGGCATGGATTGCTGATCGGCTAACTGGCGGCGGTCTCTGGCGCGAACGTCTGACTTCGCGGCCCGTGGGGATATTCCTGGGTGTTGGACTGGCCGCAACCGCTGCGATCGAGTGGATGGCACTGCGGAGCGACTGGGGTTGGAGCTATGCCCAATCAATGCCTACTCTGCTCGGCATTGGGGTAGTGCCTCTCGCCATGTGGGTAGTCGTCCCACTGGCGTCGCTGGGCTTGGCGCGACGAATGGCTTAAACGTCCTTTAGGCCGCGCTTCTTATTTCCCCACACAACAGCAACTTAGCCTCGCAGCCAAGACATCGCTCGGGGCACCTTGAGACCTTCTTCGTTCAGGGACAGCGCTTCCCCGCTGGGAACGAAACGGTTTCGCGTCCCGTTAAAACCAGCAAACTGAGATGGAGAAGCAGCCATATCAATTGCCCTGCTAATAGGCGTAATTCTGTTCATCGCGGCCTTGTGGATGCACATCGGAATAATCCGCTTGGCGAAGCGCACAGTTGCGACAAGCACGCCCGGCTTTTTCAACTTGAGCCTCGCGTATCTTATCGTTCTCGCCAGTCACCTGGCCGTTACAGGCCTTTTTGCTGTTGGGTTTGCCGGTGCAGCCGGTCTCGGACTCGGCGGCTTCGAGAAGGAGCCTGTCATGAGCGCCATGGACCTATACTACTTCTCGCTCATCAACATCACCACGCTCGGACTCGGAGACATCTATCCGACCGGGCACCTACGCGCGCTTGCAGGGATCGAATCCCTAACCGGCTTCCTTCTGATCAGCTGCACGGCGCAATTCGTTTTCCAGACAATGTCGGAACAGGAGAAATGATCGATGCCTGAGCATAAGCAACACGGCGGCGGGGGCAATTACTGGCGCTTCATGGCAATGGTGGCGACATCGACCGCGATCATGTTTGGCCTGATGTATCTAAATACTTACGAACTCGATCACGTGTTCTGGAGCGAGACGCGCTTCTGGATGACCTTCGTCATGGGCGGCATGATGATGATCGTCATGCTGCTCTTCATGTGGGGGATGTACAAGGACAAGACCAAGAACTTCATCATCCTGGGGGTTGGTGCCCTAACCTTCGCGGTGGCGCTCTGGTTGGTTCGCAGCCAGGCGACCGTCAACGATGAAGAATATATGGCAGCGATGATCCCCCATCACTCGATCGCCGTCTTGACCAGTTCGCGAGCAGAGATCACCGATCCGCGTGTTCGCAAGCTCGCAGACTCCATCATCGAAGCGCAAGTCAAGGAAATCGCCGAGATGAAGATGTTGATCGAAGACATCGAGACCAATGGCGAAATGGGCGATGGCACGCCTCTCCCCGCACGGACTACCGACCTAACTCCGGAACTCTTGGAGGAAGCCAAGAAAGCACTCGAGCGCCCAGTTGAACCTGATGTCCGTGAAGAGGTCACAATCGGAGAGTGATCCTCGCCAGTGCCGTCTGCTTTTGTCCGCCTGTGCCTTCGACTTGAAGGTCCGGAATTGGGGCGCAAAGCCGCCATCAATGAAGGGTGAAACCTTCGTGGCAACTGGACAACGAAGAAGGGGATGGAATGTCATTTGAGAAGTTTGGTGGCTGACCCCGAGAGGTGAAAATTCCACCAGAGGCGCACAGACTTGCAGCCAGCTGCGCGCCGCCTAGAGACTCTCATGACAAAGAAAAATGTGAAAGGCACAGCGTCCTACGCAGACGCTCTGCTCATCTGCCAAAACCTTGGCGAACTTACCGCCTACGAAATCGCCGGCGACCAGATCCTAATACCAGATGATGATGACAGTTCCTCCAGCATCGCCCGGTCGCTCGTCCTCATGCCGGGTGTCAGGCTAGCTTCTGACGAAATGGCTGGAGGCATCGCCATGCTTGGGACTAGCGCCCTTGGGGTGCGATGTCTGACCCATTCTGACGGCAAGCGAACTCCTGAGTTCACTGTGCTGTTCGCAGAGAATGGCAAAGCCGAACGCTTTGCAGGCATGCGTCCATGGTTTGATAGGGAAAGCGGCCTTTATCTCCTCCCAGATGAAGACACGGCTGCAGGCAACCCTACGTGCTTCAAGTTCGACCGTGGCCTGCGCAAGGTCGCGCAGCCTTGGTCCGACGAAGCCGACCGGCATCGCGGTATTGCCGAAGCCACGACGCTGCTTCTGGAGGAAGGGGCCGATAACCGGCCAGGCTGATCCCAAGAATGAAGTGACGGCTCGGCGGTAAGGCCGAGTAGAAAATGAAATAAAGTGGGGAGGGTGAGCTCGGCCAGAGCGGCCTCCCCCGAAGGACTATCCAAAATGAATATGATTAGCCTGCAATGCCCTCTCCAGGGCGAACCCGTGCTGCCGCCTACTACCTACAAGACCTTCAGGACGCAGAGCCGGTTCGGCGCATTCGTGAGCGCATCCGGACTCTCGTGCGAGGGCGAAGATATGAGCGCCCACGCTGCGGACGGGTTCTATGCGGACCGGGAAGCGAGCGTGGTGATCACCGCCACTTCTTGCGACCGACCGCTGTTCTTCCCCGAATGCGAGGCGCTGGCCCAGTTCCTGCTGATGGACCTTGTGCTGATGCGGTTCGATCCGCTCCTTGGTGCCTCGTTCGATGTGCTGATGGCCGGCAGCCAGAACTGGCTCTGCGACCTCCTCGCCTGGCGCCGTGAAGGCGGCGACATGTGGCTGGTGCCGGCACGGGCTTCGGGTCCGCACTTTTGCCTGAACGAGAGCGGGCTCGAAGCTTGCGAAGGCGCTCCTTACGCAAATGGGTTCGAGCGCTACGCCGGCATCATTCGCGCCATCGAAGCTCCTTCGTTCGAAGGGAGGTTCTGATCATGGCTCAGCTTCCTTCTAGGAATATCGATACCTTCGAGCACGTGGCCGAACCGCTGCAGACGAAGCTGAGCGTGTTCGTCCACGACCTTTGCGACGAGCATCCAGATTTTGCCTTCTCGCGCCATTGGTACAAAGGAAAGGAGAATAGGGTCGGTGTGGAACCTTGGCTCAATAAAAAGCTCTTTCCCGGAGAAGACCCCCGGTTTGGCTGCGCGGCCAAATACGACCTGCTTCTCCCACCTACGGCCCCGGGGGATCTTGGCAGGTACGGAACCCTCGTTGACCGGTTCGATGACACGCTTCCGGATTATGAGCAGCACGCGATGATCCACGTGAAGATCATGCTCGATCCGGCTGAGGCATGGCATGTCGGCTTCGAACGCGTGCGCAGCTACGCGCGCCATCACTTCGCGCATCGCTTCGCGACGGTCCTCATCGCGCATATCCCGGGCCTCGCTGGCCTTAAAGGGCAAGGCAACCACGTCCATTGCGCGGTCCTCTCCCGCGAGATCACCATCAATGGCTTCGGCGGTGCCTGCAGCGATTTGTGCAGCGATCGTGGCTACGAGGCGGCGCTTGCTGCCTGGCGTAAACACAAGAAAACCTGGAAGGTGTCGGCATGAGCGAGGCAGCAAAGACTGGCCCCTCGGCCCTCCTTGCAGAGCATCTTGCTCGCAAGGGGCAAGAAGAACTCGACAAGATGCAAGTCACCATTGACCTCGCTCGCCAGCTTCTGGCGGGCGGGGAGGTTCAGCCATACGCGGACGGCGAGAATCCCTTCGAAGTCGCTCCATATTCTTGGGAGACTTCCGAGCCTAGGGGTCATGCTCCGAGGCGTATTTTTCTCGGGACCGTAAGCGAGCTGGCAACGGGCACGGGCCATACGGTCTATTTCGCGGCTGGCCTCGCTCGGGATGAGGATGATTTCCGTCGGCAGTTGGCGGCTCACATCGGGCACACGCTTGCCAATGGCGCGACGGTGAATGTGGGACTCGGGTACTTTCCGTTCTCCAAGACCTTCATTTCGCATTCCCTCCGCCAGATTTTGCAGAAGTTTGATGAAGGTCGGAATGCGCCAGCGAGCTTTCTCTATCTCGGTAGGTGGCATGAAAATCGCTCTTGAAGGCATGCTGCCCGCAGGCTCTCTGCCGGGTCCAGCAGGACTGGGAGAGGGCATTCAAACATTCCCGTGAGTTGGAAAAGAGAATAACCGAAATGAAGAACATCCTGAACCGAAGCGACCTGCGCATTGCGATCCTCGACGTCGAAGCATCAGCGCTTGAGGCAGGTAGCTATCCGATCGAAGTGGGTGTGGCGCTCGTGCGCGGAGCTTCTGAGCCTATCGGTGTCGGAGCAAAGCTGATCCGGCCGACCTCCGACTGGCTCAAGACCGGCTTGTGGTCGAAATCTTCTGAAGCGGTACACTGCCTTCCGCTTGAGCGCGTGCAGCGTGAGGGTGAACCTGTCGAAGCGGTTTGTGACTGGCTAAACGGTTTGCTCGGCATAGACACCATCGTTGCCTCAGATGCTCCCAGATACGATCAGGACTGGCTCGACACGCTGTTTACTGCTGCAGGGCGCGAGCAGAGGTTCAGGATTTTCGACTTTCAGATCCTCACGCGGGATTTCAGCGCTGACCAACATCACCACTTGGCGTATCTATTGCGGCGAGATCCACCGCCCCATCGCGCGGCGGCGGATGCCTTGCGTCTGACATCGAGGTTGATGGAAACGCATTGGGGGCATCCGCCGCGCTCAGAGCCTCTTGTACCAAATCCAGTTTGATCGGGACTCTTGAGTTACCATCGCTGCGGGTCGCGTTCGTCGATTAATTAGGGGCACCCTTTCCAGAGTTAGCTGAACGAAACCTCGCATTCAGTTCTGATTTGCGGAAGAACAGGCATCGACCAATCCGGATATAGGGAAGCTGTTTGGTTTCCACCAATCGATAGATCTTACGTCGTTTCAGCCCGCAGTATTTTGCAGCAGCTGCGGCGCCTTGGATCAGATCGTACTCAAGCATTCTGAATTCCTGAAGAGAAAGATTGCACTTACAATTCATATTCTATCCGGCTATCGGTGGGCGACAAGACCTGATCCGAAAAATTTTTCAAGGAGCTGCGAGTTGGAGTTTGGTTACGGGAAAATCGAAGACTTTTTGGCGGTCACGCATGGCGTCGTGCCAACCAAACGCGGCGCCCTTAAGGGACGACTGAAGAATTTTCAGCGCCTGTCATGGCCCGAGGGAACCAACCAGGGGAAAGGTGCCAAGGTCCGATACACGGTCCGCCAAGCCTTGAGCTTGGCGCTGGGTTTGGAGATCACCCAGCTGGGACTGTCGCCTGAGGGGGTAATTCACCACATGAAGCGCGCAGGACCTCTGGTTCCAATCGGTCTTCTACATGCTCTCGACACCTTCGAGCAGAACAAAGGGCCAACCTATCTAATTCTGTTCCCTCAAACGTTGAGCAACTTCCGAAACCCTGACGAACCGGGGCATCTTTGTTCAGCGGTGATCGCCACTCAGAACGAATTTCCAGCGATCCTTCGTTCGTCGATTTTTCAAGTGAACCGGTTCTCCTTCATCGATCTCACCTCAGTTCTAGGTGGGTTTATCATAAACCTACTCGGAAAAGACGGCCCCCTTAAAGAGCAACTCCGCGGCGACCTCTTGGATTGGGAGAAGGACGAAAGAGTCGCGAGGTTAGAGAGCATCACAAAAATGAAAAATAGGAACTCAAATGTCGATACGTAAGCGGGTCTGGACTTCGCCGAATGGTAATTCAAAGCAGAGATGGGTGGTTGATTACAAAGATCAGACTGGGAAGCGACGGTCAAAACAGTTCGAAAGGAAGAAAGACGCTGAAGCTTGGGAATTGAATGCTCGAAGTGAGGTCGTTCGCGGCGTCCACACTCCTGACAGCAGTTCCATTGATGTCGAAGCTGCGGCGAAACTCTGGCTTGCCGGCGTTCGAAGAGCTGGTCGGGAACCAACTACCATCGCGGCCTATGATCAACACGTACGTTTGCACATCTTGCCTAAGTGTGGAGGAGTCAGGCTTTCCCAGATTACGGCGCCGATGGTCAAAGGGTATTTAAACGGCTGGTTGAAGGATCTATCGCGCCCAATGGCAGTCCGAGTTCTTCGGACATTCAAGTCGATTTTGACGAACGCGCGCGATGAGGGCTTCGTTGCCCAAAACGTTGCCTTGGAGATAAAGCCGGCGAAAGCTTCGCGAGGCAAGCCGAAGGCGAAGCCGCCGACCAAGGGTGACCTTAAAGTCATTCTGAAAGCAGTCGAAGAGACTGAAGATCAAAAGGCAGCTGCAATTGTCTCGCTCGCCATTTACTCAGGGATGAGGGCGTCTGAGTTGCGAGGTCTCGCGTGGGATTGCCTCGACCTAAAGAACGGTAGGGTCGAAATCGAACAGCGCGCGGATGCAAAAGGAACGTTAGGCCCGCCCAAGTCAGAGGCGGGATATAGACGGATACCATTAGGTTCTTCGGCTACCAAAGCTCTCAAGGCATGGAAGCTCAAATGTCCGCCCAACGATGAAAACCTTGTGTTCCCCAGCGAGAGAGGGCGCGTCCTTTCGCATACAGTCTTGATGAACAAACTGGTTGGGCCATTGCAGGTTGCAGCCGGTATCACTTCACCTGGCGGCAAAAAGCCACGGTACGGAATGCATGCTTTTCGTCACGCTGCGGCAAGCCTCTGGATTGAGCAAAAGCTCAACGCCAAGAAAATTCAGAATCTGATGGGCCATGCGTCCATCACCGTAACCTTTGACACGTACGGGCACCTTTTTCTCGATGCAGACAGCGACGCAGAGGTTGCAAGAGCAATCGACGAGGCGCTCTTCGGGCGTGCAGCATGAGAGCAGCATGGGCCAAATTAGGTAATGATTTCAGGTCTGACCTACGGACTCTGACTCCGTCAATTGAGGTTCGAATCCTCACGGGGCATCCAATTCTTCTGACCCGAGACGGTTTCACGAAATAGACTGTCAGACCCGTTCCGAACAGTAGCGTAAAGTCCTCGTTTAGCGGAAACCTTCGTGGGCTTTTCATATTCGCTCGACCAGACAACAACTGCTCGTAATCACTTGCCTATTGGATCAATCTGGGCAGGAAATACAGATCATACGTCTCACCGGCACTGAAGGTGGCGATTACATCTAGGGTCGAACTTCCGTGTCACGGTGTTATCCAGCGATCGATGGGCGACTGGCAACAATATCTTGAAAGGTTTGCCTGGGCGCTGCTGATCGGCCTGGGCGTAACCCTTGCCTTATCAATAACCGGCAAGGTGTTCCCGCCACTGTTCAACCGTGGTGACACAATGGCGATAGTCGGCACCATGCTTTCGAAACTGATCGCAGTCACGGCGGAAGACGGTTTGCGCTTTCTCGGTATGCGCCGGATGCGCCAGCGCTACAGCCTCGTGTCGAGCGCGCTCGTGGTCGCAATCTTTATCGCTCTGGCAGAGAATATTCTGCAATTCGGCAGGGTCTCGGCAGGTCTTGCGGACGCGGGCCAGTCAATCGAGCCGGGAATCCTGATGGCGGTCTTCATCGCCATCGGCGCGGCCCGTTTGTTGTGGCATTTCACCTTGTGCCGATACTACGTCGTCTTCGCCGACAATCGCGCATGGTCAGGCGTGGTTTTCCTGTTCGTTCTCCACGTCCTTGCGAACTCTGTTCTCGCCCTTCTGCCATTTTACACAGCGAGCCTGAAAGACGCACTTTACTGGGCTTGCGCCCTGCTTCTCGTCGCGGCTAGCCTAGCCTATGGCGCATGCCGGATCTGGCCCGGCCTGTCTCGCGGCTGAGCGGCGACTTCGCGCGAGCCCCTTTCCACCAGCGCCGGCTTGCCCTATGACCAGCGCCATCCCCGGGGAGCCGCTTGGCTGAGAGGGGCGCGTAGCACCGCCCGACCCGTCGAACCTGAACCGATTAGCATCGGCGGAGGGAGTGGAGCGGCGCCAGCAAACCGCTCTTCCTCCGCCTTATGGAGAGAGCACGCATGGCCGACATCAACAGCAAATTCGACATCGGCGTCACCACCGGTCCGATCCGCGGCAGCCGCAAGGTCCATGTCGGTGCCAAGAGCGGCAGTGGCGTGCAGGTCGCCATGCGCGAGATCGACCTCGAGGGCGGCGAGCCGAGCGTGCGCGTCTATGACACCTCCGGCCCCTACACCGATCCCGATGCCACGATCGATATCCGCGCTGGGCTGGAACAGAAGCGCCGCGAGTGGATCCTCGCCCGCGGCGATGTCGAGGAATATGACGCGCGCGAGGTGAAGCCCGAAGACAACGGCCAGCTCGGCCCCGACCGCAGCGGCGGCGTCCCCGGCTTCCCCAATGTCGCCAAGAAGGTCCTGCGCGCCAAGCCCGGCATGAACGTCAGCCAGATGCATTATGCCCGCCGCGGCATCATCACGCCCGAAATGGAATATGTCGCCGAGCGCGAGAATCTGGGCCGCGAGATGCTGCGCGAGGAAGCCGCCCGCCTCACCGCGCGTAACGACGGCCAGCCCTGGGGCGCCGAGCTCCCCGATTACGTCACCCCCGAATTCGTCCGCGACGAGGTGGCGCGCGGCCGCGCAATCATTCCGAACAACATCAACCACCCCGAAACCGAGCCCATGGCGATCGGGCGCAACTTCCTCGTCAAGATCAACGCCAATATCGGCAATTCCGCCGTCGCCTCCGACGTGGCGAGCGAGGTCGACAAGATGGTCTGGTCGATCCGCTGGGGCGCGGACACCGTCATGGACCTCTCGACAGGCCGCAATATCCACGACACGCGCGAATGGATCATCCGCAACTCGCCCGTCCCCATCGGCACCGTGCCGATCTATCAGGCGCTGGAAAAGGTCGGCGGCATTGCCGAGGATCTGACCTGGGAGATCTTTCGCGACACGCTGATCGAACAGGCCGAACAGGGCGTCGACTACTTCACCATTCACGCCGGCGTGCGCCTGCCCTATGTGCCGATGACCGCCAAACGCGTTACCGGCATCGTTAGCCGCGGTGGCTCGATCATGGCGAAATGGTGCCTCGCGCATCACAAGGAGAGCTTCCTCTACGAACGCTTCGACGAGATCACCGAGATCATGAAGGCCTACGACATCGCCTATTCGCTGGGCGACGGCCTGCGCCCCGGCAGTATCGCCGACGCGAACGACGAAGCCCAGTTCGCCGAGCTCTACACGCTGGGCGAGCTGACCAGGCGCGCCTGGGAGCAGGACGTGCAGGTGATGATCGAAGGCCCCGGCCACGTGCCGATGCACAAGATCAAGGAGAACATGGACAAGCAGCTCGAAGCCTGCGGCGAAGCCCCCTTCTACACATTGGGCCCGCTCGTCACCGATATCGCGCCGGGTTACGACCATATCACCAGCGGCATCGGCGCGGCGCAGATCGGCTGGTACGGCACCGCAATGCTCTGCTACGTCACGCCCAAGGAACATCTCGGCCTGCCCGACCGTGACGATGTGAAGGTGGGCGTGGTGACCTACAAGCTCGCCGCCCACGCGGCCGACCTCGCCAAGGGCCACCCGGCCGCCAAGGTCCGCGACGACGCGCTGAGCAAGGCCCGCTTCGAATTCCGCTGGCGCGACCAGTTCAACCTCAGCCTCGACCCCGACACGGCCGAGCAATATCACGACCAGACCCTCCCTGCAGAAGGCGCCAAGACCGCGCATTTCTGCTCCATGTGCGGCCCGAAATTCTGCTCGATGAAGATCACGCAGGAAGTGCGCGATTTCGCGGCGAAACAGAACTCGGACAGCTATCTGGCGAGCGAGAACATCAAGCGTGAGACCTCAGCCGAAGAGGCCGAGGAAGCGGAGAAGGGCATGGAGGAGATGAGCGAGGTGTACCGGGAGAAGGGCGAGAAGTTGTATTTGCCGGAGGGGGGTGATGCAACTACGTAAAGCGAACGCATGGTTTGCGATCGATACAACCAGCGCTCACTCCGCGAGATATAACCCACAATTCGACTCAGTCTATCGCAAGACGTGTTGACGGAACAGAGGTGGAATCCTCATAGTACGTCTAAGGAGGCGAACATGACTGATAAGCTACAGAAATTGATCGACGCCTCACGCAATCGCCAAATGAGCGATGCGGAGAAAGAGGCTCAGCGTCGGAGTTTCGCATTTGGAAACGCGAATATTGAGAATGCTCGCGTAACTAGAGCTATGGTGGATAGCGCGGCTCAAAAGACGACGCAGTCGAACTAGAATGAGCGATGGTGAACGTCACAGCGTGGCGGAGACGCCTTCGCTTATTCAAGATCCTATTGAAGAAGCGCAGCGGGAATCTGAAAACGCACTAGCACAGTTCGATCAGGTTTTGGATATGATCGACGAGGTTGCCAGGGATGGTCGACCCTTCCGATTGCGAACGTCCATGATACTTGGACTGCATCGCACTGCGCTAGACGGTTTGAGCGAATATGCCGGAAACTTTCGCCCGGCAGATGTTTCGATAGGACAGAGCAAGCATGAGCCGCCTGAAGCGCACCTCGTGCCGGGGCTTATCGAAGAAATGTGTGACTATGTCCAAGACAATTTCGCAAACGCGAAGGCCATCCATCTTTGCGCATATGTGATGTGGCGATTGAATTGGATTCACCCATTTACTGACGGCAACGGGCGAACCTCGCGCGCTTTAGCCTACTATGTGCTTTGCGCAAAAACCGGTTACAGGTTGCCGGGCCATGTGACGATGCCTGAGCAAATAGCGGCTGATAAAGCACCATATTACGATGCGTTAGAGAAGGCAGATGAGCGTTGGGAGCAAGGCGGTCTTGATCTTGCGGCGTTAGAAGAGCTGCTCGACGGGTGCCTCGCCGATCAACTTTTAAGCGCTTATAATGACGCGAACGATCCGAAGGCAGAAAAGCCTAATGGGAAGGTCCTTCATTAAGAGAGCAGAGGTTTGCGCGCCACCCCGCCGGAACCAGCTCTTCCACCAGCGCCCTGAGTTCGCTCGGCGTGGTGTCGCCGGCGACGATCTCGTGATAGCCGATGCCCGCCTTGAGCGTCTTTCGTCCTATCGCTTCGCTGCTTGAGGGCGGGCTTCCTTCTTCACCGCATCGCGCGCGGCGGCTATACGCTCAACATGGATGCCGAATTGAAATCGCGCTTGATGTCGGCGCTGTTCGACAAGCCCCTCGTGACCAATACCTTCCGCGGTACGCTTGTAGAGGCAATGCTGACGCAGGTTCTGGAACCCGAATGGCGGTGGTGCTCCGCCGATTGGGCTTCGCACGATTTCGAGAACGGCGATGGCGTGCGGCTCGAAGTCAAGCAGTCGGCGGCATTGCAATCATGGTATGGGGATGGCTTCCCGCCCAATCGCGGAAGGTTCGATATCGCAGCGCGCAAGGTTCGGTGGGAAGGCAAGTGCCGGATCGAGCAAGCCGGACGTGTAGCTTCAATTTACATTTTCGCGTGGCATCCAGTCACGGATGTCGACCGAGCCGATAATCGCGAGCCGAAGCAGTGGCAGTTCCACATCGTCCGCAGCGACGCCCTGCCGCCACAAAAGACCATCACGCATTCCAAACTTTCCGCAATTGTTGAGGCAGTCGGGATCGAGGAAGTGCCAGCGAAGCTTCGTCAGGCGCTCAGCTGATCGAGGGTTTCTGGAATTAAACGTCAACCCTAATCCGGCACCTTCCACTCCCTCCACCGTTGTTGCAGTGCAGCATCTCGTTGCCGGAGTGTCGTTCAATGACCAAAACTCTTACAAAAACCTGGCCCGAACTCGCTTTCGAGGGATGGTGGCTGGGTGCGGAGATGTCTGCCGTGATCTGGTTGCGGGGCCTGCGCATGATGACGGGGGGCAGGCTGGCGAGCCGCGAGGCGGAGCGGATGGTATCGGAAAAACTCTTGGCCGCGATGACCCTCTTCCCCGCGATCATGGCGGGCGGTATCGGGCAATCGGCAGAGGAGGCGACAGGCCGCGCCATCGCGCATTACCGCACCCCCGTCCGCGCCAATCGCAAGCGGTTGAGCCGGTAACGCAAGGCTGAGCTGGCTTTACATCTAGGCAACGCGCATAGCGGCGCATGGCCGATCTCTATCGCAAGAACCTCGAATCCGAACGCCGCAAGCTGTGGGGCGAATGTCGTCTCAAGGGGTTGAAGCGCGATACACCGCAGCGCTTGCGGATCGCGGAGATCGACCGGCTGCTGGCGGAGCACACGGCCCGCAAGGACCAGCCGCCGGTCGACCGCGAGTAGGGCTAAACCCTCAACTGTTCTTCATGTCTCCGCCTACGGCGCTTACCCCGCCTGGCTGGGGGGTGTCCGTCAAGCCTTTCCTACTCCGCCCGAACCTGTTGTCATGCGGTCCATGTCCGCACTCCGCCCCTTGCAGAAGCCTGTCTCCGAGTGCCCGCGCACCCCCTCGAACTTTTTTGCCCCTGGACAGTGGTCCATGCGGTCCATGTGATGGGACTGGCAGGAGGCAAGTCCTGCAATTGTCCTACACGCCGCTCAGACCCTTGCGAGCTTCACCAGCACCCGGTCGAGCGCCTGCAGGAAGTTGGACCGGTCCGCCTTGCCGAACGGTGGCGGGCCGCCTCCGGCCGTGCCGAGGGGGCCGTCCATTCCGGCGCGCAGGTCTTCCATGATCGCGCGGGTGGCGATGGCGCTGCCGATGCTGGCGGCGTCGAAGGGCTTGCCGTCGTGGCGCAGCACCGTCGCGCCCGCCTTGAGGCAGCGTTCGGCCAGCAGGATGTCGGCGGTGATGACCACGGTGCTTGGGGATGCGTTAGCCGCGATCCAGTCGTCCGCCGCGTCGAAGCCGTCGGAGACGACCACACGCTTTACCCGCTCGCTCACCGGCACGCGGAAGGGGCTGTTGCTGACCACACGGACATGGGCCTTGTGACGCTCCGCCACGCGATAGATCTCGTCCTTCACCGGGCAGGCATCGGCATCGACCAGGATCGTGGGCGAGAGGGGCGTGGGCGCAGGCATGGCCGGTCCCCTAGCCGAGTCGCCCAATGCCGGTAAATGGCGGGAGGACACGAAAAGCCCCGCCGCGCCATGTGGCGGGCGGGGCTTTGAGCGTCCGTCGCGGCCGGATCAGGCGGCTTCGGTCTCCTTGGCGCGCAGGTTGGCACAGCGTTCGGCGAGGTCGGTCATCTTCTCGTCCGCTTCGTAGCAATTGGCGGTCAGCTCATCGAGCTTGGCCACATGGTCGCTCTTGCCCAGCGCTTCGGCATAGGCTTTGGCCGTGCCGAAGCCGCAGATGCCGTAGTGGCTCATGCGCTGGTATTGCGAGATCAGCACCACGTCGCGCACGTCGCCATCGTCGAAATCGGCTTCGAGCACGTGCTTGGTGGCTTCCTTGACCAAGCCTTCCATGCCCTTGCAATGCTCCTTCTCGGAGATGACGCAGTCGGAGAGCAGCTGCTTCACGGTTGCGGTGCTGTCGGCGATGCCGTCGGCGGATTGCCTGAGCTTGTCGGCCAGCGAGCTGTCGTCCGTGGCGTCGGCCATCTTGCGGACGACTGTCTCCATCTGCTCGTTCGCGGACCAGTTGTCCTGCAGTTCGTGGGTGTAGCAATCGGTGAGGTTCTTGGGGGCTGACATGATTTGGTTCCTTGTGAGTGCGAGGCAGCAGTGTGCGCCTTGCCGTGATGTCTTACCGACGGGCGATGAGGGTTCGCGTTCCACCCGCCCGGTGCATATGCGCGCAGGCGGTAGCTGGACGGGGCGAGGGGAGGACGCCCTCCCTTCGTCGTATCTACAAGCACGCAAACTCCCGCCACTCTCCCGGCAAGATCCGCCGCTGCGAGAAGGGGAGCGCCATGGCCGATACCGAACCCGCTGCCATACTGGACGACAGGCGCGAGCGAAGGCGCCTGCCGGTGGTCGGACTCGTCCTGACCGCGCTCTATCTGGCCGGGCTGGTGATCTATCTGACGGTGCAGGGGCAAAACCCGGCGGAGTTGCGGCTCAACGAGCTGGGCGATTTCCTCGGCGGCGTGTCGAGCCCGCTGGCGTTCCGGTGGCTGGTGCTCGGCTTTTTCCAGCAAAGCCGCGAGATCCGCCTGTCGAACCAGGCGCTGCATCTGCAGGCGGCGGAGATGAAGCGCTCGGTCGACGAGCACCGCCGCATCGCCGAGGGCAACAGGGAGAGTGGAAATGGCTGATACAACCGAAACCAACCGCGCGCTGATCAAGAAAGCCTTCGACGGCCTGCGCCACGGCGATCCGTCGCATTTCCTTCCGCTGTTTGCAGAGGATATCGAGTGGCGGGTCATGGGCTCCTCCGCCTGGTCCAAGCATGCCAAGGGGCTGCCTACAGTGGAGCGCGACCTCGTCGGCCCGCTGTTCGCGCGCTTCGCCGGACCCTATCTCAATATCCCCGAGCTGATCCTCGCCGATGGGGATCACGTGGTGGTACTGGCCAAGGGCGATGCGGAAACGGTGGAGGGTCTGCGCTACGACAACGACTACGCCTTCGTGTTCAGGCTGGCGGACGGCAAGATCGTGGAAGTGCGCGAGTACATGGATACGATCTTGGCGGACGCGGCTTTGGGGCGGTAGGATCCAAGGCAGCCAAGGAGAGACGCGATGGGGTTCTGGCCGATCGTTTTCTGGGCGGCGGCGGCCTATAACGCCGTGATCGGCGCGGGCAGCTTGCTCCAGGCCGCAGCACCGCGCTAGGGCCGGGTGATCGGCCTGTTCGTGGTGGCGTTCGGCGTGATCTATGCCATCGTCGCGCTCGACCCGGAGCGCTTCGGTCCGATGCTATGGGTAGGCGTGCTGGGCAAGGCTGGAGTCGTCGCGCTAGTGGCCCCGGCAGTACGGGAGTCGGAAACACCGAAAGCGCTCGGCTGGATATTAGCGGGCGATGCCGTGTTCGGGGTGCTGTTTTTCGCCTTTCTGCTCGGCGTGGGATGACGTCGCGGTGGGTGCCGCCTCGCCTCAGAGTCCGTCGAAATCGATATCGACCACGCGTCCGCGGCGATCGATCAGGCATTCGAACTCGCCGCTGTCACCATTGTCGTAATCGTAATCGTTCCAGCCGTCGCGCTCGTAATGGCCGGCGATGCGGATGTCGCCTTCGACCTTGAGCAGCCGGCCGTCGCGATCGACATCTTCGATCTGGGTCACATTGGCCGGTCCCCAGCGGCGGGCTTCGTTCTCGGCGACATAGACGCAGCGTTCGATCAGCTCGCGGCTGTACTGCATGCGGTACTCGCCATCGTAATAGCGGCCTTCGTAGCCGCGGTCGTAGTAATAATCGTCGCCATAGCGGCGGTCGCGGTACCGATCATCGTCGTCATCCCCGCCGAGGATCGCGGCGAGCCCGCCGATGATGACGGCCCCGGCGATTACCTCTTCGGTGTCGATGTCGTCACCGTCGTCGTCGCCATCGAGATCCAAATCCTGGGCTGCGAGCGGCGCTGCAAACAGGGCGCTCGCGGCGATTGCGGCGGTGAGGGGGGCGAGGCGTATGGTCATTGGGCAGATCTTCCCGACTGGCGTCCACCGGTCTGCGAGAGTTGAATTGCTTGTAGAAAATCAATGAGTGACAGCGGGTGGCGTTCCGGAGCCCCTGCGTCTCCTAACGGCCCATGGCCCGCGAAAAAATGAAATTTGCTCTGGAAACCCGGTGGCCCCGACCCATCTCTGGATATGAGAGAAACAATCGAGAGGAGCGATCCCGATGCAGGTCCAGTTCAATTCCGACAGTAGTGTTATGGGAACCGAAAACGTCGCCGAGCGGATCGAGGCGAGCGTTCGCGAGAAGCTGGCGAGGTTCGACGAAAGGCTCACGCGGATCGAAATTCACGTGCGCGATGAGAACGGCGCCAAGCATGGTGCCGACGACAAGGCCTGCACGATCGAGGCGCGCCCGCGCGGTGGCAAGCCGATCGGCGTGACGGCCAAGGCCAGCAAGGTGGACGATGCTGCGCGAATGGCGGCAAATACGCTCGCCCAGCGGCTGGAGCGGCATTTCGGCAAGGAAAGCCGCCACGGTCACGACCCGCGCCCCGACAAGGTCATGTGAGCGCGGGTCACCCGAGGCTACTCGCGAGTGCTCAGAGCGTAAGTTCGCCCTGTTCGCGGCCTTCCCACCACGCGATCCGGTCGGGCGATACTTCGATCAGCACCAGACCGTCGGTGTCGAGACCATTCTCGAACCACTTCTCGAGATCCTTTACCCAGTGCTTCTCCATCATCGCGCGGTCGCGGTGGAGTTTGCCGGTCCCCTAGACGGCGCAGTAGAATTCGCCGCTGGAATAGGTCGCGCCGCACTGGTCCGAACGCTTGAGGTCGTCGTCGATCCGGCCATCGTCCGTCGCAAAATGGTAGGTGGTTCCGTCCTTGGCGCTGACGTCCTTGTTGTTCGACATCGGTCGAGCGGCGATTGCGCCTTCGGCGCCGGTTTTGGTGACGAGCATGGCGATGTCGATCGACTTCAGCTTGGCTGCAATATCGGAAATGATGCGTTCGGACATGGGCTCTTCCTCATGTTGTGTGCTGACGGATCATGAACGACCAAATCGAACCGAAGTGCCAAGGACGTCAGTGATGGTTCGGTAAATCAGCTGGTAAGTACCTCGTCCCTGCTTTTGGCTCGCTTCGTCGCAGCTTCGCGCCGATTGGACACAATTTCGCCCAAATCGGAAACATCCAACTGGGTTTGTCGTTCGTATCTTGAAGCGGCGGCTGGAAGAGCCTGTCGCCGACACGCACACTCTCTTCACAAAGGGGTTAGATATGAACAAGCTTACAATCGCGCTCGCCTCGGCAGCCTCGCTGGCAATTGCCGCCTGCGCAGAACCGGTCGAAGAAACGCCGACCACCGACGACACCGTTGCTGCTGACCAGATGGCGAATGATACCGCCGAGACCGGCACCATCGTAGAAGTCGCGCAGGGTGATGAACAGTTTTCGACGCTGGTCAGCGCCGTGACGGCTGCCGAACTCGGCGATACGCTGTCGGGCGACGGACCCTATACCGTATTCGCGCCGACCAACGACGCCTTCGGAAAGATTCCTGAGGCGACCCTGACCGAACTGACCACGAACGATACTGAGACGCTTGGCAACATCCTCACCTACCACCTGGTGGAAGGCAATGTTGATGCGGCTACGCTGACGCAGGCGATCAACGATGCAGGTGAAGACGGCTATACGATCAACACCGTCAATGGCGGCACGCTCACTGCCAATGTCGTCGACGGCAACGTCGTCCTCACCGATGCAACCGGTGGCACGTCGACCGTGACGGCAACCGATGTTGCTGCATCGAATGGCGTGATCCACGTTATCGATACCGTGCTCATGCCGCAGTAAGCGCTCGATAATTCGAATGGAAAAGGGCGGCCTTAAAGGTCGCCCTTTTTGTCTTCCGGATCATCGATGGACATTGGTTCGGGAGTATCTGCGATCGGCTCCACTTCGAGAGTGCCGGCGAGTGGCTCGACGATGACGGCACCAGCGGCCGTCGAACGTCGTGTCGGCGAGGGGTCGCGACGCTTGCCTTGCTCGATCGGCTCCCGCGTTACTGGAGGACCAGACGCCAGCGCATCGACTTCGGCTTCGTCGAAGAAGTTCTCGTAGTCGGCATCGAGCCGTTGCGTATCGCCTTGGTCGAACCACTCCAAGCGCTGATCCCGCAGCCGTCCATGAAAGGCGAGCTCTGCCACCGGGATCGTTCCTTCGGGAGTGACAAGGGGATAGTGATTGGGGGTGTTCCGCCTCGCCGTTCTAGAGACTTGTGGTGCAGGCGTTTGCGGAAGGGCGAACTCGTGACCACGCTTTTGCAACATCGGCGTTTCACCGATGGCTTCACCGGTCAGCATGCCGCCGAGCACCACACCGAAGAGGGCGACGGCGAAGCCAGTGCGGGCAAGATTGATGTTGGGATGGCTTGTCATGTCTGCTGAAAGAATGAGCGGACCATGCGCCCGGTTCCGCGGCCTTCTTTACGAGCATCGCCCACCCTCGGCATTCACACCGCTTTAACCGATGCATTGAACCGGTCTGCAATGGTTCAGCGGCTAGGTTAACAGCGTGGTGACACTTTGCGCGTATGCACTGCGCGAAACCTCCGGACAGCCGGAAGCGAGAGACGAACGATGCATGAGCTGCAACTGACATTTGCGACCGCCAAGGGCGAGGATGCCTGGGAGAGCGACCTGCTGCGTCTGTTCGAGGCGGGCAGTCACGACGACATCCACGCCATCCTCCAACCGGCGATCGAGCAGCTCGAAAGCGAATTCGGGCGCATGTGCCTGCGTACGACGCCCGAAGTCGTGACTATCGCCGGATGGCCGGAACTGGTCGAAGCCATTCAGGACCACGAGGGCGATACGATCACCGGCGTCACGCTGGCGGTGGCAAACGAGGCTGACCGGGCGTTCGAGAAGGGGCAGCTCCATCACCCGTTCATGATGCTCGGCCTCTACACGGACGAGGCCTTCGGCTTCAGCACGGCGCGCGAGGCGGACCTGTTTGCCCAGATGCAGGCGGAAGACGGCCCCGCCTGGGCCGGATATGACGAGGACATCGAAGTCTATCTCGACATCGACGGACTGGACGAGCTCAACACCGCGCTCCTGCATCACAAGCAGCGCCACTTCTTCCGCGATGGTGCGCCCGAAGACGCGCCGTTGCGCTATGTCGAGTACGTGCTCGGCTGCTGGTGGCGCGCGCTTCTGTTCCAGCAGGCGGTTGCCAGCGAATGCACCATCCACGGCCTGCCAGGCGGTATTCCGGTGCTCGCCGGAACGGTGGAGATGCGGCCTGAAATCGTGATGGTCCACGGCATAGGTGCGCGTACTGTCGAGCCGCAGCGTAAGACCGAGGCGAGCGAATGCGCCCCGATGCTCGCCGCCGATTTCATCCAGGTCCGATCCGTCGAGGAAGATAAGGAGCCGACCGGCTCGGACCTGCGCCGCCGCGTTCTCGAAACCGGCCAGGAGGAAGAGGAAGAGCCAAAGCGCGGGCTGCTGTCACGCATCTTCGGTCGCTGACGCGCAGACCCTGCCGCTGGACAGCACGTAATCCCTCGCTAGTCTTCTCGCCTACCACGTCGGTAGATTGGGAATAGCGATACCATGCCCAGCCTGCGAGCACGCCTCGTCAATCTTGCCTTGCCGCTCCTCGGCATCAAGCGGTTCTTTTCCGAACCGGACAAGCTCGAGGACCGCATCGCGGCCTTGCGGCGAAAGCCGACGATCATGCCGCGTGCCGCGCTTCGCAAGCAATTCGATATTGTCGAGGACGACAGACGAGGTTTCAAAGTCGTCACGATGACCCCGCGGGGGGGCGATGCAGCCAGCGCGCCAAATCTGCTCTACCTTCATGGCGGCGGTTATGTGATGGATATTGCCGCCGTGCACTGGGACAGCATTGCGCGGCTCTGCCGCGATCTCGGCGCGTCGGCGACAGTCCCGCTCTATCCGCTCGCGCCCGAGCACAAGTCAGCCGATGTGCTGGATGCGATGCGAGCGCTTTACGACGATGTCGCCGCGAAACACGGCGCGGCAGGGATAACCGTCATGGGTGACAGCGCAGGTGGCGGCATGGCGCTGGCGCTCGCGCAGATGATCCGGGAGGATGGCGGGGAATTACCCGGCTCGCTCGTCTTGTTCTCGCCCTGGCTCGATGCGACAGCGAACGCGCCGGGGCAGCGCGATATCGAGCCGCGCGACAGGATGTTGGCGGTCTCGGGTCTCGAAGCATGCGGCGCGATGTATCGGGGTGAACTTGCGCCGGACGATCCCAAGGTTAGTCCCTTGTTCGGACCCCTGGAAGGACTTCCTCCGATGGCGATCTTTTCGGGTACGAACGACATCCTGCTGGTCGATGGGCGTCGTCTCCACGACAAGCTTACAGCACTCGGCTCGCGTTCTTATGTCTATCGCGAATATCCGGGCATGTTCCACGTCTGGATGTTGCTTCCCGTGCCTGAGGGCAGGCAGGCGCTAGAAGAAACGGCGGACTTCATCCGCCATCACGCAAGGGTTTCTGCATGAGAACTGCATTGGTCGCCTGCACGATCGCCGCACTGCTAACCGGCTGTCAGGCAGGGGAAGAAGCTGCGCGCAGCGAAGCCTTCGACGCTATCGCCGCCGATGAAATCGTGCGCTTCACCGGTACGGAGCCTTTCTGGAACGGTTCGATCGAAGGCGGTACCGCATCCTATGCGACGCCAGAAAATCCGGACGGAACGCGCTTTGCGGTCGAACGCTTTTCCGGACTCAATGGCGCAGGCTACAGCGGCACGCTGGATGGCGCGACCTTCGATCTCACCATCACGCCCGGCACCTGTTCCGACGGCATGAGCGACCGCAGCTATCCCTTTACCGCCACCCTGTTGGTCGGCGGCGAAATGCGCGAGGGATGTGCATGGACCGATCGGCAGCCTTTCTCCGGACCTGCAACGCCGTGAGCGCGTTGGGCGGGCGGAGACACTCTAGATGATGCGCACCGTACCATCGCTTCCCCGCCTGCTCGGGCTCGCCGGCCTCTTGCCGCAGTTCGCCTGCGTGATCGCGCTGTACTTCGGGCCGGAAGAGTGGCGCTATGCCGCGCAGGCGATCGCCTTCGGCTATGCCGCGCTGATCTTCAGTTTTCTCGGCGGCATGTGGTGGGGCATTGCCGCCATGGCCCCAGCGGCGGAAAACCGGCGCTCGCTCGGCTGGGTCTGGGTGGCTGCGGTCGCGCCCAGCCTGATCGCCCTCGTCGCCTATCAGCCGTGGGTGTTCGGCCAGACCTGGCCCGAGCCGTCGCTCATCATGCTGGGAAGCGGCATCCTCGTGAGCCTCGCCGTCGATGCAAAGCTGCGTCCGCTGGCGCCCGCCTGGTGGATGTCGCTCAGGGTGCCGCTCTCGGTCGGGCTCGGTCTCGCTACGGTCGCTGCGGCGCTCGCCTAGCGCTCGACGCCTGCACGCTCGAGCTCGGGTCCGAGACGACCCGTCAGCCACAGCCACCACATGCGGAAATCGGCTCCGAGGCTCCATAGCGGGTATGTGAAGGTCGCCGGCCGGTTCTTCTCATGCGCAAAATGTGCGATCCAGGCGAAGAAGTAGCCTGCGACCGGCATGGCTGCGAGCAGCCACCAGTTCGCGGTCACCAAAGCTACGATGGCTAGCGCGACTACAAGCGAAGTCCCGATATAGTGCAGGGCGCGTGTACCGGGCCGCGAATGCTCGCCCAGGTAGAACGGCCAGAAATCGGCGAAGCTGGTGTATTGCTTCTCAGCCATGCACGCTCCAGATCAGAAGAGGCCCGGGATGCGAAGCTGAGCAGCGCTCGGCTCGCTCGGCATCATCAGTTCGCGCTCCGGCAGGATCAGTTCGCGCTCCGGCAGGCGGGCCCGCACGGTGCCGTCCTTGTCGGCCGCGCCGATTGCGGTGCAACTGCGACCGGCGAGGAAGTCCAGCGCCGCGGAGATCGAGGCTTCGCGCGGATCGCCGAGCGGGACGAGGAAATTATCCGCCGCCGCGCAGGTGCGCGGCATGACGGAGGCGAGCCCATCGTAATAGCCGCCGTTGTCGTCGCGGTTGACCGAGCGGAAGGCGACCACGCGCAGGCGGTCGTCGCAGGCAGAACGATCACGGGCGATCTGGCCGACGGGCTTGCCGAAGGTGTCGCTGCCGATAAGAGCGATATTCTGGCCGAGATAGGGAATGAACGCATTCGGCAGAAGTTCGCTAGCAGATGCCGTGGCGTTCGTACCGATGACTGCAATTTTCATTGCGGAAATCGCCTGGGGTTGAGAACTGAAATTGTAGCTTTCGTTGTTCTCGCTCTTGGAAGGCCTGAAGATAGTCGTCGAAAATTCCTGTCCGACCTTGTCCGCCGCCAGCAGGTCGCCGAGCAGTTCCGCTACCGATACGAGCCCGCCACCGTTGTAGCGAAAATCGAGAATGACCTGCTCGATACCCTGCGACCGGAATTGGGAGAAAGCATCGCGCAACTGGCGCGAGGCGTCGTCGACGATGAAGGTCCGCAGGTTTATGTAACCGACCTTGGTCCCGCCGTTGTCCAGGATAAGCGAGCCGTAGCGATCGGACAGCGGATCGAGGCTGTATTCCTCTTTGGCGACAGAGACCGTGCTTTCCGTGCCGTCCGGCTGGCGAATACGCAATTCGCGGGTGACCCCGGGCTCGCTCTGGCCAAGGGCATTGCTAACTGCGCCTGCGGGATTGCCCGGGTTGGCCGCCATTATGTTAGCCACCGTCTGGCCGCCGATGGCGAGAATTTCCGTCCCGCGGTCGATTCCCTCGGCAAAGGCAGGCGCGTTTTCGAAGGCTTCCACCACGAACACTCGCCGCGCCTGCGTGTCATAGCTCAGGCGAATCCCGAACCCTGCGTTGGAGCCGTTCTGGATGAGATCGTTCTCTTCTTCGATCGAGGTGATGTAGGTGAAGAAGCGATCGCGGTTCTGCGCGCGGGCCGGTGCCACAAGAGCGTTGATATAGGACTGGACGCCGTCGAAATTCGCTTTCGGCACCGAGGTGTCGAGCAGGTTCGGGAACAGGTACCACTCGTTCAACTGAGCGAGGACCCAATCCTGGCGTTGGCTCAAGGAGCACTGATTCGTACTGCCTCCGCCGATCGCTCCGCCGCCGCTACCGCTGGTGCTTCCGCCGCTCCCGCCTCCGCCGCAAGCGGCGAGCGAAAAGGCCAGAGTGGTGCTGAGAATGGTGCGACCCATGGACATGCGATGTCTCCAAATTCCTGCGGTCCCGATCGACGGAACCCGTGTTTCCGGCATGGGGGATTAATCCGGGCTGATCAAGGAGGAAGCCAAAGGGCAGTCGAAACAGCTAAATTCGGTTTTTACGGGGGGAAAACGGTGCAAATTCCTTCACCACACATGGTTTTCCTCCCGTCCCTGTGCCTTACTCTCGCATCGAAAGGCGCGCGCAGTGTGGGCCGGGCATAGGAGCATTCATGTCGAGCGGCGTACCGGGTTGGATTCAACAGGCGATCGGTGGAGGGGAGGTGCCGCACGCACCCACCTTGGCGAAGGTGGCCGAGGAAAAGGCTCTGGGTCGCTCCGGCTTCGCGCTGGCGAGCGACGCTTTCCGCCACGGTGGTGAACTCGATCCCTCTTTTACTGCGATCGAAGAAGATGCGGTCGCGCCGCCGCTCGAATGGACCGCGCCGCCGCCGGGTACGCAGGAACTGGTGCTGGTCGCCGAAGATATCAATACGGGCCAGGTGCATTGGACGGTGTGGGGCCTTCCCGGCCAGAAGGGCAAGCTGCTGGAAGGCGAAGTCCCGCCGCGCACCGGTAAGAACGCCCATGGGAATTCCGAATGGCTCCTGCCCGACCCGCCGCTGGGCGAAGAGCATCGTTACCTGTTCCAGCTTTTTGCCGTCGATCTCCCGCTCACACTGATGCCGGGCGCGACGCATGAGGAACTCGTCCGCAATCTGGACGGACACGTGACCGCCGCCGCGGTCCTCACAGCCCGGTTCGAAGGCCATCAGGTCGAAGAACTGGACCTCGAGGATCTCGACGACGATGATTGAAGCATAGCCAAGGAAAGGAATTATCATGGCTGGCAAGAACAACGCATTGCAGAAACCGGTGAACCTGACGCCGGAGCTGGAAAACGTGGTCGGCAAGGGTCCCATGACCCGCGCCCAGGTCACGTCGAAGGTGTGGGATCACATCAAGGCGAACAACCTGCAGGATTCCAAGGACAAGCGCATGATCAACCCCGATGACAAGCTCGGCGCGGTGATCGGCAAGGAACAGATCTCCATGTTCAAGATGACGGGCGCCGTCTCGAAGCACATGAGCTGATCCTGCTCAGGACCGGCGGCGAAACGGCCAGTCCGTGACGCCGCCGGACCACAGCGTGAGCCAGATCACGAGAGGCTGCGCGAACATCCTCGGTATGTGATAACCGAGCCCCAGCCCTCCATCGGGACGCGCCATGTCGAGCGCGAAGTGATGGATATTCGCCGGAAACACGCACACTGCGTAAAGCGCGAGACCGATCGCGCCCGCTCGCCTGAGAGGCATCGATACGCCCTGCAATAGCGCGGCCGCGCCCAGTAGTTCGGCGATGCCGGTCCAGAACACGATGGTTTCGGCCATGGGCACCCAAAGTGGCATGATCGTGAGAAACGGTTCCGGCCGAGCGAGGTGCAAGTAGCCGGCGGCCGCAAAGAATATCGTCAGCAACAGTCTGAGACCCAGCCGGATCATCGGTTGGGCCTGCCAATACGGTATGGACCTTTACGCCGTGGCATCGGCTTGCCCTGCCAACTGAGTAGGACTTCGCCGCGGCTGACCAACCTATCGGTCGCACAATGCACCGCGCTCATCTCCGCCCGCCAAGCATCGGGCGCTAGACGGCGAGCCACCTCGCTGGGACATATCGTCGCGCCCTCGGCGCGTTGACCGAGCATCTCCAGAATTGTTGCTTCGAGGTCGCTCAAACCTCGACAACTTCGACACCGTTCCAGAAAGCGATGCGGCCCTTGATATGGGCGGCGTCGGGCTTCGGCTCGGGATAGTACCATGCGGCGTCGGGATTGATCGCGCCGCCCGCATTGATCGAATGGTACTGTGCCGTACCTTTCCACGGGCAGGTGGTGGTCTTGTCGCTGGTCGTCAGAACGCCGCGTGCCACATCCCTGGCCGGGAAATAATGATTACCCTCGACGACGACCGTGTCGTCGCTTCTTGCCAGCGTCTCGCCGTTCCACCGTGCTTCTATCGTCATCATTCGCGCCTTTTCATGCTGTCTGTCTTTGCTAGGACAGCCCACGACATCGCAAGGGGTTCCATTTATGCGCACACTCGCTCTCGCCGCCGCGTTTCTCATCACGACCAGCCCGCTCGCTGCACAGGACCGGGCCGAGCAAACCGCCGCGGCTGCGCTCGAAGCGGCGCCGGTGTGGGATGGCCACAACGACGTGCCGATCCAGCTTCGCAGCCGGTTCGACAATCGCATCAACGACTTCGATTTCGCCGACACGCTCGATACCGCGACCGGGGATCGGGCTGCGATGCACACCGACCTTGCGCGCCTGCGCACCGGCAAGGTCGGCGCGCAGTGGTGGTCGGTCTATGTCAGCGCCAGCCTGCCGGAACCCGAGGCCGTGCAGGCGACGATCGAGCAGATCGACGTGACCAAGCGGTTGATCGCGCGCTATCCCGATGCGCTGCAACTTGCGCTGACTGCCGACGACGTCGAGCAGGCGATGGCGGCGGGCCGTGTGGCCTCGCTCCTCGGGATGGAAGGCGGGCACTCGATCGGGTCGAGCCTCGCCGTGCTGCGCCAGATGTATGATCTCGGTGCGCGCTATATGACGCTGACCCATGGCACCACGCTGAGCTGGGCCGACAGCGCGACCGATGCGCCCAAGCATGGTGGACTGAATGCGTTCGGCATGGACGTCGTGCGCGAAATGAACCGCATCGGCATGCTGGTCGATCTCAGCCATGTCAGCGAAGACGCAATGCACGATGCGCTCGACGTGACGGGGGCACCGGTGATCTTCAGCCATTCCGGCGCGCGAGCGATGAACGGCCATCTGCGCAACGTGCCGGATAGCGTGCTTGCCCGCCTGCCGCAGAATGGCGGTATCGTGATGGTGGTGGCACTACCGTGGTATCTGACCGAGGACTTGCGCCAGCATTCCGCCAATCGCGCCGCGGAGCAGGCGCGGCTCGAGGCTCTGCTTCCCGGTCGGCCCGACGAAGTTGAAGCGCAGCTTGCCGTGTGGGATGCGGAAAACCGCGCTCCGGTTTCGACTATCTCCGACATGGCCGACCATATCGACCATGTCCGCGAAGTCGCAGGGATCGACTACATCGGAATCGGCGGGGACTACGACGGGATGCCTAACGGCCCGGTCGGGATGGAAGATGTGACTGGTTATCCGGCGCTATTCGTCGAACTGGCCCGGCGCGGCTATTTGCAGGAGGATCTCGAAAAGATTTCCTCGCGCAATATGATGCGGGTCATGCGCGCGGCAGAGGCCCATGCGGCGAGCCAGCGGAGTGCGGCGCCGATCGAACATGCTGTCGGAGTACCGCGCGACGGGGAGGACTGAACCTCGCCGGTCGGCTCACTTGCAGGGGTCGTGGCCCCAGTTCATCAGGCTGTAGCGCCAGTCGCTTTCTTCGATGTCGCCGGAAGGCTTTTGCGCGGTGTGACGGTGCACATAGCCGATGACCTTCTGCATGTGCTCGTACTGGCTGTCCGTCAGGTCGTCTTTCTTCGTCCGCTTGATCTCGACGATCCGGCGGCCCGACCGGTGGCCGGTGCTTTCGCCGCCGTGATTGTCGCCAACCGACTTCGACTCCTCGGTTTCGAGCCATTCCTCGAGTTCCTTCGGCTGCATGTTCACGCAGTCCGTGAAATCGGAATAGACCTCGTCCTTCTCGCCGTCGTCCATCAGTCGTCATCCGCGGTGTCGGGCAGGTCGGAGCGGTCGGTCGACGCCATTTCGTCGAGCTCGTCCTCGCTCATGCTATCGTACATATCCTTCGACGCGCCTTGCAGGTCCGACACCTTGGTCTCGCCGCGCTTGGCGGATAGGGCGGCTCCGGCAGCCTGCTGCTGCGCCTTGCTTTTTGCTTTCGGCATCAGTTCTGCGCCGAAAGTTCGGAGCCGCGCTTGAGCACCTCGTCCCCGTCTTCCTGCTTGATCAGATAGGCCGGATTGTCCTCGTCGCCATCCTTGGTGACTTCGCTGCCCTGGAGCGTGCGCGTTACCTCACGCTCGAAGCGCTCCTTGATCTGACCCTTGCCCTTGCCGTTGCCCCAATCCCACTCGACATATTGGTCGGTCTGAAAGCTGTTGGAATTGCTCATCGTAAGGTCACCTTGGCAGATTAGTTTTCGATAACTTCGAGCCCGTCCTCGTTAACAACCTGCCCCTCTTCGGTAAGTTCCGTTTCGCCGCCGAGGTCTTCGGAAGGTCCGGTGTCGACGATGCTGTCGGTGTCGTCGCCATCGTTATCGATCGAGGAGATTTCACCACTTACGGTGGCCTCTTCTTCAACATCGTCTTGCATCAGTGCAGGGACGATCCAGGTGACGGACAAGAGCAGGATTGCCAGCAGCAGTCCTCCGGCAAGAACCCAGCGTACGACGCCTTCCTTGCTGCCGCCGCTCGCTTCGACTTCGTCCACGTGGACGTGACCATCATGCTTTTCCATTGTGAGAATACCTCCCGGTCGTTTCGACCATTTGCTGCGATACGCGCCTCAGCGGCGAATGTTCCCTTTTACAGGCTTGCGGATCAGTCGCGCAACAAGTCGTTGATGCCCGTTTTCTCGCGGGTTTGCGCATCGACCGTCTTGACGATGACCGCGCAGGCGAGGCCGGTTCCGCCATCCTTGCCGGGCAGCGAGCCGGGCACCACGACGGAATAGGGCGGGATGTGCCCGCGGATGATCTCGCCCGTGTCGCGGTAGACGATCTTGGTCGACTGGGTGACGAAGACACCCATGGCGACGACGCTGCCTTCGCCTACGATTACCCCTTCGACGATCTCGCTGCGCGCGCCGATGAAGCAGTTGTCGCCGATAATGGTCGGGTTCGCCTGCATCGGTTCGAGAACGCCGCCGATGCCGGCGCCGGCGGAGATGTGGCAGTTCTCGCCGATCTGAGCGCAACTGCCGATGCTGGCCCAGGTATCGACCATCGTGCCCTTGCCGACATAGGCGCCGATGTTGACGAAGCTGGGCATCAGCACGCAGCCGGGGGCAATATAGGCACCTTCGCGGGCCACGGCGCCGGGCACGACGCGGAAGCCTGCTTCGCGAAACCGGGCATCGTCCCAACCGGCGAACTTGCTCGGCACCTTGTCGAAAGCGGGATGACCGGCGCTGCCGCCGTCCATCACACGGTTGTCGTTGAGCCGGAAGCTGAGCAGCACGGCCTTCTTGAGCCACTGGTTGACCTGCCAGCCGCCCTTGCCGTCGGGTTCGGCGACGCGACCCTTTCCGCTGTCGAGCATCTTGAGCGCAGCCTCGACCGCCTCGCGCACGTCGCCCGATTTTGGCGTCACATTCGCGCGGTCCTCCCACGCGGCTTCGATGCGGGTTTCAAGGTCGGCGCTCATGCTGGTCTCCGTGTTCGTTTCGGAGCGCTCGTTAGCAGCCCAGCCGCGCTAGTCCATCCCCGCAGCCTGCGCGAACTGATAGGCGCGCTCCACCAGCGGCGCGACGCGCTCGGACATGTTCTTGGCGTGGGCGGACGAAGCCGTACCGTCGATGACGCGTTTCTTGATGCCCTGCATGATGCCGGCCAGCCGGAACAGGTTATAGGCGAGATACCAGTCCATCGGCGGCACCGGATAGCCGGTCTTGGCGACATAGCGGTCGACCGCTTCCTGCTGCGTCGGGATGCCGAGCTCGTCCAAGTCGAGGCCGAGCAGTCCCGCGCGCCCGTCGGCCGGATTATGCCAGTTGAGCATGAGGTAGCTGAAATCCGCGATCGGATCGCCCAGCGTCGACAGCTCCCAGTCGAGCACCGCGAGCACGCGATTGGCGTCCTTTTCGAAGATCATGTTGTCGAGCCGGTAATCGCCATGGACAACGCTGCTCTCGTGCTGCGGCGGGATCGTCTGCGGGAGCCATTCGATCAGCCGCTCCATCTGCGGCATGTGTTCGGTCTCGGAGAGCTTGTACTGTTTTGACCAGCGGCTGATCTGGCGCGCGCAATAGTCGGTCGGCTTGCCGAAGTCGGACAGGCCGATCGCGTCCGGGTCGCGCAGGTGCAGCTCGGCCATGGTGTCGATCATGGAGTTGTAGATCTCGCGCCGATCCTTCGGGTCGATGCCGGGCAGGGCGCCGTTCCACAAGGATCGCCCATCGGCGAGACCCATGACGAAGAATTTCGATCCGATGACCTCGGTGTCCTCGCACAAGCCATAGGTCTTGGGCACGCGAAAGCCGGTCGGGCCGAGGGCATGCATGGCCTTGTATTCGCGGTCCACCGCATGCGCGCTCGGCAGCAGTTTGCCGAAGGGCTGGCGGCGCAGGACGTAAGACTGGTTCGGCGTGTCGATGCGGTAGGTCGGGTTCGACTGGCCACCCTTGAACTTCGAATAGCTGATCGGCCCTCCGAAGCCCTCGACATGGGCCTCGAACCACGCCGTCAGCGTGTCGAGATCCATGGCATCCTTGTCCGACACTTCGACCGTGCCGACCATTTCCTTGTCGAAGTCGATCTCGCTCATCGCATCCTCTCTCGTACCCTCAGGTGAGCTTGGTGGACCACCTAACCCCCGTTCTTACAAAACTCGGTGATGGCTATTCCAGCCCGGAAAATCGCCGTTTCGACCGGGAAGCACCGGACCGATCTGTCACCTTCCGAAACCTATCCATCTCTCGGCTCTCCACGCTGTCGTCGCGCGGGGCCTAGCGCAGCCTGCCCGTGTAGGACAGGCCGCACAACGCGAGGGTCAGTCGAATACGATCACGCTGCGCGCCGAGGTGCCCTGCTTCATCTTCTCGAACCCTTCGTTGATCTTCTCGAGCGGGATGCGTTCGGCAATGATCGTGTCGAGGTCCAGCAGGCCGCGCATGTAGAAATCCACCAGGCGCGGCAAGTCGACCGGGAAGTGGTTCATCCCCATGATCGCGCCTTGCAGCTTCTTGCCCGACAGCAGGTCCATCGCGCCGAGGCCGACCTTGCAGTCCAGCGGCATCATGCCGAGGATGGTCGCCGTGCCGCCGCGCCGCAGGATCTTGACGCAGAGGTCCGCGCTCGCCTGACGGCCGACAGCCTCGATCGCATGGTGCACGCCGCCGCCGGTGATCTTCATCACCTGTTCGACCGCATCGTCCGCCATGGCGTCGATCGTGTGCGTAGCGCCCAGCGTTTCGGCCAGAGCGCGCTTTTCGGGCAGGGGATCGATCGCGATGACCTTGCCGGCACCGGTAATCTTCGCTGCATTGATGGCCGCGAGCCCAACGCCGCCGCAGCCGACGACCGCTATACTTTCGCCCGGGACGACCGAGCAGGCATTGAAGATCGCGCCTGCCCCGGTCGTAACCGCACAGCCGATCACAGCGGCACGATCCAGCGGCATGTCCTTGTCGATGGCGACGCAGGCATGCTCGTGGATCAGCATCTGTTCGGCAAAGGCCGACAGGTTGAGCATCTGGGCCACGGTTTCGCCACCATTGCGGGTGATGCGCGGCGGTGCCGTCTGGTCGCGGCGCGTGTCCGCTCCCATGCAGAGCGCCATGCGACCGGTCACGCAGAATTCGCAATGGCCGCAGAAGGCCGAGAGGCAGGAGACGACATGGTCGCCCGGTTTCACCGTCTTCACCTCGCTGCCGACCGCGCGCACCACCCCCGCCGCCTCATGGCCCGGAATAGCCGGAAGCGGGTGCGGGTAGGCCCCGTCGATGAAGTGCAGGTCCGAATGGCACAACCCGCACGCCTTTGTATCGATCAGGACTTCGTGCGGGGCCGGATCGGCGAGCTCGACCTCGCCGATAGTCAGCCCGCCGACCTGCTCCAGTATCGCTGCCTTGGCCATTAGCGCGTTGCTCCTACATCGCCGCTGGACATGTCGGCGCTGGCCGCCGCGCTGCCGGCGCTGGCCGACTGCGCATTGCTGTTGCGCAGGGCATTGCTGCTCGGCCCTTCGTTCGGCGTGTGCTTGGCGAATTCCATGCGCGCGATGGAGCGGGCGTGGACCTCGTCCGGCCCGTCCGCCAGGCGCAGCGTGCGCTGGTGGGCATAGGCCGACGCGAGGCCGTAATCCTCGCTCACGCCGCCCCCGCCATGGGCCTGGATGGCATCGTCGATGATCCGTAGGGCCATGTTCGGCGCCTGCACCTTGATCATGGCGATTTCCTGCTTGGCCGCCTTGTTGCCGACCTTGTCCATCATGTCCGCCGCTTTGAGGCAGAGCAGGCGGGTCATGTCGATATCGATGCGGGCGCGAGCCACGCGCTCTTCCCATACCGAGTGCTTGTAGATCGGCTTGCCGAAGGCTTCGCGCTCCTGCAGGCGCTTGCACATCTTCTCCAGCGCTTCCTCGGCTACGCCGATGGTGCGCATGCAATGGTGGATGCGGCCCGGGCCGAGGCGACCCTGTGCGATCTCGAAGCCGCGGCCTTCGCCCAGCAGCATGTTGGTGACGGGGACGCGTACGTCCTTCAGCTCGACTTCCATATGCCCGTGCGGGGCATCGTCGTAACCGAAGACCGGCAAGTGACGGATGATATTCACGCCGGGCGCATCGTTCGGCATGAGGACCATCGATTGCTGCGCATGACGACCGGCGGAAAAGTCGGTCTTGCCCATGACGATCGAGACCTTGCAGCGCGGATCGCCGAGGCCCGAGGACCACCACTTGCGGCCATTGATGATATATTCGTCCCCGTTGCGTTCGATGCGGGTCTCGATGTTCGTCGCGTCGGAGCTGGCCGTGTAAGGCTCGGTCATGAGGAAGGCGGACCGGATCTCGCCGTTCATCAGCGGCGTCAACCACTCGTCCTTCTGCTCGCGCGTGCCGTAGCGGTGGAAGACTTCCATGTTGCCGGTGTCGGGCGCGGAGCAGTTGAAGACCTCGGACGCGAAGCCGACGCGGCCCATTTCTTCGGCGCAGAGCGCATATTCGAGATTGGTCAGACCGGGACCGTCGAACTCATAGGTCTCCTCGACATGGTGATGGCCTTCGTTGCGCGGCGGCATGAAGAGATTCCAGATGCCATCCGCCTTGGCCTTGGCCTTAAGTTCCTGGACGACCGGGATCACCTTCCAGCGATCGCCCTCCGCGTCCTGTTCGCGATAGGTGGGGATGGCGGGACGCACGTGCTGCTCGATGAAGTTCTTCACCCGGTCGCGCCAGAATACTTGTTTCTCAGTGGGTTCGAAATCCATCGTGTTTTCCTCTTCTCTCAGATCGGTTGCTTCATGAAACTGGCAGATGCGGCGGCGCAAGCCAAGCCTCCACCTGCACGCCTAGGGGGTTATCGTGTGGCCGTCGGGATCGGCGCGTACCGCATCGTCGATCGCCTTGGGGAATTCAGGGTCGGAAGCGCGCCGGGCCGCCACGCGAGCCTCGTGCTGCTCGCGCGTGATCGGGAAGCGGCTGAGCCAGAAGGCGGCGATCAGCCCCAGCACGCTGGCGGCCGCGACGAAGAGCACGACCAGCTGGGTGACGGTCTCCTGCGTCACCTGCGATTGCGGTGTACCGGGGGCGAGATCGATCGACTGGACGATCAGGCTGGTCAGCAGGATGCCGCCACCGGTCGCGCATTTCTGCACCAGCCAGTTGCCCGAGTAGAACGTGCCCTCGGCGCGCTTGCCAGTTCGCTCCTCGAAAGCCTCGACGATCTCGGCGACCATGGAGGTGGCGGAGATGATCGACACGACGCTCGCAGTGTTGGCGCAGATTAGGAAGACGTACAGCAGGGCGGTCGAGGCGGTAGTGCCGGTGGTCGGCCAGGCCCCTGCCAGCAGCAGCATATAGGGCAGGCAGTAGAAGGTCAGGCCGACGATGGCCGCCACCGCTGCCGATTTCGGCTTGCCCCAGACGCGGTGCAGCGGGCCGACGATGACGAACATCAGCACGACGGAAAAGAACAGCACCACCGGATAGAGCCGGAAGGCGAGCTCGCTGAACTGCCAGACGTAGAGATTCACATATTGCGTGATTGAAAAGGTCATTCCCTGCAGCACATATGCGGCGAGGCCGCCGAGCGCGAAGATGACGAAGGCCTTCTCGCGAAATGCATCGAAGATTTCGGCGAACGCACCGCGTAACGAGAACGGGGGTGGGCGATGGGCCGGAAGGTGTGCCACGATCCTGTGCTGCGCCGCCGCCGAACCGATGACCGCAAGCGCCATCAGGCCGGCCCCGAACAGGCCGAACTGCGCGTAACCTTCGGGCTGCAATTGCGCTTCGGGCGTGGGCAGGAAGATCGTGAAGGCCAGTACCATCATCAGCAAGCCGCCGAGCCAGCCCGACAGGAAGCGATAGCGGAACAGCGTGGTACGCTCGTCGTAATCGTCGGTAATTTCGGGCACCAGGCTGACCGAAGGGACCTCGCAAGCGGAGAGCAGCAGCCGCACGCCCACGGCCAGCGCGACGATCTCCCAGAAGCCGGGCGTACCGGTGAAGGGCGGGGACCACAGCACCGTCCACAGCAGCGCTAGCGGCCATGGGGCAACATAGAGCCATGGCAGCCTGCGACCCCAGCGCGTGTAGGTCCGGTCGGACAGATGGCCGATCAGCGGATCGACCAGCGCATCGACGACCAGCGCGGTAGCCAGCGCCGCGCCGACGACGCCCGCATCGACGCCCAGTACGAGATTGTAGAACGGCAGCAGGAAGAAGCTGAACCCTGAATCCTTCACGCCGAAGGCTACCGCGCCGGAGCCGTGGACCAGCTTCAGCCTTTGAGGGAGGGGGCCGTCGACGAAAGACATCAGGTGGCGGCAGCGCCCTGTTTCGCCTGCTCCTCCATCGCTTCGAGAGCGGCGAAGAGGCCGGGTTCCTCCGGATCCCAGCTATGCCGAGGACCCAGCGTAATTCCGCCGTCGACGACCAGCGAAGCGCCGGTCATGAAGCTCGCTTCCTCGCCCGCGAGGAAGGCGACCGCATTGGCGATGTCGCGCGGTTGTCCGCCCCGTGCGACCGGCTGGGCATTGGAGGACATCTGCGCGATCGCCGCATTGGCCATCGATCGCATCTCTCCGGTGATTTCCAGGCTGGATGTAAAGATATTGGTGTTGATGAAGCCCGGCTGGATCGCATTCACGCGGATGCCGAATTGCGCTAGATCGGTGGCTGCGCATTTGGTCAGATGAAGCACGCCGGCCTTGGCCACGGCATAGGCGGTCGGCGAATAGCCCGGGCCCACGGCAGCGACGCTGGAGACATTGACGATGCTCGCCCCTTTTCGGCCTTTCATGTGCGGCACGGCATAGCGGATACCCATCGCGACCGAGCGCAGCAGCAGGTTCATCGTGCGGTCCCACTCGCCCGGCTCGATCTCGTCGATCGGCGGACGCGCGCCGCCCGCACCGGCATTATTGAAGACGACGTCGATGCCGCCGGTTTCGCTTGCCGCGCGGTCCATCAGTGCCTTGATGGCCGCAGGATCGCAGACGTCGCACTCGGCGAAGCGCACGTCGCCGTCGGTTTCGCTCGCGAGCTTCGCGCCGTTTTCGGCATCGATGTCGCTGGCGAAAACGGTCGCGCCTTCGCTCGCGAACAGGCGCGTCGTTTCCGCGCCAATGCCCGATGCGGCGCCGGTAATCACGACCGTCTTGCCAGAGAATCGCATGCCTACTCTCTCCCCGAATTTCTCCGCCTCCAGCTTAGGCGCGCTGCCTCGCTCGTCAACGCATTCCGCCTGACGCTACGGCATTGCAGGTCGTCGTGTGCACCCTTGCACCCGGTGGCCGAATCCTCCTAACGTTAGCGTCAACATACCGATGTTTCAGAACAGAGAGGATCATGGCCATGTCCGATAGCGATCTCGAAGCCTTCCGCGCCGAAACGCGCCAATGGCTGGAAGCTAATTGCCCGCTCGAAATGCGCGAGCCCGTCCGCGACGAGGAAGACGTTTACTGGGGCGGCCGCAATGCCAGCTTCAAAAACGACGCCCAAAAGGCCTGGTTCGAGGCCTGCCGCCAAAAGGGCTACACCGTTCCCGAATGGCCGAAGGAATATGGCGGCGCGGGACTCACTCCGGCGCAGGGCAAGGTGCTCCGCCAGGAAATGGCTGCGATCAATGCCCGTCCGCCGCTCTCTAGCTTCGGCATCTGGATGCTCGGCCCGGCGCTGCTGCACTTCGGCACCGAAGGACAGAAGCAGCGCTTCCTGAACGAGATCGCCAATGGCGAAATCCGCTGGTGCCAGGGCTATAGCGAGCCGGGCAGCGGCTCCGACCTCGTCTCCATGCAGACTTTCGGTGAAGACAAGGGTGATCACTGGGTCGTCAACGGCCAGAAGATCTGGACCTCCTATGCCGACGAGGCCGACTGGATCTTCTGCCTCGTCCGCACCGACAAGGACAACAAGTACCAGGGCATCACCTTCATGCTGTTCGACATGGCCAGCGATGGTGTGTCGACCAAGCCGATCAAGCTGATCAGCGGCAACAGCCCGTTCTGCGAAACCTTCATGGACGATGTCACCGTGCCCAAAAGCTACGGCGAGGACATCCCCGGCTATGTCGGCGAAATCAACCGCGGCTGGGATGTGGCAAAGTACCTGCTGGGTCACGAACGCGAGATGATATCGGCAACCGGCGGCGGCGACCGGGCAACCTCGCTCGGCGCAGTGGCCTCGAGGCAGGGCGCACTCGACCCGGTGCTGCGCGCGGAGATCGCCATGTTCGACGTCGACGCGCTGGCCTACACCGCCATGAGCGAGAAGTTCATGGACGAACTCAAGTCCGGCAAGGGGCATCCCGCCCAGCCGAATATGATGAAATACGCCGGTACCGAGCTTAACAAGCGCCGCAACGAGCTGGTCATGGCAGCCGGCGGCAGCCACGCGCTCGAATGGGAGAGCGAGGCGTCGAACGGCGGCAAGGCTGCGCGTGGCTGGCTGCGGACCAAGGCCAATTCCATCGAAGGCGGAACGAGCGAAGTGATGCTCAACGTCATCTCCAAACGTATCCTCGACCTGCCGGGAGCCTGATCCGATGCCTCTTTACTACGACGACGACCAGACGATGCTGGCCGAAACCGCCAGCCAGTTCATGGGCGAGGAAGGTTCGATCAAGAACCAGCTGCGCCACTGGCGCGATCGCGACTGCAAGGATGGTTTCGGCCATGGGTTGTGGAAGCAGTTCGCCGAAATGGGCTTCACCGGCATGCTGGTGGACGAAGACGACGGCGGGCTCGGCATGGGCCAAGTCGAAGCCGGGATCGTGCTCGAAGAGATCGGGCGCAATCTGACGCCATCGCCCTTCCTGTCCTCCTCCGTGCTCGCCGCGACCGCGCTCAAGCACGGCAGCAACGATGTGAAAGGCCGCTGGCTGCCGGATCTTATTTCGGGCGACAAGGTCTATGCCATGGCGATCGACGAAGGGCCCAAGCACCGTCCCGAGCGGATCGCGACCAGGGCGGAAAAGTCCGGCAACGGCTTCCGCCTCTCGGGCAAGAAAGACTTCGTGGTCTATGGCGCGTCGAGCGAGATGATCGTGGTGGCCGCGCGCACTTCGGGCAGCGATGACGACAAAGACGGCATCACCCTGTTCGCCGTGCCGCAGGACGCGAGCGGGATGAGCCACGACAGCGTGCGGCTGGTCGACAGCTCGATGGCGAGCCATGTCAGCTTCGACAATGTCGAGCTCGACGGCGATGCCGTCATCGGCGAGGTCGACGGTGGCCGCGCGATCCTCGACGCCGTGCTGATGGCGGGCCGTGTCGGCTCGGCAGCCGAAGGCGTCGGCGTTGCGCGCGGGGCGATGGACATGACCGTCGATTACATCAAGCAGCGCAAGCAGTTCGGTCGGCTGATCGGTGAATTCCAGGCGCTGCAGCACCGTGCCGCCCATCTCTATTCCGAAGTCGAGATCGCCCGCGCCGTGACCGTCAAGGCCGCGCAGCTGGTCGATGGCGGCAGCGAGAAGGCCGAGCTGATGACCAGCGTCGCCAAGGCCAAGGTGGCCAAGGCCGCCGGGCTGGCGGTGCGCGAAGGCGTGCAGATGCACGGCGGCATCGGCATGACCGACGAATACGACATCGGCCTCTACATGAAACGCGACCGGGCGCTGCAGGAATTCCTCGGCGACCAGTATTACCACGCGGGCCGCGTCGCGGAACTGAGCGGCTATTGAGCCGGGGAGAAAAAATATGAATCTGCCAGACCTGTTCGGCCTCGAAGGCCGCGTCGCCCTCGTCACCGGCGGAAGCCGCGGCATCGGCAAGATGATCGTTGAAGGCCTGCTCGCTGCGGGCGCAGCGCGTGTCTACATCGTCGCCCGCAAGAAGGAGCAGGTCGACGAGACTAGCGCCGAACTGGGCGAGAAGGTCATCGGCTTGGTCGGCGACCTGTCGCAGATGGACGGCATCCAGCAGCTGGCGGACGATCTGGCCGCTCGCGAGGACAAGCTCGACATCCTGGTCAACAATGCGGGTGCCGCCTGGGGTGAACCGTTCGAGGAATTCAGCGAGGCCGGATGGCACCGCACGATGGACCTGAACGTCAAGACGCCGTTCTTCCTGACGCAGAAGCTGATGCCGTTGCTGAAGAAGGCCGGGACCAAGGATCGACCGGCCAAGGTGCTGATGATCGCCAGCATCGACGGCATGAAGACCAACCCTTGGCCCACCTATCCCTACCAGGCATCGAAAGCAGGGCTCATCCACCTCACTCGGCGCATGGCCGCGGAGCTTGTGCAGCACAATATCATCGTGAACGGCATCGGCCCTGGCGCCTTTCCCAGCGCCATGAACCGCGCGGCGCGCGACAATGCGGATATGGTGGAAAAGGGTATTCCAAGCCGCCGTGTCGGGGTGACCGAGGACATGGCGGGTGGGGCGATCTACCTGCTCAGCCGCGCGGGCGACTATGTCGTCGGCACGACCATCGCGATCGACGGTGGGGTGGTGAACGCCAATGTCGGCGCGGGCAATTTCGTCGATCCGTCGGGGGACTGACCGCCGGTATATGTCGCCCGCGCCGAACATCGGCGCGGGTAGTCAGCGGATGAAATATCCGACGACGCCCCAGTCACTGCCCGATTTGGCGAGAACGACTGTTTCGACTGCACCCGCGGCCGACGCGTAATCCGTGTCGAAGGTGACGATGCGATATTCGCCCTTCGGCGCACCGGGGAGCGAAGCGGGTGCGTCGATGCCCTTCAGATTGCGGCTGACGACTTCGCCGAGAGGCTGGCGGACCGGCGTGACCTGCTTGGCCCAGGCGTCCGCGGTCACGGCCGATTTGAACATCGATCCGGCCTGCACCCAGCTTTCCTGATAGTTGCCGGCATCGACGAGCTTGATCCAGTTGCGCGCGGCGGCTTCCGCCTGGGTTCCCTGCTGCAAGGATGCCTCCATCTCGTCTTCTCCGGCCTCGTGCGATCCGGACGAGGTGGCGAGAAGGACTGCGGCGATAATGGCTGTGAACATGAGTGTACCTCCGATGATCCAGGCCACACGGTTGCGGCGGCCCGAGGTTGCTGATGGCATCGGAGTATCGGTGGCGGGCGTAGTACCGGCTATCCCGATTTGCTCGGGCGCAGCATTTTGGGGGGCGGTCTGCGGGTCTTCCGCCTCCTGTTCCCCCAAGATTCTTGCGGCCTCGCGGCTGCTCGCCACCCCAAGCTTCTTGCGGGCTTCACGCAGGTAGTCGTTGACCGTGTGGACCGACAGATCGAGCTCGGCGGCGGCGGATTTGGCGGTATGTCCTGCCAGCAGCAGCCGCAGGACTTCGCGCTCCCGATCCGTCAGCGAGGCGACCCCGTCTGCCATCGTCAGCTCATCAGTTCACGGACGAAGGGGATCAGCCCGGTCTGCCGCTGGCGCTTCATCCGCTCGGCATCGAGGATTTCGCGAACCTTGGCGAAGCAAGCCTGCGCATCCTCATTAATGACGACATAGTCATAGGCGTCCCAGTGGCTGATTTCCGAGCGGGCACGTTCCATGCGCGCAGCGATCACGGTTTCGGCGTCGGTCCCGCGGCTGCGCAGGCGGCGCTCGAGCTCCGCGATGCTGGGGGGCAGGATGAACACGCGGACCACGTCCTGCTGGTCCTTCTGGTAAAGCTGCTGCGTACCCTGCCAGTCGATGTCGAACAGGAAATCCTGCCCGTCCTTCAGCGCATTGCGGATGCGGCCCTTGGGTGTGCCGTAGCGATGGCCGAAGACGTGCGCCCATTCGTAGAAGTCGTCCTCCTCGACCATCCGGTCGAACTCGGCATCGTCGACGAAGTAGTAATGCACCCCGTCGATCTCGCCCGGGCGCGGCGGGCGGGTCGTCACGCTGACCGACAGCTTGATCTCGTCTTCGGCTTCCAGCAGCATACGGCTGATCGTCGTCTTGCCCGCGCCGCTTGGCGAAGAGAGGATGAACATCAGCCCGCGCCGTGCGAGTTTGTCTGTCGGAGCTTGGGATTCGGCCATGCGCGCTCTTGCGCCAAGCCGGACGCCGAAATCAAGGGCGGCGGGCCGCCACGCCTAGATCATGCTATCGGGGTCGGCCTGTTTGCGCAGCATTTTCTCGCCGGCTGCTTTCGATTTGCGACGCGAACGCCCCCTGTCGAACAGCACCTTGAGCGCGAGACCGGTGCCGACGGCAAGTGCGCCGGGTACGGATTTCGTCGCGACCTTGGTGACGCCGTAGGCAGCCAGAGCGTTGAGGGTCGAGCGATTCTCGACGATTTGCTTGGCGTATCCCTTGCCGTAACGCCGCCCGAGCAGGGCCTTTTCCACCGTCATGCGAGACAGCCGCCCGACACTGCGGAGGAGGATGTCGTGAATGATGAGATTGGTCGACGGATCCGGGCTCGGCCCCGGCATTTCGTCCGGGCCAATCGTCTTGTCGGTCGCCTTCTCGATCGCCGCACCTGCGCGGTCGGTCAGGTGGTTCGGTTTTTTCTTGCTGCTCAAGCCCATGCCATGCCCCGTTCTGCCGGGGCTTCGCGCCGCGGCTATTTCTTGCGGCCGAAATCGACCGTGACGACGTTGGAGCCGTCTTCTGCTTCCTCAACGGCTGCATCCTCGCCCTGTTCCGACCCGTCGTTCTCGGGATGCTCGGTCGGGGCAGGGGCCATGTCGGCCACGGTCGCCTGGAATTGCAGGCCGAAATCGACTGCCGGATCGACGAATTGCGTGATCGCGGCGAAGGGAATGTCGAGCGCGGCGGGCACCTGGTTGAAGCTCAGACCGACCGAAAAGCCGTCGTCGCGCACGTTCAGGTCCCAGAACTTGTTCTGCAGGACGATGGTCATCTCGTCCGGGAACCGCTCGCGCAGACTGTCGGGGATGCTCACGCCGGGGGCGTGCGTCTTGAAGGTGATGTAGAAGTGATGCGCGCCCGGCAGTTCGCTGCCGGTTTGCTCGATTTCGCCGAGCACGCGGCCGACCACTGCGCGCAGGGCCTCCTGCACGATGGAATCGTAGGGGATCAGGCTGTCGGGCGTCTCGTCGCTCATGGCCGCCTAGGTGTAACCGCGAGGCGCGCGGGTCAAGCGCTTTAAGCGCGGCTTTAAAACGCAGTAAGGTGCTATTTCTTGCCTATCGCCCCATGCGGCTCTAGCGCGGGCGCCATGCGAACAGGCCGTATCGAGCGCAACACTGCGGAAACGAAAATTCTCGTCGAGGTCGATCTCGACGGGACCGGATCATACGACGTATCCACCGGCATCGGCTTTCTCGATCACATGGTCGAGCAATTCGCCAAGCATTCCCTGATCGACGTCACGTTGAAAGTCGACGGCGACCTCCATGTCGACCAGCACCACACCACCGAGGACAGTGCGCTCGCGCTCGGCCAGGCTTTGGCGCAGGCGCTTGGCGACAAGGGTGGGATCGCGCGGTATGGCAGCGCCTATTCGCCGATGGACGAGACGCTGGTGCGCGTCGCACTCGATATATCCGGCAGGCCCTATTTCGTGTGGAAGGCGGGCTTCAGCCAGGAAAAGCTCGGCGAATGGGACGCCGAGCTGATCGAGCACTGGTTCCACTCGGTCGCTCAGACCTGCGGCCTGACGCTGCATATCGAGTTGCTTTACGGCACGAATAACCACCACATCTGCGAAAGCATCTACAAGGGCTTCGCCCGCGCGATGCGGATTGCCTGCGAAATCGATCCGCGGAAGGGTGGGGCCATTCCGAGCACGAAGGGGCAGCTCGGTGGGTGAGGTGATCGCGCTGGTGGATTACGGCGCGGGGAATCTCCATTCGGTCGAGAACGCGCTCCGCAAGGTCGGGGCGAAGGTGGAAGTTACCGACGATCCCGATGTCATCCGCGCGGCCGACCGGATCGTTCTTCCCGGCGTCGGCTCGTTCAAGGCGTGCGCCGAAGGCTTGCGCGCCGTCGACGGAGCGATCGAGGCGATCCACGATCGGGTCTTCGTGGGCGGCGCTCCGTTCCTCGGTATTTGTGTGGGCATGCAACTCCTCGCCACGCGCGGTCTGGAGCATGGCAGCACGCCGGGCCTCGATTGGATCGAGGGCGAGGTACGGCTGATCGAGCCAACCGATGAGAGCGTGAAAGTGCCGCATATGGGCTGGAACGATGTCGCGCTGACGCCGCATGCGAAAATGCATGACGTTGTTTATGAGGGTGAGGCCTATTTCCTCCACTCCTTCCACTTCCACGCCGATAGCGGGAAGGACGTGCTCGCCATGACCGATCACGGCGGCGGACTGGTCGCTGCGGTCGGCCGCGACAATCTGCTCGGCGTACAGTTCCATCCGGAGAAGAGCCAGCATTACGGCCTCGCAACCCTGACCCGTTTTCTGGAGTGGAAGCCTTGATCATCTTTCCTGCGATCGACCTTAAAGGCGGCCAAGTCGTGCGCCTCGCCGAGGGCGATATGGATCGCGCAACCGTTTATGGCGACGATCCGGCCAAGCAGGCGACGCTGTTTGCGGAGGCCGGGGCCGAGTATCTCCACGTGGTCGATCTCGACGGCTCCTTCGCGGGATCGGCGCAGAACCGCGAGGCTGTCGAGAGCATCGTCGCAGCCTTCCCCGGGCGTGTGCAATTGGGTGGCGGCATCCGCAGCCAAGAGGACGTCGAGGGCTGGCTCGATGTGGGTGTCTCGCGGATCGTGATGGGCTCGGCGGCGCTGAAGGCCCCGGAGTTCGTGAAAGCCATGGCTCGCGCCCATCCGCAGGCCATCGTCGTCGCGGTCGATGCGAAAGATGGCATGGTCGCGACCGAGGGCTGGGCGGAGGTTTCGGACGTGCCGGTGGTCGATCTCGCCCGCCGGTTCGAGGATGCGGGTGTTGCCGCGCTGCTGTTCACCGACATCGGGCGCGACGGTCTGCTGAAAGGCGTGAATGTCGAGGCGACGGTCGGGCTTGCACGGCAGGTCGACATCCCCGTCATCGCCAGCGGCGGCGTCGCAGGGATCGAAGACATCGAGGCGCTGAAGCCGCATGCCGCCGATGGGATCGAGGGCGTGATCACCGGACGCGCGCTCTATGACGGGCGGCTCGATCTTTCTCTAGCAATACGCACCGCCAATTGTGACGGGTCTATATGAGCCGGATTGATCACGACCGCCCTGAGTTGCGGCTTAAGGACAATTTCAGGAGAGAAATTGAAAAGGTTCGCGAGAACGTTGCATCTGACTCTTCAGCGGCAAAATGGCCCAAAAGCTTAAAACCCGTCGCTGAGAATCCAAAGACTTTGGCTGCTTTAGGAGACTTTTTCTCAAACTTAGATGCGTGGTCTGCGGGAGATTACGGAGCTTTCAATTTTTCGGAACCACCAAGCGTTCTTAAAAAAAGCTTAGAGCATCTCTTGAGGCAGAGGATCGTGTCAATCAGCGATGGATTGACGGTCGAGGATTGGCTCCGAGAACCTAATGTTGACCAAAGCGGGACGCTTGAATTGCGACCTCTACTGATAATTTTCGTGGACCTTTGGTTATGACCGTCCGCATCCGCGTCATTCCCTGCCTGGACGTCGCCGATGGGCGCGTGGTGAAGGGCGTCAATTTCGTCGATCTCAAGGATGCGGGCGACCCGGTGGAGCAAGCGCAGGCCTATGACCGCGCCGGTGCCGACGAGCTGTGTTTCCTCGATATCTCCGCCAGCCACGAGGGGCGCGGAACGCTGCTCGACATGGTGCGGCGAACGGCGGCGGTCTGCTTCATGCCACTGACCGTCGGCGGCGGGGTGCGCAGCGTGGAGGATGCGCGTGCACTCTTGCTGGCCGGCGCAGACAAGGTCGCGATCAATTCGGCTGCGGTCTCGCGGCCCGAACTGGTACGCGAAATCGCCGAGAAATTCGGCAGCCAATGCGTCGTCGCCAGCGTCGATGCGCGGGCACGTACCGAGGGCGAAGGCTTTCGCGGCTGGGAAATCTTCACTCACGGAGGCCGCAAGCCGACCGGGATCGACGCCATCGAGCATGCCGAGCGTCTGGCAGAGTTTGGCGCGGGCGAGTTGCTGGTCACCTCGATGGACGGCGACGGGACCAAGGCGGGCTACGATCTCGAACTGACCCGCGCGATCGCCGACAGCGTCTCGATCCCCGTGATCGCCAGCGGCGGCGTCGGCACGCTCGACCATCTGGTAGAAGGCGTGACCATAGGGCATGCGAGCGCGGTCCTTGCCGCATCGATCTTCCATTTCGGCGAGCATACCGTGGCCGAGGCTCACGCGGCGTTGCGCGCAGCGGGCTTGCCCGCCCGCGGTTGAACGCACAAGAAGGCGCCCATGGACACGCTGACCCGTCTCGAAACCACCATCGCGAACCGCCGCGAGGCCGATCCCGACACCAGCTATGTCGCGCAGCTCAACCATCGTGGGCTGCCCATCATGGCCCGCAAGCTGGGCGAGGAAGCGGTGGAAGCCTGCGTCGCGGCGCTCAGCGGCAGCCGCGAAGAGCTGGTCGGCGAGGCAGCGGACGTGCTCTTCCACCTCATGGTCCTGCTCGGTGCGAAGGACGTAACTTTGGCCGAAGTGCTGGCCGAACTCGACCGGCGCGAGGGGACCAGCGGTATCGACGAGAAGAATTCGAGGAGCGCGTAATGCCGATCGACCCGACCCAGCCCTATGACGACGACAACATCTTCGCGAAGATCCTGCGCGGGGAAATCCCCTCGAACAAAGTCTATGAAGACGAGTGGGTTTTCGCTTTCGAGGACATCAATCCGCAGGCCGAGGTCCACACGCTGGTGATCCCCAAGGGCCGCTACGTCAGCTGGGACGATTTTAGCGCAAAGGCTTCTGCCGAGGAAATCGCAGGCTTCGTGCGCGCCGTGGGCAAGGTCGCGCGCGACAAGGATCTGGTCGAGCCTGGCTACCGCATGATGGCCAATGTCGGAGCGCATGGCGGCCAGGAAGTGCCGCATCTGCATGTGCACCTCTTCGGTGGTGAGCCGCTCGGCCCAATGATTGCGCGAAGATAGGCTCCCTGCTTTCGAACATTTTCACCGCCTCCATGCCTCGTTTCATCGCCGTTCATGTTCAGGAGTCGAATGCCGTCTTTGCAGCGAATTTCCGCTGCGCTAGAGCGCCGTTCGAATGCTTTTACCCAATCCCCCCGACGGCGTGATCGATGGCAGTCGCCACCTCTATGCGGTGCGCGTCTATTATGAAGACACGGACCTGTCGGGCATCACCTATCACGCGAATTATCTGCGCTGGTTCGAGCGTGCACGCAGCGATTTGCTCCGCCGGCTGGAGATCGACCAGCGATCTGCGATCGAGGACGGGACGGGCGCCTACGCCGTGTCCGAACTCTCTCTGAAATATCTTACCCCCGCCAAACTCGATGACGATGTCACGATCGTCACCACTTGCACGCAGATGCGCGCGGCCTCGTGCCGCATGCACCAGCGGGCGTTACGCGGGGATGATTTGCTGGCCGAGGCACATTTGCGCGTCGGCTTCGTTTCACCCGAGGGTCGGCCCGTGCGCCAACCCGAAGAATGGCGCGCGGCTTTTGCGCGTTTCGGTATCCAAGAGGGCGAATGACCACACTTTCCATGCTTGCAGCCGCTGCCCCGACGCGGCTCGATCCGATCGAATTGTTTCTCGATGCGGACATCGTCGTCCAGCTGGTCATGGCGGGCCTCTTGCTCGCCAGCATCTGGGTCTGGATGATCATCGTCAGCTTCAGCCTGCGCATGGCGCGCACCCGCAAGCGCACGATCGCCTACGAAAGCGAGTTCTGGCAGGCGGACAATTTTGATCGCTTCATGTCCGAACGTGGCAACAAGGATATTCCCGCCGCTCGCGTCGCGCAGGCAGCGGTCAGCGAATGGCGCAAGTCGACCAAGGGCGAGGTGCGCGACAAGGAGGCGCTGCGCGACCGCATCGGCGTGGCGATGGACAGCCAGATCGCGCTGGAGGCGGACGAGATCGCCGAACGGCTCAACTTCCTCGCCACGGTCGGCTCGGTCGCGCCCTTCGTCGGCCTGTTCGGTACCGTCTGGGGGATCATGAACAGCTTCTTCCAGATCGGTGCTCAGGAGAGCAGCTCGCTCGCCGTGGTCGCTCCGGGTATCTCCGAGGCACTATTCGCGACCGCAATCGGCCTGTTCGCCGCCATTCCCGCGGTGATCGCCTATAACCGCTTCAGCCACCGGGTGGACCGCTACGAAGCGCGGCTGCAGCGCTTTGCGGACAAGCTGTCCGCGACATTCAGCCGCCAGCTGGAGCAAAGGTAAATGGCGATAAGCCTTGCCTCGGGCGGACGCCGCCGCGTCAGGCGGCGCGGGCGCGGCGGTCGTCGCCCGATGTCCGAAATCAACGTCACGCCCTTTGTCGACGTCATGTTGGTGCTGCTGATCATCTTCATGGTGACCGCGCCGCTGCTGACCGCTGGGGTGCCGATCAACTTGCCCGACAGCCGTGCCGATTCGCTGCCACAGGAGGCGCAGCAGGTTACGATCAGCATCGACGAGGGCGGCTATGTCTATATCGACGACGCGCAGGTCGCGGTCGGCGGCTTGCCGCAGGCGCTCGAGAATATTCCGCGCACGGACGACGGCCCGGATATCACCCTGCGGGCCGATCGCGGACTGGATTACGGGCGTGTGATGGCGGTGATGGGCGAACTCAATCGCGCCGGGCTCAACCGCATCGCGCTGGTGACGAACGGCGGCCAGGTCTCCGCCCCGGTCAACAACGGTTCATCGACGGAGGAATAGCCGGTGAGCATGGGAAACACCGCCTTCCGCAGCGAGGAGAAGACCGGGCTACTGGTCGCGCTCATCCTGCATCTGGCGCTGTTTGCTGGCCTGTTTGTGCAGGGCTTGCTCCCGGCGCCGACCTTCGAGCCGGTCGAGCGCATGACCGTCAGCCTGGCCGAGGATGTCGGGCTGGAGGCGACCGCGCCCGATCCGGTGCCCGAAAGTCGCGCCGCAGTCGCGCCGACATTGTCGGATAGTCCGGCCCCGCCGCTAGTCGAGCCGGTCGCGCCGCCAGTCCCGCGTCAGGTCACGCCGCCGGTCCCGCGCGTGCAATCACCCGTCCCCGCGCCGCGCGCCCAGCCGCGCGAGGCTCCGCGCCGGGAGCCGCAGCGCACGCAGACGCAGCCGCGCAGCAGCGAACGCAGCGGTGGCTCGCGCCTGGGCGACAATTTCCTCGACGGCGCCGGTGCCAGCACCACGACCAGCGAGACTCGCGTTCCCGCTTCGCAGATCGGGGCAAGCGCGAAGGCTTCGATCGTGCAGGCAATCGCCCGTCAAGTGCGCCCGCACTGGCAGGGCAAGGCGCCGTCCGGTGCCGACGCCGAACTGCTCGTCTCCGTCCTCGCCTTCGATCTCAATCCCGACGGCTCGCTGGCGGGTCGCCCGCGCGTCGTCTCACAGGATGGCGTGACCCCGGCCAACGAAGCCCAGAAGGGCCGCCACGCCGAGGTCGCCATCCGCGCCGTCCAACTCGCCGCGCCCTTCGATCTCCCGCCCGAATATTACAATGCGTGGAAGTCCATCCGCGGCGCCCGCTTCGACAGGAACTTGTCCCGATGAAACAGCTCTTCATTTTCGCCACCGCTCTCGTCGCCGCCCCGCTCGCGGCGCAGAACGAGGATCTCGGCCAGCCCATTCAGGAGGGCGGCGAGGTCGAAACCGTCATGGAGGCGGAGGATGGCGAAGGGCTGACCTTCACCATCACCGACGAAACCGCGCTGGAAGACTTGGGCATCGCCATTCCCGGCTTCGCGACCGATGCCGATGTCGCAACGCCGGCCAACCAGAACGGCACGGCTGCGCTGGGCAAGGAACTCGCCCGTGTCATCACCGCCGACCTGCGAAACAACGGCCTGTTCAAACCTACCGGCCCCGATGCGCTGCCGCAGCCGAGCTTCCCGGAAATCAACGCCCCCAACTGGCCGACCTGGTCCAATCGCGGGGCGGAAATGCTGGTGCATGGCTATGTCCGTGCGCGAAGCGACAACCGGCTGACGGTCGGCTGCTATCTATACGACATGGCGCTGCAGCAGCAACTGGTCCGCGAAGGCTGGATCGTGGAGCCGGCCGACTGGCGGCGCGCGGCGCACAAATGCGCCGACCTCGTCTATTCGCGCCTGACCGGCGAAAGTCCGTTCTTCGACAGCCGCATCGCCTATATCGCCGAAACGGGGCCGAAGGATAATCGCACCAAGCGGCTCGCGATCATGGACAGCGACGGGGCCAACCACCGCTTCATCACCACCGGCCGCTCGACTGCGCTGACGCCGCGCTATTCGCCCGATTACAAGAAGCTGTCCTACCTCAGCTATGTCGACGGCAATCCGCGCATCTACGTCTACGACATCGGCACCGGTCGCCAGACGCTGGTGACGCAGAGCGACAATCCGACCTTCGCCCCGCGCTGGAGCCCCGACGGGCGCTACATCCTCTATTCGATGGCGGTGAACGGCAATACGGACATCTATCGCGTGCCGAGCACGGGGGGCACGCCGCAGCGGCTTACCGATGCGCCGGGTATCGACATCGGCGGTTCCTACTCGCCCGACGGCAGCCGCATCGTCTTCGAAAGCGACCGGTCTGGCGGGCAGCAGTGCTACGTCATGAATTCCGACGGATCGAACCCGCGCCGGATCAGCTTTTTCGGTGGGCGCTGCGCGACGCCGGAGTGGAGCCCGCGCGGCGACCAGATCGCGTTCACCAACTCGAGCAGCTTCAATGTCGGTGTCATGACACCATCGGGCGGCAGCGTACGCATTCTGACCCGCGGCTGGCAGGACGAGGCACCGACCTGGGCGCCCAACGGCCGCATCATCCAGTTCTTCCGCACCGAGCGGAACAGCGGCAAGGCTGGCCTGTGGCAGGTCGATTTGACCGGCGAGAACGAACGCCGCCTGCCGACCCCGGTAGACGGGTCTGATCCGGCCTGGGGACCGATCCTGCCGTAAGAGCATTGAGAGTCCCATGGGGACGGCACCCAAGGGGGCCCGACAAACTTTACCACGCTGTTTGAAAAGGGGACAGCACTATGAATACCCGTGTTGCAACAGGATTGATGCTCGCTTCGACTATCGCTCTGGCGGCCTGCCAGAAGAAGGCACCTGAAGAACTGCCGCCACCGCCGACGCAGACTGCGACGCCTACTCCGAGCGCGCCGACTGGCCCGACCGTGGGCTCGCAGCAGCACTTCACCGATGCCGTGGGCGTCGCCAATACGGTCGTCTATTTCGATACCGACCAATACAATATCGACGCGGAAGATTCGGCCAAGCTGCAGGTGCAGGGCCAGTATTTCAGCCAGTATCCGCAGCTCAACTTCACGGTCGAAGGCCATGCCGACGAACGCGGCACGCGCGAATACAACCTCGCGCTGGGCGAGCGGCGCGCCAACGCGGCGAAGAACTATCTCGTCTCGATCGGCATTCCGGCCAACCGCATCCGCACGGTCAGCTACGGCAAGGAACGCCCGGTCGCGCTCGGTTCGAACGAGTCCGCCTGGGCGCAGAACCGCCGCGCCGCGACCGTCGTCATCAACTGACCTCTGAAATTGGAAGGGCTCCCGTCATGGATGGGAGCCCTTCACGCAGTCGCAACACTCGGGAGGGACAGGTCAGCGACCGATCGAAAGTCCGATCAGCGGGGCATTGCCGGAAAGAGTCCGGGCCGGCGCATCGACATTCGGTCCGCCTGTCGCGAGCGCGATGACGAGCACCGCCATCAGGGCGGTGCTGATCTGGGCCGACAGGGTCAGTTGCTTGCTCATGCTCTCTTCTCTCGGGGGGGTCTGTTGCAGGCGCGGGTTAACAAACCCTACCGCAACGCAACATTTCATATTGAAACCGGTTCCCACATCCTTGCCTCATCCGCCACGACGCCTAGATTGACCGCCATGCTTTCCCGACGAACGACATTCCGCCTCCATGCCTAAGGCGCGGCGATCCAACGACTGGGGGTTTCCCAGATGGCGCGGCTACGGCTCCTCGCGCGAGGCGACCAATGTCCGGATATGCGACCGGCATGGCTGTGACGAGCCGGGCGATTGCCCTGCGCCCAAGGCGCCGAACAGCCCGGAACGCTGGATGTTCTGCCAGCGCCATGCAGCCGAATACAACCAGAAGTGGGATTATTTCGAAGGCCTCGATAAGGCCGAAAAGGAACAGCGCGCCAAGGCGGAGCGTAGCGAGAATGCCGGCTATGCCGAGGCTCAGCACTATGGCTGGGGCGGCAGCGGCGACGGCTCGCGCAGCGCGGACGAGATGCGTGCGCTCGACATCCTCGAACTCGAGGTCGATGCCGATTTCGCCACGATCAAAAAGGCTTGGCGCGAAAAGGCCAAGACCGTGCATCCCGATGTGAAGCCCGGCGACGCCGAAGCAGCAGCCGAATTCCAGAAGCTGCAGGTAGCTTACGAAGTTCTGAAGGTCGCGGAAGAACGCCGCGCGTGGAAGGGCTGAAGCGCGCCGACTAGGTTTTGCGGGTATTGATGGCCGCAGGCGGATTGTCGTTCCACCAGGGGACATCGGAATAGGGCCTGACATCCACCTCGTGGGTCCAGCAATTGCGCGGTTGGTGAGCCAGATGCCAGTAGGTTTCGGCTAGCGCGGCGGGATCGATTACACCGTCTTCACCCTTCGCATGCTTGTAGGCCTCGAAGCGGTCCCCGAGCAATTTGCCGAGCGTGTCCGGAGCATCGACCGATCCGTCTACGACCACGTGAGCAAGATGGACGCCTTGCGGCGCGAATTCCGCATTGAGCGTCTGGCATAGCATGCGCCGCCCGCCCATTGCCGCTGCGTGGCTGTGTTGCCCGGCGTTGCCGCGAACGGCTGCCGTGGAGGAAGTAACGAGGATCGCGCCGCTTCTGCGCGCGGCCATTCGGGGAGCAAGCGTATGCGCCAGCCGGAAAAGGCCGAAGCACCCTAGTCTCCAGCCAAGTTCGAAGGTTCTAACCGGTGTTTGCTCCAAGGCGCGATTGCCGATCTGAGCGCCGAGATTGTAGAGCGCGCACTCGATCGGGCCGAAGTCGGCCTCGGTAGCCTCGACCAGATCCTCGATGCTCCCGTCCGCCGCTGCGTCGATCAGACGCCCCGTCGCTTTGCCGCCCGCGCTTTCGATTTGCGTCACTAGACGGGCAAGCCCTTCCTCGTCGGATCGACGAGCCAGCACGACGTGATAGCCGCCCTCTGCGAACCGCTTGGCGGCGTGGCCGCCGATCCCGGCCCCCGCTCCGATAACCAGGAAAACCTTTTTATCCATTCTTGTCACTCCCAAGCCGCTTCAGGATAGCATCGGCAACCTTTTCGCCCAACTCCGGGCCCTGCTCTGGATAGAGATAGGGCTCGATCATTTCCGCCTCCATCAGTGCCAGTTCGCCCGACGGCAGTCGCGCCATATCGATCCGGCAGTAGAGCGGCGCGGGGAGGGGCAATGCGGCGACCACCGCTTGCGCCGTGGTAAGATCGTCTGCGCTGGGCGTGTAGCCCGTTTCGTATCCGCCATAGAGCGACTGGATGCGATATTCACCCTCGGCCGCGCGCTTGAGGACGCCGTGGCTGAAAGCACCGTCGATGAAGAGGAAGGTATATTCGCCCTCTTCGGTCACGCTCGGCAGGAAAGGCTGGATCATGCAGCGGTGACCCATCCGCCAGTCGGGCTCGGGCATGGCATCGGCGGCAAAACGGAACTGGTCAAGGCCGCCCGCTCCGATGCGCCGCTTGACGACCACGGATGGCGTATCGAACATGTCCATCGCCGCGCCGACGTCGCCTGCATCCGCATCCATGTAATAGGCGGTCGGCACGATGGTGGCGCCGGCCTCCTCCAGCTCGCGCAGATAGCCCTTGTCCGCGTTCCACCGCACGATCTCGGGCCGATTGCAGACTTGGATGCCGCGCCCCTGTAGGGCCTCCAGCCGGGCGAGGAATTCCTCCGGATGGTCCTGGTAGTCCCATGCCGTGCCCAGCAGTACCAGCGCGAGCCCGTCGAACGCCTCGAGCGGGGCGCGCCAGTCGATCTCGACCAGCTCCAACCCCGCCGCCTTGAAGGCCGGACGCAGGGCGGCAACCTCAAGATCGTGCTCGAACGCGTCTCCCCGGCGAGGGCCATCGCCGGGGAGAGTATCTGCGCAGGCTAGAAAGCCGATCCGTTTCAGACCGCCTCCAGCGCCTGTTCGAAGTCGGCGATCAGATCGTCGGCATCTTCGATCCCGATGCTGATACGCACTAGGTTGTCCGAAATGCCGAGTTCCGCGCGGCGGCCTTCGGCGACCGAGAGGTGGGTCATCGAGGCGGGGTGGCTGGCGAGCGTTTCCGTGCCGCCGAGGCTGACCGCCAGTTTGGCGATCTTGAGCGTGTCGAGGAAGCGGAAGCATTCCGCCTCGCCGCCCTTGAGCAGCAGCGAGAAGGTCGAGCCTGCACCGAGGCAATGGCGGTCGTAGATGTCCTGCTGCCGCTGGTCCTTGATCATGCCGAGATAGCCTAGGCCTTCGACCTTGGGGTGCTGGCTCAGGAAGTCGCACACCTTGGCGGCGTTCTCGCCCGCGCGCTGCATGCGCAGCTCCACGGTTTCGAGGCTCCGGCACAGCATCCACGCCGTGTTGGGATCGCAGATCCCGCCCATCGTGTTGCGGAGCATGCGGATGGCATCGATGAAGCGCTTCTTGCCCGAAACGCTGCCCGCCACGAGGTCCGAATGGCCGCCGACATACTTCGTCAGCGAGTAGACCACGAGGTCCGCCCCATGGTCGAGCGGGCGCTGCCACAGCGGACCGAGGAAGGTGTTGTCGATCGCGATCGAGCACTTGTCGGGGTCGAAATGCGCATCGCGCGCTTCCTTGACTGCTTCGATATCGACCAGCGCATTGGTCGGGTTGCCGGGGCTTTCGAGGTAGATCATCGGCACTTCGCCGCCCTGTTCCTCGGCCTTGGCCTTCGCCTTGGTCATCACATCGTCGAGCTGTTCGCGGCTGGCGCCGGCGGGGAAGTCGATGAAGGTGACACCGAATTTCGCCATGGTCTTCGCAATGAAGCCCTCAGACGCCGCATAGAGCGGGCCGGAGTGCACGATCACGTCGCCCGCCTTGCAGGCCGCCAGCAGCAGCACGGCGATCGCGGTCATGCCGCTCGAGAACGACAGCGCCTCTTCCGCGCCGTCCCACACTGCGAGCCGATCTTCGAGGATTTCCTGATTGGGCGCGTTGAAGCGCGAATAGACGAGGCCGTCGGCCCCGCCCGGGCGCTTGCCGGTGATGCCTTCGAAATGGCGCTTGCCGTCGGCCGCGCTGGGAAAGGCGAAGGTGCTGGTCAGGAAGATCGGGGCCTTGAGGCTGCCTTCCGACAGCGTCGGGTCGTAGCCATGGCCCATCATCAGCGTGCTGGGCTTCAGCGCGCGCCCGTTGATCTTGGTGACTTCCGCCTTGGGGTTCTTGCGCGGAGTGGTGGGGTCGATGTCGTTGTCGCTCATGCGGAGGAGCATCCTTCCTGCAAACACGCCCCCAGGAAGGCGGGGGCCGGTAGGGCAGACGGGGCGCCCGTTCCTAACCTCCGCAGGAACGCATCTCCGCCAGCTGCCGCTTGCGCCGTCTCCCTTATGTTGGACAGATGTTGGTTTCAACTGCGACGAGTCCAGTCACATGGACCGCATGGACCACTGTCCAGGGGCAAAAAACTTCACGGCCTGCTTGGTTCGGGTCAGCGGCCAGGTATTGGTGGAATTCGCGGCGAATCATCCCGGCGGCATAGCCCCGGCTTTCCGAGTAGGAAAATCAGCCAGCAACCAGCGCGTTCATTCCCCATACTACCGCGACGATCATCACGATGCCGAACAGGTCGAGCAGGATGCCCGCCTTGACCATGCGCTCGATCCGGATGCGGCCGGTAGCCCAGGCGATGGCGTTGGGGCCGGTCCCCGCCGGGAGCATGAAGCCCCAGCTGGCGGCGAGGGCGGCGGGCATGGCGAGCAGGATCGGGTCCACGCCGAGAGCCACGACCAGCGCCGCGACGACCGGGATGATCCCCGAAGCGGTGGCAACATTGCTCGCGAACTCGGTAATCAGCACGACCATACCGACCACGGCGATGGCGACCAGTACCAGCGGCCAAGCCTCCAGCGGCAGCAGCGCCTCGCCCAGCCAGTCGGCCAGCCCGCTCGCGCTCATGCCGGCCGCAAGCGCGAGGCCGCCGCCGAACATCATGATGACGCCCCACGGCGCGCGGTCGGCTTCTTCCCACACCAGCAGCGAGCGTCCGGTGCCGTCCGGCAACAGGAACAGCGTCAGCCCCATCAGGATCGCGATGGTCCCGTCGGTCAGCGAGCCTTCGGGGAGGTAAGGCGCGATCCACATCTGCCCCATCCACAGCAGGAAAGTAACCGCGACCACCGGGACGAGGCGCTTCTCCGCGCTGGACCAGGCGGCATGCGTGTCGATCGCCATGCGGGCGGCGCGTGCATCGAAGGGATGGTCGCGCACTTTCTGCACGCGGGCGACGAGGAAGGCCGCTAGCGGCACGCCGATGATCACCACCGGCAGACCGTAGACCATCCATTGCGCGAAGGTGATCCGCGTGCCGGTCAGCGTGTCCAGCAGGCCGGCGGCGATGGCATTGGTCGGCGAGCCCACCAGCGTGCCGAGCCCGCCGATGCTGGCCGCGAAGGCGATGCCCATGGGGAGCGCGCCGGACAGGCCTTCGGTGTCGCGCCCCTCCAGTCCGCCACCAGCGAGCACGGCGACCGCCATCGGCATCATGATGAGCGCGGTCGAGGTGTTGGATATCAGCATCGACAGGATCGCCGCCGTGCCCATGAAAGCCAGCAACACGCCCGTCTGCCCGCCGACCAGCCGAAGCAGCGCCAGCGCGAGCCGTTTGTGCAGTCCCGTCCGCTCGATCGCGAGGGCGATGAAGGCCCCGCCGAGGATCAGGAACAGGATCGGCGAATAATAGGCACTCGCCGTTTCCCGCGCGGTCATCACCCCGGCGAAGGGCAGGACGAGGAAAGGCATCAGTGCGGTGGCGGTCAGCGGCAACGCCTCTGTCATCCACCACGCCGCCATCAGCACGACCAGCCCCGCAACGATGAACGCCTCGCGGCTCAATCCCCCAGGCGGCGGGAGCAATATGCTCGCCACGAGTGCCAAGGCACCGCCAACCAGTCCGATATGTTTTGCGGCCATCGTTCCCCCTCACGCGTTTGCTAGCAAGGGGAAGGGGCCGGTTCTAGTGGGTCGCGTCGAGCGTCAGTTCGTAGATGCTCCAATGGCGCTGGGCAACGGTCGCGCCAGGCACGTCGTTGGACCGGCGAAGGACGATCGGCCCTTCATAGCGGACGGGGCGGCCCTGGGCATCCTCTGCCGTGATGGTCAGATCGGTCGAGTAGTATGTCGAGCCGGCCGCGCCTTCCATGCTGCCGTTGGGCACGGCAACGGTGATCGTGCCGAGGTCCTCGAACATGCTCGTCCACGCCGCTTTCGACCAGCGATCCTTGCTGGCATCGTCAAGCATGGCCCACGCCTGATCCCATTCCTCCAGTTCGATGGCCCTCGCAAAAGAGAGTAGGACATTGCGCGCACCCGTTTCGGTCTTTTCCGCCTCGGGCGTCAACGGGGCAGGATCGAGGTTGGGAAATCCGTCGTTCGGCTCGTCGGCCGAGCCGTTGGCCGGCGGCGGGGGTGGCGGCATTCGCTGTTCCGGCATGTCGGATGCAGGCTGGTCGAGATCGACCGATGTCACTTGACGGTCGGATTTGCTTTGCGCGTTGCAGGCGCAAAGCGACAGGGCGAGAATAGCAACGGGCGCGATGTTTTTGCGGTTCATATGACGAAAAACCGGAGAACGCCCTGCAGCGTTCCCCGGTTCAACCTGTCTAGCATCGGCTCGGCGCTCTTATTTCGGCGCGAGCACCATGACCATCTGGCGGCCTTCGAGCCGCGGGAAACTTTCCACCTTGGCCAGTTCTTCCATGTCGTCGCGCACGCGGTTAAGCAGGTCCATGCCCAGCTGCTGGTGGGCCATTTCGCGACCGCGGAAGCGCAGGGTGCATTTCACCTTGTCGCCGTTCTCGATGAACTTGTTCACGTTGCGCATCTTCACGTCGTAATCGTGATCGTCGATGTTCGGGCGCATCTTGACCTCTTTGATGTCCTGGGTCTTCTGCGTCTTGCGCGCGAGGTTCGCCTTCTTCTGCGCCTCGTAGCGATATTTGCCGACATCGAGGAACTTGCACACCGGCGGGTCCGCATTGGGGGACACTTCGACGAGGTTGAGGCCCAGTTCGTTGGCCTGCTCCGTCGCTTCGCGGGTGTACATCACCCCCAGGTTCTCGCCTTCGTGATCGATCACGCGGACCTTGGGGACGTTGATCATGTTATCGTAGCGCGGGCCGCTTTTCACGGGCATTTGCATGCTGCGCCGGGGTGGACGTGCTATGTGGTATTCTCCTGATTCTACCGTTTGTCTGGCCGCGATATAGGGAGAAACGCCCGCTTTCGCCAGTGCGAAAACCCGTCGCCGGAACTAAGCCGCCTGCCAGAGCGGGAAGCGCGCCAGCTTGCCCTTCGCCGGAACCACCGCATCGATCCGGTTGGCGGGTTGCAGCGCCTTGAGGATCGCGGGGTCGGCGGCGCTCATGCCGCCGGTATAGGCGCCGAAGGCGGGCAGGATCATGCGCCCCGAAGGCTTGCCGTCCCCCCCTTCGTTCGCGCTGACGACCGCGCAGGGGCGGCGGATCATGCGCTGGCGGATCTTGAGCTGCAGGCGCGGGTGATAATGGCCCGAGAGCTCGGGGCGAGTCTCGCCCTTCTTGGCGCGGTGGCGCAGGATGACGCCGCCGAGTTCGATTTCCTCGACCAGCGTGCCGCCGCAGCGGGCCTCCATGTGCGGATCGTGGTTCCCGGTGATCCAGACCCAGTCGACCGCCTTGGTCAGCGCCTCCAGCATGCCGCAGGCGTGGTCCTCCAGCCGGGTGGAGCCGTCCGAATCGTGGAAATTGTCGCCCAGCGTGATGACGCGGCGTGCGCCGGTTTCGCGAATGGCCAGCGCGACCCGCTCCAGCGTCTCGCGGCTGTCGTAGGGCGGGATCATCTGCCCGTGCCGCGCGAAGAAGCTGCCTTTCTCGAGGTGCAGATCGGCCACCAGCAGCGCGTTTTCACGCGGCCAGTAGAGTGCGCGGCCCTCTGTCAGGAGCCATTCCTCGCCTGCGAACGAAAGGGGAACCATGCGCCGCTATTGCCGGAGGCCGTGGGCGATGGCAAGAGCCTTCGCATGACCGACTGGACCGAGCAGACCGACCAAGCCCGCAACTGGTTCGAAGACTTGCGCGACCGCATCTGCGCGGAGTTCGAGGCGATCGAGCGCGACGCCGGGTCGGATGCCGTATTCACCTATACGCCGTGGGACCGCGAGGAAGCGGGCAATGACGATCCCGGCGGCGGCGTGCAGGGCCTGATGAAAGGCAATGTATTCGAGAAGGTCGGCGTCAACGTCTCCACCGTGCGCGGCAGTTTCTCGCCCGAATTCGCTGGCCAGGTTAACGGTGCGAGTGCCGAGCAGCCCGGTTTCACCGCCACCGGCATCAGTCTGGTCGCGCATATGGCGAACCCGCACGTGCCCGCCGTCCACATGAATACGCGCTTCCTGACCACACAAGCCGCCTGGTTCGGGGGCGGGGCCGATCTCAACCCGCCGCTGCCTTACGAGGAGGACACGGCCGATTTCCACGCGCGCTTCCGCGCCGCATGCGCCGGCCATAATCCGACCTATTACGACCGCTTCAAGAAATGGGCGGACGACTATTTCTTCATCCCCCACCGCGGCGTGCATCGCGGCGTGGGCGGGATCTTCTACGATCATCTCGAGAGCGAAGACGATGCGGCGTTCGAACGGAACTTCGCCTTCACGAGAGACGTGGGCGAGGCATTTCTCGACATTTACCCGAAGCTGGTCCGCCGCCGGATGGAGAGCGACTTCACCGAAGCGGAGAAGCTGCAGCAGCTGCAGTGGCGCGGCCGTTATGCCGAGTTCAACCTCGTTTACGACCGCGGCACGCTGTTCGGCCTCAAGACCGGCGGCAATATCGATGCCATCCTGATGAGCCTGCCGCCCGAAGCGGTGTGGAGCTGATTATCCTTCAGGGCCCCATACGCGGACCCAGTCGACCTCCATCTGGACTTTGCCGGCCTTGACCGCATCGACCGTTTCCTGCGGGATGCCGTAATAGGGCTCTTCCAGCTTGTTCACCTTATAGGGGTAAATGCCACCGACGGCGAAATTGAGGATCACGAATTTCGGTGTGTCGAACGCCCAGCGCCCCTTCTCCTCGATCTCGTCGCGAGTCACAGTGTAGAAGACGTCCCCGTCGACATCGAAGGCGATCGCGTCTTTCGTCCATTCGACGCCGTAGACGTGCCAGCCGCTCGCATCCTGCCCGGTCGGGAAGGTGCGCCGTGCCACGAAGGGCGTCTCGCCCGAATATCCCGGGCCGTGAATGGCGACGGCGGACCATTCCGGCTCGCCGACATATTCCATGATGTCGATTTCGCCCGTGGCGGGCCACTGACCGTTGCCGAGCAGCCAGAAGGCCGGCCATGCACCCCGGTTCAGCGGCATGCGAATGCGCGCTTCGGCGCGGCCATAGGTGAAGTCGAAATTGTCGCGCGTGTTGATCCGGCCGGAGATGAAATCGGCCTTGCGATCGGCATTGGTATCGACGTTCGGGCGAAACACCGGTTTCAGGATCAGCGCGCCGCCATCGGCACCTTCGACATCGTCGGAGAACCGGATCGTATCCGGACTGTCGAGATAGGCCTGCTGTTCATTATTGACCCAGAAGTCCATCCCGATGACGTTCCATTTCGACCGATCGAGCGACGGCGCATCGAAATCCTCTTCGAACAGGAGCGCCCGCGTGCCGGCGGCTTCAGTCTCCTGCATGTCCTCGATCGGAGCGCAGGCGCTGAGCATTGCGAAAGCGGCGACAGCCGCGATTGGTCGATACATATGGTCTCCCCTTCGGCCGGTCGTCCGGCTCCTTGATCTGATAACGTTAACAATACAGCTTGAGTGAACCTTGGCCAGCCCCCGGCATACGATTTCACGCTAGGGGTGGATTGCCGCCCACCGATAGGCGATAGCCGCCGCAATAGAGTTGCCGGTCCTCCCTTCGGGATCCGGCCGCGCCACCAATTCGGAGATTTCGATGCGCTCGATCACCATTGCCACCATCCTTGCGCTGAGCGCTACTGCATGCACGACCATGGAGGCGGTGCCTCTCGCCGATACGGCCAATCCTGCGCGAATGGTCTCGCCCATCCTCAAGTCTCCCGAGTCCGAAGACACGCAGACCTGGGCCGAGCCGGAGCGGGCGCGCGTTACCCATGTCGCGCTCGATCTCGACCTCGATTTCGATGCGAAGCGCGTCGGCGGCACGGCGATGCTCGATGTGCTGGCCGAACCGGGTGCCGACACGATCGTGCTCGACACCAGCGGGCTGGAAATCACGCGCGTCACCGATGGCAGCGGCCGCGAGCTCCCGTGGGAAATCGAGTCGATGGAAGAAACCGGCGCCAAGGGCGAGCCGCTGCGGATTACGCTGAACGGCGCGCGTACCATTCGCATCGATTACCGCGCGCCGGCCGATGCGAGTGCGCTGCAATGGCTCAGCCCCGAGCAGACCGAGGGCGGGGTCCACCCCTTCCTGTTCAGCCAGGGGCAGGCGATCCTCAACCGCACCTGGATCCCGACGCAGGACAGCCCCGGCATCCGCCAGACATGGGAGGCGCGGATCACCGCGCCCAAGCCGCTCGATGTCGTGATGAGCGGGGTGAGGCAGGGCGAGCCGGAGGATCTCGGCAACGGTCGCCGCGCGTTCCGCTTCGTCATGGACAAGCCCGTGCCGCCGTATCTGATCGCGATTGCCGCGGGCGATATCGATTTCGCCCCGATCGGCCCGCGCACCGGCGTGTGGGCGGAGCCTGCGACATTGCCGCGCGCCCGCGCCGAAGTGGGCGATACGGAGGAGATGGTCGAAGCAGCAGAGAAGCTCTACGGCGAATATCGCTGGGGCCGTTACGACATGATCGTCCTGCCGCCGGCCTTCCCCTACGGCGGGATGGAAAACCCGGTGATGACCTTCCTGACGCCGACCTTCATCGCGGGCGACCGGTCGAACAACGGGCTGATCGCGCATGAGTTGGCGCATAGCTGGTCGGGCAATCTCGTGACCAATGCGGTCTGGGGCGACAGCTGGCTGAACGAAGGCGTCACCACCTATTTCGAGAACCGCATCATGGAGGCGGTCTATGGCAAGAAGCGCGCCGAGCAGGAGGCGGCGCTGATGTATGCCAATATCCTCGAGACGCTGGACGAGGTCGGCAGGGACGCGCCGGGCACTGCGCTCAGCACCGATGGCGAATACGAGCTCGGCAGCGCGATCGCCTACGAGAAGGGCGCGTTCTTCCTGATGACGGTCGAAAGCATCGTCGGGCGCGAGCGCTTCGACGCCTGGCTGCGGCAATGGTTCGACAATCACGCCTTTCAGCCCGCGACCAGCGAGATGTTCTATGAGGACATGATGGCCAATCTCGTCCGGGACGAAGCGGAAGCGGAGCGACTGACCTTGCGCGAATGGATTTTCGAGCCGGGTCTTCCTGAGAATGTCGCGAAACCCGACCCGGCCGCCTTCGCCGCGGTCGACGCAGCGGTCGCAGCCTATTCGGCAAACGGAGCGATCCCCACCGGCTATGCCGACTGGACCAGCGCCGAACGCCAGCGTTTCCTCGACAACATCCCGAAGGAGCGCAGCGCCGCGCAACTCGCCGCGCTGAACGATGCGCTTGGCCTGTCGTCGACCGGCAATAACGAGGAGCTGTTCCTCTGGCTCGAGCTGGCGCTTGCCAATCGCTACGAGCCTGCCGTGCCGCAGGCCGAAGAATTCCTAGCCCGCGTCGGCCGTGCCAAATTCGTCCGCCCGCTGTTCGCCACGCTCTGGGAAGAGGGCGAGTGGGGTCGTCCGATCGCGCAGCGCATCTACGCCGATACGCGCCCGTCCTATCACTCGGTGACGCAGGCCGGGGTCGACCGGGTGCTGGCATCGGACTGATTTTTGGCTAACACGATCGTCGAGGAGAGACAGATGACCGACACGGCCAGGGAATACGTCGCACGTCCGGCAAACGACGGGCCGACCCATTGCACGGCGGCGCAGTACGAAGAGCTCTATCGGCGCAGCGTGGACGATCCCGACGGGTTCTGGCTGGAACAGGCAAAGCGGCTCGACTGGGATACCGCGCCTGCGAAGGGCGGCAACTGGTCCTACGATCCGGTCGAGATCAAATGGTTCGAGGATGGCGTCCTCAACCTGTGTCACAACGCCGTCGACCGCCATCTCCCCGAACGCGGCGATGCCACCGCGCTGATTCTCGAGCCGGACGATCCGGACAACCCCTCGCGCAGGCTGACCTTCGCGCAACTGCATGCCGAGGTGGTCCAGATGGCCAATGCGCTGAAAGCGCTGGGCGTCAAAAAGGGCGACCGCGTCACGCTCTACATGCCGATGGTGGTGGAGGGGACGCTGGCCATGCTCGCCTGCGCGCGCATCGGAGCCATCCACTCGGTCGTCTTCGGCGGCTTCTCGCCCGAGGCGCTGGCGGGCCGCATCACCGATTGCGACAGCCGCTTCGTCATCACTGCCGACAGCGGGCTGCGCGGCGGGAAGACCATTCCGCTGAAAGCCAATGTCGACGCCGCGCTCGCGCTCGATGGCGTGCAGGTGGAAGGCGTGCTCGTAGTACGGCATACCGGTGCCGAGGTGGATTTCGTCGAAGGGCGAGACCACTGGTATCACGATGTGCGGTCGGACGAGGATTGCCCGTGCGAGCCGATGAAGGCGGAGGATCCGCTCTTCATCCTCTACACCAGCGGATCGACCGGCAAGCCCAAGGGCGTGCTGCACACCACGGGCGGCTATGGCGTATGGACCGCCGCGACCTTCCATTACAGCTTCGACTATCGCCCGGGCGAAGTGCACTGGTGCACCGCCGATATCGGCTGGGTCACTGGCCACAGCTATATCGTCTACGGCCCGCTCATCAACGGCGCGACGAGCCTGATCTTCGAAGGCGTGCCGAACTATCCCGACCACGGCCGCTTCTGGGACGTGGTGGACAAGCACAAGGTCGATATCTTCTACACCGCGCCCACTGCGATCCGCGCGCTGATGCGCGAGGGGGATCATCACGTCACGAGCCGCGACCGGTCTTCGATCCGCCTGCTCGGCAGCGTGGGAGAGCCGATCAATCCCGAAGCCTGGCGCTGGTATTACGAAGTCGTCGGCGAGGGGCGCTGCCCCGTGATCGACACCTGGTGGCAGACCGAAACCGGCGGCATCATGCTGACCACGCTCCCGGGCGCGCACGACATGAAGCCGGGCAGTGCGGGCAAGCCTTTCTTCGGCGTGCAACCGCAGCTGGTCGACAACGAGGGCGGCGTTCTGGAGGGCGAGGCCGAAGGAAACCTCTGCATCACTCACAGCTGGCCCGGCCAGGCGCGCACGGTCTATGGCGATCACGAACGTTTCGTGCAGACCTATTTCAGCACCTATGCGGGCAAGTATTTCACCGGCGACGGCTGCAAGCGCGACGATCGCGGCTATTACCGCATCACCGGCCGGGTTGACGATGTCATCAACGTCTCCGGCCACCGCATGGGCACAGCGGAAGTCGAGAGTGCGCTGGTGCTGCATCCGCGCGTGTCGGAGGCCGCCGTGGTCGGCTATCCGCACGACATCAAGGGGCAGGGCATCTACTGCTACGTCACCCTGATGGAAGGCGATGACGGCGGCGACGAGCTGGAAGCGGAACTGCGCCAGTGGGTGCGCAAGGAAATCGGGCCGATCGCGACGCCCGATCATCTTCATTTCACGCCCGCGCTGCCCAAGACGCGCAGCGGCAAGATCATGCGCCGTATCCTGCGCAAGATCGCCGAGAACGATTTCGGCTCGCTCGGCGATACGTCGACGTTGGCCGATCCGGGTGTGGTCGACAGCCTGATCGAGGGGCGGCAGAACCGCTAACTTGCATGCGCGTCAATGCGCGTGGGCGGTCCCGGCCCCGCGCGGGACGCGGATGTTCTCGACCAGCGCGTCGACCTCGGGCGGGGGCGGGGCGGTCAGCCGCGCGACGGTGATCGCCACCGCGAAATTCAGCAGCATGCCGACAACCCCGATACCCTCGGGCGAGATACCGAACAGCCAGTGCTCCGCTGTGTTCAGCTCTGGCGCCCAGAGCTTGAACCACGCGATGTAGAGGAAGGTGAAGGCGAGTCCCGTCACCATCCCGGCAATCGCGCCTTCGCGGTTCATGCGCTTGGAAAAGATACCCAGGAAGATCGCGGGAAACAGGCTCGCCGCGGCGAGGCCGAAGGCGAAGGCCACGACCTGCGCCACCCAGCCAGGCGGGTAAATGCCGAGGATACCCGCCACCACGATCGCCGCCGTCGCCGCGACCCGTGCGGCGAGCAGCTCGCCCTTCTCGCTGATCTGCGGGCGGAAGGTCGATTTGAGGAGGTCGTGGCTGACTGCGGTGGAGATTACCAGCAGCAGCCCCGCCGCCGTACTCAGCGCCGCCGCCAGTCCGCCCGCCGCGACCAGCGCGATGACCCAGCCGGGTAGATTGGCGATCTCCGGATTGGCCAGCACCATGATGTCGCGGTCGACATAGACCTCGTTAGCATTGTCCGTGGCAGCATTGTCGAGCAGGCGCTCTCCCGAAACCCCGATGCCGCCGGGCGTATATTCGGGCGCACCCTCGAAGGCTTCGCCCGCCTCGTATTGCATCACTCCGTCGCCGTTCTTGTCGCGCCAGGCGATCAGGCCGTTGGCCTCCCAGTTGCGGAACCAGTCGGGCGCCTCGGCATAGCGCGTGTTGCTGACGCTTTCGTTGAAATTGAGCCGCGCGAAGGCTGAGACGGCAGGCGCGGTGGTGTAAAGCAGCGCGATGAAGACCAGCGCCCACCCGGCGGACTTGCGCGCGTCCGACGCTTTGGGAACAGTGAAGAAGCGCACGATGACATGCGGCAGGCCGGCCGTGCCGATCATCAGCGCAGCGGTGATGCAGAACACGTCCACCATCGACTTGCTGCCGTCGGTATAGGCGGGGAAGCCCATGTCGACGAGCGAGCTGTCTAGCTTCTGCAGCACGCTCATGCCCGATCCGTCGGCGAGTTCGGAGCCGAGCCCCAATTGCGGCACCGGATTGCCCGTCGCCAGCAGCGAGATGAAGATCGCGGGCACCAGATAGGCGAAGATCAGCACGCAATATTGTGCCACCTGCGTATAGGTGATGCCCTTCATCCCGCCGAGGACCGCGTAGAAAAATACAATCCCCATGCCCAGGATCACACCGAGCGTCACATCGATTTCGAGGAATCGGCTGAATACGATGCCCACGCCCCGCATCTGCCCGGCGATATAGGTGAAGCTGATGAAGATCAGGCAGACCACCGCGACGGTCCGCGCGATGTTGGAATAGTACCGCGTCCCGATGAAGTCCGGCACGGTGAACTGGCCGAACTTGCGCAGGTAGGGTGCCAGGAGCAGCGCCAGCATGACGTATCCGCCGGTCCAGCCCATCAGATAGACCGAGCCGTCATAACCCATGAAGGCGATCAACCCGGCCATCGAAAGAAAGCTCGCCGCGCTCATCCAGTCGGCGGCGGTCGCCATGCCGTTGACGACCGGATTGACCCCGCCGCCCGCGACATAGAATTCGGACGTCGAGGCGGCGCGGCTCCAGATCGCGATACCGATGTAGAGCGCGAAGCTCAGCCCGACGAAGAGATAAATCAGCGTCTGCGTGGCCATGCCGCCTACCCGCCCTCTATCGGAGTTTCGGCATCGTCGTCATCGAGGGCGAACTCCCGCTCGATCCGGTGCATGCGCCAGGCGTAGATAGCGATGAGCACGATGAAGACGTAGATCGAACCCTGCTGCGCGAACCAGAAACCGAGCGGAAATCCGCCGAGCATGAACTGGTCTAGGTAAGGCCGGAACAGGATCCCGGCCCCGAAGCTCACCGCGAACCAGATCGCCATCAGCGTGCCGAGCAACCGCAGGTTCGCCCGCCAATATGCGCGGCGAGTTTCTGATGCGCTATCCGCGCTCTCGTCTTCCACCACAGTCTGCTCCCCTCCCGATGCAGTCAGCCTATGTGAAGCGGAAGAAGCGCCGGTGCGCAAGCTATGTTCGGCAGCGGATTTTCATTGCCCTCGACATTGCACGTTTCTCAATATCACGGCGCAATCCACAAGCGGATGACCCAGGCCACTGTACCCAGCACGGTCACGCTCGCCAGCCAAATCCCGGCCATCCACGCGAGCCGCTTCCAGAGCGGTCGCTGACTCTCCGCGTCGCGATGCTCTCGTTCCATCAGTGATAGCCTTCGTCCGCCACCTTGCCGCGAAAGACCCAATAGGCCCAGGCGGTGTAACCGATGATGAGCGGCATGGTGATTGCGACGCCGACCAGCATGAAGATCTGGCTGCGTTCGGGGGCGGCGGCTTCCCAGATCGTGAGGCCCGGCGGCACGACATAGGGCCACATGGTGACGCCCAGACCCGCCATGCCGAAGAAGAACAGCGCAAGGCTGAGCCAGAACGGCTTGCTGTGCCGGTTCACCGAAAGGGCTCTCAGCAGCATGACAGCGACGATCGCGGTGAGGATCGGAACCGGCGCGGCGAAGTAGATCTCCGGCGCAGTCAGCCAGCGCTCGGCATATTCGGCGTTCAGGAACACATTGTAGAGGCTGACGCCCCCCATCAGCACGAGCGTTGCCCATGCCGCCCGCTTGCCCAGCTTTCGGGCATGATGCTGGCTTTCCCCATCCAGCTTCCACACAAGCCAGGTCGCGCCAAGCAGGGCGTAACCGGCAACCGTGCCGAGGCCGGTGAGGAGTGTATAAGGCGTGAGCCAGTCGAACCAGCTGCCTGCGTAGGATCGGTCCACGACTTCGATGCCTTGAAGCAGTGCGCCCAGCGTCATTCCCTGCGCCATCGCCGCGACCAGCGAGCCGCCGGTAAAGGCCGCATCCCAATAACGGCGGTGGCCGGGATCGCGCCAGCGATACTCGAACGCAACGCCGCGGAAGACGAGGCCCAGCAGCATGGCGATGATGAGCGGATAGGTAGCGGGCAGGATGACGGCGTAAGCAAGCGGGAAGGCTGCGAACAGGCCGCCGCCGCCAAGCACCAGCCAGGTCTCGTTACCATCCCAAACAGGTGCGATGGAGTTCATGGCCCGATCGCGCTCCGGCCCGACATCGAACGTCGGGAAGAGGATCCCGATACCGAGGTCGAACCCGTCCATCACGACATAGGCGAAGACGGCGAAGGCGATGATGAACGCCCAGATCGTCGTCAGGTCCACGTTAACGTCCATCGGTCGCCTCCTCGTGATCGCGCGGGAGTGTATCGGGATCGCCCGGGTTCTGTGACGGGCCAGGCGTAATTCCGGCAGTCCGGATCGGCCCGGTATCCCCGCGCTTGACGCCATATTCGCCTGCATGCGGAGGCTTGTGCATCAAATGCAGGATATACCAGACGCCCGCGCCGAAGACCGCGAAGTAGACCACCACGAAGGCAAGCAACGAGGCGGCGACTGCGGGAGCATCCAGCGGGCTCGCCGCATCTGCCGTGCGAAGGAGATTGTAGATCACATAGGGTTGCCGGCCGACCTCCGTCGTGATCCAGCCGGCGATGACGGCGACGAAACCGCTCGGAGCCATGACGAGGGCGGCGCGATGGAGCATGGGCCAGTCGTAGAGCTTCTTGCGGAAGCGAGCGAGCAGGCTCCATACCCCTATACCAAGCATCGCAAAGCCGATCCCGACCATGATCCGGAACGACCAAAAAACGATGCCGACGGGCGGTTCCTCGTCGTCCGGAATAGTATCCAGCCCGGCGAGCGGTGCGTTCGGATCGTGCTTGAGAATGACTGAGGACGCTTTCGGTATCTCGATTGCGTAATCGACCCGCTTCTCCTCGCTGTTCGGAATGCCGAACAGGATCAGTGGCGCACCATCGGGATGGCTCTCGAAGTGCCCCTCCATGGCCATGACTTTCTGGGGCTGGTGTTCGAGCGTATTCAGTCCGTGCAAGTCGCCCGCAAAGATCTGGATCGGCGCAACGATGGCCGCCATCCACATCGCCATCGAGAACATCTTGCGCGCGTGGAGGTTGGTCCGGTCCTTCAGCAGATGCCAAGCCCCGACCCCGCCGACCACGAAGGCCGTCGTAAGATAGGCGGCGATGACCGTGTGCACGAGGCGATAGGGGAAGCTCGGGTTGAAGACGATGTCCCACCAGCTGTCGCCCGGCAGGTATTGCCCGTTCGCGCCGATCTCGTAGCCGACAGGTGTCTGCATCCAGCTGTTGACCGAGAGGATCCAGAAGGCGCTGATAAAGGTACCGATCGCGACCATCAGCGTGGCTGCGAAATGCAACTTCTTGCCCACTTTGTTCATGCCGAACAGCATGACGCCCAGAAATCCCGCCTCGAGGAAGAAGGCCGTCAGCACCTCGTAGGCCATCAACGGGCCGATCACTGGCCCCGCAATATCGGAGAACACCGACCAGTTCGTGCCGAACTGATAGGACATCACGATGCCCGAAACGACGCCCATGGCGAAGGCGATGGCAAAGATCTTCAGCCAGTATTTGAAGAGGTCCAGATACAGCTGCTTGCCCGTCTTCAACCACAGCCCTTCGAGCACGGCGAGGTAACTTGCGAGGCCGATGGAAAAGGCCGGGAAGATGAAGTGGAAGCTCACCGTGAAGGCGAACTGGATGCGGGCCAGCAGGAGGGCGTCTAGCTGTTCGAACATGGTTGCCAGATAGACCTTTCGGGATTGGGCAGCGATTATAAATTTCGCTCGAAGGCGTGCATATCGTGCATCAGATCATGCCCCTCGCAGCATCGGGAATGGGTTCTGCAGGCGGTCCGCCATTCGCCGACAGCTCCCGGAAGGCGCGGTTCTGCGACAGGAAGACCTGCCCGTTGAGTTCATCCACAAAACGGGTCCGCTTGAGCCGGTCCATCACAGGGCCCTTCACTTCGGAAAGGTGAAGGCCGATGCCTGCGTCGATCATGCGGTGATTGATCGCTTCGAGGCTTTCGAGCCCGGACGCGTCGATCTCGTTGACCGCACTGCACATCAGAATCAGGTGCCGCAGGTCAGGCCGGTCGGCGATCTCCTCCAGCACGTATTCTTCCAGCCAGCGCGCGTTGAGATAGGTCAGACTCTCGTCGATCCGGATCGACAGCACGTGGGGCACCGTGAAGACCTTGTGCCGATCCACATTGCGAAAATGCTCGGTCTCGGGGACGCGGCCGACGATTGCGGCATGCGGGCGGCTGGCGCGCCAGAGGTACAGCAGCAGGCCGACGCCAACGCCTGCGATCACGCCCAGTTCGACGCCTGCAAGCAGCGTGATGGCGATCGTCGCCACGTGCGCGGCGAAGTCGGCCTTAGAGTAGTTCCACAATTGGCCCGGCGTCTTGAGATCGACGAGGCTGAGGACTGCGACGATGATTGTGGCAGCCAAGGTTGCAATGGGCAGGCTGTAGAGCAGCGGGGTCAAGAATAGTCCGGCTAACGCGATGCCCACTGCAGTATAGGCCCCGGCCGCAGGCGTCTCTGCTCCGGCATCGAAATTTACGACCGAGCGCGCAAATCCACCCGTGACGGGATAGCCGCCCGAGAAGGCGCTAGCGATATTCGAAGCGCCGAGACCGATAAGCTCCTGGTTGGGCGCAATGCGCTGCCGGCGCTTCGCCGCAAGCGTCTGCGCGACCGACACGCTTTCGACGAAGCCGATGATCGAGATGAGCAGCGCTGGAACCCATAGCTGCCCGATCAGGTCGAGATCGGTCGACGGCAGGGCGAACGGCGGAAGGCCCTGCGGGATTGCACCGACGAGGTTCACGCCGCGATCCTCGAGATCGAGGCCGATAGCGGCAAGGATCGTCGCGACCACTGCTATGACCGGACCTGCCTTGGCCGCAATGTCGGCGGCGCGCGGGGTCAGACCCAGCTTGACCAAGGCAGGCTTCAATCCCTTACGAACCCAGAACAAGAACAATGTCGCCGGAATGCCGATCGCAAGCGTCCAAGGGTTGATCGTATCGATTACGGCGGCGAGCCCGCCCAGCATTTCGGGCCAGTTGTCGCCACCTGCCGGTACGCCAAGAATATGCTTCAGCTGGCTCGTCGCGATCAGGATGCCGCTGGCGGTGATGAAGCCGCTGATAACGGGGTGCGAGAGAAGATTGGCGAGGAAGCCCATCCGCAGGAAACCGAGCACGGCCAGCATCACCCCGGACAAGGCAGCGAGAGTGATCGCAGCTTCGAGATAAAGCTCGGTGCCCTGCGCAGCGACGGCACCGGCTGCGCTTGCTGTCATCAGAGACACCACCGCTACCGGCCCTACGGCGAGCGTGCGGCTGGTGCCGAAAGTCGCGTAGGCGACCAGCGGCAGGATCGATGCGTAAAGGCCCACGACAGGTGGCAGGCCGGCAAGCAGCGCATAGGCGAGGCTCTGAGGGATCAGCATGATCGTGACGATGATCGCCGCGACAAGATCGTTCGTCAGGACCGAGCCGTTGTAGGTCTTGCCCCACTCCAGAATCGGGAGATATTGCGCCAGCAGCCCGGGCTTGTGCCCGCGCGGCAAGCCGGACCGCTCACCAGCCGACCCTGGATTGCTGTCGCTCACGATCAGGCGGCCTGCTTAATATGCGGCTTGGCCAGCCACTCATGGCCCTTCAGCATGCCGTTCCAGTAAATCCATGGCAGCGCCTCCGACTTGAGCAGCCAGCTCAGCTTGCGCGGTTTCGTGCCTTCGATCACCCACTTCGGGAAGCTCGGCAGCAGCTTTCCGTCATATCCGAATTCGGCGAGCATGATCTTCCCGCGCTCTACGGTCAACGGGCAGGAGCCGTAGCCATCGTAATCGGCCACGGGCTGCTTTGCATCGAGTTGGGCAAGCGCATTAACCGCGGCGATCGGCGCCTGTTTGCGGGCAGCCGCCATCGTCTTCGCATTGGGAGTCGATCCAGCATCTCCAAGACCGAAGACGTTGGGATAGCGGACGTGCTGTAGCGTGAACTTGTCGACGTCGACAAAGCCGCTCTCGGCGTTCGCGAGAGGACTGTCGGCGACGAACTGCGGGGCTACCTGCGGCGGAACCGCATGGAGCATGTCGAACTCGACCGTTTCCTCGCCAGCTTCGGTCTTGAAGACAGCCTTCTTGCCGGGGCCATCGACCGCGACGAGTGTCTGGTTGAGCTGCAAATCGATCCCGTATTTTTCGACATATTCCATCAGCGCCGGGACGTATTCCTTCACCCCGAACAGGACGCCTCCGGCGTTGCGGAATTCAACATCGATTTCGCCGAGAACACCGCGTTCAATCCAGGCATCGCAGGACAGATACATGGCTTTCTGCGGCGCCCCCGCGCACTTGATGGGCATCGGCGGCTGACTGAAGATCGCGCGGCCCGATTTCAGGTTGCGCACGAGCTCCCACGTGTAGGGCGCCAGATCGTAGCGATAGTTGGAGGTGACGCCATTCTTGCCGAGTGTCTCTTCCAGCCCGTCGATCTTCTCCCAGGCAAGCCGGATGCCCGGAGCGACGATCAGAACGCGGTAGGTGATCGTCGTCCCATCGCCGAGCGTGACTTGATTGTTCTCGGGTTGGAAAGACGCGGCAGCCTGTTTCAGCCAAGTCGCCTCTTTCGGCATTACGCTCGCCGTTGTGCGCCTGGTCGCTGGCGCTTCGAAGACCCCACCGCCGACCATCGTCCAGCCGGGCTGATAATAATGATCCTCGCTCGGCTCGACGATCGCGATATCGAGCGAAGGGCGCCGCTTCAGCATCGAGGCTGCGGTTGCAATTCCTGCCGAACCTCCGCCAATTACGACGACATCATGATCGAGGCATCGGGCCATGGCAAACTCTCCAGTATCTTTCCGTTATTCGCCAAGCCGCTTGCGCACGCCCGACAAATCGTAGCCTGCTCGCTTGGCGCGCTCGATCCGCTCGGCGGCGGATTCGTGTTCGGCATTGGCGAGTGCATCGAGCGTGATGGAGCGCGTCCCGGTCCGGCAAAAGGCGAGCACCTTGCCGTCCGCTTCTTCGCGGACCTTGGCGAACGCCTCGATCGCAACCGGCGGAAACTCGCCTCCTGAGACCGGAATATGATGGAAGGCCAATCCGGCCGCTTCGGCAGCTTCTCGTATCGAGGCGACGGTCGGCTGGCCTGGATCTTCGCCATCCGGCCTATTGCAGATCACCGCATCAAATCCCGCATCGGCAAGCCCACCCATGTCGCGGGGTTCAAGCTGAGGGGAGACAGCGAATGTCTCGCTTACGTGCGCGAGCTTCATGACGCAGCTCCTTCGAAAAGCCGCACGACCGCCATTCCGGTGAGCATGGCGACGACGAATATCGCGGCTGCTGCAGATTCGATAACGAGGGCAGCAATCCCGGGCCCCGGACACAGCCCTGCAATCCCCCAGCCGATACCGAAAAGTGCGGCCCCGCCGATAAGGCGAGGGGTCAGATCGGATTTGGTCGGCAGGTGAAACTCGCCGGCGAAGACCGGTTCGGCCAGGCGCGGGACGATCCGCCATGCAATGGCCATGACGATGACGGCTCCGCCCATCACGAAGGCAAGCGTGGGGTCCCAGTCACCGAAAATGTCGAGAAAACCGCGCACCCGCGCAGGGTCGGTCATGCCACCGAGGGCAAGGCCAGCGCCGAAAAGAACGCCGGATACGATCGAGGTGAGAGCGGTCCGCATCACAACACCTCCAGCCCGAGCGCGTTCATGATCGCGACTGTCGCAAGACCGGTTGCCATGAATGTAAGCGTGGCGACAATCGAGCGGCCCGACAGACGGCTGACACCGCAAACCCCGTGCCCGCTGGTGCATCCACTTCCCAGTCGCGTGCCGATGCCGACCACCAGTCCAGCTATTGCGAGCGTAACGGGGCTGGCGAAGCTTGCTTCGATCCCCCCCGATGCCAGCATCACGATCAGAGCACCCAGCGGCAATCCGGCCACGAACATCCATGCGCCGCTCCTGGCGATGCCGCTACCGCCAAGCCCGACTGCCTTCGCGGCAAGGCCGGAAACGCCGGCGATCCGACCAAGGCCAAGTAGCATCAGGGCGGCAGCCAGGCCGATCAGGACGCCACCCGCAAGGCCTGCAAGCGGCGCAGCTTCAGGGAAACCGGGGAGGCTCATACGGCATTCACCGGAATCTTGATGTAGCTGACGCCATTATCTTCGGGATCGGGCAAGCGACCACCACGGATGTTGACCTGAACCGAGGGCATGATGAGCTTCGGCATTGCGAGCGTTTTGTCCCGGTCGGTTCGCATCTCGACGAAGTCTTCCTCGCTTACGCCGTCCTTCACATGCACGTTCTCTTCACGCTGCTGTTTGACGGTGGTTTCCCATGCGTATTCATCGCGGCCCGGCGCCTTGTAGTCGTGGCACAGGAACAGGCGGGTTTCGTCCGGAAGCGAGAGCAGTCGGCGAATGGACCGATAGAGCTGGCGCGCATCTCCGCCGGGGAAGTCGGCCCGGGCGGTCCCGAAATCGGGCATGAAGATCGTGTCCCCCACGAATGCTGCATCGCCGATGATGAAAGCCATATCGGCCGGCGTATGACCGGGGACGTGCAGGGCAATGCCTTCCAGTTCGCCGACGTTGAAGGTCTCGCCGTCGTCGAACAGCTTGTCGAACTGCGATCCGTCGCGTTCGAAATCGGTGCCCGCATTGAAGAGCTTGCCGAACACCTCCTGCACGCGGACGATATCGCGTCCGATAGCCAGTTTCCCGCCGAGCCGTTCCTGCAGATAGGGTGCTGCCGAAATGTGGTCCGCATGGGCGTGCGTTTCGATCAACCATGTCACTTTCAGATTATTGGAAGTGACATATTCGATGATGCGATCGGCCGAACCATTCGAGGTCCGGCCGGAAGCCGCTTCGAAATCCAGGACAGAGTCGATGATCGCCGCTTCGTTCGTCTTGGGGTCGTGAACGACATAGGAAACGGTGTTGGTAGCTTCGTCGAAAAAGCCCGCGATAGAAGGGCGCAGGCACTTGTCGGCCTGAGCGCGCTCGATCTGGGCGGCAGCGCTGTCGAGGATTTGATCGTCAGCCATAGCTTGATCTCCATACACTTACATTAACCGTTTATATGTGTTGCTATTCGGGTGTCAAGTGGTATGAGGTCTTGATGACCGAGATGATCAACGCCGATGCCGAACGACAGGCGCCTTGCGCAGGATTGCGTATCGGAGATGTCGCTCCGGACTTCTCCGCCCGCAGCACGATTGGAAACGTTCGTATTTCGGATTACCGGGGGCGGTGGCTGATCCTGTTTTCGCACCCAGCGGACTTCACGCCTGTGTGCACGACCGAGTTTGTCGCACTGGCCCAATCGGCCAGCGAGTTCGAACAGCGCGATTGTGCGCTGATGGCGCTTTCCGTCGATAGCCTGTTTTCGCATCTCGCCTGGCTGCGGCTGATCCGCGATCGCTACGACATCGAGGTGCGCTTTCCGATCGTGGAGGACCCGACCCTCGTGATCGGCCGGGCCTACGGCATGGTGGCGCCGAACGATAACGATAGCGCAACGGTTCGGACGACTTTCTTCATCGACCCGCATGGCGTCATCCGCGCGATGACTTGTTACCCGGCGAATGTGGGGCGTTCGACGCCCGAAATGCTGAGGACACTCGATGCTCTCCAAGCGGTCGATGACGGGCCTGTTCTCGCCCCTGCGAACTGGGCTCCGGGGGAGGCCATGCTGGTGCAGCCCGACGCGTCGCTCGACACCGTTTTCTCTGCCAAGGGCCAGACCGATTGGTTCATGAAGGAAACCAAGCGAAAGACACGCAAATGACCGACGAGGAGCTGGTCGATGCCTTGAAGGCGCTCGCGCATCCAGTGCGTCTTCGCATCATGCAGGCCCTGACGGGCAAGGAGCGCAATGTCGGAGAGATCGACGACGCAGCACGTATCGGCCAGCCAACGTTGTCGCAGCAATTGGCAGTCCTCCGCAACGCGGGCCTCGTGAAGACCCGGAAAGACGCCAAGCTCGTTTATTACCGGATCGATCAAAGCAGGATGGCGAAGGTTGTCGATGCGGCAGGCGCACTTGGCGGTCTGTCGGGAAATTCCGTGCGGCAGCCGCGCCAGCCAGCGCCAGGGGTCGCCAATTTCGCCAAACTAAGCTGAGAATTCCTGGACTCGCTTTCTGTGTCATCTGCTTGAACGAAGCAGTTATCAGAGGCGATCGTAGGCGATGGGAAAAAACCGAAAATCCATTGCTGTCCGGCGAAATACATGCGGACCAAGCGCGCCAAGGTACAAAGTTTCGTGGATTGCAAGTTCGCCGACAAGCCAACCTTGTCGCTCAGCATCCGATACTCGCACCTCTTAAGGGAATTGGCAGGGCCTGGGAAAGGCCGGTGGCGGAGACGGAGGGATTCGAACCCTCGATACCCGTTACCAGGTATGGCTCCTTAGCAGGGAGCTGGTTTCAGCCACTCACCCACGTCTCCGCATGTCGCCGGCCGGAGCTTGGCCGGGCGAGGGGCGCGCTATAGCCATGGGCCACGTACCCTTCAAGGGAAGAATCTCGCCTCGGCAGAGACTCGTTTCGCCCCGTTTTCGATTCGGTTCATCGCCGTTTCATTGCCCTGCTGCTTGAAGGGGATTCTTCTACGACATCGACTGTACGTGCGCCTTGCGCCGACAGGGAGGGAAACATGACCACGCTAGCACAACATCTGTCCCGCTTCGGCCTCGCCATGGCGGCCATCGGGCTGGCCGCGACGCCGCTTTCGGCGCAGGTCGAGACTATCGACCCCGACAGCGCAATCGACGGCGATCTCGTCGAACAGCCGGGCGACGCGCCGGTCTATGCCGACGAGCAGGCAGGCGATGCGGTCACCTACACGCAAGCACCCGACGAAGCCGCGCCGGTGGACAGTTACCCTGAGCAGGACAGCTGGTCCGAACAGAGTGCCGAGGCTGCCGCCGACGAAGCCGTCGAAACCGCCGCAGTGGACGACAGTTCGACCACTTACCGCGAAGACGATCTGATCGGCGCGGCGGAAGGCGTTTTCGGCAAGGGCGCCCAAGGTGTCGCCAACATGATCCAGAAGCTTCTCGCCGAACAGGGCGAGCCCAATGCCTATATCGTCGGGCGCGAGGCGGGCGGAGCCTTCATCGTCGGGGCGCGCTATGGCTCGGGCACGCTGTTCCACAAGGTGGAGGGCGAGCGGCCCGTTTACTGGACCGGCCCGTCGATCGGCTTCGATGCAGGCGCGAACGCGGGCAGCACCTTCGTGCTCGTCTACAATTTGTGGGACAGCGAGGAGCTGTACGAGCGCTATCCGGCCGGCGAAGGCCAGGCCTATGTCGTCGGCGGCCTCACGGCGAGCTACATGCGCAAGGGCGATGTCGTGCTGATTCCCATCCGCGTCGGGGCCGGTCTGCGGCTCGGCGTGAACGCGGGTTACATGAAGTTTTCGAAGAAGCAGCGCTGGCTGCCGTTCTGATACTCGGTCGCAGAGGCAAGGAGCCCTTCGGGTCGCGATAGAACAAAACCGAAGAGCTCCGGGGGCCGCAACGGGATTTCCTGTTGCGGCCCCACGCATATTTGGCGAAGAGGCGCGCATGCTCGAAAACCTTCAAGCCCAGGCCCCCGACGCGCTGCTCGCGCTGATCAAGATGCATGCCGAAGACCCGCGGGAGAACAAGATCGACCTCGGCGTCGGCGTCTATCGCACCAACGATGGCGCAACGCCCGTCTTCCGGTCGATCAAAGAGGCCGAACAGAAGCTCATCGACGAGCAGGACAGCAAGTCCTACCTTGGCCCGGAGGGCGACACCGGCTTCACTGCCGCGCTGATGCCCTTCATCTTCGGCGAGGACGCGACGATGGGGGGTCGCATCGAAGGCATGCAAACACCCGGCGGCACCGGCGCCGTTCGACTCGCGGTGGCGCTGGCCCAGCAGGCAGGTGTGACGCGTATCCACATGGGCACGCCGAGCTGGCCCAACCATGCGCAGATCCTGGCCGATGTCGGGATGGACATCGCACCGTTCAATCATGCGACGAAAGACGGCAGCGCCGATCTGGATGCAGTGCTGGACGCGATCCGAAACGCCAAGCCGACCGATGCCGTTCTGCTGCACGGCTGCTGTCACAACCCGACCGGCGTGGATTACACTACCGGGGAGTGGGATAAGATCGCCAGCGCGTTGGCGGACGCCGGTGTGCTGCCGATCCTCGATGTCGCCTATCATGGGCTCGGCCAGGGCCTGGACGAGGACATCGCCGGCGTTCGCGCAGTACTGGCGGCGGTGCCGGAAGCGCTGATCGCCTATAGCTGCGACAAGAACTTCGGCCTCTACCGCGACCGGGTCGGCGCCTTCTACATGATGGCGAAAGAGCCGAACCAACTCGACGCCATCGTGTCGAATGCCAATTCGCTGGCGCGCGCGAATTGGTCCATGCCGCCCGATCACGGCGGCGCGGCGGTACGCCACGTGCTCTGCGACGATACGCTGACCGGTGAATGGCTCGACGAGCTCACCGAAATGCGCGAGCGGATGCGCCGCGTCCGCGAACGTCTCGCCGCGGCGGACAACGAAGTGCCGGGGCTCAACCTCGCCGCACTCGCCGAGCAGAATGGCCTGTTCGCCATGCTGCCCCTCACCAAGGATCAGATCGCCAAGCTTCGCGAAGACCACGCCGTCTACATGGCAGGCTCCGGCCGCATCAACGTGGCGGGGCTCCACGCGGGCAATACCGACAAGTTCATCGCCGCGCTGGCCGACGTCACGCAGGGCTGACCGACAGTGGACCGCCAGCCGATCCTCGAAACCGAGCGGCTGGTGCTGAGGCCGCTGAGCGAGGACGATCGCGAGGCTCTCTACGAGATCGCCTCCGACCCGATGGTCTGGGAACAGCACCCGATCCATGATCGCTGGCGGCGCGAGGTCTTCGATGCGTTCTTCGACGAGGGCCTGGCGAGCGGTGGTGCGCTGGCTGTCGTGGATAAAGCGAAGGATCGCATCGTCGGCTCGACCCGCTACGACAAATACGACCCGGAAGAAGGCGGCGTGGTCGAGATCGGCTGGACCTTCCTCGAGCGGCGCTGCTGGGGGAAAGGCATTAATCGCGAGATGAAGCTCGCCATGCTGGAGCACGCCTTCGAGCAAGTCGCGCTGGTCGAGTTCCGCGTCGGCGACACCAATTACCGCTCGCGCAATGCGCTGGAGGCGATCGGGGCCGAGCGCACCGACCGTTACGAATTGGAGCGTTATCAGGGCAAGCGCGTGGTGCACCTCATTTACGAGATCACACGCGAGGCGTTCGAGGCCGGGCCGCTAGCCTGACACTTCGGGTATTACCCCGCCAGCGCCTGCATCCGCTTGAGATAGCGTGCCAGCACATCGATTTCGAGATTGACGCGGTCGCCTTCGCTCAGCGCGCCGAGTGTCGTCACCTCACCGGTGTGCGGGATGATGTTTACAGCGAAATCGCATGTACCATCGGTGCGGTCGCGGACATCGTTCACGGTGAGCGAAACTCCATCGATCGTGATCGAACCCTTGGGCGCGACGAAGGGCGCGAGCTCGCGGCTGATACGGATCGCGATCTTGCGTGACCCGCCCACATCCTCCGCCAGCATGACCTGGCCCACCGAATCGACATGGCCGGTCACCAGATGCCCGCCGAGTTCGTCGCCGAGCTTGAGCGCAGGTTCGAGATTGAGCTTCGCACCACGATCCCACATGCCCTGCTTCGTTCGGCTGACGGTTTCACCCGACACATCGAACGTTACGCGCGCATCGCCGGCCTCGCCGCCCAGGGCGACCACCGTCAGGCAGACGCCCGAACAGGCGATGGACGCGCCGATATCGATCGCCTCCGGATCGAACGGGCAGCCGACCACGACGCGCAAATCGCCGCGCTGCTCGGTGCTTTCGATGGTGCCGATGGCGGTCACGATACCGGTGAACATGTGTGCAGTGTCTCCTGTCAGCACGTGCGGCTGTAGGCTTGGTAAGTGTCGCTGCCAAGCTGGCGCTGCTCGACAAGCGTCCAGCGGCCGTGCGCCCTGTCCAGCGATGCGAGGCCGATATCGCCCAGCGCGTGCTTGCCGGAGCCGATCATGATGGGTGCGCGATAGAGCTCTATGCGATCGACGAGGTCTTCGGCGATAAAGCTGGCCGAGACCTGTGCGCCGCCCTCGACATAGACATATTGCACGCCGTCCAGCCGGTCGATCTGGCTCGGTGCATTGATGACCTTGACCCCGTCGGGCGGGATACCGCGCGTCAGCAGGACGCGTTGCAGGCTGCGGTCTTCCAGTCCCGGCAGGCGCACGTCGAGGCGTGGCTTGTCGGCCCGCCATGTCCCGCCGCCGACCAGGATCGCGTCCGCCAGCGCGCGGCGCGAATGCACGTGCGCGCGTGCCGTTGCGCCGGTGATCCACTGGCTCTGCCCGTCGGCCAACGCAATGCAGCCGTCGAGCGACGTCGCGAGTTTGAGTGTTACGTGTGGCCGGCCCTTGGTGGCGCGGGTGAGATAGCCCGCAAGGCTTGTTTCGGCCTCGGGAATGGGAAGGAGGGTGGTGGCGATACCGGCAGATTTCAGTCGAGCGAGGCCCTCGCCAGCGGTACGGGGGTCGGGATCTTCGACACCGACCACAACCCGCGCCACACCGGCTTCGATCAGGCGATCGGTACAGGCGGGCCCGCGAGGCGAGCGATGAGCGCAGGGTTCCAGCGTGACATAGGCCGTCGCATCTCTTGCAGACTCTCCTGCATGGTCGAGCGCCGCAGCCTCGGCGTGCGGTCGGCCGCCTTCCCGCGTCCATCCGCGGCCGACGACGCGCCCGTCCTTGACGAGAACGCAGCCGACTGCGGGGTTCGGGCGGCTGAGCGGGCGGCCACGCGACGCCAGCCGTGCCGCCGCCGCCAGCCAGCGTGCGTCATTCAGTTCCGGCTGCAACCGTCCCGCCCGCCTGGTAATATTCCCGCTGGCGCGCTTCGGCTTCGGCCGCTTCGCGCGCATTTTCGACTTCGGCCTCGCGCGCCATCTCATCGACGTCGAGCCCGGTCGCGCGGCCCAAGGTCTTGTAGGCTTCGACCTTGCGCTCCAGCAGTTCGGCGCGCTCGGCTTCGCGCGCTTCCTTGCGTTGCTGGTTTTCGATGTTGCTAAGACGGATTTCCTCGTCCGTCCGCCCTTCAGCGAAAGTGTTGATGAAGGTCACCTTCGGCGGATCGGGTGGGCGTAGATGGGATTCCTGCGACAGCGCAAGAAGCGCGCCGGCCGGGATCATCGCCGACAGCAGCAACAGGGTCCAGCGGAAGGGGCGCGGTTCGCGGACATAGTCCCAGAGGTCGGTGACGCCCGACTTGACGTGGAATCTGCTCTTCAATCGCATGCGGCCAAGATAGGCATGTTTGCTGAACCTTGCCAGTACACTCAGCCGAAGGCGGCGTAGAGCGTGCGTCCGTGCTGGCTGAGCCAGTAGTTCGCGTGCTCGATATCCCCTTCGAACAGATCGCCCAGTAGCGCGTGGAAGGCGGGCGAATGGTCGAAGTGGACGAGATGCGCGACCTCGTGCGCGACGACGGAACGCCGAACGAAATCGGGCGCTTGCACGAGCCGCCAGTTGAGGCGCAGCACGCCCTCGCTCGAACAGCTGCCCCAGCGCCGCTTGGCGCGGGTCAAGCGCACGTCGGCGACAGGAAGATCGGCACGGCTGCAATAGTCCTGCGCGTCTTGGGCGAACAGGCGCTGCGCCTCGGCTTCCAGCCAGCGTTGCAGTCTTTTCGTCAGCGTTTCGTTCGGCCCGCCAACACGAACGCCGGTCGTGTCGAGCACGGGTTTGCGAGGGAAGTCGGCGGACCATTCGATCCGCACCTCATGGCCGCAATAAGTGAGCGTGCCTTCGCCGAGGGGATCGCGCCGCTCGGGAACCTTGGCAAGCTGCTCGCCCAGCCAGTCGGCGCGCGCGTGGGCGAAGGCCAGGGCTTCCACGCTACGGCACCAGTGCGGCAGGGTGATCCGCACCGCGCTGCCGTCGGGGGCGAGGCGCAGGGTCAGGCGCTTGGCACGCCGATTGCGATTGAGTTCGATCGGCAGGACGCGCCCGGCAATCTCGATTTCCGGCTCCAGCGCTTCGCGACGAAGCCAGTCGATCACGCCGCCTGGTCCTCGTCCTCATCGCCCCAATCGACGACGTGGTGTTCGAGCGGCCCAGCCTCGGTTTCCGAAATCACACGACCGGCCACCGACACACCGGCGCGCACCACGTCCTCGCGGTCGCCGCTGATGAGATAGTGCCATGGCCGCAGCGGCTGCCCTTCGGCACGCAGGCGATAGGCGCAGGTCGGCGGCAGCCATTCCACCTTGTCGACGATCCTCAACGTAAGCTGCAGGCAGTCCGGCACGAAGGCCTTGCGCCGCTTGTAGTCCGTGCAGCGCGCGCTTTGGCAGTCGAGCAGCTTGCAGGCGACATTGGTATGCTCGATCTCGCCTGTGTCTTCATACTCGACCTTGTGAAGGCAGCAGCGTCCGCAGCCATCGCACAGGGCCTCCCACTCGGCCTGGTCGAGCTCGGCCAGCGGCCGTTCCCAGAACCGGTCTCTCAGCGCACCCATTTGTCCAGTTCCGCGGCGACCGCCTCGGCTCCTTCGTCGGTCGGTAGCGTCGCGAGCGGTTCTCCGTCCGGTCCGAAGAGCAGCGTGACATTGGTGTGGTTGACCAGATAACCGCCGGCCTCGGTTTCCTCGCCCTTGGAGAAGCTGGCGGCGAATTGCTGCGCGACGCTCGTCAGGGTTTCCTCGTCACCGGTGACCCCGATCAGGCGCGGATGGAAATTGTCGGTGAATTCGGTCAGCACCTCGGGCGTGTCGCGTGCCGTATCGACGCCGACGAACAGCGGCTGGATCTGCGCGGCGCGCTCCGGGTCCTGCTCTTCGAACAGCTTGAGGCCTGCCATGGCGCGCTGCACATCGACCGGGCAGACGTCCGGGCAATAGGTGTAGCCGAAGTAGATCGTGCGGTACTGCCCGTCGAAATCGCTCCAGCTGACAGGCTCGCCGCTCTCGCCTGTGAGGGTGAAATCGCCCCCGATGCTCGCACCCTGCAGCGGGGGTGGTTCCGCCGGAGCGCTACTGTCGGAGGAGCATCCGGCAAGGGCCAGGGCGATAGCGATAGATAGGGGATTGCGAGCAAGCATGGCATCGCGGTTCATGGTCTGCTAATTGCCTCTGTTCAAGAGACGACCCCGCATTCGCATGCGGAAAAATTCAGGGGTAGACGACGAGATGAAACGGATTGTTCACGCGATCCTGGGCGCGGCGGCGCTGGCGATGGTGGCGGCGCCGGCGCACGCCCAGCGCAAACGCGAAGGGTACGAGTTCCTCGAAGCGGTCAAGGATCGCGACGGTGGGAAGGTGAACGAGCTGCTCGCGCAGCCCGGCAATGTGCTGGTCAATTCGCGGGACATCACCAGCGGCGAGACGGCCCTGCACATCGCCGCGCAGCGCCGCGATGCGGTGTGGATCAAGTTTCTCCTCGGCAAGGGTGCCAATCCCAATCTCGAAACACGCGACGGCGAATCGCCGCTGGAAGTGGCCGTGCAGATCGGTTCGCTGGAAGCGGTCGAAGCACTGCTGGACGGCGGGGCATCGGCAAATGTCACGAACGCTGCCGGCGAAACGCCGCTCATTTCTGCCGTCCATCGCCGCGATGTGGAAATGATCCGCCTGCTTGTCGACAAGGGGGCGGACCCATTGCGCACCGATAGCTCGGGCCGCACCGCGCGGGATTATGCCGAACTCCTCGGCGGACGATCGCAGGTGCTGGCTGCACTCGACGCAGCGATTGCGGAAAAGGGAAAGGCAGCGCCGGTCTATGGCCCCAACTGACGCGAGACTCGATGAAGAGCTGCTGGTCGAGGACCTGACGCTCGACGAGCTGCGGCTGGCGCTGGCGCCCGGTATCGCCGATGCGGCGGTGTTCGATGGCTGGACCGATGCCGCGCTGGAGATGGCGGCGGACCAGCTGGGCGCCGATCGCGATGTGGCCCGGCTCGCCTTCAAGGACCAGGGCGCGATGGGCATGATCCGCGCATGGATCGAGACGATCGATCGGCAGATGATGCTCGACATGCCGGCGGGAAAGCTGGCCGAGATGAAAATCCGCGAACGCATCCGTAGCCTGGTGCAGTACCGGCTCGACGCCGTGCTGGGCTTGGAGGAATCGCTGCGCCGCGCGCTGGCAATCATGGCCATGCCGCAGAATGTGCCGACCGCGCTGAAGACCGGCTGGAACAGCGCCGATATAATGTGGCGGCTCGCGGGCGACACTGCGACCGATTACAACCACTATACCAAGCGTGCCATCCTCGCCTCGATCTACGGTGCGACGCTGGCCGTTTTCGTCGAGGACGAGAGCGAGAACAAGGCCGAGAGCCGCGCATTCCTGGAGCGCCGGATCGACGGCGTCATGAAGTTCGAGAAGGTGAAGGCCAAGTGGCTCAACCCGAATCGCGCGAGCTTTAGCGTAACGCGGTTCCTAGGCCGGCTGCGCTACCCTGCGCGCTAAATCCGGGCCGGCGGAGGCCCGGCAAGAGCGACCGCTCGCCCGCAGCGGGTGCAGCTTGCTGCACGTTTAGCGAAGGACGCAGCCGCGGGTGCGGCTGCGCAAGACGAGCGCCCGCTATTGATAATCGGTTGCAACAAGCGCGCGATTCTGACAGGGCGCTGCGCATGACCCTCGACGCGTTCGATCATGAGAAATCCGCGCGCATTACCGCGGTGGACTGGGCTGCACTGGCCGAGGACGAAGGCAAGCGCCTTAAAGCTCTTGGCGTGGACGAGGGCGCGGAAGTCTCCGTAATCCATCGCGGCGTCTTCGGTACGCGCGACCCGCTGGCGATCCGTATCGGCCGCATGACCATCGCACTGCGCCGCGCGCACGCCCTCGCCATCGAGGTGGAGCCCGTATGAGCCGCGACGATCCCGTCCGCCACCACAAGGTAGCGCTGGTCGGCAATCCCAATTCGGGCAAGTCGGCACTGTTCAACGCGCTGACCGGCGCCCGCCAGAAGATCGCCAACTATCCCGGCGTCACCGTGGAGCGAAAGGCCGGGCGGCTGGCCCTGCCGAACGGCGAATCGCGCGAGCTGATCGACCTGCCCGGCGCCTACTCCTTCGATGCTGCCAGCCCGGATGAGGAGGTGACCCGGAAGCTCGTCCATGGCGAATTCGAGGGCGAAGCCGCACCCGATGTGCTGGTGCTGGTGCTCGACGCCGCCAATTTGGAACAGCATCTCGTTTTTGCGCAGGAAGTGCTCGAGCTGGGCCGGCCTACCGTGGTCGCGCTCAATATGGTCGATCTGGCGGAGCGTGACGGGCTGACGCTCGACCCGGCGGCACTTTCCGAAGCGCTCGGCGTCCCGGTGATCCCGACGGTCGCCGTGCGCCGGAAGGGCCTGCCCGAATTGGCACAGGTCATTGCCGAAGCCGATGCGCATGCCGACGAAGATGCACACAAGCGCTGGCACCTGACGCTGCCCGAGCGGCGGCTGGCGGCCAAGCACATGGCGAAAGGCGCGATCCTCTCCAAATCGACGCGCCACACGATCGAGAACGGCATCGATCGTGTGCTGCTCAATCCGTGGATCGGGCCGGTGATCCTGTTCGGCCTGTTGTTCGTGATCTTCCAGGCAGTGTTCGCCTGGGCGACGCCCTTCGCCGATGCGCTGGAGGGCGGGGTGGGCGCCGTGTCCGCGCTCGTCACCGACACCATGCCCGAAAGCTTCGTGCGCGATTTCCTCACCGAGGGTGTGCTCGCCGGTGTGGGGTCGGTTGTAGTTTTCCTGCCCCAGATTGTAATCCTGTTCTTCTTCATCCTGGTGATGGAAGCGAGCGGATACATGGCGCGTGCGGCCTTCCTTATGGACCGGCTGATGGCGGGCGTGGGCCTGTCGGGCAAAAGCTTCATCCCGCTGCTCTCCAGCTTCGCCTGCGCCATTCCCGGCATCATGGCGACGCGCAGCATTCCCGATGCGAAGGACCGGCTGACGACGATCCTCATCGCTCCGCTGATGACCTGCTCGGCGCGGCTGCCCGTCTATGCGGTGATCATCGCGGCGGTTATCCCGTCGACCAGCATCGGACCGGGCATCGGATTGCAGGGGCTTGTGCTGTTCGCGCTCTATGTCGCAGGGATCGTCGGCGCGATGGCGGCGGCACTGGTGCTGCGGCGCACGGTCGCGAAGGGTGCGGCGAGCGGCTTCATCATGGAAATGCCGCGCTACCAGCTGCCGCGGATCAAGGACCTCGCCATCGGGCTGTGGCAGCGCGCCTGGGTGTTCCTGCGCCGCGCGGGCACGATCATCTTTGTGGTCACGATTGCCCTGTGGCTGATGCTGAGCTTTCCCAAGGCCGAGCCGGGCGAGAGCCAGATGGATGCGAGCGTCGCGGGTATGGTCGCCGACGGTCTCCACCCGATCCTCGAGCCCATCGGCTTCAACCGCGAGATGAGCCTTGCGCTGGTGCCGGCCATGGCCGCACGCGAAGTCGCTGTATCGGCCTTGGCGACCACCTATGCCGTGGACGCAGCGGACGAGGAAGTCGCGGCCGAGGGCGTGACCGACAAGATCGCCGCGCTGTGGAGTCTGCCGACCGCACTCGCCTTCCTCGCGTGGTTCGTCTTCGCGCCGCAATGCATCTCGACCATTGCGGTCGCCCGGCGCGAGACGAACGGGTGGAAATGGCCGGTGTTCATGCTCGTGTACTTGTTTGCGCTGGCTTACGTGTTCGCGGGCCTCACCTACTGGGGCGCGGTGGCGCTGGGGTTGTAGCGATTGCGTCCGGAGCGGTGTGGAAACTCCGTTCCGCCCCTAGAAGCGGGCAGCGCCCTCCGTTAGGCCGGTTGCCAACAGTTACGAAGGGACGATTCGATGGCCGGTAGCCTCAACAAAGTCATGCTCATCGGAAACCTCGGGGCCGATCCCGAGATCCGCAGCTTCCAGAACGGTGGCAAGATCGCCAACCTGCGCATCGCCACCAGCGAGACATGGAAGGACCGCAACACGGGCGAGCGGCAGGAGCGGACCGAGTGGCACACCGTCGCGATCTTCTCCGAGGGCCTCGTCGGCGTGGTCGAGCGCTATCTGCGCAAGGGCTCCAAGGTCTATATCGAAGGCCAGCTGCAGACCCGCAAGTGGCAGGACCAGTCGGGCAACGACCGCTATTCGACCGAAGTCGTGATCCGCGGCCTCGGCGGCACGCTGACCATGCTCGACGGTGCGTCCGGCGGAGGTGGCGGCGGCGGAGGCCAGCGCGGCGGCGGCAATTGGGACCAGGGCGGCGGCGGCCAGAGTTCCGGCGGCGGCGACAACTGGCGCAGCGGCGGCGGTTCCTCGGATGGCAGCTCGGGTGGGTCCGGCGGCGGCTCGAACTACGACGATCTGGACGACGATATTCCGTTCTGAGTCGAGTTCATCCGCGCTCGGCTTCGCGCGGGCGATGCCGAGACATGGACCGCATGTTACACTGTCCAGACAGGAAAAAACCGCTGTCGGATGAACCTTGTCCGCGCGTGATGCTTCGATGGCTTGATGAGAAGCATGCAGCATAGGCTGATGGCTGCCATGATCGTCCTCGTTTAAGAAAGCGCGTTGCTGCTGCGTATGATTTAGTGACGACCATTGGCGATGGCCTCCCGCTTCCCGACCCACGCCCGCTCAGCCTGAGCTTGTCGAAGGTCGCGCGCCGAGATTAGAGGCGAGGCATGACGTTCTTCACCTATCTGCTGCGCTGCAATGACGGTAGCTATTACGTCGGCCATACCGAAGAGCTGGAATATCGTTTCGCGCAGCATCGCTCCGGGGCGCTAGGCGGATACACTGCCGGTCGGCTGCCAGTGTCGCTCGAATGGTCGCAGGATTTTCCTACGCGCGACGAGGCGTTCGATGCAGAGCGACAGATCAAAGGCTGGAGCAGGGCAAAGAAGCAGGCTCTGATAGCTGGTGACTGGGAAGAGATCTCGTTGCTTGCCCGAAATCGCCAACGGTAGGGGTGCTTGGAGCAAACTACAGCGCGTGGCCTTCGACAAGCTCAGGCTGAGCGGATTGGGTGTCTGGTTTTGGTATCATGTCGGCGGACCAACATGCGCAGCGCTAGTCGCCCTTCCCCTTCAGCGCCGCCAGCGCCTCCGCCAGCGGCCCGCTCGGCGCTTCTTCTTCGTCGCTGACAATCCCCGCCGCCTTCCGCGCCTCGTCGGCGCCTGGTCCTTCGCGGTAGGGGTCGATGGCCAGCGCCAGCGTCTGCGCGATGGCTTCGCCGAGGTCGAAGCTGTCGCCTTCGTATTCAATCTCGTCCAAGTCCTCGCTGTCGAGCTCGATTTCCTCGTCGGGCGCGTAGTCCGGCACCGATCCGGCAGGCACGAAGCGCAGGGTCAGCGGCTCCTCGACATCGTAGGTCAGCGGTTCGCGCGTTACGGCGCAGGGCTGTTCGATTGTGGCCAGCAGGTGACCGTTCGCCAGCACCGCGCCATCCTTCGTCTCGAACGCCACATGGGCGTTCAGCGCATCGACCGCCGTCACGCCGAAGCGCTTGGCCAGCGCCTCGAGCTCGGCCGTGTCGGCAGTAATCGTCATGGACTCGGCAGGGAGCGCGCGCGGCTTGACGAGGCGGACGAGTTCGGGCGCGCTCATGCGGCGATCTCCCCCTTCTTCAGCGTCTCGAAGCCGGTCCGCTCCAGCCGCGCGTGCAGCGCCGCCATGCGCTGCACCAGTGCCTCGGCCTCGTCCGGCTGGGCCATTGTGACATTGCGCCGCACCGCCTCCACCAGCACCTTGGGATCGCTGCGTAGCCCGTCGCGATAGGCGCCGATGCGGCCATTCATGCTGGCCATCACGGCAGCCAGCTTCTTGCCGACGGTCGGGTCGCCGATCCCGGCCTCGCGCAATTGGCCTTCCATGTCCTCGGCGAACAGTTCGGTCAGGCGGGCGCTGGCATTGCTGCCTTCCTCGCCTGCATCGTCCAGCCGCAGCATCACCAGCGCCAGCACCAGCGTGACCATGTCATACCGGCCCTCCAGTGAATCCGCGACGCCGCACATGCGGTACCAGTCGGGATCGCGCGCTTCCTCCACCACGCGGTGCCACAGCGGGCGCCATTCCTCGCGCGGGTCGCTGGACAGGCCGAACAGGCGGGCGAAAAAGGACATGGCATCTCCGTTCAGCGGCAATACAGGCCGCGATCTCCAGTCGCTGATCCCCAAGCGATCGGCAACAGTGACATTGCATGGGCCGATGCTTTGCGACTAAGGCGTTGGCCGAGCATATAGGGACGCGCGCCCACGCGGCCAAGCGGACTTGAAGACGGAGAATTGCTGTTCCCATGAACAGGACCAAGATTGTCGGCCTTAGCGCCATTGCCCTTGCCGGTGTGGCTACCGCTGCGTGCCAGCCGATCCGCGAAACGCGCGGCTATATCGTCGATCCGGTGCTGACCCAGTCGATCCAGCCGGGCATCGACAACCAGCAGTCGGTCGCCGGCACGCTGGGCCGTCCGACCTTCACCAGCCAGTTCGGCGAGCCGACGTGGTATTACGTGTCGAGCACCACGGGCCGCAAACCTTTCGTCCGTCCGCGGATCGAACAGCACCAGGTGCTTGCCGTGCGCTTCGATGAGGCGGGCAATGTCGTGGCTGCGGACCGCAGCGGGATCGACCAGGTGGCGTATCTGCGCCCCGATGGCGACGAGACGCCGACGCTGGGCCGGGAGCGCAGCTTCCTCGAAGACCTGTTCGGCAATATCGGCGCGGTCGGTGCACCGGGCGTTGGCGGCCAGCAGCAGTAATCCGTCCGGCGGCTTGACCCATTCGGCGCGCGCCCCATATCGCGCGTCATGAGTTCACACCGCGAAAGCCACGGCATCGTCCAGTGGCACTCCACCACCATCGTCGGCGTCAAACGCGGCGACCGGATCGTGATTGCGGGGGACGGGCAGGTCTCCATGGGCAACACGGTGATGAAGCCCAATGCCCGCAAGGTCCGCCGCATCGGGGAGGACGGTAAGGTCGTCGCCGGGTTCGCCGGCGCGACCGCCGATGCCTTCACCTTGTTCGAGCGGCTGGAAAAAAAGCTCGAGCAATATAACGGCCAGCTCCTGCGCGCCGCGGTGGAGCTGACCAAGGACTGGCGCACCGACAAATACCTGCGCAATCTCGAAGCGCTGATGATCGTGGCGGACAAGGAAAACCTCCTCGTCCTCACCGGCAATGGCGATGTGCTCGAACCCGAAGGCGGAATTACCGCGATCGGATCGGGCGGCAATTACGCGCTGGCTGCGGCCAAGGCGATCGCCGAATACGAAGACGATCCCGAGCAGATCGCGCGCAAGGCGATGAAGGTCGCCGCCGACATCTGCGTCTTCACCAATGGCAATGTGACCGTCGAAGAAGTTTAACCCGCGTCATCCCAGCGAACGCTGGGATCGCTTCCGGCCAAGTGCCGACCCGAGACAGATCCCAGCTTTCGCTGGGATGACGATAGGATAGTATGGACAATCTGACCCCCAAGGCGATCGTCGCCGCGCTCGACGAGCACATCATCGGCCAGAAGGACGCCAAGCGCGCCGTGGCTGTGGCCCTGCGCAATCGCTGGCGCCGCCAGCGCCTGGATCGCGACCTGCGCGACGAGGTGACGCCCAAGAATATCCTGATGATCGGCCCCACCGGCTGCGGCAAGACCGAGATCAGCCGCCGTCTCGCGCGGCTGGCCGAGGCACCGTTCGTCAAGGTCGAGGCGACCAAGTTCACCGAGGTCGGCTATGTCGGCCGCGACGTCGAACAGATCGCCCGCGATCTGGCCGAAGAAGCCATCCGGTTGGAGAAGGAACGCCGCCGCGAGGCCGTTCGCGAAGCCGCGAGCGAGGCCGCGATGGACCGCTTGTTGACCGCGCTGGTCGGCGACAACGCGAGCGAAGCCACCCGCGAGGCTTTCCGCGCGCGCATCGTCGACAACTCGATGAACGACACCGAGGTCGAGATCGAGGTGAAGGACCAGCCGCAGTCGAACATGGAAATTCCCGGCATGCCCGGCAATGTCGGCATGATCGACCTCTCCGACATGCTCGGCAAGGCGATGGGCAAGTCCAACCTCAAGCGCCGCAAGCTCAAGGTGCCCGATGCGTGGGACCGGTTGGTGGAAGAAGAGGCCGAGAAACGCATGGACCAGGACGACGTCAACCGCGTCGCGCTGGAAAATGCGGAGACCAATGGCATCGTCTTCCTCGACGAGATCGACAAGATCGCCGTCAGCGACGTGCGCGGCGGTTCGGTCAGCCGTGAAGGCGTGCAGCGCGACCTGCTGCCGCTGATCGAGGGCACGACGGTGGCCACGAAATACGGCCCAATGAAGACCGATCACGTGCTCTTCATCGCCAGCGGCGCGTTCCATGTCGCCAAGCCCTCCGACATGCTCCCCGAACTCCAGGGCCGCCTGCCGATCCGCGTCGAACTGCGCGCGCTGACGGAGGAGGACTTCGTCCGCATCCTCAGGGAAACGCGCGCCAATCTGGTGGATCAATATACCGCGCTGCTCGGCACCGAGAAGGTCGCGCTCGATTTCACCGACGAGGCGATTGCCGAGGTCGCCAAGATCGCCGCACGGGTCAACGAAAGCGTCGAGAACATCGGCGCCCGTCGTTTGCAGACAGTGATGGAACGCCTGCTCGAAGACATCAGCTTCGAAGCCGAGGAGCATGAGGGCGAGACCGTCACTATCGACGCCGACTATGTGCGCGAGCGGCTCGACGATCTGTCCGGCGATACCGACCTGTCGAAGTATATTCTCTGACGCCGAGCCTGTGAGCGATTGATTTACCGCCCGCATCGCGTCAGCATGATCATGTGGACGGTAAATCGATTTTAGACATTCGGCGCTAAGGGGCCTGCATGAAGCAGCAAGCCCTTGCCCTTGCAGAGCGTGTCGCGCGCGCGGTCGGATACGACAAGACGCACATCACGCGCACGGTCGCCTATCGCATGATCGACGCGTTTCTCGATTCCCTCCCGGTGCAGGAGATGGACGCGCTGGAGATCGCGGCGGGCTGGAAATGGCGCGAGCGCGACTGGGGCAGTTACACCGAGATGAACTGGCCAGAATACGACATTTGCGATCATGTGCTCGATCGGCAGTTCGACATCTGCATTGCCGACAATGTGTGGGAGCACCTCGTGCGCCCCTATCGCGCAACCGAGCATGTGCTGCAGATGCTGAAGCCGGGCGGGATCTTCGTCAACATCACGCCTTTCATGATCCGCCAGCACGCCGTGCCGGTGGACTGCACCCGCTGGACGGAACTCGGCATGCGCAATTTCCTCGCCGAGGTCGGGTTCAACGAGGCGACGATCGAAACCGGATCGTGGGGCAATCGCAACGCGGTGAAGGCCAATCTCGACCGCTGGGCGCGGACCGGCTGGCAGCGGCGGTTCAAGAACGAACCGAATTTTCCCGTCACCGTGTGGGCCATCGCCCGCAAGCCCGAATGAACGACAGCCTGCCGGTCGCCATTGCGGTGATGGCGCATAACGAGGAACAGCGGATTGCGCGCTGCCTCGAAAGCCTTCCGCTGGGGGAGCCGGGCTACGCAATCCACGTGGTCGTCAACGGGACCACCGATCGCACGGCGCAGATTGCCCGCGGTTACGACGAGGTGACGGTCCACGACTGGGAGCAGGGCGGCAAGTCGCGCAGCTGGAACCGCTTCGTATTCGATGATCCAGCGCCCGCGGCGCGGCACTTCGTCTTCGCTGATGGCGATGCGCAGATCCAGCCGGGCTCGATCGCTGCGCTTGTAGAGCGGCTGGACGAAGGCGGCGCGAACGCGGCGTCCGCGTTTCCCGGCAATGGCCGTCGCGTAGAGGCCTATCGCGAGCAGATGCGGCGCGAGCACGGACTGTTCGGCGATCTCTATGCACTGCATGGCGATTTCGTTGCCCGCATGCGCGAAAAGGACATCCGCCTGCCGGTCGATCTGATCGGTGACGATGGCCTGCTCTGCTCTCTCGCCAAGACCGATCTCGACAATGAGGACGATTGGCAGGACGAGCGGGTCGCGACGATGGAGAGCGCTGCTTTCCTGTGCGACCCCGTGCGAGCGACGCCCGCCGACCTGCTCTTGCAGGCGCGCCGGATGCGCAATTACAGCCTGCGCCACTTCCAGAACCGGATCGTCAGCGACATCATGCGCGGGCCGGGGCCGGCGGCGCTGCCGGACCGACTGGCGTCGCTCTACGCCCGTTACCTGCCGCAATTCCGGCCCCGGCGAGATCCGCGCCTTTGGTGGTTCGACCGGCAGGCGCTCGCCGCGATGGCACGCGCCGCCGGGTAACCCGCCCTACGGATGCGGGGCGAGGCCGATCTCGACGCCGGTCTTGTCCGTCAGCGCAAACTTGTCGACGAGATCGCTGCTCGCCTTGTTGAGGCCGCGCACTTGCACGCTGCGACCGTTGCGGCGCATGCGTTCGACCACCTTGTCCAGCGCGCCGATGGCCGAGATGTCCCAGAAATGCGCCTTGCGCACGTCGATGATGACGTGGTCCGCCGGATCGGGCTGGGTGCTTTCCGGGCCGAGCGCGGCTTCGAACCGCTCCACGCTGGCGTAGAAGATCTGGCCCTTGGCGCGGTAGATCGCCGTGTCGCCGTCGCGCTCGCGCACGACTTCGAACATGGTCATCACCTTGTGGGTGAAGAACACGCCCGACAGGATCACGCCCGCCAGTACGCCGAGCGCGAGATTGTGGGTGGCGACGACCACTGCGACGGTAGCGACCATCACGACGCTCGACTGCCACGGGTGCTTGGTAAGGTTGGGAATCGAATTCCAGCTGAAGGTTCCGATCGAAACCATGATCATGATCGCCACCAGCGCGGGCATCGGCACCTGGCCGACGAGATCGCCAAGCAGGGCGAGCAGGATCAGCAGCGAAAGACCCGCGGTGAAGGTCGACAACCGGCCACGGCCGCCGCTGGTCACGTTGATGACAGACTGGCCGATCATGGCGCAGCCGCCCATGCCGCCGAACATCGCGGCGACGACATTGGCGACGCCCTGGCCCGCGCTCTCGCGGCGCTTGTCGCTGCCGGTATGCGTCATGTCGTCGACGATCTGCGCGGTGAGCAGGCTTTCGAGGAGACCGACCGCCGCCATGGTTGCCGAATAGGGCGCGATGATGCGCAAGGTTTCCCAGCTAAGCGGCACGTCGGGCAGGGCGAAATAGGGCAGACCCTCGGGCAGCTCGCCCATGTCGGCCACTGTATTGACCGGCGCTTCGATCCAGATGCTGAGCGCGGTCAGGATCACGATCGCGACCAGCGGGCTCGGGACGGCTGTCGTCATCTTCGGCAGCAGATAGATCACCGCCAGCGCGGCGGCGACCATGGCATAGGTCATCCATGTCACGCCGGGATTGCCAAGCGTGAGCTCGGGCAGCTGCGCCATGAATATCAGAATCGCGAGTGCATTGACGAAGCCGGTGATGACCGAACGGCTGACGAATTGCATCAGCAGGTCGAGCCGCAGCAGCGCCGCGATGCCCTGGAAGATCCCCATCAGGATGGTGGCGGCGAACAGGTATTCGACCCCGTAATCGCGCACCAGCGGAACGACTACCACCGCCACCGCGGCAGTCGCGGCGCTAATCATGCCGGGGCGCCCGCCCGTGAAGGCAATCACCATGGCGATGGCGACCGAGGCATAAAGGCCGACCCGCGGGTCGACACCTGCGATGATCGAAAAGCCGATCGCTTCGGGGATGAGGGCGAGGGCAACGACGAGCCCGGCAAGGACATCGGCGCGGATATTGGAAAGCCAGTCGCGCTTAATCGCACCAAAGTCGGGCGTCATCTTTGTCCATCAGCTGTCTGGAAGGGCAGGCGCCATAAAGAGGGGCGCCCGAATATGCGGGCGCCCCTTGGCTTATGTTGCAACGCAGCACAACCCCGAGGGGCGCGCCGACTGCTAAAGAACGAAATCGGTTGCGGTCAGGTCGACTAGGCCATCGATCCTGATAACGAAGTCGGCAAAGCCGTCACCGTCGGTATCACCTTCGACGATTGTCTCGTTTGCAGCTGTGTCCTGCTCGAAGCGAAGCTCGCCCGCTACATTCGAGAACGCTTCGGAACCGACGAACGCGAATGCGTCGTCCGTACCGTCTGCAATCGCGTCGATGGCACCGAGATCGATGACGTCGCCCTGGCCTTGCTGAAAATCGGTGATCCGGTCACCCTCGGTATCGAAATCTCCGTTCTCGAACAGGAAGGTATCGCCACCGTCCCCTCCGGTCAGCGTATCGAGGCCGGCGCCGCCGGAGACAACATCATCCCCCGTACCGCCATAGACCCGGTCGCTTCCTTCGCCCCCATAAACCTGGTCGGCATCATCGCCCCCAAAAAGTTCGTCATTGCCGTCACCGCCCTCGATGCGGTCCTGACCGGAGACGCCATAGATGTGGTCCCAACCATTCTCCCCATAGAGCTGATCGTCGCCGCTGCCGCCATAGATCTCGTCGCCAGCATTGCCGCCGTAAACGATGTCGTTGCCGGAGCCTGCGAAAATGGTGTCCTTTCCGCCGCGCCCGTTGATCGTGTCGTCACCGCCAACCCCGTAAAGCGTGTTGGCGTAGGAGTTGCCGGTGATCTCGTTGGCCATGGCGTTTCCGAAGCCGTCGGAGCTTTCCCAGCCGGCAAGGATCAGATTTTCGACATTGGCCCCCAGTCGGGCGAACGACATGACCGACTGTACCGTATCGATGCCTTCTCCGGCGTTTTCGATCACGACGTCGCCGGGATCGACCAGGCGATAGAAATCATCGCCGGTGCCACCGCGCATCGTATCATTGCCGAAACCGCCATCCAGCATGTCGTTGCCGGCTCCGCCATCGAGAATATCGTCGTCGTTGCCGCCGTAGAGCGCGTCCGCGCCGCCGTTACCGGTCAGCGTATCGATTCCAGCAAGGCCGCGGAACGTGTCGGCAAAGTCGCTTCCGAGGATGTCATTGTCGAATTCGTCGCCATCCTGGGTGCGGCCGGGTATGCTGGAGGGGAACAGAGAGAGGTCTTCAGTGCCTCCTCGGAAACCGGGAGAATATTCCACCCCGGTCATGGTACGGCCACGCAGGTCCGGAAGTGCGAAAGTCGTCCTTCCGTCGCCGCCATATGTTGTGCCCAGAAGGCTGAAGAGCGCCTGATTCTGCGAAATGGGCAGCAATTGCCCGATCGCCAACGCCCAGCCCTGGGGAATATCCGTGCCGGCATAGTAGATCATCTGCCCGAGGAACGGGACGTCCCCCTCGAGGCCATCGGCCTTTCCGATATCTTCCATGCTTCGCGAGGGAAAGATACCTTGCACGCAGATCAGCACCTGCATGACCACGCCCGGTTGCATGTTATCGGCCGACTCCCCGCTCCCTCCGACATAAGCCGGTAGGGTAGTACCATCGAGCTGGATCGTTTCGCTTCCGACGAGATCCCCCACATCCCTCGCGGTGAGCCCAGGTCCGCGACCCGCGCCAACGATGTTCCGTCCTGTCAGGTCGGGGATATTGAAGGTGGTTACACCGTCTCCGCCATATGTGGTGCCGATGGCGGCGAAAAGCTCGGGATAGTCGGCGATGGCCAGTTCGCGGCCATCGCAGATCATGGCGCCATTGGGATCGAAATTGCCGATGAAACCATGGACGGATCCGGCGATATTGGCGCCCGTCCCGCTACCTGCATGGATAACATAGTTCAGCGCGAGACTGGTTTCGTAATTCGAAATCTCCACACCCCCACCGCCGAATGACGTAGGAAGGTTGGCTTCCGTGATCGAGAAGGTATCGCTTCCACGATACGAACCAGCTCCGAAAGAAGTTGTCCCGTTAAATCCTGCCCCGATCGCCACATGCCCATCGAGGTCGGGAAGGGCGAAGGTCGTCCTGCCGTCTCCACCGAAAGTGGTGCCGACGATGGAAAAGAGCGCGGTGTTTTGCGAGATGGGCAGGATCTGGCCGCTGGCAAATGCCGTCTCGCGCGGCGCGAAATTTCCGGCGAACTGGAGGACATAACCCAATGAAATTTCGCCGCCCGAGCCTCCATCACGTGAGGGATATAAGCCGTACAGGTTGATGAGTTGGTAGACCGACAAATACGGCTGAACGTTGGAAACCGGATTGGCTACCTCGGCAGCATGCGTTCTTTTCGACGCGTCTGCAAACTCGCCCTCTGATGAACCGAAACCATTGCTGTCCCACGCACGCAGCATGGAAGCGTCGTATTTTGAATACATGTCTCAACCCCACTTACCCCGCGGCATTCGATCCCGTATCGGCTGCGCGCGGGTCGCACTATATACGGGTCCAATTCTGCTGCAACGTGATAAAAACCGTGCATTGTCCATCATTGTTCGATTTTCGGAGCCGAAACTTGCGGGTCGTAATTCCAACATAGAATCATTTGGTTTCGACGTGCGATCGGGTGCGTCGTGTAGCGTAGGGCAATGGGTAGGCGGGTAAGGATTGGTCCTGCGGGCCATGTTGCAGGACAAGGCGTGACATGTTCGGTGTTGCGGATCTTTGCAGGCCAACGCTGCCGTCCGTTCACAGGCTAGGGCGGTTGTTCTATTGGCCGATCGCGTCCAAGGTGATCGAACGTTTTGCGTAATCGAGACGAGGGGTCCGTTTAATGTTCCGTCACATCCTTGCCGCCGGTGCGGCTTCGCTTGCCATCATTGCCGCGGTGCCTGCCATTGCTGACGATCACACTGCCAGCAGCGCCGGAGCGGTCGTCGCTCCGGCAATCGAATACGAGCGTTGGACGCTCGACAACGGCTTGCAAGTCATCGCCATTCGGGACGCCTCGACCGGCACGGTGACGACGTCGATGTGGTATGAGGTAGGCTCCAAGTCCGATCCCGAGGGGCGCGGCGGTTTCGCGCATCTGTTCGAGCATATCCTCAGCCGCAAGACGCTGAACATGCCGTACAACCTCATCTACGGCCTCACCGCCGATGTCGGCGGCACGCGCAATGCGACGACCAATGCCGATCGCACGAACTATTTCGAGATCGTCCCGGCTGAATATCTCGAAGCCATGCTCTGGACCCACCGCGAGCGGATGGCCTTTCCCGTGATCGACCAGGACGTGTTCGACAAGGAGCGCGACGTGGTGAAGGAAGAGCTGCGCCAGCGCGTGCTCGCGCCGCCCTATGGGCGGTTCGGCAGCTTCGTCATTCCCGAAGCCGCCTATGACGTCTCGCCCTATCGCCGCCCGACCATCGGCAGCATCGAGCAGCTCGAGTCCGCCGAGCTCGACGATGCGCGCGCTTTCCACCAGGCCTATTACGGGCCGGACACCGCCACGCTGATCGTGGCCGGCAATTTCGAAGTTGCCGACCTGCGCAGCCTGGTCGACGAATATTTCGCCGACATTCCGCGCCGCGAGAACCCGGTGGAGATCGCCTTCGATCTCGATGTCCCCGAGCGGACGGAGCCGCGCAGCATCACCGCGACTGCGCCCAATGTCCCGCTGCCGCTGGTCGGCACTGTGTGGAAGCTGCCCGCGATCACCCATCCGGATGCGCCCGCTCTGGAGGTGCTCGACGCGATCATGTCACGCGGCGACAACAGCCGCATGGCCGCGGCTCTGGTCCGCAGTGGCAAGGCCGTGCAGGCGATCCACCAGGTCGGCATGCAGGAAGAAGGCGGGGTGCTGGCGCAGTTCGCCGTCATCAATCCGCAGGCCAATATCGACGAAGTGCGCGGCATCCTCGTTGCCGAGCGTGAGCGGATCAGATCCGAAGGCGTAACAGAGGCCGAAGTCGCCGAAGCGAAGAACGAGCTTCTCGCCAGCGCCCTGCGGTCGCGCGAGACTGCACGCGGAAGGGCTTTCGAGCTTGGCGAAGCGCTTTTGACGACTGGCGATCCGTCCTTCCCGGACAAGCGGCTTGCCGCGATCGCGGCGGTTACGGCCGCCGACGTCCAGCGCGTGGCGCAGACCTATTACAACCCGAATGCGCGAACCGACATCGTCTATACGGCGGGCGAGGACGATCCTTCGGCTTATGCGAACCCGTATCCGATGCCGACCTTCAAGACCCTGCCCGATGCGGTGGGCGAGCCGCTGTCGGTCGCTGCGGAAGACGTGCGCGAAACCGTGCCCGGTCCCGGCCAGCGCCCGCAGCTCGAAGCTGCGCGGATCGTCGAACAGACCTTGTCCAACGGCATCGAAGTGGTTGCCGCCCAGACCGGCGACGTGCCTCTGGCGACGATGACGGTGCTCGTTCCGGGCGGTTCGATCAGCGACGAGCGCGCCAAGGCCGGCGTGGCCCAGCTGACCGCGCAATTGGCCGACAAGGGCGCGGGTGGCCTCGACGAAACCGAAATCGCGCGCCGCCTCGAAAGCCTCGGGGCGAGCTTCGGCGCTACGGCCGGATCGAAGGGTGCCTATTTCAGCTTGACCGCGCCGGTCGCCAATATGGAAGAAGCGGGCAAGGTGCTCGCGACCATCCTGACCTCAGCAGACTATCCGCAGGCCGCCTTCGAACGCGAGCGCAAGCGGGCCATCGACGGCCTGGCGGCTACGTTGAAAGACCCGGGCGGCATCGCGAGCATGGCGGTGCGGCCGGTGCTTTATGGCGACTCGCCCTTCGGCACGCTACCGGGCGGCACGCAGGACAGCCTGGCGCAGATTACGCGGGAGGATCTGGTCGAGCATCGCCGCACATACTGGCATCCGGAACGCGCGCAGGTGATCGTCAGCGGCGGGATCGCACCCGAGCAAGCGATCGAGCTGACGCAGACGCTGCTCGGCGGCTGGCAGGGCGTGGGCGAACCGCCGGTCGAGATCGCCAACCCCACCGGCGAGGCGCAGCCCGTCCGCACGGTGGTGATCGATATGCCCGATGCGGGGCAGGCGGCGGTCTATGCCGGCATGCGCGCACCCTCGCGAACCGACGGCAATTATTACGCAGCGGAGCTCGCCAATGCGATCCTCGGCGGCGGGTCCAGTGGACGCCTGTTCGAAGAGGTCCGCACGAAACGCTCGATCAGCTACGGCGCCTACAGCGGCGTCGGAGCGGACACGCTGGTCGCCTCGGCGCAGACCCAGAATTCCACCGCCGACGAGGTGGTGCAGGTGTTCCTCGACGAATTCGACCGGCTGGGCGACGAAGCGATCGCGCAGGAGCTGCTCGACAAGCGGCGGCTCTATCTCGGTGGCAATTACGCCCGCTCGCTGGAAAGTTCGTCGGGCTTCAACAGCATCGTCGCCGGGCTGCTGTTCGACGGGCTCGAGCCTGCCGAAGCCGCGCGCTATGCGGACCGCCTCGCGGCGGTTTCGCCCGAAGCTGCCACGCAGGTCGCAGCGGATTACGTAGGCTCGGAGAAGGCGACGATCCTGATCGTCGGCAATGCGGCCGAGTTCCTAGACGACCTCAAGGCGATCCGCCCCGATGTCGAAGTGGTGGATGCCGATGCGCTGGATCTTTCGACCAGCGCGCTGGTGGCGGCCGCCGCTACCGGCGGCTGATCAGACGGGCTCTACCGCCGGGCGGTCTTCCGCCTGGCGGGCCCACATGTCGGCATAGAGGCCGCCCGCGCGCAGCAGCTCGCCATGCGTCCCGCTTTCGGCGAGCCGTCCCTGGTCGAGGACGAGGATGCGGTCGGCATCGGCGATCGTCGACAGGCGGTGCGCGATGGCCAGCGTGGTGCGGTGCTCCGATACGCGGCGTAGCGTCTGCAGGATTTCCTGTTCGGTACGGCTGTCGAGCGCGCTGGTCGCTTCGTCCAGCAGCAGGATCGGCGGATCCTTCACCAAGGTGCGAGCGATAGCGACCCGCTGCTTCTCGCCGCCCGAAAGCTTGAGCCCGCGCTCGCCGACCTCGGTGTCGAAGCCGTCGGGCAGTCGCTCGATGAACGGAAGGATCGCCGCCGACCGCGCCGCGCCGACGATATCGTCGTGCTCGGCTTCGCGTCGGCCATAGGCGATATTGTAGCCGATCGAGTCGTTGAACAGCACGCTGTCCTGCGGGACGATGCCGATGTTTTCGCGCAGCGACGCCTGCGTAACCTGCGCGATGTCCTGCCCGTCGATCAGGATGCGGCCCGATTGCGGATCGTAGAAGCGGAACAGCAGCCGCCCGATGGTGCTCTTGCCTGCGCCGGATGGTCCGACGATGGCCACATGGCTGCCCGCCGGGACCTCGAAGCTCAGGCCGTGAAGGATGGTGCGGTCCTTCTCGTAACCGAACACGACATTCTCGAAAGCGACTGTCGGCCGGTTCACAACGAGGGCCGGTGCGCCGGGCACGTCCTCGACCTCGACCTCGCTGTCGATCAGGCGGAACATCGCGGCCATGTCGATGATGCCTTGGCGGATCGTGCGATAGACCCAGCCGAGCATGTCGAGCGGGCGGAAGAGCTGCATGAGGTAGGTGTTGACCAGCACGAGATCGCCGGTGGTCAGCTCTCCCCGGCTCCACCCCCACACGGTGAAGGCCATCGCGCCGCCCATCAGCAGGTTCATGATCAGCGCCTGGGTGATGTTGAGCAGGCCGAGCGAGTTCTCGCTCTTCACCGCCGCTTCGGCATAGGCATGGGCGGCGCGGCCATAGCGCTCGCGCTCGCGCCCTTCGGCGCCGAAGTATTTGACCGTCTCGTAATTCAATAGGCTGTCGACTGCGCGGGCCAGAGCCTGCCCGTCGAGATCGTTCATCTGCCGCCGCAATTTCGTGCGCCATTCGGTGATCCAGCGCGTGATCGCGATATAGGCGACAACGGTTGCGCCGGTCGCGGCGACCAGCTCCCAGCCGAAATTGATGTAGAAAATCACCCCCACCGCGATCAGCTCGAGGATCGTGGGCGCAATGTTGAATAGCAGGAAATAGAGCATGGAATCGATGCTCTTCGTGCCGCGCTCGATCGTCTTGGTGACTTCGCCTGTCCGCCTCGAGAGATGGAAGCGCAGGCTCAGCTGGTGCAGCCGAGCGAAGGTGTCTTCGGCCAGATTGCGCGTCGCTTCCTGCCCGACCCGCTCGAAAGTGATGTTGCGAAGGTTGTCGAAGGCCACACCGGCAAAGCGGCCCGCCGCATAGGCTATCACGAAGGCCAGTGCGACCATCGCCGCCTCGTTGGCGGGCGTGGTCATCGCATCGACTGCGCGCTTGTAAGCGAAGGGCAGGGCGAGCGTGGTCGCCTTGGCCAGCAACACAAACATCATCGCGCCGACGATGCGGCGCTTCAGCTTCGGATTGCCCTCCGGCCAGAGATAGGGAAGGAACCGGCGGATCGTCGCCCAGCTCTCGGCATCGTCGCGCTGGTCGGAAGTGGCTGTATCGGGAGGCATTGCGGCGCCCATCTGGGGTAGCGGCTTGCACTAGGCAAGGTCCGTGTCAGCCGAGCACGTCCTGCAGGGTGTCGTCTCGCTCAGCCCGGCGGCTCGGCATATCGAACAGGATGCGCCTGGTGCTGAAGTCGATCGCAACCCGGTCGAACACGCGCAGATTGTTCATGCCGAGCACCAGAGCGGGGCGGCGCGAAAGGCCGAGTGCGGCGAAGATCGGGCTGTCTGCAAAGCCAATCTGGACATTGGTCATTTCCGCGCGCCCGATCTGCAGGCTGCGCAGGAATGTCGCGCGGCTGGTCAGCTGGGTGCCGAGGACATCCACGCTGACGATCTCGTGCTGTTCCCGTGCACGCAATTTGCGCAGCAGCAGCGGGTTGGCGATGCTGTTCTGCGCGCCGGTGTCGATCACCACGGCTGCACGCACGCCGTCGATCTTCGCATCGGTGATGATCATCTGACCCAGTTTCTTGCGCGCCCGCACGACGATCTCGTAGCCGGAATTGCTCTCCTCGTATTCGGCATCGGCGATGGCCATGCGGCGCTCGCGGAAATCGATCAGCACGCGGGTATCCTGCAGGCTATCGAGGCCGAGAATGCCGTCCGCCCCGATATTGCTCGTGTGGAGCAGCGGCGAGATCAGGCCGCTGACGCTGCGATTGGCAAATTCCAGATCATCGAGTTCGACTGTCTCGACCTGCCGGGAGCTGCCCATGGCGACCAGCGTGGCCGTGCCACTACGGCGCAAGGCGAGGTCCTCGACTAGCTGGTGCGTCACGACTGTTGCCTGCGCGCCGGTATCGATGAGAAAGCGGTAGGGGCCTTCGCCGGCGATGGTGACGGGCACGGTCATGCGTTTGTGGCGGTCCGCCGTCAGCGTGGCTTCGTCGCTCGGCGCGTCGCCGATGACCTCCTCGACCTGATCCGGCTGTGCGCTGGCAGCGGTGACGAGGCTCAAGGCCAGTATTGCAGCAAGGCTCCGGCGTGCCATGAGGTCTCTCCTGCGTCCGTCGCAGCGATGATACCACAGCGGCTGGACGGCCTCCATATGGCTAGCGATTGCGGACGAGCGCGATGAACTCGAGCAACCGCTCGCGGGCGAACAGGAAAAGCCAACCGCAGTAGATCGTCGCGCCCGAGGCAACCAGCGCGACGAGGCGCAGGACAGGCTCGGCATCGGCCAACGCCATGTCCGCGACGTATACTGCAAGTGCCATGGCAAAGCCGGCCAGCGTTGAGGGCACGATCGCGACCAGCAACCGTGCCGGCGCTACGCCAATGGTCGGCAACGAACTGGCCGCAGTGATCACCGCGATCACAGGATATGCCGCGAGCCACGCCCAAGCCATGCCCTCGATCCCCCACTGGACCGCCACGATGAAGGCGAGCGGCATGACCAGCGCCCCGATGGCCGCATTGCGCACCGCGATGCCCGGGCGGCCCGCGGCATTGGTGGCCGGAGCGAAGAGCACTTGCAGCACCATCCACGGCATGGCGCAGCCGAGCACCTGCAGCAGCGGGACGATGCCGAGCCATTTCTCGCCCAGAACGACGCGCACGAAAGGTTCGGCGGTCACGGCCAGGCCGAGGCAGAACGGAATGGCGAGCAGCATGATGCCTTGCACCGAGATCAGAAACCCGTTGGCGAAGGCCTCGCGGTCTGCTTGCGCCCGGGACAGCGCCGTGAAGGCGACCTCGTTCAGCGGCGGCACCACCTTGTTGACGAAGATCTGCGCGAGAAACAGCGCGGTCGTATAAAGGCCGACCGTCGCGGCATCGAAATTCCGACCGGCGATGACGACGTCCGATTGCGTTTGCAGGAAATAGAAGATGCTGGACAGAGTCACTGCCCCGCCGAAGCTCGCGATGGCACCGGCGCCGCGAAAGTCGAAGCTCGGCCACATGAAGGCGCGCGCGACGATCGTCATCGCAATCGCCCGCGTGACAAACACCGAAAGCGGCGCGAGCACCAGTGTCCACACGCCGAGGCCCGCCAGCGCGCCGGCCAGAGCCACCACTGCTCCCAGCATGGCTGTGGCGAGGTTGACCTGCGCCTGCCGCTTGAAGTCCATCTCGCGCGATAGGATCGCGTAGCCGAGGGCGAGGAAGGGGTTCGTCAGGAAGACCAGCGCCAGGACTCGGAGCAAGTCGGCCACCTCGGGCTGTTCGTAGAACCGCGCGACGAAGGGCGCGGTGATCACCTGCGCAACAGCCAAAAGCGTATTAAGGACCAGCAGCATGCCGAACAGCTGGCGCAGCTCTTTGCGCGTCACCTCTTCTCGCTGGATCAGCGCATTGGCGAGGCCATAGCCGTTGAGCAGACCGAGCAAGGTCAGGACCACCGCCGCCATCGCATAGAGTCCGTAATCGGCCGGATCGAGAATGCGCAGGACCAGGAAGGTCGAGGCCCAAGCGATCAGCTGGCTGACGATCTGCGAGCCCGACCGCCAGATTACCGCCTTGCGCACCAGCAGGCGCAAACCTTGCGTGTCGATCTTGGCCGCGCTCATCGTGTCAGTTCCGGCCCAGCCTGACGCTTAGGGCGAAGCGAAGCCAGCCTGCCACCTTGCGCAAATTGCCCATGACTGTCGGCGGGTGATCCCGCCATGCGCGCCGCAGCAAGCCCCATCGCAGATGATATGGATCGCGGGTCGCGAGGTTGAGATAGGCAAAGGCGCGCCAGGGGGACTTCGGCAACTGCTCGATCGATTGCAGCATGATCGGACCGGACAGCCCATATATATGCTTCGCGCGC
>NZ_JBNJLJ010000004.1:0-70000 GCF_051195295.1 Qipengyuania sp. 902 | reverse complement strand
CGTATAGACCGTACCCGAAACCGACACAGGTGGTCAGGTAGAGTATACCAAGGCGCTTGAGAGAAGTATCCTGAAGGAACTCGGCAAATTGCCTCCGTACCTTCGGAAGAAGGAGGCCCCATATCGACGCAAGTCTTTGTGGGGGGCACAGGCCAGGGGGTAGCGACTGTTTAGCAAAAACACAGCACTCTGCTAAGTCGGCTTCAAGACGACGTATAGGGTGTGACGCCTGCCCGGTGCTCGAAGGTTAAGAGGAGGAGTGCAAGCTCCGAATTGAAGCCCGAGTAAACGGCGGCCGTAACTATAACGGTCCTAAGGTAGCGAAATTCCTTGTCGGGTAAGTTCCGACCTGCACGAATGGCGTAACGACTTCCCCACTGTCTCCAGGATATGCTCAGCGAAATTGAATTCTCCGTGAAGATGCGGAGTACCCGCGGTTAGACGGAAAGACCCCGTGCACCTTTACTGCAGCTTCAGAGTGGCATTAGGAAAGAGTTGTGTAGCATAGGTGGGAGGCTTTGAAGCGACGGCGCCAGCTGTCGTGGAGCCATAGGTGAAATACCACCCTGCTGTTTTCTGATGTCTAACCTCGCACCGTTATCCGGTGTAGGGACCCTCTGTGGCGGGTAGTTTGACTGGGGCGGTCGCCTCCTAAAGAGTAACGGAGGCGCGCGATGGTAGGCTCAGGACGGTTGGAAACCGTCTGCAAGAGTGCAATGGCATAAGCCTGCCTGACTGCGAGACTGACGAGTCGAGCAGAGACGAAAGTCGGTCATAGTGATCCGGTGGTCCCTCGTGGAAGGGCCATCGCTCAACGGATAAAAGGTACGCCGGGGATAACAGGCTGATGATTCCCAAGAGCTCATATCGACGGAATCGTTTGGCACCTCGATGTCGGCTCATCACATCCTGGGGCTGGAGCAGGTCCCAAGGGTTTGGCTGTTCGCCAATTAAAGTGGTACGTGAGCTGGGTTCAGAACGTCGCGAGACAGTTTGGTCCCTATCTGCCGTGGGCGTCGATTGTTGAAAGGAGTTGCCCCTAGTACGAGAGGACCGGGGTGAACGTACCTCTGGTGTACCTGTCATCCTGCCAAGGGTGCCGCAGGGTAGCTATGTACGGACGGGATAACCGCTGAAAGCATCTAAGCGGGAAGCCTCCCTTAAGATAAGCAATCTTCGAACCGTCGTAGACCACGACGTTGATAGGCCGGGTGTGGAAGCGCAGTAATGCGTGTAGCTAACCGGTCCTAATAGTTCTTTTCGCGCTTGTAGGATCCATACCATCAACGACAGCCCTGCTGTCTGAGATCGGAGGAAACTTCGAAGCCGGATAAGCCCAGAAAGCTCAACAGCATCGATTTAAACCCATCCGCCTGCTTTATTGCTTGGTGGCTATAGCGTCTGTGACCCACCCGATCCCATCTCGAACTCGGCCGTGAAACCGGACAGCGCCGATGGTACTAGTGCTCAAGCACTGGAAGAGTAGGTCGTCGCCAGGCATTACAGCCGGCGGATGCGGATAAACCCATTCACGATTTCAAAAGCCGCTGCCGGTGCACACCGCGCGGCGGCTTTTTCGTCTCTGGACTTAGTCCATGAGATCACGGTGCCGCGGGGTGGAGCAGTCCGGTAGCTCGTCAGGCTCATAACCTGAAGGTCGTTGGTTCAAATCCAACCCCCGCAACCAATTTCACCCGATAGACCCCGCTAGCTCCCTCTGGAGCGGCGGGGTTTTGTCGTTTACAGCGGCACAAAAGCTTGGCGCGAAGCGCAAGGCGGGGCAGGGTGCGTGGCGATGACAGGGCTCACTCATTTAGACGAAACTGGCAGGGCACGCATGGTCGATGTCTCCGCCAAACCACCGACCCGGCGGGAGGCCGAGGCCAGCGCGGTGCTGACATGCCAGCGAGAAACCGTCGATGCGGTCGTTGCGGGCCGCACGCCCAAGGGCGCAGTAATCGCGACTGCAGAACTTGCGGGCGTGATGGCGGCAAAGCGGACTGCCGATCTCATTCCGCTCTGCCATCCGCTGCCACTGACGAAAGCCGAAGTGACGGTCCGGGCTGACCGCGATCTGCCAGGCTTCCGGATCGCTTCGCGTGTGGCCACGAATGGGCCGACCGGGGTGGAGATGGAGGCTCTGACGGCTGCGACGATAGCCGGGCTGACGATGTACGATATGCTCAAGGCGATCGACCGCGAGATGGTGATGGGCGAGGCGAGGGTGGACAGCAAAACGGGCGGTGCAAGCGGCGACTGGCAGCGGAGGGAAGAGGCTGGCGATGAATGACGACAATCTCCTGGCCACAGCGACAGCGGCGCACGCCACGATAAGGCACTACATCGGAGCATTGCACGACCTGGTTGGCTCAGCCGTGCATGAAGACGGCCGGGTGTCGCCTGCATTGCTCGAAGCAGAACAACGCCAAGTGCATGGCTACGCGTGGGCTGCGACACTCGTCGCCTCGCTCGAGTCCGGCTTGGACTGGGCGCAGCGCGCGCAAGCATCTGAGAGCTTCGGGGAAATAGAGCAACTGGTGCTGTCGATCGTGTTCGCCGAATATTGCGGTCAGCTCGTCGGCGGACTTCCGATGAGCCAGACCGAAATTGTTAGGCCGGAGGACTTCGGCGTTGGTGACGCGGCAGCCAAGCTACGCGAAGATCCCCATATCGCGTGGTTCCTGCGCGAAGGAACCACACCAACGAAGCGCGCCCGGCTTGCTGCGCTCGCAGCGGACGGCGTACGGCCGGACGAGGGGCTGGACGATGAGACACTCGACCTGATCCGCACCCAATTCCGCACCTTCACTACCGAAAAAATCGCGCCGAACGCCCAACGCTGGCATCTTGCGGACGAATTGATCCCTCTCAAAACCATCGAGCAGATGGCCGAACTCGGCGTGTTCGCGATCTGCATCGACGAGGAGTATGGCGGTCTCGGTCTCGGAAAACTTGCGATGTCGGTCGTATCGGAGGAGCTTTCGCGCGGGTGGATCTGTGCCGGCTCGCTCGGCACGCGCTCGGAAATTGCGGGGGAGCTGATCGGGAAGAACGGGACGGCAGAGCAGAAAGCGCGCTGGCTGCCGGGCATCGCCGACGGTTCGCTGCTGCCGACCGCGGTGTTCACCGAACCCGATACCGGCTCCGACCTCGCGTCGGTCCGCACGCGAGCCACGCGGCGCGACGATGGCAGCTGGGAGGTTCACGGCGCAAAGACGTGGATTACCCACGCCGCGCGTGCCGACCTCATGACCATGATGGTCAGCACCGATCCCGAAAAGCCCGGCTATGGCGGACTATCGATGCTGATCGCTGAGAAAACGCGCGGTGCAGAAGGCCTGGGCTTTCCCGACCACGGCCTCTCCGGCGAAGAGATCGAGGTTCTCGGCTATCGCGGAATGAAGGAATACACGCTCGGCTTCGATGGCTTTCGCGTGCGCGCCGAGGGCTTGCTCGGAGGCAAGGAAGGCGAGGGCTTCAAGCAACTCATGCGGACTTTCGAGGGGGCTCGCATCCAGACGGCTGCGCGGGCCATCGGGGTTGCGTGGAACGCTTTCGATCTTGGCCTGCAATATGCGCTCGACCGCAAGCAGTTTGGCAAGACGCTGATCGACTTCCCGCGCGTGTCGGACAAGCTGGCGCTGATGCTCGCCGAAATCGTGGTGGCGCGCGAGCTCACCTATTCTGCCGCCCGCCATAAGGACAAAGACGAGCGCTGCGATATTGAGGCCGGGATGGCGAAACTGCTGGCGGCACGCGTCGCCTGGAGTGCTGCCGACAATGCAGTCCAGATCCACGGTGGCAACGGCTATGCGCTCGAGTATCCGATCAGCCGGGTGCTATGCGATGCGCGCATCCTCAACATTTTCGAAGGTGCCGCCGAAATCCAGGCGCAAGTGATCGCGCGAGGCTTGCTCCAAGAACAGCGCGGCTAGCAGTCGCCCGCGGTCGCATAGGCGCGGCAGAAAACTTCGACCGCGCCCTCGATCCTTTCGCGATTGCGCTTTTCGTCAATCGGCTGGCCGAAGCGCCTTTCGAGGTCGCCCATGCCTTTACACATGCTCGCGAATTGCTCGGCTGCTAGCTCTGGATCATCGACCTCAAGCTCACCCGCGTCGTTGAGTGCGGCGATGAGGGCGCTGAAGGCCTTTTTCATCCGGTGCGGCCCCGCAGCGAGGAACGCCTTGCCGATTTCCGGCTCATGCTCGGTCTCGGCTGCGATGCGTCGTTCGAACTGCACCATCTCGTCGCGCGAGAGGAAGGCGACCATTGCCTCGCCGATGGCAAGCAGGCGTTCGCGCAAGGTGCCGCGCGGCATTTCTCCGATCGAGAAATGACCGCGCATTATCTCGCATTGGGTTTCGACCGAGGCGACGAACAGCCCGCGTTTGTCCCCGAAATGGTTGTAAACCGTGACTTTAGACACCCCCGCATCGGCAGCTACCTGCTCGATCGAGGCGGCGGCGAACCCGCGATCGAAGAAGGCGCGCGTCGCGGCGGCGATAATCGCCTTGCGCTTTGCGGCATCGACGGGCCGCCCCCCTCTTCTATTAACGTCGCTTGATAAAATGAACGGTCCCGTTCAGTTGAACGCCTGCGTTCAGTAATGAACGAGTCGCAAGGGGAAGGCAAGCAAGCGCATGATCTGGATCGCGATCCGCATGCTGACCGGGGACGCCCAGAAGTTCTACGGGCTCGTCTTCGGCATCGCCTTCTCAACATTGCTCATCACGCAGCAGCTGACCATTTTCGTCAATCTGATCGAGCGAGGTGCAAGCGGGACGTACAATGTGTCGAGCGCCGACGTCTGGGTTATGGACCCGGTCAGCCGCACGGCCGATGTGAACTTCCCCATGCCGTCGACTGCGCTGGACAAGGTGCGTGGTGTGACCGGCGTCGAATGGGCGGTGCCGCATCTTCGCGCCGGCGCCAGCGTCCGCACCAGCGAGGGCGATCTGGAAGGCGTGTCGGTGATCGGCGTGGACGATGCGACGCTGATCGGGCTGCCCAAGCGGATGGCGCAGGGCAGTATCAACGTGCTCTCGCAACCGGACAGCGTGATCATCGACGATGTCGGCCTAACGCGGATGTTCGAAGACGGTCGCTCTCCCATCGGCGAACGGCTGGAGCTCAACGACCAGCGCGCGGTGATCCGCGGCGTGGCCGATGCCATCCCCAGCTTCACCAGCCAGGTCACACTTTATACCAAATATAGCCAGGCGCTGCGCTATGTCCCCGGGACGCGTAATCGCCTGTCCTTCGTGTTGGTCGGGGCGGAGCATGGTGTTTCGCCCGAGGAGCTGACCCGCCGTATCGAGGAACAGACCGGCCTGCGTGCCCGCACCCGCGACGAGTTCGCGCAGGACGGGGTCGATTTCATCATCCAAAACACCGGCATTCCGCTCAACTTCGGGATCACCGTCCTGCTCGGCTTCATCGTCGGTGTTGCAATCGTCGGGCTGACCTTCAGCCTCTTCATCCGCGATAACATCAAGCAGTTCGGCGCGCTGAAGGCGATCGGTGTGACCAATGGCAAGATCCGCAAGATGGTGGCCGCGCAGGCAGGTCTCGTCGGGCTGATCGGTTACGGGCTGGGCGTGCTGGGCACGGTGTTTTTCATCTGGGGCTTTTCGGGCAATCCGACCTTCAAGGGCTTTTACATTCCTTGGCAGATCCCGCTCATCAGCATGGCGGCAGTGTTCGTGATCCTCGCGCTGACCGGCTGGCTGGCACTGCGCAATGTGCTCAAGACAGAGCCTGCTTCGGTGTTCCGCTGATGGCCGAGACCGATATCCAGGCTGCTACCACGGCTCAGGCCGCAATCTGCTCGCGCGGGGTCACGCGCGACTTCAAGGCGGGTCAGCAGACTATCACCGTGCTGCACGGTATCGATGTCGACATTCGCGCCGGCGAGCTGACCTATGTGGTCGGCGAGAGCGGATCGGGGAAGACGACGCTGATCTCGATCATGTGCGGCATCCTCTGGCCGACCGCGGGCGAGGTGAAGGTCTTCGGCACCGACATTTACGATCTTTCCGATACCGAACTGGTCGAATTCCGCCTCAACAACATCGGTTTCATTTTCCAGCAGTACAATCTCATCCCCTCGATCGATGCGGCCAACAATGCCGCCGTGCCGCTTATCGCGCAGGGAATGGATCGGCTGGAGGCGCGCGAAAAGGCGGTCGCCATGCTGGAAAAACTGAATATCGGTAATCAGGCGGGCAAGCTGCCGAGCCAGCTTTCGGGCGGCCAGCAACAACGCGTCGCCATCGCCCGTGCCCTTGTTCACGAACCCCGCCTGGTAGTCTGCGACGAGCCCACCGCCGCGCTCGATGCCGCCTCAGGGCGCAAGGTCATGGACCTGCTGCGCGAAGTTGCGGTCGCGGAAGACCGCGCCTGCATCATCGTGACTCACGACAACCGCGTTTTCGATCTCGCCGACCGCATCCTCGTGCTCGAGGACGGCCGCATTACGCATGACGGCAGCGAGATGCCGGAAGGACACTGACATGGCATTCGACTTCAGGAACATGAGCTTCTCGCGCCAGATACTGCCGGTGATTGCAATTATCGGCCTGGTGGCAGCCGTGATTTTCATCTTCTTCGACCTGCCCGACCGTGAGCTGACCGAACCGGACCGCGAGCCGCCGCGCGCACCCGACGCCATGGCGGAATCCTCGCGGGTCGCCGGGGCGGGGATCGTCGAGCCGTCGAGCGAATTGGTGCAAATCGGCTCGGCTTTGTCCGGCCTCGTGACCAACCTCTTCGTGCAGCCCGGCGACAGGGTGAGCGAGGGCCAAGTGCTGTTCACCGTCGATGACCGCGCAGCCCGTGCATCCTTGCAGGAAGCGCGAGCGGCGATTGCCGAAGCGCAAGCCTCCATTGCTGAGGCGAACACGACCCGCGCGACGGCGGGCCGCCAGCTGGCACTCTATCGCAATATCGACGATCCGGCTGCCGTCAGTCGCGCGGAAGTGATCCGGGCGGAGGGCGAGGCGGCATCGGCGAACGAGCGCCTGCGGCTCGCGCGCGCCCGGCTGGCGGCCGCGCAGGCCCGAGCCAATTCGGCGCAGACGGAGATCGGCCGCCTGACCGTCCGCGCACCGATCGCCGGCGAAATCCTGGCGGTGAACATCCGCAAGGGTGAGTATGTCTCCACGATGGGCGGTGGCGGCAATGCGCAGCCCTTCATCGAAATGGGCCAGACCCAGCCCCTCTATGTCCGCATCGACATCGACGAAGAGCAGGCCGCCCGCGTTGCGATGGGCGCCGACGCCATCGTCAGCCCCCGGGGCGCGGCCGAGCGCCGGGTGAAGGCCAGTTTCGTTCGCGCAGAGCCGCTGGTCGTGCCCAAGCGCTCGCTCACTAATTCGGCGCAGGAACGCGTCGATGTGCGCGTGCTGCAGGTGCTTTACGAACTGCCGGAGAGCAATGGCCTCTTCCGTGTCGGCCAGCAGGTCGATGCGTACATTCCCGCTGGCACCGGCGAGCAGGATGACCGGGAATGATCCGCCATTCGCTTTTGTGCGCGGCTGGCGCGCTCGCGCTGGCAGGCTGCGTGGCGGGACCGCCACCCGAAGTCGCGACGCCCGCTCCGGTCCTGCCCGAAGCCTATTTCTATGCGCCGGACACGGCGACCGAAGTCGCACTCGCGTCATTGCTTCCGGTCGCCGACCCGGCCTTCGACACGCTGGCCGCGCAGGCGCTCGCTGGCTCCCCGACGCTGGGCGAAGCGGCTGCCCGCATAGAACAGGCCCGCGCCGGGGCCGACCGCGCCGGGGCCGAGCGCCTGCCATCCATCGGCGCAAATACTTCGGTCACCGGACAGCGCACAAATCCCTCGCAATTCGGGTCGGACCTCCCTCCCGGCATCGCCTTCGACACCGAGCGGGTGTCCTATGCGGCCAATCTTACCGCCCGCTGGGATCCCGACATCTTCAGTCGTTTGCGGGCGCAGGAGCGTGCAGCTCTGGCGCGAGTGGATGCAGCCACCGCTTCGGCACGCGGAGTCCGCAATGCGCTGCTGGCGGAGATCGCAGCGAGCGTCATCGACTGGCGCACGTTGTCGGGTCGTGAGGATGCGATCCGCTCCGACCTTGCCGCCGCCGAAGAGCTGGCGCGGCTGGCAGGCGTGCGCGAACGGGCGGGCATTGCGCCGGGCTTCGACCGCGTGCGGGCGCAAAGCGCCGCGAGTGCTTCGCGCAGCCGATTGGCCGCGCTGGCAGGCGAACGCAGTCGGCTGGTCGGACGGCTGGTGACGCTGACGGCGCAGAGCGCGCAGCAAGTCCGCGCCGCGCTGGTCCAAGCGGCACCGCCTCCGCGAACTGGTGCTGTACCGGGCAGTCTTCCCTCAAGCCTCCTGATCAATCGGCCGGATGTCCTCGCAGCGGCCTCGACGCTGGCGGCGGAAGATGCCGAACTCGCTGCGACCGCGCGGCGGCGGTTTCCGACATTCGACCTGTCCGCCGTTGTCGGCCTGCTGACGTTCAATCTCGCCGATCTGTTCGACGAGGACTCGCTGGTCGGTTCGCTGGCCGGCTCCGTGGCGGGGCCGCTGCTCGACTTCGGCAGGATCGAGGCGGAGATCGACGGTGCAGCGGCAGAAAAGCAGGCCGCGTTCCAGGCTTATCGGGGCGGGGTCTATACGGCTCTGGGCGATGCCGAGGCGGGCTATGGCGTAGTATCCGGTGCGGCGGCAGAGGCCGAGGCTGCGGCACGTGAAGCCGCTGAGCTGGCGCGTGCCGCGCGCCTCGCGAACACTCGCTACGAAGCTGGTCTGTCGGACTTCCTGACTGTGCTGGAGGCGCGCCGAGCTGCCGATGCGAGCGGCGAGCGTGCGGTCGCGGCTGCGGGCCGGGTCCAGCGGGCGCGGGTGTTGCTGTGGCAGGCGCTCGGTGGCAGCGACCTTCCCTGACCGCCGTTATTTAGCCATGAGAGAATAAAGGGCCCGAGGCGTTGTGCCCCGGGCCCTTTATTGTCGCTATATCGGCGTCGCTTAGAAGCGGGCGCGGATGCCGACGCGGTAGTTGCGGCCGATCGCATTGCCGATGAACGGGTTGAAGCTCAGCGGCAGCTGTGCCTCGGCCGGTTCGGCATCGGTGAAGTTCTCGATCGCGGCCTGTAGCTGCAGGTCGGCACCGGCCAACACCAGATCGTAGGTCACGGCGATGTCGTGCTGGGTATAGGATCCGCTCTCGACACCGAAATTGGTGCCCTGACCGTCCGCCGTGACGAAGCAAGGGTCGCGGAAAGAACCGTCCGCATTGACGCAGCGGTCGTCGGTCACGCCGTCGATATGCACCAGCGAGTAGCGTGCCGCGACCGGTCCGAACCGCAGGTTGGCGAAGGCGTTCGCGCGCCATTCCGGCACGGTGTTCGGATCGCGGAAGTAGTTGCCGAGACCCACCGCATCGTAGGGCTGCAACACAGTCTCGCCCTGGACCACGAACTCGTCGAACTTGTAGTCCAGATTGTAGACCGCGTTCCCGCCGAACGAGAACGTTGCATTGTCGCCGATCGGGAAGGATGCGTTCAGCGCGAAATCGAGGCCCGAGATCTTTACGTCCGGTCCGTTCACGAAGTCGGCGCGGACGCGGCTGATGTCGATACCCGTCGTCACCCCCTGGATACATTGATTGCCCGAGAAGGTGATCAGATTGGCCAGCGGATCGGAGCAATTGACCGGTTCGTTACCCGAAGTCTGGAAATTGCCCACCCGGCTGGCGATGGCGTTCGCCGGCGTGATGGTGATGCGGTCTTCCAGATCGATGGACCAGTAGTCGACGGAGAAGGTGACATCGGCGCCGCCGATCGGCGCATTGAAGATCGCGCCGATGTTATAGGTGAGGGCGGTTTCCGGCGAAAGATTCGTCGGATTGCCATAGATATCCTTCGACTTGTAATTGCCGCCTGCCGCCGTGAAGCCTTCCAGCGCGGTCACGAAATTCGGCGACACGTTGGAAGCGAGCGGACCGCGGAAGGTCGTGCCGACGGAGCCGCGTAGGGTCACCCAGTCGGTAACCTGCCAGCGTACCGAGCCCTTCGGATTGATGGTCGAGCCGATCGGATCGCCGTAATCCTCGAAACGGATTGCCGCAGCGAGTTCGATCGCATCGGTAATCGGCGCATTCAATTCGGCAAAGAACGCATAAACGCTCTGGTTGAGCCGGGTCGGACGTGAGCCGCCCAGGAAGATGAACGGGCCGACGCCTTCGGTCGTGGTGCCGACGCAGCTGGTGTCGCCTTCTACGAAACACGGATTGATGTCGAGGTTGGACTCGTCGTTGAGCGGCCGGCTGCTGAATTCATTGTCGCGAACCTGCGCGCCGACCGCGAAGGCCAGCGGCCCCCCACTGAACTCGATGCCGGTTTCACCCGAAAGGACGAGATCGAGCACAACCTGCTGCTCGTATTCGCGCGTGCCATTGGGCACCTGCAACCAGGCAACCAGCTCCTCGCTGTTCTCGGCTCCGGGAACGTAGAAGGGGTTGGCGATATTGTAAGTGCCGTTCCCCGGCCCCGCGTTCACGAATGGGTTGAAATACTGGCACCCGTTTGCGCCCGGCGTGGTACCGGTACAGTCTGCTCCGCCGAAGCCATTAAGCGCGGCCTGCAGGCGCGAGCCGACGATGCCCGGGGCAAAGAAGGTGCGGCGCGATTCCCAATAGGTGCCATCCACTTCGAGACGCAGCGAGGGCGGCTAGGTCAGAAACCAGCGCGAACCGTGATGCCGTAGGTCCGCGGTTCGGCGAGGAAGGCCGAGTAGGTCTGCTGAGGAGCCACGAACGGCGTGTTGAAGGCCACCTGCGTGTAGTCCACGTCGAACAGATTGTTCGCCCAGACCTCGACACCCCAGGCCCGGTCGGGTCCAGTGATGCCGATCCGGCCGTTCACCAGCGTGTAGCTGTCCTGTTCCTTGCCGTAGAGCAGGTCCGAGCCGGTGTTGTAATCGCCGGTCGTGCGGGCATTGATGAAGAACAGGCCCGACAGGCCGGAATTACCGATCGGCGGGGTCCAGCTGAGCGAGGCGGTTGCTGTCACCTCGGGCGCGTTCGACAGATTGTCGCCCGGAAGCAGGCGCAGGGCCGGATCCAGGGGGGCGCCGTCATCGGTACCGACGAGGTTGTCCTCGTAGCTGGTGTCCGAATAGGTGATGCCCATGGTCATGGTCAGATCGCGGATCGGGCTGAGCGAGGTTTCGAATTCCACGCCCTGCGCAATTACGCCTGGTGCCACATTGTCCGTCGCGCAGGCGCCGGTAGCAGGATCGCCGTCACGGTCGCCGCCGCCAAGATCGTTGTCGCAGCCATTCACGTTCTGGACCAGGAAGACCGAGCCGTTGAACGTGTTCAGCTGGAAGTTCGAGAACTCCTGACGGAACGCAGCGAGGCTGAAGCCCCACTTGCGCGCGGCATACTTCAGGCCGACTTCGTAGGCATCGACGGTTTCGGCATCGAACTGCAAGGCAGTCGGGTCGAGCGTGTCGACGTTGAACGCCACCGGCACGGCAAGGGCCGAACGGTCGAGGTTGAAGCCGCCGGCCTTGTAGCCCTTGGAGTAGGAGCCGTAGACCAGCAGGTCGTCGGTCGGCTTGTAGCTGAGGATGGCAGTTCCGGTCAGCTCGTCCTCGTCGCGCGTATCGCTGAGCGTCACGCCGTCGAGTTCGCTGGTCGAGTTGCCCTGACAGCTGAGCGAGATCAGGCCGCCTGCAAGACCCGCCAGCGGGGTTGCGAGGAGACCGCTGAGCAGCGCGCGGTTTTGCGGACAGATGACATTGTCGTTGCCGAAAGAAGCGTCGAAATCTTTGGTCTCGTTCGTATACCGAAGGCCGAGCGTCAGATCGAGACGATCGGTGATGTGGAAGATGTTGTGCGTGAAGACAGCGAAGTTTTCGCTGGTCTGGTTATACACATCGCCCGTGCTGCCGAGATCGCGGACCTGAGCCAGGTTGTTGATGCCAGCAAGGATGAGCGGCGTCGCAGGGCCGAAAGCCGGCGTGCCGGTCAGCGTACCGTCCAGCGCGGCGACATTGGCACCGAGGCAATTGTCCGCAGCCGGGTTCGCGAGCGCCGGATTGATGGCGATCGCGATGCGGCAATTGGCGAACGTGCCGTAGTCGTCGCCGAAGCGCAGGTTGTCACGCGTCTCGAGCTTCTCGTTGGCGTAATATGCGCCCACTAGCCAGTCGAGCCGGTCATTGAACACCGTGCCGTTGAGGCGAAGTTCCTGCGTGAAGGTCTTGAATTCACGCGCGCCGGCATTCGGTCCCGGTGTGCGGTAGATCAGATCGGCCTGGGTGTAGTCGGTATCCGAACCCTGGAAGTTCGAATATTCGCGATAGCCGGTGATCGAGGTTAGGGTGACGTTGCCGAAATCCCAGTTGAGTTCGCCGGAGATGCCCCAGTCTTCGGTCTCGCCTTCATAGCTGCGACCGGGGGTGACATAGATGTCGCGGTCGAAGGTCGACTGCGTAAGAGCGCGCGGATCCTGACCCAGGCCGAGCAGCACACCGATGATCGGGTTCGCGCTGCTGGTGAGACCCGGCGTGCCGTTCGGGCGATCGAATGGCGCATTGCCATCCCTGATTGGCACATCGTCTGCGAGGCGAGCCAACGGAGCGAATTCCGGCTGCACGAAGGTGGCGGCGCAGCACGCTTCGTCCTTCTTCGAATAGTCGCCGACGAGGCGGAAAGTCAGGCCGTCGCGCGGCTCGAACAGGGCCTGCGCGCGGACGAGGTAGCGGTCGCGGTCGTTGACGCGCACGTCGTTGACGACATCGTTGTAGAAACCATCACGCTCGAAATAGACGCCGTCGATGCGGGCAGCGATCGTGTCGCTGAGCGGCGCATTGATGCCGGCTTCCACCTTGATCGCATCGTAATTGCCGTAAGTGAAAGCGCCATAGCCGGAGAAAGTGAACTCGGGCGGGGCGGTGTAGATATTGATCAGGCCGGCCGAGGAGTTGCGGCCGCCGAGAGTGCCCTGCGGGCCGCGCAGGATTTCCACACGGTCGAGCGGGCCGAGTTCGGACAGGGCGTTGCCCGAGCGCGAGCGATAGACGCCGTCGACGAAGACAGCGACCGAGCTTTCGAGGCCGGGGTTGTCGCCGACGGTACCGATACCGCGGATACGCGCCGAACCGTTCGCTTCGTTACCCGTCGAAGAAACCAGCAGTGAGGGGGCAACCTGGTTGAGGTCGCGAATGTCGGCTACGCCTGACTTCTCCAGCGTTTCGGCGGACACGGCGGAAACGGCAACCGGCACGTCGGACAGGACCTGCTGGCGGCCCTGCGCGGTCACGATGATGACATTGCCATCCTCGACATCTGCATTGTCGACGAGATCGGCATCATCGGTGCTGGTGGTCGCAACATCCTGCGCCAGCGCGGCGGCAGGCATGCAGACGAGCGCTCCGGCAATCGCACCGAAGGCACAATGATGGCGTAAACCGAACTTCTTCATAGGTTTCCTCTCTCTTCAAGGCGCATTCGGGGGCGCGCCGCTCTCTCGTGGGTGAAAAGCGTCCTTCGCCAGTGATGTCAACGAAAGTCGGACGAACGACGTTATCCATCGACCGATTTACGTACCAGCGTTTCAAAAATGTCGCAGAGTTGCCTTGTCGCTAGTCAAATTTGCCGGAGCCGGCGGCGCGCTCGCACATATAATTGCTGACCGGCAAGCCGTGCTTGTCCAGTCCCTCGACGACCGTGTGGAGGCCGATGGTCTGCGCCCAGAACATCGGTCCGCCGGTGTAGAGCGGCCAACCATACCCGTTGATCCAAACGACATCGATGTCGCTGGCGCGCTGGGCCATGCCCTCCTCAAGGATTTTCGCCCCTTCGTTGACCATAGGGTAGAGCAGGCGTTCGCGAATTTCGTCCTTCGAAATCTCGCGCTGTTCCTTGCCTTCCTTTGCCGCGAAGTCGGCGATGATCTGCTTCACTTCGTCGGAAGGGGTCCGTTGGCGTGCCTCGTCGTAATCGTAGAAACCCTTGCCGGCCTTCTGCCCGAAGCGGCCGACGGCACACAGGGCCTCGCGCACGGTCGTAACCTTGCTCGGGTCGCGGTGCCAGCCGATGTCGATGCCGGCGAGATCGCCCATCTGGAACGGACCCATGGGGAAGCCGAAATCCAGCAGGACCTCGTCCACCTCCCAATAGTTCGCGCCCTCCATGATCAGCGCATTGGCCTGTTCCTGCCGTTTCGACAGCATGCGGTTGCCGATGAAGCCCGGACATACGCCCGATACTGCTGCGACCTTGCCGATCGTCTTGGACAGCTTCATCACCGTCGCCAGCACATCGTCGCGGGTCTTTTCACCGCGCACGACCTCCAGCAGCTTCATGATATTCGCTGGCGAGAAGAAGTGCATCCCGACCACATAGCCAGGGCGCTGGGTCGCTGCCGCGATCTCGTTCACATCGAGATAGCTGGTATTGGAAGCGAGGATCGCACCTTGCTTGACCACTTCGTCGAGCTTGCCGAACACCTCCTTCTTGACGTCCATGCTCTCGTAAACCGCTTCGATCACGAGGTCGCAATCGGCGAGGTCGTCGTAGGAAAGCGTCGGGGTCAGCAGGCCCATCGCCTGCTCGACCTGATCGGCGGTCATGCGGCCCTTCTTGGCGGTGTTCTCGTAATTCTTGCGCATCGTCCCGGTGCCGCGATCGAGTGCGTCCTGGCTCATCTCGAGGATCGTCACCGGGATGCCGGCAGAGAGAAAGTTCATCGAAATGCCGCCGCCCATTGTGCCGGCCCCGATCACCCCGACCTTCTTTACCGGGATCAGCGGCGTGTCCTTGGGCACATCGTCGATCTTGTTGGCGGCGCGTTCGGCGAAGAAATAATGCCGCATCGCCGCGCTCTGCGTGCCCGACATCAATTCGGTGAAGAGCTCGCGCTCTTTCTTCACGCCCTCGGCATAGGACATGGTGCCTGCCGCTTTGACTGCCTCGATCGCGGCATTCGGGGCATCGAAGCCGCGGATCTTGCGCGCCTGGCTGGCGCGGAAGCGATCGAACAGGTCGGGATCGCGCACGCCGTCTTCATTCGCGGTGCCCTCCAAGGCGCGGGGGACCGGCTGGCCGATTTTCGATTTCGCGAACGCAATGGCGTCGGCTTCCAGACTGTCCTCGCCGACGATCTCGTCGACCAGCCCAATGCCTTGCGCTTTCTTGGCCGAGATCGGATTGCCGCCGACCACGAGGGGCAAGGCGGCTTCGGCGCCGACCAGTCGCGGCAGGCGCTGCGTACCGGCTGCGCCCGGGATCAGGCCGAGTTTCACTTCGGGCAGGCCCAGCTTCGCGCTCGGCACGGCGACGCGGTAGTGGCACGCAAGCGCGACTTCGCAGCCGCCGCCCAGCGCCGTCCCGTGGATCGCGGCGACCACCGGCTTGTCGCTCGCTTCCATTGCATCGAGCGTTTCGGGAAGGTTGGGGCCGACCGGCGGCTTGCCGAATTCGGTAATGTCCGCCCCGGCAAAGAAGGTGCGCCCGTCGCAGCGGATGACGACCGCTTCGATCGCATCGTCGGACATGGCTTCCTCGATGGCGTCCTTGAGGCCGGCACGCACGGCCTGGCCGAGTGCATTGACCGGCGGATTGTCGGAGATGACGACGAGGACGTTGTCATGGCGTTCGGTGCGGATGGGGGAGGTCATTCGGGTCTCCTCAAGCATAGGTTTCGGTGAGGGCGGAATAGATCAGCGTCTTGAGCTGGCGGCGGATCGGGTAGGTGGACGAGGGATAGACCTGCGTCATGAAGACACACGTGATCTGCTCTACGGGATCGACGAAGAAGGCAGTCGAATAAGCGCCGCCCCAGTAGAATTCGCCTAGGCTGCTGGGCATCAGCGTCTTAGCCGGATCGATCACCATGGCGAAGCCGAGGCCGAAGCCGGTCCCGGCATTATTGGCTTCGGAGAACAGGCTGCTCGACATCTCGGTGAGGTCGGCATTGTTCGGCAAGTGATTGGTGCGCATCAGCCGCAGCGTCTTGGGGCTGACGATCCGCGCCCCGTCGAGCGCGCCGCCATTCAGCAACATGGTGGCGAAGCGGTGATAATCCGCGATCGAGCCGACGAGCCCGCCGCCGCCGCTGTCGAATGTGCCGGGCTGCGCGAGCTTGCTGGTCTTGCCCGCGCTGATCATGCGCGGCGACTGGCCGGGACGATAGGCATAGGCATCGACCAGCCGGTAGAGGTCGTCTTCTTTCACGCCGAACCGCGTGTCGGTCATGCCGAGAGGCGCGAAGATGTGCTTTTCGAAATACTCGCCCAGCCGCATCCCGCCGATCCGCTCAACTGCGATGCCAAGCACGTCGGTCGACACCGAGTAGTTCCAGCCTTGGCCCGGCGCGAATTCGAGCGGGAGCTTGGCGAGGCGGGCGACGAATTCGTCGCTGTCGAGATGGTCGCGGGCGAAGTCGAAATTGTGCTCGCGATAGGCGGCGTCGAGATTGTTGCGGTTCTGCAGGCCGTAGGTGAAGCCCGACATATGCGTCAGCAGGTCGACGAAGCGCATCGGGTGCGCCGGAGCGCCCGGCGCGAAGGGTATCGAACCGCCTCCCCCGGCGTAGACCTTGAGGTCCGCGAATTCCGGGAAGACCTTCGTGACCGGGTCCTCCAGCGCGACCTCACATCGCTCGACCAGCTGCATGAAGGCAATCGAGGTCACCGGCTTGGTCATGCTGGCTATGCGGAACAGCGCATCGTCGGGCAGGTCGCGCCCGTCCTCGCCCATCGCGCCAAGCCGCGTATAGTGGACCGGCTTGCCGCCACGCGCGACAACCAGCTGGGCATTCGGCAGACGCCCATTGTCGATATAGGTCTGCTTCAGGAAATCGGGTATCCGCTCCAGCCTGTCGGCATCGAATCCCAGCGAACCGGCCTCGGCCAGATCGAACATGCGCTTCTCCTCTCTTGCATACCTATGCTTCCGTTTTGCCCGCATAGCGATTCTGTTCTCTCTTGCCACCCTCATACCTGAGCTTCGAACCGCGCTTGCGTCGGAAGGGGAGGCAGGTTTAGTAAGATGCCCTAGAGAGGGAGTCGCGCGACAGACGCGGCGTACGAGAGGGATGCAATGAACGATCTCGCGACCGCGATCGGCTGGACCACGCCTGCGGGCTGGCCGGCCATGAGCCGGGAAGATGCCACCGCGCGATTGACCGCGCCGGGCCAGCGCTTCGAAATGGATACGGTCGATATACGCGGCGTGCAGACGCGAGTGTGGAAGAATGCTCCGTCGAACTTGCGCGCGATTGCCGAGGTCGGGCGCACGCATGGCGAGCGTTTGTTCACGATCTACGAGGACGAGCGGGTCACTTACGACGCCTGGTTCCGGGCTGTCGCGCGACTGGCGGCGGAGTTCCGCGAGCGCGGGGTGGAGAAAGGCGACCGGATCGCGCTGGCGATGCGCAACCTGCCCGAATGGCCGGTGGCCTTCTTCGCCGCGACCTGCATCGGCGCGATCTGCGTGCCGCTCAATGCCTGGTGGACCGGGCCGGAGCTCGCCTTCGGCCTCGCCAATTCGGAATCGAAGCTGCTGGTCTGCGATGCCGAGCGCTGGGAGCGGATCGCGGAGCACCGCGACGAAATGCCCGACCTCGCAACGGTGTTCGTGTCGCGCTGCGATGCCGACCCCTCCGGGGCCGAGCGTCTGGAAGATATTATCGGCGCACCGCGAGCTTTCGCCGATTTGCCCGCAGCGGACCTTCCCCAGGTTGAGGTCGCGCCCGACGACGAGGCGACGATCTTCTACACCAGCGGCACCACCGGCCAGCCCAAGGGCGCGCTGGGCACGCATCGCAATCTCGCGACCAATATCCTGTCGGGCGGATGGAGCATTGCGATGGCGGCCCTGCGCCGCGGAGACGAGCCGCCTGAACCGGCGCAAAAGGTTAGTCTGGTCGTCATTCCGCTATTTCACGTAACCGCCTGTTCGGCAGGCATGATGGGTGCGGTGATGGCAGGACATACTCTTGTGTTCATGCATAAATGGGACCCGGTGGAAGCCTTCGGCCTCATCCAGCGTGAGCGGGTCAACACTGCGGGCGGTGTGCCGACCATCGCCTGGCAGTTGATCGAGCATCCCGAGCGTGAAAACTTCGATCTCTCCAGCCTCGAGACGATTTCCTACGGCGGTGCGCCCGCCGCGCCCGAGCTCGTCCGCAAGATCTATGAAACCTTCGGCGCACTGCCGCACAACGGCTGGGGCATGACCGAGACCATGGCGACAGTCACCGGCAACAATTCCGAAGACTATCTCAATCGCCCGGAAAGCTGCGGCCCGCCGGTGCCCGTGGCCGACCTCAAGATCATGGCCGAGGACGGCTCGCGGGAATTGCCTGCCGGTGAAGTCGGCGAACTGTGGGCGCGCGGCCCGATGGTGGTGAAGGGCTACTGGAACCGGCCGGAGGCGAGCGCGGAGACTTTCGTCGACGGCTGGGTTCGCACCGGCGACCTTGCGAAACTGGACCAGGACGGCTTCTGCTATATCGTGGACCGGGCCAAGGACATGATCATCCGCGGGGGCGAGAACATCTACTCGTCCGAAGTCGAAAACGTGCTCTACGACCACCCGGCGGTGACCGATGCTGCGCTGATCGGCATCCCGCACAAGACGCTGGGCGAAGAACCCGCTGCCGTAGTCCACCTCGCCCCCGGCATGTCCGCAAGCGAGGAGGAACTGCGCGAATGGGTTGCGGCCCGGCTGGCCAAATTCAAGGTACCCGTGCGCGTCGCCTTCGTCGAGGACACGCTGCCGCGCAATGCCAATGGCAAGATCCTGAAGCGCGACCTCGGGACATTCTTCGCGTGAGCGCGCCCGCTTCCACCCGCAAGTTCGACGAGAAGCGCGGGGCGATCATCCACGCCGCTTCGGTGCTGATCAACGAGGTCGGAGTTCAGGCGACAACGCTGGCCGAAGTTGCCCGCGCGATCGGGCTCAATGCAACCAGCGTGACCTATTATTTCCCGCGCAAGGAAAAGCTCGTCGTCGCCGTCTATGACGAAACGCTGACGCTGATGGAGGAGATGGCGCAAGCAGCGCTGGATCAGCCCGATCCGGCGGCGCGCCTCAGGCATTTCATCGCCGGGCAGATCGCCTTGCGCAAGCGCATCCGCGCGGGAGAGCGCGGGCTGACGACGGCGCTATCCGAAATCCGCACGCTGGATACCGAAGCCTACGACACGCTGATGGCGCATTACCTGCGCGTGGTGGGCATCGTGCGGCGCTTTTTCGGCGAATGGAACAGCAATGAACAGCGCGCGCTGTTTTCTGCGCGGGCGCATATCCTGCTCGAGGCGATGATGTGGTGGCCGATCTGGTCGCTGCGTTATTCGGTGCGCGATTTCGACCGGATCGAAGCGCGGCTGTTCGATGTCCTCGCCAATGGCTTGCCGTCGCAGCGCGGGCGCTTTGCACCGCAGGACCTATCGGGTGACTGGCGCACCCGCGAGGATGAGGAGGGCAGCCAGAACGAAGCCTTCCTGCGCGCGGCGACCGTGATGATAAACCGGCTCGGCTATCGCGGTGCATCGGTCAACCGGATCGCCGAGAGCCTCAATGTCACCAAGGGCAGTTTCTACCACCATCACCAGGCCAAGGACGATCTTGTGCTTGCCTGTTTCCAGCAAAGCTACGACCGGCTTTCGGCCGCGCAGATCGCGGGGCTGGAGCTGGACGCGGATTACTGGACGCGGATTTGCAGCGTGCTGCGCGAACTGATCGATGTGCAGTTCTTCGACGCGACCCCCTTGCTTCGGACCACGGCGCTGCAGGCGCTGGAGGCCGATCACAAGGACGATGTGGTCGTCCGCTCGAACCGGCTCGCGCGGCGCTTTTCCGGCATGCTGATGGACGGCGTCGCCGATGGTTCTGTGCGTCCGGTCGATCCGCTGATTGCGGGTCAGGTGATCATGTCGACGGTTAACTCGGCCTATGATGCGCGCCATTGGGCAGAGCGGTTCGCAGACCGCGACGAGGCGATCCGCACATATCTGTCGATCCTTTCCGAAGGGATGCTGGCGGACCCGCGCTAGGCAGGCCCGCCCTCATGCATCAGTAGCTCGACAGCTTCGCGAAGCGGTCCTTGAGGTAGCTCGACGAACCGAAGCTCTGCTCCAGCACGCGGGCGCGCTTGAGATAAAAGCCCACGTCGTATTCGTCGGTCATGCCGATACCGCCGTGTAGCTGAATGCCCTCGTTCGCCATGGTGTGCATGACGCGGTTGGCCTCCGCTTTGGCGATCGTCGCCGCGCGCGCTACACCGAAGCCGCCATCGACGGCTTGCAGGCCCGCTTCGACAGCCGAACGCATCTGCGCAAGATCGGCGAAGAGGTCGGCCATGCGGTGCTGCAGCGCCTGGAAGCTGGCGAGCACCTGGTTGAATTGTACACGCTGCTTCAGATAGGCAAGCGTATCGTCGAACACCTGCTGCGCCATGCCGAGCATCTCGGCTGCCGTCAGTACGCGCGCCCGGTCGAGTACGTCGTCGAGCAGGTTGTCGCCGCCATTGGCCAGCTTGTCCGCGGCCGCGCCGTCGAAAGTGACATCGGCATGGCTGCGCTGGTCGGTCAGCTTGCGCGTGGCGAGCGATACGCCATCGCCCTTCTCCACTAGGTAGAGGCCGTCCTTCGCAGCGACCACGAACAGATCGGCGCCATGTGCCTCATGGACGAAAGCCTTGGTGCCGCTGAGCTTGCCCTCCGAAACGCTGGTTTCGATCTTCGAGGGATCGTGCGTTGCGCCTTCGTCGACGGCGATCGTCGCGATCGCCTCGCCGCTGGCCAGCTTCGGCAGCCACTTCGCTTTCTGCTCATCGCTGCCACCCAGCACGATGGCGCTTGCGGCCACTGTGTTCATCACCAGCGGGCTGGCAGTCAGCGTCTTGCCGAGTTCCTCGACCACGAGGCCTGCCGACATAAAACCGAAGTCCGACCCGCCGTGCTCTTCAGGGATGATGACCCCGGCCCAGCCCATTTCGGCCATGGTCGCATAGGCATCGCGATTGAAAGCTTCCGGCTCGCCGCTGGCGCGGACCTTGCGAAATTCGGTGACCGGGCTTTCGTTGACGGCCCATTCGCGCGCCATGTCGCGCAGCATTTCCTGTTCTTCGTTGAGAACTGCCATTGTCTTTGTCCCTCTCGCCTTACTGATGGTCGAGCATGCCGAGCACGCGCTTGGCGATGATGTTGTTCTGGATCTCGGTCGAGCCGCCATAGATCGTCGTGGCCTTGCCGAAGAGCCAGCCGCGCACGGCTTCCAGCTCGCTGTCGCGGAAGCCATCGCCTTCCCAGCCGAGGCCCTGAAGCCCGCGGATCTCGATCAACAGCTCGCTGCGTTCCTGACTGAGCTTGGTGCCGAGCTTCTTGAGTACCGAGCTGATTTCGGACACGCCGCCCTGCGCCTTGCTTTCCTCCACGGCGCGGCGCGCGGTAAGGAGGAAGCTGTTCCAGCGGATCTCGAAATCGGCGATCTTGTCGCGTAGCACGGCATCGGCCAGCTCGCCGTCGTCGCCGGTGGGCTGGTACTTCTTGGCGATTTCGCCGAGGCTCTGACCCATAAGGCGAGCAAGGCTGCCGCCGCCCGAGATATTGGTGCGCTCGTGCTGGAGCAGGCGTTTGCCGATGGTCCAGCCCTGGCCCTCTTCGCCGACCAGGTTGTCCTTAGGCACCTTCACATCGGTGAAGAAGGTTTCGCAGAACGGGCTCGTGCCGCTGATCATGGTGATCGGGCGGACTTCGACGCCGGGCGAATCCATGTCGATCAGCATGAAGCTGATGCCCTTGTGCTTGTCGCTCTTGTCCGTGCGAACGATGGCGAAGCACTTGTCCGCCCACTGCCCGCCGCTGGTCCAGGTCTTCTGTCCGTTGACGAGATAGTGATCGCCCTTGTCCTCGGCGAAGGTCTGCAAATTGGCGAGGTCGGAACCGGCATTGGGTTCGCTGTAGCCCTGGCACCAGCGGATCTCGCCGCGGGTGATCGGCGGGATGTGCTCTTTCTTCTGCTCTTCGCTGCCGTATTCGAGCAGCGTCGGGCCGAACATCATCACGCCCATGCCGCCGATGGGATTGTAGGCCCCGGCCTTGCCCATTTCCTGCTCGAGGATCTTGGCCTGTGCTTTACTCAGGCCGCCGCCGCCATATTCCTTGGGCCAGGTCGGCGTGCCCCAACCGCGCGCGCCCATGGCTTCGCGCCATTTCTTCTGGGCGGGGGTTTCATTGGTCGGGCCGTCGACGCCGGACAGGGCATTGTTCGTGCCCTTCAGTTCGTCGGGAAAATTGTCCGCCAGAAACTGCTGCACTTCCGCGCGGAAGGCGTCCTCGTCGGTCTGGGTTGCGGGCTCGAGTTGTGTGGCCATGGGCGCTGTCCTCTCTATCTGCGGCGACTCCCATACCGCAAATAGGAAGCAAGCGAAAATCCGCTAGAGCAAGGCCGCTTGCCGCGCGTCCCTAGGATGCGAGCGCGGCGACTTCAGACAGGACTCGCTCGGCCCATTCGGGGCGGCAGATGAGGAGGTCGGGCATGTAAGTGTCGGCTTGGTTGTAGGTCAGCGGGCTGCCGTCGATCCGGCTGGCGTGGAGCCCGTGGGCGAGGGCGACGGCAGCAGGGGCTGCGCTGTCCCATTCGTACTGGCCGCCGGTGTGCAGGTAGATTTCCGCTTCGCCGCGCACCACGGCCATGGCCTTGGCGCCGGCCGAGCCCATGCCGACGAGCTCTGCGCCGATGGCTTCGGAGACCTTCACCGCTTCTGCCGCAGGACGCGTGCGGCTCACGACCATGCGCGGCTTCTCCGCAGCCGCAGGCACGTCGATCGGCGCATCGGTCCGGAGCACGCAATCGAGGCCGGGCAGGGCGACAGCGCCGATCTCCGGCCTGCCATCAATGCAGAGCGCGACATGGACGGCCCAGTCGGTCCGCGCTTCGCCATATTCGCGGGTTCCGTCGACCGGGTCGACGATCCAGACGCGTTTCTTGTCGAGGCGTGCGGCGTTGTCTTTTTCCTCTTCCGACAGCAGGCCGTCTTCGGGGCGTTGCTGGCGCAAGGCATGGCAGAGGAACTGGTTGGCCGTTTCGTCGCCTGCCTTGCCGAGGCTCTTGCCCTCGAACATCCCGCTTTCGCGCACTTCGATCAGGATTTTGCCTGCGACATGGGCGAGGTGGGCGGCGAGTTCGGCATCGGTCATTGGGCGGTCCTATCGGCCAAAAGATTTCGGGGGCCGCATGGCAGAGCGAGCCTGCCTTGCGAACCCCCGAATTTGTGCAGGTGCGAGATCAGGCAGGCCGGCGTGCGAAAATGCCGAAACCCGCAATGATCGCGTAGCAGGCGATCGGCAGGATCATGGCGAAGGCGAGGCTGCCGCTCACATCCGCCAGCACGCCGTAGAGCAGCGGGACGACGGCCCCGCCAAAGATGGCCACGTTGATGATGCCCGAACCGTCGGCTGCGCGCGGACCCAGCTTCTCGCAGGCGAGCGAGAAGATCGTCGGGAACATGATCGAGTTCATCAGGCCGACTGCGAGTAGGCTGTAAGCCGCGACCTCGCCGGTGGTCATGGCGCTGATGAGGATCAACAGGATCGAACCCGTCGCATTGAAGGCGAGGATCTTGCCCGGCGAGAAGACCCGCAGGAAATAAGAACCGATAAACCGGCCCACCATCGCGCCGCCCCAATAGAGGCCGATCATCCAGCCGATCACGCTCTCCGGCTGGCCGAGCACACGGTCTTGCGCGAGATAGTTGATGATGATCGAGCCGATCGAGACTTCCGCACCGACGTACAGGAAGATGCAGAGCGCCCCATAGCCGAACCGGCTGCGCTTCAGCAGGTCGAGGCCGGCGAGGCCGGAGGATGCTTCGTGCTTCTCGCCTTCGAGGCGATTGCGGAACATCCAGACCGCCGCTGCTACCAGTGCGATCAGGATGGCAACGCCCAAATAGCCCTGCCAGATCGCCTCGCTCTCCGCCTGGCGATAGGCCTGCAGTTCAGCGCCGGACAGCTGGTCGGCGGTGACATTGGCCAGGCTGCCCAGGATGATGGCCGCGCCGACAATCGGGAAAATCGTGGTCCCGAGGCTGTTGAAAGCCTGCGCGAAGGTCAGGCGGCTATGCGCCGTCTTCTGCGGGCCGAGCAACGAGATGAGCGGATTGGCCACGACCTGCACGATCACCACCCCGCTCGCGAGCACGAACAGCGCCAGCAGGAACACCCAATAGGTTGCCGTCTGGCTGGCCGGAATGAACATCAGGCAGCCGAACATCATGGTAACGAGCCCCGCCACCGCGCCTCGCATGTAGCCGATGCGCTTGACCAGCTTCGCGCCCGGGATGCCGATCACCAGATAGGCGGTAAAGAAACAGAACTGCACCAGCATCGCCTGCGTGTAGTTGAGCGTGAACAGCTCTTTCAGCTTCGGGATTATCACATCGTTGAGCGAGGTGATGCCGCCGAAGATGAAGAACAGGCCGAAGACAAAATACTGCAGGCCGGGCGCATTGATGCCGGTACCCTCATCCTCGACCGGATGCGGATCGGTGCTCGACGCGACGTCGGGTGCTAATGCCATGATTTCAGTTCCTCCCAAGCACGCGCCCTGCCGGGCGGCGTGTCATCCCTACGCGATGCCTGCGCCATTATCCTCTAGCATTCCAGAGCAAATACGAATTCACGAATGCGAACCCCGACCAGACCTAGAACGAGCAATCGGTCCCTGCGGGAACATCCTGCCGCGCGATACCGGCGATCTGCATCGTCAGCGGTCCTTCGGACGTAATCGTGACCGTGTCCGCGAGGTCGGCGATACAGCTTTGCGTCAATACCATTTCGCGCCAGCCCTTGCCGCCGCCGACGCGGAATTCGTCCGTCACGTCCAGCACGGTGTCACCGATCCTGACCGTAACCGGCGCAGTCGGTGCGCCGGGCAGCGAATAGGCGATGCGGTATGCGGCACCATCCGATGCCGGGCCGCTAAGCTGCAGCGAAGCGCCGGGTGCGAATTCGATCTCGCGAGCGTCTTCCTGTCGCAGGCGGTCGAAGCCGCGCGCTGCGATGCCACCGGCATTTCCGCGCAGGCCGACCAGAGCGGTCCCGCCGGACGTGGCAGTCACCTCTCCGGCCAGGCGACCGTTGGCAAACCAGTCGGCCGACGGTGCTTCCTCTAGATAGGCGCATTCCTCCGATAGGTACTGCGGAGCGAGCTGCTGCGTGAGGCTGAGTCCATAGCCGACTTCGAACAACGCACCTTGGGCGCCGTTGACCGGCTTGCCGCTGCAGTCGGTGGGCCAGCTGAAGGACAAACGCCCGGTCGCCTCGCGCTTGCCGAACAGCACATCTGCCACACCGGCACCTTCGCCGCCTGGCAGCCAGCTCGCCACGAAGGCGTCGGCAGCGTTGATTTCACGGTTCATCCACATGGGGCGGCCGGAAAGGAACACCGCGACGGTCGGGACGCCTGCGGCGTCGAACTTGCGCAGCAGCTCCAGCCCTTCCTCGTCGCGGAACACCAGCGTTTTCCGGTCGCCGTAGAACTCGGCGTAGGCTTCCTCGCCGAAGACCACGATCGCCGCGTCGGGCTTGGCGGAGTAACTGCCGTCCGCCGAATAGGTCGCAGAACCACCGCTCTCCCGCGCAGCCTGCTCGATGCCGTCGCGGATCGAGGTTGCACCGGGGAAATACTCGTCCGTCAGGTCCGGGCCGCCCTGCCAGGTCAGCGTCCAGCCACCTGCAGCGCGCCAAACCTGGTCTGCCGCTTCGCCTGCGATCAGGATGTCGGCACCCGGCTTCAGCGGCAGCACGCCGCTGTTCTTCAGGATGACCTGAGACTTCGCCACCGCCTCGCGCGCGATGGCGCGGTGTTCGGCAGAGCCAATGACCGACAGGTCGCGGCCCAGTCCGCGCTCCGAAGGCTTGGCAACATCGGCGTCCAGCAACCCGGCGCGCATCTTCACGCGCAGAATTCGGGTCACCGCACGGTCGAGCGTCGCCATCGGGATCGTGCCGTCGTTCACTTGCGCGACCAGCGTGTCCATCAGTCCCTTCCAGTCGTCGGGGACCATGTAGATGTCGAGGCCTGCTTTGAGCGATTGCGCGCAGTCGGTGACGGTGCAGCCCTTGACCTGGCCGTGACCGTTCCAGTCGCCGACGACCAGGCCGTCGAAGCCCATTTCGTCGCGCAGGACACCGGTCAGCAGCGCCTCGTTGCCGTGCATCTTCACGCCGTTGATCGAATTGAAGCTGGCCATCACGACCTGCACCCCGGCATCGATGGCGGGGGGATAAGGCACGGCGTGAATTGCTTTCAGCGCCTCGATCTCGCCGTTGACGTCGCCGGTATCGATACCCTGCGTGGTGCCGCCGTCGCCGAAGAAGTGCTTGGCAGTTGCGATAACGCGTCCGTCGCCGAGAAAATCCTCGGCCCCTTTGGCGCCCTGCAGACCTTCGACCAGTGCGGCCCCTAAGGGAGCGACGATCTGTGGGTCTTCGGAATAGCTTTCATAGGTCCGCCCCCAGCGATCGTCGCGCGCGACCGCCACGGTGGGCGAGAAGTTCCAGTCGATCCCGGTCGCCTCGATCTCGCGCGCGGTTGCGCGACCGATGCGGCGCAGCAGGTCGGCATCGCGTGTCGCGCCAAGGCCGATATTGTGCGGGAAGATCGTTGCGCCGATTACGTTGGTGTGGCCGTGGACTGCGTCCGTGCCCCACATGGTCGGGATCACCGGCTCGCCATCGGGCAGGGGCCGGGTCGATGCATCGTACATTTCGTCGGCGAGGCGCAGCCATTCGGCAGGCGGGGCGAATTCGTCGCCATAGGGGCCGCCGTTACCGCCATTGAGATAGCTGCCGAAGCGATAGCGCTCCATGTCCTGAGCAGTGAAGGAGTTGATCTGCGGCTGGATCAGCTGGGCGACCTTGCGCTCCAGGCTCATGCGCGACACGATGTCGGCGATCGCCGCGTCCTCGCTCGCTGGCGCGGCGGCAACGACGGGCCGCTCGACCTCGGAAACCTGTGTGCAACCTGCCAGAGCACATGCTGCCGCTCCGGCCCAGACCCAACGCTTCATTCGCTATCTCCCCACGTCCTCGGATCCCTATTGAGAACGTTCCCAAGAGAGGTGCCACGGACCCGCTGGCAGGTCAAGCGGCTAGCGGCGCTGGATCGTCCACAGAATGACACAGGCCACCGCGCACAGCACCGCAAGGAGCAGGAACAACGCCGAGAACCCCAATACCGGGACCAAGGCAAGCGTGAGCCACGGCATGATCAGAGAGGGCACGGTGTTAGTGAGATTGAACAGGCCGAGATCGCGGCCCCGCGTTTTCGGCTTTGGCAGCACGCGCAGGGTCTGGGCGGAATGCAGGGCGAGGAACACGCTCGTCGCAAGGCCGAAAAGGATATAGCCTGCGATCCCGGTCGAAAGATCGTCCGCTGCTGCCATTGCGACAAGGCCGACGGCGCCAAGGCCTGCGCCCAGGGTGAGGGGGCGGAACGGCCGGTTGCCGCTATCCGACCAGCGCCCTGCGAGTAACGCCAGAGGAACGGAAAGCCCCAGGACAATTGCGAAGACGAGCGCTGTGTCGTTGTCGGTCACGGCCTCGTCGATGCTGCGGAACCAGAACAGCAGGAAAGCGAACAGCGCGGCCTCGGCAATCTGGACCAGCAGCCGCGCCAGCCACATGCGGGCTATCGTGATGCGCCCGGTGGCGGGGCGGGGCTCGGGTGAAGCGTCCGTTGCCATCAAGTGCGGCATGGGGCGTGGCTTGCCGAACAGCATGACCGGCAGGACCATGGTGGCGACCAGCAGCGCGACGATGATGAGCCGCATGTCTGCCTCGGCAAGGCCGGGAATAGTGACGATTGCCGCCGACAAGGCTCCGAGCGCCGGGGCGAAGGCCAGCAGACCGCCGAGAAAACCCTTCTGCGCGTCGGGCACATGATCACCCGCCCAAGCGGAAAGCGGGCCGAGCATCATGTTGAGCGCGACCTGCCAGCAAACGAGCATGATGAGCAGCGTCGGGAGGCTGTCGATTTCGCGCATCGCGACAAGCAGCACGCTCGACAATACGAGCCCGGTGTAGATCCATGGCCGTCGCGAGGCGGTGCGATCGCTTGCCCAGCCGAACCCGATATTGGCGAGGCTAGCTGCTATGGCTCCGGCGAAGGCACCATAGGCCAGCGTCTCAACCTTCTCCTGTCCCGCGAACACTGCGATCCGCTCAGGCAGCAAGATGGTCAGGAAAGGCACATAGGCGACGGCACCACCGGCGGCTGCCAGCGCGTAGAGCCAGAGGAAGCGAGCCGACTGCAGTGCGGCAGGCTGGTCCGCGTCAGTTGACAGCACGCTGGGGCACCCGGCCAGTCGATCCGCGCACCACGAGGCTGCCTTCGATAACGATCGGCTCCTCGTCTCCGGTTCGCGGTTCACCGTCGATCAGGAGTTCCACGGCCTTGGCGGTCGTCGCCGCGATCGGCTGGTCCAGCGCGGTCATCGGCGGTTCGGTAAAGCGCACGATCGGGGTATTGTCGAAACTGATCAGCGACAAGTCGTCCGGCACGGAAAGGCCGTCCGCCCGCGCGACTTCGAGCGTGGCGACCGCCATCTGGTCGCTGCTGGCGATGATAGCGGTCGGCGGGTCGGACAGGTCGAGCAATGCGCGAGCGGCAGCCAGCCCGCTCTCGAAGCCGAAGTCGCCACGCTCGCACAGGCCGTTTGCGTCGAAGCCCGCACGCGCCATCGCGCCGCGCCAGCCGTCGATACGCCAGTCGGCGAGGCTGTAATCGTCAGGTCCGGCAATGAAGCCGATCCGCTGATGCCCGAGCTCGATCAGGTGATCGGTGGCGATCGCGGCGAGATGCTCGTCACCCATCGTCATGGCTATCCCCGGCCCGGTCGCTTTCGAACCGATACGGGCGAAAGGTATGTTCCGTTTTGCCAGCAAGCCGGTGATCAGCGTGTTTTCGGAGTGGGGTGGCGTCAGAATCACGCCGTCGGGCTGCAAGGCGGCAATGGCTGCCGACAGCTCCCGTTCGACATGGTCGTTATGCGTGTCGACCAGTTCCACCAGCATGCGATAGCCGCGCTCCCCGCTGGCGAGCATGCCGCCGAGCAGCATCTGGTCGACCCAGTCGGTGCCGAGCCTGGCCTGCCAGTCGGCAATTGTGCGCTCCCGGTCGTTAATCGCCAGGATCAGGTAGGACCGCGACCCGCTCATGCGCTGTGCTGCGATCGAGGGGACATAGCCGAGCTTGTCGATGCTGTCCTGAACCCGCTTCTTCATTTCCGGGCGGACATTGGGCTCGTTATTGATGACGCGGCTTACCGTCTGCAGGGAAACTCCTGCATCGGCTGCCACGTGCTTGATGGTGACGGATTGTCGCCGCCTTGCCATCGATAACCCCCTATGCTGCGTTTGCGAGCCGCTTGTACCGCGTTGCCGCAGGCTTGCAACGACGCCTGGTCAAACGCTCACCCGATTGCAGATGGGCCCGATCTTCCGACCGGGCCCATCGCCTTCGTTCAATTCACTGGTGTAGCTTAGAAATCGAAGCGCGCCAGGAAGGTGAAGCGGCGATCGTTGCGGAAGGCGGAGCGGATGACCCGCGTGCCATCGAAATCGATCACGTAGCTAGTCTTGGTGACCTCATCGAGCAGGTTCACGCCCTGCACGCCGATCTTCACATTGTCGGTGACCGCGTAGAAAATCGAGGCATCCAGCTGTCCCGTCGCCTCACCGTAGATGGGCGAGAACGGGAAGATCACGTCGCGCGGCGTCTGCAGGTATTCGGAGCGCCAGTTGTAGGCTGCACGTGCCGAGATCGGCCCCTTTTCATAGAACACCGTGGCATTCACTGTGTGCTCCGACACGCCGACGAGCGGCAGGCTGGCAGCAATCGGGTTCGCGCCGTTCAACACATTGTTGAGATCGCCCGGATCGACATAGGTATAGGTCAGCTGCGTACCGAGGCCGGAGAGCGGACCCGGCAGGAAGTCGTAGACCTGCTGATAGGCCAGCTCGACACCCTTGATCACGCCATCGTCGATATTGAAGGTCGAGTTGTAGACGAGATCGATATCGACGCCGCTGGGGCTGGTATAAGTGCGGTTTTCCGCGCCGTTGTTGAATACGCCCTGCAGGTCCTTGAGGAAGAAGGCTGCAGTAATGGAGCCCACGTCGTCGAAATACCACTCGGCGGAAATGTCGTAATTCCACGCCGTGGTCGGCCGCAGGAAGCGGTTGCCCGAGGTGATGGCGAACAGGCGGCCGGTATCGAGTAGCCCGTCGTTCGCCAGGGCGCCGGTATTACGGCCGATCGTGCCGCCGGTCTGGAACGCTGCCAGATCGGGCCGTTCGATATTCCGCGACACCGCACCACGCAGGATCATGCCGTTGCCGAAATCCAGCTTGGCGTTGAAACTCGGCAACCAGTGATCGAAGCCGATGTTGTCGTTGTCCTGCAGGATCTCGCCTGTGTAGCGCGAAGCGAATTCGGCCAGTCGCGCATCCGACAGCTGGCAGTATTCGAGGCCCGGAACGCTACCGGGAGGATCGCCCGGTCCACCGCCGCCAAGCTCGGCACAGCGTGCTCGCAGCACAGCAGGAGTGACCTCAGTGTTCGGATCGGCGAAACCCAGTCCGAAGGCAGTCGGGAACTGGATGCGTCCGCCCACGCGGATTTCCGTGTCGACATAACGCAGGCCGATGTTGCCGGTCAGGCTCATGCCGTTGCCGAAGTCGGTGCCGAAATCGACGCGGACATAGCCGGCGGTGGTCGATTCCTCGACGTCCGAGATATCGCCCTGGCAGAATGGATCGCAGGGCGTGCCGTCAGGATTGGTACGCTCGAAAATCAGGCCGCGGCCTTCGGGCGTCAGCGTGAAGGCGCGCACCTCCGCCAGCGGACCGGTCAGATCGCCGTTGAGATAGGCGTCGACCAGATTGTCCGGACCGAAGTAGAAGGCCGATCCGTCGCCGAAGGGCACCGGCGCGTTGCCGCGCTGGAAGTCTTCGCCGAATGGCGTGCGAACTTCTGCCAGTTCGGGGAAGTCGGCGATATAGGCGCCGCCGCAACCGAAGGCCTGGTAATCGTCGCAGTTCCAGTTGCCGTTACGGCCAGCCCACACCGCGCCCAGATTGCTCCAGTTGGTGTAGTTGGAATTGCGGGTGACGCGGCTGCGATCGGCCCAGCGAGCGCCGAAGCGGGCGCTGCGGAAGAAGCCGGTATCGCTGATGTCGTATTCGGCATCGATGCGGGTGCTGTAGAGCTCGCCCTCATTGTCTTCCTGATTGTCGAGATTGAACCAGTAGAACGTGCGGCTCGGATCGGTGAAATAGGATGCCGGAGAGTCGCCGGTGCCGGGCTGCAGGAACCGGATTTCCGGGGTTTCCTCGCGGAAGTCGAAGAAGATGTTCGAATAGGTCTGCGTCGCCGCGATGAACCCGGCCGCTTCCCGCGTCGAATTGATGTATTGCACTTCCGCGTTGAGGCGCAGGCGATCGGTCGGCTGGAATTCGAGATCAAGCGAGAAATCTTCGGTCATCGCCTCGCCGCGCTGCTGGAAACGCAGAAATTCGGTCGGCAGCGCCTGGACGCCGAAGTCCGAAACCTGGGTCAGTGTGCCGGAAACGACGCGGTTGCCTTCAATAACCGGCGTCGTTCCGTCGACATAGAAGGGGAAAAAGGCCGGGTTGTTGACCAGCGCTAGGCCGGAAAATTCGTCGAGCGACGTATCGGTTTCGGCGCGCAGGTATTCTGCCGTGATGACGGCGTCGCCAGTGGCGCTCTCCCATTGCAACACACCGGAAAAGGCACGGCGGTCACGCTCCAGGTCGGTGGTGCGCACGCCGCCGCCCTGGGGTACGATCACGCTGTCGTCGGGCGGGAAGTTGGTCGCGTCGAATTCCTGTTCGCCGAAACCTGCGTCGGTCGTCGGGGCGACGCGGAAACAGCCGCCGGTCGTCAGATCGCGCGGACGGTAGCACGGGTCGGTGATCTGCGAGGCGTCGGTGCGGGTGACCAGCTCCTGCTGAGCATAGGCAAGCTGGATGCCGATCACGCTGCCACCGGGCAGGTCGAAGGTGTTCGATCCGAGGATCGAGAAGCCGGGCGACCATTCTTCGGCCAGATCGCCGATATTGGCTTCGATCGTGCCCGCCAGGTTGAAGCCCGGATTGTCGAGCGGCTTGCGGGTGACGAGGTTGACCGTGCCCGAGATGCCGCCTTCGATCATGTCGGCGGTGACGTTCTTGAACACTTCGACACGGCCGAGCAATTCGGGTGAGACGTCGTTGAAGGAAAGGGTCCGGCCGCCATTGGCCGAGAAGATGTCGCGCCCGTTCAGCTCGGACCGGACATAGGGGAGGCCGCGGATGATAACGCCGGTGCCTTCGACCGAGAAGCGGTCCGGATCGTCGGCGCCTTCGAAGCGGCTGATGTTGACGCCGGGGACGCGCTGCAGCGCTTCGGCGACCGACCGGTCGGCCAGCGCGCCGATATCTTCGGCGTCGATGGCGTCGACGACAGTGTCGGCTTCGCGCTTGAAATCCTGGGCCGTTTCCAGCGAGCGGCGGAAGCCGCTGACGATGATCGTGTTCTCGCTGTCTTCGACGACGGGTTCGTTGTCGTCGTCCTGCGCATCCTGAGCGAAGGCCGGTTGCGTGGCGACCAGTGCGAGGCCGGATGCGGTGGTGAGCGCGGCGATTCGGCGCGCGACCGGCGCAATTCGATTGGATTTCAGAGACATGTTTCCTCCCTAGTCCCAAGACCGGAGACACCTTGAAGTGTCTTCGCATCGTCACATACCGCCGGTTGTGAGCGTTCACAACCCGATGTATGAACGTTCACAACGAATGCGTGGCATACTAGCAACAGCTTGCGCAAACTGGCATGGGACGGGACATGGCAATCGAACATATCGTAATCGTCGGCGGCGGCACTGCCGGGTGGATGGCGGCAGCAGCGCTTTCGCGCCTGAAGGCCGCGCGCGAGCTGCGCATTACGCTGGTCGAATCGGAAGCGATTGGCACGGTGGGGGTGGGCGAGGCGACCATCCCGCCCTTCGTCGGTTTCAACCAGGCGCTGCAGATCGACGAGCGCGAGATGATGGCGGCCTGCCAGGCGACCTTCAAGCTGGGCATCCAGTTCACCAACTGGGGCCGTCGGGGCGATAGCTACCTGCACCCCTTTGGCAACTATGGTTACGAGATCGATGGCGTTGCTTTCCACCATGTCTGGCACCGGCTGAAGGCTGGAGGAGACAAGCGCCCGATCCAGGTCTTCAACCTCGAGACCATGGCGGCGCATTTCGGCAAGTTCGCGAGGCAGGAAGACTACCAGCGTGGGCAGGACCTGCCGCCGATGAACTATGCCTATCACATCGATGCCGGACGCTATGCGCAATTCCTGCGCCGCTATGCCGAAACGCGCGGCGTGGTGCGGCAGGAAGGGCGTGTTGATGATGTCGCGCTCGACAGCGAGAGCGGCGATGTCGCGGCGATCACGCTGCAGAGCGGCGAGCGGATCGAAGGCGACCTGTTCATCGACTGCTCCGGCTTTCGCGGGCTGCTGATCGAACAGGCGCTGGAAACCGGCTATGAGGACTGGACCCACTGGCTCCCCTGCGACCGCGCGGTGGCTTTGCCGTGCAATCGCGACGATGGCAGCGGGCCGCCACCATTCACCCGCGCGACGGCCCACGCAGCGGGCTGGCAATGGCAGGTCCCGCTGCAGCATCGCAACGGCAACGGCCATGTCTATTGCAGCCGCTACATGTCCGACGACGAGGCGCACGATATCCTCGTGAACAACCTCGCCGGCAAGCCCACGGCGGACCCCAATTTCCTGCGCTTCACCACTGGGCGGCGCAAGAAGTTCTGGAATCGCAACGTCGTAGCGGTCGGCTTGTCGGGCGGGTTCATGGAGCCGCTGGAATCGACCAGCATCCACCTGATCAACACCGCCATTACCAAGCTCATCGCGATCCTGTCGTTCGACGGGATCACCGATACGCAGCGAGATGCCTTCAATCGCCTGACCGGCAAAGAGTTCGAGCGTATCCGCGACTTCCTGATCCTGCATTACAACGCCACCGAGCGCGACGATTCCGAGTTCTGGAACTACTGCCGCACGATGGACGTGCCTGACACGCTGACGGAGAAGGTCGAGCTGTTCCGGTCCAACGGGCAGATCTTCCGCGAGGACGACGAACTGTTCACCGAAACCAGCTGGGCGGCGGTGATGATGGGGCAGGGGGTCATGCCCGGCAGCCGCAATGCCATGGCCGACAGCGTCGGTCCGGACGTGATGGGCGGCGAGGTAGACGGGATCGAACAGTCGATCCGCTGGCTGGTCGAGCGCCTCCCTGCGCATGGCGATTATCTCGCCCGCTATTGCCCCGCGCCCGCCTGAGCCTTGCCCTTCCGGTCTTGCGGCCCTAGCTGGACGGCGATGTTCGACGCCCACGCCTTCCGCGACGCTCTGGGGACCTTCGTGACCGGCGTCACGATCGTCACCGCGCGCGACGAGGAAGGGCGGCCGTTCGGCCTCACTGCGAACAGCTTCAACTCGGTCAGCCTTGATCCGCCGATGGTCTTGTGGAGCCTCTCCCTGCAATCGCGCACGCTGCCGGTCTTTCGCGATGCGGAGAACTGGGCGGTGCATGTGCTGGCGGCAGACCAGCAGGACATGTCCGACCGCTTCGCGCGGCCGGGCGAAGACAAGTTTGCCGGGCTAACTGCCACCGACGGCCCTGAAGGCGCTCCGCTGATCGAGGGTTGCGCGGCCCGCTTCGGCTGCCGCGCGCGCTTCGAATACGAGGGCGGCGACCACGCCATCTTTCTTGGCGAAGTGGTCGATTTCGACCGGCGCGATGCGGAACCGCTGATCTATCATGGCGGCAGCTACGGCCGCGTGCAGCGCCGCCTGTCGGGGGAGAACCTCGAGCGCGAGGGGCTGGCCGAACGGGTGGGCGAGGAGCTTTCCCTTACGGCGAACGGGGCCGAACTGCTGACTGCATTGCAGAGCCTAGCGAAGAGCTAGACTCTCGCTCGCCTGCCCGATACCGGTTGCGAAAAGCAACTGTGAGAGAGGCAGCTTCATGAAAACCCGCATTACCGAACTTTTCGGCATCGAGCATCCAATCATCCAGGGCGGCATGCACTATGTCGGCTTTGCGGAGATGGCGGCGGCGGTGTCCAATGCGGGCGGGCTCGGCATCATCACGGGCCTGACGCTCGGCACGCCCGAGAAGCTCGCCGACGAGATCGCGAAGTGCAAAGACATGACCGACAAGCCCTTCGGCGTGAACCTGACCTTCCTGCCGACAGTCAACGCGCCCGACTATCCGGGTCTCGTCAAGGCGATCATCGACGGCGGAGTGAAGGCGGTGGAGACTGCAGGCAACAATCCCGCGCAGGTACTGCCCTTCTTCAAGGACGCCGGGGTCAAGGTGATCCACAAATGCACCAGCGTGCGCCACAGCCTCAAGGCGCAGGCGATCGGGTGCGACGCGGTGTCGGTCGACGGCTTCGAATGCGGCGGGCACCCGGGCGAGGACGATATCCCGAACATGATCCTGCTGCCCCGCGCGGCGGACGAGCTGGAAATCCCCTTCGTCGCCAGCGGCGGTATGGCCGATGGGCGCAGCCTCGTCGCCAGCCTCGCCATGGGCGCGGAAGGCATGAACATGGGAACGCGCTTCATCGCCACCAAGGAAGCGCCGGTGCACGAGAACGTGAAGAAGGCGATCGTCGCGGCGAGCGAGCTCGACACCCGGCTCGTCATGCGCCCGCTGCGCAATACCGAGCGCGTGATGACCAATGACGCGGTCGAGGAACTGCTCCAGATCGAGAAGGAGAAGGGCGCGGACCTCAAGTTCGAGGACATCATCGAACAGGTCGCGGGCGTCTATCCGCGGATTATGACCGAAGGCGACATGGATGCAGGCGCCTGGTCCTGCGGCATGGTCGCCGGGCTGATCGACGACATTCCGACCTGCAAGGAACTGATCGACCGCATCATGGCCGAAGCGGATGAGATCATCACCCAGCGCCTCGCACGTTTTCAGGGAGCCTGAACCATGCTCGATACCAGCTATCGCACTGCCTATAACGAGGATCACGAAGCCTTCCGCGACACTGTGCGCAAGGTCTTCGCCGAGCACATGACCCCGCATCTCGACCGCCACGAGGAAGAAGGCATCGTCGGGCGCGAGGCTTGGAAGGCGCTGGGCGATGCCGGCATGCTGTGCCCCACGGTCAAGGAAGAGAACGGCGGCCTCGGTCTCGATTTCGGCTTCAACTGCGTGATCACCGAGGAACTGAGCTATCTCGGCTCCTCCGCGGGGTTCACGCTGCAGAACGACATCACGGCCAACTATTTCGAGCGTCTCGGCACCGAGGAACAGCGCCAGAAATACCTGCCGGGCATGGTGACGGGCGACATAATCACCGCCATCGCCATGACCGAACCGGGCGCGGGCAGCGACCTGCAGGGCATCCGCACCACCGCCGCGCGCGATGACGATCACCTGATCGTCAACGGCTCCAAGACCTACATCACCAATGGTCAGAATGCCGATTGCGTGATCGTGGTCGCCAAGACCGACCCGAGCCAGGGTGCGAAGGGCACCAGCCTGGTGCTGGTCGATGCCGATACGCCTGGCTTCGAGCGCGGGCGCAATCTCGACAAGATCGGCCAGCATTCGGCCGACACATCGGAGCTGTTCTTCCACGATTGCCGCGTTCCGGCCGAGAACCTGCTCGGCGGCGAAGGGCGCGGCTTCATCCACTTGATGGAAGAGCTGCCGCAGGAACGCGTCGGCATCGCGGTGGGCGCGCAGGCCGGGGCGCAGCGTGCGTTCGACGAGGCGGTGAAGTTCACCAAGGATCGCAAGGCTTTCGGAAAGACGGTGTTCGAATTCCAGAACACCAAGTTCACGCTGGCCGATCTGAAAGCCAAGCTGCAGGTCGGCTGGGCGCATCTCGACTGGGCGATCAAGAAGCACCTTGCGGGCGAGCTCACCACCGACGAGGCCAGCGCGGCCAAGCTGTGGCATACGGATCTGCAATGGGAGGTCTGCGACGCTGCACTCCAGTTGCACGGCGGGGCGGGCTACATGAACGAATACGCCATCGCCCGCCTGTGGCGCGACGCGCGCGTCACCCGCATTTTCGGCGGCACGAACGAGATCATGAAGGAAGTGATCTCGCGCTCGATCTGAGGAGGCCCGCATGACCGACCCGCTCGATTATTCCGGCCAGACCGTTCTCGTGATCGGGGGTACGAGCGGGATCGGCAACGGCATCGCGCACGGCTTCCGCGAGCGCGGCGCTTCGGTGCACGTTACCGGGACGCGCGGTTCTGCGGACGACTACTCCGCCGACGAGGGGAGCGACCTGACCGGCCTGCACTTCGGCTCGCTCGATGTGTCGGATCGCGAGGCAGTGGCGGCGTTCGACCTGCCCGAGCGGCTCGATGTCGTCGTGCTGTGCCAAGGCGTAGTGCGCTATCGTCGCGAGGAGTTCGAGCGCGAAGGCTGGGACGCGGTGATGGCGGTCAATCTCGACTCGCTGATGGACTGTGCTCGCGCGGTGCGGGAGAAACTCGCCGATGGCGGCGGCTCGCTGATCGTGGTCAGTTCGGTCGGCGCCTTTCACGCGATGATCGGTAATCCGGCCTATGCCGCGAGCAAGGCCGGCGCGGTGAGCCTCGTCGGCAGCCTCGCGCAGGCCTGGGCGGGCGAGGGCATCCGCGTGAACGGCATCGCGCCGGGTCTGGTCCCGACCAAGCTCACCAAGGTGACGACCGACAATGAGCAGCGCACCGCCGGGGCCATCGCGCGCATTCCTGCGGGCCGCATGGGTACGCCGGCGGACATGGCGGGGGCGGCGATGTTCCTGGCCTCGCCATTGGCCGATTACGTCGTCGGCCAGACCATCCGCGTCGATGGCGGCATGACACTGGCCTGAGTGCGGGCCGCCGGTCTTTCCTACTCGGCCCCGATCTGCGACGGATGCCTTCCTGCCCCGATGGCGGTTTCCGGGGGGGGGGGCTATATCGCAGAGTGTCGCCCGGCGAGTTTTCGGGATAATGCCGTGAAATTAGATGTTTAGATGATTGAGAGACAAGCGACACACTGTCGCCTTTGTCGCCCGGCCGGGCAGGAAGCAGCCGCAGCTGAAGAAGGATCGATCCATGGAATACGTCAATCTCGGCCCGAGCGGCCTCAAGGTCTCGCGCCTGTGCCTCGGCTGCATGAGCTATGGCGACACCAGCCGGGGCTGGCACGGCGACTGGGTGCTGTCCGAGGACGAAAGCCGCCCCTTCATCCGCGAGGCGGTGGAGGCGGGGATCAATTTCTTCGACACGGCGAACATGTATTCGATGGGCGCGTCGGAGGAAGTGGTCGGCAAGCTGATCCCCGAATTTGCCAAGCGCGACGAGATCGTGCTGGCGACCAAGGCGTTCCTGCCGTGGCGACAGGCGCCCAATGCGGGCGGTCTCTCGCGCAAGAGCCTGATGCAGGCGATCGACGACAGCCTGGTGCGGCTAAACATGGACTATGTCGACCTCTTCCAGATCCACCGCTGGGACGATCATACGCCGATCGAGGAAACGATGGAGGCGCTGCACGACATCGTGAAGGCGGGCAAGGCGCGCTATATCGGCGCGTCCTCGATGGCCGCATGGCAATTCGCCAAGGCACAGGAGATGGCGCGCGCCAATGGCTGGACCCGCTTCATCTCGATGCAGAACCATGTGAACCTGCTCTACCGCGAGGAAGAGCGCGAGATGATCCCGCTATGCCGCGACCAGGGCGTGAGCCTGATCCCGTGGAGCCCGCTGGCGCGTGGCAAGCTCGCGCGTGCCTGGGACGAAAGCACGGTGCGCAGCGAGACGGACGGTTTCGGCAAGATGCTCTATACGCAGACGCCCGAGGCTGATCGCAAGATCGTCGAGGCGGTCGGCGAGATTGCCGAACAGCGCGGTGTGTCGCGCGCAACGGTGGCGCTGGCGTGGCACTTTGCGAAGGGGATCACGGCCCCGATCATCGGTGCGACGAAGGACGGGCATATCTCCGCCGCTGTCGAGGCGATGACGCTCGACCTGAGCGAGGACGAGGTCGCGCGGCTGGAGGATCCCTATGTGCCGAAAATGCCCGTCGGCGTAGCGTCCACCGCGCCGCGAAACTGGTCGCTGACGCTGAAGGACGGCTGACGAAAACCGCCTGCGCGCAAAGTGTTACAATTGCCGCGCCGACGGTCACAATCGCGTCACATGCCCGCGCCATCGCTTGCCCGACAGGGTGGGACGAAAACCGCGTGCAAGCTATCAATATCTTCCTGACCGGCCGGTTGGGCGAAACTCTCGAAGACTTCATGCATGGCGAGACCCGCTATGCCTTCGACCGCCTCTATCCCGACGGCCCGCACCGAGTGGTGGAGGGTCCGGTTTGCGCCTTCGTCGACTGGGTGATGGACGATCTGTCCGGCCTCGAGATGTGCCGGCGCCTCCGCGCCGATCCGCGCACAGAAGATGCGCACATCACCATCGTTCTGGAAGAGGACGACGCGCTGGACAAGCGCCGCGCGTTGAAGGCCGGGGCGGATGATTACATGGTCGGCCCGCTCGACCGCACGCAGGTGCTCGACCGGGTGATGGCGTTGCAGGCAGGCTGCGGCCAGCCGGGCATTGCCGAGCGGCTGGAACTGGGCGAGCTGACCATCGATGCCGCCGCGCTGCAAGCCCGCTGGGCAGGCGAGCCGCTCGATCTGCGACCCAACGAGTTCCGCCTGCTGCGCTTCTTCGCCCAGAACCCCGACCGCGTGCTCACCCGCGCCGACCTGATCGAAGCGCTCGGCAAGCAGGAACCGCCGATCGACGAGCGCACCGTCGACGTCTGGATCGGCCGCCTCCGAAAGGCCCTCCGCGCCGCCGGGGCGGGGGAGCGGGTGCGGACGGTCCGGTCGCTCGGGTATGTTTACGATTCGCGGTGAGGGCGGTCGAGACGTCAGACAAACGCAGATTGGCCTCAGCGACCAAAGGGGGACGCGAGCACTGGCCCCGCTTCAGCCCATCTTAACACCGCTCAGCCTGAGCTTGTCGAAGGCCACGCGCCAACGCCAGAGACAGGTCGTGGCATTCTTCACCTATCTGCTGCGCTGCAATGACAACAGCTATTACGTCGGTCATACTGAAGACTTGGAATACCGCCTGGCGCAGCATCGATCCGGGGCGCTGGGCGGATACACGGCTGGCCGGCTACCTGTGTCGCTCGAATGGTCGCAGGACTTCCCCACGCGCGACGAAGCCTTTGATGCGGAGCGACAGATCAAGGGCCGGAGCAGAGCAAAGAAGCAAGCGCTTATTGCCGGTGACTGGCAAAGGATTTCAACGCTTGCCCGGAACAGGCAAAGGTAGTGGCACGTGCAGCAGACGAGAGCGTGTGGCCTTCGACAAGCTCAGGCTGAGCGGGGTTGGTCGGCTAATTTCTAGATCAGGTTGGCAGACCATTTATTGAGCGTGGAGGGAGACTGCGCCTTGAGGCGCAGAACGCAGATCGCGCCAAACTCGTCTCGCTCAATAAAAAGGGCCGCCCCCGCGGACGGCCCTTTCAGGAAGAAGGCTCAGGTAAGCCTTAGAATTCAGCGGAGAGTGAGACGCTGAAACTGGTGCCGACATCGTAGCTGTTGATGTCTATGCGGGTGTCGCCGTTGGTCTGGAATTCCTCGTAGTCGCGGCCCGTGAGGTTCCGCGCTTCGAGCTTCAGTTCCATGTCGGCGCCGCCGAGTTCGAAACCCTGGCGAACCACGAAGTCGAGGCGCAGGCCCGGGTCTTCGATGATGTCGGGCAGATTGCTGGTCCCGCGGCTGGTGACGCGCTCGCTGGCATAGCTCAGCAGGATCGTCGCCTGGCTCAGCCGGTCGAGGTCCTCGAGGCCGAGTTGCAGGTTGACCAGATGGTCGCTCTGCCCGGTCAGCGGCACGCCGTCGCGGAAGAAGTTGGTCGCCGGTTGCGGTGCGGAGGGGAAGACCTGCGCGATATCGTCGTCGGTCACCTGCAGCTCGGACTGGGTGTAGGTGTAGTTGGCGACCGCCACCAGGCGCTTGCTTTCCCACCATTCGCCGCCGAGCGTGTAGAGGTCCTTGTTCCACTGCAGTTCGAACTCCGCGCCGTAGAGCGTGGCGGCGGGCGCATTCGCGAAGCCGCTGACCCGCTCGTTGTCGGAGAAGCTGGAGAACACCTCGATCGGGCGTTCGATATCCTTGTAGAAGCCCGCCAGGCTGACGCGGCTTTGCGAGCCCCAGTAATATTCGAGGCGCGCTTCGTAATTGGTCAGCTCGCTGTCGACCAGCTGCGGGTTGCCGTTGAACTGGCGGTTGGTTTCCGGATCGAAATAGGTCTGGAAGATCAGCTCGCGGAACTGCGGACGGGCGATGGTCTTCGACGCGTTGAAACGCGCCTGCAGATTATCGTTGATCTCCCAGGTCAGCGTGCCGGCCGGGAGGACATAGTCGTTGTTCAGCAGCGAGGCATTGGCCGAGCCGCTGGGCGTTCCGTCGAGGCCGAGCGGGATGACCTCCTGCACCGCGTCTTCGTAGCGCACGCCGGCATCGAGCGAGATCGCTTCGACCGGCTGGATACGGCTCTGGATGTAGCCTGCCTTGATCTCCAGCCCCGCTTCGAACGCCGGATCGGAGCCGGTGGTGTCGAAGATGGTGAAGCCGAAAGGTCCGATGCCGGCTGCCTGTTGCGCCTCGCGGTCGAAACCGAATTCGATCAGCGAGTCGCCCAGCAATGCATCGGGGCGGAAGGCGCCGAACACGTCAGGGAAGTCACCCTGCGCGCGCAGGTCGAACTCGCGGCGCGAGGACAGGCGCTGGGTGTCGGTATAGGCCCCGCCGATTGTCACGCCGAGCCAGTCGGTCACCTGATAGCTGATGTCGAGACCGCCGTAATAGAGGTCCTCGGTCAGGTCCGAGAAGGCGACGATCGCGCTGCCGCGCTGGCCGTCGAGCGTGTTGAGGAAGAAGCCGCCGAGCGGATCGTTCGGATTGTCGGTGCGCGTATAGGTGAAGGTCCACTCGTAGGGCGCTTCACGCTGCGTTTGGGCATAGCCTGCGCGCAGATCGACATTGAGGTCGCCGAAGTCGAGCTCGCCGGTGAACTGCGTGTCGAACAGCTGGCGCTCGAACCACGAGGTGTTCTGCACCTGGTCGGTATCGTCGCTCTGGAAGTCGAAGGTTTCCGACAGCGAAGCGCGCTTGAGCGAATCGCGGATGAAGAGGTTGGTGAAGCGGAAGCGGTGCTCGCCGACCTCGAGGCCGAAACCGAGCAGGCCGTTCACCAGCACGCGATTGTCGGTGACGAACTCGCGGCCGTCGCTGTCGAGATCGAGATCCTCGCCCAGCGCAGTCTGCTGGGTGATGAAGCGGTTGCGCCACTTGTTGCTGATCGAGGCGGTGGCGATCACGCCGAACTGGCCATCGCCGAACACGTCGAAGCTGGTCCCGGCAGTGACCCCGGTCGAGAAATTGACCGGCAGACCGCTGTTGCTCTGGAGCAGGATGAGATTGGGATCGCCGAGTTCGAGCAAGATCGCTTCCTGGTCGACTTCGGGATCGTTGATCGGGCGTCCGCTGTCGAGATAGCTCTGCAGCTGCGGGCGGATGGTGCGCCGCCCGTCGTCGAAGCCGAACCAGTCGTAGCTGGAGCCGAAATAGGTGTAGCCCACGCCGCCGGTGGTTTCGGTGTCGCCGCTGATGCCGCCACTGATCTTGACGAAGCTTTCCTGCGGGATGGCGCGGGTGGTCAAATTAATCACGCCGCCGCCGAACTCGCCGGGATAGTTGGCCGAGTAGGTCTTCTGCACGAGGCTGGAGGCGACCACGCTGGTCGGGAAGATGTCGAGCGGGACCACGCGGCTCAGCGGCTGCGGGGAGGGCAGGGGCAGCCCGTTCAGCAGCGCGAGCGAATAGCGATCGCCAAGGCCGCGCACGAAGACGAGACCGTTGCCGACCGTCGATAGTCCGGTGACCCGAGTCAGCGCGCCGGCGATATCGCCTTCGCCGGTCCGCGCGATGCTGGCGGTGTCGAGGACGGAGACGACCTGCGACGAAGCGCGGCCGATGTCCTCGCGCCGACGTCCGGTAACGACGATGGCGCCGCCGGGGACGGAGACTTCGGGCTCTTCGTATTGCTCTTCTTGCGGGGTGTCGTCGACACCCTCCACCTGCTCCGCCTGCAGCGCGTCCGTTGCGGGATCCTCTTCCGCGAGGACGCCTTCTGCGCCGGTGCTTTGCGCGAAAGCTGCGCCGGGTACGCACAGCGCGGTGGTGAGCAGGAGCAGCGAAGCGAGCTGCTTGCCGGTCGACATGGTTCGAGACCCCCTCATGATCAGGCCTGAGATTTCGTGACGGAGCCGCGAGGCGTCCGGAAATGGAAAAGGCTCGCGGGGACGCGGTTTTGCGCGCCCCCGCGAGCGAATATGCTTACGAGTCGTAGACCGGCAGGCTGGTGCAGGCCGACACGTCGCTGTCGAACGTCACCGTGGCCGAGTTGCACGTCCAGCCGTTCACCCAGTCCGCGTTCGATGCGTAGACCGCGCCGATTTCGTCGGGGACGGTGAAGAAGCTAGACAACGCGGTCGGATCGAACACCGGCACGCCGCTTTCGTTCGAGCCGTTGAGAAAGCTCATCGTCAGCGTGTTGGTGAAGTTCGCATTGTTGTTCGAACCGGCTTCGAAGCGGTTCTGGATGTCCGTGGCCGTTACGCCGCCGGAGCTGTCGCGGAAGTCCACGGCGCAATCGAGCACGAAGCTTTCGAAGCGGACCGGGCCCGCCTCGTCCGCGCCGCTGGTGCGGCTGAGCGTTTCGGTATCGTCGATGCGCAGGCAGGGGGTGCCGCCGGTCCGGTCGACCAGGATCGAGTTCACGATCGCATAGTCGGCGAAGCCGCGGATGCGGATCGCTTGGTCCTGATCCCCGCCATTGTGGATGAAGGTGGCGTTCGAGATCTGCGTGTTCTGACGCGGCGTCTGTTCTTCGAGGCCATTGGTGGAATCGGCTTCGATGATCGTGTCCCCGGCACCGGCGCGCTGGATGGCGATGACGAACTGCATGTTGGCCTTCACGCCGGTGTCGGTATCGATGCTGTCGTCTTCCGCGCCGACCACGATCAGGCGCTTCGTATTGACGTTGCCGCCGAAGAATTCGACGCCGTCATCCGAGCTGTTGAAGCTCATGATGTTCTCGAGCACCGTATTGCGACCGACGCCGCCGGTGGTGAGCGACTGAAGTTCGTTGTCGCCCGACAGGACGAAGCCGGAATAGCGGATCTGGACGAACTTCATGCTGCCCGAGCTGTCGGCCGGCTGAGCGCCACCGAACAGGGCGGGTTGCGCCGCGCCTTCGACCTGGCGCTCGCAGGCAGCGGTACCGGGGGTTGCGCCCGGCGCGATGCAGTCGGTGACCGGTGCGCGACCCGACAGGACGATGCCGCCCCACTGGCCCGACGAGTTGTCGGTGTTGAGGCCCTGCACATTGTCCCGGCTGGTGAAAATGATCGGGCGTTCGGCCGTGCCGTTGGCCTGAATGGTATTGCCGCGGTTCACGTTCAGGAAGCTCGATCCCGATGCGTAGACGATGACGCCCGGCTCGATGGTCAGCTGGACATCGGTATCGGCACCGGTATCGGTCGGTCCGCCGTCCTCGCCAACGTCTACCCGACCATCCATGCGATAGAGCAGCCCTTCGACATAAGGCAGGGTCGAGCTGGCAGTGAAGCGCGCCGGCATGGTGCAGACGCGATACTCGCCGGTCGGGCCGGAGATCGTGCCGCTGTCGGTCAGGCCGGTGGGATCGGAGATGGTCGGGCAGCCTGCGGCAGCCTCGACAAGCGAAGATGTCGGAGTCGGCGTCGGGGTCGGCGAAGGTGCCGGCGCGGACGGATTGTTGATGGTGATGTTGCCGCCCGTACCGGGCGAGACGATCTCGTCGGCGCCGCAGTTGGCAAGGGCCACTGCGCTACAGCCGAGTACGAGCGAGCGATGAAGATTTGTCACGGGTAACGGTCCCCTCAAAAACCGGATGAATCGGAAGAATATCGAGTGCGAATTCGTTGATCGCGACTCGCCAGCTAGGAGGGGTTCGTGACAGTTTGTGTCAGTTCGTGACCGTTGTGTTGCAGTATCAACAGGTCATTGGCCGATGCGCTGCATTTCAGAAATGTGACAATGTTGCAGTTTTGTTGCAGCCGTGAGCTTCGGGCGGTATTTCGGTCTCAACAACACATTGGGAGAAATGCCATGGCCCTTGCCACCTCATTCGTTCTGGCCCTGCTGGCGCAAGGTGCGCCTGCTGTCGTCGAAGCGCCCGAGACCAGTTTCGACGTCGGTTACGAAGAGCTGGTTGCTGGCCGCGACCGTGCCGCTGTCGAAGCGATCGAAGCCTGCGCCGAGCTGGAAGCGGACGATCCGGCGCGTCTGATCAATCACGGTGTCGCATTGGCGCGGATCGACCAGTTCGATGACGCCCGTGCCGATTTCGAAGCTGCGGCCGAGGCCGACTGGAGCGTCGAACTCGAAACCGCGGACGGCCAATGGGTAGATTCGCGCAGGCTTGCCCGACGGGCCCTTGCGGCACTAGACCGTGGCGATTTTGCTCGCTACTATGCGATGTCGATGCGTTAACGCGCTTTTTGCCGCCGATGGCGGTCTTCAAGCCCGCGCTCCGAGAGGAGGGCGGGCTTTTTTGTGCCCTACTGTTGCCGGTTTGCGACGGAAACCATCCACATTGAGCTTCCTGTCACCCGCTTGTCATGTAGAGTGGCCAGTGGGACCGGACGGAGGGTGCAATGATTCTAGCACGCCTGGCGCTCGGTATGGGTCTGACCTGTGCGGCGCTGGTTGCCTTCCCTGCGAAGGCGGATGTCATGGAGATCGATGCGGACGGAGCACGCTGGGTAGCTGGCGGGAGCACCGCGCCTGCTGCTGCTTCCATTCCGCATGCCGATTTCGAGCCCATGGGCGAGGTGCCGGCCGACGTTTACGTTCCCGACATCGCCGTTGCCGATCCGAATGCGCCCGTTGCGCTGGTGCCGGTGACCTATCAGGCGAAGGTCGCCGAACTGGCGGCACGCTACGATCTTAGCCCGGCACTCATCGAGGCGATGGTGTGGCAGGAGAGCCGCTGGCGCGCGAACGCAGTGTCGCCGGTCGGCGCACGTGGTCTCGCCCAGCTGATGCCGGGGACGGCTCGCGATCTGGGTGTCGATCCGAACGATCCCTTCGCCAATCTGGAAGGCGGGGCGCGATACTTGCGCGAACAGCTCGACCGGTTCGATGGCGATATCGAAAAAGCGCTCGCGGCCTATAATGCAGGGCCCGGGCGGGTGGAGCGCGCCCGCGGGATCCCGCGCATCCGCGAAACGCAGCTTTACGTGGCAGCGATCATGGGTCGTCTCGCCAGCCATTCACGGGAGTAAATTCACTTGAAGTCCAGGTTCTCGATTCCGGCCGCACTGGCCCTGCTTGCAACCCCCAGTGCCGCTTTCGCGCAGGCGGCCGATCCTGCCGGGTCTGGCCCGATCGTCGCTGCGCTCGGCTGGCTGCAGGGCACTTTGCTCGGCAATGTCGCGACTGCCGTCGCCGTGATGGCGGTTGCCGCAGTCGGCTTCATGATGCTGACCGGACGCCTCAACTGGCGCTTTGGCGCGACTGTGATCATCGGCGTGTTCATCCTGTTCGGCGCGGCCTCGATCGTGGCCGGCATTCAGGGCGTGGCGGCCTAGCCATGACCAACCTCGTCCGCCATCCCGTCCACCGTGCGCTCACCCGGCCGCAAATGTTTGCGGGCGTGACGTATAACTATTTCATCATCAACGGGATGGTGACGACCGAGGCGTTCCTGATCACCGGCAGCTGGCTTGCGCTGGTCGTCTTCGCAGTGATGCACGGCATCGGCTATTTCGCCTGCCTGCGCGAACCGCGCATCTTCGACCTGTGGATCACCAAGGTCTCCAAATGCCCGCGGGTGAAGAATTACAAGCACTGGGGGTGCAACTCCTATGCCGCGTAAGGACAAGTGGAAGGGCGCTGCTGCCTGGGGCGCGAAAGAAGCGCGCGCCGGCGATCGCCTGCCCTATCTTAGGCTGATCGACGAAAGCACGCTGCTGCTGCGCGATGGATCGCTGATGACCGCGATCCAGGTGCCCGGTCTGCTGTTCGAGACCGAGGATAGCGAAGCGCTCAACGCACACGCCGCCACCCGCGAAGTGGTGCTTCGCTCCACGCTGGATGCACGCTTCGTGCTCTACCATCACGTCATCCGGCGCCGCGTATCGGTCGATCTGGAGGCCCAGTTCCCCGATCCGATCAGCCGCCATATCGACGAGCGCTGGCGCGAGCGGCTCGGCTCGGGCCAGCTGTTCGTGAACGACCAGTTTATCACGCTGATCCGCCGCCCGGCCCGCGGAAAGGCCGGTCTGGTCGAGCGGGTCGGCAAGAAATTCAAGCGCACCGGGCGCGAGCAGTTGGAAGCCGATCCCAAGGATCTGCGCAGTTTGCGCGCCGCCTCGCAGGGTCTGGTCGCGGCATTGCAAGCCTACGGCGCGGCGCCGCTGACCGATTACGTCGGCCCGTTGGGCAATACCAACTCCGAAATCCTCGAGCTGTTGTCGGCACTCTACAATGGCGAGATGCGTCCGGTCAGGAAACCAGCGGACGATGTCGATATCGGCAACATGCTGCCCTATCGCCGGGTCAGCTTCGGTCTCGATGCGATGGAAATGCGCGGGTCGGGCTCGCCCGATTTCGCCGCGATGCTCGGCCTGAAGGACTATCCCGAAGCGACCAGCCCCGGCCTGCTCGACAGCCTGCTGCGCCTGCCGTTCGAGATGGTGGTGAGCGAAAGCTATGCGCCGACCGAGCGCCAGACTGCGCGCGAGCGGATGGATCTGGCGATCCGCCGTCTGAAGAGCGCCGACGAGGAAGCCGCCGCCGAACGCGCCGACATGCTCGCCGCGCGCGATGCGCTGGGCAATGGCGCGGTCGGGTTCGGCGACCACCACCTGACCGTGATGGTCAAGGAGCGCAATCTCGGCCGGCTGGACGACGCCATGGCCGCCTGCGCCGCCGCGCTTGCCGATACCGGTGCGATCGCCGTGCGCGAAGATACCAATCTCGAACCCGCCTTCTGGGGCCAGTTCCCCGGCAACGAAAGCTATCTCGTCCGCCGTGCGCTGATCTCGAGCGCCAATATGGCAAGCTTCGGTTCGCTCCACGGTTTCGCGCTGGGCCAGGCCGACGGCAATCACTGGGGCGAAGCGGTCACGCTGCTGGAGACGACCAGCGCGACACCGTTCTTTTTCAACTTCCACCACGGCGATCTCGGCAATTTCTCGGTCATCGGGCCGAGCGGCTCAGGCAAGACTGTGGTGATGAACTTCCTGGCCGCGCAGGCGCAGAAGTTCAGCCCGCGCACCATCCTGTTCGACAAGGACCGCGGCGCGGAGCTGTTCGTACGCGGCATCGGCGGGCGCTACGACAGCATCCGCGCAGGCGAGCCGACCGGCTTCAACCCGCTCGCGCTGCCCGACACGCCGGGCAACAAGGCCTTCCTGCGCGACTGGCTGGGCGTGCTGCTCAAGGCCGAAGGGTCGGAAGAAGAGCAGACCATCGCTGGCGCGGTGGACGCCGCCTACGCTAACGACGCTTCGCTGCGCCGTCTACGCCACTTCAAGGAACTGCTGTCCGGCAGCCGCCGTCCGCAACCGGGCGATCTGGCCGATCGGCTGAGCGCGTGGATCGGTTCGGGCGAGAACGCATGGATGTTCGACAACGCGGAAGACAAGCTTGACCTGACGAGCCGCGTGCTCGGCTTCGACATGACCGCGCTGCTCGAGAACCCGAAGCTGCGCACGCCGACCATGATGTATCTCTTCCACCGGATCGAGGAACGGCTGGACGGCAAGCCGACCATGATCCTCATCGACGAAGGCTGGAAGGCGCTCGACGACGAGGTCTTCGCCGCGCGTATCCGCGACTGGCTGAAAACGTTGCGTAAGCGCAACGCCCTGGTTGGTTTCGCCACCCAGAGCGCGCGCGACGCGCTGGAAAGCCGCATTTCGACCGCATTGGTCGAGCAGACCGCGACCATGGTGTTCATGCCCAACAGCCGCGCGCGGCCCGAGGATTATTGCGATGGTTTCGGCCTGACGGAACACGAACTGGCTCTGATCCGCACGCTTCCCGCGCATAGCCGCTGTTTCCTCGTGCGCCAGCCCGATGCTAGCGTCGTGGTTCGCCTCGACCTCTCGGGCGCGCCCGAAGTTCTGACGCTGCTCTCGGGCCGCGAAAGTTCGGTCCGTCGTCTGGACGTGCTGCGCGAAGCGATGGGCGATGCTCCGGCCGACTGGTTCCCCGCGCTTACCGGTACGAAATGGCCCGGCGGCGCGAACGACATCGTCGAGCACGGCGATCTCAATCTCGACATGGCTGCGGAATGAGCGCGAATTGCCAACAGGCCGCCGAGCAGGTCGGCAACGGCGTCGCCGCCGCGCTGAAGGGCGTGGACTGTGTCGCGGGCGAAACCGCGGCAGCAGCCTTCGGTCGGCTGTTCGCATCGGGCGGGGCGCTGACGACGACGCTGACGATCGTCCTCACCCTGTTCATCGCGATCTTCGGTTTTGCGCTGCTGACCGGGCGCACCAATATCGGCGTGCGCAGCCTGGTGCCGCGGATGATGACGCTCGGCCTGGTGCTGACCTTCGCCACCAGCTGGGTCGCTTACCAGAGCGTCGTCTGGAACCTCGCCATCGGTACGCCCGACTATCTCGCCGGTATCCTCACCGGCGCGCAGGGCAGCGCGACGCAGGTCTTCGCGCAGAAGATCGATGTAGTGTTCATGGCCATCCAGGAGGCAAGCGCCGGGGGGGGCGAGGACTTCTCGGCCTTTTCGCCCGAAGGCATGATGTGGCTCGGCGCGATGCTGTTCATGCTCGGCACCGTCGGATTGCTGGTGACGACCAAGATCGCGCTCGGCGTGCTGGTCGCGCTCGGCCCGATTTTCGTAGTCATGGCACTGTTCAACGGAACGCGCGGGCTGTTCACGGGCTGGATCAAGGGTCTCACGCTGTGCGCGCTTACGCCGCTGTTCGCCGTGCTCGGCGGAAGCATCATGCTCGAACTCGCCGTACCGGTGCTCGGCGCGCTGGTGGCGAGGCCCGGCAGCATCGATCCGCAGGCGGCGATGGCGTTCTTCATGATCGGCGCGGTGCATGTCGCACTGATGGTGTTGGTGCTGAAAGTCGCCGGCGCGATGGTTGCCGGATGGACCGTGTTCGGCATGACGCCCGACAGCCAGGACAAGGGCTCTTCCGCTCCCGTCGCAGCCCCGCAGGCTGCACCCGCGCCCGCTCTCGCACAGGCGCAGGCGGCGAATTCCGCCAGCTCGCAGGCGCGCCGCATCGATGTTTCGGCCATACCGACGGCGGTTGCGGCCAATGACGCAGGCGGCCAATCGACCACCCGCACTACCAAGGTGTTCGCGACCGCTTCAGGCAATGGTGAGGTCGCACCGCTCAATTCCGGGCCGAGCCGGGCGATGGGGATCGGCAGCCGTTTCAAGCCCGCCCCGCCCAAGGCCCTCGACCGTTCCGTGGAGAAACGCTGATGAATCGCGCGCTCATTCCCGCGCTCGCCCTGGCCATGCTGGCCGCGCCCGCTGCCGCGAAGGACTCGCGCTTGGTCGAAATCTTCTACGACGAGGCGAAAGTCGTTCGCTTGGACGGCAAGGTCACCGTGCAGGCCTCCATCATCTTCGGCGACGATGAGACGATCGAGAATGTCGCCATCGGGGATTCGCAAGCGTGGCAGGTCACGCCCAACAAGCGGGCCGACATCCTGTTCGTCAAACCGCTCGCGCCGCGTGCCTCGACCAATCTCACGGTGATCACCAGCAAGCGCACCTATCTGTTCGATCTCGTCGCCAGCCCCAATGCGAAGCCGATTTACGTGCTGCGCTTCGACTATCCGGAGGAGCCGGAAGAAGAAACGCAGCTCGCGCAGGCTAATTCGGCCGAGCAGCAGGCGGCCAGCGATCCTTTCGCAGTGGTCGATCCGGCAGACCTCAACTTTGCCTGGAGCGCGTCGGGCGATCCCGAGCTGCTGCCGGAGAATACGTTCGACGATGGCAGCGTGACCTTCCTGACCTGGCCGCAGGGCAAGCAGGTTCCGGCGATCCTTGTCGAAAATGCCAAGGGCGTCGAAGGGCCGATCAACTTCACCGTGCGTGGCGACACGATCGTCGTCGACGGTGTGCCGCGTACGCTCATCCTGCGCTCCGGCGAAGAGCGCGCCGAGCTCATCAACACCGCGCCCGAACGCCCGGTCCAACCGGTTTCCGCACGCGGCAGCGCCGCGCTTGCCCAGAAGGGAGATAGCTGATGCGTCTCGCCATGCGCCTGCCCGAAAAGACCGTCGGCAGCGAAACGATCGCCAACGATACCGATCCCCGCGACGAGATCGACGCCGAGATTATCGACCTCGCCCAGCGCAATGCCCACCCGGCAGTCGCTCTCCCTGCCGGCAAATCCGACATTCTCGGCATGGTCGCTGGTATCGCGATCGTGGCGGGCCTCGGCATCGTGACGCTGTGGAGCATGAACGCCACCCGCGTCGCCGAACCCGAAGGCGTCGGCGGCCAGCAGGCTCCGGTCGAAGTCGTGCCTGCGGTGCCGCCCGAAGCCGTCACTCCTGTAACGCCGGTGGCCGCGCCCGTCGCGCAGGTGCAATCCGCACCGGCTCCGCAGCCGGTCTATTCCGTCGCGCCCGATCCGGCGACCGCGACCAACCGTTTCGCCAGCCCGACGGTTGTCTTCGACGCGGGCGCAGCGCCTGCGGGTGTAGCGGTGCTCGATCCGACCGCTCCGGCAGAAGGCGGGGCAGGGGAGGCCGCGACCGGTAATTCGGCCTCAGACTTCGCCAGCCGGATCGGCGGCGTCGGCGGCGCTCCGGCCCGGGCCAGCGCGATGACCAACCCTTCGACCACGGTCACGCAGGGCACGCTGATCCCCGCCGTGCTCGAAACCGCGATCGACACCAATGTGCCCGGCTTCGTGCGCGCCGTCGTCAGCCAGGATGTGCGCAGCTTCGACGGGACACGCGTGCTCGTTCCGCGTTCCTCGCGCCTGATCGGCCAGTACCAGTCGGGCCTGCAGAACGGCCAGAAGCGTGCCTATGTGATCTGGACGCGCTTGATCCGGCCCGACGGTGCCTCGGTCAATCTGGCCTCGCCGGCCATCGGCTTCGACGGCACGACCGGCCTGCAGGGCAAGGTGTCCGGTAACGGCTTCTTCAAGCGCTTCGGTTCGGCCATGTTGCTGAGCGTCGTCGGAGGCCTCGGCACAGTGGCGACCGGCGGGGCGGGCGGCGTGCTGATCGGCGGGGCGAGCCAGTCGGCCGCAGCCACAGCCGCACAGCAGGACGGCCAGCGCGGTCCGACCGTGCGCGTTGGTATCGGCGCTCCGATCCGCATCTTCACCAGCCGCGATCTCGATTTCTCCTCGGTCAACTGAGGGCAGGGGCAGCGTGAGCGCCGACATCCATCCCTTCGTCGCCGACGGAGCGCCCGAGGAAGAGGCGCCGCCGGTCGATCTGCACGGCGAACGCAGCGTCTATCTCGACGCCTATCTCGCACCGTTTCGCGAGTGGTTGGAACGAGACACGGTCACCGAGATCCTCGTCAATCGTCCGGGCGAAGTCTGGGTCGAAGATGCCGCGCTCGGTGGCATGCAAAAGGTCGAGCGCCCCGAGATCGACGACCGGCTGATCCAGCGGCTTGCCGAACAGGTCGCGCGGGTCAGCCATCAGGGGATCAACCGCGAACATCCGCTGCTTGGCGCGACGCTCCCCGACGGAGCGCGCATCCAGTTCTGCGGTCCACCCGCTGCCCGCAAGCATTGGGCGCTGGCAATCCGTCGCCACCGCCGGCTCGACCTGCCGCTGGACGCCTACGACACCGGGCCGCTTTCGCCGCCGACGCGCGGTGCCATGCCCGATCTGCAGGCGGAGCCGGTGGCGTTCCTGCGCGAAGCCATCGCGCAGCGACGCACGATCCTCGTCTCCGGCGGCACCAGCACGGGCAAGACCACCTTCCTCAACGCCATGCTGGGCGAAATTCCGAAGCAGGAACGCGTCGTGCTGGTGGAGGACACACCCGAGCTGAAACTGCCGGGCGAAAACGGCGTCGGCCTGGTCGCGGTAAAAGGCGAATTGGGCGAGGCCAAGGTTACGGCCAACGAATTGCTGCAAGCCGCACTGCGCCTCCGGCCAGACCGTATCGTGCTGGGCGAACTGCGCGGAGCGGAAAGCGTGAGCTTCCTGCGCGCCATCAACACCGGCCATCCGGGCAGTTTCTCGACTGTTCACGCCAACAGCCTGCGCGGTGCGCTGGAGCAATTGTCGCTCATGGTCATGCAGACGGGAATCGGCCTCACTCGCAGCGATACCATCGCTTATGCAGCCAGCGTTATCGACGTGATCGTGCAGTTGGGGCGCGACGAAACGGGCAAGCGCGGCATCACGCAGATCGCGGAAAGCCACACGCTGATTTAGACTGCGTATCTGCAGACCATCGGATGCCGTAGCGTCAAGATGCGTCCCATCTGCGATGCTAGAACAACACTCGGCAAAAATCCGCGGGCTTACGCGCAACAATCCTGCGTGGGACCTTGCGCGCATACGAATGTGTGTTAGCGTTGCAACCGAAACCGCAAAGACGGTTCATGGAGAGGAGAGGGTTTATGAAGGTACGGGCTACCCTGCTCGCGGGTATCTGCGCGAGCGCGATTTCATTCCCGGCATTTGCTCAGGAAGCGACCGACGACGATCTGGAAAATCCCAATTTCGGGCAGAACGTCATCGTCGTGACCGCACAACGCCAGGCGCAAAGCCTGCAGGAAGTGCCGATCGCAGTCAGCGCATTCGATGCCGAAGCGCTTGAAGCGCAGCAGATCGAGAACGCCAGTGACCTTCAGCTGACCCTACCGAACGTTTCCTTCACCAAATCGAACTTCACCGCCTCGAGTTTCACCATCCGCGGCATCGGCGACCTGTGCGTCGGCGTCACCTGCGACAGCGCGACGGCAATTCACGTCAACGGATCGCCCCTGTTCGGCACGCGCCTGTTCGAGGCCGAATATTTCGATCTCGAGCGCGTTGAAGTGCTGCGTGGTCCGCAAGGCACGCTGTTCGGGCGTAACGCCACCTCCGGCGTGGTCAACGTCGTCACGGCCAAGCCTGAGATGGGTGTGTTCCGTGGCGCTGCCGAGTTCGAATACGGCAATTACAACAGCATCAAGGCGAAGGGCATGGTGAACGTGCCCCTTGGCGATACGCTGGGCGTTCGGGTGGCCGGTTACTATCTGAACCGAGACGGATTTACCGACAACCTCTTCGACAACTCGGACATCGACGGCCGCGACATGTACGCGGTGCGCGGATCGCTACGGTTCGAACCGACCGAAAGCACGACGATCGATCTCATGGGCTTTTATTTCCGTGAGAACGACGATCGTTTGCGCATCCAGAAGCAGACTTGCCAGCGCGATCCGACCGGCGTGCTCGGCTGCCTCAACAACCGCCGGGATTTCGACAGCACCAATGCGAACTCGACACTTGCTACCGTGCTCACTTCGGTCGAACTGTTCCGGATCCAGGGCATCCCGGAAGGTCTGGCCCTGGGTAGCGTTTACGGACCCGATGGTTACGCGAACTTCGACGAGCCCAACGATGTCCGCACGGTAAACACGGCATTCGCGCCTGAATACTTCGCCGACGAACTTCAGTTGCAGGCACATGTCGATCAGAACATCGGCGCGATGAACCTGTCGCTGACCGGCATTTATCAGGAAACGACGGTCGATTCCCGGCAGGATTACAACCTCGGCATTCTGGACCGCACGGGATATGCCACAGGCCTCAACACCCTGGCGTTTCTGGCTGCCAACGGGATCCCGACCGGGCTTCCGGCGCCCGCCTTCATCCCGGGATCGAACGCCTATTTCGCTCCCATCGCCAATGCGCTCATTCCCAATGGTCCCAACGGCCAGCTCTGCACTTCGGACAATGACGACGGAAACCGCGGCGTCTTCGAAGGCAATGCAATCTGCAGCGATGTGCCGTTGTCGTTCGACAGGTCCAACCAGGATCAAACATCCTGGTCGGCCGAGGCCATTCTCTCCAGCGACTTCGACGGGCCGTTCAACTTCCTCGTCGGTGGTATCTATGCCGAAACGGAAGTCAGCGAGAACAGCTATTACGTGAACTCGTTCGGCCTCGATTACGCGACCGCCATCCTCGGGACGTTCTCCGCCTTCGCCAACGGACTTCCGCCATCCTATCTCGCGACGTCGATGTATCGGAACAATACCGCCGATTTCAAACTGGAGAGCTTCGGTATCTTCGCCGAAGTCTATTTCGACATCACGGACAAGCTCACCTTCACCGGCGGCCTGCGCTACAATGACGATACGAAATCGGTCGCTGCCCGCACCACGCTGGCCAACTTCCTGAATCCGTTTGGGGGCGGTGATCCATTCGATTCGCCGTTCGTCGGCACGTTCGATGCCGATGCCAGCGTCCCGGGCAACCAGCTGCTGCAGGAACGCGACGTGTCGTTCGACGCCATCACGGGACGCGCGGTGCTCGATTACGAGATCACGCCGGACAACAGCCTCTATTTCTCCTACTCGCGCGGCTATAAATCGGGCGGCATCAACCCGCCGCTCTCGCCGATCTTCGCAGTGCCGGAGAGCTTCGATTCCGAAAGCATCGATGCATTCGAAATCGGTTCGAAGAACGTGTTCCTCGACGGCGCGGCGCAGGTGAATCTGACGGGCTTCTATTACAAGTACAAGGATCTGCAGCTCAGCCGCATCGTAGCCCGGACGTCAGTCAACGACACGATCGATGCCAACATCTGGGGTGTCGAGCTCGAAACGATCCTGCGGCCCAGCTACAACTGGCTTGTCAACATGAATCTGAGCTACCTGAATGCAGAGGTGGCCGGCGACCAGTTCTTCAGCGATCCGCGCGATCCCGGCGGCGGCGATCCCGACGCCGTCATCATCAAGGATATCTCCAACGGCGCGCTGTGCGCAGTGACCGGCGCGGGCGCGAATGCCTTTGTCACGGCGGTGAATTCGTCCCCGGGGTTGCAGTTGCGGGGCCCTTCTCCTTTCCCTGCCGACAGCGGTATCGCTTCGACCGGCGCTTTCGGCATCTGCTCGGTACTCGCTGAACAAGCGGCAGCGATCGGGGACCTGTTCGGGGGCATTGAGGTGTTGAGCCCAGGGGTCGAGAAGAACCTGCGCGGCAACAAGCTGCCGCAGGCTCCGGAGTTCAAGGCATCGGTCGGTGTTCAGTACACCGCTGAGTTCGGCAACGGTATGTCGCTCGTACCCCGCTTCGACCTGGCGTTTACCGGCACACAGTACGGCAACGTCTTCAATGGCGCGGTCAATCGCATCGAGCCCTTCGTACAGGCCAATGCCCAGATCCAGCTGAACGGCGCGAACGATCGCTGGTTCGTGCGGGGTTTTGTGCAGAACATCTTCGACAGCGACTCGGTGACCGGACTTTATGTCACCGACGCGAGCTCGGGGAACTTCACGAATATCTTCACGCTCGACCCGCGGCGCTACGGCATCGCGGTGGGCGCGAAGTTCTAAGCCTACGACCTGATAAAAGGGGGAGGAGGGGCGGCTTGCGGGTCGCCCCTTTTTCATGGACCGGCGTTGCCCTAATATCTCTTCGATGTAGCGAAGGGGGAGAAGTCGGTGTCGGTATCGAAAATCTCGACCCCTTCGGCGCGTTTCAACCAATTGATCGCTACATAGGTGAAGGGCGTCAGCAGCGCCTCCCACAGCGTCTTGATCAGCCACTGCGACAAGGCGACCTGCCACAGCAGTTCCACCGGCCACCCAGCAAGCCCATAGAAGGCCAGCGGATAGAAGATCAGGCTATCTAGGCCCTGACCCACCACGGTCGATCCGATGGTGCGCGTCCACAATGCGCGGCCTTCTGTCCAGATTTTCATCTTGGCCATGACGAGGCTGTTGGCGAACTCGCCGACCCAGAAGGCGACAATGGAGGCGAGCACGATGCGCCAGCTATTGCCGAAAACGAATTCATAGGCCGCCTGTCCCGGCCAGCCTTCCGCCGCAGGTAATTGCACCACGACCCATGCCATGAAGGCCATGAACAGCAGCGCTACGAAACCGGTCCAGATCACTCGCCGCGCGCGGGCGTAGCCATAGACTTCGGTCAGGATGTCGCCGATGATGTAGCTTACCGGGAAGAACAACACGCCTGCGCCGAACGACCACTCGCCGATCACCGGCAGGACGACATAGCTTGGCTTGGATGCCCCGATGAGGTTCGACAGCAACAGGATCGTGACGAAGGCCGCCATCACCATATCGTAATAGCGGAAGCGCGGCTGCTGGCCGAATGGCGCGGGCGATGCGTGATTTTCCATGGCAAAGCTGCCTAGTGCCGATTGGCGCTGCGGAAAAGCGGCGTTATGGCAGGCACGGCGCGCGCCCGTAGCTCATCTGGATAGAGCGCGAGACTTCTAATCTTGAGGCAGCAGGTTCGAGTCCTGCCGGGCGCGCCAATTCATCTGCAGGAAGCCCTCGGACAAGCTGACCGTGACCGCCAGGTAAGCGAAACGTGACCGTCACGTTTCGTTTCCGTCCGGAATGCGCCCCCATCTCGGTCATTCGTATAAAGGTTGGCTGCGGCCGAAAGCGGTCATTCGCTCTCTGAAATCGATGGATTCACATCAGAATCTTGGTGTGCTAAACGGAACAGAGGACAGTTAATGGCACAACAATCTTCCATTGAGTGGACCGACCTGACTTGGAATCCGGTTGTCGGGTGTTCGATCGAGAGTGCTGGGTGCAAAAACTGCTACGCGATGCGCATGGCTACCCGTCTGCAAGCGATGGGCCACGACAAGTACGAAGGGCTCACGAAACGCTCAAAGCGCGGCGCTGTCTGGACTGACAGAGTTCGCTGCCACGAGGATTCGGTTGAGATACCATTGACGTGGAAGAAGCCTCGCCGAGTGTTCGTCAATTCCATTCAGATCTGTTCCACCCTGATGTGCCCAGCGACTTCGTGCGACGCATTTGGGAAGTTATGGGCCGGACGCCCCAACACCACTATCAGATTTTGACCAAGCGACCTCACCGGATGGCCGAGCTATTGCAAGATATCTCGCCGGACCCGCTTGCCAATGTCTGGCTGGGTACGAGCGTCGAGGATCGCCGCGTCATTGAGCGCATGAACTACCTGCGCGACGTCCCCGCGAGTGTGCGTTTCATCTCCTTCGAACCTCTTATCGGCGATGTTGGACGCGTCGACATGGCCGGCATACATTGGGCGATAGTTGGTGGGGAAAGCGGTCCGCGCTCCCGTCCAATGGACACCGAGTGGGTCGAGAACATTCTCGATCAGTGCCTTGAGACGGGGACTGCCTTTTTTTTCAAGCAGTGGGGCGGAGTGAATAAGAAGAGCACTGGTCGCATACTGAACGGGCGCACTTATGATGAGATGCCCGACTATTTGATTGCGGATTGATCGCGGGCACCTCTTGACCCGCCACCGACAGCAAAGTGAATAAGTATTTCTAGCAACCTGTTCACTGGTGTCCGATGGTCGATCAAAATTTGTATGAGGGCAGAGAGCCGGCCTACGTAAAACATACATTTCTTGAGCGGTATGTTCGCGACATGCTGCCGAAGGTCAGCCAGTTCAAAACCTTTGTTTATGTCGATCTGTTTGCTGGTCCTTGGAAATCCAGGTGTCAGGATTATTCAGATACTTCGTTTGGAATAGCGCTTTCGCAGATGGCGGAAGCCAAGAAAGTTCAAGAGCGGTTGGGGCGCGATGTTAGGATGGTTGCGCACCTTGTTGAGAAGGACGCCCACGAAGAGCTCAAAGCAGCGGTCAGCAAGTTCTCCGGAATTGACGAGATTCATGTCCACGCGGGCACCGCTGAGCATTTCGCACACAAGATCGCAAACTCCCTGCCACGTGACTGCTTTCGATTTGTCGTCATTGATCCCAAGGGACTTCCCGACATGCGCAAGTTTCAGTGCTTGGTTGCCCCAGACAAGACAGAAGTATTGATCAACTTCATGTTCGAGTTTGCCAACCGGTTTGCGCATACGGATTGGCTAACAAAGCTAGAGGCATGGCTGTCCGAGCTGAATGATGACACTAATTGGAAGGCCGAGCTGAGTGTATTAAAGGGCGAAGATCGAGAAAGGTTCATAACGCGCCTTGCGACAAATGCGCTCACGGCGATGGGGCAGTACCGTTATGCCCCATGGAACACAGTTGATGAAAGCGAAGCCGATCGCAGCCTCTATAAGCTGATCTATCTCTCTAGGCACCCAGCTGGAATTAGCGTCTTCCGGGACGCACAATCTCAAGCGCTCTCTCGGCAGTCTGCAATGCGGTCCGACATCAAGATCGCGAGGACGGGACAAGCAGGCTTGTTTGATAAACCGGGTGAAGCCGATCCCTTTGAACGTGGTGGCCAACTGATTGAGCGCGAGAGAAAGTCTGCCGAACACGTGGCCTACGAGGTCATCAAGGATGCAGGCTCAACAGGCATATTATGGGAGAAGCTATGGCCACAAGTCCTTGAGCTTTGGCTGATCCGGCGCACTGAGCTAGCTCAAACAATGGCGCAATGGCAGAAACAGGGTCGGATAAAAATTGAGGGTTGGGGGCCAAAACGGCGTTCGGCCAGAGATGGTGATCTCATACGCTTCGCAGGCCAGAGCGAGTCGCCCGCGTGAACTTGGCAGTGATTTTTGGTGTCGCCAGTCGAATAGCTGGCTGTCCTCTCCCGGCCCCGTTACGGTCGGTCCGCTAAGCCCCCCATTCCGGACGTTCAGGCTTTCCCTGCGGATGCCTGAAGGCGGACCGGCAGCTTTGCTCCGATAATGCGCTCCGCGAATGTCCGATTATGGGGTGGAAAGTTGCCATCCATGACTTCGAATTACACAGCCAAATTGACACGAGAGACGCCGGTTTGAGGGGAACGGTTCAAGACCGCTGACGATGCATTCTGGCAATCCAGGCTGATGAAGACGCCGGCGCGATTGCGGGCTTCAATCCGAGCAGAGGCCGGAGCCAATCAACACGCCGCGCTATCTCGTAGGTAAGCGCACATCCGATCAACGTCGTCAGCAGGATGGCACTGAAAGCTATGCCATTCTGCGCCCCTGCTTCTTTGAGCCAGAACCCAGCCGCGACGATGATCGTCTGGTGCGCGATGTAATAGGGGAAGATTGCCTCGGTGAGGTAGCGCCGCATCGGACCACCGCGGTGAAGGCGTGTCTGGGCGAGACCTAGCAGGCCGAGAATTACACTCCATGCCAGCACGGACCGTGCAATCGCGCGGGCGGGCTGTTCTCCAGCCATGTCTGCGCCTACCGTGTTCACCGCAAAAAACACCATGCAGGCGAGGACTGCGAGACTAAGAAAACGCCGCCAGTGGGTGAGGATGGCGTTCCAAGCCGTCGTTGACCGGGCCAATGCCACCCCAAAGAAGAAGGCAAAGCCATAGGTCGCATGGGCGTAAGGATCGTCGATCAATGCGTGGGTCTCGCCGAATGCCGGGTGCAAGATGAGCCGCGAAAGGGCCAGCCACGCGACTGGCAGGATCACCAGGCGCCAGCCGGAAAACAGCGAATCAAAAGCTACCTGCAAATGCATCCGTAGCGCGGAAGGCAGCATCGCAAGGACCGCGAACAGCAGCGAATAGATCCACAGATAAGCAACGAACCATAAGTGGTTCCAAGTCGGCAGCGGTGTTCCGCGACTGCCGCCGAACTCGAAATAGTCGTTCAACCAGAATTGCGGGAAACCGGCCCCATATACTCCTTGGTCGCGCAGTTCGAACCATGGCTGTGGCGCGACGAAGAGCACCATCCCAGCCAGCAGTGGAACTGCCAGCCGAATGGAGCGACTCTTTGCGAAGCCTCCGGGAGTGACGAGCTTCGTCATCAGCGCACGGGAGACAACGCCCGAGATGACGAACAGCAGCAACAATCGCCAAGGATTGATGGCCATCATCGGCCACACGGCCCATTCCACGGGCTCGGCGGCTTTGACGTGCCATCCCCATGGCACGAAGAACATCCCTACGTGGTAGACGATCAGCAAGGCAAACGCGCCGATTCTCAGCCAGTCGAGGCCGTATTGGCGACAGTTCACTGCCATGTTGGCTTGCATGTTTTCCCTCCATCGCATTTAACCTGAATCGGACATTGGTTCATCCAGAGATCGGCCGTCGCGACATGAGTGACGGACGGAGGAACAGGCGGGACGGAAAGCGGGACAGGTTGTGATGAGCGGCGGCGATCAAGGGACGAGCGGTGCTCGGCGCGGCGCGGGTCTGCTGCGGAATCCGCGTGTTATCGCGATGCTTGTTTTTGGCGGATTCGGTCTTCTCTACATGGCAGTCAACGCGGCCAGCCTGATCGACCAACGCCAGGCGCTCGGCCGGCCCATTGCTTCTTGGCAGGCATGGGTTCTGGAGGGGACGAGCTATGCCGCTTGGCTTGCGCTATTGCCGGTGATTCTCGCGCTCGGAGTTTACTTCGCGCGCCGTCCGCTCTGGTTTGCGCTTCTCGGCCATGCAGGGGGATGCGTCACAGTTTCGCTATTGCACACAGTCTTCATGGCGGCGCTGCGAACCGCCGTCTTCGCGCTCGCCGGACAGGATTATGCCCCAGGCGAACCTTGGACAGATCGACTTCTGTTTGAGGCGCGCAAAGACGTGATTACCTATGTCTCCATCCTTACTGTGTTCCTTTTGGCGCGTAAGCTAATGGAGTCGCCACAATCGTCATCTCCGCCGAGGCCGGACGACCTGGCGCTGATTGAAGTGCGGGATGGAAGCCGGATCGTGATGCTACGTCCCGAGGAGATCGACTGGGTAGGCGCAGCTGGTAACTACGTCGAATTGCACGGCGCATTCGGCAGCGAACTGGCAAGGCGGACAATGGCTGACTTGGAGAAGGAGCTCGTTCCACACGGCTTCGTTCGCATTCATCGATCACGGCTGGTGCGGCGAGCAGCGATCGAAGTGACCGAGACGCGTCAGAGTGGAGACTTCGACCTCACCTTGCGCTCAGGGGCGGTCATTTCCGGCAGTCGACGATTCCGTCCGAACCTCGCCTGAATTGCGCAAGAATTTACCAGCCCGAATGCCCAGTTCGCGCGCTGGCCTCTGTGGGCCATGATGAGATTGCGAAGGATCTCGCAAACTGGCTGCATGAAAGTGGGCGGGGATCAGCAACAAGCCCCCGTCCGCTATCGGGTCGTTAGCCGTCCGTCCGCTCCTGGCACATCACTGGCTTGATGAAAGCGTCGTCAGATGGGTGGAAAGCAGCCGTTCTCTGCCAAGAACCAGCAAGTCTTGGTCTATTATTCTGGTGCCCCGCCCACCGCCTGATAGAGCCCGACCAGCGCGGTCAGTTCATCGGCCCTCACTTGCACCAGCGACAGCTCAACGCCTAGCAAGGCACGCTGTGCATCGACCTGCTCGATGTAGGGTGTGTAGCCGGCGCGATAGCGGTTTCGTGCATGGCGCAGAGCATCGGCCACGGCGACCTGTTGGGCTTTGAGCGCGGCTTCCTGCTCCTTCAGATTGGCCAGCACCGTCATCCGATCCTCTACTTCTCGAAAGGCGTTGAGGACGGCCGAGCGGTATGCCCAAGCGGCCTGGTCTCGCTGCGCTGTCGCACTGTCAAGCTGTGCCTGCAGCTTCCCGCCTTGGAAGATGGGGGCTAGGATGCTGCCGCCTAGCGACCAGACGCTGACGGGATCGGTAAGCAGGTCGGAAAGCACCACACCAGCCGCTGCCCCGAGGTCGATGGAGGGCATGAAATCGGCGCGGGCCACGCGCATTTGCGCATCTGCCGCCGCAATGCGGTACTCCGCTGCAGCGACATCCGGACGGCGGCGCAGCAGCTCTGATGGGAGGGTCGCAGGTGCGGATGGCTGGCGCAGGTCCGCCAGCGTCCCGCCCCGCTCGATGGTGCCCGGCAACTCGCCGGTCAGTACCGAGAGAGCGTTTTCTTGCCGCGCGATCTGCGCTTTGAGTTGCGGGACGAGCTGTGCGGTGGCCTGATACTCGGCCTCGGCCTGCCTGAGGGGTAGCTGGGAGGTGTAGCCGACTTCGGCCCGGTCGCGGGCGAACTTCACCGCCTCCTGCCGTGCAGCCAGCGTTTCCTCGAGCACGGAGAGCCGCTTGTCTAGCGCAAGCAGGGTGATGTAGCCGCTGGCGGTTGCCGCGCTTACCGATAGCCGCACCGCTTCGGCGCCTGCAGTACTTGCGACGACGCCGGCCTCGGCCGCATCGACGCGGGCGGCATTCTTGCCGAAGAGATCAAGTTCGTAGGAAACACGGAATGCAGGCTGTGCGGCAACGGTGGTCTGTGCCTGGCCAAAAGGCGAAACCTCGCGCCTGACGCCGCCCTCGACGCCCGCGCCGAGTGCGGGAAGAAGGAAACCGCGCGATGCCAGCTCGGCCGCGCGCGCCTCTTCGACCCGGGCGGCGGCAATCTGCACATCAGGATTGTTGAGGCGGGCCTGTTCGACAAGCCGCGAAAGCTGCGGGTCGCCGAAGGCGTCCCACCAGTCCCTTTCGACCGGAGCGGTCACATCAAGTCTGGTTCGCCATTCGGTCGGTGGAGCAACCGCGGCGCCAAGCGGAGCCTCCTGCAAAGCAGGAGCACAGGCGGGGAGAGCAAGGGCGCTAGTAGCCAGAACGGCCAGTGGTCTGCTCATCATGATCATTCTTCCGTATGTACAGTGGCGACGACCGACATGCCCGGGCCGAGCCGCTGTGCGGCGTCCTGCCCCTTGTCGAGCACGATGCGCACGGCGATACGCTGCGGCACTTTGACGAAATTGCCTGCACCGGTATCGGGCTTCACAAGGCTGAATTCGCTGCTCGCCGCCGGCGCAATGCTCTGCACGCGGCCGGTGAGTTCCAGACCGCCTAGCGCGTCGATTTCGAGCGTGGCGCGCTGGCCAACAGCCATGTTCGCGGTCTGCGTTTCCTTGAAATTCGCCACAACCCACAGATCGTCGGGCACGATGTACATGAGCTGGGTTCCGGCAGTGACCAACTGGCCAACGCGCGCGCTGACCTCGCTCAGGCGACCGGCACGCGGCGCGCGGATTTCGGTGCGCGAAAGCTCGAATTCGGCAAGCCCTTTGGAGGCCTCCGCCCCGGCCACCTGCGCTTCGAGCGCCCCGCGCCCCACGGTAACCGAACGCACGTTCTCAGCCGCAATGGCCCGCTGCGCCTGCGCCTGCCTCACGCCAGCCTGCGCCTGCTGCAGTGCCGCGCGCGCCTGGTCGCGTTCACGTAGCGAAACCGAACCTTCGCCCACCAGTTCTGCGATACGGTTCATATCTGCCTGCGCCTGCTGCAGCCCTGCGCGGGCAGCAGCGACAGCGGCGTCCTGCAATTCGAGCTGCGCCCGAGCCGAGCGCAGGCTCTGCGCGCTATTGGCCAGCGTCGCTTGCTGCGCTGCCGCGTTGGCGGCGCCCTGCTGTAGCTTCTGCTGGAAAGGCGCATCGTCGATCCGGGCGAGCAATTCGCCTTTCTCCACGCGCTGGAAGTCTGCCACCGGTACTTCGACGAGGTAGCCGGCGACCTGCGGGCTGACGACCGTTGTGCGTCCGCGGACATAGGCGTTGTTCGTCGTCTCGTCGCCGCCTGCGAAAGGTGGCAGGCCCCAGGCGAACAGCGCCACGAGCACACCGAGAAGGATCGCCCCGGCCGCCACCACGATCCGGCGGCGTGAGGGATTGGGCGACCACCCAGCCTCCTGCTCGGGCGCGGGCGCGTCTTCGGTCATGGTTTCGGGTTCGGGTTCGGAAGGGTTCGGATCGGTCATTGTCTGGTCCTTGCGAGCATGGCCTCCATGAAAGCCAGTTCCTTGGCGAGCGGGTTACGCCCGCGGATCTTGTTGATGAGCCACGGCACGAAGACGACGGCGAAAGTCACCGCCGACAGCGTGCCGATGAGGAAGAACACGTCGTTGAAGGCGAGTACGGCGGCCTCTCGGCCGACTTCCTGCGAGATGCTCACGGCGGCTGCCTGCTGCTGGAGGGCGGGATCGCCCTGGAGCGGAGCGGCGCGCTGTGCGGCATAGCCGAGAGCCTGGCCCAGCTGCTGGTTGGCGAGGGTAAGCGTACTGCCGGCATCGACGAGATGCGTCTTCAGGCGCACGGTATGGAAGGCGGAAAGCAGCGATATACCCGCCAAGCCGCCGATCGACTGCGAGAGCGAGAATATCGCGATGAAACTGATGACATAGCTCTGGCCCACCGCAAGCGCGCGCAGCATGCCCTCCATCATGATCGGTCCCATGGCGAAGACTGCCGCGAAGGCGATGGCGGCCTGCGTCAAGAAGAGGTCCTGCGGCCTTGTCATCACCCCGGTGCGCGTATCGGCAAAGGCGGCGATGCAGATGACGAGGATCGCGAAGAGGACGGGCCGGGTCAGGTCCTTGGGATCGAGCCGCACCACCGACAGCGCCATGCCGCCGAATGTCGCCCCGGCAAGCACCCAGAAATAGCCGGTCAGCTGCTCGTTGCCGTAGCCCAGCGCGGTGAACATCCCGCTCGCCCCGAACCCCTGTTCGGCAACGAGGATGCGCACCGTCGCCCCGATCAGCGCGAGCGCGAGGATCGAGCGGCTCGACAACCAGCTGAGGTCGAGCATGGGGCTCTTGCGGTTCGCTTCGATCAGGAAGCACCCGCCCAGCGCGAGAATGCTGGCGGCCAGCGCGTAGCCGAGCCACGGTGTGTCCCACCACTGGATGCGCCCCTGGATGAGGAAAGCGCACAGCGCGGCGACCCCGACAATGAACAGGGCGATGCTCGGGATGTCGAGCTTCTCGAAGGTCTGCTTGCGGATACCCGGCGGCAGGCGCAGCCAGTAGACCATCCCCAGGCCCAGCAGCGACAGCGCGAACTGGAACTGGAAGATATGGCTGATGTCGCCATCGACCAGCAGCGCCGGCGACAGAGCACGGGTCAGCGGGACGGCGACCTGCGTGAGGCCGAGCGAAATGACCAGTCCGCCAACACGCATGGCCGCGGGCAGCCCCTGCATGAGGTAATAGATCGCCAGCGCGGAGAGGCCGCTGGCGGCAATGCCCGCAACCGCGCGCGCCGCGAGTTCGGGATAGTAGCCAGGGCCGATCATCTGCACGAAATTGGCCGCGACCAGTCCCGCCATGGCCCAGCGCACGAAGGGCTGGATGCCGAATTCCTGCCGCACGCGGAACAACAGCATGCTCATGGTGGCGTAGGTCGAATAGAAGGCCACCGTCAGCCAGCCTGTCTCGACCGGCGTCAGCGCGAATTCGGCCTGGAGGGCCGGGGCATTGGCGAGCAGGAATCCGTTTTGCGCGCCACCCACCAGCGCCATGAAGATACCTATGGCGAGATAGGCCGCGCGGCGCGCCGGAGGGTGGTCGGGATTAGCCGGAGAGCCGGGGAGGATCGGCATCTCGTGCGGCTTGAACCGGTAGCCGTCGACCGTGTCGATGAGGATATTGTGGTCGGTCACGGCATCATCGCTCCTTCGACGAGTACTTCTTCGAGCGCGGCTGCAAATTGCGCATCGTCTTCCATGCCGCCGACGAGCTTCCCGAGGCGTTCGCGCCGGGCGACGGTGCTGGCGGCGGAATAGATGAAATTCGCCGTCCGGAACTCGAGGTGAGCCGGGGCGTCACCGCGCTCCTTCGCAGCCGCTTGCGCCAGATCGATGAAATGCCGGTGCAGCGGCAGCGAGAGCGTTTCGAGCAGCCATTGCGAGCGGTCGCTATCGATGGCGATATCGCGCAGCAGCAGGCGGGGAACCTCGGGGCGATCGAGCAGGTAGGCGAGGAAGGCGCGGGCCGAATGGTCGAGCCGGTGCTGCGCGCTTGCCTCTTCGCTATCGCCGGGAGCCCGTTCGAGCGCCTCGCGCAGGTCTGCACCGGCCTGCGAGACGATATCCTTCCACAAGCCCAGCTTGCCGCCGAAGCGATAGGAAATCAGCGCGACGTCGACCCCGGCATCGCCGGCGATCTCGCGCAGCGAAGTGGCCTCGAAACCCTGCGCGGCAAAGCGCTGCAGCGCGGCGCGCGAAATCGCCGCACTGGTGTCGGTATCGGTATCTTTCGGGCGTCCTCGCCCGCGTCGCTCAGCCACTCACCGCTCCTTGTGCACTGCAACATAAGGCCCTGCGATTGGTTATCCAATGGCTGTTGAATAAAGTGACTTGGGCTAGCCGCCAACCGCACGGAGCGACCCGTCATCGACGGATAAACCCCGCCCCGCGAACGGTTCCTTCGGAGCGGAAAAATTGCAATCCGAAACCGAACTGCTGCTGGCGTGTTCCCATAACGAAGCCCTGCGTTGCTGCGACGGGCAATTCTCTCTCCATAAAAGGACTGCGCACATGAAAATCCTCATGGTTCTCACCAGCCACGGCGAACTGGGCGACACCGGCAAGAAGACCGGCTTCTGGCTCGAGGAGTTTGCGGCGCCCTATTACGTGCTCAAGGATGCCGGCCACGATATCACGCTGGCGAGCCCGGCCGGTGGGCAGCCCCCGCTAGATCCCAAGTCCGACGAGCCCGATGCGCAGACAGATGCGACCAAGCGGTTCAAGGACGACGAGGAAGCGCAGGCTCGCCTCGCCTCCACCAGCAAGCTTGCCGAACTCGACGTTTCGCAGTTCGACGGAGTGTTCTATCCCGGCGGCCACGGGCCCCTGTGGGACCTGGCTGAAAGCGCGGATTCCAAGGCGACCATCGAAGGCGCACTCTCGGCGGGCAAGCCCGTGGCGCTCGTTTGCCATGCCCCGGCCGTGCTCAAGAACGTGACGTCTCCTGAAGGACATCCGATCGTGAAGGGCCGTAAGGTTACCGGCTTCACCAATGAGGAAGAAGAAGCGGTCGGCCTGACCGACGTCGTACCCTTCTTGCTTGAAGACGTGCTGAAGGAGCAGGGCGGCGATTTTTCCAAGGATGGCGTATTTGAACCCTATGTCGTGCAGGATGGCCTGCTGATCACCGGCCAGAACCCGCCGTCGAGCGAGCCGGCTGCCGAAAAGCTGCTCGAAACGCTCGCCGCTTAGGAGTGAATTGTGCAGGTGCGTGCGTGACGTGCCTGTCTACTTCTGTCGCACTACGGAACACCCTTAAACGGAATGGCAGCTTGAGCGAGAGGTACGACACCTCCCGCTCAAGGCCCGAGATTACGAGTAGGCGCCTTCTGAGTAGGTCAGCTCGTAGCTGTGGATGTAGACCCCGAAGACGATGCCGAACGGGTCTTCGAAGTAGCACATGCGATAGGGTTTTTCGGCGGGGTAGTATTCGCGGATCGGCATGCGCTGCTTGCCACCAGCCGCCACGATCTTCTCGACCAGCCCTTCGACGTCAGGGTCCTGCACGCAGAAGTGAAAGGTCCCATGACGCTTGTGGTCGTGATTATCCTCAGGGGCGTAGTTCTCGGGAAATTCGAAAATCTCGATGCCAACGCGGTCAGCGGTGCGAGGTGGGCGATCTTAAGCGACTCCCAGTTCGGACCGAATACGTCGGTGCACATGATGCCGATCGGGCTTTCGTCTTCGAACACCTCGGTTGGTTCCATGATGGTGTAAAGGCCGAGGACTTCGGTGTAGAATTTGACTGCGGCCTCGAGGTCGGGGACCGAGAGACCGATATGCGAGAATGTCTTGGGCGATACGTTCATGGTTCATCCTTTCGCTGCCTGAAGCCTGCGATGTCGACCTTCCGGCAAAAATTTGAAATTATCATCTGACATGACTAGGATAACACTTTGTTATGGCAGAGCTCAATCCGCGTTGGCTAAGATCCTTCACCACCCTTTGTGAGGAGGGCAACTTCACGCGCGCAGCCGAGCGGCTCAACATGACTCAGCCCGGGATGTCCCAGCACATCGCCAAGTTGGAACAGCAGCTTGGCAAATCGCTGATAGAGCGGGATACGCCGGGTTTTGTCCTAACCGATGCCGGCGAGAAAACCCTTTCGATGGCGCGTGCCCGTTGGCGCGAGGAGCGGGAGTTTCTCGATAGCCTGGAGGACGAGGTTGAGGATCGCGGTGTGGTCAGCACTGCCTCTTCGGGCAGTTTCGCGATGCTGCTCTATCCCAGCTTGATTGCCTGGATGGGCGAGGCCCCGGAAATCTCCGCGCGCCTCATCGCGGCGCCCGAAGAAAGCATCGTGTCCGGTGTCCTCGCAGGGACCTATGATGTCGGGATTGTAGGGGATGTGCCGCGCCACCCGCGTCTGGCGAGCGAGCATTTGGGTCCTGAGCCGCTAGACCTGATTTTGCCGCTTGAATGGGAAGGACGCCCGCTCGAGTTCGAGGACTTGCAAGCGCTGGGCCTGGTCCAGCATCCTGATGGAGCACTTTATGCCGATGCGGTTCTCGGAGCTAATTTCGCCAGCGAATACCGCGGCACAGAAAGCCTGCGCGTCCGCAGCTTCGTCAACCAGATCGGCCAGATTCCTGCGCCGGTTGCGCAAGGGTTGGCCTATTCGATCCTGCCGCGCAGCGGAGTCCTGGCTTCCCCGCAGCGCGAAAAAATGTGGGTCGCGTCACTCCCGCAATCCAGCGTCCTCCAACTTCACCTCATTATGCTGAAGCGGAAGACCCGCTCACCGCGGGTTGAAAAGCTAGCTCGTTTGATCAGAGAAGAGGTCGGCAAACTAACTTTCTGAACGACTGCTATCGGGTCGTTGACTGACAGTCCGCTCTTGGCGCAGCGATAGCTCGGTGAAAGCGTCGTCAGATGGGCGGAAACGGACGCTACACGCCAAGCCATTCAAGGCCAAAGGGAAGCTCTTCAGCGGCGTAATCGACTTGAAGCACCCG
>NZ_JBNJLJ010000003.1:0-528529 GCF_051195295.1 Qipengyuania sp. 902 | reverse complement strand
ACTCCTCGCCCAGCCAAGGATACTTACGGCAGAAAACTCTAACCCGAAACGGTCCAAAATTCAGGTGGCAGAGCAAATCGAAAATGTTCAGTGGCAATCAAAATCAGTTTGCGGTGCCATTTATCAACAAACGTCTGGAGACACTGTTAGACGGTGTTGACGCAGGAAACGGAACACCGTTGGCTGCTGCTGTCATATCGGCACTCGAGGTCGATAGACGGATCAGTTCCTTACCCCACCAAGCTTTACCAGCATTCTCAGATGACGAGCTATTTGATCTCGCATCCCAAGTTATTGACACGCTCAACGATTCAGGTTCGCGAACGACGCTGCCCTTCGGAACGGTCCTCGAAAGCAGGGAGCTCGGTGAAATATTGATCGGCGGAGAGCGTTGGACGCTTGATGCGGGTCAGCCGGGCTTGCATCCGGTCTGGACTACTCGGAGGGATGCGCATGGTCCGAACCTTGAACTTCTTCATCGCCTCATTGCCAAGAAAACGCGTAATCTTGCTTGCCGCTGTCTTGGATTGCCGCAGCCAGTGCTGGTCTGTGACGTCGACGAACGAAATCTTTTGCATTTTGCGCCTCTTGCGGAGGCTGGCGAAGTTGTTCTTCAATGTTGGGCGAATGGAACGGATGCGCCTCGGTTCTGCGGCGCTCTTCCGGAACAGATCGAAGCCTTCGCAGAGGCTATCGTCAAAGACATGCGCGTCTTTTGGAAACGACGAAAGAGCATAGCGCGGCAGGCGGCGGAAGTTCGAGCCATCGCCAATTCTCACGTTGCCGATAACGATGCCGAGGTTGACGGAATAATTGTCGATATGAGCTTTCAATCTGATGACAATAACCTCGACTTTCATGTGCATTACATTGGCGTCGATGTGGCGTTGCGCCGAGGGCTCGTCCTTGGTTTCATCCCCGCTTTCAGACGGAAGCTGATTAATAATGGCCAAAACTTCGGTTCCCCTTGGGGTGTTAGCGCAAGAAAGAACGTGCTGCGCTAAACAAAAAAGGGGCTGATGGTAGAATCACGGAACTAGCGGCTTCGGTTTTGGCGTCTGGGAGAGTCGATCCAAAGCAGGTCTTTGCTGATCTCTCTAGCGCTTACCATACGACCGTCGAAATTCACTCAAAAGCGGCACCGATCTTTGCAACCTTTTACTGGGCAGACGGGACGATCAGGGTCGAGCTTATCAGGCAAGGATCGTTGGATTGGGTGGGAGACCAACTTGAGCTCTATGGTATCGAGTTGCCCGAGGCAAAGCTTGTCGCGATGGCTGGTCGACCCATCTCCGACCTCGCGGAACTTCCATTTGGCGGGGATATCCTTGTTGAGCGAATTGTGCCCATCGAAAGCGGCATGCGCTTCCACCTTAGTGAAAAGACTTTCCTGATCGAATTTGCGTCTGGTAATACTTGGGAGTGTCCGAAGGGGCTACTCTGAAGGCCAGTAGAGAGACCTGGCCCACGGCGACGAAATTGCGGATCACTTTAATGGAATAGAATAGAGCTGTTTATCAGAAATTTAAGTGAGTAGGGGGACTGTCCCCCGTCGACGAGCCCTGCAGTGTGTTTCGGTCTCAGCGGGACACTGAAAAGAACCTGAAAAGCCGCTTGATCTTCTCAATCGGACCAATCCGTTTTCGGGTAGTCTTGCGTGGATCGAAGGGAGCAGGATCGATCGGTAGACCGCATTCGAGGCAGAACATGGCTTTCTTCTCCTAAGCCGACATCGTCCGCACATAAGTGAAGTAGTCGGTCGTTTCCCTCTCGCCCGACTGAGAAGCAAGGTGCAGGATGAATCTTTCCGCCCCCACAGAGACCATGATTGCAAGGAGCTCGGATTGATCTGCATCATTCAACGCCAACTTTATGTAACCTAACGCCATGCGGATGGCTCAACGACCACCCTTTCTTCGCGGTGCGTTCCGACCTTTTTTTCTGCTCGCCGCTCTGTGGGCTGCGGCAGCGATAATAATCTGGGTGGCTGCGTATTCCGGCGCGCCTGTTCTCGATGACGTGGTCGACCCATTGGGGTGGCACCAGCACGAGATGCTGTTCGGCTTCGTCGGAGCCGCCGTCATCGGTTTTCTCCTCACTGCTATAGCAAATTGGACGGGCCGGCCTCTGCTCGGCGGAGCAGCACTGGCGGCACTGGCAGCGCTATGGGTGGCAGTCCGCGTGACCTTCGCACTGGGCATCGGCGCTCTCTGGCTAGCTCTGACGCTTGAACTCCTGCTCTTCCTGGCTGTCGCTGCGTTCGCCGCGCGGGAAGTGATCTTGTCCGGCAACCGCAACCTTCCCATCGCGATCATCGTCGCGCTTGTGGGAATATCCGCAGCGATCGATCTTGCTGAAACGGGAGGTATACTCACCGATTACGACATCGGACTGAGAAGCGGCATTTCGCTAATCGTAATGCTTATCGGACTTGTCGGTGGGCGGATCATTCCCGCGTTCACGCAAAATTGGTTGACGCGCGAGGGCGCCGCCCCGCCGATGCCGGTCATGCCGAGTCCAGGTGATATCCGCGTCCTCGGTTTGACCGCGATCGCCATGGTGGCTTGGCTACTATGGCCAAACACGATTGCTGTAGGCTGGTTGCTTCTTGCGGCGGGGCTCTCGCACCTGTGGCGAATGTCACGCTGGCAGGGGTGGCGGACCTATAGGGACCCGCTCGTCGTGGTCCTTCATCTTGCCTACCTCTGGATGCCGGTCGGACTTGGGCTGTTGGGGCTGCATCTGGCGTTCGATATCGTCTCGCGCTCGGCGGCGATCCACGCTCTGGGCGCGGGCGCGATGGGACTGCTGATTCTTGCGGTAATGAGCCGGGCGAGCCTGGGTCATACGGGCCGAACACTTCAAGCTGGCTCCGGATTGGCGCTGGCATACGCACTCGTGTTCATCGGTGCACTGGTGCGCGTGCTCACCTCGGTCGGACTGCTGGAAGGAATCTGGCCGATACATCTGTCAGCTGCGCTGTGGGCGGGCGGCTTTGTCCTCTTCGCCGCGCTCTACTTTCCGATCCTGACCAGGCCGAGACTCGATGACCCATCGCTCTGACACGAGGAAGGTCGATCGGCTGGACATGACAAGTGGACCAATGATCGATTCCTTCGGGCGGCGGATCACCTACGTTCGCATGTCGGTAACCGATCGATGCGACCTACGCTGCCGGTATTGCATGTCGGAGCGCATGACCTTCATGCCACGGCGCGATCTGCTCGACTTCGAGGAGATCGTGGCACTGACCGATGTGCTTATCGCTCGCGGCGTGAGACGAATCCGCCTGACAGGTGGTGAACCGCTCGTCCGCCGGAACGTGATGTATCTGATCGAACAACTGGGTTCGCGCATCGGAGACGGGTTCGACGAGGTCACCCTTACGACAAACGGCACGCAGCTCGCAGCCAATGCCGAGCAACTCTTCGCCGCCGGAGTGCGCCGGATCAACGTCAGTCTCGATAGCCTCGATCCGCAACGTTTTGCGCACATCACCCGTCGCGGCAAACTCGATCAGGTGCTAAACGGGATCGAGACGGCAGCGTCCGCAGGCCTTGCCGTAAAGATCAATATGATGGCGCTGGCCGGTGTAAACGATGACGAGTTCCACACGATGCTCGCCTGGTGCGGAGCGCGCGGCTTTGATCTTACCCTCATCGAGACCATGCCACTTGGAGAGGTGGAGGATCATCGCCCCGAACGATATCTGTCGCTGCAGGATGTCCTAGCCGAGTTGCGACAAAGATGGATGTTGACGCCCTCGCTTCACCGAAGTGGCGGTCCGGCCCGGTATTACGACGTCGGGGAAGGCGGGATCCGACTGGGTCTCATTACCCCTATGAGCCAGAACTTCTGCGACGGATGCAACCGCATTCGTATCGCAGCGACCGGAACGGTGTATGGCTGCCTTGGGCATGAGCAGAAAGTCGAACTTCGCGAGATTTTACGCCAGGGCGGTCCCGCAGCGGTCGATGCGGCGCTTGACCGTCTCCTGGCAGGAAAGCCGCAGCGGCACTCGTTCGATCTCGCCCAACCTGCCACTGCTCGCCACATGAGCGTCACCGGAGGATAATGGATTCCGAAACCCTGGTCATACTCGCTGTGGCGATGGGACTGGCCGCCGCCCTCTACTTTTCGGTCGGACACGGTGGTGCATCCGCCTATCTGGCGATAATGGCGCTCGCCGGCATCGCTCCGGCGACAATGCGGCCGACTGCGCTTGCGCTGAACCTGGTCGTATCCGCCATTGCATTCACGAACTATTCCCGCGCGGGTCATTTCGACAGGCGCTTGTTTCTCACCGTCGCCATCCCCGCGATACCTCTCGCCTTCATCGGGGGGATGACGCAATTGCCCGACCAACTCTACCGACCGGTCGTCGGGGTCATCCTCCTACTTGCCGCGATCCAATTCGCTTGGAAGCCGGACCGCGTTATGAGCCAGCCGCCCCGCACCCTTGTGCTGATTGCAGCGGGTGGAGCGCTTGGGCTGCTCGCTGGCCTTACGGGCACCGGTGGTGGAATATTCCTTTCGCCGCTGCTGCTCGTCACCGGCTGGGCAAGACCGCGAACGACGGCCGCCGTGGCCGCGGCGTTCATTTTCGTCAATTCCCTTGCCGGTCTGGCGGGCAACGCCTCGGCTCTTGGCGAATTGCCATTTGGACTGGAGTGGCTGGCGTTGGCTGTGGGAGCAGGAGGACTGATCGGATCGCGACTGGGCGCGGTCGTCGTGTCCCGGACAATACTCATGCGCTTGCTCGCTCTCGTGCTTGTCATCGCAGGTGGGAAGCTGCTGCTCACGTGAAACCCGTCACGCTCATACTTGCCGGTGGAGCGGGACGGCGCATGAATGGTGGCAAGCCCCTGCGGCTGCTTGGCGGCCGCACATTGCTCGCGCACACGCTTGAAATTGCGCACCAGCTCGATTTTCCCGTCGCGTTGAGTCTTCGTTCACACGATCAAATCCCCACTCCATCCGGGCTGCCCATCATCGAGGATCGGCCAGATATAGAAGGTCCGCTTGGCGGTGTTGTGGCCGGATTGGGCTGGGCGAATAGCAAGGGCTTCAACGCAGTGCTGACCATTCCGGTCGACATGCCCTGGCTACCCAATGATCTGGCCCATCGTCTGATCGAAGGAGCGAACGGAAAGGCCTCTTACGCCTCTAGCGCGGGCAAAGCTCATCCTATCTGTGCTCTATGGCCGGTCGCCAAGCGGAATGATGCTGAATTCTATGCCGCGAAAGGCGGTCGCTCCCTGCGCGGTCTTCTCGAGATACTAGAAGCTCGAAAGGTCGAATGGCCTGTCGGCGACGACGATCCGTTCGCCAATCTCAACGATCCCATAGCGCTGGCCGAGGCAGAACTTCAGCTTCAAAAATCCAGATAGCGCACCTTCTCGCCGGTTAGAACCTCCGGTGCATCAACCTCTCTTCGAACGAGCACGTCGGCACCAGCCAGCATCGTCTGACTGCTAGAATCCTGGCTCTTGAGCCGGACCAGTCTGCCGCCAACCCATTGCGCGCGTTCGAGCGTTTCGCGATTGCCATTGGCTGGGAAAGGCGCTCCGGCGATACCTTCTTGCCAGTTCAACGCCGAGGACGGCGACCGTCCCGCCATCCCGCTCACAAGCGGGATCAGAAACAGGCGCGCCGTCACCAGTGCGGAAGTGGGGTTTCCTGGTAGCCCTAGAACCAAGCTTGAACCGTGACGCCCCAGCCAGACCGGCTTGCCGGGCTTTATCGCGATCTTGCTGAACAGCAGTTCCAGCTTTCCGCCGAACATGTCCTTGGCATAATCGCGCTCCCCAACAGAGGCACCGCCCGTCACCACCACCAGATCGGCTTCGACAAGCGCTTCGCGCGCCCAATTAGTGAGGACTGCGACCTCATCAGGCAAGTGGACACGCTGCACGACTTCTCCGCCAGTTTCCACAATCATTGCGGCTATGGCGGGTGAGATGCTCTCTGGTATTGTGCCGGGCCGCCCTCGAGCTTCGCCCGGCTGAACCAGCTCATCGCCCGTTCCGAGGATTGCGACGCGCGGTCGGCGAACCGCGCTTACCACCGCCATATCAGCACCTGCCGCTGCGACAAGCGATCGCGGTGTCAGACGGGCACCGGCCGCTAGCAGCTCGGCACCTTCTTCGAAATCCTGGCCGGCCGGACGGATGTGCCGGCCGGTGCCGAATTCCCGCACTTCGACCATATCATCAACGCGTGTGCAATTTTCCTGGATGACGACTCTATCGGCCCCGTCGGGAACAGGCGCGCCGGTGAAGATGCGGACCGCTTCACCGGGAGACAAGGAAGGGGGCCGTGCAGTCCCTGCGAAGCTCTCGCCACTCACCCGAAGCCTGGCGGGAAGCCGACTAATATCTTGATCTCTCACGGCGTAGCCATCCATTGCGGAACTATCGACCCGCGGTGAGGCGATCCGGGCTACGATCGGCTTGGCCAGAGTGCGGTCATGCGCTTCTGCTATCCGCACATCCTCCGCTGACAACGGACAAGCCTCCGCCAGCATTATTTCCAATGCCTCGTCGAGAGGCAAGAATCCTACCATGCGCTCTTGCCGCCTTCCTTCATGGTCACGGATATACCGCCGATCACCATGTCCCGGTCGATCGCCTTGAGCATGTCATAGAGCGTAAGACAGGCAACAGAAACGGCCGTCATGGCTTCCATCTCCACCCCGGTCTTGCCGTGGGTGCGTGTTTCTCCCTCGATCCGAAAGCCGGGCAGGACGGGATCGATCTCTATACGCACTGCGACCTTGGTCAGCGGAAGCGGATGGCAGAGCGGGACGAGGTCGGCCGTGCGCTTGGCACCCATCACGCCCGCCAGTTCCGCGGTCGAGATCACTGCCCCCTTGGGCGCGGTTCCGGCTGTGACCGCCTCAATTGTCGCGGGAGCGCAGCGTAGCTCTCCTTTCGCTATCGCACGGCGGGCGGTTGCTGGCTTGTCACCCACATCGACCATGCTCGCGCGCCCCCCAGCATCGACGTGTGTCAACTCGCTCATGCGCATACGTGACTCAGACGTGGGATCATGCCCGCCAGCGAGCAGGGCTTGTGACGGCTGTCCAATTCGAGCGCCAGTATCCCGTCCCAGCCATCCCGGCAGGCCCCCGGTGAACCCGGAAGGCAGAATATGAAGGTGTCCGACGACTGTCCGGCGAAAGCTCGCGACTGCAGGGTCGCAACGCCTACACTTGCCTGGCTGACCTGATGAAAAAGGACGGAGAAGCCGTCCATTTCGCGTAGGAAGAGTGGCTTCACTGCTTCCGGTGTCACATCGCGGGGGGAAAACCCAGTCCCGCCGGTGGAGATGATGACATCGATTTTGGGGTCGGTGATCCACTCGGAAAGCCGATCGCGGATTGTCCTGATCTCGTCCTTAACGATTGCCCGGTCTGCTAGATGATGCCCCGCGGCAAGCAGTCGTTCCTCGAGCAGGTCGCCTGACGTATCCATCGTCTCATCGCGCGTATCCGAGACGGTGAGCACCGCGATATTAAGGGGATGGAAGGTGGCACTCTCATCAATCCCACTCATCTTCCTATATTCCTTCCATTCTCCGTCCGCCACCGCGCCGCATCGGAATGATCTTCGTCGCGAGGCTCGATCCAGCGCGGGCCTGCCGGACCATCTTCCCGTTTCCAGAACGCTGCCCGTGTCTTGAGCATATCCATGAGGTAATCCGCCGCAAGGAATGCCTCGCGGCGATGACGTGCAGCGGCGCCGGCGAAGACGATAGGTTCACCGGGCATAATGCGGCCCGCCCGGTGCACAACAGACACAGCGTTTACGCCGAACCGTTCCAGCGCAGCAGTTGCGATCTCCTCAAGCGAACGCTCCGTCAGGACAGGATGATGTTCAAGTATCAATTCCGCGACCGCGCCATCTTCCTCCCGCGCCAGACCCACGAAGCTCACGACGCCGCCTGCTTCTTTCGATTCCCCAGTGAGAGTTGCAAGCTCGGCCGCGGGATCGAGCCGCCCATGCCGAACGACCGCGCGCATCATCCGCCCGAAACCACCGGTATGAATTCAACCGAGAGATCCGGTTTAACAATAGCGCCGTCAGCCGTAATCATGCCTTCGACGCAAGCCCGCACCCGATGATCGGCAAGCAGTTCGCCAAGCCGTGGCTCGAGTGCCGCCACCCGCGCGCGAACGTTACTGACCGTTTCCGACTGCTCGCCTCCGGCGACCCGGACCCGTTCACCTAACGGATCGGCCAGCTTACCGTAGAGGGTGATTTCGCGCTCTCGAGACATATTACCTCCTCGTTGGCGGTCCTCGGACAAGGTGCTGCCGCGATCAGGAGATGCGCCCTTAACCGAACCAAGTGCGCGCGCTTTGATCTGAATCACTTGGTGGCCCGCACACGGGATTAAAAGCGGCCCGATTTCCGAAAGGACGGGTGTTCATGAGCGATTCGGTTCTCGCTTCTCCTTCTCCCGGCGCAGGTCGTGCGACCTGGCTTAGCACGATCGCTTTTACCGCCTGCTTTGCCGTCTGGACGATTTTCGCGATCATCGGAATCGGTATAAAGGAAGAGCTGAGCCTTTCCGAAACCCAGTTCGGTCTGCTCGTCGGCACGCCGATCCTGACCGGCTCGCTAGCCCGCGTGGTGCTCGGAGTGTGGGCCGACCAGTTCGGTGGGCGGCGGATACTTGCACTCACCATGGTGGCCGCCGCTATCGCGACTTTCCTGGTTTCTTACGCCGATAGCTACCTCCTGCTTCTGCTCGCGGGTCTGGGCGTCGGCCTCGCAGGCGGCGCGTTCTCGGTCGGGGTCGCCTACGTCGCCACTTTCTACCCGCCTGGCAAACAGGGCACTGCACTCGGTATATTCGGTGCTGGCAATGTCGGTGCGGCGGTGACCAAGTTTGTCGCTCCATTCGTGATGGTAGCAGCTGGATGGACGGCAGTGGCCCAAATCTGGGCGATCGCGCTCGTGGTGATCGCCGCGATCTTCTACGTCTCTTCGCCGGAAGATCCGCAGCTGCTCGCACGAAAGGCAGCCGGCAAAAAACCGGAGCCTATGCGGGAGCAACTCAAGGTTCTGCGCAACGTTCAGGTTTGGCGCTTCTCGCTCTACTATTTCTTCGTTTTCGGCGCCTTCGTCGCCCTGTCCTTGTGGCTCCCGCGCTATGTGATGGGCGTATATGACATGGGGATCAGGGAAGCCGGGATGCTCGCGGCCTTCTATTCGATGCCTGCCAGCCTGTTCCGCATCTATGGCGGCCATCTTTCAGACAAGTATGGCGCACGGCGGGTGCTCTACTGGACCTTCGGCGTATCATCGCTCTGCACCTTCCTGCTCAGCTATCCGCCCACCCGCTACGTCATCGAAGGGGTCAATGGCCCGATAGAGTTCTCGACGCAGATGAGCCTCGTGCCTTTTCTCGTGACGATCTTCGTGCTCGGCTTCTTCATGAGTCTCGGGAAGGCGGCAGTCTACAAGCACATCCCTGTCTACTATCCCAATCGGGTCGGGGCCGTGGGCGGCCTGGTAGGGATGATGGGCGGCCTCGGTGGTTTCGTCCTCCCGCTCACTTTCGGCGCCATGCTCGACCTCACCGGCGTCTGGACGAGCAGCTTCGCCCTGCTCTTCCTGATCGTGACGGTCTCGCTTGTCTGGATGCATTTCGCGATCCAGCACATGGAACGAGCGCACGCGGTCGAAGGACGATCTGGCATGGCGCCCGAATTGCCCGAGATGAAAGGGCTCGGCGAGGATGTGACGACAACTCATGCCACACCATCCGAGCCAAGGACATCGGCAACTAACGTGATGCCGGTGGAACGCGTGGCTGCAAACGACCGTCTCGCGGCGACCGAACCGGCTCGCGAACATTCCCGTTCTGATGCTGGCGTGCTTTCCGACTGGCGACCGGAAGATCCGGCCTTCTGGCAGGCGAAAGGCCGGTCGATCGCCAGACGCAACCTGTGGATCTCGACCTACAATCTGTTCCTGGCCTTCGCTGTCTGGATGGTATGGTCCGTCGTAGTCGCCAAGCTGCCGGGCCTAGGTTTCGACTTCACCACGAACCAGCTTTTCTGGCTTGCAGCGCTTCCCGGTCTGTCGGGTGCGACCTTGCGGATCTTCTATTCATTTCTCGTGCCGATATTCGGCGGAAGGCTTTGGACCGCCGTATCCACCGCGTCGCTACTCATCCCGGCATTCGGCATCGGCTATGCAGTGCAGGATCCGGCAACGCCGTTCTTCATATTCCTTGTCCTGGCGCTGCTGTGCGGCTTCGGCGGCGGCAATTTTGCCTCGTCCATGGCCAATATCAGCTACTTTTTCCCGAAGGCAGAAAAGGGGAACGCACTCGCGATCAATGCCGGCATCGGCAATCTCGGCGTGAGCGCAATGCAATTCCTGGTGCCGCTTGTCATCACCATGGGGCTTTTCGGCGCGCTCGGCGGTCAGGCCCAGTTGGCCGACGATGGCGCGCGCCTTTATCTCCAGAACGCCGGATTCGTCTGGGTGCCGCTGATCATTCTGGGCACGATCGCGGCGTGGTTCGGCATGAACGATATCGCTTCGGCCAAGTCGTCCTTCGCCGACCAGGCAGCAATCTTCGGCCGCACACATACGTGGTTGATGTGCTGGCTCTACACCGGAACCTTCGGCACCTTCATCGGCATGTCGGCAGGTTTTCCGCTGCTTACCAAGCTGGTATTTCCCGAGATCGACGCCTTGCGATACGCCTTCATCGGACCGCTCATCGGCGCCCTCTCGCGAGCTCTTACTGGTTGGGTGGCCGACCGGTTCGGTGGTGCCCGCGTCACATTTGTCGTGTTTCTCGTCATGATGGCGGCGGTCATCGGAATGATATGGTTCCTCAACGCTGGCGACTTCTGGGGCTTCTTCGGAATGGTCCTGCTGCTCTTCTTCGTAAGCGGCGTTGGCAACGCATCGACCTTCCAGATGATTCCGAACATCATGCGCGCCGAGATTCCCAAATTGGCACCGGAACTGTCTGCGGAAGAGCAGCGCGTGCAAGCCGAGCGCGAGAGCGCCGCAATCATCGGCTTCACTTCCGCGATTGCTGCCTACGGAGCGTTCTACATTCCCAAGGCCTATGGCTCGTCGATCGATCTGACCGGCACTGCCAACGCCGCCTTGTGGGGCTTTTTCGCCTTTTTCGTCAGCTGCGCGCTTTTGACATGGATCACCTACAGCGGCCCGCGTGGACTGCTACGATCCATCGAGACGCATCGCTCCATACCGGCAACTGCTTGAGGACCCGTAACCATGAGCCACTTTCTCGATCGGCTGACATTCTTCAAGCGGATGCAGGACAGCTTCTCCGATGGTCACGGCATCACGACCGATGAATCGCGGCAATGGGAAGACTCCTATCGCAAGCGCTGGGCAGCCGACAAGATCGTGCGCTCGACACACGGCGTGAACTGCACTGGCTCCTGCTCGTGGAAAATTTACGTCAAGGGCGGCATCGTCACCTGGGAGACGCAGCAGACCGATTACCCGCGCACACGTCCGGACTTGCCCAATCACGAACCTCGGGGATGTCCACGCGGCGCAAGCTACAGCTGGTATCTCTATTCCGGCACCCGCGTGAAATACCCGATGGTTCGCGCACGTTTGCTTGAGCATTGGCGCGAGGCCCGCCGCACCATGAGCCCGGTCGCTGCGTGGGCCTCGATTGTTTCCGATGCCGACAAAAGGTCCGACTGGGTCAAGCGTCGCGGGCGCGGTGGCCTTGTCCGTTCATCCTGGGAAGAAGTGAACGAGATCATCGCGGCAGCCAACGCTTACACAATCCGCGAATACGGTCCCGATCGCATCGCTGGGTTCTCGCCAATCCCGGCCATGTCCATGATAAGCTATGCAGCGGGAAGCCGCTATCTGTCCCTGATCGGCGGCACGGTGTTGAGCTTCTACGACTGGTATTGCGACCTCCCGCCATCGAGTCCCCAGACCTGGGGCGAGCAGACGGACGTTCCCGAAAGCGCAGACTGGTATAATTCGAGTTACCTACTAGTGTGGGGCTCCAACGTGCCGATGACGCGCACGCCCGATGCGCACTTCTACACCGAGGCGCGGTATCGCGGGACCAAGAGTGTAGTCATCTCGCCGGACTATAACGAGGCCGCCAAGTTCTCCGACATGTGGCTCCATCCCAAGCAGGGGACGGACGCTGCGCTGGCGCTCGCGTTTGGCCATGTCGTGCTGCGTGAGTTCTACGTCGACCGCATGTCGGATTACTTCAGCGACTACACGCGCAAATACAGCGATTTCCCGTTCCTCGTAAAACTGACCGAGCAGGACGGTCGATTGGTCGCCGACCGGCACTTGCGGGCATCGGACTTCAAGAAGAGTCTCGGGGAAACCGATCATCCAGAATGGAAGCCCGTTGCCCTGAACGACGCAGACGGCAAGGTCGTCTGTCCGCTCGGGAGCGCGGGTCATCGTTGGGGTGAAAAGGGCCGCTGGAACCTGGCCGAAGTCGACAAGAAGGGCAAACCTTTGCGTTTGCGGACGACGCTCAAGGACGATCACGACCAGATCGTGTCGGTGGGCTTCCCGTATTTCGGTTCCGAGGCTTCGAACGGTTTCGTCGCGACCGATCACGATTCAATCCTGATGCGCAACGTTCCGGCTCGCGAAATCGTGCTGGCCAATGGCGAACGCATATTGGCGGCGACAGTGTTCGACCTTTTCTGCGCCAATTACGGCGTCGATCGGGGCTTTGGCGGCGAGAACGTCGCGCGCTCCTTCGACGACGACATTCCCTTCACTCCCGCGTGGGCGGAACGCGTGACGGGCGTTCCTCGTGACGCCATCATCCAGACCGCGCGTGATTTCGCTGCGAACGCCGATGCCACGATGGGTCGTTCGATGGTTATCTTGGGGGCGGGCCTCAACCACTGGTATCACATGGACATGAGCTACCGCGGGATCATCGCGCTGCTCGTGATGTGCGGCTGCATCGGCCAGTCGGGCGGCGGCTGGTCGCACTATGTGGGACAGGAAAAGCTGCGGCCTCAGACCGGCTGGCTTCCGCTAGCGATGGCGACCGACTGGACCCGTCCCCCGCGGCAGATGAACGCGACCAGCTTCTTCTACGCGCACACCGACCAATGGCGCTACGAGACGATGACCGTCGACGACATCATCTCGCCTACCGCCCCCAAGGCGGACTGGACCGGCTCGATAATCGACTACAACGTGCGCGCAGAACGGATGGGTTGGTTGCCGTCCGCCCCCCAACTGCACCAGAATTCGCTCGAGATTGGGGCAGCCCTGAAGAAATCCGGCGAAGATGCCAATGAAGTCATTCCGGAAAAGCTGAAATCCGGCGAACTCCAGTTCGCCAATGCCGACCCGGACGATCCGCGCAACTGGCCCCGCAACATGTTTTTCTGGCGCTCCAACGTGCTTGGCGCCAGCGGCAAGGGCCACGAATACTTCCTGAAGCACTTCGTGGGCTCGATGCACGGCGTGATCGGCGTCGACGGGGAAGAAAGCGGGGTGGTGCTGCCAAGCGAAGTGGCGTGGCACGAAGAGGCACCGGAAGGAAAATTGGACCTGATGGTCAATATCGACTTCCGCATGTCGACCACCAGTCTGTATTCCGACATCGTTCTCCCGACCGCGACCTGGTATGAAAAGAACGATCTCAACACCACCGACATGCATCCCTTTATCCACCCGCTGACAGCGGCGGTGGACCCGGCTTGGGAGGCGCGTAGTGACTGGGCTATTTTCCGCGGTATAGCGGAAGCGTTCTCGAACGTCGCTCCCGAGGTTCTCGGGGTGGAGCAGGATGTCGTTCTGTCCCCAATCCAGCACGACAGCCCGAACGAAATCGCCCAACCATTCGAGCCCAAGGATTGGGGAAGGGGCGAATGCGATCCGATCCCGGGCAAGACGATGGCGACGATCCATGTCATCGAGCGCGACTATCCGGCGACCTTCGCACGCTTTACCTCGCTTGGCCCTGCGCTGGAAAAGCTCGGCAACGGATCGAAAGGCATCAACTGGGATACCAAGCACGAAGTTGCGCTCGTTGCAGCACTCAATGGCACGTCGCTACAGGAGGCAACGTCCGGCCGGCCGCGCATCGACAGCGATATCGACGCTTGCGAGACGATCCTGATGCTGGCTCCCGAAACGAACGGCGAAGTGGCTGTGAAGGCTTGGGCGGCATTGGGCGAAACGACCGGTCTAGACCATCTGCATCTCGCCGAGGGCAAAGAAGAGGAGAAGATCCGCTTCCGAGACATCGTCTCGCAGCCACGCAAGATAATATCTTCGCCGACGTGGTCGGGCCTTGAAAGCGAACATGTCTGCTACAATGCCGGCTATACCAACGTGCATGAACTGATCCCGTGGCGAACGTTGACCGGAAGGCAGTCGCTCTACCAGGACCACCAGTGGATGCGAGCATTCGGAGAAGGCTTCGTTACCTGGCGTCCGCCGATAGATACGCGCACCGTGCGACAGGTCCTCGGCAAGCTGCCCAACGGCAACAAGGAAATCCAGCTCAATTTGCTGACCCCGCACCAGAAATGGGGCATCCATTCAACCTATACCGAAAACCTGATCATGCTCTCGCTCAACCGAGGTGGTCCGGCAGTGTGGATCAGCGAGGACGATGCCCGCGAGGCGGGGATCGTCGACAACGACTGGATCGAGGTCTTCAACATCAACGGCGCCCTGACCGCGCGGGCGATCGTCTCGCAGCGGATCATGCCCGGGTCAGCCATCATGTATCACGCGCAGGAGAAGCTGGTGAACACTGTCGGTTCCGAAGTGACTGGCCTTCGCGGCGGCATCCACAACTCGGTCACGCGCATCAACATGAAGCCGACGCATATGATCGGCGGTTACGTCCAACTCGCCTATGGCTTCAACTACTACGGGACCGTAGGCGCGAACCGGGACGAATTCGTCATCGTTCGCAAGATGAGCGAGATCAACTGGTTCGACAAGGCCGACACGTTCGACAGGTCGGACACTAAAAAAGCGAAAGCGCGGCAGGAGATCGCACGATGAAGATTCGCGCTCAAATTCCGATGGTCCTCAATCTGGACAAGTGCATCGGCTGCCACACTTGTTCGATTACCTGCAAGAACGTGTGGACCAATCGCGAAGGCGTCGAATACGCCTGGTTCAACAATGTCGAATCCAAGCCGGGTATCGGCTATCCGAAGGACTGGGAGAACCAGGAACGCTGGAACGGCGGTTGGCGTCGCCGTCCCAATGGGAGGATCGAACCCAAGCTCGGTTCCAAATGGCGGATTCTTTCAAAGATCTTTGCCAATCCGAGCCTCCCTGAAATCGACGATTTCTACGAACCCTACACTTTCGATTACGAATGGCTGCACAAGGCACCCGAACTCAAGGCCCAGCCAACGGCAAGGCCTCGTTCGCTGCTGACGGGTGAGCACCTGAAGAAGATCGAATGGTCGGGCAACTGGGAGGATATGCTCGGCGGCGAGTTCGCCAAGCGATCGGAAGACTACAACTTCGCCGGCGTCGAGAAGGAGATATACGGAGAGTTCGAGAAGACCTTCCTTATGTATCTTCCGCGGCTGTGCGAGCACTGCCTTAATCCGACTTGTCTCGCCGCTTGTCCCTCCGGCGCGATCTACAAGCGCGACGAAGACGGGATCGTTCTCATTGACCAGGAAAAGTGCCGGGGCTGGCGGATGTGTGTGTCCGCATGTCCCTACAAGAAGATCTACTACAATTGGGCCAGCGGGAAGTCGGAGAAATGCATCTTCTGTTATCCGCGGATCGAAACCGGCCAACCCACTGTCTGCTCTGAAACCTGTGTCGGTCGTATCCGCTATCTAGGCGTGGTGCTCTATGACGCGGACAGGGTCGAGGAGGCCGCATCGGTCGAGGATCCAAAGGACCTCTACCCCGCCCAGCTATCGCTGTTTCTCGATCCCCATGATCCGGAAGTCCAAGCCCAGGCTAGGCTGGATGGAATTCCCGAGGCATGGATACAGGCTGCGATGCGCTCGCCAGTCTACAAGATGGCAGTGGAATGGAAAATCGCCTTCCCGCTCCACCCTGAATACCGCACGCTGCCGATGGTCTGGTATGTGCCGCCGCTGTCGCCGATCCAGTCGGCGGCAGAGGCCGGAAAGATTTCGGAAAAAGACGGAATGCCGGACGTGCGCTCCTTGCGCATACCGCTCAAATACCTGGCCAACCTGCTTACAGCCGGTGACGAGGCTCCCATTGCACAAGGACTCGAACGGATGCTCGCGATGCGGGCCTACATGCGCGGTAAGCGCGTGCACGGGGTAGAAGACGAAAGCATCGCTGAGCGGGTCGGTCTCACCGGCGCCACGATCGACGAGATGTATCGCATCATGGCACTCGCAGCCTATGAGGATCGCTACGTCATTCCTACGACGCACCGCGAGTTCGAAGAGGATGCCTACGTGCTAAGGGGGGCCGGCGGTTTCGGTTTCCGTGAAGTCACCGAAGGGCGCACGCCGAGCCTGTTCGGCGGCAAAAAAGCGCAGCCCGGCAAGCCCGTCAAGCGGGAGGCGATGTGATGGCGCGCAAGAAACCCGCTCGGCCCATGTCGCTGTCGCTACGCACCCTTGCAGCGCTGCTCGGGTATCCGAGCACGGAGTTACAGGCAGCGGTTCCCGAACTGCGCTCAGTTCTGGCCAGTGAAGCCGCCCTGTCCACTCAAGCCATTGCCGCGCTTGAACCGCTGCTGGATGATCTATGGACACGAGAACTGTTCGATCTTCAGGCCGACTACAGCGAACTGTTCGATAGCACGCGTCGGCTCTCGCTGCATTTGTTCGAGCACGTGCATGGTGACAACAAGGATCGCGGGCAGGCGATGAGCGATCTTGGGCTCGAATATATCAATCATGGTCTGGAAATGACCAGCAACGAACTGCCCGATTACATTCCGATGTTCCTTGAATTCACAGCTCAGCTTGCGTCCGAGGAAGCCCGCGAGTGGCTGCGTGAACCGATCGATGTCCTGACGGTGCTCGCCGAACGTCTGGCCGAGCGTGAAACGCCATACGCGGCGGTTCTCGCGGCGGTGGTCGAGCTGGCCGACGCGCGCCCCGATGCCGAGCGCGTGGAAGAAATTGGCAAGGCATTTGCCGAGGATGAAACAAAGAGCGTCGACGAGCTGTGGGAGGAAGCCCCGGTCAGTTTCGGCACCGCGGCCTTCGACAATGGCGGCCCAACTGGTGTCATCGCCCGTATCCGCGCCTTCAATCGGGCGCACGAAGCAAAAGAAGGAGCGCGGCATGAATGAGTTCATCCATTACCTGCTGTTCGGCTGGTATCCGTATCTCGCCGTGACTGTGATGGTCATCGGCAGCATCCTGCGCTTCGACACGAACCAGTATAGCTGGCGCTCGCAGTCGAGCCAGTTCCTGCGGCGCAAACAGATGATGATCGGCTCGAACATGTTCCACCTCGGCATTCTCGTGCTGCTAGGCGGACATTTCGTAGGCTTGCTGACCCCGATCGAGCTGTTCGACTATTTCGGAGTGCAGCACCAGTGGAAGCAGGTTCTCGCTCTCGTAGCTGGCGGCATCGCAGGTGTCGTCGCCTTCATCGGTTGCACCTTGCTCCTGCACCGCAGATTGTTCGATCCACGGATCAGGCGTAGTTCAGCTACGCTCGACATAGTGGTTCTGGTCCTGATCTGGCTCCAGATCCTGCTGGGGCTGTCAACGACCTACTGGACCCTTCAGCACATCGATGGACGCGAGATGGTCAACTTCATGGCATGGGCCAACGGTCTACTGACTCTCCAGCCGGGTTCTTCCGACTACATCCTCCAGACGCACATCGTCTACAAGCTGCACATCGTTCTCGGCCTGACCCTGTTCCTGCTGACCCCGTTCACGCGGTTGGTGCATGTGTTCAGCGCGCCGATCTGGTATCTCTTCAGGCCCGGCTATCAGATCGTGCGGACCCGGCGGGGCAAGGGTGCTCCGGCGCGAGCACCGCAACCGTTCGGAGGAGCTCCAGCCTATACTCCTGGTCCGGCAACAGACCGTGCGTTTACCGAGGAGGTGCAGTGATGGCGCGCAAACTGGATGTCATAAATATCGGCGCACCCGACGCCCGCGCGGAACCCGCCATGCCGTCGGCGTGCGAGACACATGGATGCGGCGGGGCGGACGAGCAACTTCAACCGCTCCCCGCTTTCGGAATTGTCACGGTCGACGGACATGAGATAACCGAAGAGCAGATCGCCGAGGAAATGCCGCATCATCCGGCTCCTTCGGGCGAGGAGGCATGGCGTGCTGCGGCACAGGCTCTGGTTGTTCGGCATCTCTTGATGCGCGAGGCTATGCGCAGAGGACTAGCCGCGGAGGAAGAGACCGAGACAGGGAGGCGCGCTACCGAGGAGGAAGCTTTGGTCAAAGCCTTGCTCGACAAGGTGGTAAGCGATGCCGTTCCCACAGAAGAAGAATGCGAACGCTATTACCGCGCGAACCGGCATCGTTTCCGCACGCCGTCGCTTTTCGAGGCTTCGCATATTCTTATCGAGCCCGAGGAGGGGGCCGGTGAAGATGGCTGGGATGCTGCCCAAGCGCAGGCGCGCACAATCATCGCCGCGATTGGGGATGACCAGGAAGCGTTTGCAGAGGCGGCGCGGGAGTTTTCTGGTTGTCCTTCAGGCCAGCAGAACGGCTCGCTCGGTCAGATCCGCCGCGGTGAGCTAGTGCAACAGGTCCAGACGCACATCGAAGCAACTCAGCCCGGCACGGTTAATCCCGAACCGGTGCGATCCAAGCATGGCTGGCACGTCATTCGCCTCAACCGCATCATCGAGGGGCAAGAATTGCCGTTCGAGGTTGCGAAGGACAAGATTGCCGACCTGCTCGAAGCGCGCTCCTGGACCGTGTCGGCGATGCAGGTGGTGCAATCGCTCGCCGACGAAGCCGAGATCAAGGGCGTTGTCCTCGATGCCCCACCCGCCGAAGAAGACCAGCGCCGAGGGACGCTCGCCGCATGATGCTGGGGGACTACCTCGCATTGGCGAAGAACGCCGGGGCCGACATCCAGGGCTGGCTCGCCGGGTCCGGGCCTGTTCAGGCGCGAGCACTCGAAAAGCTGGCAGCCAATGAGAACATCACCCCGGCCAGAGCTGCACGTATGGCCGTCGCCGACTTCAGTCGTTTCGCCAGCGAAGAGGACTGGGCGACGCTTATCAGCCATGTGCGTGATGCGGCCGACCCTGCGCTTGTTTGCCTAGGCGCTATAGTTGACTGGCGCCTCTCTCAAAAGCCGTGCAGCAAGCATCAGACGCGAAAGCATCCGCATGGAACCGAAATCGAGGAGGCGTGACATGACCCGTCGGAATCCGACTTCCGAAGAACAAACGCGTGCGGCGGACAATGCGCCGCTCAATCCGCGACTGCTGCAAGCGCACGGTGACGCCCGCACCAAGAGCAATCCCGTGCCCCCGCTTTCATCCGTTTCGGTCAAGGGCCGCGATTTCGGGATATGGCCAATCGTGTGGCTCGTAACAGTTACTCTTTCAGTTCTCGTCGCGCTGATTTTCCTCTTCGGATGACCTAACGTTCTCGACTTTCACAACTAAGGGGGCCATGTGCGGATGAACTTCGGAGTTCATCTTGCCCAAGGCTTCCACCAGCCAACATCGACGCCATGCCCCGGCGATATTGCCCCCTGACCATCCCTGCTACCCATGCGAAGTGCGGCGGGTTTCCTTGTTCTACGCGCTCCAGTGCGGGGATCTTTCGGAATTGCGCGCGCTCGGTAAGGTGCGCGAACTCAAAGCTGACGAACCGCTGTTCCATCAGGGCGACGAGGCCAACCTCGTCTACACAGTGGCCGCAGGCAGCCTTCGGCTCTACCGTCTTCTCTTCGATGGCCGCAGGCAGATCACGGGGTTCGCTCTTCCTGGCGAATTCCTCGGAATCTCGATCGACGATTCCCACGATGTGACAGCAGAAGCGCTTGAGCCTAGTCGAATCTGGTGCTTCCCGCGTGCGCGTTTTGACGACTTCGTGGCAGGAAATCCGATCTTGAAGGACTCTCTATTGGAGGTGGCGCGACAGGAACTCGCAGCAGCCCAGCAACAATTTATCGTGCTCGGTCGCAAGACGGCGATGGAGCGTGTCGCATCGTTCCTGCTTTATCTGCATGCGCGGTTCGAGCGGATCACCGGCCACCCGATGGACCATGTCGCCCTGCCGATGAGCCGCGCGGATATCGCCGATTATCTGGGTCTGACCAAAGAAACCGTCAGCCGCGTGTTCGGCCAATTGCGGAACAGCCGGATTATGCGACTCGAAACACTGACGTGCATTCAGGTGCTTGATCGACACGCGCTGAAGGCGCTCGCCGACGGCGAAGACGCATGAAGGTGCGCGCTGGATTTGAGTAAATCAGAATCGCGCATCCAGTTGGACCCAGCCCTTCGTCGTGTCCGACGCGAAATCGATCGCATCGTAATGGGCGAACTTGAGGGTCAGCGACACCGGTCCGTAAAGGTTACGAGTTATCAATGCGTCCCATTCGCGCCCATAATGGAGATCACCCTCGGTGGAGCGGAAATCGTGGAAAACGAACCTCAATCCCGTTCCCGATAGAAACCCGGTGTCTGCCGGCACGGTATATCCAGCGTCGACATACAGGTCGCGCAGGCCCGCCGGTGGTGTGATCAGAAACTTATCCGCCCATCCGTTGAAAGCATGAAGCGTGGCGAGCGGGGTCTGCAGCGCTGTCTGGCCATCGCCCACCAGTCGCTCATAACCCAGTTTCACACTCGCTGGACCGAAGGCGATGCCAGGTTCCATGAGCCAGTAGGAGTGGCTTGCATCGCCGGGGTTGGGTTCCAACCCGGTTTGCCGTGCAAATTCGAGCGCATAGGTCGCGCGTGCCGGACTTGTTCCCAGCGTCTGACGTCCTGCTAGTCGAACGCCGAACGTGCGGTTCGAAAGCGCGGGCGCCTCGGGGAGATCTAGCCAATAGCCGTAAGCGGTGACCTTGCCGATTGCCCCGACTTCGCTTCCGATCCGCACCAGATGAATGTCGTTGTCTCGCCAGAAACCTTGTGCCGAATCAGGCCCGAAGACGCGGTTCACACGCCAGGCATAGCCATAGCCGGCGAAAATTCCGGTGTTGGCGATATTCTCGATATTTCCGGTCACCGCGTCGAGCGTCTGATCGTTCTGCCGCCAGCCCACCGAACCGATCCAGCGCTGATTGTCGTAATTGACGGTCTGGCGTCCTGCAGTCATCGACGCCCCCGGATGGGGGCGAAACCGAGCGTATAGCTGATTGAGCAATATATCTTCCGGATCGGTGACTACGGGACGGTCGATCACTCCATTAGTAGTGTCGTTGAACTTGTCCGGCCCCACGTGGAGGATCGCCTCGCCTTCCGCGTAAAAGCTCAAGGTCTTCAGCGGCTTAGCCAGCACCCCCAGTCGCGCGCGCACAGTCGATGCGTAGGCGTCGAGCGCGAAATCTTCTTGATCGACGAACTCGTAGCGATACCGCACGTCCGCGACCGGATCGATCCAGCTGTCGTCCTGGACCGCAACTTCGGGCGATGGAGGTGGAACATCGGCCTCCACCGCCTGCGCGAACGTTATTTCATGAGAGAACGCAAGAGCGGCGCAGCTGGCAAGAGCAATAGCGAAGCGAGGCATCGGATTTGTCCTAATGGTGAAGAACCGACTGCCTAGCCTGTCCGCTTCCTGATGGGTTTGCGGCAGATCATTGCCGCTCGCGATATCGCGCACGTTCGACGGACGCGGCGAGCTATGATCTGTATCAAGGCGAACTGCGGAATGGCAAAGTAGCATTCACGTGAAATCGATGTCGAAGAACGACCTCAACCAGCGAGATGCAAAGATGGATTTCACTTTATCAGAGAGACAAACCGCATGGCGTGACCGGGTGCGCAGCTTCATGCATTCGTTCGTCTATCCAGCAGTTCCTGCCTATGATGAGCATATGCAGGCTGAAGGTATTTCCCGCTGGTCGCCTCCGCCTGTCATTGAGGAACTCAAGGCTCGTGCCTTCGCCGAGGGGCTATGGAACCTCTTCCTTCCACCTTCTGAAAGTGACGACGAGAACTACCGCGGTGCCGGATTGAGCAATCTCGAATACGCATTGTGCGCCGAGGAGATGGGCCGTGTGGGCTTTGCCTCCGAAGCATTCAATTGCTCTGCGCCCGATACCGGTAATATGGAAATACTGCACAGATATGGCTCGCCAGAGCAAAAGGCGACTTGGCTGCGGCCGCTATTGGATGGTGAAATCCGCTCGGCATTCCTGATGACCGAGCCGGACGTGGCGTCATCTGACGCCACGAACATCCAGACCTCCATTCGCAGGGAAGGTGACGACTTCATTCTAAACGGGCGGAAATGGTGGTCGTCCGGAGTCGGTGATCCGCGCTGCAAAATGGCGATCGTGATGGGCAAGACCGATCCGGAAGCGGAACGACACGCCCAGCAATCGCAGATCATCGTGCCACTCGATGCCGATGGGGTCGAAGTCGTGCGGATGCTGCCGGTGTTCGGATACGACGATGCACCTCATGGTCACGCGGAAGTCCTGCTGCGCAACGTCCGGGTTCCCGCCTCGAACATCATCCTGGGCGAAGGCCGGGGGTTCGAAATTGCGCAGGGCCGTCTCGGGCCGGGACGAATCCATCACTGCATGCGCGCAATCGGCGCTGCGGAGGTGGCGATCGAGAAAATGACCGACCGTCTTCTGTCGCGAGTGGCTTTTGGAAAACGGCTGGCGGATCAGTCGATATGGGAGCAGAGGATCGGCGAGGCGCGGTTGGACATCGAAAGGACGCGCCTGCTCTGCCTCAAGGCCGCCGACATGATGGACAAGGTGGGCAACAAAGCCGCGCGACGGGAAATCGCGATGATCAAGGTTGCCGCACCGCGAACGGCCTTGCGGGTCATCGACGATGCGATGCAGGCTCATGGTGCGGGCGGCTTGTCCGATGACTTCGGGCTTGCACAGGCCTATGCCGGAATGCGCTCACTCCGCATCGCCGACGGGCCGGACGAGGTTCATCTGCGGGCCATCGCACGGCAGGAATTTCAAGGGCATGCAGAACGGATGCGTGCCTGGAGGGGACATTGACCTAGCGCGATCCACTACGCACCCGCGGAAGAACAAGCATCGGTGCGAAGAAAATAAGAAAAACGCCGAACCCAAACATCCAAAGCAGGCCGGCGAGGAGCCATCCTTCCTGCAAGGGGATCGGACCGGTCCCGGAGACGACGCGGACTATCGCGCCGAGAGAGGCGAACAGAACGGCCGCTAAAGGAGCAAGCCGCCAACGAGGGTGGCGACCGGTCTGAGTAATGCTCAGGCGAGCCATGACGGCCAGTATCATGCAGGAGATCGATCCGGCCGTAAGCAGGTGCATGATATCCGATTGACGGCCTTCCCCGATGAAAGAAAGGCCAAGCAGTCCAAGGGGGAGCAGTAGATAGGCGAGATGAAGGGAGATGACCGAAGGCTCATGTGTGACGCGCCATGGCTGCCAGCGGATCGCGCGAGCCAGATGCAACACGCCGGCGAGAGCCAACATGGTCGGCGCGAGTCCTTTCGAGTCCACGATCCAAGCCAGCGAAGCCAGGGCGGTCACCCAGTTTACGATGGCGTCGAACCGCGTTTCCTGAGCAGTGACTGTCGTGCGAATATCTCGTGGAAGGGCATTGCGGGTAAAGGACGGAAGAAGCTTACCGCCGACAAGCGAAATTAGCAGGACGAGGATCGCAATGCCTGCCCGAGCGAAAATGCCATGATCCAAACCGCCGGTTGCAGCAGCAAGATGATGCGCACCGCACGCGATCGCGAATATGGCCGTCAGCACTGCTATCGAGACGCCTCGGCCTTTTCCATACCAGCTTTCCCTGCCGATAACAGCTGACAGAACAAAATAGTAACCCGAGTCAATCAGCGCTGCAGGCCACGGCCCTGCCCAGCCGGCAGCGGCGTTGATTACTCGCGCCAGGACCCACCAACCCATCATTACAAGGAGAGGGCCGCCGATTGCCGGAAGACGACCGCTCCAGTTCGGAGTCGCCGTAAGCAGATACCCTGTCATCGCCGCGCCCACGCCACCAAAGATCATCTCATGGCTGTGCCAGGTCACGGGATCCAAGTGCGACTGAAGTTCGATCTTTCCTGTCAAGAGCGCCAACCAGAAGGCCATCGCTATCGGAAACCACGCTGCGCTTGCGATGAAGAAGGGACGAAACCCGGCCTGCAGCAAGATCGGTGCTTTCGCTTCACGTTCGCGTCGCAGGGCCAGGCGTTTCGTTCCGTCCATCAGCTATGATTATGAAGTTTCATCCGCATTTGGAAAAGCCGCAAGAAAGGCATTTGTTGCAGCCTTCTTCTCGTATCATGCCGGGAACCCCGCACTGGGGGCAGCAAGGACCCATCGGGGCTGCCGTAAACGAGGTTGCAGCTTCAGGATTCGGCTCGATTGGCAGATCCAACTGGGCCGGCGCGAATTGCGCCATGTGTCGCTCGATGATGTCGCCTATCGCGGCGAGGAGCGAGGGAACGAAGCGACCGGTGACCCATGCTCCTCCGCGCGGATCGAACACCGCCTTGAGTTCCTCCGCGACGAATGAGACGTCACCTCCGCGCCTGAACACGGCGGATATCATTCGGGTGAGAGCCAAGGTCCACGCATAGTGGTCCATGTTCTTGGAATTGATGAATATCTCGAAAGGACGTTTGTGCGTGCCATCATCAATGTTGTTGATGGTCACGTAGAGAGCATGTGCGCTGTCTGGCCACTTGAGCTTGTAGGTGGTGCCATCGAGCATCTCCTCTCGTTTCGGCGGTTCCGAATGGACTGGGTCTGCAAAGACCTCCTTTTCGCCGCCTGCTGGTTCTTCGACGCTCAGCACCGAGCCGGTCACCGCATTGGGACGATAGGTGGTCAATCCCTTGCACCCGCGAGCATAGCCTTCGCGATAAACTTCCTGGAAATCGGCGAACGGAATGTCTTCCGGCACGTTCACGGTCTTGGAGATCGAGCTGTCGATCATTGACTGTGCAGATGCTTGCATTGCGACGTGATCGGCGGGAGAAAGCGACTGCGCACTGACGAACAGTTCTGCCGGGGGCTCCTCGTCACCGCGCAAGGCGCGCCATTGGCGCAGCGCGTCGTCTTCGACCGCTTCGTGTCTGGCCGAACCATCGGGATTGAGGATCCTGCGTTGATAGCTGTAGGCAAAGACCGGCTCGATGCCGGAAGACACATTGCCTGCCAGTAGCGATGTAGTGCCGGTCGGCGCGATCGAGGTCAGACATCCGTTTCGTAGCCCGTGCTCCGAAATCAGGGTGCGTGTTTCCTCGTCCAAGGCCTCGATATTGGGACGTTTAAGCATGGAAGGGTCGTAAAGCGGGAAAGCGCCTTTCTCGCGTGCCAGTTCGGCCGATGCGCGATAAGCGGCGGTCCGGATCGTTCCCAGCCACTCCTCAAGCAAAGCTACAGCGTCGTCGGAGCCGTAGGCCGCGCCGCAGTAGAGCAGAGCATCAGCGAGGCCGGTTATCCCGAGCCCAATCCGGCGTTTGGCCTTGGCTTCGGCCTCTTGCTCGGGAAGAGGGTAGCGGCTGATGTCGATGACGTTGTCCAGCAGGCGGATAGCCGTGGTGGTGAGTTCGGTGAGCGCGCCAAGATCAAGCCGTGCATCGTTTTCGAAGGGGCGTTCGACCAGAGCGGCAAGGTTGATTGAGCCGAGCAGGCACGCGCCATAGGGCGGAAGCATCTGTTCCCCACATGGATTGGACGCGCTGATTGTCTCGCAGTGCGCAAGATTGTTGAGCGCGTTAACCCGATCGACGAAGATTACGCCCGGCTCGGCGACGTCGTAGGTCGCGCGCATCAACTGCTCCCACAAGTCACGCGCCTTCACCGTGCGATAGGTCTCGCCCTCGAAGACGAGCGGCCAGTCGGCATCGTTTTCGAGCGCATCCATGAAAGGATCGGTCACCAGAACCGAAAGATTGAAGTTTCGCATGCGCTCGGGCTGCCGTTTGACGCCGATGAATTCCTCGATGTCGGGATGATCGATGCGCAAGCATCCCATCATCGCCCCGCGCCGTGCACCAGCTGAGTGAACCGTGCGACACATCGCATCCCAGCAGTCCATGAAGGAGAGCGGTCCCGATGCATCGGATCCCACGCCCTTGACCTCTGCGCCGCGCGGCCGGATCGTGGAAAAATCCATTCCCACGCCGCCTCCCTGCTGCATGGTAAGCGCCGCCTGCTTGAGATGTTCGAAGATGCCCTCGAGGCTATCGGGGATCGTCCCCATGACGAAGCAGTTGAAAAGCGTAACCGCGCGTCCGGTCCCGGCGCCCGCCAGTATCCGGCCGGCGGGTATGAACCGCAGAGATTCAATCGCTTCGTAGAACCGACTTTCCCATGCCGAACGGTCGAGCTCGGGCTCAGCTTGGGCGGCCGCTTTCGCTACTCGGCGTGCGGTATCGTTGAAGTCCACATCGCCAGGATCGGTCTCATTGCCACTAAAGCGGTATTTCGCGGACCAGATATCCTGCGCGATTGGAACTTCGAAACTCATAACGTCACCTCCGCTTCGCAGATTAGCGTTGCGGCAAGATAGACCGAGTGACCTAGATCATGCCGCGCGGCGTGATCGCCGAAAAACATTCGCGATCAGCCCGGCTTTCCAAACGATCGGAGGAAACCGAGCGCAGTGATCGACTGCATTTGAGATAGATCATGAAGTTATCCGCAGAGCGACCCTAGGTCATTTCGAGATCGCGATATCTTGTCCCGGTTGGGGCGCCGAATTGAAAAGGATTTGTTCGACGATGGCACAAAATCGCCGAGACCTGCGGACGCTAGTGTTGGTGTCTGCGGCATTCGCCAGCTTGGTCTCGCTCTCCTTCGTGGCGACACCTGTAAAGTTTCTTGCGCAAGAGGTGCCCATCGCCCACCTGCTCGCAGTCGGACGGGTCACGTTTAGAGCGTCTCTAGCTGTCGAATGCTGCCTTCTACTGGGATTGCTGCTAACCACGAGCGCAAGGTCCCGCTGGCTAGCTTATGGCGCTGCTACGATGCTGGCATTCCAGTGGCTCGTCCTCACGCCACCTCTGGACGAGCGAACCCTCGCTCGCATTGCAGGAAACGTCCTCGCACCGTCTTCGCTGCACCATTGGTGGATCCTGTTGGATGTCGCGCGCTTGAGTATCTATGCGATCATCATGCGACTAGCCTGGCGGATGCTATTTCCCTCGGAACGACGCAAGGGTCCTAATGGATAACCGGAAGTAGTCATGCGGTGAAGGTCTGAACCAGATTGATCGCCACTAATTCCGCAGGATAACCTGCTGGAGAGACGCCGTCTGCGTTCATCCAAGAAATTGCGTAATCGCAGCGTGCAGCGTTCATATTCAACCAATTGACCTAGATCAAAGCTATCTGGGCACTCGGCTGCCACCGAGTTCCCGAATGAAATACGGGATTCCGACGAATGTCTAACAACGACTCCATCCAACAATTCGCGAGATCGGTATTTCCGGGATTATCAAATGCATCGGTCGCGCATCTGCAGTCGCTGGGGCAGCAGCAGAGCATTTCAGCCAAGGAAATAGTGAAGTTCGATGGGCCGACCGAACGATCGATTGAAGCTAAAGAAAAGCGTCCGCTTATGGTGTCGAGGGAAGCCCTCAGTTTTACGTGAGGGAGATTGTAGACGTCAGATCCTGTGTTCAAGTTTGTCCGCTTGTAAAAAATCTTAGGATCGAATTAAATGACCGTGATTCGGGTGCAAATCCGAATGAGTAGCGACTGATCTTGCAACTGCAGTTAAAGGGCTTTCGATCGCCCATCGGCACGCTGTTATCCGCCGACTTTTGTTCCGACCAGGCGCTCAATGCTTTCAACTGTAATTAGCGCACGGGTGCCGACTTTTGTTCTGACTAAGTCGCCGTTCCGCATCAATTGATCAATCTTAGTGCGACCCAACCCCGTGGCTTGCATGGTCTGGGCAATTGACGCTGTTAGGGCCCCTGCCTTGATTGGAAGCACTGCGTCTGGAGCCCGTTTCTGATCCTCAGGAGATGGTTCAAGTGCCCTCTCCTGAGGTGTCGGACTTGACTTAGGCGGGGTAGCTGACGTGCAAACGGACGGATCCGCGCAATAGCGATTTAGTATCTTGATGAGCGAAGCTTCGGAGAAGCTTATACCGGTTATCTGGATTGTCGGTAATCCCCCAGGCAGCTTCGCCCCCTCCAGTTGAACTGTGCCACCGTTCAAAACTGCCATGATATTGTCTGAGGCAACGATACGGGCCCATTCCTCTGGTGGAATTTGGGCATCCCTAACTGTCTTCGTCGGCCCACCCGCGGGCCGTATTTCGCGCATCAGCGCATAAGTCTTGATCAGCCCAGCGGCCGCGTAATCGGCCAGGAGCTTTTCGGGGGCATCCAAATTGCGGGCTTTGACAAGTTCGATTGCCTTGCCGGGTAGGATAGGTCGGTGAAATGACATCATTCTTCTCGCTCTTTGGCGCTCAGACCTGCCAGCGAAATGTGAAGAAGGGGTAACTTGTTGGATCGAGCCCTGAATCTCATGTAATTGCCCCGGTGACGGAACGCGCACTCAAGGCGCGAAAGTCACCGCTGATGTTCGCGGATGTCCCCCCGAGTTTTTCATGTTTTTTTCATGGAAACGCCGCTCATCTCTTCTAAGTCATGGAAAAGATGGTGGGCGCGGCAAGGATTGAACTTGCGACCCCACCCGTGTGAAGGGTGTGCTCTACCACTGAGCTACGCGCCCGCCCGTTCGCGGCGATGATCGCCGGGCAGGGGCGCGCCATTACGCGGCGAATCGCTTGCTGGCAAGCGCCTCCTAGCGCGCGAGCAGGCCGATCAGCGAGAAAAGCCAGCCGGAGGAAGCATCGCGGTCCCGCACTGCGGTGAGCGGAGCAGGGCAGTCGAGGCAGTAGGCCTGCATTCCGCGCGTTCCCATAAGACGATCGAGGTCGCTTTCGATACGACCGAGGACAGCCGCGCGGCGCAGCGCGAAGGTTGCTACCACATCGTTGCTCTGGCCGGTCTCGGCATCGTCGGTCAGCAGGTTGCGCAGCAGCGTGTCGTAGCCAGTCGGCTGCGATCCGAGATAGCGCGGATGCCAATCGTCGCCGAGCTCGGCCTGCTGCGCGACCCACGCCAGCGCTTCGTCCATCCCGCCATATTGATCGACCAGCCCGATCTGGCGCGCCGTGCCACCGTCCCAGACGCGGCCCTGGCCGATGCGGTCGGCCTGCTCGCGTGTCAGCCCACGTGCAGCGGTTACGCGGTCGAGGAAGTCCTCGTAACCATTCTCGACATTCGCCTGGATCAGCGCGTCGACCTCGGGCGTGAAGCCGCCGATGACGTCCGGCTGGCCAGACAGAGGGCTGGTGCGCACGCCGTCGCTGTTTACGCCGAGGCTGGCGGCGGCCTGCTCGAATGTCGGGATAACGGCGAAGATGCCGATCGATCCGGTGATCGTTTCGGGTTCGGCGAAGATGCGGTCTGCTGGCGTCGAGACCCAGTATCCGCCACTCGCCGCAAGGTTGGCCATGGAGACCGCGATCGGGATATCGTTCGCCTTGTGGCGCAGGATCGCATTGCGAATCCGCTCGGAGGCCAGCACCGATCCGCCGGGGGAATCCACGCGCACCACAAGGCCTGCGAGGTCATAGGCCAGCGCTTCGTCGAGCAGGTCGGCGATGCGGTCGCCACCGGCCGTGCCGGGGCCTGCCTCGCCATCGACGATTTCGCCCGCGATGGTCACGACGCCGATGGGCTTGCCGGGCGTGTCGAGCGGATTGTCCTCTAGCCAGGCTGCCATCTTGGTCGAGGGGAAAGCGCCGGGCTCGTCGCTCCAGTCGTCCGCGCCGACCAGTTCAACCACGCGCTCCTCGAATTGCTGCCGCGTGCCGAGCCGGTCGACCAAGCCCGCCTGTTCGGCAGCGGTGGCCAGATCGCCGTCGGCGGCTTCGATCCAGCCAACCGGATCGCCGGTGATCCGCTCGATATCGGCGGCGGGGCGCGCCTTCTTCACATTGGCGAGATATTCCTCCCACAGCGCCCCGTAGAGCTCGCTGTAGTTCTGGCGCGCGGCGTCCGACATGTCGGAGCGGGAATAGGGTTCGACCGCGCTCTTGTATTCACCGACCTTGTAGACCCGCGCATTGACCTCGAGCCGGTCGAGAAGGTTGCCGTAATAGAGCCTCTCGCCACCCGGCCCCGCGACAACGGCGCCGCCGAGCGGATCGACCCACACCTCGCTCGCATGGGCGGCGAGCAGCATCGAATCGTCGGTATAGGCGGTGGCGAAGGCCAGCACCGGTTTCTCCGCCGCCCGCACCCGGTCGAGGGCCGCGCCGATTTCCTGCAGATGGACCTGCCCTGCGCCGAGGAAGCGGTCGAGATCGAGGACCACGGCGGTAATCCGGTCGTCCGTGGCCGCGGCATCGAGGCCGCGCACCAGATCGCGCGCCTGGTATTCGGCAATGGGCGCGCTGCTGGCGAGTAGAGCGGCGATGGGATCGACCTCGGAACGTTCCTCTACGATCACGCCGTCGAGATCGAGCACCAGCGCCCCGTCGCGCACCGCGGCAGGGCTCGGCCGGGCGGTCAGGATGGCGAAAAGGACGGCAAAAAACAGCAGCATGAAGACGAGCACCAGCGCGTCTTTCACCCCGACCAGAAACTTCCACACCTTGCCTGCGAAACCCATCGAAACCGTTCTCCTGCTGCGCCCTAGCTAGGCGTGCGGAGCGCGCTTCGCCAGCGATAAGCGCTTGAGCGCGCGATAAGCCTCGACTAAGGGCGTGGCTTCAATGGCATCGACGGAAACTTCGCCCCACGCGGCCCGCTATCCGGCGGGCGCGCAGGCATTCCCGCACCGCGACCTGATCGGCATCGGCCAGCTAGAGCGGCACGAAATCCTCTTCCTTCTCGACGAGGCGGAGCAGTGGGTGACGCTGAACCGCCAACCGACCAAGCATAACGACCTGCTGGCCGGGCTGACGGTCATCAATGCCTTCTTCGAGAACAGCACCCGCACGCTGCTGAGCTTCGAGATCGCAGGCAAGCGGCTGGGCGCGGATGTGGTCAACATGCACGCCGCGACCTCGAGCGTGAAAAAGGGCGAGACCCTGATCGATACGGCGATCACGCTGAACGCGATGCGCGCCGATGCGATCGTAATCCGCCATGGATCTAGCGGCGCGACGCAGCTGATCGCGGACAAGGTCGATTGTCCGGTGCTCAATGCGGGGGACGGGCAGCACGAGCATCCGACGCAAGGATTGCTCGATGCGCTGGCCCTGCGCCACGCCCTGCGCGAGCGGGGCGAGGCGGGGGACGACTTTACCGGCCTGGTCATCGTGATCTGCGGCGATATTCTCCATAGCCGGGTCGCGCGCTCCAACCTGCTGTGCTTGCAAGCGCTGGGCGCGACGGTGCGCCTGTGTGCGCCGCCGGCGCTGATGCCGACCGGGATCGAGGCGATGGGGGCCGAGGTCTACCACGATTTCGACGCTGCGCTGGACGGGGCGGACGTGGCGATGATGTTGCGGCTCCAGACAGAGCGGATGAGCGGCCAGTTCATTCCCTCGGCGCGCGAATATCATCATCTTTATGGCCTGACGAAACAGCGGCTGGCGAATGCCAAGCCCGATGCGCTGGTGATGCACCCGGGCCCGATGAACCGCGGGGTCGAGATCGACAGCGAGGTGGCCGACCTAATCGACCGCTCGATCATCACGCGGCAAGTGGAGATGGGCGTTGCCATCCGCATGGCCGCGCTCGACGTGCTGACCCGCCGCGGGCGCGGGGTCGAGGGCTGGGGAGCGGTGACATGAAGCAGGCGCGCCCCCTCACAATCACGAACGGACGGATAGCGACTCCGGACGGGATCGCGGATGGCGGCATCCGGCTGGTCGACGGCCTGATCGATGCAGTCGGCGATGTCGAAGCGCAGGACGGCGACGAAACCGTCGATGCGCGCGGCAGGTTGGTCGCGCCCGGGCTCGTCGACCTCGGCGTTTTCGCAATCGACAAGCCCGCGTTCCACTTCGGCGGGATCACCCGCGCGGCGCTGATGCCCGACCAGTCGCCGCCGCTCGATCTGCCGAGCCGGGTGTCCTATATCGCCAAGAGCGGCAAGCCCGACCTGTGGGTCCACCCGCTCGCAGCCGCGACACGTGATCTCGCAGGCTCCGAAATCGCCGAGATCGCCTTGATGCGCGAAGCGGGCGCGCGGGCCGTGGCTACCGGGCGGGGCTGGATCGCGGACTCCGGCGCGATGCTGCGCCTGCTGCAATATGCCGCCATGCTCGACATGGTCGTCATCGCCCATGCCGAGGATGCCGCGCTTGTCGGTAGCGGGGTGGCGACGTCCGGCGAAGTTGCCACCCGCCGCGGCCTGCCGAGTGCACCGCCGCAAGCCGAAGCCATCGCGATCGCGCGCGACCTCGCATTGGCCGAAATGGCCGGAGCGCGGCTGCATTTCCGGCAGGTGACCACGCGCGCAGGGCTGGAGCTGATCCGCACGGCCAAGGCGCGCGGAGCGGCGGTGACCTGCGGCGTGACGCCAGCGCACTTCATGCTGTCCGACCTGGCGACCGTCGATTTCCGCACCTTCGCCCGGCTCTCGCCGCCGCTGAGGAGTGAAGACGACCGGCAAGCCGTGCGCGAAGCGATTGCCGACGGTACGATCGACGTCATCGCCAGCGGGCACGATCCGCGTGGGCCGGAAGACAAGCGGCTGCCGTTCTCCGATGCCGAACCGGGCATGGCGGGGGCGGAAACCCTGCTCGCCATGACGCTGTCGCTGGTGCGCGACGAGGTGATCGACCTGCCGCGCGCCATCGCCATGTTGTGCACGGCCCCTGCGAGAATCCTCGGCGTCGAGGCTGGTGTCCTCGAAGCGGGCAAGGAAGCCGACATCGCGATCGTCGATATCGACAAACCGTGGATCATCCAAAGCGAGAAGATGGCAGCGACCGCCGGCAATACGCCGTTCGACGGTCAGCCGACGCAGGGCCGCGTGACCGCGCTCTACAAGGGCGGCGTGGACATCGAGCTGTAGCGTCTAAGAAAAAGCCCCGCCCGGATCGCTCCGGGCAGGGCTGGCGAAGTCTGATGGAGTGCGGTTGTTACCGCGAGGCGACCCGAACCCCGTCACGAACTACGTTCAGCGCGCCGGGAAGGGGAGACGATGCAGCGTAGGCGATGCAGCCTGCGCCCGAGCTCTTGACCGAGCGGCACATCGACTGGGCCGAGGCCTTGGCGAAACCGGCTGCCGCAACGCGGTAGTAGATCTTGCCGTTCACGCGGGCCTTGGTGATGACGCGTTCCGCATCGGACAGCTCCGGATGGCGGCTCTGGAAAACCTTCCACGCGGCCTGCGCATCGGACATCGAGAAATACGAGCCGAGCTGGATGTTGTAATCGCCGGATGCCATCGCGACCGGGGCAGCCTTGGCCGGAGCGGGTCTGGCCGCACGCGGTGCGGCAGCAGGCTTGGCGCGCTGCGAGACCGGAACCGACTGGACAACTTCGCGGCTGACGAAACGAGGGCCGCTCACGGTCTCGAGACCGGCATCGGCCAGTGCCGCTTCGCCGCTGTCTTCGAATTGCGCTTCGTCGGCATTCGGATCCATCGAGGGGATCGCGTTTACGGCGGGCAGTTCTCCCGCGAGCGCGAAATCGCTAGCCGCAGCAGCTTCGACCGGCTCGACCTGATCGGCGGACTCGACTGCCAACTGGCCATGTGCCGGGTGGTTGGCGAGCGCGAGCATGACCGGCTGGCCCGGATCTTCCACCGGCTGCACGCCAAGCAGGCGGGCAACCAGAACGGTCGGGTGTCTTGCGCTTGCAAGCTGGGCCCATTCCTGCAGGCGCTCGTTCAGCTTGTCGCCGGGGACGTCCTGCGAGGCGAGGATGCGGGCATTGCGCCAGTCGCCCGACAGAGCGAAGGCATAAGCGAGGTTCTGGCGAACCTTGGGCGTATTCTGCCCGCCGCGTAGCGCATTGTCGAGGATATGGACGCCCTGCTGCGGCTGCCCGGCGAGTGCCAGGGCAAGGCCGAAATCGGCCGGGTCGATCGCATTCTGGTGCTGGCGCAGCAGCTCGTGCGCGCCGGGGATGTCGCCGATTGCAGTCAACGCCAGCGAATAGCTGATGATCGTGCGCGGGGCCGTATCGCCGAGCTCGACGGCTTCGCCGAAAGTGGTCGCAGCCGAAGCGAAACGCCCCGATTTGAGATAGGCATTGGCGAGCAGCGTGCGCGTTTGCGCATCGCGCGGCGCGGCCAGAACGGCGGCTTCCGCATGCTCGATCGCCTCGCCCTGCTGGCCCTTCGCCAGCGCCTTTTCCGCCTTGGCGGCGGAATAGTTGTGCGAAGGGGCGACCTTGCCGGTGCAACCGGCCAGCGCGGTCGTGGCCAGCGCCGTGGTTACGGCTAGCCGAATGAACCGGGTGGTTTTGGCTTTGCTCTCGATGCTCATTGTCATTCCCCTGAAGGCGATCCCACGTCTTCGATCCGTTACTTTTCCGACTGCTGGACTTGGGCGGCGAGGCTCGCGATTTCCGGCATTTCGGCCAGCAGATCGTCCAGCGCGTCGGTCACCAGCTGCTGCGCACTGCGACCGCGAACGGTGCAGGCGAGGCGCAGCATCAGGTGCCGCTCGTGGTCGAGCCGCAGCGTGAAGGCTGCCCGCTTGCCGCGCGAAGCGGCAGATTTGCGAACGACCGGCTTGGCGTTGGCCGCGGCCGGCTTGTCCAGCTGGGCGGCGATCTTGCTCAGCGATTCGCGCACCTGGTTGGGTGCGGGCTGTGCATCGGTTTCGTTGGCCGCCTGTCGGAGCGCGATCGGCACGACTTTTTCTGCAGTCGGCTTTTCGGCCACGAGGGGCGTGCTGCTATCGTCACCCATGTCGTTCCAGCCGAGATCTTCCAGGTTGGCGGCGGCTTCCTTGCCGTCGACAGGGCCGGGGATCCCGGACTGCGGGCGCATGGCGGGCTTGGCAGCGCCCTTGCGCGCGAGGAGCGTCGGGGTGAGCGAGGCGAAATTGGCGTCAGACATCCGGCAGTCTCCGCCCAGGCGTTCTTACTGTGCCACCCGGCGGCCGAAGCCGCCAGCGGGGCGATGGGCACCGGGAACAGCGCTCTGCGTGTTCGGTGCGGCGAAGACCGTGCGGCGGAAGTTCTTCTCCAGCCGGTCGGCGATGTATTTCCACAGCGCGGTGACCTCGGCAGCCGAGCGGCTTTCGGGATCGACTTCCATCACCGTGCGGCCATCGATCATCGAGGCGGCGAAATCGGTGCGGTGGTGCAGGGTGATCGGGGCGACCGTGCCGTGCTGCGACAGCGCGACGGCGGCTTCCGAGGTGATCTTGGCTTTCGGCGTCGCGGCGTTGACCACGAAGACTAGCGGCTTGCCGGCCCGTTCGCACAGGTCGACCGTGGCACCAACGGCGCGCAGGTCGTGCGGGCTGGGGCGGGTCGGGACGACGATTAGCTCGGCGACCGAAATAACCGACTGGATGGCCATGGTGATGGCGGGCGGCGTGTCGAGCACGGCCAGCTTGAAACCCTGCTGGCGCAGGATGGCCAGATCGTTCGCCAGGCGAGCGACCGTGGTCTGCGCGAAAGCGGGATATTCGTCCTCGCGCTCGTTCCACCAGTCGGCGAGCGAGCCCTGCGGGTCGATATCGATCAGAACGACGGGCCCGGCGCCAGCGCGCTGGGCCTGTACGGCGAGATGTCCGGAGAGCGTGGTTTTACCCGATCCGCCCTTCTGCGATGCCAATGCCAGTACACGCAAGGCTTATCCCCCTGGTTTGAGCCTCTAGTCAATCAAGTGCCGCACCAAATGCGACTGTTCGAAAACGGAAATCGCAGACTACCCCTAATTTAGGGTTAACATCGGACGGATTTGGTCGCCGCTGCGAAAGCGGCATGCCGCGCAACGCTTTGCTAACGGTCGATTTACTATAGGGTGGGGCCGACTGCCGCAGATGTGCGGTCGACAGTGCCGAGGACGGAACGGATGATCGGAAAAACCAAAAACGTGGGCATGGCGCTTTGCGCTGCCATCGCGGCAGGTCTCGCCGTGCCCGCGTCGGCCGATGTGAAGGACGGCGTCGATGCCTGGAGCCGCGGCGATTATGCCGCCGCCGTGCGCGAATGGGTGGCTCCGGCGCAGGCAGGCGATGCCGACGCGCAATTCAACCTAGCGCAGGCCTATCGGCTGGGACGCGGGGTCGATACCGACCTGGCGCAGGCGGAGGCGCTTTACGCTCGTGCTGCAGCGCAGGGCCATGTGCAAGCAGCGGACAATTACGGGCTGCTTCTGTTCCAGCGCGAGCAGCGCGACCAAGCGCTTCCCTATATAGAAGCCGCAGCGACACGCGGCGATCCGCGCGCGCAGTACATATTGGGCATCGCTCACTTCAACGGGGACCTCGTGGCGAAGAACTGGCAGCGGGCCTATGCCCTGCTGACCCTCGCCAATTCGACAGGGCTGCCGCAGGCCAAAGGCGCCCTCGCGCAGATGGACGAGTATATTCCGCTGGCCGACAGGCAGGCGGCGCAGGTGTTGGCGGCGCAGCTGAAGTCCGAAGCCGAGGCGGCGCGGGCGCGGGAGCTGGCCGCGGTCGATCTGGCGGTCGGCACTCCCGAATCGGCTACTCCTTCTACGCCAGCCGCTCGCCCGGCACCGGCACGCGAAACGCGCGGCGCGGATTTCGCCCAAGCGAGGCAGCCGGTCACAGTCGCGCGGGCCGAGCCCACCGTTGGCGCGGCGCCGACAGCGCCAGCGCCTGCAGCCGCGCAGTCGCCGCAGGCCAACCGTTCGCAAGGTCCTTGGAAGCTGCAGATCGGTGCCTTCGGGGTGGCGGGAAATGCCGACAGGCTATGGGAGAAGGTCTCGCAAACTCCCGCACTTGCCGGACGTGCCAAGCTGAAAGAACCGGCGGGACGACTTACCAAGCTTCTCGCCGGCGGGTTCGAATCGCGCGATGCGGCAACTTTTGCCTGCGCGCAGCTGAAGCGCGGCGGATACGAGTGTCTCGTGACACGCTGATCCCCGGACTAGATCACCTGCCCGCTTTCCCTTTTCGCGCCCGCCGCTAGGTAGGGCGGTGGACAGGGAGCACGACGTGACAGAGCAGGCAGACCAGGCGACATCGGAGCAGGCCAGGCCCACCGGTGGCGCGAACCGTATCGCGAGCCTCGATTTCATTCGCGGGCTGGCGGTGATGGGCATCCTCGCCGCCAATATCGTCGCCTTCGGCCAGCCGATGACGGCCTATATGTATCCCGACGCCTTCATCGTGCCGCACAGCGCGGCGGAGGACTGGATGTGGGTCGTCCAGTTCGTCCTCATCGACAGCAAGATGCGCGGTCTGTTCACCCTGCTGTTCGGAGCCGGCATGGTGCTGTTCCTAGAACGTGCGACTGCGCGCGGACAGGGCCGGTGGCTTCAGGTCCGGCGCCTGTTCTGGCTCGGCATGATCGGACTGGTGCATTTCTTCTTCATCTGGCGCGGCGACATCCTGTTCCTTTACGCCTGCGCGGGCCTCGCTGCCCTGCTGTTCGTCGGTCTCTCACGTCGTAAGCTGCTGGTGCTCGGCCTCATCGGCTATTTCGGCGGCGCGCTGTTCTACACCGGCATTCTCGGTTTCCTGCCGATGATGGAACACTCGCAAGAGGCGGCCTTCGCCGAAATGGCCGAGGATCTCGAAAGCGAAAAGCAGGCCGACTTGGCCGACGGGCGCTACGAGACTCAGTTGATCGGCGATGGCGACTACGGCGCCTGGGTAAATCACAACATCACCGAGCACGGGCCCGAGATCGGGTTCGTCCTGATGCTGTTCTGGTTCGAGACGCTGCCGCTCATGCTCGTCGGCATGGCCGCCTTTCGTTACGGTCTGTTCGATGGCGGAGTCGATCCGGGGCGGCAACGCAAATGGGGCTGGGGGCTATGGATCGTCGGCACAGCGCTGACCATTCCGGTGGCGCTGTGGGCGAAGGACGGCGGGCTGACCTATTACGGCACGCTCGCCGCGATGAGCGCCTGGTCGATGGTGCCGCGGCTGTTCGCGATCCTCGGCCTGCTCGCATTGCTGGCGCTATGGGGGCAACACGTCGCCGGAGCGCTCGCGCAAAGGGTATCGGCTGCCGGGCGGGCGGCCTTCACCAATTACCTCGGGACCTCGGTGCTGATGATGCTGGTCTTCCATGGCTGGGCGGGCGGGCTGTTCGGCCAGCTCGGACGGACGGAGCTCTATCTCGTCGCTATTGCGACATGGGCGATCATGTTGATTTGGTCCAAGCCCTGGCTTGAGCGCTTCCGCTTCGGCCCGCTCGAATGGCTATGGCGCTGCCTGACCTACTGGCGGCTATTCCCATTGCGGAGGTAATTGCAGCTCGGGCTTGCTATTGAGAATGACTCTCACTACACCTGCTCTTGCGAATCAATCGCAAGGGATCCGCGCCTATGTACATCTGCATTTGCAACGCCATTCGGGAGAGCGAGCTGCGACGCAAGGCGCTCCACGTCTCGGGCGATGCGGAGGCGTGCTATGCGGCCATGGGCAAGCAGCCCAACTGCGGCCAGTGCCTGGTCGAGGCAGATGCCATCGTCGAGGAAGAGCGCGAGCTGGGCTTCGTACCCGCCGCCGCCTGAATTTCCGCTACTGAAAATCGCTTGCAACTGGCGGAATTCCGCCAGTTTTTCCACTGCGTCCTCTTGCCAATTCCTGCCTTATGGGAGCATAGGATTGCGGTCCCCCGCAACAGGAGCAGGCGCGTGCAAGGCGATCCCAAGGTCATCGAATTCCTCAACAAGGCGCTGACCAACGAGCTGACGGCGATCAACCAGTACTGGCTGCATTATCGCGTGCTGGCCGATTGGGGCGTGCACAAGCTGGCCGAATACGAGCGCCATGAATCGATCGACGAGATGAAGCATGCCGACATCCTCGCCGAGCGGATCCTGTTCCTGAACGGGCTTCCGAATTTCCAGGCGATCCACAAGCTCAAGGTCGGCGAGACGGTCGAGGAAATCCTCAAGGCCGACCTCGCGATGGAGATGGAGGCGATCCCCCTGCTCAAGGAAGCGGCCGAGCATTGCCAGAGCGTGCGCGATTTCACCTCGGGCCAGATTTTCGAAACCATCCTCGCCAGCGAGGAAGAGCATGTTGACTTCCTCGAAACGCAATTCGACATGATCGCCCGGATGGGGCTTGAAAATTACGTCCAGTTACAGAGCAAGCCAGCGGGCGATGGCGAGGCTGGCTGAGCAGCGCTCAACGGCAGCCGACTTCCCAGAACGTCGCATGCGGTCCGCCATGCTTGATCAGCCGCGCAAGGCGCCGTTCGCCCTCCCACAGCTCGGCCGAGCCCTCTGCAAGATTGATATCGGTCACCAGCAAGGCAGTCCCGAGGTCCAGCGTGTCGAGCCTCACGTGATGCAGTTCCCGCTCTCCGCGTGACAGGATCGCGATCTGGATACGGTGCATGGCGTCTCTCCTCGGTTGGAGATCGCGTGTTGCGCCGCGTAAGATGAACGCCGGATAACCGCTTTTAGCTCGCCGTGCCGTAGCGTCACTTGGCCGAGATCGGTCCGGAAATCGCGATCAGTCGCCGCGCAAGTGCCGCTTCATACGCTCGCGATTGCGCTTTGCTGCGGTTTGCGTCTCGAGCAGGAAACTGGCGAGGCCCGCAACGAGCAGGCCCATCGTCACGATCCACGTAAACGCCACTATCGTCCCCAAGGGCGCATAGACGAAGGCGCTGACGAACAGCAGCGCGATCACGATGCTGATAGTAAGGGCCGACGCGGTGCTGAGCATCACGGCGCGCTGGGCCAGGATGCGGCGGCGTTCCAGCGCTGGCAGTTCGTCGAGCAGGATACCAGCACGACCTTCCTCGTCGGCGGCCACGATCTTCTCGATCTTGTTGGCGACCCAGATCAGCCGGTTCGTCATAACGTTCATGATGGCCCCGATCCCGGCGAGCAGGAAGGCAGGGGCGAGGCTAAGCTGTACCACCTGCTGCACCCGCAGCGTGGAGCTGGTCCGTTCGATCAGTTCGAGCCCGGGCAGGCTGGCTAGCAGGTCGAGCAGCATCACCGCTCCCCGCTGTAGTTTCCGCCCCCGCCCTTGTTGGCGTTGTAGGGATTTTTCGGGCTCTTCAGCACCACCCGCACCGGCACGGCTTCGAAGCCGAGCTTGTCGCGAATTCCGTTGATCAGATAGCGCTCGTAGCTCTTGGGAAGCGCCTCCAGCCGCGTGCCGAACACGACGAACCGCGGCGGCCGGATGCTCGCCTGCGTGATGTAACGCAGCTTGATCCGCCGACCCTTGGGCGCGGGCGGCGGGTTGGCCTCAAGTGCATCGTCGAACCAGCGGTTGAGCGCGGCTGTCGGCACGCGGCGGCTCCATGCCTCGCGCAGCTCGAACGCCGCGCCGAGCATCTGGTCGAGCCCCTTGCCGGTCTTTGCGCTGACCGCGAACAAGGGCACGCCGCGCACCTGCGCCAGCCCTTCGTTCAGCGCTTCGCGGATACCGTTGAACAGGCTGCTGGCGTTATCCGCCACGTCCCATTTGTTGATCGCGATCATCAGCGCGCGGCCTTCCTCGAGCACGAGGTTGGCGATCTTGAGGTCCTGCGCCTCCAGCCCGCGCGTCGCATCGAGAAGCAGGACGACGACTTCGGCGAAATCCACCGCGCGGCGGGCATCGGCGACGGACAGCTTCTCCAGCTTGTCGGTGACCTGCGCCTTCTTGCGCATGCCGGCGGTGTCGATCAGCTTGATTTCGCGCGCCTCACCGCTTTTCGGATCAGTCCATTCCCAGTCGATCGCGATGGAATCCCGCGTGATCCCGGCTTCCGGACCGGTCAGCAGGCGGTCTTCGCCAAGCAGCCGGTTGATCAGCGTGGATTTGCCTGCATTGGGGCGACCGACGATGGCGAGTTGGAGGGGACCTGCGAGGAGCGCCTCCTCGTCTTCCTCGACGATCTCGGCTTCGATCTCCGCCGCCTCGGCCTTGGCGCCGATGATCGGCCAGAGGTGATCGAACAGGTCGGCGATGCCTTCGCCATGCTCCGCGCTGACTGCGGCTGGTTCGCCGAAGCCGAGCGAGAAGCTTTCATAGATGCCCGCGTCGCCCTGCTTGCCTTCCGCCTTGTTGGCCACCAGCACCACCGGCACTTTCTGGCTGCGCAGCCAGCGGGCGATCTCCTCGTCGAGCGGGGTCAGGCCGACACGCGAATCGAATACGAACATCGCCGCGTCCGCGCCTTCCAGGCTGACTTCGGTCTGTTTGCGCATCCGGCCCGGCAGGCTATCGGGATCTTCGTCCTCCCAGCCGGCGGTATCGACGATCTGGAACTCCAGCCCGGCAATCTCCGCCTCGCCAAAGCGGCGGTCACGCGTGACGCCGGGCTGGTCGTCGACGAGCGCCAGCCGCTTGCCGACGAGCCGGTTGAACAGCGTCGACTTGCCGACATTCGGGCGGCCGATGATGATCACCGTGGGCTTGGATGGGGATGCGCGCATGATGGCGCGGCAAGTGGCCCTTTAGCTGCCGCATTGCAAGCGGATGTGCGCGGGCGGGTTAATTCCCGTTAACCATGTCGGGCAGGCGTGCCGTAAGGTTAAGGGGTTAGGCACTACGGCCATGAAACGCGCTCTTACCGCCATGGCCGCGCTCGGCCTCTCCGCTCCGGCTCTCGCCGACGACAGCCGGGATTTCCGCGTCGATAGCGACTTCTCGTCCTCAGCGAGCGAGCTTGCGCCCTACCTTCAATGCGTGCCCTATGCCCGCAAGGTCAGCGGCATCGAGATCTACGGCGACGCGCATACGTGGTGGGACCAGGCGCAAGGTCGCTATGCTACCGGATCGACACCGCGCGTCGGCGCCGTCATGGCGTTCAAACCGCATCGCAGCATGCGCCTCGGCCATGTTGCCGCGGTCAGCAAGGTGGTGGATTCGCGCCGCGTACTGCTCGACCATGCCAACTGGTCGCCGATCGACGGGCGGCGCGGCCAGGTCGAGAAAGACGTGCTGGCGGTTGACGTGTCGCCGGCCAACGACTGGAGCGAGGTGCAGGTGTGGTATGCGCCGCTCGGCGCAGTCGGAAAGACCGCATGGCCGGTCGAAGGATTTATCTATGCCGACGGGGTCGCGCAGAAGCGTGTGCAGCTCGCCCAATCCGGGAAGCCGGCGCGCAAGAAAAGCTCAAAGCGCTTCCTCAGCGCCTTCGCCGACTTTCGCTGATCAACCGGCCTTTGCGACCGGTGCGTCCTCGCCGAGGTCCTCGTACCAGGCTTCGACCGGGCCGTTGAGCTTGAGGGTGAGCGGATTGCCCTTGCGATCCATCGTTTTGCCGGCCTGAACGCGTACCCAACCTTCCGAGATCGAATATTCCTCGATGTCGGTGCGCTGCTTGCCCTTGAACCGGATGCCGACGCCGCGCTGCAGCACTTCGGTGCTGAAATATTCGCTTTTCGGATTGACCGAGAGGCGGTCGGGCGGGGTGTCGTTTGTCGTATCGTCGCTCATGACGCGCGCCGATAATGCGCCCCGCGCCGACCCGCAAGATCAATCGGGCGGAGGAGGCGTTTCGATCGGTCCGCGACCGGGGTTATCGTAATCGGGCGAAACCGGCTCGACACCCGGTGGCTCTTCCATCGGAGCCTCGTTCGGCGGGCTGTCGGGCGGCATCTCCTGCGGCGCACCGGGATCAATCGTGTCGGGCGAGGGGTCGGGTTGCGTTGCCATTGTCGGTCTCCTTCAATCCGGCGGGAGCAGGGTTTCCGAGCGCGAGACATCCAGCCCCTGCTCGCCCTTGCCGTCGCGCCCGCCGTCCATGGCAGGCTCGAGCGCTTTTTCGGGTTCGATATCGATTTCGTCAGGCGTATCGCGATGGTCGAGTGTTTCGCCTTCCGCTTCGCCGTCTGCCTCCATCTCGGCAGATGGTTTCGGCTTCACGTCAGGATTGACGACCGGGGGTGTCGTCGGCGGTACATGGGGTGTTTCGTAGTCGGCCATGGGGATGGCTCCTTTCGCTTCCAACAACGGCTCGCCGCCGCTCCGCGTTCCCCCATCCGTCGCCACGCTTGCGCTTGTCGTCGCATCGCTCTAGAGGCACGCGCCTACACGTGGAGGGCCCGCCCCTTCGCGCGGCATCGTTCGGGTTAGCGGGCGTGGCGGAACTGGTAGACGCGCTGGTTTTAGGTACCAGTATCGAAAGATGTGGGGGTTCGAGTCCCTTCGCCCGCACCAGTGCCGCCCCGGCGTGAAGCCCCGTCATCACTATCGCATTTTCGAAAGTCACGAGTTTCAACCATGCAGATCAAAGAAACCGCCAATGAAGGCCTGAAGCGCGCCTATGCCGTCACCATCCCGGCAAAGGACATCGACGAGCGCGTCGGCAGCGAAGTGAAGAAGATCGCCCCGCAGGTCCGCATGCCCGGTTTCCGCCCCGGCAAGGTGCCAGCGAACCTCGTGCGCAAAATGCATGGCGAACAGCTTCACGCGCAGGCGGTCAACGACATGATCCGCGAATCGGTCGACAAGGTGATGGCCGACAACAAGCTGCGCCCTGCCATGCAGCCCAAGGTCGAATTCGGCGAAGGCTACGAGGAAGGCAAGGACGCCGAACTCACGGTCGAACTGGAAATCCTGCCCGAGATCGACGCGCCCGAGATCAAGGATCTCGAGCTTGAGCGCCTGACCGTTCCGGTGAAGGACGAGGCGGTCGACGAAGCCGTCCAGAACATCGCCGACCAGAACAAGAGCTACAAGGACGCCGCCAAGACCAAGAAGGCGGCCGAAGGCGACCAGCTAATCATCGATTTCGTGGGCCGCGTGGACGGCACCGAATTCGAAGGCGGCAAGGCGGAGAACACCCCGCTGGTGATCGGCTCGGGCCAGTTCATCCCCGGCTTCGAAGAGCAGCTGACTGGCGTGAAGACCGGCGACGAGAAGACCATCACCGTGACTTTCCCGGACGACTATCCGGCAGAACATCTCGCCGGCAAGGAAGCGGAGTTCGACGTCACCGTGCAGCAGGTGAAGGTCGCGACCGAGACCAAGGTCGACGACGAGTTCGCCAAGAACCTGGGCCTCGACAGCATCGACAAGCTGAAGGAACTGGTCCGCGGCCAGCTGGAACAGGAAACCTCCGGCCTGACCCGCACTCAGATGAAGCGCCAGCTGCTCGACAAGCTGGCTGCCGGTCACGACTTCGCCGTGCCGCAAGGTATGGTCGATGCGGAATTCGACCAGATCTGGGCCCAGCTGCAGCAGGAAGCCGCGCAGTCCGAAGATCCCGAAGCCATGCTGAAGGAAATCGAGGACGAGAAGGACGATTACCGCAAGATCGCCGAACGCCGCGTGCGCCTCGGCCTGCTGCTGTCGGAAATCGGCCAGGCGAACGGCGTGGAAGTCAACGCCAACGAAATGCAGATGCTGATCCAGCAGGCTGCCCAGCAGTACCGCGCGGAAGATCGCGAGCGGTTCATGGAATATGTCCGCACCGAGCCGATGGCCGCCGCCCAGCTGCGCGCCCCGCTCTATGAAGACAAGGTCGTCGACTTCCTGTTCGATAAAGCCGAGATCACCGACCGCGAAGTGACGCGCGAGGAACTCGAAGCCGCAATCGAGGCCGAGGACACCACCGACGAGAAGCCCAAGAAGAAGGCTGCGGCCAAGAAGAAGGCCCCAGCGAAGAAGGCTGCCGCGAAGAAGGACGACGCCAAGTCGGACGAGAAGGCTACCGACACAAAGCCTGCAGCGAAGAAGGCTCCGGCCAAGAAAGCCACTGCGAAGAAGGCGGACGACAAGAAGCCCGCCGCCAAGAAGGCCCCGGCCAAGAAAGCTGCCGACAAGAAGCTGGCCGCGAAGAAGGCACCGGCGAAGAAGGCTGCTGCAAAGAAATAAGCCTTACGGTAGCATACAGAATCGCAAAGGGCGGCCGGATCGAATCCGGTCACCCTTTTGTTTGCGCGGTGTCAGCAGGGCTTGTTGGGCAGTTCGACCGCGATCGGATTGCCGTTGGGGCTGTGGCTGAGCATTTCCTCGTCGGTACCGGTATGGATGTGCGCGCGGCGACGCTCGGCATGCGAGATCAGCGGACCGGAGACGATGCCATGCACCAGGATCGAGACGAGAATGGTGAAGCTGACGCAAGCCCATAGCAAATCGATCTGGATGAACTCCGCATGGTTCTGACCATAGGCGAGGTAGTAGATCGAGCCCATGCCCCGCACGCCAAGGAAGGCGATCGCAAGGGTGCCCATCATCGGCAGGTCGGAGCGCCATTCCGCTAGCAAGCCCGATAGCGGCCGGATGACGAAGATCAGTGCGAGGCCAACCAGCGCGGCAGCCCAGGTCAATGGCTGCAGCACTCCACTCGCCAGCATGGCCCCGAAACCGAACAGCACGGCAACTAGAACGATCTGCTCGATCTGGTCGATGAAATGGTGGCTGATCTTGTGGTAGCGGCTGCGGTTCTCCCGCTGGCGCGCAGTGACCGCGCCGACGAATACGGCAAGGAAGCCATAACCGGCAAAGATTTCCGCCAGTCCATAGGCAAGCAGTAGCGTACCCAGGACGATCAATCCCTCGCTGGTCGAGTATTTCGGTTGTTCCGCGCTTTCGGTTTCTTCTTCGATGTCCTTCATTGGCGCGTCCGCTTCTCGTTCGAAGACCCACCATGCGCCGAGCCGACCTACTGCCCACCCTACGGCGCAGCCCACGAGTATTCGCCAGCCCAGGTCGTACCACGCCCATTCCAGCGTCCACGTGCCAAGTGACGCCATTCCGACCGCGGCGATGGCCAGATAGGTGAAGGGAAAGGCCAGTCCGTCATTCAGGCCAGCCTCGACGGTCAAGCTGAAGCGGACATCATGGCGTTTGTTCTCCCCGGGCGGACCGACCTGCACACTGCGCGCCAGTACGGGGTCGGTAGGGGCGAGAGCTGCGCCGAGCAGAATGGCAGAGGCCGGTGTCAACCCGATGGCCCACCAGCCGAGCAACGCAACCGCGGCAACCGTTAGCGGCATGGCGATCAATAGGAGAGGCCACACCTGTCGCCAATTGGCCCAGCTGACGGGCCGGTCGATTGCGATCCCTGCCGCCATCAGCGAAGCGATCACGATGAACTCGGTCGTGTATTCGAGCGTAACCGCGTCGAAGCCGTCATAGGTTGGATTGATCCGTGGCAGGTCGAGCGGGAGCGAGAAGATCGCAAACCCGGCAGCCACATAGACGATCGGAAGAGAGAGCCAGAACCTGGCGAGAAACCGCTCCAGCGAAACCGCCGCCATCAGCCCCAGGCCCATGACGACGAAGAGGAAGATGCGCGGCTCGTATTCCATCGCCTATCAGTCCGCGGGCAGGGCTTCGGGTTCCCAGAGCTGGAAATTCGGCTTCGGAACTTCGGCGGTGCGCGCCCGCTCGAATGCGGCCCCGGCCTTGAGTACCGCGTGGTCCTGCCATTGGGCGCCCATGAAGCTGATTCCCACCGGCAGCCGCTCGACCGCGCCCATCGGCACGGTCAGGTGCGGATAGCCGGCTATGGCAGCAAGCGAGCCGGCGCCTATACTGCCGTTGAAATTGTCGCCATTGACGAGATCGCTGACCCATGCCGGGCCGCGTGTCGGCACGACCAGCAGGCTGACGTTGTTCTCCCGCAGCAGGCGGTCGATCCCTTCCTCGCCCGCCAGACGTAGAGACGTAGCGCGGGCTTCCTCGTAAGCCGCCTGATCCGTCGTTTCGAGCGCGCGTTCGAACAGCGACTGCCCGAACCAGCGCATCTCGGCATCGGCATTGGCCTCGTTGAAAGCGACAAGGTCGGCAAGGCTGCGCGGGCCGTCGGTGCCCGGGCGCGAAGCGAGATAGGCGTCCATGGCGGTGCGCAATTCGTAGAGCAGCACGGTCAGTTCCGCGCCGAACATTTCGCCCTGCGGATCGTATTCGATCTCGACCAGTTCCGCCCCTGCGCGCCGCATGTCGTCCAGCGCCTGCTCGAACAGCGCGCGCACGTCGTCGCGGCTGCCGATCTGGTTTACCAGCACGCCGATCCGCACGCCTTGGAGCGAAGCGTCGCGCAGTCCTTGCGAGAACGGCACCTTTCTCTCGTCCGCTTCGGCGGTGGCGGGATCGGCAGGATCGCTGCCCGCGATGGCTTCGAGCAGCAGCGCCGCGTCGTACACGCTGCGCGCCATCGGTCCCGCGGTGTCCTGCGAATGGCTGATCGGCACGACATGCGTGCGGCTGACCATGCCGACCGTGGGCTTGAAGCCCACGATCCCGTTGACGCTGGCAGGGCAGGTGATCGACCCATCGGTCTCCGTACCGATGGCCGCCCAGGCGAATTGCGCCGCCACCGCCGCGCCGCTGCCGGAGGATGAGCCGCAGGTGTTGCGATCGATCGCATGCGGATTGCGGGTGAGGCCGCCCACCGCGCTCCAGCCGCTGGTGGAATTGTCGTCGCGGATATTCGCCCATTCGGACAGGTTGGTCTTGCCCATCATGACCCCGCCAGCTGCGCGCAGGCGTGCTATCAGCGGCGCATCGCGTCCGGTCATACTCTCTGCCAAGGCAAGGCTACCGGCGGAGGTCGGTAATTCGCGTGTTTCGATATTGTCCTTCACCAGCACCGGTCGACCGGCGAGCAATGTCGGCTGAGCTCGCGCCGCCCGGGTCTGAGCTGTGATGTCGGGCGCAAAAGCGATGATCGAATTCAGCCCATTCGGCCCGTTATCGAGATTTCGAGCGCGAATGGCATAGAGGAGCGTGCGCCGCTCCGCTTCGTCCTGCGGAGCCTCCACTCCGGGTGGTGGACCGGGCATCTCCAAGCGCACGGTCGGCTGTTCATCTTGCCCCTCCTGCGCTGCGAGCGGCGATGCGGTTGCAAGGAGAGCGAACGACAGGGCGATATGCTTCATCGCGCCACCCTGCCACCGCCGAAGCGCAATGCAAGCGTGCTTAGAAATTCCCGCTCAAGGTGAAGCGCACGATCGGCCCGATGCGGCGGTCCAGCGTCTCGGTGAACAGCACGTCGCCGTCGGGCCGCGAGTCGTCAAAGACGGTGCGGAAACCCTTGTTGCGCGCCGACAGCACGTTGCCCACCCGCAGTCGTCCGGTCATCCCAAGGATGTCCTTATGCTCCACGAAGACATCCACGAAAGTCGGTCCCTCCCAGAAGCGCCCTTCTTCGTAGCGGCGCGAATATTCGACCGGGCTGAAGGTGAACAGGCTGGCGCCATAAGCCCAGTCGCTGCTGGGGATGTCGTGGCGGAAATCGGCCTCCAGCCGGTTGTAGAGATCGTTGGAGAATGCGCGGTTTTCCCCGGTAAACGGATCGACGATGTCCATGTAGCGCTGGACGGCGGCGAAATTGAGCTGCGCGCCTTTCCACCCGATCGGATCGAATTTCACCGTACCGGACAGCTCGATGTGCAGCCGCTTGGCATCGCCGATATTTCCGCGTGCCTCGCCGCCGCTCGCTAGCGGGAAATAGTCGATGAAATCTTCGAACCACGCCTGGCGGACCTGCAGTTTTGCAGAGCCCCAGGCGCCGAAGCTCTGGTTGATTTCGGCTTCCAGATTCCAGCTCTGGTCGGGCACCAGCTCGTTGTTGCCGCCGTTCTCGTTGTCGTTGTCGAGATTGATGCTGGCGAGGAAATTGCCGAAGCTGAGCTGGCCGACACGGCGCCGCAGCTCGACCGAAATGTCGAAATCGCTGGCCGGCTTCCAGGCGAGGGAGAGCGAACCCTTGGGCCGCCTGAACACCCGCGAATTGGCGGCTGAGCCAGTCTGTTGGATCTTCGAATATTCCGCCCCCGCCGTGGCCTGAAGCGACAGCTTCGGCGTAAGCTGCTTGCTGAAGCTGAGAATGCCCTCGTAGCGATCCTCGGTCACGCCGCCATTGCCGGCAGGAAAAGGAATGCCGACGAATGCACCATCCTCCTCCAGGACTTCGATCGAGGAACGCCGGTCGAGCCGGTTGAAGGCAGCTTCGCCGGAAAGCTGCCAATCGGCCTTGAACATGTTCCAGCCGTATTCGAAGCGTCCGATCCGCTCGCCCGCCGCATTGGTCTGGCGGAAGCGCGATCCGGTGTCGGGCGAGCGATCGGAAAAGCTGTCGACCAGTACGCTGCGGAAATTGTCGCGTTCGAAGCGTTCCAGCCCGATCAGCTTGAGCTTGCCTGGGCCAAGCGGGAATTCGATGTCGCCGCCGATCTCGTATTCGGGTCCGTCCTCGTCGTTGAGCAACAGGCGATCGCGATCGGGGCCGGCGACAGGCTCGGCGAATTCGGTGATCCGCTCGAAGAAGAAATCTTCGCCGTAGCGAAGGTTCAGATGGGCGATGACGTCGGGCGAGAACGTATAGGTGAAGCTCGTCGCCAGCGTCGGATTGTCGACGCCGCCGGAGAACTTGGTGTCCTGCGTTTCGATCAGATCGCCCGCGCCATCGACCACGGTGATCGGGCCATCGGTTCCGAAGCGGTTGTTCTCGTTGCTGAGCGAGACCGTGTAGTCGAGTTTACCGGCATTGCCAGTCAGCGACACTTCGCCGCCGAGCAACTGCGCCTCGGTATTGTAGGGTCGAAAGCCGGTGGTCCAGCTGAACTGCCCCGACGCGCCGATTTTGTTGACGATGACGTTCGCGACCTGGCCGTTGAGGCCGGGAATGTCGAGCGTGGTCCCGTCGACGATCTCGATCCGGACGACGTCGCCTGCCGGGATGCGGCTCAATTGGTCGCGCACGCTGTCGGACTTGCTCGAGAAGCGCTCGCCATTGACGAGTACATTGGCAGTCGCCTGGCCGAGGCCGCGCGAATTGTTGTCGCCATCGTCGATGACGAAAGCGGGGACCTGGACCAGCATATCGAGCGCGTTGCGCGGGGCGTAGCGTTCGAAATAGGCCGGTTCGAAAACCTGCGCGCCTTCGGTGGGTGGATCGCCTTCGCCGGCCGGTTCGCTCGCATCGTCCTCCGCGGCGAGCGCAGGCATCGGGATTACACCGAGCATCAGTACAGCCAAGACGGTAACGACCGATATGTCGCGGCGGTAATTCATTGATTAGGGGCTCCCCACCTGGTTCGAGGAGCCTCGTCTACGTTTGTAACCGAAAGGGCCACCGCGCCATCGACCATGGCGATATCGCATCCGACAAATGAGTCCGGCGCATCTGTCAACGGCACATTGCGACGGACGAATTACATGGATTGCAGCGTGCAACCGATTTCCACCGGCATTTCGGTGTTCGGCGACATATCTGGGCGGCAAAGAGGTTAAGCCTCTTGAACATCGCCGGGGTACTCGCGACATAGGCGCTCAACCGATCCGACGAGAGGAATTTTCATGATCGACCTGTTCGGCAGCGATGCCTATTCCACCCAGGGCCAGTTCACGCGCGACCCCGTAACCGGCGCGCTTGTCCCGGTGGTGGTAGAACAGACCAGCCGCGGCGAACGCAGCTTCGACATTTTCAGCCGCCTGCTGCGCGAGCGCATCGTCTTCGTCACCGGCCAGGTGGAGGACGGCATGGCGTCGCTGATCATTGCCCAGCTCCTGTTCCTCGAAAGCGAAAACCCGTCCAAGCCGATCAGTATGTACATCAATTCGCCCGGCGGCGTCGTGACGGCCGGCATGGGCATCCACGACACGATGCAGTACATCAAGCCGCGCGTTTCGACCGTCTGCGTCGGGCAGGCCGCCTCCATGGGCAGCTTCCTGCTGGCGGCGGGCGAGCCGGGCATGCGCATCGCGCTGCCCAATGCGCGCATCATGGTCCACCAGCCGTCCGGCGGCGCGCGCGGCATGGCGAGCGATATCGAGATCCAGGCGCGCGAGATCCTGCGCATCCGCAAGCGGATGAACGACCTCTATGTGAAATACACCGGTCAAAGCCTGTCCGACATCGAGAAGGCGATGGACCGCGATACCTTCCTCGAAGCCGAGGAAGCCATGAAGTTCGGGATCGTGGACAAGGTCTTCGAAACCCGTCCGGAAAACGGCGAAGCCGAAGCCGAAGGTTCGGGTGGCGCACCCGAGTGATCGGGCAGCCTCAAGTTTCCGCGCAGGCACCGTGCCTGCGCGGGACTGTTGCACGATTTCCGTAGGATTCCAGCAACCTTGCCGCTTCAGCTTGTGGCAAGGGGATGATTGTACCTACGATATTGACCCAAATCCCGTGTCCCCTAGAGTCGCACGACTGCCGACAGGGCCGGGGAAGACGATTAGGATATGACCAAGTTGAGCGGAACCGATAGCAAGAGCACGCTGTACTGCAGCTTCTGCGGCAAGTCCCAGCATGAGGTGAGGAAGCTCATCGCGGGCCCGACCGTGTTCATCTGCGACGAATGCGTCGAGCTGTGCAACGACATCATTCGCGAAGAAACCAAAGCCGGCCTCACCGGCAAGAAGGAAGGCGACGTTCCGACGCCGTCCGAAATCTTCCAGACGCTGAACGATTACGTGATTGGCCAGGATCGCGCCAAGCGCGTGCTGTCGGTCGCGGTGCACAACCATTACAAGCGCCTCAAGCACAGCGGCAAGTCGGGCGATGTCGAACTGGCGAAGTCGAACATACTGCTGGTCGGTCCAACCGGTACCGGCAAGACGCTGCTGGCCCAGACGCTGGCGCGCACTTTCGACGTGCCCTTCACCATGGCCGACGCCACGACGCTGACCGAAGCGGGTTACGTGGGCGAGGATGTGGAGAACATCATCCTGAAGCTGCTGCAGGCCTCCGACTACAATGTCGAAAAGGCGCAGCACGGCATCGTTTATATCGACGAGATCGACAAGATCACACGCAAGGCGGAGAACCCCTCCATCACCCGTGACGTATCGGGTGAGGGCGTGCAGCAGGCTCTGCTCAAGCTGATGGAAGGCACCACGGCTAGCGTTCCCCCGCAGGGCGGGCGCAAGCATCCGCAGCAGGAATTCCTGCAGGTCGACACGACGAACATCCTGTTCATCTGCGGCGGTGCCTTTGCCGGGCTCGACAAGATCATCGCCGATCGCCTGCAGAAGCGCAGCATCGGTTTCGGCGCGCATGTCGCCGATCCGGACAAGCGCCGCGTGGGCGAGCTGCTCGAGAAAAGCGAGCCGGAAGATCTGCTCAAGTTCGGCCTGATCCCGGAATTCGTCGGTCGCCTGCCGGTCATCGCCACGCTCAACGACCTCGACGTCGATGCGCTGGTGACGATCCTGACCGAGCCGAAGAACGCCATCGTCAAGCAATACAGCAAGCTGTTCGAGCTCGAAGATGTCGAGCTGACCTTCAAGGACGAGGCGCTGCGCGAAATCGCCGAGAAGGCGATCAAGCGCAAGACCGGCGCGCGCGGGCTGCGCTCGATCGTCGAAGGCATCCTGCTCGACACGATGTTCGACCTGCCCGACATGGAAGGCGTGACCGAGATCGTGATCGACAAGGACGTAGTCGACGGCCGCAAGGAACCAGTCCAGGTCCATGGCGGCAAGAAGGACGAGGAAGAGGCCGCCTAAAAGGCAGCCAGCACTCCCGACCTCTCCGATAATTCAAAAGAAAACCCCGCCCGGCCTCCTGTGAGCGCCGGGCGGGGTCGTTTGGCACCGCGCATTATGGGTTGGACTGCGCGGCACCGGGGGAAAGTCTATCATCCGGGCAGGAAGACACCGTTGGTGACATGGATCACGCCATTGGTGGTCTTCACATCGGCCATTGTGACGGTGCTGGTCCCGCCAGCCGCATCGGTGATGACGATATTGTCGCCACTGAAGCTGGCACTGAGCGTCTCACCGGCGACCGTTTCGAACTCGTAGGTCCCGCCGGCCTGGCGGATCGCCTGCGTTAGCTGTGCCGCAGGAATCCGGCCTTCGACGACGTGGTAAGTGAGGATGTTGGTCAGCTGATCGCGGTTCTCCGGCATCAGCAGCGTATCGACCGTGCCGTCCGGCAGCGCGGCAAAGGCATCGTCGGTCGGCGCGAAGACGGTGAAGTGTCCGGGGCTGGTCAGCGTATCGACGAGCCCGGCGGCCTGCACGGCGGCAACCAGCGTGGTGTGAACGCCCGTGCCCTGCGCGGCTTCGACGATGTTCGGCTGCGCCTTCTCCGCCTGCATGCCATGATGGTCGGCCAGTGCCGGTGTGCCCGCGGAGAGCGCGAATGCGCCGGTTGCGGCGATGGACGCGAGGGCGGCGGCCTTGAGTTTCTTCGAAATATGCATCGTAGTCTCCTTTTCCCAAGCCCCGTCCAGCTTGTGTAGGAGATACGGATCGATTCACCGGGCAGATGCACGCCCGAGCCTAAAAAATCCCTAGATCGCGGCGAAGCGTGCCTCTGCGACGACCGGTCCGGCCGCGGCTTGCGGCGGTTTGCCGCCCAACGGCTCGCGCGTCAGCAGCAACTGCGACCCGCCGTGGATTCGTGGTGCGACCTCAAGGGGCACCTCGTGCGCGGTAACTTCACCCGGCGTTACCACACCGAGCGATATCAGTTCGCCTTCGTCAGGCACCAACCAGATTTCGTGGTCGTGGACGCCGTCGGCCGACAGCCCCACGGCGGTCACCAGCAGGCTATGGGCATCGGGAAGATAGGTCAGGTCGAGCCGCAGTGGCGTGCCTTCGATCGGCATGTTGGCAGCGAGCGGTGGCTGGGTGAGGGCGGGGCCGTTGGCTATGGTTCCGGAGGGGCCGTCGGGCGCCTGCTGCATCGGCAAAGCGAAAATAGCCAGCGCGACGGCCGCAGCGGCACTGAGCGCGCCGATCCATTGCCAGCGGCGGACCTTGCGCCGCAGGGAGACGACTTCCGCCGTACCGGCATCCGCGCCCATCGCCGCTTCGATCTTCGCCCACAATTCGGCGCGCGGCATGCGCGGGTCGATGTCGTCGGCGAGCGGGGCAAGGCGATCCTGCCACTGCGCGAACTCTGCGGCGAAAGCGCCGTCGGATGCTTCGCGAGCGCGTGCTGCGAGCAATTCCTCGCCTTCCAGCAGGCCGAGCGCATATTCGGCTGCCAGGACGCTGTCGGGGCGTTTGTCCTCGCTCATTCTCCCGCCTCCATACACGCTTTCAGCTTCGCCAGCCCCCTCCTGATCCAGCTTTTCATCGTGCCGAGCGGGACGCCCTGCCGCTCGGCCAACTCGGCATAGGTACGGCCTTCGAAGAAAGCGCTGCGGATCGCATCGCGCGGCGTTTCGTCAAGCTCTTCGAGACAGGCGCGAACCCGCGCCTCGCGCTCCTCGTCGATCAGCATGGAATCGGGCAGTGGGCTGCCGTCGGATAAGGAAGCCGCCTTGTCCTCGGGCACTGCGCCGCCTCTGACCTTGCCGGTCCGCAGGCGATCGATCGCGCGATTGCGCGCGAAAGTAGCGAGCCAGGCGATGGGGCTCGCTCGCTCGGGATCGTACCGATCGGCCCTGCGCCACAATGTCAGATAGACGTCTTGCAATGCGTCCTCGGCTTCCTTTTCGTCTCCCAAGATACGAAGGCAGATGCCGAAAAGTTTCGCCGAGGTTGCGCGGTAGATATCCTCCAGCGCGGCCCTGTCGCCGCCGGCCAGACGGCTCATCGCCGTCTTGAGCCTGTCCCGCGCGGCCTTACTCGCGCGCTGCATCAGCAACCGCCCGCGCAGTGCGGCGTGCGCTCGATCTGGATGGTCGCATGGCCGATACGGTGATGCTCCAGCTCGTGCGAAATCTCGCTGAGAAAAGCATCGCCCGGGTGGCCCTGAGGCATGACGAGATGCGCGGTCAGCGCGGTCTCGGTCGTGCTCATCGGCCAGATATGGAGGTCGTGGACAGCGTCCACACCCGGTAGCGCAGCGAGATAGTCGCGCACGGCTTTCTCGGAGATACCCTTGGGGACAGCGAGCAGGCTCATCGCAACGCTGTCCTTCAGTAGGCCCCACGTGCCCCAGGCGATCACCAGCACGATCAACAGGCTCACCGCCGGATCGATCCACGTCTCGCCGGTCCACAGGATCGCCAGCCCAGCGATCACCACGCCCAGGCTTACCAAGGCATCGGCGGCCATGTGCAGGAAGGCCCCGCGGATATTGATGTCGTGCTGTCCGCGCAGGAAGAGCGCGGCGGTGCCCGCATTGATCAAAATGCCGATCCCGGCGACGATCGCCATGGTCTCGCCCTGGACTTCGGCGGGTTGCGCCATGCGATGCAGGGTTTCGTACAGGATCGCCCCGATGGCGACCAGCAGCAGCCCGGCATTGGCGAGCGCCGCGAGGATGGTCGAACTCTTGTAGCCATAAGTGAAGCGGTCGGTCGGCGCTTTTTTCGCCGCGACGCTCGCCCCCCAGGCCAGCATTAGGGCCAGCACGTCGGACAGATTGTGGCCCGCATCGGCGATCAGCGCCATCGATCCCGAGATCCAGCCATAGGCCGCCTCGACGATCACAAAACCGGTATTGAGGATAATGCCGATCAGGAAGGCGCGGCCGAAATCCGCCGGAGCATGGCTATGCCCCGCGTGATCGGTGCCATGTGCATGATCGTGCCCTGCGCCCATCGCGATCAGTCGTACACACAGGTGTCCAGCCCGTCACGGCCCACCACGCCGATGCGCGCGGCAATCGTATTGCCGTGCCCGCGCAGCCAGCCGCGCGGGTTCACGACCGAGCGTTCCTTCGGCAAGGGAAGCGCGGCAGCCATGCGCGCCGCTTCGGTGGGGGTCAGGCTGGCGGCGGACTTGTCGAAATAGCGTTCCGCCCCGGCTTCCACGCCATAGGTGCCGATGCCGGTCTCGGCGACGTTGAGATATACCTCCATGATCCGCCGCTTGCCCCAGATCTGCTCGATCAGCAGCGTGAAATAGGCCTCCAGCCCTTTGCGGAAATAGCCGCCGCCCTGCCACAGGAAGACGTTCTTGGCAGTCTGCTGGCTGATCGTGGAGCCGCCACGAATGCGCCCGCCCTGCGCATTCTCGCGCATGGCCGTCTCAATCGCCTCGCGGTCGAAGCCGTCGTGCGTGCAGAACTTGCCATCCTCTGCCGCAATCACCGCGCGCACCATGTTGCGGTCGATATTGTTGAGGCTGGTCCAGTCCTTGGTGATCCCGTTGCCGTCCATCACCATCGTCGCCGTGACAGGCACGGGCACGAATTTGAACGCGAGCACCAGCAGCAGGCTCAGTGCCAGCAGGCCGAACAGGGCCTTGAAAAGAAAGCGGACGAACCAGCGCATCGTCATGCTGCTAGCGGCCATGGAGAGCGGTTGCAATCGGCAGCGCTTGCCCACGGGGCGCGCCCGTGCTTTCTGTCACGTCGGACGATGACAAGGGGATGATCGATGCGCAATCTCACTCTGGCCGCGGCGCTGGCCGCATTGGGCACGACACCGGCTCTGGCCGATAGCGCGGAGGTCGCCGACGCGGTTGCAGCGGATTACGACAGCCATCTCGAAGACCTCTTCGTCCATTTCCACCAGAACCCCGAACTTTCCTTCCTCGAGACCGATACTGCCAAGCGCATGGCCGCCGAGCTGCGCGCCGTCGGGCTGACGGTGACCGAGAATGTCGGCGGCACCGGCGTGGTCGGCATGCTGGAGAATGGCGACGGCCCGCTGATCATGCTGCGCGCCGATATGGACGGGCTGCCGGTGCAGGAACGCTCCGGCCTCGACTACGCCTCCACCGCCACGCAGGTCGGGCAGGATGGCGAGACCTATCCGGTGATGCACGCCTGCGGACACGATGTTCACATCACCTCCATGGTCGGCACGGCGCGCCGGCTCATGGCGATGAAGGACGATTGGTCCGGCACGCTGATGTTCGTGGTGCAACCGGCGGAAGAACGCGTTGGCGGGGCGAAGGCCATGCTCGAGGACGGCCTTTACGACCGCTTCGGCAAGCCGGACTATGCACTCGCCTTCCATGTCGCCTCGATCCTGCCGACGGGCGTCATCTCGGCGGCCGAGGGCATCCAGTATTCGAGCGCCGATTCGGTCGACATTATGGTGCCCGGCGTCGGCGCGCACGGGGCCAGCCCGCACATGGGTCGCGATCCGGTCTATATCGCCTCGCAGATTGTCACCGCGCTGCAATCGATCGTCAGCCGCGAGATCGAGCCGCTCTCGCCCGCGGTTATCACCGTTGGCGCGTTCCAGGCCGGCACGAAGCACAATATCATCTCCGAACGAGCCGATCTCCAATTGACCGTGCGGGCGAATGACGAGGACACACGCGCACAGCTTCTCGCCGCCATCGAACGCGTGGCGGTCGGCATCGGCAAGGCCCACGGCCTGCCCGACGAACTGCCAGTGAAGGTCACGGTAAGCGAGGGCACGCCGGTCACCTATAACGACCCCGAACTCGCCCGCCGCCTGAATGGCGTGATGCGCACGACCTTCGGCGACATAGGCTTCCAGCCATTCGAACAGCGTGGCATGGGCGCGGAGGACTTCTCCTACTTCGTAGCCGAGGACCTCGGCGTGCCGGGCTATTACTTCGCCGTCGGCGGCACTCCGCCCGAGGCGTTCGAAGCCGAAGCCAACGGCGGCCCCGCAGTGCCCTCGCACCATTCTCCCCTGTTCAAGATCGCCCCCCGCGAAAGCGTGACGCTCGGCACCCGCGCGATGGTGGCGGCGGTGCTGGATCTGGCGGGGAATTAGTCATCTAACGTGATAGAAAAGGCCGCCGCTCTCATCGGAACGGCGGCCCTTACTATTGTCTCACGACCAGCGGTTACGCCACGCCTGGCAGCAGCCTTTCGCCGGCAATGGCCTTCATCGCCTTCTGCACTTTCTCGAAAGCGCGCACTTCGATCTGGCGGATGCGTTCGCGGCTGACGCTGTAGACCTGGCTCAATTCCTCCAGCGTCTGCGGGTTTTCCGTCAGACGCCGCTCGCGGAAGATGTGCTTCTCGCGATCGTTGAGATTGTCCATAGCCTCCACCAGCATGTCGTGGCGGACTTCGGCTTCCTCGGCATCGGCGACCAGCTCGTCCTGGAGAGGTCCGTCATCCTTCAACCAGTCCATCCACTCGCCGCTGCCGTCTTCGCCATTGCGCATCGGCACGTTGAGCGAACCGTCGCCGCCCATGAGCATGCGGCGGTTCATGTTGATCACTTCCTGCTCGGGCACGCCGAGATCGGTCGCAATCTTGGCCACGTCATCCGGGTGCAGATCGGTGTCCTCGTAGGCATCGAGGTTCTTCTTCATGCGGCGCAGGTTGAAGAACAGCTTCTTCTGCGCCGCAGTGGTGCCCATCTTCACGAGGCTCCACGAACGCAGGATGTATTCCTGGATCGATGCCTTGATCCACCACATGGCATAAGTGGCGAGGCGGAATCCGCGATCGGCCTCGAATTTCTTCACGCCCTGCATCAGGCCGACATTGCCTTCGGAGATAAGATCCGAAACGGGCAGGCCATAGCCGCGATAGCCCATGGCGATCTTCGCCACGAGGCGCAGGTGCGAGGTGACGAGCTGCGCGGCAGCTTCGCTGTCCTCATGCTCTTCGTAACGCTTGGCGAGCATGTACTCCTGCTCTTGCGTTAGCACGGGGAATTTCTTGATTTCGGAAAGATAGCGATTGAGGCTCTGCTCACCGCCGAGCGCCGGGACGCTCAATGCTTTGGTATTGCTCACGTAAACCCTGACCTTTCTAGCGTCGACCTCGCGCGCCGAACCCCTGCTGGGCATTCGACTCTCGGGCCACCGAAATTACTTATAACAGATATTGCCCGCGCCTGTGCTGCTTTTCATCGATTTCAACGTGCGGTTTCGTCGATGAGTTCCCGCATGTCGGGCGGCAATTCGGCGCGGAAATCCAAGCTTTCGCCGCTGATAGGATGGATGAATCCGAGGCTGGCTGCGTGGAGCGCCTGACGGGCAAATTGCAGCTGCTGAAGCGTCGCGCGGAGCGGCTTGGGAGTGCGTCCATAGACAGGGTCTCCCAATAGCGGATGACCGATTGACGCACAGTGAACGCGCACCTGGTGGGTTCGCCCGGTTTCGAGCCGGCATTCGATCAGCGCGGCATGGTCGAGGCGCTGCTTCGTCTCGTAATGCGTGACCGCATGCTTGCCGCGCGTGGCATCATTGGGGAGCACGGCCATCTTCTTGCGATCCTTGTCGGAGCGGCCGATGCGGCCTGCGACGGTCCCCGATGCCGGGTTCGGATGGCCCGCGCAGACGGCGAGATAGCGGCGCGCAATCGAATGGTCGGCGAATTGCTTCGCCAGCCCTTCGTGCGCGGCGTCGGACTTGGCGACGACAAGCAGGCCCGAGGTGTCCTTGTCGATCCGATGCACGATCCCGGGCCGCGCGACGCCGTTGATGCCGGACAGGCGCCCCGCGCAGTGGTGGAGCAGGGCATTGACCAGCGTCCCGTCCGGATTGCCTGCCGCGGGATGCACGACCATGCCTGCGGGCTTGTTGACTACCAGCAGGTCAGCGTCTTCGAAGACGATCTCGAGCGGGATGTCCTGGGGTTCTGCGGCCAGCGGTTCGGGTGGGGGGAGGGCGATGGTGAAGCGCGCACCGGCCTCGGCCTTGGCGGACCCGCTGGTCACCACCTTCCCGCCTACCTCTACCAGGCCATCCGCGATGAGCCCCTTCACCCGTTCGCGCGACAACCCGCTCGCTTCGGCCAGCGCCTTGTCCAGGCGGCCGCTGGAATCGACGCGTCCTCTTAAAATATCCGTTCGCCCTGAGCTTGTCGAAGGGCCGTCCTTCTTCTTCGCCAAGCTCGATATCCTCTCCCAATCGCCTCGGATAAGCGCCATTTTCTTGGCCCGCGACCAGCCCTTTAACCTGCGTTCGGTTTCAAGCGCCTCGTCCCGGGACGGAAATTCCTCGGACCAGACCAACTCTACAGGCAATCTCTCGCTGGTGAAGCCTTTTAACTCTCCCTTTTGGTGTTGGGCGAGCCGATATTCCAGATCTTCAGTATGTCCGGTGTAGAAGGCACCGCCGCGACAGTGTAGCATATAGGCCCAGAACGGCATCGAATGCGCCTAAGTGAAGTGCGGCCCTTCGACAAGCTCAGGGCGAACGGACTTGAGATTACAAAGCGATTTGGAAGCGGCGTTGCTTGCCGAAGCCGAACAGGCTCACCCGAACGAATGCTGCGGCATCCTGTTGGGTGAAGGCGAACGCATCGACGACATCCTCCCCGCAGCGAACGTCCATCCCCACCCCGCGACCCATTTCGAAATCGACCCGCAAACCCTCATCGATGCCCATCGCGCGGCGCGAGCGGGTGACCCGCAGGTCGTCGGCTATTACCACTCGCACCCCAATGGCCGCGCCGAGCCTTCCGCCACCGATGCCGCCATGACGGCGGGGGACGGGATGGTCTGGGCCATCATCGCGGCAGGCCGAGTCGCGTTCTGGCGTTCGGGGGATGCGGGGTTCGAAGCGCTTCCCTATGTGACCTCGCCTCGCTAAGACACATCCTCAATTTTTCATTACCGGGATCACGATGGACGACCGCCAATCGATCGACCTTGCCGCCATGCTCTGCTCGCGGCTGTGCCATGACATGCTGAGCCCCGTGGGGGCACTGTCCAACGGGCTGGAACTGCTCGCGCTGGAAACCGACCCCGAAATGCGGGCCAACGTCATGCAATTGCTGGAACAGAGCGCGTCGATCTCTACCAACAAGCTCAAGTTCTTCCGCCTCGCCTTCGGTGCGGCGGGCGGCTTTGGCGAGCGTGTGGACGTGGAAGAGCCAAAGGCGCTGATCCAGGCGCTGGTGGCGGACAAGGACAAGGTCGGGGTCAACTGGGCGCTGGCTGATGCCTCGCTCGGCAAGCCGGCGGTCAAGGTGCTGCTCAATTTCGCGCAGATTGCGATCGACGCGCTGGTGCGCGGCGGCACGCTGGATGTCGGCGCAGAAACGCGCGACGGGGCATGCGAGATCGTGGTGCGCGCCAGCGGGCCCAAGGTCGCCTTCGACGAGACCATCGGCAAGGCGCTCGACGGCAGTCTAGACCGGCGCGAGTTGTCGAGCCGCACGGCGGCGGCGCATATGATCCATCTGCTCGCGCAGGAGAGCGGCGGCGGTCTGCAATATCACAAGTCCGCCGATGCGCTGGTGCTGGGTGCAGTGCTGCCCCAGGGCGAAGGCCTGATCGGGTGAAGTCGGACTTCGGGAAGCTCGGCGAAGGTCTGCCCGCCAGCAAGGACGAGCTGGTCGACCGCGAGGTCCTTTCGCCCAATCACGACGAGCGCAATGGGCCCATCTCCATGGTGGTGATCCACTACACCGAAATGGAGGACAAGGGCTTCGCGATCGAGCGGCTATGCGATCCGGAGGCCAAGGTCTCTGCGCATTACCTGATCGGCGAACAGGGCGAAGTCGTGCGGCTGGTGCCGGAAGATAAGCGCGCTTGGCATGCAGGCGTATCCTACTGGCGTGGTCACAAGGACGTTAACGGCATCAGCGTCGGCATCGAGCTCGACCATCCGGGCCACAAATACGGCTATCGCGAATTCAACGAGGCACAGTTCGAAAAGCTGGTGCCGCTGGTTGCGCGGATCGTGAAGGAATACGACATCCCGCGCGCCAACGTGGTCGGCCATTCCGACGTCGCGCCGGCCCGCAAGATCGACCCGGGCGAGCTCTTCCCGTGGGACCGCCTCGCCGAATACGGTTTGTGCCTGCCGCGCCCCGAAAAGCTCGAACGCGGCGATCCGTTCGACAACGACGCGGCCTTCTACCTCGCGCTGGAACGCTACGGCTACGACATCACCGACGGGCACAAGGCCGTCGAAGCCTTCCAGCGCCGCTGGCGCCCGGAAAAGATCAATGGCGAAATCGACGGCGAAGTGCGCGCGATCCTGTTCCAGCTGCTGCTGGACAGGGATCGCGGCAACACCCGCTGACGCGCGCCTAGAAGTCCGCTGACACGGAAGCCTTGAACGTGCGCGGCCGCCCCTGCAGCAATGCGGCCGAGAAAGCGTCGAAACTGCTGGCCCAATACCGCTCTTTGGCGACATTATCGACCGACAGTCGCAGCGTGATCGGCGCTTCGCCGGCCACGAACACGTAGCGCGCACCGAGATCGAAGCGTGTCCAGCTATCCAGCGTCAGTGTGTTCGCCGCATCCACCCACTGCTCGCCGGTATGCACGGCACGTCCTGTCAATGTGAGGCCGGGCGCAAAGCCGACATCCCATTCGACATCGGCGTTGGCCGTGAAGTCCGGTACACCCGGGACCTCATTGCCGCCGATCAGTTCGGCATCGGTCAAGGCAGCGCCGCCGATCAACCGTAAGCCGGGTGCGATTGCGCCATTGACGGTTAGTTCCACCCCCCGATGGCGTTGATCGCCGAGATAGCCGAAGCTGCCATCGTCCAGCACGCCTTCGCCCGGGCGCTCGATCCGGTAGGCTCCGAGGCCGACGAACAATCCGCCCAGCGCCAGCTTGCCGCCGACTTCATATTGCACCGACTTGCGCGGGGCGAGGACTTCGCCGGGGTTGGTCACCAGACCGGGGTCGATCGGGGCCACGGCTCCTTGCTGCAGGGCTTCGATCCGGTTGGCATAGAGCGACAGGCCGGACACCGGCTTGACGACGAGGCCGGCCACCGGAGTAACCGCACTCTCGTCGTAGGTCGCGCCCGGGGTTCCGTCGTAATTGATATTCTCCTGCCGGATATCCTGCAGGCGTAGGCCGCCGGTCAGCAGGATGCGATCTCCCCACAGGCCGATAGTGTCCGAGGCGAAGGCGCTGGCCAGCCGTGCTTTGGTGATCGGTTGCGGATCGTCGAGATCGCCGCCGATGAAGCCACCGGGCGGCAGTGCGACCTGCGGCGTGTCGTAGAGATTTGTGGCGTATCCCGATCCGAAATCGAAGGCCGTGCGGAAGACCTGCCAGCTGACGTTGCCGCCGAAATTGATCTCCTGCGTAACGCGTTCGCCAAGGCGCACGCGCAGGCCGGCTTCGATAGCTTCGTTATTGCTTGTCGCAGGTACGAACAGTGACCCGCCGTTCGCGGCTCCGGTGTTGGCGTCGACCAGCGTCAGGCTGGCATACTGTCCTGCTTCCGTCCCGTCCCGAGCACCGCCGCGAGCGTAAAGGGTTGCGTTGTCGGCGACATCGTATTCGAGGCCGAAGGTGCCGAACACATCGGAGAGATCGCTGTAGGCGAAATCCTGCGCGTAATTGGCGTCGGCGTCTGGGACGACCGGCACGGTGGAGGTCGCGATCGTTACCTTCGGCCGCAGGTTGTCGACACGGATTTCCTGATACGCCAGATCGATGGCGGCGCGTAGCGGTCCGTTATCGTAATCGAGCGCGCCGCCGATTACGGCCGTGCGGCGATATTCCTCGTCGATAGACGTTTCGCCATCGCGATATGCGCCGTTGATCCGTAGCCCCCACTCGCCTCCGCTACCGAACCGGCGCGAGACGTCGATCGCGCCGCCGAAGCGGGCGCTTTGTTCGGCGGATACCGTAACCCGATTGAGATCGGACGCTCCGGCGCGCTTGAGCAGCAGGTTCACGCTCCCACCGAGACCAGAGCCGCCCGGTGCGGCGCCATTGAGAAAGGCACTTGCTCCGTTAAGCACCTGGACACTGCCGTAAAGCTCCGGCGCCACCAGCTGGCGGGGCGCGATGCCATACAATCCGTTCACACCCACATCGTCGCTGAACAGGGTGAAGCCGCGGATGACGAACTGCTCGGACGCGTTGCCGAAGCCGTAGGTCGTCCGGATCGTCGGATCGTTTTCCAATACATCGCCCAGGGTCTGCGGCTGCTGGTTGAGGATCAGACTCTCGTCATAGGACCTAATGGTAAAAGGCAGATCCTCTGCATTCTTGTTGCCCAGCACGCCCGCGCTTCCCGCATTGACCACCTGCGTCGCATTCTCGCGCTGCGCGGTGACGATAATTACGTCGTCCGACGTATCCTGAGCCTGCGCCGTTGCAGCGATCGAAGCGCCGAGGGCGAGGATTGAAACGCGAAGCATTGAATTCATGATGTCTTTCTTTCCAAACGGGAATTGCTCACACGAGCATTGCGATGTGCGCTCGATCGGCGAAGCGCGAAGGCGGCGTGGATCGGGAGCAGGGAAATTATCAGCAGCAGCCAGCTAACCAGGTCGCGCCAGCCATCCCCCGTCAGGCCCAGGATCAGACCTGCCACGGTGGCGACTGCCAGCGCCGAGGGGATGGCGAAGGTCTGAAGAAGCGTGTTGCGCGGTTTGTGTTTCATGCGGCACTTCCCAAAGTCCCGCCGCTCTGGATCTCCGCGATCCGCCGTTCGAGCCTGCCGGACCTGCGGCGAAGCAACAGCAAAATGCCCGTCCACAGCACCCAGATCGTGATGAGCGTCATGACGGCCCAGATAATCTTCAGCGGCAGACCGCCATAGTCGCCGAAATGCAGCGGCTTCGACATCATCAGCGCCTGGTTGATCGCGGGCATGGTCCGGGCATCGGTCAACTGGCTGGAGCGCGCATCTACCAGCGCGGGGGTCAGCAGGTTCTGTGTGACCGGTCGATCGCCCTGGAAAAAGATCGCGTAATGATGGCCGGACGACCAGTCGCCGCCGGGAAAGCCGATGAACTGCGGGCTCCGACCGGGCAGGGCTTCCTGAGCGGCAGCCATCGCGGCATCCAGCGACCCGTATTCGTCGGGTGAAAGAGGCTGCTGCGCACCGTAGGCTGCGGTCATCGCAGCCACTTCGCTTTCGCGCCAACTGTCGGTCAGCGGATCGGCAAAGGCGTTGATCGCACCGGTCGCACCTACGACGATCATCCATGCGAACGCCACGACACCCAGTAGATTGTGCTCATCGAGCCGGCGGGTCCGGGGCTTGCGATCGGTCCGTACGGTGCCGAAGGGTAAACGGCGCATGAAGGGGGCATACAAAACGATGCCGGAAACCAGCGCGACCAGAAACAGGATACCGCAGACACCGAGCGCCCACATGCCGGGCAAGCCCAAGAACATATCGGTATGCAGCGTCAGCAGGAAATCCATAAGCTGATTGACGGGGGCCGGACCCAGCGACTCCCCGGTCGCACGGTCGAGGAACAGCAGCGTCATCTGCGATCCGTCCGCATCGGGCGAGGGGCCGGTCGTCACGGTCAGGAGGGAATCGTCCTGACTGAAGGCCATGAACAGAGGGACTTCACCAGGCCGCTGCTCGAGCGCCGTTTCGAGCATGGCATCTAGCGGAAGCCCGCCTTCGGCAGAGGGGGTCTCGGCGAGCGCGGAGCCCGCCTCGTCGGCCATCGCGGCATCGATCTCGTCGTGGAAAATAAGGGGCAGGCCGGTGACGCAAAGCATCAGCAGAAAAGCCATGGGAATAAGGCTGCTCCACTTGTGCACCAGGTACCAGAACTTGATCGTCTCGCGACTCATTACGGTGCGGCTACCGAGCGGTTCGAACTGCGTCAATGAGAATAATTCTCAATAGCAGTTTAAGTTGAAGTCAGGCCTGGTGGCGAGTGGCCCCGCGATCGTCGCCCGTTTCACTTGGCTAATCGAAAGCCACATCCTATCTGCGCATTCGCCAGGGGGCCGGGCAGCCGCTCCTTCGACAGGCTCAGGATGAGCGGGTTGTTGGAGAGGAAAGTCCGGACTCCACGAAACAAGGGTGGCGGGTAACGCCCGCCCGGCGCAAGTCGAGGGAAAGTGCCACAGAGAGCATACCGCCGATGGCTCCTTCGGGAGATCAGGCAAGGGTGAAAGGGTGCGGTAAGAGCGCACCGGGGCTTCGGCAACGCGGTCCGCATGGCAAACCCCACCCGGAGCAAGGCCGAATAGGGGCGGCGCGCTCTCGCAAGAGGGCAGGTGCGTTTCGCATCGACCGCCCGGGTTGGCTGCTTGAGTCATGGAGCGATCCATGGCCTAGACGAATGGCTGCCGCCGCAGATACGGTCCGCTCGTCGGATACCGTCTGTGGAGACAGAACCCGGCTTACAGGCCCCCTGGCATTTCACCCTCTACCCTCGCGGAACGGCGCGCCGACCGGCGGGTTGAGGCGGCATGATGCAGCACAGCACCAAACATCGCAGCCTCGCCCAACGGCTCGCGCTCGTCCTTGCCGTGGTGATCCAGGTCGGGTCGACCTTCCTCCCGCAGCTCGGCTTCGGCGAACCCATCGGCGAGCAGTCGGACAGCGTCCGCACCTTGGTGACACCGATCGGCTGGGCGTTCGGCATCTGGGGGCCGCTGTTCCTGCTCTCGACCGGCTTCGTGCTCTGGCAACTGCTTCCGGCGCAGCGGGACAATGCGCTGATCGATCGCATCGCCTGGTTTGCGGTGGTCGCGCTGGCATCGCAAGGCGTATGGGCGCTCTACACGCAGTTTGCCGACCTCACCTGGATATCGGTAGTCATCATCGCGACCTCGCTGGTCAGCCTGCTCGCCATCCTGCGCATCCTCACACAACTCGACCGTCCGATGACAGGGTGGGAGCGGTTCCTGATCGGCGTCACCTTCAGCGCGCTTGCGGCGTGGCTGACCGCCGCGACCATCGTGAACATCACCGCCGCGCTGCGCTTCCACGGTGTCGGGGCGGGGGATACCTACCCGCTGCTCGCCGCCGCCGTCGTCGCAGTCGGCGGCGTCGTGGCCGCTCTGGCCGTGCTGCGCAGCGCGGGCAACCCGTGGTACGCGCTCGTCTTCCTCTGGGCGCTATGGGGCATCTACAACCGCGGCGGGCAGGAAAGCGGCGCGGTCGCGGTCGCCTGCGGCGTGTCTGCACTCCTCGTGATCCTCGATGCAATTGCCGGACTGCGCCATCCGGCAAACAGGAAGCGGTGGCTTGGCTGACCTTCGCGCTGGACAATTGCCGCCGAAACGCGAAAACGGCGCGCAACGACAGTCTTGAAGAGGGTCAATCCATGAAACGTTTCGCGCTTTACGCGGCCAGCGCCGCCATCGCCTTCACCTCCACCACGGCGCAGGCCGACGAAGGCATGTGGACCTTCGACGGTTTCCCAACCGAACGAATGGAAGAAACCTATGGTTGGGCACCGGACCAGGCGTGGCTCGACCGCGTGCAGGCCGCCGCCGTGCGCCTGACCGGCGGGTGCTCGGCGAGCTTCGTGTCGGCGTCTGGCCTGATCCTCACCAACCACCACTGCATTGCCAGCTGCCTGTTCGACAATTCGTCCGACGCGATGGACTATCTCGACGCCGGCTTCGTCGCGCAGAAGCGTGAAGAGGAGCTCAAGTGTCCCGGCCAGCAGGCCGAGGTCGTGACCTCCATCACCGATGTGACCGAAGAGGTGAAGGGCTCCTTCGCAGGCCTCGAGGGTGAAGCCCTCACCAAGGCACGTGACGCCAAGATTGCGGAACTCGAGTCGGCCGGATGCCCGGACACCGAAACGACCCGCTGCCAGGTGGTGACGCTGTTCGGCGGCGGGCAGTACAAGCTCTATACCTACCGCAAGTACTCCGACATCCGGCTTGCCTGGGCTCCCGAAGACCGTGCCTCGACCTTCGGCGGCGATCCCGACAACTTCAACTTCCCGCGCTATTCGCTCGATGCGAGCTTCCTGCGCGCCTACGAGAACGGCCAGCCGGTCGCCACGCCGCAGCATCTCCAATGGAACCCGCGCGCGCCGGAAGAGGGCGAGGTCACCTTCGTGGTCGGCAATCCCGGTTCGACCAGCCGCCTCTACACGCAGAGCCAGCTCGCCTTCGAGCGCGAGGTGCGCCTGCCGGTGACCCTAACCACCTTGTCCGAACTTCGCGGCCGCCTGATCACCGCGATGGATGAAAGCCCGGAGAAGGAGCGGCAGGGACTCGACACGCTCAACGGCGTCGAAAACGGCCTCAAGGTCTACATCGGCCGTACCAAGGCGCTGAACGATCCGAACTTCACTGCGCAGCTGGCCGAAGCCGAGGCCGACCTACGCCAGCGCAGCGCCGGCAATGCCGAGATCGGCGATCCGTGGACCGCGGTTGACGAGGCGACCGAAGCCTATCGCGCGCTTTATCTGCCGTCGCGTTTCATCAGTCCGTCGGGCGACCTGTTCGGCTATGCCTCGACGCTGGTTTTCGCGGCGCAAGAGCGCGCAAAGCCCAATGGCGAGCGCCTGCCCGGCTACACCGACAGCGCCCTGCCGCTCACCGAGAAGCGCCTGCTCGACGAACGCCCGGTCTATCCCTGGCTCGATGAGCTGATGATGGGCTGGAGCCTGTCGAAGGCGCGAGAGTATCTAGGCGTCGATGATCCGGACAGCCGCCTGCTGCTTGGGCAGGAAAGCCCCGAGGCGCTGGCCGAGCGGCTGGTCGAAGGCACGCAGCTGGCCGATCCGGCCGTGCGCAAGGCACTGTGGAACGGCGGGCTGGCCGCGATCGAGGCATCGGACGATCCTATGATCCGGTATGCCCTGCGCCTCGCCGATCGCCAGCGGGCGCTACGCGATGCGGTGAACGAGAGCTATTCGGGCCCGCTTGCCATCGCCGATGGCAAGCTCGCCGACGCGCGCTTCGCGGCCTATGGCGACAGCCTCTATCCCGACGCCACCTTCACGTTGCGGATCAGCTATGGCCAGGTGAAGGGTTGGGAGGAGCGCGGCCAGCAGGTGCCGATCCTCACCACCATGGGCGGGACTTTCGAGCGCGCGACCGGCGCACCGCCGTTCGACGTGGCCGAAGCCTTCGCCGCGAACCAGGCCGATATCGATCCCGATACCGCCTTCGACTTCGTGACCACCAACGACATCATCGGCGGCAATTCCGGCTCGCCGGTGATCGACCGCGCGGGTACGGTGATCGGCGCGGCTTTCGACGGCAATATCCACTCGCTGGGCGGCAATTACGGCTATGACGGCACGCTCAACCGGACCGTGGCCGTTTCTACTGATGCGGTGCAGGAAGCGCTGGAGACGATCTACCCCGCGCCGGCGCTGGTCCGGGAACTGGCCGGCGAATAACGCAAGGGCTGGCAGGCTTCCGGAACAGCCGGGAGCCTGCCACGCTTCAGTCGAGCGTGCCTGCCTGAATCGCGATCGAACCGTCGGTCTCGGCTGCCTGGATTGTACGACGGGTATCGCCTTCGAGGACGAGCGCGGTCAGGCGGCCGGTACGAAATGCTCCCGTATCGATGCCGATGCGATGGTCGGTCCGCTCGATATCCTCGAAGATCGTGTGGCCGTGCACGACGACATGGCTGAATGGCTCGGGATGCTTGAGAAAGCGCTCGCGGATCCAGCGCAAGTCGCTTTGCTTTTGCTCTTCGACCGGGCGCTTCGGATTGAGCCCGGCATGGACGAAAACATAGTCGCCGGCGATAATCAGGTCCTCGAAAGACGCAAGAAACTTGCGATGGTCCTGCGGGATCAGGCCGGCCATTTCGGTCTGCAGATCCTTCATCGTAAGTTCGTTGTAGCGCTTGCGCTTGATGCCGTAGCTCAGGATCGTCTCGCGCCCACCATGCTTGACGAAGTGGCGCAGCATCTCCTTGTCGTCGAAGCTCTCGAGGAACATTTCCTCGTGATTGCCGGCGATGTAGCGCACCTTGCGCGTCTTGCCCCAGTCGCGCGCACGTTCGATGACGCCGCAACTGTCGGGGCCGCGGTCGATCAAATCACCGAGCAGGATGACCGTCGTGCCTGCCGCTTCGTTGGCTGCATCGTCGGCTTCGATCGCTTCGATCAGTTCCTCGAACAGGTCCAGGCGACCGTGGATATCGCCGATCACGTAGTAGCGTTCGCCATCCGGAACCCGCGCCACGCGCCGCGCGGTGGGACGTTCCTTGAATAATTGGCGAAGGGATCGAAGCATTTGGGTTGAGTTCTCGGTAGAGGGATGCGGGCCAACCCGCCGGGCGACCAGATAGGGCCTAGTCCGCCGCGGGACAACCTTCGCTGAATGGCACGTTGTGCAGTTGCGAAAACATCACAGGTTTTGCTGCATGTGCAAAAAGTTTTCGGGCCATATCTTGCGTAGAGAAGACGCGACGTGCACAAAAGTTGCCCTATCCGGACAAGGAGCCACCTAAACGGCCCCGACGGATTCGCAGGTGGGACGAAGCGACACTCGTGTAGGAGTTTGTAATGCTGACGTCCTTTCGCGGCCTGATGGCCGTTTCGCTCGCATCCGTGAGCCTCATTTCCGCCGCGCCGGTGATGGCGCAGGTTTCAAACCCGGCTGAAGAGGTCGAAGACGGCGTCGATGCCGGTCCGGTAACCGTCTCCGCCAACGTGGCGCTGACCACGGACTATCGTTTCCGCGGCGTTTCGCTGTCGGGCGGCGATCCCGCCATTCAGGGTGGCATCGACATCGCGCACGACAGCGGTTTCTACGTCGGCACCTGGGCATCATCCATCGACGGAGGCCCCGCCTATGGCGAGCTCGAAGTCGACATCTATGCCGGGTACAGCGGCCAGATTAGCGACGCCGTCAGCTTCGATGTCGGCGTGCTGTACTATCTGTACCCGACCGAAGACCTCGGACTCGATACCGATTATTGGGAGCCCTACGCCTCGCTCGGCTTCAACCTTGGCCCGGCGGAAGCCACGGTCGGTGTCGCCTGGGCGCCGAGCCAGGATTCGCTGGGCAATGACGACAATCTCTATGTCTATACCGACCTCGGTGTAGGCGTTCCCAACACGCCGATTACCCTGACCGGCCACCTCGGCTACACAGACGGGCCGCTGGCCCCGCCGCTGCTGGCCGGTACCGCAGACGATACCGGGCTGGACTGGGCCATCGGCGCGACCGCATCGGCCGGTATATTCGAAGTCGGCGTTTCCTACGTCGGTGTCGAAGGTCCGTCGATCGACGGCTTCACCGACGACGCGATCGTGGGCACGATTTCAGCCAGTTTCTGAGTGACCAGCCGGGCAGGGGGCGGGCTAGCGCTCGTCCCCTCTCCCGCCAGAGTATTCGAATGCGCCGCAGCCGCTGCGGCGCATTTTCGTTTGTATCCTGGAAGATTCGCGCCATCTGCGCGGTATGACCAAATTCCTCCACACCATGATCCGCGTCACCAATATCGATGCGACCGTCGCCTTCTTCGATCTTATCGGGTTGAAGGAAGTGCGCCGCTTCGACAATGAGAAGGGACGCTTCACGCTGGTGTTCCTCGCCGCGCCGGGTCAGGAAGGCACGGCGGAGGTTGAGCTTACCTATAACTGGCCGCCCGAGGATGGCAGCGCGCCGGAGAGCTACGATGGCGGACGCAATTTCGGCCACCTCGCCTATCGCGTCGACGATATCTACGCGACCTGCCAGCGGTTGATGGATGCGGGCCACACGATCAATCGCCCACCCCGCGACGGGCATATGGCTTTCGTGCGGACACCCGATGGTATTTCGATCGAGCTACTGCAAGAGGGCTATCTCGACCCGCAGGAACCGTGGGCGAGCATGCCCAATACCGGCAGCTGGTAGTCAGCCCTTCTTCTCGATGTAAGGCGAACTCGCATCGTCCGGGTGCGCGGCCGAGAGGCGGATGACCGTGTAGCCCACGATTGCCGATAGCAACGACCCCAGCAGGATGCCGATCTTGGCCTCGTTGATCAGCAACTCCTGCCCCGCAAAGGCCAGCCCGCTGATAAACAGCGACATGGTAAAGCCGATCCCGCACAACAGGGTGATGCCCCAGATCTCCTGCCAGCTCGCCTGGTCGGGACGGGGGGCGATGCCCAGCCGGTCCGCCAGCCAGATGGCCGAGAAGATGCCGATCTGCTTGCCGAGGAAGAGGCCTGCAATGATCGCCACCGGCAACGGGGCCAGCAATTGCTCCATGCCGAGACCGGCCAGCGGCACGCCGGCGTTGGCGAAGCCGAAGACAGGTACGACCAAATAGGCGCTCCACGGGGCCAGCGCGTGCTCCATGGTTTCGACCATGGTCTCGTCGTCCTTGCCGCGCATTGGGATGCACAGCGCGCCCACGACGCCCGCGATCGTCGCGTGGATGCCGGAGTTGAGCACGAAGAACCACAGCACCAGCGCCAACAGGATGAATGGCCAATAAGCGGACACGCGCGCCTTGTTCATCGCCAGCATGGCACCCACGATGACTGCGGAGGCGGCCAGCCATTCCAGCTTAATGTTCTCGGTATAGAAGGCTGCGATCACGAGCACCGCACCGATGTCGTCCACGATGGCGACGGTTAGCAGGAACAGGCGGAGCGATGCCGGGCACCGATTGCCGAGCAGGCCCAGCACACCCATCGCGAAGGCGATGTCGGTCGCGGCCGGGATCGCCCAGCCGCGCAGCAAGGTGCTGTCACCGCCGACGACACCGACATAGAACAGGGCCGGGACGATCATGCCGGCAGCCGCCGCCATGATCGGCAGGCGTCGCTGCTGCGCGGTGGACAATTGCCCCTCGATCCACTCGCGCTTCACCTCCAGCCCGACGACGAAGAAGAAGATCGCCATCAAGCCATCATTGATCCATAGATGGAGGTCGTACAGCTTGGGGATCGGGGTCCACGCCAGCTTGCCGTAGAACAGCTGCTGGTACTCCGCGGCAAATGGCGAATTCGCGGCCAGCATCGCTGCAACAGCCACGAAAATGAGCAGGATACCGGCCGAGGCATCGCTGACGAACAGCGCTCGCACGGGGGCAAAAACGAGGCGGAAGGCTGAAGGGCGTTCGGTCATGTCGGGGTGGTCCTTTGAACAAACCGCACCGCGTTGCAAGGGGGTGATCGTTTCGCTAGATGCCTCGGCGGGGGGGGAACGGGTCGTGTTCATCGGCGAATTCACTGTCGCGCAATGGTTTTTGCTCGTCCATCGCGAACTGCTGCTGTTTTGCGCGGCCTTCTTCGCGATCGGCGTGATCGACGAATTCTCAGTCGACCTGTCCTATATCTGGATGCGGCTGCGCGGCCGGATCGCAGTCCCGAAAATCGACGAATCGCAGCTGACCGAACGGCCGTTAACAGGCCGCGCAGCAGTACTCGTCCCTGCATGGCAGGAAGCCGCGGTGATTGGCCCGACAATCTACCACATGCTCGAAGTCTGGCCCTATCGCGATCTGCGGATTTACGTCGGTTGTTACCACAATGATCCGCCAACGATGGCTTCGGCCATGGCGGCTGCGCGGGGCGATCCGAGAGTGCGGATCGTGGTGCATGGCGAAGACGGCCCGACGAGCAAGGCCGACTGCCTCAACCGTCTCTACGCTGCCTTGCGCGAAGACGAAGTGCGTAGCGGGACGGCGACCCGCATGATCGTGCTGCATGATGCGGAGGACATGGTCGATCCCGCAGCTCTCGCTCTGCTGGACAACGCGATGGACGCGGCGGATTTCGCCCAACTCCCCGTTATGGCGCTCCCGCAGCGCGGGTCCGCCCTGATTGGCAGTCACTACGCAGACGAGTTCGCAGAATCGCACGCAAAGGCGCTTCTGGTGCGCGACGCCTTGGGGGCGGCGATTCCGGGCGCAGGCGTCGGTCTCGCGATTTCACGCGACATGCTTGGTCGCTTCGGCGACGAGCCGTTCGCGCGGCAATCGCTGACCGAGGATTACGAGCTCGGCCTGCGCATCGCCGAGGCAGGCGGCAGGGGTCGCTTTCTGCGCTGCCGCACTGCCGACGGACGTCTGATCGCAACGCGGGCCTTCTTTCCCTCACGCCTCGATCACGCTGTCCGTCAGAAGACGCGTTGGATGCATGGTATCGCGCTGCAGGGCTGGGACCGGCTCGGCTGGCAGGGCTCGGCTGCGGACATCTGGATGCAGCTGCGCGATCGGCGCGGGCCGCTTGCTGCCATTCTGCTTTCACTTGCTTACCTGCTTATCGGGCTGAGTGGATTACTCTACCTGTTGGTGAGCAGCGGCGCGGTTGCGGCACCGGAATATTCCGGACTGCTGGGCTGGCTGTTGCTGCTCAATCTTATTGGGCTTGGCTGGCGCTTTGCAATGCGGGCGCTGTTCACCGCGCGCGAATACGGATGGCGACAGGGCTTGCTGTCCGTACCGCGGCTGATCGTGTCGAACATCATCGCTATCATGGCCGCGCGCCGCGCCCTGTCTGCCTATGTAGGAACGCTGCGCGGTGCTACTGTCATTTGGGACAAGACGGAGCACCAGGACCATCCGGCCTTGGCCGCAAGAGCCGAGGCGCACGCATGAGCGATGGCGCAGTGGAGGCGCGTCGAGGGCAGCCTCTTCTATTCCTTGGCTTGCTGCTAATCGGCTGGCTGCTGATCCGTGCGATTTCGTGGCAGAGTCCCTGGCAGGCGATCAATCAGCCGATAAAATCCAAGACGCTTGCATTCTCGTACGAAGGTGAAGACACCGTCGCGGTAGGACCCCAAGCGAGGCCGGTGCCCAAATACGATCAAACGGTTCCATCATATGCCGAACCGGATCCAAACCCTGCGCCCTCCAGCAAACAAATGCCGATTTTCCCAATCGTCAAGCTGACGAGCCGTGATCAGCGCGAGCATTTCGGAACTGGTGAGCGGGTGCTGGAAGAAAGCTTATCGCGGCAGACCGACGTGGCACAGTCGCACGTGCCGGGCGGCGCCGGGGAATCGATCGACCGCACGCTGGAAGCCGCACCTCAATATGATGCCGATTGGCTGAAAGCATGGCGGATCGATGCTTGGTTGTTGCTGCGCGATGGAGGAACGTCCGCGCTCACCGGTGGAGGGCGGCCGGCAAGCTACGGAGCCAGTCAGGCAGGCGCGGTGATTGGGTATCGCCTTGCGCCGTCCAGCAGGCACGATCCCGCGATCTATGCGCGAGCCAGCAAGGCGCTGGTGACAGCAGGGGAAACCGAGGCGGCGCTCGGTATGCGCGCAAGGCCGGTTGGCGGCTTGCCGTTAGTGCTGCACGCGGAATTGCGCGCAACAGAATCCGCCGATCAGGTGAGGTTGCGACCTGCCGCCTTCGTTTCGGCAGGTATTGAAAACTCGCAAATGCCGTTGGGCCTCGAAGCCTCCGGCTATGCTCAGGCAGGTTACGTCGCCGGTGATTTCGCAACGGGGTTTGTCGATGGCAGTATCGACCTCACCCGCGACTTCGAGGACAACGATCCATTATTGGTGCGCGCCGGTGCCGGGGCTTGGGCCGGCGCGCAGCGCGGCGCGTCACGGGTGGACATCGGCCCGATGCTCAAGCTGGATTTCGGTCTCGGCAATGGACAGGCGCGTATCGCGGCCGACTACCGCTTCCGCGTGGCCGGCAATGCCGAGCCCTCTTCCGGAGCAGCGATCGCCCTTGCGGCGGGCTTCTGACACGGTTCAGCTTTTATCCGGGCGGGGGCTGCGATAGGGCGCTTTCATGGATGTATACCTGCCCATTGCGAACCTGTCCGTAAACGGGCTGTGGATCGTCGCGCTGGGCGGGCTGACGGGCGTGCTTTCGGGTCTGTTCGGAGTAGGCGGAGGCTTCCTGACGACGCCGCTGCTGATCTTCTACGGAGTGCCACCCACAGTGGCCGCCGCTTCGGCTTCGACACAGGTGACCGGGGCCAGCGTGACAGGCGTGATCGCGCACAGCGGGCGCAAGGGTGTCGACTACCGCATGGGTGCGGTGATGGTCGCAGGCGGGGTGGTCGGATCGGGCTTCGGCGCGCTGCTGTTCCGTTTCTTCCGCTCGATCGGCCAGATCGATGTCGTCATCAACGCGCTTTACGTTATCCTGCTGGGCTCGATCGGGCTGCTGATGGCGAAGGAATCGGTCGAACTGTTGCGCGGTGCCAAATCCGGCAGCAAGCAGGCTCCCAAGCGCCGTCACCATCCGCTGGTCGCCAGCCTGCCGATGAAATGGCGTTTCTATCGGTCCGGGCTCTACATTTCTCCGCTCGCCCCGCTGCTGGTCGGTGTCGTCGTAGGCATCCTGACCATGCTGATGGGGGTGGGCGGCGGTTTCATCCTCGTGCCCGCCATGCTCTACATTCTGGGCATGAGCGCGAATGTCGTCGTCGGCACCAGCCTGTTCAACATCCTTTTCGTGACCATGGCGACCACCATGATGCACTCGCTGACGACCAAGGCGGTGGACATCGTGCTCGTCTTCTTGCTGCTGATCGGCTCGGTCACCGGTGCGCAAGTCGGGTCGCAGATCGCGGTGAAAGCCAAGCCCGAGTTGCTACGGCTGATCCTGGCCGCAATCGTTCTCGTGATCGCCTTCCGCATGTTTCTCGGCCTGTTCTATCAGCCGGACGAGATTTACACGGTGTATCCGTTGTGAGGATACTGCTGATCCTCCTTTGCGCCTTCGCGCTGATGGGCCAGCGCGACCCGATCCTCGTGCCCGAGGTCAGCCAGCACGAGGTGGAGGTCAGGCAAGGATTCACCGGCACGGAGCTGTTGTTGTTCGGTGCCGTCCTCGATCCGGGCGGGCGCGCGGTGGGCAATCAATACGACATCGTGGTGGTGCTCAAAGGTCCGGCCGAACCTGCCCGCCTGCGCGAGAAGGGGCGCTTCCTCGGCGTGTGGGTCAATGCGGAAAGCACCGATTTTCGCTCGGTCCCCTCGTTCTTCGCGGTCGCCTCCTCCCGTCCCATTGATGAGATCGTGGACGAGAAAACGGCCGCGATTTACGAGTTCGGCACCGACTATATCCAGCTCAGCCCGAGCGGCGTGATCGATTTGGACGAACAGGCGCGCTTTTCCGCCGGGCTCGTCGATCTGAAAACGCGCCAGCAGCTCTACAAGCAGGATTTCGAGGGCGTGCAGATCAGCGAACAGGTGTTGTATCAGGCACGGATTACCTTGCCGTCCAACGTGACCACCGGGACCTACACTGCCGAGACTTTCGCGGTGAGTCGCGGGCGGGTAATCGCCTCGGCGCAGACCGAAGTGGAAGTCCAGAAAGTCGGCTTCGAACGGCAGGTCGAGGAGTATTCGCAGGACTTGTCGTTGCTCTACGGTCTCCTCGCCGTCATGCTGTCCGTCGGGATGGGGTGGCTGGCCGGTCGTCTCTTTGCGATGATCTAGCGTCCTGATGCCAGGCCCTATCGACCCAATAGCGTTGACCCGATTTTAACCGTCCCCCGCCATAGGCTGTGGCCCTGCGCGATGGGCGCGAAACTTGGGGCCGAACCGACCGATGACCGACATGGGCAATCCGAACCACCGCACTTTCGATCCTGCCAAGGAAGAAGGAGCCCAGCCGCCGCAGCCGCGTGGTTCCTCCCTGCGCGACCGGATACGTCGAAGCGAGCAGGACAGCGGCGCAGCCTCTTCGCTCTCGCGCTCGGGCTATGTCCATAATCCGCAGCCAGTCGAGCAACAGCCGGTCGCCGACGAGCGGCCCTTGATGGTAGCACAGGAAGTGCAACAGCCGGTGCCCGTCGAGGCGCCGATCGTGGACAAGCAGACCGTAGCACCGCCACCCATTCCCCGTCCCCCGTCGCAGCTTCGCGCCGAGGCGGAAGCTCGCAAGGCGCCGGAACCCGAAGCGGAGGGCGAGCAAGCGCCCGATCCGGACGTGCAGAGCGCCAACAACACGATGGACCCCATCGGTGTTGTCCTCGAAATCGCCGGTTCCGGCTCAATGATCGCCGTCGACCTTCAGCGCCTGTCCGAATGCGCGGATGATGCCGATCCCGCGATCGCCATGGCCGGACAGGTCGGCAGCCAGATCAAGATCCGCGTCGGCAGCAGCTGGCTGCTCGCCAGCGTCCGCAACCAGCGGCAGGATCGCAAGGCCGGCAGCATCCTCGCGAATATCGATTTCCTTGGGGAAGGCATCGAAGAAAAGCTCACCGGTCGCCTGCACGGCTTCCGCCGCGGTGTCACCCGTTACCCGGTGCCCGGCGCACTGGTCTATCCCGCCAGTACAGCCGACTTGAAGCAGGTCTACGCCAGCGACGGTCGTACCGCGGTTACCATCGGTAAGGTTTATCCGACCAAGGATATTCGCGCCGGCATTTACATCGATGCCATGCTCGGCAAGCACTTCGCCCTGCTCGGCTCCACCGGTACGGGTAAATCGACCAGCGCTGCACTAATCCTGCACCGCATCTGCGAAGCGGCGCCCGAGGGCCATATCGTGATGGTCGACCCGCATGGCGAATACTCGGCCGCGTTCCGCAACACCGGCGTGATCCTCGATGTCTCAAACCTCCAGATGCCCTACTGGATCATGAACTTCGAGGAGCATTGCGAGGTGCTGCTCACCTCGCAGGGCAACGACCGGCAGGTGGACGAGGACATTCTCGCCAAATGCCTGCTCAAGGCGCGCAGCAAGAGCCGCCTCGCCGAAAGCATGGGCAAGATCACCGTCGATTCGCCCATTCCCTACCTCTTGTCCGACCTTTCGAACGCCATCCAAGACGCAATGGGCAAGCTCGACAAGGCTACGACGTCAGCGCCCTACATGCGGATCAAGAACAAGCTGGAAGAGCTGAAGAGCGACCCGCGCTACCAGTTCATGTTCTCCGGCATGCTGGTCGGCGACACGATGTCGGAGTTCATTTGCAAGATCTTCCGCATGCCCTCCAACGGCAAGCCGATCTCGATCATCGACGTGTCGGGCGTGCCGTCGGACATCACCTCGACCGTGGTCGCAGTGCTGAGTCGGCTGGTGTTCGACTTCGCCATCTGGGGCCGCGAGGAGCGCACCTCGCCGATCCTGCTGGTCTGCGAAGAAGCCCACCGCTACGTCCCGAGCGAGAAGAACTCCGACGGCAATTCGGTCGGCACTATCCTCAGCCGGATCGCCAAAGAGGGCCGCAAATACGGCATCTCGCTGGGCCTCATCACGCAGCGACCGTCCGACCTTGCCGAAGGCGTGCTGTCGCAGTGCGGGACGATCATCTCGATGCGCCTCAACAACGATCGCGACCAGGATTTCGTCCGTGCCGCAATGCCCGAAGGCGCGCGCGGCTTCCTCGATGCAATCCCCGCGCTCCGCAATCGCGAATGCATCATCTGCGGCGAAGGCGTGGCTATCCCGATCCGCGTCAGCTTCGACAATCTCGAGGAATCGAAACGCCCGGCGTCCGAAGACCCGAGCTTCGTCGAACTGTGGAACCAGACCGGCGGCGAGGAAGAGATCGTCGAACGCACGGTCCAGCGCTGGCGCTCGCAGGGTTAGAAAAAACCGAGCCGAAGGCGAGGCAAGGGCGACCGCCCGCCCGCAGCGGGTGCAGCGTGCTGCACGTCTAGCGAGGATGCAGCCACGGATGTGGCTGCGAAACGCAGTTAGGTCCCCCTGGTATCGCCGAACAGGTGGATGTGGAGCCGGTCGCTCATCCGGAAACCGTGCTCGACGCATAGCGGAGCGAGCCACTTTTCGCGGGTCCGCAGTGTTTCGCTGTCGGTACCCTCGGGCATCAGGAAGACGTGATCCGGCTTGAACCTGTATCGGTCCCGCAAGGCCAGCACCTCGTCGATGTCCGAGGGCTGGGCGATCACGAATTTGAACCACGCGCGCGGGTCGGTGGCATAGGCGTCCAGCCGTTCGGGGACCAACGCCAGCTCTGACGGATTGCCGCTATGGGCCAGCTTGGGGCTGACGTTGAATTGGTCGATCCGGATGTCGAGTGGGGGCGGGGCCTTCGTGGTGCCGTTGGTTTCGATCTCGACCGAAACGTCCGGCAGCAGTTGAAGCAGCTTAGCCAGCGCCGGGGCCTGCAACAGCGGCTCGCCGCCGGTGATGACGAGGCGTTTCTGGCCTAGCTCGGTGATGCGCGCGGCGACCTCCTCCTCGTCCAGCCTGACCTGATTGGCCTTGCGGTCGAACTCGATCCCGTCGCGGTGCGGGCGCTCATCACCGGTAAAATGCCAAGTGTAGGCTGTATCGCACCACACGCAGGCGAGGTTGCAGCGCGACAGGCGCATGAAGGCGACCGGCATTCCCGCGCTCGGCCCTTCGCCCTGAACGGAGGCGAAAATCTCGGGTCCGCCAGTGTCGTCGGTGGCAAGAACTAAAGGCAAAGCGAATTGTCTCGGTTACCGATGGTCATGGCGCGCGGTCCTATGGCACGAAATGCAACCTAGGGAAATCGGCGAGCCGGACGCTGCGAGCCGGTCAATGCCACTGCGCCGGGTCGATCGCCAGCAGCTGCGTCAGCTGGGCATAGAGCGCAGGTTCTTCGCTGCGCAGCGCCTTCGGCTTCTCGAAGAACGTCACGATCGCTTCGGCGAAAAACTCCTGGTGGTTCGTCGCGCCATAGGGGTCGATCAATGTCCGCTCGCCGTTCTCGAGCCTTTCGACGTGATCGTCATAGGCCTCCAGCATCGCCTGCTCCCACTTGGCGTAGCGCTGCCCCTTGCGCAGGATGGGGATGCCGTTGACGTGCCCGCTCAGCCCGTCGAGCTGGTGTGCGAATTCGTGGATCACGACATTGTGGCCATCGCTCGCATCGAGCCCGCCATATAATGCATCGTCCCACGACAGGACCACCGGCCCATGTGCCCAGCTCTCCCCGAGCGTTGCGTGGTGGGTTTCGTGCACGACTGCGTCATCGGGCGTGCCGCGCCCGGTAAGGAATGCGGCAGGATAGACGAGTATGTTCCTCAAAGTATCGTACCAGACGGGGCTGTTGACGATCAGGAGGCAGGCCTGGGCAGCGATGGACAGCCGCATTTCCTCGGTCACCTCGACGCCATTGATTCCCCTGAAAGTCACCTGGTCCAGCAGCAGGTTCATCTTGCCTTCCAGCGATGCCCGCAAAGGCTCGGGCAACCGCTTGACCAGCGGCACGAGCCGCTCGACGATTTCCCGCTGCTCGGCACCAAGCGGTGTCGCCAAAAGTGCCTTACGCCTCTGACGCCGCCAAACCCAGCGAAACGCTGCCAAGCCTGCGATCAGGAGGAGTGCCCCTGGTACGATCCATGACGTCATGCGTCACAGGTAAGATGCATCCGGAGGCTTGGTAAGACTGTCCCTATCCCAGCCGTGCGAGAGCGGCGCGCAGGCGGTCGATTTCGGCGGCATGGAAGGCAGCGTCGGCGCGGGCCTTTTCGACCGCTTCGGGCTTGGCGCGCTCGACGAAATTGGGATTGGACAGCCGCCCGTTGAGGCTGCCGAGTTCCTTCTGGCTGGCCTCCATCGCCTTGGTGAGGCGGGCCTTTTCCGCCTCGATGTCGATCACACCTTCGAGCGGGATTACGAAGGCATCGTCGCCAGCCGCGATCTGCATCGCCGCACCGCTGGGTGCCTCGGCGAACTGCACGGGGGTGAGGCGCGCGAGCCGTTCGATCGCGGCTGCATTGGCGTCCACGACCGAGCGGGCGAGGGCACTGGGCGCAGCACAGTATGCTTCGAGCTTCGCGCCCGGTGCGATGCCGAGTTCGTTTTTCGCCGTGCGGGTTGCGGAGGTGAGAGCGATCAGCCAGTCGATCTCGGCCTTCGCCTGTGGATCGACCGCCGCCTTCGGATCGGGCCATTTCGCGGTGATGAGCGGATAGTCGGGCCGGTCGCCCTGCTTGGACCATAGCTCTTCGGTGATGAAGGGCATGAAGGGATGGAGCATGACGAGGATCTGGTCGAGCGCCCAGCCGGCGACGGCCTTGGTCTCCTCGTCGAAATTGCCTTTGATCAGCTCGATATACCAGTCGCAGAACCGATCCCACACGAAGTGGTAGATCGTGTTCGCCGCCGCATCGAAGCGCAGGTCAGCCAATGCGGCATCGAGCGCCTGCTTCGTCTCCACCACTTCGCCGATGATCCAGCGGTTGACTGCGTGGCTGGCCGCGGGAGCCTCGATCGACGCGCTCGCGCCGATGCCGTTCGACTGGCAGAAGCGGGTCGCGTTCCAGAGCTTGGTCGCGAAGTTGCGATAGCCCTCGACCCGCTTCTCATCCATCTTGATGTCGCGGCCCTGGCTTTCCATCGCCGCCATGAAGAAGCGCAGCGCGTCGGCCCCGTATTGGTCGATCAGGCCGAGCGGATCGACGACATTACCCTTGGACTTGGACATCTTCTGCCCGTCCGCCGCGCGCACGAGGCCGTGGAGATAGAGCTTGGGCCACGGAGCCTGCCCGGTGTTGAAGTACCCCGCCATCATCATGCGGGCATCCCAAAAGAACAGGATGTCGAAGCCGGAGATGAGCAGGTCGTTGGGGTAGTGCTTGTCGACAAGGTCGGTGTTTTCGGGCCAGCCGAGCGTGGCGAAAGGCCATAGGGCGGAGGAGAACCACGTGTCGAGCACGTCCTCGTCGCGGGTCAGCGTGACGCCGTCGCCTGCTTGCGCCTGCGCTTCGGCCTCGGTCATGGAGACATAGGCCCTGCCGTCCGCATCGTACCACGCCGGGATCCGGTGTCCCCACCACAGCTGGCGCGATACACACCACGGCTGGATGTTCTCCATCCAGTTGAAGAAGGTCTTTTCCCAGCTCTTCGGGACGATCTCGATCTCGCCGCTTTTAACCGCTTCGATCGGCTTCTTCGCGAGCGCTTCGGCATCGACATACCACTGGTCGGTCAGCCAGGGCTCGATGACCACGCCGCCGCGGTCGCCGAAGGGAGTTGCGATGGTGCGCGGTTCGGCGTCGAGCTCGACTTCCTCGCCATCCTTGGTTTTGGCGATATGCGGGATCAGGTGGCCGCTTTCCTTCAGGCGCTTGACTACCAACTCGCGCGCGCCATCGCCTTCGCCGACGATCTTCTCGCGGCGGAAGCGGTGCAGGCCGAGGAATTCGTCCGGCACCAGTCCGTCGGCGGTCTGGCAGACGTTGGCCTCCGCATCGAGCATGTTGAGCATCTCGGCGGGCTGGAACCCGGCGCGCTTGCCGACATCGAAATCGTTAAAGTCGTGACCCGGCGTGATCTTTACCGCGCCGCTGCCGAGCGCGGGATCGGCATGCTCGTCCGCCACGATCGGCACGCGGCGACCGGTGATCGGTAGCACGACTTGCTTGCCGACGACGCTCCGGTACCGCTCATCATCGGGATGCACTGCCACGGCCATGTCGGCGAGCATGGTCTCGGGGCGCGTGGTCGCGACCTCGATGTAGTCCCGCCCGTCGTCGAGCGTCACACCGTCCTCGAGCGGATATTTGAAGTGCCAGAAATGGCCTTTCACATCGGTCGTCTCGACCTCGAGATCCGAGATCGCGGTCTTGAGCTTGGGGTCCCAGTTGACTAGCCGCTTGTCGCGGTAGATCAGGTCCTTGTTGTAGAGATCGACGAACACCTTGAGCACGGCATTTGAGAAATGCTCGTCCATGGTGAATTGCTCTCTGGACCAGTCCATCGAGCAGCCGAGGCGACGGAGCTGGCGCGTGATCGTGCCGCCGCTCTCTTCCTTCCATTCCCACACCTTCGCGACGAAATCTTCCCGCGAGTAATTCGTGCGCTTGTCCTGTTGCGCCTCCAGCTGGCGTTCCACCACCATCTGCGTCGCGATACCCGCATGGTCGGTGCCGACCACCCACAGCGCATCCTTGCCGCGCAGCCGTTCGTAGCGGATCATCACGTCCTGTAGCGTATTATCGAGCGCGTGGCCGATGTGCAGGCTGCCCGTGACGTTCGGCGGCGGGTTGACGATCGTATAGGGTTCGGAGTCGGGCCGCTCGGGCCGGAACAGGCCATTTTCCTCCCAATGCGCGTACCAGCGCGTCTCGATATCGGCCGGGTCGAAAGTCTTGGGTAGCTCGGTGGTCATTGTCTTTGTTCGCTCGCGCTTACTGGCGGCACCGGCCCGCTCCCCCTCCCGGCCACCCACGGCATGATCCTTTTGGGTGGCCGGGAGGGGGAGCGGGCCGGTGCCGATAAATCAGATAGGATTCCATGCCAGCGCCCATGCTGCGATGCAACGCCGCAGGTGATGCGTCGGCATAGCCGCTTGTTTCGCACGGCAATTCCCCGCATAGGGCGCAGCAATGGGTGGTTTCGCCGAATACGAGCTGGTCGAGGGGGACGACGGGGGGCAGGTGCTCGCCCTGTCCGGCCCCTATCTGGTATCGACCATCGGCTCGGTCGACGAGGAACTGCGCCATCTGGACGGTCCGATTGCGAGGGTCGATCTCTCCGACATAAGTGAAATCGATACGGTTGGCGCCTGGGTTGCAAGCACTATTGCGAGCGACCACGAGGCGGAAGTCACCGGGGCGAGCAATCGCGCCACTCGGCTCATCGAAGCGCTCAAGGGCTCGCGCGGTGAGGAAGAGGTAGCCGCGCCGCGGCTGCCGGTCTGGGAGCGTGTTCCGGATGCTCTCGGCAACAAGGTGTTTGCTGCGCGCGACGGCGTGTTTGGAGTGCTCGGGTTCCTCGGCGCACTCATCGCGGCTTTCGGCAATCTCATCCGCCATCCGCGCCGCTTCCGCTGGCTTGCACTGGTCCGCCAACTGGAACTGGTGGGCGTCAGCGCGCTGCCGATTGTGGGGCTGATGAGCTTCCTCATCGGCATCGTCATCGCTCAGCAGGGTGCCGTGCAGCTAGCGCAGTTCGGTGCCGAAACGCTGACCATCAACCTCGTCGGGCGCATCACCCTGCGCGAACTGGGCGTGTTAATGACCGCGATCATGGTTGCCGGTCGCTCCGGTTCGGCCTTCGCCGCGCAGCTCGGCACGATGAAGCTGACCGAGGAGATCGACGCGATGCGCACCATCGGTATCTCCCCGATGGAGGCGCTGGTCATTCCCCGCATCCTGGCGGCTATCCTGATGATGCCGCTGCTCGGCTTCTACGCCGCGCTGGTCGCCATCGTCGGCGGCGCGGTGATCGGCGACGTCATGCTGGGCATCCCCTTCTACACCTTCCTTGCGCGCATTCAGGACGTGGTACCGATCTACGATTTGTGGGTCGGGCTGGTGAAGGCGCCGGTCTTCGGCCTGATCGTGGCGCTCGCAGGCTGCTATCACGGCATGCAGGTCAAGGGTAATTCCGAAGAGGTCGGACGGCGCACCACGATGGCCGTCGTCTCCGCGATATTCGCCGTCATCGTCATCGACGCCTTCTTCGCGGTGTTCTTCACCGAGATCGGGTGGGGCTGATGGTGCAGGACGACGACAGGACCCTCGGGCGGCACGAACGTTATCGCGGCGAGCACCCAATCGTAGTGGAGGGGCTGGTCAATCGCTTCGGCTCACAGACCGTGCACGATGGTCTCGACCTCAAGGTGCGGCGGGGCGAAATCCTCGGCGTGGTCGGCGGTTCGGGCACCGGCAAGAGCGTGCTGATGCGCTCCATCATCGGGCTGCAGCCCCCGACCGAAGGCGAGGTGAAGGTTTTCGGCAAATCGATGACCGAAGGCGATCCCGATGCAGAGATCGGCGTGCGCAACCGCTGGGGCGTGCTGTTCCAAGGCGGGGCGCTGTTTTCGACGCTGACCGTTGGCGAGAACGTGCAGGTGCCGCTGAAGCAGTTCTTCCCGGACATCTCATCCGAGCTGCTCGACGAGATCGCGCGCTTCAAGACCGTGCTTTCCGGCCTGCCCGAAGAGGCCGCAGGCAAGTTCCCCAGCGAGCTGTCGGGCGGGATGAAGAAACGTGCCGGCCTCGCTCGTGCCCTCGCGCTCGACCCCGAGCTCCTGTTCCTCGACGAACCGACTGCGGGCCTCGACCCCATCGGCGCGGCGGCGTTCGACCGCCTGACGCGCGAGCTGAAGGAAACGCTCGGCCTCACTGTCTTCCTGATCACCCATGACCTCGATACGTTGCACGAAATCTGCGACCGCGTGGCGGTGCTGGCCGACAAGAAGGTGATCGCCGTCGATACGGTGCCGAACCTGATGCAGCTCGATCACCCGTGGATTCAGGAATATTTCAACGGCCCGCGCGGACGGGCGGCGCTCACCGCGCAGGCGCTCGACGAATTGCGGCAGCACATGGACAATCCCATCGCTGCGCACGCGGTCAAAGCGTTGGACAATAAGCATGATGACAAGGCATAGAGACTGACGGATGGAAACGCGGGCAAATCATATCTGGGTGGGGGCGGTTACCTTGCTGATCCTCGGTGCCCTTGCGCTGTTCATCGTCTGGCTCGCGCGACTCGGCGGCGGGGACCAGAACGAATACGACATCTTCTTCAAGCAGTCGGTGGCGGGCCTCGCCAATGGCAGCTCGGTCGATTTCGCGGGTGTGCCGGTGGGTCAGGTCAACCAGATCGAGCTGTGGGACAAGGATCCCGAATTCGTGCGCGTCCGTATCAAGGTGCGCGAGGAAGTGCCGATCCTGGTCGGGACCACCGCGACAATCCAGGGCAGCTTCACCGGCGTGTCGACCATAACGCTGGATGGGGCGCGCACCGGCGCTCCGCCGATCTCCTGCGAGACCACCGCCTGCACCGAAGGCGTGCCGATTATCCCGCCGACCTCCGGGGGCGGGATCGGTGCCGTACTCGCCAGCGCGCCGCTGCTGCTCGAGCGTTTGGCCACGCTGACCGAGCGGCTGACACTGCTGCTGTCGGACGAGAACCAGAATTCGCTGCAGGGCATCCTGCGCAATACCGAGCGCATGAGCGGCGATCTTGCCGCTGCCACGCCGCAGATCGAGCGGGTACTGTCCGAACTGCAGGTGACATTGCGCGAATCCAGCGAAGCGCTCGATGCGTTCGAGAAGGTTACGCAGTCGACCGACAGGCTGATCAACCAGGAAGGCTCGCAGCTCGCCGAGCAGCTGCGCGGGACGCTGAATTCCGCCAGCGGCGCCGCCAAGGCACTGGAGCAGACGCTCGCAGATGCGCGGCCGGCGACCAAGCAACTGACCGAGAGCACGCTGCCGGCTGCCGAAGCAACGCTTCGCGACCTGCGCGCTACGAGCAAGGCGCTGCGCGACGTGACCGAGAAGATCGACGAAAAGGGCGCAGGTGCCCTGCTAAGCTCGCAACCGCTGCCCGATTACGAACCGTGAGGCGCATGATGACGACCTGTTTTCTTCGACCGGCCGCATTGGCCCCGATCGCCTTGCTCGCGGGCTGCATCAGCTTCGGCGGCGAGACGCCCGATAATCTGCTCACGCTGACCCCGACCGCTTCGGCTCCGGTGGGCGCGGGCGGCTCTGCCAATGCCGGGACTGCGCTGGTCCTGTCCGAATTCGAAGCGCCCGCCGCGCTCGATGTGACGCGTGTGCCGGTCCAGATCGATCCGACCAAGCTCGCCTATCTCCAGGAAGCGACCTGGGTCGAAAAACCCGCGCGCCTCCTGCGTCGCCTGATTGCCGAAACCATCCGCACCCGTTCTGGCCGCGTCGTCATCGACGGCGACGATCCCGGCGTGCTGGCCGAAAACCGCCTCACGGGAACGCTGCGCCAGTTCGGCTACGACGTGCCGTCGTCCAGCGTGGTGCTGGTCTTCGACGCGGTGAAGCCCGGTAAGGGTAGTGCGATCGAAACCCGCCGCTTCGAAGCGCGCATTCCTGGCATCGCTGCCGACCGTGAAAGCGTCGGTCCGGCGCTCAACCGGGCGGCCAACGACGTCGCGGTGCAGGTCGCCGACTGGGTCGGCTGACGGGTCAGCTTTTCGCCAGCAGCATAAAGGTGTGAGCGGCGGAGAACTCGTCGCCCTTTTTCCGGCGGCGCTCCTCGGCCTCTTCCTCGCGGCCCCATTGGTCGGCCTGCCATTCTTCCTCGAGATTGGCATCGCGCCATAGCTGCATCGGATCGTTCACGGCCTCGTCGTCCGCCAGCAGGGCGATGGCGAGCGATGCGCTGAGCGATGCGAGGGCGGTCATGCCCGCCAGCGCGAAATCGTCCAGCTGTTCGAGATGGGCCTTCAGCGTCGCGATCGTTTCCGGAGGCTGCGGCCTGTGCATCACGCCGCTGATCCGCTGGAATGCTACGCCATGCTTGTCTTCAAGGCGGCAAAGAAGAGGTTCCCAATCCTCCTGCTGCCGCCGATAGAGCGGCTCGTCCGGGTCGGCGCGATAGCACAGCGTGTCGGTTTCCGCGAAGGCCAGCAGCTTGGCGATCGTCTCGTCCCGATGCTGTCCGACGATGTCGATGGCGAAATCGGCGTGGTCGCGGAACAGGAACTTGCGAGGGTCTATCTCTACGCCTTGCTCGGCCCATTCCGCCGCAAGGGCAGAGCCAAGCGTCTCGCTCGGCACGACCTGCGGTCGGCCCATCTGCGTCTTGATCGGCCGGCCGTCGAGCAGCACGCGATAGCCGCCGTCGGTCGGTTCGACGCTCACATCCTTGTAAAAACGCTTCATTTGTCGCGCGTGCTCCAGCGCTTGGCCAGCTGGGTGGGGATCACGAAGAATTCCACCAGCCCCAGCACCAGCAGCGCGATGCCCAGCGCATAGGGCAGCGCAATCGCTTCGGCGACGATCAGCGCACCGACGACGACCATCGCGGCCCCCGACAGGCGGATAAGTTGCAACAGCCAGAAACGGCTCGCGGCGGGATCGGGCTCAGCCACGGATCATGTCCTCCAGTTCTTCCATCGTTTCGGCCACGGCGCTGGCGCCGGTCTGCAGCAGTTCGCGCGGTTCGTGATAGCCCCAGGCGACGCCGATGGCGCGTATGTCGGCCGCACGGGCCATCTCCATGTCGAAGCTTGTATCCCCGATCATCACCGCCGCCTGCGGCTCGACGCCGACCTCGACCAAAGCGGCCTCCAGCATCGCCGGATTGGGTTTGGACGGATAGCGGTCCGCGCCGTGGAGGGTCACGAACAGGTCCTTGATCCCATGCGTTTCGAGGCAGGAATGGAGTCCCCGGTCGCTCTTGCCGGTCGCCACGCCGAGCAGCCAGCCATCCGCGGAGAGCCTTTCGAGCAGTTCGCGCATCCCGTCGAAGAGCGGTTCGTGCAGTTTGCCCGAAAGGCGGATGTCGCGGAAAATGCGTTTGTACGCGTCGACCACCTGCAGCCGGTCGACCTCGCGGCCGTCCATCATCAACTGGCGCACGGCAAGGGGCAGGCTCAGGCCGACTGTCCGGCGGATCGCAGTGCGCTCGGGCGGCGGCGCGCCGATGGTGCCGAAGGCGCGCTCCATCGTTTCGCAGACGGCGGCCTGGCCATCTACCAAAGTACCGTCGCAATCGAAGATGGCGAGGCGGTTCATGCACAAGCTTTCCGCATCCAGCCGGCGAGCGCAGGATTTCCCGCTGACACCAGCCCGGTCGCGATCCACTGACGCTCTTCGGTGCTGCTCTTCTGCGAAAGCTTTACCGTCGAGCGGCTGGCCATGACCGTCATTTCGAAACCGACGACGCCTTTGAGCAGCGCAGCCCAGACCCGCTCGCTGGTTTCGGCTGCGCTCCAGCCATTTCCGGCAAGCTTGGTTTCATGCCTTGCGATCATCCCGTGCAGCATCTCTTCCAGCGCAGCTTCGTCGAGCACCGACACACGGCCTTCGAGTTCGAGCGCGACGTAGTTCCACGTCGGCACCGTGTCGCGGTTCGCATACCAGCGCGGCGAGATGTAGCCGTCGGGACCATCGATCACGATCAGCGCCTGCGTCCCGTCGAGCTCCGGAGCGAGTAGGTTTCGCTTAGCGAGATGAAAGCGAATGCCGCCATCCGGACCTATGGCCAGAGGTGTATGAGCCACCCGGGGGCCGTCCGCGGTCTGCGCGAAGACGGTCCCGAAGCCGACCTCGTCGAGAAGCCGCGCAAGCAGCGCTTCGTCGTCGGCTCTGAACACCGGGTTGGGGTGCATCAGCGCTTGCCCTTCGGCTTCGCCGGCTTCCCGCCCGATCCACCCCGCGCACGCCGAGGTCCGCGCTGGGACTTGCGGTAGTTCTTCGCGTGCTGGCGGGCCTGCTGCTTCTTTTCCTCGCGGCTCTTGGGCGGCGGATCGTCGCGCATAGGCGTCGCGTCGCTGATGTTCGGGTCGAAGCCGAGTTGCTCCATGCTCGCCGCGAAGTGCTCGGGCAGGTCGGCGGTCGTGTCGAGCTTGCTGCCGTCAGGACTGTCGATGATCAGGCGGCGCGCATGCAGGTGCATCTTGCGGCTGATCGAGCCGGTAAGAAACGCATCCTTGCCGCCGTATTTCCCGTCACCGACGATCGGGTTGCCCATCGCCGCGCAGTGCACGCGCAGCTGGTGGGTGCGCCCGGTCAGCGGCTGGAGTTCGAGCCACGCGGCCTTCTTGCCGGCGCTGTCGACCACCCGGTACTTGGTCTTCGCCGATTGCCCGACTTCGTGATCGACATGCATCTTCTCGCCGCCGGAGCCCGGCTGCTTGGCGAGCGGCGCCTCGATCACGCCCTCGCGGATTTCGGGCACTCCGACCACAAGCGCCCAGTAGATCTTCTTGGCGCTACGCCCGGAGAAGCGCTTGGAGAAATACGATGCGCTGCCCGGAGTTTTCGCCACCAGCAGCACGCCCGACGTATCCTTGTCGAGCCGGTGGACGAGGCGCGGGCGCACGTCCTCCTCGCCCGGCGCGAAAGCGTCGAGCAGGCCGTCGACGTGATGCGTCGTCCCGGTGCCGCCCTGCGTGGCGAGGCCCGGGGGCTTATTCAGCACGATCGCGCTCTTGGTCTGCTTGACGACCATGTCGTGCGCCTGGCTGATCTCGTCCTCGGTCAGCGGGCGCTTGACTTTGGACCTCTTATGCGGCGCATCGCCACCCGGCGGCACGCGGATCTGCTGGCCCGCGGCGATCCGGTCGTCGGGCTTGGCGCGCTTCCCGTCGACGCGGATCTGGCCGGTGCGCGCCCATTTGCTGATTGTGCCGAAGCCGACCTGCGGCAGATGCCGCTTGAACCAGCGGTCGAGGCGGACGCCGTCATCGTCCTGCTCGACGGTAAAGGTGCGGACTTCGTCGGCAGTTTTCATGCGAAGCTCCGCATCAGGGTGAGGCCGACCACCAGCGCGCTGATGCCGAGCGCGAAGCTGAGGATCGCGTAAAGGGCGGCGAAGAGGAACTGTCCGCGTTCGATCAGCAGGACCATCTCCAGGCTGAGGGCGCTGAAAGTGGTAAAGCCGCCCAGCAGGCCGACGCCCAAGAGCAGGCGCATCTGCTCGCCGTCGCCGCTGCTGCGAACGGCCAGCCCCCCTGCGAGCAGCCCCATGGCGAGGCTGCCGACCGCATTGGCGGCAAGCGTCGCCCAAGGGAACAGCGAGACCATCTGCGGCCCCAGCCACCAAGTCATGCCGCGCCCCAATTGGTAGCGCAGCACCGCGCCGATCGCGCCGCCGAGAGCGACGTTGAGGCTGGCAAGGACGGGGGAGTAGGTGGACATTGCTGCAAGCGCCCCTAGCGCCTCGCGCGGGAAACGGGAAGCGCGCAGTCAGCGCTTGCCTTTTACCGCTCGAATCCGTATGTGCGCCCCGGTTCGAGCCGATCCGGAACGGATTCGGCGCGTTTTTCGTTTATCTAACGAAGCACTATTCAAGGAGGCATACCCCGCCGCGAGCGGGCTCTGGCCCGCAAGTCGAGGTATTGAAGTTTATGCAGATCATGGTTCGCGATAACAATGTCGACCAGGCCCTCCGCGCGCTCAAGAAGAAGCTGCAGCGGGAAGGCGTCTATCGCGAAATGAAGCTGCGTCGTCACTACGAAAAGCCGAGCGAAAAGCGCGCCCGCGAAAAGGCTGCTGCCGTACGCCGCGCCCGCAAGCTCGAGCGCAAGCGGATGGAGCGCGACGGCGTAAAATAAGCCGTTGATGCGATATTCAAGCTAAGCCATGAGGGCGCGGAGAAATCCGCGCCCTTTGCGTATCACAGGCGAATTTGCATGACTGAAATTACCCGCGTTCCCCTTCAGCCCATTTCCAAGGGCTCGCTCACCAAGCTGTGGATCGGCGTGATCATCGCCGTGCTGCTCGGCGCGGGCCTCGCCTGGGCGGCCGTGCCCAAAGGCGTTTCGGTCGAGACCGTCACCGAGGGTACGGGCGATTCGCCGCAGGTCGGCGACGTGGTGTTCGTGAACTACGTCGGCAAGCTCACCGATGGGACCGAATTCGATCGTTCGCAGCCGCTGCCGATCCCGCCGGGCCTGTTCCCGGACGGCAATCCCCTCCTGCTGCAGGAAGGCGCGATCATCGATGGCTTCATCGAAGGGCTGACCCAGATGAAGAAGGGCGGCGAATACGTGCTCACCATCCCCGCGGACCAAGCCTATGGCGCCGAGCCGCCGCCGGGCTCGCCGATCCCCGCCAATGCCGATCTCGTATTCGAGGTCGAGGTGGTGGACTTCATGAGCGAGGAAGATTTCCAGGCGCGTGCCGCCGCCATGCAGCAGATGATGCAGCAGCAACAGCAGCAGGGCGCACCAGACGCAGCGCCCCCGGCCGAATAGGCCGCGTCGCGCGAATTCTTGAAGCTGCGGAGCGGCGCTGCTAGCTGCGCTTTGCAACCGGTCAACACCAGGAACGGAAAGGACGGCAGCCATGTCCGTCGATAAGGCCACCGTGGCGAAGATCGCCTCGCTGGCGCGCATCAAGATGGGTGACGAAGAGCTCGAGCGGATGGTGCCCGAGCTGAACGGCATTCTCGACTGGGTCGAACAGCTGGGCGAGGTCGATGTCTCCGGCGTCGAGCCGATGACTGCGGTGATCGAAAACCACCTGCGCCTGCGCGACGACGTGGTCGACGCCGACCCCAAGACCGCCGGCGGCCGCCGCGAGGATGTGCTCGCCAATGCGCCCGCGGCCGAACACGGCTTCTTCGGCGTGCCCAAGGTGATCGAGTAATGTTGCGTGGTGACTGTCCTTCGACAGGCTCAGGACGAGCGGATGTTTTCGCCCGCAAACCCACACCCGCTCAGCCTGAGCCTGTCGAAGGCCAAGCTCCGACGGTAGAGACGAAGTAATGACCGAACTCACGAATCTTGGCGTCAAGGACATCCGCGACGGCGTCGCTTCCGGCGAGTTTACCGCGCGCGAAGTGGCCGAAGCGTTCAATGCCGCCGTGGCCGAAGCCGCCAGTCTGAACGCTTTCATCGTCACCACGCCCGACCATGCGCTCGCCTCTGCCGACGCGGTCGATGCCAAGCGGGCCAAGGGCGAGGACCTCGGCACAATGGGCGGCGTGCCGATCGGCATGAAGGACCTCTTCGCCACCAAGGGCGTGCAGACCACCGCCGCCAGCCACATTCTCGAAGGCTTCAATCCGCAATACGAAAGCACCGTGTCGCAGAACCTGTGGGATGCGGGCGCGGGGATGCTGGGCAAGCTCAATCTCGACCAGTTCGCGATGGGCTCCTCCAACGAGACCAGCTATTTCGGCAACGTCAGTTCGCCCTGGCGCAAGGCTGGCAGCAATGCCGCGATGAGCCCGGGCGGCTCCTCGGGCGGTTCGTCCTCCGCAGTTGCCGCGCGAATTGCGCCTGCCGCCACCGGCACCGACACCGGCGGATCGATCCGCCAGCCCGCCGCCTTTACCGGCATCTGCGGCATCAAGCCGACCTATGGCCGCTGCAGCCGCTGGGGCGTCGTGGCTTTCGCCAGCAGCCTCGACCAGGCCGGGCCGATGGCCCGCACGGTCGAAGATTGCGCGATCATGCTGGAGGCGATGGCCGGGTTCGACCCGAAGGACGCGACCAGCCTGAAGATGGACGTGCCCGCATGGGAAGCGGGCCTTTCCGCCGACCTCAAGGGCAAGCGCATCGGTATTCCGCGCGAATACCGCATGGAAGGAACCGACGAGGACATCCTCAAGTCGTGGGAGCAGGGCAAGGAATGGCTGCGCGATGCGGGCGCGGAGATCGTCGACGTCTCGCTGCAGCACACCAAATATGCGCTGCCTGCTTATTACATCGTCGCCCCCGCCGAAGCCTCGTCCAACCTCGCGCGCTATGACGGCGTGCGCTATGGCCTACGCGACCTGCCCGACGGGGCGGGCCTGCAGGACATGTACGCCGCCACCCGCGCCGAAGGCTTCGGTGACGAGGTCAAGCGCCGCATCCTGATCGGCACCTATGTGCTCTCGGCCGGCTTCTACGACGCCTATTACAACCAGGCGCAGAAGGTCCGTACGCTGGTAAGTCGCGACTTCGCCGAGGCCTTCGGTCAGTGCGACGCGATCCTCGCGCCGACCACACCGACGGCCAGCTTCCCGCTGGGTTCGCTCAACGACGACCCGCTGACGATGTATCTGAACGACGTGTTCGCCGTCCCCGCATCGCTCGCCGGCCTGCCCGCGATGAGTGTGCCCGCGACGGTGAACTCGGACGGCCTGCCGCTCGGCCTGCAGATCGTCGGCAAGCCCTTCGACGAGCAGGGCGTGCTGAACGCAGGGCTGGCGATCCAGCAACGCGCCGGGTTCGACGCGAAGCCGGAGAAATGGTGGTGACACTGTTCGGCGAGAGTTCTGACGACCGGCGCGATAGGTTGCTGGGTATTGCGGGGCTGACAGCCGGCATTCACGGCCTCCGCATTCTTGCGGAGCGTGGGCTTGCTTCCTCAATTGATATACAAACTTCGGTCGATGGTATTCGTGCGGTGCTGGAAATGCTCCCGGAAGGCTCACTGGAGCAAGGGCAGTTTGATCGTCTCGAGAAAATGTTCGACCAAATGATCTCGATTGCCCGCACACGTTTCGAGGAAACAGAATGAGCACGTATCGCATCCAGGGCGCAACGGGTGAGTGGGAGGTCGTGATCGGCCTCGAAGTCCATGCGCAGGTCACGTCCAAGGCCAAGCTGTTCAGCGGCGCCTCGACTGCCTTCGGGGCGGAGCCGAACACGCAGGTCAGCCTCGTCGATGCGGCGATGCCCGGCATGCTGCCCGTGCCGAACGCCGAGTGCATCCGCCAGGCAGTGCGTACCGGCATGGCAATCGAGGCCCAGATCAACAAATACAGCCGGTTCGACCGCAAGAACTACTTCTACGCCGATTTGCCGCAGGGCTACCAGATCAGCCAGCTCTACCACCCCATCGTGGGCGAGGGGCAGCTGCTGATCGAGGCGGACGAGAAGGCCGGTATCCCGCAAGACAAGGTCATCGGGATCGAGCGTATCCATGTCGAGCAGGACGCGGGCAAGCTGATGCATGACCAGCATCCGACCATGTCCTATGTCGATTTGAACCGCAGCGGCGTGGCGCTGATGGAGATCGTATCCAAGCCCGACATGCGCTCGCCCGCCGAGGCGGGGGCCTATGTGCGCAAGCTGCGCTCGATCCTGCGCTATGTCGGCAGCTGCGACGGCAATATGGAAGAAGGCTCGATGCGCGCCGACGTCAACGTCAGCGTGCGCAAGCCGGGCGAGGAATTCGGTACGCGAACCGAAACGAAGAACGTGAACTCCGTGCGCTTCGTCATGCAGGTCATCGAATACGAGGCAAACCGCCAGGTCGACGTGCTGGAGAACGGCGGCAGTGTCGACCAGGAAACGCGCCTGTTCGATCCGAACACCGGCACCACGCGAACCATGCGCAGCAAGGAAGACGCGCATGATTATCGCTACTTCCCCGATCCCGACCTGCTGCCGCTGGAGTTGGAGGACGCGTTTCTCGAGGAATGCCGTGCTTCGCTGCCCGAGCTGCCCGATGCCAAGCGCCAGCGTTACGAGAGCGAGCTCGGCCTCACGCCCTATAATGCACGGGAACTGACTGCCGAGGTCGAAACCTTCGGGCGCTTCGAAACGCTGCTGGCCGCGACTGCTGCGAAGATCGGCAAGCCGGAAGCCAAGGTTGCGACGCAGGTGGCCAACTGGGCGCTTTCGATCGCGCCCGGTGTCATGAAGTCGCTCGGGGATGAGGCCGATCCGGCCAACGCCACCGCCGAAGCGCAGGCGAGCATCCTCGCGATGCAGGACAAGGGCGAGATTTCGGGCGGACAGGCCAAGGAGATTTACGAGATCGTCTTAAAGACCGGACGCGACCCCGAGGAAGTAGCCGAAACGGAAGGCCTCAAGCAGGTCAGCGACACCGGCGCGATCGAAGCCGCGATCGACGAGATTATCGCCAACAATGGCGACAAGGTCGCGGAATATCGCAGCGGCAAGGACAAGCTGTTTGGCTTCTTCGTCGGCCAAACGATGAAGGCGATGCAGGGCAAGGCCAATCCGGCAGTGGTCAACCAGATCCTGAAGGACAAGCTGGGCTGATGCAGCTGGCGCTAACCCCGGCCGGTCGTTCGCTGGTTATCACGGGGGCAGCGCTGTTTATGGCGGGCATCCTGCAAGGCGCTGTTGTGGACATGCACGCCAATCCACGGATGGCCCTGTCCGCGCATCTCGATGCCGTGCAAAGCGGCATGGCGGTGATGATCGCGGGCGCGCTCTGGAGCACGGCCAAACTTGGTCAACGGATTGAACAGATTGCGCGCTGGACCCTTGCGATCGGTATGGTCGGCCTGTGGGTGGGCATAACGCTTGCCGCAGTGAGCGGTGCCAGCGAGGTGCTGCCCATGGCCGGTGAGGGAGATGATGGTTCTGCTCTGGCCGAAAGCGTCGTCACGCTCGTTGTCATGGGATCGAGCGGTCTCCTGACCGTCGGTTGGGCGCTCTTCCTATGGGGACTGTTCCGGGCACGATGACCTCCATCGTCCTCGTCCAACCCGAGATACCCGGCAATACCGGCGCGGTGGGGCGGACCTGCGTGGCGCTCGACATGGAACTGGTGCTGATCCACCCGCTCGGTTTCGAGATTTCGGACAAGCGAGTGAAGCGCTCTGGCTTAGACTACTGGCCGCACATCGGGCTGGTCGAGTTTGCCAGTTGGGAGGCGTTCATCGCGGAGCGGTCTCCGCGCGCCGACCAGCTCTACCTGTTCGAGGAATACGCTGAGCGCAGCTTCTACGAACCGGACTATCCCGAGGACGCCTATCTCGTCTTCGGGCGCGAGACGAAGGGCATCCCGGCGGAAATCATCGAGGCCCATAGCCAGCAGCTGGTCGGCCTACCGATGCGCTCGAACAAGGTGCGCTCGCTCAACCTCGCAAACACAGTGGCGGCGGCAGCCTACCAGGCAGTGCGCAAACACCTCGCCTGATTGCCGATTTCATTACGCGGGATATGCTCGCGCAAATGAAGTGGGCGGTCATCATATTCACCCTGCTTTACGCACTGGCACTGCTGCTGCTGGCAATCGGCACCTTCGGCTGGTTCGGGCAGGAGCGGGACCCGCTGTCGGGTGTGTTCCTGGTCCCGCTCGGCCTGCCGTGGAACTGGCTCGGCGACAAGGCCGGCCTGACCGGTCCGGTGCTGGCCATGCTTGCGCCAGCCATCAATGCAGCGATTCTCTACTGGCTGTGGAAGCGCTGAACTCCAGCCGCCGGTAATCAGTGCATCCACGATCACATAGGTTTCCGGGCCGTAGCTGATCGTCACCCGGTCGCCATCGCGGCTGGTTTCGAAGTCCCAACCCGCAGAACCGTCGGCTTGCGCACTGTCCGCACTATACGGCTCGGTACCGCGGAAGAAGATCGCGCGCTTGCGGCCGTCGGGCTTGGTCACCTCGACCAAATGCTCGTTCGGTCGTTCGCTCCAGTTCCGCTTGACGCCAGCAGTGCAGCTTTGCGTCGGCGCAGCGTTGTCGAAACCGCACTGGCTCGGGGCGGTCGCGTTGTATTCGGTCCCAGCCACCAAAGTGTCCTCGCTCTCGCCGTCCATGGGTCCGTTTTCGCCCATCCCAACATTGGCGTCGCCCATCGACACGCTGACCAGTCGCATGCCCCGTCGATATTGTCGACGATCTCTCCGCCCAGCGCTTCGGCGGATGCCTCGGTCGGGCAGCCGACCAGGATTGCGCTGTCGTCGAGCTAATTGGACGTGGCCGCGCTTTCGCCCAGCCGCCTGCATGGATCGCCCGACGCCGGGTAGCCGTCGCCGAACGGGGCGAGCGTTTCAGGAATGACGGCGACATCCTCTGCCGGCGCCTCCGGCTCGGATGTATCCGCGGTATCCCCGCAGGCGATGAGGGCGAGAGCCGAAGTCCCCATCAATACTGGTCTGGAGATCATCTGCTATCCTCCCTCAACGACAATTGGGATGCTGGCCGATATCGCGGATATCGTAGAACCGGCGATCGGCGATGGTGACCTGCACGCACTGGCGCGACTGAGGGCGCCACTGGATCGAATAGCGCGTGTTGCCGCTGGTGAAATTGTCCACTTGGCGGAAGCCGCGGCGCTCGAGCTGGGTCATCCCGCCTGCCGCGCGGGCATCGCGCAGATCCTTGAATTGCGCTGCCTGGCGATAGCCGCCCTGGCCATGATGATACGACAGGTTTGCGTTGCGCTGCTGGACGCCCGCGGAATAGCCGCTCGAGTAAGAGTCCGATCGGTCGTAATTGTGATAGGCGGCATTGTGCAGCCCGTCGGTGTAGCCGCGCTCGTACTGCATTTCGCTGTCGCGGTCGGAGTGGTGGTTGCCGTCCTCGTGATGGTGCGACTTGTGGCTCAGCAACGCGCCGAGGATCGCGGCACCGGCTACCGCTGCCACCGCGGCCCCGGCATTGCCCTTATGATGGCCACAATCCTGGTCGGACGCATCGTTGATCGTCATCACTTGGCCGTTGCGCGCTTCGACTTGCACGCAATCGTCATCGCCTTCGTCCCACCAATAACTGTAGACGAAACCCATTTCGTGGCGGTCGCTGCCGATGTGGGCAAAGCCGCGATCGCGCAACTGGCGTTCCGCGCTCCCGGCATCGGAGCCGTTGAGATAGGTCAATTCACTTGCTTTTTCAGCCAGCGCTGGCGTGGCGGCCATCGCGACAGCGGCGCAGAAAAGTGCCGATTTTGGCAGTGTGGAATTCATGACGAACAACTCCCCTATTCGTGACGTCAGTGCACGAACCGGGTCGTCTCGCGGGCCGAAACGACCCGGCGCCCGTTGGAAGACTACCACTGCGGGGCGGATTGGGAAGGTCGGTAACTTTTATCGTTATGGCCTGCGCCAATGAAAAAGGGCGCCGGGATCGCTCCCGACGCCCTCCCAATTCTTGCTCAAGAACAGCTTAGCCCTGGCGTTCGCCCGTGATCGGCATATCGCCGAAAGCACCAGCGTTCACGGTGCCGGTCAGCTGGTCGCCATCGACGGTGGCATTGCAGTTCAGCGTCATCGGCATGGGGACGGTCATGTCCATCTTCCAGCTCAGCGCGTTGCCGTTGATGGTGCCGTCCTTGACGTCCATCGAACCCATTCCGCCGGCCATCGAGCCGGTGAAGGTGTTGCCATCGTCACCCGGGACGACGGTCAGGGTGCCTTTCTGGTCGCCCATCGGGCTCTTGACGACGGTGTCATACGTACCGGCTACGGACATGATAATTCCTCTCTGTAGGTTTTGAGGGTTTGAAGTGACACCTTAATCCGCGTTGCTGACATCAGTGTCAACATCGAGATAGGTCGTCGGCAGGCCGAGCTTTTCGAGCTGCGCGTCGATCTCGCTTCGATCGCCGACCACCACGATGGTGAGATCGTCGGGGCCGAGATACTGCCGGGCCGCCGCATCGATCGCGGTCTTGTCGATCGCGCGATAGGTGGCGGGCAGGGTGGTGTAGTAATCGTCCGGCCGGCCAAGCCGGTCGTTCTCCACGATGGCGCCGAGCACTTGGTAATTGGTCTCGAAGCGGTTCGGGAGGCCGCGGATATTCCCGTCGGTGACGCGGGTGAACTCGGTATCGTCGACCGTGCGGGTGCCTTCGGCGAACTCGCGCGCGGTATCTAGGATCAGCTGGACGGAGTCGCCCGTACGGTCGGACTGGACCGAAGTGCTGACCGTGAAGGTGCGCGGGCCAGCCGGGGCATCGACGCCGCTACGTGCGCCGTAGCTCCACCCCTTTTCCTCACGAATGATCATGTTGAGGCGGCTGAGGAAGCCGTTGCCGAGCACTTCATTGGCGAGGTCGAGCGATTCCAGCCCCGGTGTTGCCCCGGCGAGCGGCAGGACGCGGCCCGCATAGATCACCGATTGCGGCGAATTGGGCCGGTCGATGACTACGAGACGTGTTCCGTCCACCGGCGCGGAGTCGGTAAACACCTTCTCGGGCGCGGCGGCCCCGCTCGCCTCCCAGTCGCCGAAAGCGCCCTCCAGCTGGCGGGTAAGCTCGGGCATGGTGATGTCGCCGACCACGAAGATTTCCGCGTTATCGGGACGGATCCATTTGCCGTGCTCTGCGCGCAGGGTCGCCGGGCCGATGGCCTCGACCACCGGCACGGTGCCGAGGCTGCCGACGGTGCCATAGGGATGGTTCTCGCCGAAGATCAGCGGGCGCAGTGTGCGGCTGGCCAGCCCGCCGGGGGAGGACAGCTGCTGCGCGATCTCGGCCAGGCGCTGGTCGCGCACACGCTTGACCTCGGTCTGGGCAAAGGCGGGATTGCGCACGATGTCGGCCATCAGCTCCAGCGACGGCGCAAGGTTGGTCGCGAGCGCATTCATCGTTACCGAACTGGTGTCGAGCGAGCTGCCGGTGCCGATCGAAGCGCCGAGGCGCTCCTGCTCCTCGGCGATCTCGACGGCGCTGCGGCTGGTCGTGCCTTCTTCCAACAGGTCCATCATAAGCGATTGCGTGCCCGCGCGGGCCGCACCATCGGCGGAATAGCCGGCATCGAACTGCATCGAAATGACGACCTTGGGCACGGCGGTACGGCGGGCCAGGGCGACCGAGATGCCGTTCGAGAGCTCGGCTCGCTCGACGGTCGGGAAAGTCAGCGGGCCGACATCTTGCGGCGTCGGCATTTCGCGCGGTGGGCCGGTACGGGTAATCTCGATCGGTTCCTTGGCGTCGGGCTCCGGCGCGGGCGTGCTCGCCTCGTCGCCCCAGCCGCCCATGTCCGCGCCGCTCTCGACACGCTCTCCGGGCACGATAGCGAGTTTGTAGGCCGGGCGATTTAGCCAGCGGGCGAGCGCCTCGCGCACTTCGCCGCTTTCGAGCGAGGCCGCGCGCTCCAGCGCCGTGCGGTAATAGGCCGGATCGTCGGAATAGAGCAGCCCTTCGGCCAGCGTCGAGCCCTTGCCGCCGAAGCCACCGACGCGTTCCAGCGCGTTGATCTCGCTCGATACCCAACTGGTCGCCGCGCGATCCATTTCCGCCGCGGTCGGCCCGCTGGCGAGATATTCGGCCATGACGGCGTCGAGCCGAGCTTCCGCCTGTGCGCGGTCGACGCCCGGCTTGATGTCCATCTGCGCCATCAGGATGCCGACCTGCTCGGACTGCCAGTTATAGGCGCTGACGCTGGTGGCCAGCTGCTCGTCGCGGACCAGCACATTGTCGAGCCGCGAGCTGGCGAGGCCGCCGAGAATGTTCATGCCGATCGACAGCGGCACGGCGTCCGCGTGGTTGATACCGGGGCCGGTCCAGGCGCGATAGACGCGCGTCTGCGGAACCTGGTCGACCAGCTCGCGCGTCTTCTCTGCCGCCAGCGTGACCGGCGCGGCCTGCACCGGCGTGACTTCGGGCCCGCGCTCGATATCGCCGAACCAGCGCTCCACCATCGGGCGCGCGGTCGCGGCATCGATATCGCCGGTCAGCGAGAGGACAACGTTGTTCGGCGCGTAATTGTCGATGAACCAGTTGCGCACATCGGTCAGGCTCGCCGCGTCGAGATCGGCCATCGAGCCGATGGTCGAATGGCGATAGGGATGGCCGACGGGAAACAGCCCTTCGAGGATGGCATAGAACGTCAGGCCATAGGGCTGGTTGTCGCCCTGCCGCTTCTCGTTCTGGACCACGCCGCGCTGTTTATCGAGCTTCTCCTGGCTGATCGCGCCGAGGAGGTAGCCCATGCGGTCGCTTTCCATCATCAATGCAAGGTCGAGCGCGCCGGTGGGAACGGTTTCCACGTAATTCGTGCGGTCGAAATTGGTCGAGCCGTTGGTGCTGGTCGAGCCTGCGGCCTCCAGCGGAATGTCGAAATTCTCGACGTTCTCGCTGCCGCCGAACATCAGGTGCTCGAACAGGTGCGCAAAGCCGGTGCGGCCGCGCGGTTCGTGCTTCGATCCGACACGGTAATAGGTCGTCACGCCCACGATCGGCGCTTTGCGATCGGTATGGACGAGGACGGTGAGGCCATTGTCCAGCGTGAACTGCTCGTAGGGAATATCAACCTTGTCGACGAGGCTCGCGAGCGAACCGTCGGTGGCGGGCGGAGTGGCCGCGGTTGCCATCGGCTCGCCGGGCACGCTGGCGCATCCGGCAAGAGCGAAGGTGGCAATTCCGGTGAGCAGGATATGGCGCATGGTCGAGTTCCTGTTAGCGAGTTCGGTCGGATGAAACGGTATAGCGGCGCACGGCATTGGCAAGCACATCCTCGCGCCAAAAATGCACCGGCTTCAAGCGGTGCTGGATGAACAGCGTAGCCTGATCGGCGTAATGCGGGGAATCGGGGCGCGTGGTCGCAGAACCGAAGGGCTGGATCGAGCGCGAGGTGACCCGCTCGCCCGGCATCCATTCGACCCACTGGATGAAGCTGTCGCCATGGCGCACGGACAGGCGGCCATCGTCGTCGATATCCCATAGCGTCGAAGCGCGCAGCGTGTCGGAGCCTCCGTCGAGCGGAAGGTCGACCGTCCCCTGCCGCAGGCGCAGCAGCTCGCCCATCGGCGGATCCAGCCTGCCGAAATGGGTCAGCAGGTGGTCGACCGAGCGTTGCAGCTCTTCCTCCGCATCGGGCCACGGCTCGTTGTTGTAGCTCGATCCCATGAACGGCCGGATCATCAGCAGCGCGAGGCTGTCCGCGCGGCCGATATTGTCGGCTCTAAGATCCCAGCCTGCTAGCAGCCGCTGGGCCGCCAGAACATGCTCGTCATCGGTGCGGATCGCCGCAACGTCGCGCAGCATTTGCGCGATGTAGCCGGTGTTTTCGTAGCCGGTATCGTATTTGATCCGCTCCAGCGCGGCACGGTCGAGCACGTCCGCTTCGGCCATCAGCTTCGCCCCGCGCGTCCCGCGATTGGTGTTCTTGATCTCGATGCCGAGTTCGGGGGGAAAGTCTTCGGGCGAGAGATTGCTGCCGGGGCCTGCGTCGAGGAACGGGTTGTTGTTCGCCTCGACCAGCCAGCCGCTGGCCGGATTCACATACCGGGGCAATTGCTCGTAGCTCACCGGGCCGCGCGTGATCAGGTCGCTACGATCGCCGGGCAGGATGCCGCGCCAGTCGATCCGCTCGCCATTCACGGTCGCGGGCCGGGACGGGATCGCGGCATTGTAGATATTGGCGATATTTCCCGCCTTGTCGGCATAGATGAAGTTGGTCGAAGGGATGTCCATCCGTGCAAGGATGCCCTGCCATTCGTCGAGCGAGCTGGCCTTGTTGAGCCGGTAGTAGGCGTCGAGCTGGCCGAGATTGCCCATCCCGCCATAGCGGATGGCGAAGGCACCCTTGTCGTTCTTCACCACAGGGCCGTGCACGCTGCGCCAGATGTCGCGCCGGATCGGCAGGACGATCGGGCCGACCCGGACTGGCAACGTCACCGTGCGCTTTTCGATGTCGCGCCACTTCCCGTCGAGACGATAGCGTGTGCCGCTGTCGTCCAGCACCAGCTGGTAGATATCGACCATGTCGGGCGTGTTGACTGTATTGGTCCAGCCGAGATCGGCATTGTGGCCGAGAAAGGGGTAGGGGCTGCCGGGAAAATTCGCTCCGGCGAAATGCCACCCTTCGCCGCTTTCGACCACCAGTTCGTACCACGCGACACCGCCGCGCCAGGGCTGGTGCGAATTCGAGATCAGCGTCGTCGGCCCGCCGGACTTCTCGGGCGTAACGGCGAACGCGTTGGAGCCGCTCATCGCCGATTCCTCGCGCGAGGGCAGGGCGAGCGGGCGGGTGTAGGCGAGAGGTTCGGAGCGCGTGCCGTCCATGATCGGCGGTGCATCGCTTGCAGGATCGTCCGTCGGGATCGCCGGTCCTTGCTCGCGGCGCAGGGGCTCACCTTCGACCAGCGGGCCGATGACATTGCCGAGGCCGAAGAAGAACGGCTGGCGCAGCGCGAAACCGGCGGCGACGTCCACCCCGTCGACCGGGAAGAGATTGCCGAGTTTCACTTCACCAGGATGCGCGGCCGCATAGTCGTTGAGGCCCGCAGCGTAGGCTTCGAACAGCGCGCGCGTATCCTCCGGCAGTTCGGGAAAGCGCTGCTCGGCAGTGCCGCGCGCGTCGAGCAGGTGATAGGCATAGTCGAAGGCCGCGCCGTCCTGCCCGGCGATCGCGCCATAGCGCCCGCGGCTCATAGCGATCACATCCTGCAGGGTGGTAAAATCGTCCTCCGAATGGGCGACGGCCACGCCATAGGCGACATCGGCATCCCGCTCGCCATAAATGTGCGGCACGCCGAATTCATCGCGGACGATTTCTGCGGTGTAGGTGCCGGTAGAGGGGCGGACATCGTCCCGATCCGCCCAGAAAGGCTCCCACGTCGCAAGGGCCACGAAGGCGACAAGCAACAGGACAAGCAGCGCGAACCCGCCGCGCGCGAACCATTTACGCATTAAGACAATTCCTCTCTTGGCCCGTGGCCTAGCGAGAAAGGCGGGCAGTGCAAAGAGGCGGCATTGGGCTGGGTAAAACCCGCCGCGCGCTATTTCGTTAACGGGATTCGCCTCGCTAGCCAGAATGTGTGAGCACGCAGATCACCATCGGCCATGACGCCACCGGCAAGCCGGTCGAGTTCGATGTCGAGGAATTGCTCGCCACGCGCCTGCTGGTCCAGGGCAATTCCGGCAGCGGCAAGTCGCACCTGCTGCGCCGCCTGCTGGAGGAAAGCGCCGGCATGGTGCAGCAGGTGGTGATCGATCCGGAAGGCGATTTCCCTTCTCTGTCCGAGGAATTCGGCCATGTGGTAATCGACGGCGCGGCCTATTCGCCGGGCGAGATCGAGGCGCTGGCCCGCCGCATCCGCGAACACCGCGCCAGCGTGGTGCTCGATCTCGACGGGCTGGAAGTAGAGCAGCAAATCCGGTGCGCCGCGCAATTCCTGACCGCGCTGTTCGATGCTCCGCGCGAGCATTGGTACCCGGCGCTGGTGGTCGTGGACGAGGCGCAGATGTTCGCCCCCTCCGCTGCGGGCGAGATGGCCGAGGACACGCGGCGAATGACGCTATCGGCCATGACCAATCTCATGTGCCGTGGGCGCAAGCGCGGCCTCGCGGGTATCGTGGCGACACAGCGGCTGGCGAAGCTCGCCAAGAACGTCGCCGCCGAAGCGTCGAATTTCCTCATGGGGCGCACTTTCCTCGACATCGACATGGTGCGCGCGGCCGATCTGCTCGGCATGGAGCGGCGGCAGGCGGAGCGTATTCGCGAGCTGGAGCGCGGGCACTTCCTCGCGCTGGGTCCGGCGATCACGCGTCTACCGCTGGCGTGCAAGATCGGCCCGGTGAAGACAGGCAACCAAGCGCGTACCGAAGGGTTGATGGCGCTGCCCGATACCGCGCCTGCCGACATGGAAGCGCTGCTGACGCGCAACCTTGCGGGAGATGTCGCCAAGACGGCACCGCCTCCGCCACCGCCCGCACCGCGGGTCGAGGATGTCGAGCAGAGTATCGCGCGAGCGGAAGAGCGTCAGGTTGCGCCGCCCGCCGAACCGCGCGACACCTCCGCCGTGGCGGAGCAGATCGAGGCGATCATCCGTGCGATGGCGAACGAAGAGGGCGTCGCCTTCCAGTCCGCCAGCGCGCAATACCAGACCTTCCTCACCCGCTGCCGACGCGAGCGGATCATCGGTCCCATGCCCGACATGCGCGCCTTCCGCCGCCGGTTTGCCATGGCGGGCGCTGGTTTGGACGAGCTGCCGGAAGATACCGCCGCGCGCATCATGGAACTGGCTGAGGCGGTCGAGGAAGACTTGCTCGCACCCTTCCTGGTGATCGCTCGCGCCGCCCATGCGGGCGAAACGCAAGTCGACGAGGAGGCGCTTGCCCGGGCCTATGGCACCAGTTCGCCCGGACGCATCCGCCGCCTGCTCGACCACCTCGAGCGGCAGGGCCTCGTCGTCGTGCGCGAGGATTTCGGCGGCGACCGGACGGTGATGGTGCCAGGGTTAGGCGATTTAGCGACTGCCGCCGAATAGTTGGCGTCCGGCGAGATCAAGCATGATCTCTTCGCTGCCCCCGCCGATCGCATTGACGCGCACCTCGCGGTAGATCCGCTCCACCTTGCTGCCGGTGATGTAGCTTGCCCCGCCAAGGACCTGCGCCGCCTCGCGGGCGACGGACTCGAGCATGCGCGTCGCCTGCACTTTCAGCATGGCGAAATCGGCCGGGCGGTCGCGCCCCTCGCGCACCTGCCAGGCGCACAAATCCACCCAGGCCTGCGTTGCTTCGATCTGGCGTTCCATGTCGGCCAGCTTGATGCGGATCGACTGGTGGCCGACCAGTGGCTTGCCGAAGGTCTCGCGGTTCTGCGCCCACTCCGCTGCCTCTGCCATCGCGACGCGGGCATAAGCACAGCAGCCCATCGCCATGCCGAGCCGCTCGCTGTTGAAATTGCGCATGATGCCTAGAAAGCCGCCATTTTCCGGACCGATGAGGTTCTCGGCCGGTACGCGCACATCGCTGAAATGGATCGCGGCCGTATCCGAACAGCGCCAGCCCATCTTGTCGAGCCGGGTGCGCTCAACCCCTTCGCTGTCCATATCGATCAGGAGCAGCGAAATACCGCCGGCGCCCGGACCGCCGGTGCGCACCGCGCAGGTCAGCCAGTCGGCCCGCATGCCCGAGGTGATGAACATCTTGCCGCCGTTGACGATGTAATGGTTGCCGTCGCGCACGGCTGTGGTCGCCAGATTGGCGACATCCGATCCGCCGCCTGCTTCGGTAATGCCGAGCGCGATGATCTTCTCGCCCGCAAGGACCGGCGGGGCGACGCGTTGCTTCAGTTCGTCCGATGCGAGGGCGAGGACGGGAGGGAGTCCGATGCCGTGCGTCATCAGCGAAGCGCCAAGCCCGCCGGCCCCCACGGCTGCCAGTTCCTCCGTCACGACGAGGCCGTGGAAGATGTCGAACCCTTCCTCGTGCCCGCCGTACTTCTCCGGATAACGTAGCCCTAGGATGCCCGCTTCGGCGGCTTTTCGGTGCAATTCGCGGGGCAATTCGCCCTCGTCTTCCCACCTGTCGATATGCGGCGCGATCTCGCGGGTGACGAAGCGCCGCACGCTTTGCGCGAGCGCTTCGTGGGTCTCGTCATAGTAGGGGGAGCGGGCGCGCCAGTCGTCGAATGCTGTCATGGGCATGAGAGTTGCGCGGCGCACGCCTCCGGTCAATCGCGAAGAAAAATTCGCCTGCCCTCTCGCCAAGCGCGAGCATACCCCTATATCCGACTAACACACCTCACGAAATTTGCGTCGAGGGCTTGTGTTGCATAATCGCAACACCATATTCGAGCGGATATTCAAGCACAGGGGTTTCCAGATGAATCTCGAAAAATTCACCGACCGCGCCAAGGGTTTCCTGCAAAGCGCGCAGACCGTTGCGATCCGCATGAACCACCAGCGGATAACGCCGCTGCATATCCTCAAGGCGCTGCTCGAGGACAATCAGGGCATGGCGGCGCAGCTTATCCAGCGCGCGGGCGGCAATCCAGGCGTGGCGATTACCGAGGTCGATACGGCGCTGGGCAAGATCCCGGCGGTTTCCGGCGGCGGGGCGCAGTCGACGCCGGGCCTCGACAACGATGCCGTGCGCGCGCTCGACCAGGCCGAGCAGCTGGCGGAAAAGGCGGGCGACAGCTTCGTGCCCGTGCAGCGTCTTTTGCAAGCGCTCGCCCTGTCGGACAATGACGCGGGCAAGGCGATCAAGTCAGCCGGCGTCGATGCGAAGTCGCTTGAAGAGGCGATCCAGGAGGCAACTGGCGGCCGCAGCGCGGACAGCGCCAGCGCCGAGGAAAGCTACGACGCGATGAAGAAGTACGCGCGCGACCTCACACAGGCGGCGCGCGACGGCAAGCTCGATCCGGTCATCGGCCGCGACGAGGAAATCCGTCGCACCGTCCAGATCCTCGCCCGCCGCACCAAGAACAATCCCGCCCTGATCGGCGAACCCGGCACCGGCAAGACCGCGATCGCCGAGGGTCTCGCGCTACGCATCGCCAATGGCGACGTGCCCGACAGCCTCAAAGGCCGCACGCTGATGGCGCTCGACATGGGCGCGCTGATTGCTGGCGCGAAGTATCGCGGTGAGTTCGAAGAGCGGCTGAAGGCTGTGCTCGACGAGGTGAAGGGGGCCGAGGGTCAGATCATCCTGTTCATCGACGAAATGCACACGCTGATCGGCGCGGGCGCGTCCGAAGGCAGCATGGATGCGGGCAATCTGCTCAAGCCTGCCCTGTCGCGCGGCGAACTGCACTGCATCGGCGCGACCACGCTCGACGAATACCAGAAGTATGTCGAGAAGGACCCCGCGCTCCAGCGGCGCTTCCAGCCCGTCTATATCGATGAGCCGAGCGTCGAGGACACGATCAGCATCCTGCGCGGCATCAAGGACAAGTACGAGCTGCACCACGGTGTGCGCATCACCGATGGCGCGATCGTCGCGGCGGCGCAGCTCAGCAATCGCTACATCCAGAACCGCTTCCTGCCCGACAAGGCCATCGACCTGATGGACGAAGCGGCGTCGCGCATCCGCATGGAGGTGGAGAGCAAGCCCGAGGAGATCGAGGGGCTCGACCGCCGCATCATCCAGCTGCGGATCGAGGAGCAGGCCCTGCAGAAGGAGAGCGATTCCGCCTCGAAGGATCGCCTCGAAGCTCTGCGCAAGGAGCTGTCCGAACTCGAACAGCAGTCCTCCGAACTGACCACGCGCTGGCAGAACGAGCGCGACAAGATCCATGCCGAGGCGCGGGTCAAGGAAGAGCTCGATCAGGCGCGCATCGAAATGGAGCAGGCGCAACGGGCAGGCGACCTCGCCAAGGCGGGCGAGCTGCAATACGGCAAGATCCCGCAGCTCGAAAAGCAGCTCGCGGAAGCCAGCGGCCAGACCGAGAACGCGCTGCTCAAGGAAGAGGTCACCGAAGATGATATCGCCGGCGTCGTCAGCCGCTGGACGGGCATCCCGGTCGACCGGATGATGGCGGGCGAGCGCGAAAAGCTGCTCGACATGGAGAATATCCTCGCCAAGCGTGTGATCGGGCAGAGCCAGGCGATCGACGCCGTGTCCAAGGCCGTGCGCCGCGCCCGCGCCGGGCTTCAAGACCCGAACCGGCCGCTCGGCAGCTTCCTGTTCCTCGGGCCTACGGGTGTCGGCAAGACCGAGCTGACCAAGGCGCTCGCGGGCTTCCTGTTCGACGACGACCAGGCGATGGTCCGCATCGACATGAGCGAGTTCATGGAGAAGCACGCGGTCGCCCGTCTGATCGGCGCGCCTCCGGGCTATGTCGGTTACGAGGAAGGCGGCGTGCTGACCGAGGCGGTGCGGCGCAGGCCTTATCAGGTCGTGTTGTTCGACGAGGTCGAGAAAGCGCATGGCGACGTGTTCAACGTGCTGCTGCAGGTGCTCGACGACGGGCGTCTGACCGACGGGCAGGGCCGCGTGGTGGACTTCACCAATACGCTGATCATCCTGACTTCGAACCTCGGCAGCCAATATCTGGCGCAGATGACCGACGAGCAGAAGGTCGAGGATGTCGAGCCGCAGGTGATGGATGTGGTGCGCGGCCACTTCCGCCCCGAGTTCCTCAACCGGCTGGACGAGATCATCCTGTTCCACCGCCTGGCGCAGGAGCACATGGCCCCGATCGTCGAGATCCAGGTCTCGCGGGTGCAGAAGCTGCTGAAGGATCGCAAGATCACGATCGACCTGACCGAGGGCGCGAAGAAGTGGCTCGGCCGGGTGGGCTACGACCCGGTCTATGGCGCAAGGCCGCTGAAGCGCGCGGTGCAGCGCTATTTGCAGGACCCGCTGGCGGACAAGATCCTGCGCGGCGAGGTGCCGGACGGTGCCACCGTGGCGGTCGACGAGGGCGACGGCGCCCTGGAGATGGTCGTGAGTTGAGACCAGGAGGCGGTCAGGTCCGCCACCGCAAATAGTCGTCAAACGAAAAAGGGCCCCGGTTTCCCGGGGCCCTTTCTTTCATCCGAAGGTCGCCCTTCGTTCGAACTTACAGCTCGATGTTGAAACCGGCGTACCAGTAACGACCGAAGTTGTCGTACGGTTCACCGCCGGCGATGCCGAGCTGGCCGAAGGGCGGCTTCACGTCGAACGCGTTGTCCACGCCGAGGTAGAAGCTGAACTCTTCCTGCACATCCCAGGTGATGCGGAAGTTGTTGTAGATCTTATCCGAGAAGGTCGGATCTGCATACTGGTCCGCATTGGCCGGATCGAGGGTGACGAGTTCGCCCGGCGTACAGGTGCCGCCCGAGGAACCGACCACACCCGACGTCGGGCACAGACCCTGATACGGGTTCTGGTTCTCGTACGCGCTCTTGTACATCGGACCGATGTAACGCGCCGACCACGTCAGGGCGACATCACCGAAATCGTAGGTCGTATTGAGCGAGGCGGCCCAGTCGGGATCGCCCAGTTCGCTCTTGATACGGTTCGGATTGATCGGCGAAGTCGGATCTTCGAAGAAGTTCAGCTTGAGCAGGTGCGTTGCGATTGCTCGCACGCTCAAACGGTTACCATTGTCGAAGGTCCGGTTGTACCGCACGTCGATGTCGATGCCTTCCGTTTCGCGCGAAGCGAAGTTGATGCCACCCGAAAGCACGGCCGGCTCGACGAAGAGGCCGGTGGTCGCATCGCGGCTAACCGTCGTACAGAAGGGGTTATCGATACCCGTCGGCGAATCGTAACAGTTGTTGAGGATCGTCTGAGCACCGAGAACGGCGATCTGATCTTCGATCTCGATGTTGTAGTAATCGACCGTTACGCTGAAGCCGGGCAGGAAGCGCGGCTCGAGAACCACGCCGAGGGTAAGGGACTTGCCCTTCTCTTCGGTCAGGTTCGGGTTACCGCCGGAGGTAAAGCCGGTCGATGCCGTACGCGCAAGGCAGTTGGTGAATTGATCGCCGACTGCAACCGGGAACGAGCTACCCGCACAGGCCGCTGCAATTGCAGCATTGACCGTGGTCGGAACGCCCGCAGCGGCACAGTTTGCTGCACGGTTCGGGTTGTTGTTGATCGCACCCGTATCGCGGTCGCAGGGGTCCGCCAGGAAGGCGAAGTTCTGCGATTGCGGCGAGTAGAGATCGCTCAACGTCGGCGCACGAACCGAAACGGCGTAACCTGCACGGAAGCGGATATCCGGGATCGGTGCATAGATGCCGTTCACGTTCCACGAGAAGGTCGTGCCGGTTGCGGTGTTGTAGTCCGAAACACGCGCTGCACCGTTGAGGGTCAGCTCTTCGGCGAAGGGCAGGTCCGCCAGCAGCGGAACGCGAAGTTCGCCGAAAGCTTCTTTGACCTTCAGGGCCGGCGGATCGAACGGCTGGATGGCGTTCAGGAACGTGCCGCCGCTTGCGGTAAGTTCGTCGAATGCCTCGTAAGCACGCTCTTCACGGTACTCGCCGCCGATTGCGAATGCGATCGGGCCACCCGGAAGTTCGAACAGACCCGACAGGTCGCCGGCCAGCGAGGCCAGAACCACGAACTGTTCGGCATTGCCTTCGCGGCGACCGGTCGTGTTGACGTAGTCCAGAGCTGCCTGGCTCGGAGCACCGAAGCCGAACAGGTTGATCGGCACACAGTTCGGATCGTCATTGCTCGGATCGGAATCCGCATTGATACGGCAAACCGGGTTACCGGCTCCGTTCAGGACGGCATCGGCAGCCAGGTTGAAGCCTGCCGGATTCCCGTCGAGATCAAACAGGACGAGGTTGTTCAGCGAACGCAGATCGGTTTCGAGACGACCATAGTTTGCCGAAAGCTCGTAGTTCCAGTCGTCGTTGAACGTGCCTTCGATACCGCCGACGATGCGATAGGTCTCACGGGTCTGCAGTTCGCCACGACCACCGAAGTCGATGTTGAAACGCGACAGCGGAACGGTCTGCGTGTTGGTCCGTCCGGCAGAACAAAGGCCGTAGCTCTGAAGCGTGCCGAGCGCCTGATCGTTCAGGAAGGCGTTGTCGCAGAACAGCGGGTTGCCGCCGACATAAGTCGGGCCGCCGACGAAGAAGCTCGGCTGGCCTTCCTGGATGGCTTCGAGGCGAACATACTTCGCTTCGACGAACGGACGGAAAGCGTCGGTGACATCGAAACGGGCAAGGATGTTCGCCGTGTAGCGCTCGAGACCTGCAGCCAGCTGGCCGGTATTGCGCAGAGTGGAGCCGCCACCACCGACGACGTTGCCCGAGAACGGAAGCGGATCGTCAGGCGTATCGACGAACAGGTCGCCGTTCGGCGCAAAGCGAAGATATACGCCGCCGCCGAGGCCGCCGAGCGTACCACCGTCGGAGATCGAACCGTTGCGAACGCCGCAGATGGGTTCGAGGTCGGTGATGCCGTCGCTGCCGAAGGGACCTTCGTCGCTCTGGTCGTCGCTGACGACGTTGTACTGGCAGCGACCGCTGTAGGCGCCGGTCAGATCGTCGCGCTGACGGAAGTACAGCGGGTCCGACTTGGCGTACTCGCCGGAAACCGCGATGTTGCCGCGACCGTCGGCAAAGTTCTTGCCGTAGGTTGCGGAGATAAAGCGGGTTGCACGGTCGCCTTCTTCCGAAATACCGGCCTGGCCGCGAACGGCGAAACCTTCGAAGTCGCGCTTGAGGATGAAGTTCACCACGCCGGCAACAGCGTCCGAACCGTAAACGGCGGAGTTACCGCCGGTCACCACATCGACGCGCTCGAGCAGGTCGACCGGGATCGTGTTGACGTCGACGATGAAGTCGCCCGGCAGTGCCGTGATGTGACGCTTGCCGTTGACGAGGACCAGCGTACGGCTGGTGCCGAGGCCGCGAAGGTCGAGCAGGTTGAGACCGGCCGTACCGATGAAGCGGGTCGAGTTGCCCTGGCTGAAGGTGGTGCGCAGCGACGGAAGATCGTTCAGCGCGTCGCCGAGCGAGATGTCGCCCTGGTTGGTCAGGTCTTCGGCGGTAACGCTGGTGACCGGAACCGGCGATTCGAGGTTCGGACGCGCAATACGCGAACCCGAAACGATGATGGCGTTTGCAGGCGCAGTGTCGACAACGGCGTCCGGGCCTTCGTCGGCCGTGTCGGACGCATCCTGCTCGGACGTGTCGACGTCCTGCGCGTAGGCCGGAGTGGCCAGCGCAAGGGCGGCGAGACCGGCACCGGTAAACAGCGCGGCCCGTCCACCCAGGGTGGAAAAGGTCTTCTTCATGATTGTCAGTCCCCTACTCAAGCCGGGGTTGTCCGGCTGATGGGGCGATAAAAGCAAGCGTTTGGGGCGGACGCAAGCAATGCCTAGGCGAAAAGGCTTGGAGATGGGCAGATCGGGATCGAAGGGTCACCAATTTGCAACAGTTTTGCGAGATCGTCAGATCTTTCGGTCCACAGAGGCGCTGCAGACATCCGGCACACCCTAGCGAACCCGCAGAAACTCGGGGCGTGGCTCGATTTCATTCAGGTAGAAGGCCAATCTGGCTGAATGGCCCGCCGGTTGATCAGTTTCCGCCGCAGATGCTCGCGTCGCTGCAGACGCCCTCGCGATTGGCGAGCCGTCCCGCTTCATCGCGAGTCTCGCTGTAGAAGGCGATCCATTCCTCACGTGTCTTGCACAGCCGCTCCTTCTTCGCCCTCGAGCCGGTCACCTTGAAGGATTTGCAAATTTTCGCATCATCGCCTGCGTCCCGCTTCTCACTATCGGTCGTGCGAGTTTCAGCCGACGTGGCCTGCTTCGAATTTGACTGCATGCTGTGCACGGGCGTCGTGAGAGCGCATAGGCTCAGGGCGATGACGACGGTGGCTGCTTTCATGATGAAGTCCTTCAGCGATCAAATCGCAATGTTATGGAGCGAATGCATAAGTCCCAGGAATGATAGCTTATAAAAAAAGGGGCGGCAACCGCCGCCCCTTTCCTTGGTCGATTACCTTCGAAGATCAGAAGGTCATACGCGCGGTTACCGAGTAACGACGGCCGAGCGGGTCGTACGTCGAGGGGTAGATGTTGCCGCTGTTATATGCGGTCGAACCGATGTTGCTGCCGACCACCTTCGGTTCGTTGTCGAACAGGTTGATGACTGCGGCGGTGAAGCCGAAGTTGTCCGTAACGTTGAAGTTGGCGGTCAGATCGAAGTAGTGTTCAGCACCGATCGTGGTGAATTCCTCGAGGAAGTCACCTGCGAATTCCGGCTCCACTTCGACGGCATCGATGAAGCGCCACCGCAGAGACAGATCGGCATCGCCGACACTCAGCGTGGTACGCTGCGTGAAGGAGAACTCCGGCTGAATCGAAGGGCAGTTGATGCTGTAGTAGCCTACGCAATCGCGATTGAGGCTGTTCGGATCGTTCTGGTTCGCCTTGAACGTCGAACGGTTCGTCCAGTTACCGAAGAAGCTCAGGTCGAGTCCTCCGAAGCCCAGGTCCGTGTTGAAGTTCATGGTCAGGTCGATGCCGTCCGTGAACACGCGGCCCTGGTTGGTCAGGACCAACGGCAGACCCGGCGTGGTCGCGACGCTGCCGAACAGGTTACCGGTCGCCGGGTTACGACGGATTGCGGTACATGCCGGATTGGTCGCCGAAGGCGTGCCGTTGAAGCAGGCACTGAACACGTCATCGATCGTCGGAGTGGTGATCGCGTCGGTGAGCGTGATGTTGTAGTAGTCGAACGTCAGCGTGAAGTTACGCAGGAAGCCCGGCTGGATCACGGCACCGACAGTCCACGTTTCCGCGTTCTCGGCGTCGAGGTTGGGGTTGCCGCCCGAAGTGACGTTAACCTGGCCGGCCGGATCGACGATGATATTGCCGATCGAAGAAGCCGGGGCGCCCTGTGCAAGACAGACGGCACGCAGGTTCGCGTCGTTGGTCGGGGCTGCGCCCGCGCACGGGTCGTTGCTGAAGTTGTCGAGGCCCGTCGTCGGAACTGCGAACAGTTCGGCGATGTTCGGAGCGCGCGTCACCTTCTGGAAACCACCGCGATACTGCACACCGTAAACCGGGGTATAGGTACCGCCGATCTTCCAGGTGTATTCGGTGCCGGTCGTCGAATAGTCGGACACACGGCCCGCCAGTTCGAGCGTCAGTTCCTCGCCGATCGGAGAATCCACCACCAGCGGAACGATGAGTTCGCCGAAGGCTTCCTTCACGTCGTAGCTACCATCGGCGTCGGGCGATGCTGCACCGTTGCCGAGCACCTCGCCGGGCGTCTGCGAAAGCAGGTCCGAACGGCTGAAGGCGTAGTAGTCGCGATATTCGACACCGGCCGCAATGCTGATCGGATCAGCAGCGATACCGAAGCCGAGATCGCCCGAAATGAAGGCTTGGATCTGGCTGAGCTCTGCGCCTTCGGTGCCGGAGTTACCGACGTCGAGGAAATCCTGAACTTCGGGGGTCAGGCTACCGAGCGGACCGAACAGGTTGATCGGCACACAGTCGTTCGAGGTGTCGAGGCAGGTGTCCGGGTTCGTCGAGAGCACGGACTGCTGAAGCCGGGTGAACGTACCGTTGCCCGACTGGCGCGAGACGTTTTCGCTCTCGCCGTATGCACCGAAGATTTCCCAGTCCAGATTGTTGGTCAGGGCGCCGCGCGCACCGGCCTTGACCTGGAAAAGGCGGGTCCGGTACTCGTTCAGACGCGGCCCGAATTCCACGAAGCGACGACCATAGTCGATGCCGACCGTACGATAGTTCGGATCGTTCGGATCGGTCGCCAGTGCAGCGGCATCACATTCCGCCTGGCCGAAGAGGGCCTGTACACCGGCCGCGTCCCCATCGGTGTCGAGTCCGCAAATCTGATTGCGGATGCCGGCCGTCAGGAACGGGTTGGAGAGGGGGGTTTCGAGAACGTTGCGGAAGGTGCCCGACGGAGCGATGATCGTCGAGGTCGTGTTCTGAACGAACATACCTTCGGCAAAGACTTCGATCGCGTCGGTGATTTCGAAGCGGCCGGAACCGAACATGCGGTACTGTTCCAGCGGAGTCTGGTAGACGTTGAACGGGTTGAAGTTGAACGGTGCGTAGAACGGACGCAGCGAATCACCGTCGACCTGCAGCGTTCCGCTGGTCGTGCCGGGAACGGTGATGACGGACGGCACTGCGGTCGACGAACCGCCGGGAAGCCCGCTGAACGACGAAATGTTCTCGCGGCCGTATTCGCGGTCGCCCTGGAAGACGGCTTCGCGATCGGTGTAGCCGACCGAGAACACCGCATTGCCGCGGCCGTCGGCGAAGTTGCCACCGACCGTGAGGTCTGCACGGAACGTGTAACCGTCGCCTTCTTCGGTGATCGCGTTGGTCGCGGCGAGCTCTGCGCCCGAGAAGTCCTGCTTGGTGACGAAGTTGACGACGCCGGAAATGGCATCGGCACCGTAAGCTGCGCCGGCGCCGCCGGTCAGCACGTCCATCCGCTCGAGCAGGGCAACCGGGATCACGTCGATGTTGGTAAGGCCGTTGAGGCCCTGAGGAACCACGCGCGTGCCGTTCAACAGCACGAGGTTGCGGTTGGCGCCGAGGCCACGAAGGTTGATGTAGGTCGAACCGCCGTTGCCGTTGTTGACGTTGGAGCCGACGCTCGGGACGATACCCGGAATCTGACGCAGCGATTCTTCGACCGTGTTGGCCTGCTGCAGCGTCAATTCTTCGGCGGTCACGACCGCAACCGGGCTTGCGCTCTCGATGTTGGGGTCTGCAATGCGCGAGCCGGTGACGACGATCGCCTGTCCGGCCGGGGCCGTTGCTGCCTCTGCTTCAGGCGTTTCTTCCGAAACCTGGGCCATCGCCGGCTGCGCAATCAGCGCAAGGCCGAGAGCGGCGGGAGCCGCGCTGGCTTTGAAATATGTCTGGAGTTTCACTCGATTGTGTCCTTCTTCCGTTACGCGCATCGATCAGTCGATGCGCGTGTAAGAACCCCCATGGATGGACTGCCTGCACCGGTATTCCGAACGACAGGCCCATCGGCGGAATGTGGTGTTTGCATCGCGGGATAGTTACATTGCAAAGCAAATCTGGCAGTTTTCCGTAATGTCTGAACGTGTGTTGCGCGAATCCCACACATGCTGGATGCTGCCTAGCGATCCGATTGCGCCTACGTATGCAGGCGACATTTTTTAGGCGTTGCCGCGTGCCGCTTGACCTTAACGTAAGGCGCACATAGGCGAGTGGCGAAACGAAACCCAATCCGACCCAGTCAACGAGGAGCCTGTCATGCCCGAAGCCTATATCGTCGAAGCCGTCCGCACTGCCGGTGGCCGCCGCGGGGGCCGGCTCGCCGGGGTCCACCCGGTCGATCTCGCCGCTACCTCGCTCGATGCGATCATGGAGCGTAGTGGACTCGAAGCGAAAGCCGTCGACGATGTGGTAATGGGCTGCGTCAGCCAGGGGGGCGAACAGGCGATGCAGGTCGGGCGGAACGCCGTGCTTGCCGCCAAGCACCTGGGCGAGGGCGTCCCAGCCGTCACGATCGACCGCCAGTGCGGCTCCAGCCAGCAGGCGATCCAGTTTGCCGCGCAGGCGGTGATGAGCGGTACGCAGGACGTCGTGATCGCGAGCGGTGTGGAAAGCATGAGCCGCGTGCCGATGGGCTCGACCGCGATGTTCCACATGAAAGAGGGCCTCGGCAACTACAAGTCGCCCGGCCTCGAAGAGAAGTACCCCGGCATCCAGTGGAGCCAGTTCATGGGTGCGGAAATGATCGCGCAGAAGCACGGCTTCTCCAAGGACGACCTCGACCGGTTTGCGCTGCACAGCCACGAGAAGGCGATCGAGGCCACGAAGTCCGGCGCGTTCGAAAACGAGATCGTCGGGGTGGAGATCGAGACGCCCGAGGGCGAGGAATGCCACACGGTCGACGAAGGCATCCGCTTCGACGCCACGCTCGAAGGGATCGCCGGCGTCAAGCTGCTGAGCCCCGAGGGCAAGATCACCGCCGCCACCAGCAGCCAGATCTGCGACGGGTCGAGCGCGGTGCTGGTCGTGTCGGAGAAGGCCCTGAAGGAATACGGCCTCACGCCGATGGCGCGCATCCACAATCTGACCGTAACGGCGGGCGATCCGGTGATCATGCTGGAAGAGCCGCTGTTCGCCACCGACCGCGCGCTGGAGCGTGCAGGCATGAGCATCGGCGATATCGATCTCTACGAGGTGAACGAAGCCTTCGCCCCCGTGCCGCTCGCCTGGCTGAAGCATACCGGGGCGGACCCCGAGAAGCTCAACGTCAACGGCGGCGCCATTGCGCTCGGCCACCCGCTCGGCGCGTCGGGCACCAAGCTGATGGCGACGCTGGTCCATGCGCTGAAGGCGCGCGGCAAGAAATACGGCCTCCAGACGATGTGCGAAGGCGGCGGCGTCGCCAACGTCACGATTGTCGAGGCGCTTTGACGGCTTGCGTCATCCCAGCGAAGCTGGGATCGCGTGCAGCGAAGTCTTACCTATCCGAACCCGATCCCAGCTTTCGCTGGGATGACGAATTGAGAGGACATTTTTCATGGAAGTATCAGCCAACACCCCCGCCGTCGTCACCGGCGGCGCATCGGGCCTCGGTGAAGCCACCGCGCGCGCGCTCGCAGCCAAGGGCGCCAAGGTCGCCATTTTCGACATGAACGAGGAAAAGGGCGAGGCAGTCGCCAAGGACATCGGCGGCGTCTTCTGCAAGGTCAACGTCACCAGCGACGAGGATGTCGACGCCGGATTCGCCAAGGCACGCGAGGCGCACGGGCAGGAGCGGATCCTGGTCAATTGCGCCGGCATCGGCAATGCGATCAAGACCGCCAGCCGCGACAAGCAGTCGGGCGAGATCAAGCATTTCCCGATCAGCGCTTTCGACTTCGTCATCCAGGTGAACCTCATCGGCACCTTCCGCTGCATCGCCAAATCGGCAGCCGGCATGATGAGCCTCGACCCCTTGAGCGACGAGGGCGATCGCGGCGCGATCGTCAACACCGCTTCGGTCGCTGCCGAGGACGGCCAGATGGGCCAGGCGGCCTATTCGGCATCGAAGGGCGGCGTGGTCGGCATGACGCTCCCCATCGCGCGCGACCTGATGCGCGAAGGCATCCGCGTGAACACCATCTTGCCGGGCATCTTCAACACCCCGTTGATGAACGCCGCCCCGCCGCAGGTGAAGGATGCGCTGGCCGCCAGCGTGCCGTTCCCCAAGCGCCTCGGCAATGCGGAAGAATACGCCAATCTCGCCATGTGCATGATCGAGACCGGCTATTTCAACGGCGAGGACGTGCGCCTCGACGGTGCGATCCGCATGGCCCCGCGCTAGGCGTCATTTCGCAGGTAAAGATATTCGCCGCCGGTTCGCACCGCCGAACCGGGGGCGTTTTTCGTTTCAGTATGCGGTTTCCATCAATTGGATCGAGCCCGCCCATTCGTCCTGCTCGGCTGCGTCGGCAAGCAGTTTCGCCACATCGCCGCGCGCGGCTTTGCCTGTGGGATCGACGTCGTCGCCCAACCGGACCGAACCCGTCGGACCGTCATCGGTGAGCGAGACGGGTCGAAGAATGGCGTATTCGAGGCTGCTCTGCTTCAGGTGCTCGTCGGCAGCGTGCTTGGCCTCGAGGTAGTGGGCAAGTTCGCTATCGGGGTCCGGATCGTCGGCGCCGACCGAACTCAGCATGACGAAGCGGCGGACATCGCTGGCTTGTGCGATGTCGATCAGCCGGATCGCGCCGTCGCGGTCGACCTTGTCGGTCATCTCGGAGCTAGTGTCGCCGCCCGAACCGGCTGCGAAGACGACGACTTCGCAGCCCTGTGCGACATCGTCGTCCAGAGCGGTAAGATCGCCCTGCCGCAATGTCACGGTATCGGGGAGTGCGCCCGTATCGGACGAGGCACGCACGAGCGCGATGACGTCATGCCCGCGGTCGCACAGTTCCTTCACGAGACGGGTGCCGGTATTGCCGGTCGAACCGGCTACGAGAATTTTCATCGATTTTCTCCTTGGTTGTGGTCCGAACCGGCGGCAGGCATGGCCGTTCCGAGGAGAAAGTGCGCGGCGCGTCAGAACCAGGCGCGCAGACCGAGCAACAGTTTGAGGCCGTCGGGGTCGTCCCCGGCGGCCTTTGCCATGGAGCGCGTCTCGCCGAGCTTGGTCTCGTATCCCACGCCGACGTAAGGCGCGAACTCGCGGGCGATTTCGTAGCGCAGGCGCAGGCCGGTCTCGAACTTGGTAAGGCCCGCGCCGATCTCGCGCTCGGCAATGTCCTGCGCGGCCAGCTCCATCTCGGCGCGCGGCTGGAGGATCAGGCGCTGGGTCAGCTTCTGGTCGTATTCGCCCTCGATCCGCGCGGTCAGGTCGCCGCGATCGGAGAGGAAGGCTGCGGCATCGACATGCCACATGTAGGGCGCGAGGCCCTGGACGCCGAGCACGAGGTGGCTGCGCGTTTCCGGTTCGACGTCCAGCCGCACACCCGCCTGCAGGTCGAAGAACGGGCCGATGGCATGGCCCCAAAGCGCTTGCACTTCGGCATCCTCGACTGCCCCGCCGAACTCGCCTTCGCCTTCGGACTTGATCACGAGCTTGTCGATGTCGCCGCCGTACCAGCCTTGCAGATCCCAGAGATAGCCGTCCTCGCCCTCGCCGATGCGCGCTTCGAGCCGCTCGGCCATCAGCGTGCCGGTTGTCATATCGCCATGCGTCGCGTGATTGGTCGCGCGGGCCTCGGCCATGACAGCGGGGCCGTAGATCGCGTCCGCCGCATGTTGCGGTCCCTCGAAAGCTTCGGGCGGAGGCGGGCCTTCCGGCAAATCGCCGACCTGATGCGCGGAATGGTCCATGGTCGAATGGTCCATTTTGGGCGCGCCGGTCATGTCGGGGAGGACGAAAGGCGCGGGTGCCTGCCCGTGCTGCGAATGGTCCTCCGCCGCCGGTTCCTTTTCCGGCTGCTGCTGGTGCGCGGAGTGATCGGGCATGGCATGGCCGGAATGATCCTGCGCGGCCAGTGGAGCCGCCGCCAACGTCAGCGCAGCGCCGAGGCCTAGTTGCGCTCTCATGCTTCGTCCTCCGCCGCCGGGAACGGACGCACGGTCACCGTCTGCATCATGCCGGCATGCATGTGGTAGAGCAGGTGGCAGTGGAAGGCCCAGTCGCCCGGCTCGTTCGCGGTTACGTCGAAGGTGGCGGTGCTGCCCGGCTGGACCACCACCGTGTGCTTCAGCGGCTGGTCCATCATCCCTGCACCATTGACCAGTTCGAAGAAATGGCCGTGCAGGTGGATCGGGTGCGCCATCATCGTGTCGTTGACCAGTTTCACGCGCACGCGCTCGTCATAGGCGAAGCGGATCGGATCGTCGGTGACGGCGGAGAATTTCTCGCCGTCGAAGCTCCACATGTAGCGTTCCATGTTCCCGGTCAGGTGGATGGTCAGCTGGCGGGTCGGCATGCGATGCGGGTTCGGCCGCGCGGCCTTCAGGTCGGTATAGCGCAGCACGCGGTGATCGACCGTGTCGAGGCCGAGGCCGGGGAAGTCCATCCGGTCCATCGGCATGGGCGCGACCATGTCGATCCCGGGGCCGACCTTCACGTCGGGCGGCAGTTTCGAGGTATCGCGCATCGAATGGTCCATCGATCCGTGATCCATCGCGCCATGATCCATCGCAGGGCTTGCTTCGCCGCCGCCATGGTTCATGCCCGAATGGTCCATCCCGCCGTGACCACCATGCGCATCGTGGTTCATCGCGCCGCCGTGTGCGCCGTCCATTGAACCCATGCCCATGTCCGCCATCGTCAGCGTCACCGGCTCGCGCAGCGGGGGCGGGGTGGCGCGATGGCCCTTGTGCGAGGTGAGCGAAGCCAGCCCCATGCCGCTGCGGTCCATCGCTTCGGCGACAAGCGCGTGGCTGCCCGCGGGCGGCCTGACGATCACGTCATAGGTCTCCGCCACGCCGATCTGGAACTCGTCCACTTCGACCGGCGCGACATCCATCCCGTCGGCTGCGATCACCGTCATCGGCACGCCGGGAATGCGGATATTGAAGAAGGTCATGGCGGAGCCGTTGATGATCCGCAGTCGCACCCGCTCGCCCGGCGCGAACAGATATTCGAGCCCGTCCATCGGCCCGTGCCCGTTGACGAGGAAGGTGTAGGTCGCGCCAGTGACATCCGAAATGTCGCGCGGGTTCATCCGCATCCCGCCCCACATCAGCCGCTCGTCCAGCGGCATATCGCCTTCGCTGGCGGTCTGCATCTGGTAGTTGAAGTAATGCTCGCCGACCTTGAGCATGCGCGCAATCTCGTGCGGGTGGCGCGGGCTGAACTCGCTCAGCAGCACGACATAGTCGCGGTCGTAGCGCGGATCGGGTTCGGCGCTCTCGATGACGATGGGGCCGTAATGGCCCTCCTGCTCCTGCAAGCCCGAATGGCTGTGCCACCAATAGGTGCCGCTCTGCCGGATCGGGAATTCGTAGGTGAAGGTCTCGCTAGGTTTGATGCCGGGGAAGCTTACGCCCGGCACCCCGTCGAACTGGAACGGCAGCAGCAGCCCGTGCCAGTGGATCGAGGTATCTTCCGCCAGATTGTTCGTCACTTCGATGCGGACATTCTGCCCTTCGCGCAGGCGCACCAGAGGACCGGGCACCGTGCCGTTGACCGCGATGGCATGGCCACTGCGAGCGCCGACACCGAAATGATGCCGGTCCACCGAAAGGGCGATGCGTTCGCCCGAAACTTCTCCGAAACCCTGCCGCGCGTGGGACAGGCTCTCGCCCCGCGCCCAAGCGGGCATGGCGAGGCCGCTGGCCAGCAGGCCGGTCGAGCCGAGCATGAATTTCCGGCGGTCGGTATGCAATGCGGTCACTCGAGTTGTATCTCCTGAAACCCCGTCTAAGATACCCCCCTAGGGTATTCAAGGGCGAACAGGGTCATGAGTGACACACAAGCAATCGGAAACCGGCTGAAACGGATCGAGGGGCAAGTGCGCGGCGTGCAGCAGATGGTTGCGGAAGACCGCTATTGCATCGACATCCTGCACCAGATCCAGGCGATCAAATCGGCCCTGGCGCGGGCGGAGGACGAAATCCTGCGCAATCACGCGGCGCATTGCGTCGCCGGAGCCATCGCCTCGGGCGACGAGGACGAGCAGCGGCAGAAGTTCTCCGAACTGGTCGATTTGTTCGCGAAAACGAAGCGCTGAAAAAATACCGATAGGGGGCCGACGATGACAAACGAACACGGCAAGCACGAAGGCAATTACAAGCGGTTCATGGCGATGGTGGGGACCTCCACCGCGATCATGTTCGGCCTGATGTACCTCAACACCTACCAGCTCGACCATGTCATGTGGAGCGAGACGCGGTTCTGGATGACCTTCGTGATGGGCGCGGTGATGGCTGTGGTCATGCTCGCCTTCATGGGGGGCATGTACAAGAACAGGGCGAAGAACTGGATCATCATTGGTGTGTCGGTGCTCACCTTCGCCGTGGCGCTGTGGCTCGCCCGCAGCCAGCAGACGATCGACGACAGCGAATGGATGTCGGCGATGGTCCCGCACCACTCGATCGCCATCCTCACCAGCGAACGCGCGCATATCGAGGACAAGCGGGTGCAGGAACTCGCCAATTCGATCATCAAGGCGCAGCGCAAGGAAATCGCGGAGATGAAGTGGCTGCTCGATGATATCGCGGCCAACGGCACGGCGACGACCGAGGAAGAGGCGGCTGCGCGGCCGGTGCCGGAAATGGAAGGCTTCCTCAATCCCGACGGCGGCGCCACGCCCTGAGCGGGATTTCCTACTTGGCAAGGGCCGATTATGCGGGGCGTGATGACGATCGTTCGTCCCACGCCTGAAGCAGCTCGACCTCTGGCTCGCACCTGTGTTGCGAGAGACAATCCATGCGACGTCGGCAGGTTTTTTCTTGCATGGACCGTGTAACATGCGGTCCATGTCGTGGTACTGAGAGGAGAGAAAACCAACATATGCCCTACACGCAGATCCAGCTCGATATCGCCGATGGCATCGCCACCGTCACGCTCCACCGTCCGGAGAAGATGAACGCCTTCACCCGCACGATGATGGACGAGTTCATCGATGCGCTCGACACGACCGATGCAGACGACAGCGTGCGGGCGGTAATCGTGACGGGGCACGGCGATCGGGCCTTCTGCGCCGGCGCGGACCTGACGCCCCCCAAGAATCCAGACGGGAGCGGGGGGCACGTGTTCTCCGATCCGAACCCGGTGGAGGACCTCTCGGACGAGCGCGTGCGCGACGGGGGCGGGCGGCTGACGCTGCGGCTGTTCCAGTCGAAGAAGCCGCTAATCGGTGCCTGTAGCGGCGTTGCGGTGGGCGTCGGCGTGACGATGCAGTTGCCGTTCGACATCCGCCTGTGCAGCGACAATGCGCGCTTCGGCTTCGTCTTCGCGCGGCGCGGGATCGTGCCCGAGGCGGCGAGCAGCTGGTTCCTGCCGCGGCTGGTCGGCATGCAGACCGCGCTGGAATGGTGCATGACTGGCCGCCTCATCGATGCGGGCGAGGCGCTGGAACGCGGGCTCGTGCGCTCGGTCCATCCGCAGGGCGACCTGATGGATGCGGCCGTCGGCCTCGCGCGGGAGATCGCGGACAACACCTCTGCCGTATCGGTCGCGATGACGCGCGCGATGCTGTGGCACAATGGCGCGGGCGGTCACCCGATGGACGCGCACCGGGTGGATAGCCGCGCGATCTATCGCCTCAGCCGCAGCAACGACGCGAAGGAAGGGATCGCCAGCTTCCTCGAGAAACGCGCGCCGGAGTATCCCGATACGGTGAGCAGCGACATGCCGGACTTCTACCCGTGGTGGGACGAACCGCAATACAAGTAGTTGCAGGCGAGATAGTCACCCGCGCAACCGGGTTGCCTTGAGTGCGTTGGGGGGTAAGGATGGCGGGATGCCGAAGCATCAACTCGCCCCGCGCCTTGCCGACTTCCTGCCCTACCAGCTCTCGATCGCCTCGAATGCGGTCTCGACCCGGATTGCCGAACAGTATCGCAAGCGGTTCGCGCTCAAGACGACCGAGTGGCGGATCATGGCGGTGCTGGGCGATGGCGGCGCGCTGACGCAGCGGGATCTCTCGCAGCTCACCCTGATGGACAAGGTTCCGGTCAACCGCGCCTGCAAGCGGCTGGAGGACCGCGGCCTCGTGCAGCGCTCGCCCAATGCGAAGGACGGCCGCTCGCACATGCTGGAGCTGACGGCGGAGGGCAGGGCTGTACACGCCGGGATCATGCCGCTGGCGCGCAAGATCGAGGAAGAGCTGTTCGACGTGCTGAGCCCCGACGAGCGCGAGGCGCTGCGCGACATGCTCGCCCGCGTGCGCGACAATGCCGGGGACTTCGACGCGGAAAGCCTGGCCGACTGAGCCGGCCAGGCTTTCGCTTAGTCCCAAATATCGTGGTTCGGGCTATCCGATCCCGCCGCTGAACGCGTCGCCGATTGAACAGGCCGCAGGGCCCAGGATGACGATGAAGAGCACCGGCAGGATGAAAAGGATCAGCGGCACGGTCATGATCGCCGGGAGGCGCGCGGCCTTTTCCTCGGCCCGCATCATCCGCTCGTTGCGGAATTCGGCGGAGAGCACTCGCAATGCCGAAGCCAGCGGCGTACCGTACTTCTCGGTCTGAACCATGGTCGTGACCACGCCCTTCACCGCATCGAGATCGACGCGATAGGCGAGGTTGTTGAAGGCTTGGCGGCGTTCGTTCAGGAACGACAACTCGATCGCGGTCAGGGTGAATTCGTCTCCGAGTTCCGGATAGGCACGACCCAATTCCCTGGCGACGCGGTTGAAGGCGGCATCGACCGTGAGACCGGCTTCCGCGCAGATGACCAGCAGGTCGAGTGCGTCGGGCAGACCCTTGCGGATTGCGTCGGAGCGCTTCTTGGCGATGTTGCCGATATAGAGTTCCGGCCCCTTGTACCCGGCGAAGACGGATGCCGCGAGCGCGCCGTTACGCTTGATCGCGCCCCAGTCGGGGAACATGTCGAGCAGGAAGATGCAGGTGAAGGCGGCCCCGCCGAGAAGGACCGGCAGGATCATGCGCGCGGCGATGATGTACACCGCCAGCTCCTTGTTGCGGAAGCCCGCATGGGCCAGCTTCTGCTGAACAGCTTCGACCTGGCTCTGCTGCAGCACCTTCATGCTACCGAGCGTGTCCTTGATCTTCTCGGTCGTATCGGTCTTGCGCACCAGGCTCTGGCGCTTTTTCGCACTGGACGTCACAAGGCCGCTTTTCAGCTCCTCGCGACGACCTTCGAGCGCCTTGACGCGCTTCGCCATCGGGTCCCGGATCGTGACCGCCGTGTAGATTGCGAACAATACTGCGAGCGCTGCGATCCCGGCGAGGATCGAGCCGACGAACATGACGTCGACACCGAGAAGCGTTGGGCCGGTGGAGGGGTCCATGGGTCTGTCTCTTCCCTGCTCAGATTTTGAAGTTGACCATCTTGGCCATGATGAAGCCTCCGATGCTCATCCATGTGAGACCGGCAAGGCCGGCGACGATGAGGCGATCGTCGGTGAAGAACCCGGAGAGATATTCGGGGTTCATCCAGTAGACGAGGCAGAAGACGATGAAGGGCAGCGAGCCGACGATGTAGGCCGATGCTTTCGACTCCGAACTCATCGCCTTGATCTTCAGCTTCATCTGCGAACGCTTGCGCAGCACATCGGAAAGGTTCGACAGCGTCTCTGCGAGGTTGCCGCCGGTTTCGCGCTGGATCGCCAGCGTGATGCAGAAGAAATTGAACTCCGGGATACCCAGGCGGTCGGCGGTGTCCTGGAGCGAATCCTCCATGGTCTTGCCGATCTTGATGCGCTCCACGATACCGCGGAATTCTTGGCCGACCGGGCCAGGGACTTCCTGCGATACGACTGCCAGCGTTTCCGTTACCGGAAGACCCGAGCGCAAACCGCGCACGAGCAGTTCGATCGCGTCCGGAAACTTCGCATTGAATTGCGCGGTACGTTTGTTGATCTGCCGGCCAACGAAAAAGTGGGGAAGGCCCGCGCCGGCGAGCACGCCGATGCCGAAGGATAGCGGCAGCGATCCGGAGCGCAGGAACAGCAAGGTCGCAATCGCCAGACCGATGCCGATCGAGACATAGGCATACTGGCTCAGCGACCAGTTCTTGCCCGACCGGTCGAGCCGGATCGCGAGCGCATCGATGCGCGACGTCGAGCCGGCGGCCGCGTGCCGCTTCGGCCGGCGCGAGGCAATCGCCTTCTTAAGCTGCGATTCCACCTTGGCATCGGTGCTTTCCGAATGCCGGTAGCGGACTTGCTGCAGACGCCGCTGGCTGGCCTTGGCAGCATCGGGGCCGGCAATCAGCGTATAGCCGATGACCAGCAGGGCGAGCACCCCGACAGCTAGCAATACGACCTGAATGATATCCATTCGCTGACTCCGTCCCTATCCGTTCGTTCGGTTGCCGCGCCGTCCGCTCTGGGGCGGATGCGGGCACCGCGCTTATTCGACCGCTTCCGCAGCTGCCACGGGCTCTTTCTTTTTCGAAAGCAGGCCCTTGAGGTCGAGGCCTCCGAGCAGCGACTTCTTGCCGCTTTCGGTTTCGCCCTCGTCCTCGTCGTCATGACCCAGACGGATGACCTGCTGGCTGACCTGCTTGATCGCCGCCGCAGCCTTCGCTCCGCTATTGGCCTCGAGGAAGGTCTTGCCCAGCTTGGCCGCATTGGCCGCGGCCTTCTGGTCGTACGGAATGATGACGTCGATCTTGCGTTCGATGGAAGCTTCGAAGTCGGCCTTGCTGATTTCGGCTGCGCCCGGCTGCACCTTGTTCGCCACAATCAGCGGCGTAGCGTGCGGGGCGTTGGTCTTCAGCCACGACAGGATACGGATCGTATCGCGTGCGGAGGCAAGCGACATTTCCGCCGCGAGGACCACTATATTCACCTCGTTCAGAAGGTGAGGGAAGTTGATCATCATGTTGCGCGGCATATCGAGCACGGTCATGTCGAACGCATGCTTGAATTCGTCCTGTAGCTGCATGAATGCCGATCCGTCGGTCATCAACGGCTGGTTGATCGGCGCCTCGGCCGACAGGATTGCGAGATTCTCGTTCGCACGGATCATGGCGCGTTCGATGAACAGCCCGTCGATGCGGCTGGGGTTGTCGATCGCGTCGGTCAGTCCGCGCCCCGGTTCGAGATCGAGCGTCAAGGCACCGGTGCCGAAATGCACGTCGAGGTCCAGCATGGCCGTCGCGAGGTTACGTTCGGCGGCAAAGTTCCAGGCCAGCGACGTTGCGAGCGTCGATGCCCCGACGCCTCCACGCGTACCGATGACGGCGGTCGAGATATGGCGCTTGGCCTTGTCCTCGTCGCTCATTCGAGGAGCCGCGAAGACCGCCTGTGCCTGATTGAGCGAATCGCGCAGCACGCTCGCGCTGAGCGGCTTCAGGAGGTAGTCGTGTATCCCGCTCGCGAGCAGGTCGCGATAAAGGCGCACGTCGTTCACCTGACCGATCGCGATCACCACCGTGCCGGGCTCGCAAACCTCGGCCAGCGCGTTGATGTCGTTGAGCGGGTCGCCGCTTTCCGACAGGTCGACCATCAGGATATTCGGACTGGCCGAGACCGACAGGGCCTGGATCGCATTGCGAAGCCCGCCCTTGTTGCATTTCTCGGGCTGCCAGCCGAGTTCGATGACCACCGGGCGCAACACGTCGAGCGCCGCTTCGTCGCACAGGAATGCAGCGAAGGCATCGCGGTTGCCGGGCATGGCAGATTTGAGTGAAGCGCTCATGGATCAGTCCTCTGTGGTGCCGACTTCAGCAAGGCCGCCAGCGCCGGTCGGCTCCTGGTTGCGATAGCTGTCGATGGCTTTGTTGGAGCTCAGGATAACGGTTTCGCCCGTGCCCACCTGGCCGGTGACGAGGTCCTCCGGATTGGCGACCATCGCAGCCATGTTGGCATTGGTGGCGCAGCCGTAATTCGGATAGGTGGCGTTGTTGTAATTGGCGTCGCTCTTGGCCGACCAGTCCGGGCAGCCCGGAACACTGGCGAGCGTGCGCGAGATAACGACGCGCGCCTGGCCCGGCGAGATATAGCCCTCGGTCGGCGGGGCACCGTCCGTCAGCAGCAAGCCGTAGCGGCCGGCCAGCTGCGCCACGCTATCGCGCACGCCTTCTCCATAACCGGGATCTTCGACCGCGATCTTGTCGCCGTAACGCAGGTCCATCGAGTCGAACCAGGCAAGCAGGCGCTGCTGTTCACTGACCGGCAGGCTATCGCCATTGGTCTGGACGTCGAAGGTGTAGTGCGTGCGCTCCACGACCGCTTGCTTGGTCGAATAGAGCGTATCGTTGGTCGGCACCCCGCCGACGCAGGCACCCAGGCCGAGCGCGAGCGAGAGGGCCATGGCGGAGGTCGTCTTGCGGTTCATGATGTTACGCATCGCTATGTTCCTTCTCACTCGAAGCTGAAGCCGGGCTTGGCGGCCGGATCGGCCTCGGCGCGGCGCGGCTGGACCGGTGCGGCGCTGGCGGTTGCTGCGCCGTTCGCTGGAGCCTGCGAGATACCCGGCGTGGCCGGCTCGGTGGTTTCCTGCATGGTCGGCATCGGACGCTTGGCGCCGCTCTCGCCGTTGTTTTCCATGTAGCCGAGAATGCTTTCGACCTCGTCCGGAGCGCGGAAGCCATCGGTCGGCAACACGATGTCGCTCGCGTTGACCGGCTTCACCAGATACGGCGTTACGATGATGACCAGCTCGGTCTCGCCCTTCTGATAGCTCTTGGAGCGGAACAGATTGCCGAGGATCGGCAGCTCCGCCAAGCCCGGGGTCTTCTCCAGGGCGTTCTGCGAGCTGTTCTGCATCAGGCCCGCGATCATGAAGCTCTGGCCGGAGCCGAGCTCGATAGTCGTTTCCGCACGGCGGGTGGTGAGGGCGGGAACGGTGAACCCGTTCAGCGTCACCGCACCGCGGCTGGAAAGTTCCGACACTTCCGGACGCACGCGCATCGAGATACGGCCATTGGCCAGCACGGTCGGCGTGTAGGTCAGGCTGACACCGTAGTTCTTGTACTCGACGGTGACGGTACCGAGGCCCTGGCTCTGCGGGATCGGGAACTCGCCACCTGCAAGAAACTCGGCCGTTTCGCCCGAAAGGGCTGTCAGGTTCGGTTCCGATAGCGTTGTAACAAGGCCGATCTGCTCACCCAGATTGAGCGTTGCAAGAAGATCGAACCCGAGAACTCGGCCGCCAAGAGCGAGCAGTCCGTTCGCATTGCCACGCACGGTTTCGAACGTGGTCTGCGGAGTAACGAAGCGCTGGTTGATATAGTCGTATGGGCGCGGTTCGCTGGTGCAGGCAAACTGGTAAACTGCGCAGGGATCGAGCGGAACCGTATTTGCCGTAGCCTGATTGCCGACGATGTTGCCCGCGTTATTGCTCTGTGCACCGAATACAAATCCGTTGGACTGGTCGCGGGTGGTGAGGTTGCCCTTGATGTCGCGCACCAGCGAGCGGCTGACCTCGGCGAATTTTACCTGCAAGTTCACCTGCAAAGGTGTTGCCGTGCGGAGGCGACTAATCACGTTGGCTTCTTCGCCGAGGAAGGCTTCGACCAGGCGCTGGGCCTCGGCAGCATCTTCCGGCGCGCCGACCGTACCCGTCAGCAATACGGTGTTCGTGCCGATCGTCGCGACATTGACCTTCGCGGCCGGCATGGCGAGCGCCAGCATCTGGTCGATGCTCGAGATGTTCGAACCGACGCGGACGTTGGCGGACCAGACGATGTCGCCGGCCGAGTTGCTGGCGTAGACCGTGGTCTCGCCGCCGGCTTTGCCGAAGACATAAAGCTGGCGGGTCGACTTGACCTGCACATCGGCGACACTGTCGTCGGCGACGAACACGTTGGCCATGGCACCCGGGACGGTCACGAGTTCACCGCGACCGATCGACAGTACGATTTCCGAGCTGGGCCGTGCGACCGACTGGGCGGTGGCGACATTGGCCGGGATGCTGGCCAAGGGCGCGAGCGCCAGGCTGGCGAGCAGCACTTTGGTAGTGAGACGACGTTTCATGGAATTGCCCCCTGAATGGCTTCCTGTCTTGGTATCGCGGCCGATCATCGAACTGGCTCCGAATTGGTCGGCGCCGGCATGCCTTGGCCAGCGGTGCCCGCCTGTGCCTTGATGGCGGTCTCCATCATCTTCTCGAAGACGGAGGCCTCGCGCATGGCGGGCGTGGTGACCGAACCGTTCTTGCCGATCGGCACGACTTCGGTGTCCTTGCCGCGCGTCACGCTGACGGTCGGGCCGGTATGCTTGACTTCGCGTCCGCCGAAGAGATCGGCCGGGTTGAAGTCCGCGGTGCCGCCGCCGCCGCCCTTGTTGGACGATCCGACCGGGCGGACGCTGCGGCGCTGGAAGCGCGAGACGTCGCCGCCGGTCACAAAGGTGCCCTTGGCATCGTCGGGACGGGCCATGGCTTCGCGCAGCAGCTTTTCTTCTTCTTCCGGCGTAGCGTCGTCCGGGATGGTCACATCGCCCTTGGCCAGCGCCATCTCGAGCTCGCTCTGGTTGTCGGCAAGCGAACGCAGCGACAGGCTGAGCGTACCGATGGTCTGCGCCACAGCGATCTTTTCGGCGATTACCGGCGTCACTTCCAGCGTAACGGCGCGGAAAGGCTTGACGATGGTGGACCCGTCTTCGGCCTTTTCGGACACGGTCGACTGGTCGGTGGCGAGAACACGAAGGTTACGAAGTATGGTTTCCGAAGCACGCATTTCCGTGTCCTCGTCGCCCTTGATCGTCTGGGTCAGGACCATGTCCACCCGGTCGCCCGGGAAGACGAAGCCGGCCACGCCCGATTGGGCCGACACCGGGACGGTGATAGCACGCATGCCGGGGGCGAGGGCTGCAGCAAGGAAGCCGCGATCGCCCGGCGCGACGAGCGCACCCTGGGTCACCGGTTCGCCTGCCGTAATCGGGTGGCGGACCACCGTGCCCAGCAGCTTGGACATATCCGCTTCGCCATCGAGGAAGTAGGCGTTCTGCACCAGCTCTTCCGGCCACAGCTGGAAGTTGATTGCGTCAGCGGTGATGATCGTGCCCACCGGCAGCGCACGCTGCGCGACGAGAACCTTGGGTCCCTGTGCTTCCACCTGCGCGGCCTCTGCCTGCGGTGCCGAGGCACCTGCAAACATGCTCCGAGCAACCAGTGCGGTACCGATCGCAACGATCAGTGCGCCTACCAGCAGAACCAGCTTCTTCCTGTCCATGGCTATCTAGCCCCCTCGTATGGCCCGCGTGAAAATGTTGGTGCGGGCAGGTATGGTTTCTTCGCTTACGGGCGAATTGGTTAAGATCGGGTTTTTACAGCATTCCCGAAACGGCAGGCACCTGGCCCAACTGCTCGGTGCCGAGCACCCACAGACCGGCGATGGCGATCGCCAGACCGTAAGGAATGGCGATGCGGTCCTTGCTGCGACGCAGGATGTGCGCCGCGCCGAAAACGATCGTCAGCGCCCCGCCGACGATGGCCATGATGACGATCAGCTTGAGAAACGGCAGCGGCGGAATCCACAGCGCGAGTACGGTCAGCAACTTGACGTCGCCGCCGCCCATCTGGCGAAGAGCGAAGATTGCGGTGCAAATTACGAATACCAGCGCGGCAAAGCCGATCTGCCATGCCACACCCGGCCACAGCGTCAGCCCGCTCGCCCACCACCACAGCGGGGCGCCGAGTGCGATTGCGGCATTGAGCTTGTTGCCGATCGTGCGGCTCTTGAGGTCGGTGACCGCAGCAATGAGCAGTGCGATTGCCAATCCGCCGAGCAAAACGTAGGTGATTTCGATACCGGCCATGATGTCCCCGAAAGTCCTTTCGGTGCCGGTGGTACAGATCATGACTTACCAAACAGTAACCATAGCGAGGACCCGCATATCTCGGATACGGCCATGACCCCGGCGATCGACCGCCGCTCCATTCCTGCAGATGCCAGCGAGACCCGCTGGACTGCACCCGATGGACATGCCCTGCGCCGGATCGACTGGCCGGGCGCAAAGCCCGCGCGCGGTTCGATCCTGTTCCTTCCCGGGCGCGGCGACTTCTATGAAAAATATCTCGAGACGCTGGAGGAATGGCACCGGGCCGGCTGGCGCGTGACGGCAGCGGACTGGCGCGGTCAGGCCGGGTCGGGTCGGTTGGGCGACGACGACGTCACCGGACATATCGACGATTTCGGCGACTGGGTGGCCGATCTGGCGGCTCTCTGGACCGCATGGGAAGCGGAAACCCCCGGACCCCATGTCCTCGCAGGCCACTCGATGGGTGGGCATCTCGTCATGCGTGCCCTGGTCGAGCAGGCTGTCGAACCGGATGCCGTAGTCCTGAGCGCGCCGATGCTCAGCATGGCGGGGCCGCCGCTTCCGCTGCCCATGCTGCAGGCAGTCGCGAAATTGATGACGTTGCTGGGCAAACCCACGCGCCCTGCATGGAAATGGAGCGAGAAGCCGGGGGAAATTCCTGCGCGGCGGCGCGACCTGCTAAGCCACGACGCCCAACGCTATGCCGACGAACTGTGGTGGCGCGAGCAGCGGCCCGAACTGGTGATGGGACCGGGCAGCTGGGGCTGGGTCGAGCGGGCCTATGCCTCGAGCCGGGTGCTGGAACGGACGGGCGCAATGGAAGCCGTGGAGGTTCCGGTGCTGATAGTGTCGACATCCAACGACAAGCTCGTCAGCCATCCCGCCGCCGTTCGGGCGAGCGAGCGCTTGTCGAAGGGCGAACTGATCGCATTCGGCCCGGAAGCACATCACGAGATTCTGCGCGAGACCGATGACGTGCGGGACCGCGCGATGAATGCGATCGAGGAATTTCTGGACAGGGTCGCACCGCAAACATCGTGAACACTTTCGATTTCGCCATCGTCGGCGCCGGGATCGCCGGGGCCAGCCTCGCCGCCGAACTCTCCGCTACCGGAGCGACCGTCTTGCTGCTCGAGGCGGAGGATCGGCCGGGATACCATTCGACCGGCCGCTCGGCTGCGTTCTGGGAGGAATGCTATGGCGGGCCGGACATCGTCCCGCTCACCCTCGCGTCGGGACGATATTTGCGCGAGGGCGGCTTTCTGACGCAGCGCGGTGCGCTCTATATCGGGCGCACTAGCGATACGCATGCCATCGACCGCTTCGAACAGCGTTTCGAGGGGACAGGTGTGACGATACAGCAGCTCGACCGGCAAGCGTTGGAACAGCGGCTGCCCGGCCTGCGCCCGGACTGGACCCGCGCGATCTGGGAGCCTGCCTGTGCCGACATCGACGTTGGCGCGCTGCATCATCACTATTTGGGAAAGGCGAAGCGCGGAAGCGTCGAGCTTGTCTGTCGCGCCCGGATCGTCGACGCGTCCCGCCGGGATGGCCAGTGGACGTTGATCAGCGCAGCAGGCGAAAGCTGGACTGCCGGGACGATCATAAACGCAGCCGGCGCTTGGGCGGACGAGTTCGCGCAACTTGCAGGCGCGCGCCCGGTCGGGATCCAGCCGCTGCGGCGCACGGTCGTGCAGCTACGGGTCGCGCCGCAGGTCGCGCCCGATCTCCCGCTCGTGCTCGACATCGGTGGTGGTTTCTATTTCAAGCCCGAATCGGGCCGGGTCTGGCTGAGCCCGCATGACGAAGAACCGAGCGAGCCTTGCGATGCCGCTCCCGAAGAGCTGGCCGTTGCTCAGGCGATTGATCGGTTCGAAAGCGTGGTGGACTGGCAGGTCGAAGCGGTCGAGCGCAAATGGGCCGGATTGCGCAGCTTCGCGCCCGACCGGCGACCGGTTTACGGTTGGGATCCCGATGTCGAAGGCTTGGGCTGGTTCGCGGGCCAGGGCGGCTTCGGAATCCAGACCTCGCCCGCAGCTGCGCGCCTCGCGGCGCAATTGCTCACCGGCGCATCCGGCGACGATCTGACAGTAGGGATCGATCCGTCGCCATACCTGGCGTCACGCTTCGGGTAGCCAGGCGGTCAACATTTGTTAAGTTCGCGGTGCCGAATCCAATCGCAAAAAGGGAGACGCGATCCATGGCTCATCATTTCGAAATCTATAAGGACAAGGCAGGCGAGTATCGCGTGCGCTTCAAATACAATTCGGAAACGATGTTCTCGACAGAGGGCTACAGCTCCAAGGCCAGCGCACAGAACGCGATCGATTCGATCAAGAAGAACGGCCCCGGTGCCGAGGTGATGGACAACAGTTAAGCTGTGTCAGGCTGCGCCAGCGGCGATGGCATCGGCCGCGTCGCTGGCGAGCTGATCCACCCGTTCATTCTCCGGGTGGCCGCTATGCCCCTTGACCCAATGCCAGTGTACGGTGTGACGCGCGGTAAGCTCGATCAGATCGTGCCATAGCTCGGCATTGCGGACCGGCTTCTTGCTGGCATTGACCCAGCCGCGCTTCTTCCAGCCGTGCACCCATTTGGTGATGCCATCGATCAGGTACTTGCTGTCGGTATAGAGCTCGACCTCGCACGGCTCGATCAGCGCGGACAGCGCGCGGATCGCGGCGGTCATTTCCATGCGATTGTTGGTCGTCTCCGGCTCGCCGCCGGACAGTTCCTTCTCATGACGACCCATGCGCAGCAGCGCGCCCCAGCCGCCGGGGCCGGGATTGCCCTTGCAGGAGCCATCGGTGAATATCTCGACTTTCTTCATGCGAAGAGCGCTGTGCCATGCTCGCGGTAAAAATCCAGTCGCGCGGCGAAATCCATCGGGTCCTTGCGCACCACGAGCGCGTCGGCGGGGGTGTTCACCCAGTCGTAGGCGCGCGACGAAACAAAGCGCATGCAGGCCCCTCGCGCCAGCACGGGAAGCACCGCTCTCTCGGCGTCCGACAATCTCCGCCCGGTCGCGTAGCCTGCGAGCAGCGCATCGCTGATTTTCGGGCGGAAACGTTTGCCTCGGTCTTCGAAGGACCAGGCTGCATGGGTCACGGCGAGATCGTAGGCGAGGAAATCCTCGGCTGCGAAATAGAAGTCGATAAGGCCGCTGACCCGGTCGTCCAACATCAGGACGTTGTCGGGAAACAGGTCGCAGTGGACGACGTCTCGCGGCAGCCCCTCGGGCCAATGGGCATCGAGGTAGTCCAGCTCCGAAAAGGCCAGGTCGGGCAGTGCAGGATCGATCCCCGCCAGCCCCTCCTTGCCACAGTCCTCCAATAACCGCCGCCATTCTGCCAAGCCCATGGCCTGCGTCAGCGACTTGTCGAAGTCTCCGACCGCACCGTGCAATCGCGCCAAAGCCGCTCCCACCGCCTCGGCTTGCGCCGGTGTCGGGCGGTCGACCGAGACGCCGGGCAGGAATTCGATCAGCGCCACCGCCTTGTCTCCGATCTTGCGATAGGCTGCGCCAGTCCGGTCGTGGATGGTGCGCGGAACGGGGCAATCCTTGGCCGAAAGATGATCGAGCAGGCCGAGATAGAAGGGCAACTGCGCGGTATCGATGCGATATTCATACATCGTCAGGATGAAGCGAGCGCCGGTGCCATCCGCGCCAGTCGTCTCGATCAGCCAGTTCGAGTTCGACACGCCCTCGGCGATCCCCTTGGCCGAGACCAGCTCGCCGACATCGTAAGCCGCGATCAGCCCAGCCAGATCCTCTGCGCCGAGGTGGGTGTAGACGGCCACCTAGTCGGTCAGCTGGCGTGGCAGCTTGAAGATCATGTTCTCTTCGGCGGCCATGATAGTTTCTTCGCTCACGGCGCGCCATTCGGACAGCCGGTCGACGACTTCGCGAACCAGCTTCTCGGGAGCCGAGGCTCCTGCGGTCAGGCCGAGCGTGCCGACACCTTCCAGCCAGCTGGGGTCGATCTCGTCCGCACGCTGGATCAACCGCGCGTCCGTGCCGAGCCTTTCGGACACTTCAACGAGCCGCAAGGAATTCGAGGAATTCGGGGCTCCGATGACCAGCACGAGATCGCTGGCCGGGGCGATCTTCTTGACCGCCGCCTGCCGGTTGCTGGTGGCGTAACAAATGTCTTCCGCCTTGGGTCCGACGATCTGCGGATAGCGTTCCCGCAATGCTTCCACCAGTTCGCGCGTGTCATCGACCGACAGGGTCGTCTGAGTCAGGAAAGAAAGTTTGTCGTCGCGCGTGAATGGAAGTTTCGCGACGTCCTCGACCGTCTCGACCAGCGTGATCTGGCCTTCGGGCACCTGGCCCATCGTGCCGATGACTTCGGGATGGCCCTCGTGGCCGATGAAGAGGATGTGCTGGCCCTTTTCGATCTGGCGTTCGGCCTGCCGGTGCACCTTGCTCACCAGCGGGCAGGTCGCATCGACATACATCATGTTCCGCCGCTCGGCCTCTGCAGGCACCGATTTCGGCACGCCATGTGCGCTGAAGACGACCGGAGCATCGGTCGGTACTTCGTCCAGTTCCTCGACGAAGATCGCGCCCTTTGCCTTGAGGCTTTCGACGACATAGCGATTGTGGACGATCTCGTGCCGGACATAGACCGGCGCGCCGTATTTCTCGAGCGCGCGCTCGACGATTTCGATGGCGCGATCGACTCCGGCGCAAAAGCCGCGCGGGGCGGCGATCAGGAGCTGGAGCGGCAGGCGCGGATCGCTGCTTGCTGCCGCATCGGTGGATTGAAAGGGGGCGTTCATGTGCTGCCCTCTAGCGCTTTCGCCGCACGCAAGCTAGGGCGTCCTCGCGTCCCGCATGGCGGGCCGAGTTCGAATTTCGACAAGGGAATACAAGCCGCATGACCAGCCGCAATCGCCTCCTCTCCGTGCTCGCAGTCGGACTGGCGCTCGCCGGATGCAGCCGCGAAGGCGAACTGGTGATCAACGAAGGCGTCGGTATCCAGGCGGTCCGCACCGCCTGCCCGGCAGTCGGCATTCCCGATTACACCGGCGATATCACTACGTTCCGCGCCCCAGGTTCGACTACGCTGGCCGATCTCGACGTGACGGCGGCGATCACCAATCTGCGCTCCACCTGCGACGAGGGTGCGGAGCGAGTCTATACGCAGGCGACCTTCGACGTGCTAGCCCGCCGCGCCGATACGCGCGGGGCGCGCACCGTGACGCTGCCCTACTTCTCCACCGTGCTGCGCGGCGGTTCGCAGGTGGTTACCAAACGGGTCGGACAGGTCACGCTTCAATTTGCAGATGGGCAAGAGCGCGCGCAGGCCAGCGCCACGGCGGGTGCCTATGTGAACCGTGCCGATGCTTCGCTGCCCGCCGATATCCGCGAGCAGATCACCCGCAAGCGCAAGGCCGGCGATCCCGACGCCGCGCTCGACCCGCTGGCCGATCCGGCGGTGCGTGCGGCCGTCCAGCGGGCGACGTTCGAGCTGCTGGTCGGCTTCCAGTTGTCGCAGGACCAGCTGCGCTACAACGCCACGCGCTAAGCGCTGCTCTCTTGCGAATCTGGCCCAATGGGCTAGGCGCGCGCCATGGCTGACATGCAGACCCTTCACGCGGCTTTCGCGGCGCGTATCGATGCAATCCTGAACGCGCTGGAGATGGAAGGCACGCTTCCGCCCGAAACGCCGCGCAGCAATGTGACGGTGGAGCCGCCGCGGGATCCTTCGCATGGCGATCTCGCGACGAACGCGGCCATGGTACTGGCCAAGCAGGCGAAGTCCAATCCGCGCGCGCTGGCAGAAAAGATCGTCGAGCATCTCGATCGCGATCCCGACATCACCTCGGCCGAGATTGCCGGGCCGGGCTTCATCAACATGCGCCTGTCCGACGATGCATGGCGGCGCGAGCTCGAAGCGATCGCCGCGCTCGGCGCAGATTACGGTCGCTCGACCATGGGCGATGGTCGCACGGTCAATATCGAGTATGTCTCTGCCAATCCGACCGGCCCGATGCACATGGGCCACTGCCGCGGCGCGGTGGTGGGCGATGCGCTGGCGGGCCTGCTGGAATTCGCCGGCCATCGCGTGGTGCGAGAATATTATGTCAACGATGCCGGCGGGCAGGTCGACGTGCTCGCCCGCTCCGCCCACTTGCGCTATAAGGAGGCGCTGGGCGAAGACATCGGCGAAATCCCCGAGGGGCTCTATCCCGGCGACTATCTCACGCCGGTTGGCGAGCGGCTGCAGCAGCAATTCGGCGATGCATATAAGCAAGCGCCGGAGAGCGAATGGCTGCCGATCTTCCGCGAGCAGGCGGTGGCTGCGATGATGGACATGATCCGCGAGGATCTGGCGCTGCTCGGCATCCATCACGACCTCTTTTCCTCCGAGGCCGAATTGCAGGCCGCGAAGAAGCCCGAAGCCGCCGAGGCGTGGCTGCGCGAGCATGGCTTCGTCTATGACGGCGTGCTCGAAGCCCCGAAGGGCAAGGCCCCGCCGGAGGATTGGGAGCCGGTCGAACTGCCACTGTTCCGGTCCACGCAATTCGGCGACGATCAGGATCGCCCGATCAAGAAGTCGAACGGTGCGTGGACCTATTTCGGCGCCGATCTCGCCTATCACCTGCAGAAGGCGCAGGGGGCCGACGAGCTGATCGACATCTGGGGCGCGGACCATGCCGGCACGGTCAAGCGCATCAAGGCCGCCGTCGCTGCGCTTTCCGAAGGCGAGGGCAAGGCCATCCCGTTCGACGTCAAGCTGGTCCAGATGGTCCAGCTGATGCGGAACGGCGAGCCGATCAGGATGTCGAAGCGCTCGGGCAATTTCGTCACCATCGCCGATATGGTCGAGGAAGTGGGCAAGGACGTGGTGCGCTTCTCCATGCTGACTCGCAAACCCGAAGCACAGATGGAATTCGACTTCGCTAAAGTGGTCGAGGCGTCGAAGGACAATCCGGTCTTCTACCTGCAATATGCCCACGCCCGCATCCGCTCGACCATGCGCAAGGCCGGGGTCGAGCCGTCCGGCGAGCACCTCGACCGACTGGGCGCGGAAGAACTCGCGCTGGTGCGCGAAGCCGCCCAGTTCCCGCGCGTCGTCGAATCCGCCGCCAAGGCGCGCGAGCCACACCGCATCGCTTTTTTCCTCGGCGATCTCGCTGCCGCCTTCCACAGTTTCTGGAATGCGGGTAACGACGATCCGTCCAAGCGGATCATCCAGGAGGGGGATGCCGAGCTCACCGCAGCGCGCCTGTTCCTCGCCGATGCCGTCGGACAGGTCATCCGCAACGGGCTCGTCATTCTCGGCGTCGAAGCGGTCGAGGAGATGTGAGCATGGCGGCAACGCCCTATGACAGCGACGCCAACTGGGACGACAGCGAAGAGCTGGACCTGGCCGAAGACGAGAGCTTGCCGTGGCTCGAAGCAACCGATGACGAGGAGCCGCGCGGAGGTTTCGACACCGGTCGTGTCGTGCTGGTCGGCGTGCTGGCGTTGGTCGCACTGGCCGTCGTCCTTGGCGGCATCTGGTTCTTCGGCCGCGCAACGTCAGACGAACCGCCCGCCGACGGCAGCCTGATTGCCGCGCCGGAAGAACCGTACAAGACGAAGCCGGAAAACGAGGGCGGCAAGGTCTTCCACGGCACCGGCGATTCCAGTTTCGCCGTCGGTGAAGGCGAAACCCGCGAGGGCCGACTCGCCGATTCGCCGCAACAGGCGCAGGCCGAGCGGGAGGGCGAAAGGGTCGCCGGTCCTTCGATCGCTTCGACCATCAACGATGACGGCGCGGTGGAAAGCCCCGCGACGCGCCCGGCGCCGGCTCCCGTGCCGGCTGCCAGCGGGACTGCCGTGCAAGTCGGCGCTTTCCCGAACCGCGCGGATGCGGAAGCGGCGTGGACGAATCTGACGCGCCAGACCGAAGTGCTGAACGGCGTGCGGCACCGCGTGGTGGAGGCGCAGGTCGACATCGGGCGGGTCTACCGCCTGCAGGCTCTGCCGGGCGATCGCGCCGCGGCCAACCGTCTGTGCAATGCATTGAAGTCGGATGGCCTTGCCTGTTTTGTGAAATAGGACTGCAAGCCGTAATTTCCACACTTCGCACGGGGTAAAAGCTTGCCGCACCCCCCGAAACACCGCAGTTTGCGTTCATGACACCTGCCATCTTCGGCATTTCCGGCCCCGAGCTTACGGCCGATGAACGGGCCTTCTTCAAGGAAGCCGATCCCGCGGGATACATCCTGTTTGCGCGCAATTGCGAGAACCGTGAGCAGCTTCGCCGGCTGACGGACGATCTGCGCGGCATCCACGGTCGCGACCGGCTGATCGTTTCGATCGACCAGGAAGGCGGGCGCGTCGCGCGGATGAAGCCGCCCGAATGGCCGCGCTATCCGGCAGGCGAGGCATTCGCGAGGCTTTACGAGATCGCGCCTGCCTCCGCCATCGAGGCGATGCGCTGCAATGCCGAAGCCATGGCTCTGGAACTGGCGCTCGCCGGTATCAGCGTCGATTACCACGCGCCCCTGGACGTGCGGCGACCGGAGACCGACGACGTGATCGGGGACCGTGCTCTGGGCAACGAACCGATGCAGGTCGCCGCCCTCGGTCGCGCGCTGCTCGATGGCATGGCGCGGGCGGGGGTGGTCGGCTGCCTCAAGCACATGCCGGGCCATGGCCGTGCGACCTGCGATACGCACAAGGAACTGCCGACCGTAGAGGCGAGCGCAGCGGAGCTCGAGGCCGATATCGAGCCTTTCCGCACGCTATCCGATCATCCGCTCGGCATGAGCGCGCATATCGTCTTTGCCGCGTGGGATGCGGATCGCCCGGCCACGCTGTCGAGCAAGGTGATCGGCAACGTCATCCGCCGACAGATCGGCTTCGACGGCCTGTTGCTGACCGACGACATCGACATGCAGGCGCTCGACGGGACGATACCCGAACGCTCCGAACAGGCGCTCGCTGCGGGGTGCGATATCGTGCTCAATTGCTGGGCCAAGCGTGACGATATGGAAGGCATTGTCGAACGCTGCGGCACGATGTCGCAGCAGGCGCGCGAGCGGTTGGACCGCGTCCACGCCGCCATGGGCGATCCTCTGGATACCGTCGAGACTGCGGAATTGCTGGCGAAGCGCGATGCCTTGCTGGCAGTGGCCGAGGGCGCGGCAGCGTGACGAGCGTCGGCCTCCTTTTCGCCGAAGCGGATGCCGAGCACGATTGGGACGGCATCGCCTCAGAGGCGAAGGTCGACGAGAACGCGCTCTATCTCGAGCTCGACGGATGGGAAGGGCCGCTAGACCTGCTGCTCGACCTCGCGCGGCGTCAGAAGGTCGATCTGCGCTCGATCTCGATCCTCTCACTGGTCGATCAATATCTCGATTACATCGAGCAGGCCGGTGCGCTGAAGCTGGAACTGGCGGCGGACTATCTCGTGATGGCCGCCTGGCTCGCTTACCTCAAATCCGCGATGCTGCTGCCCAAGGACGAGCAGGAGGACCCCAGCCCGGAAGAGCTGGCGCTGAAGCTCCAGCTGCGCCTGCAGCGGCTCGGCGCGATGCGCGATGCAGCGGCGCGGCTGATGGGCGGCAACCGTATCGGGCGCGATGTCTTCCTGCGCGGCGCACCGGAAGGGCTGGAGATCGCGCGCAAGACGCTGTGGCAGAGCGACCAGTTCGCGCTGATCGAGGCATACGGACGGGTCAAGGCGCGCACCGTACCGGCCATCCACATGGTGCGTGAGCGACCGGTGATGACGCTCGAAAGCGCGCTCGACCGGGTGTCGCACATGCTCGGCGTATCGCTCGACTGGATGGAATTGCGCAGTTTCCTGCCGCCGCATGCCGAACCGCGGCTGCGCAAGTCGGCGCTGGCTTCCAGCTTCGTCGCCGCGCTGGAACTGGCGCGCCTGGGCAAGGCGGAACTGCAGCAGGAGGAGACCTTCGGGCCGCTTCACCTCAGGCGGGCTGCGGCGAATGGATGATCTCGCACGCGCGCTGGAGGCTGCGCTGTTCGCCGCGGAAGAGCCGATGACAGCGGACGCGCTTGCAGGCTTCCTCGGCGATGCCGCACCCGGCGAAGTGCGCGAGGCGCTACGCAAGCTAGCAGGGCATTACGGGGAGCGCGGCATCCGATTGGTCGAGCGGGCGAAGCGCTGGCATTTCGAAACCGCGCCGGACCTCGCGCATCTGCTTCGGCGCGAAAAGGAGCAACTCCGCCGCCTCAGCCGCGCCGCGACCGAAGTGCTCGCCATCATCGCCTATCACGAGCCGGTCAGCCGCGCGGAAATCGAATCGATCCGCGGCGTGCAGACCAGCGGCGGTACGCTCGACGTACTGATGGAGGCTGGCTGGGTGAAGATCGCAGGACGGCGCGAGGTGCCCGGTCGCCCGACGATCTACGCCACAACGCCCGACTTCCTCGAGCATTTCGGCCTTTCCAGCCGCCGCGACCTGCCCGGTATCGCAGAATTGCGCGCCACCGGCCTGCTCGACCCGGTCGACGACGCTTATGACGACCTGATGGGTGAGGCCGTGACCAATGGCGAGACCGAAGACACGCCCGACGATAGCTCACTGGCGTAGCGCGGCGCAGACGCCTATATAGGCAGGACAGCTACGAAAAAGGTTTCATCATGTCGCTCGGTCCCTGGCAGCTTATCATCATCGCCATCGTCATCCTCGTCCTGTTCGGGCGCGGGCGTATTTCCGAAATGATGGGCGATTTCGGCAAGGGCATTAAAAGCTTCAAGCAGGGCATGAACGAAGACGACGAGAAGCCGGCCCCGCAGATCCAGCACGAGGCGAAGCCCGCCGACGACGGCCTGAAAGACAGCCAGGTCAAATCGACCACCGACACCAAGTGACCGGCTAGACCGCGGTAGGCTTTCCATGTTCGATATCGGCGCTGCCGAACTGCTGGTGATCGTCGTGGTGGCGATCATCGTAATCGGTCCCAAGGACATGCCGCGGGCCATGCGCACGGCGGGTCGCTGGATCGGCAAGCTGCGCAAGGTCTCGGGCCATTTCCGCGCCGGGCTGGACGAGATGGTCCGGCAGGCGGAAATCGAGGACATGGAAAAGGAATGGGCCGACCGCAACAAGAGGATCATGGCCGAGTATCCGACCGGCGACGATCCCGCCGGCGGGGCGCCCGACAATCTTGTCCCGCCGCAGATGGAGCCGCTGGCCGCTGCGGATGAAGTGCCCGATCCCGACGCCGCTGCAGAAGCCGCCATTCGCCGCGCCGCACCGGTGAAAGCGCCCGAGCATGCTCCGGCGGAGACCGACGAGCCTTCGTTGCCCCTCGACCCGCCTCCGCCGCCTGCGAAGGACGCGTGACGTGGCGGTAATCAAGGACATCGACGAAACGCAGGCCCCGTTGATCGACCATTTGATCGAGCTGCGCGCACGGCTGGTTCGCTGCATCCTCGCGCTGGTGGTGGCGTTCGGCGTGTGCCTCTATTTCGCCGATCCGATCCTCGGTTTCCTGATCCAGCCGCTCAAGGCCGCCTTTCCCGCGGGGGAGGGCCAGCTGATCTTCACGAAGCTCTACGAAGTGTTCTTCGTGGAGCTGAAGGTCGCGCTGTTCGCCGGCTTCTGCCTCAGTTTCCCGATCATCGCCAACCAGCTGTGGGCGTTTGTTGCCCCCGGTCTCTACGCGAAGGAAAAGCGAGCCTTCCTGCCCTTCCTGCTCGCGACGCCGATCCTGTTCGGAGCCGGGGCGGCGCTTGCCTATTATGTCGTCATGCCGACCGCTTTCCGCTGGTTTCTCGGCTTCGAGGGCACGGCTGGCGGGCTCGAAATCCAGGCGCTGCCGACGGCGAACGAATATCTCGGCCTCGTGATGCAGTTCATCCTCGCCTTCGGGATGAGCTTCCTGCTGCCGGTGCTGCTGCTGCTCCTGCACCGCGCAGGCATCGTGACGCGCGAGCAGCTAGTCGGCGCGCGCCGCTATGTCATCGTGCTCGTTGTCGCGCTCGCGGCGATCATCACGCCGCCAGATCCCGGGTCGCAATTGCTCCTGGCGATACCACTGCTGCTACTCTTCGAAGGCTCCTTGATCCTCATGCGCTTTACCGATCGCAAGAAGATCAAGGACGAGGCCGAGCCTGAAGAGCCTCAGTCCGCGTCGTAGACTTTCCGGCCGCCGACCCAGGTCTCGAACACCTTCGTCGCTCGTAGCTGCGCCGGGGTTGCCATCAGCGGATCGGTATCGACCAGCACGAAGTCCGCGCGCTCGCCGGGCAAAAGACGACCAAAGCGTCCTTCCGCAAAGCCTGCATAGGCCGCCCAGGCGGTGAAGCCAGCCAAAGCCTGCTCGCGACTGACGCGGTCCTGCGGGCGCCAGCCGCCGAAGGGTTCTCCATTGGCGTCCATGCGCGTCGTCGCGGCGGCCATTCCGGCGAAGGGATCGGCGCTCTCGACCGGCGCGTCCGAACCGAAGGCCAGCTTTCCGCCGAGGCCGAGGATCGTGTTCCAGGCGTAAGCTCCGTCCAGCCGGTTCGGGCCTAGCCGCGCTTCGGCCATTAGGCGGTCGCTGATCTGGTGGACCGGCTGCATGCTGGCGATGATGCCGTTCTGCCCGAGCTTCGGCAGGTCGACCGGATCGACGATCTGCACATGCTCGATGCGCCAGCGCCGGTCGCCGGGAAAGCTCTCAGCGATCTCTCCGATCGCATTGAGAGCCTCGGCATTGGCGGCGGTGCCGATGGCATGGATTGCGGGCTGGAAATCGCCCTGCGCCGCGCGAACCAGAATGTTGCGGAGCTTGGCCGGGCTGGTCAGCGGCAGGCCGGTATTGCCCGGATCGTCGGCATAGGGCTGCTTGAGCCACGCTCCGCGGCTGCCAAGCGCGCCGTCAAGATAGAGCTTTACGCCATTCATCCGCAGCTTGTCGTCATAGAGCCAGGGCGACGGGCGCGATCCGGCGATCAGCTCCATCTGGTCGGGCCCGGCGGCATAGCTCATGATGCGCAGCGTCAGCGTGCCCCGATCGCCTGCGCGGCGGAAGGCCTGCCAATCCTCGATCGTCGTGCCCATGTCGGCCACCGCTGTGATGCCCTGCCGGTGCAGCACTTTCTGCGCTTCGGCAAAGGCGAGGTCGCGCTCGACCGGGCGCGGAGCGGGGATGGCGCGGTTCATCAGCTCTTCGGCAGTGTCGACGAAAACGCCGGAGGGCTCCTGCGACCCGGCCAGTCGTTCTATCCGGCCGCCCTCGGGTGACTTGGTCTGCGCGGTGATGCCCGCGGCCTGCAAGGCGAGCGTATTAGCCCAGCCTGCGTGACCATCGACGCGCTGGAGATAGACCGGCCGATCCGACACGGCGCGGTCCAGCTCGGCTGCCGTCGGAAACCGTCCAAGGCCCCATTGTTCCTGGTTCCAGCCGCGCCCAAGAATCCACGGGCGCGCCTCGTTCTCGGCAGCGAAAGCGGCGATCTTGGCCAGCGCTTCGTCGAGCGAGCGCGTGTCGGACAGGTCCAGCGTCAACGCGCCGATGCCGACGCCCATCACGTGCGCATGCGCATCGATCAGGCCGGGGATCATCACCCGGCCCTGGCCATCCTCGCGATAATCGGTCTGCGGCTTCTTATCGCCGCGCTCCAGCAAATGGACGATCTTGCCGTCGTCCCCGATCACGATGCCGGTGAAGCGCTTGACGTCGCCATCCTCGTCGATGGTCAGGCCCTCGACATTGTCGATCAGCACATCGGCAAAAGCCGGCGTCGCCATGGTGCAGGCGAGAAGTGCGGTGAGGAATTTCAGTTTCATCGAGCGGCCCCGTGTCATCGTGTTCCGGCGCGATAAGGCATAGCTTGGCGCAGGCAAACCCTTTCCGAGATTGCGCCGTCCCCGTGCGCGCCGTAGGGGCGGGGGCCATGAGCACTGCATCCACCGCGCGCGCCCACGACAAGGCGACCGATCTGCTGACCCTCGACGATGTGCGGGCGGCTGCCTCGCGCATTGACGGCGCGGTGGTGAAGACGCCGATGCTGCGCTCGCAGACGCTGTCGGAGATTTCCGGCGCGGACATCTGGCTCAAGTTCGAGAATCACCAGTTCACAGCCGCTTATAAAGAACGCGGCGCGCTCAACGCCCTGCTGCAACTGCCCGAAGAGCAGCGCTCGCGCGGCGTGATTGCGGCATCGGCGGGCAATCACTCGCAGGGACTGAGCTATCACGGCCGGCGGCTCGGCGTGCCGGTGACCATCGTGATGCCGCAGACGACGCCCAGCGTGAAGGTGATGCAGACCGAAAGCGTCGGCGGCAATGTGGAACTGTTCGGCGAGACTTTCGACGAAGCTTATGCCCATGCGCGCAAGCTGGAAAATGAGCGCGGGCTGACCTTCGTCCATCCTTTCGACCATCCGCATGTCGCGGCGGGGCAGGGAACGGTTGCGCTGGAAATGCTCGAGCAGAAGGACGATTTCGACTGCCTGGTGGTGCCCATCGGGGGGGGCGGGTTGATGAGCGGCATGGCCACGGTTGCCAAGGCGCTGAACCCCGAGATCGAAATGATCGGCGTGCAGGCTGCGCTCTATCCGTCGATGTATTCGGCAGTCACCGGCGACGAGCGGCCCTGCGGCGGCGATACGCTGGCCGAAGGAATCGCGGTCAAGGCACCCGGCGAATTCACCCGCGAGATCATTCGCGAACTGGTCGATGAAGTGCTGCTGGTGGAAGAACCGAAGCTGGAGCATTCGGTCTCGCTGTTGCTCCAGATCGAGAAGACAGTAGTCGAGGGTGCAGGCGCGGCGGGTCTGGCGGCGGTGCTGTCGCATCCGGAGAAGTTCGCCGGCAAGACCGTCGGCTTGGTGCTGTGCGGCGGCAATATCGACACACGGCTGCTCGCCAACGTTTTGCTGCGCGACTTGGCTCGCTCAGGTCGCCTTGCCCGGCTCCAGATCACCTTGCAGGATCGCCCGGGCGCTCTCTTCAAGGTGATGCGCGAATTCGATGCGCACAATGTGAATATCATAGAGATCTATCACCAGCGCATCTTCACCCTGTTGCCCGCCAAGGGGCTCACGGCGGAAATCGAGTGCGAGGCGCGCGACGAGGCCCAGATCAACGGCCTCGTGCAAGGCCTCCGAGCCAAGGGCTACGACGTGGAACTGGCCGAACTGGCCTGATCGGCAGCTGCGCGATTTTCCACAAATCGCGAGTCGTTTGACGAGGCAAGCCCGCTTTTCATGGTTAAGGGCCTTTTAACCCGGAACCGGAAGCTGCATAACAGAGTCAACAAATCGTAAATGCGGCAGAAAGATGCTTTGCCGTAAGCCGATTTCGCGATGAAAGGATGCCCGCAGCCGTGACAGCACCGATCCGCTTTCCCCGCTTTTTCGTGACGAGCCCTGCGCCCTGTCCGTATCTGCCGGGCAAGAGCGAGCGCAAGGTGTTTACGGAACTGCGCGGCGCCAATGCCGACGAGTTGAACGAAGCGCTCGGGCGGATCGGTTTCCGCCGCAGCCAGACGGTCGCCTACCGCCCCTCATGCCTCGACTGCCAGGCCTGCGTCTCGGTGCGCGTGGTCGCCAGCGAGTTCAAGCCATCCAAGACCCAGCGCCGTGCGCTCAAGGCTAACGATGACCTGGTTTCGGTCGAGTGCCGCCCATGGGCGACCGACGAGCAGTTCCAGCTGTTGCAGAAATATCTTGCATCGCGGCACCCCGGTGGTGGAATGACGCAGATGGAAGATACCGACTTTGCGGATATGGTGGAACACACGCCTGTATCCAGCTATGTCGTTGAATATAGGGAGCCGGGAATCGGCGCCGAGCCGGGTCGCCTGGTCGGAGCATGTCTAACGGATTTCCAGGGTGACGGGCTGTCGATGATTTACAGCTTCTACGACCCGGAGCATGAGGATCGGGCTGGGCTTGGGAATTACATCATTCTTGACCACATCCGCCGCGCGGCAGAGCGCGGACTGCCTTACGTCTACCTCGGTTACTGGGTCGAAGGGGCGGAGCGGATGCAGTACAAGGTCCGCTATCGCCCGCTCGAAAAGCTCGGACGCGCAGGCTGGGAACGCATGGCCGACGACGAGCAGCGCCGGCTCATTGCTGCAGCCACCGCACCGCGAAGCCGCAAGCGCGACGGTGCGCTGCCCGCCAAGGACGGCAACCCGGCCGAATACAAGCTCGCCGATTGACCTGGCTCGCCGGGCGCTGGCGCTCGGCATGGCTTCGGCTGCGCTCGTTACCCAACCCGCGCTGGCGCAAGATCGCTCGACCGCAGAGGAACTCGAGGAGCTGATCCCCGACAGCGCGCTCGATAATCCCGAGGATTGGGCAGCGCAGGGCACCGACGGTCCGCAGGCATCCGAGAGTGACGATTTCGCCGAGATCGAGGCGGACACGCCGATCGACGATATCCCCGGCATGGACCTCGCCTGGCCCGAAGATCTCGAGTTCGAGCCCCTGCAGGATCTCGAGCCCGACGAGGACATCGAATTCGTCGATCTGCTGCCCGACAACCCGCGCCTCGCCTTCGACGATGCGGAGACTTTCGAGCTGTCCGATTCGCTGGTGCTGGCCTTCCCGCAAAAAGAACCGCCGTTCCTCGAGAGCGTAGACTTCGTGGAGCGCTTCGAGGCGTTGTCGACGATCGAGGAACTGGACGACGACGGGGAGGAGAATCCAGCGCAGGTGGCAGCCCGCGCCAAGGCCGATCAGGAACTGCTCGAGACCCTGTTGCGGGTTTATGGATATTACGACGGGCAGGTCATCCGGACGCTCGCTTCGCCGGAGCCGGGCGAGGACGATGCCGATACCAGCCCACGCGTGCGTTTCGATGTCATTCCCGGCGACCGGTATCGCTATGGCGCCATTGACCTCGGCCAGCTGCCCACCGCGCCCGATGCGGACACCTTGCGCGCGGCATTCGAAATTCAGCCGGGCGACTTCCTGCAGAGCGATACGATCGTGCAGGAACGCTTCGACCTCGACCGAAAGTTGGGCGAGACCGGCTATCCCTTCGCGGAGATCGACGAGCCGGAACTGCTGATCGACCACGAGCGCGAAGAAGGCGACCTCACCATGCCGGTGCGCCCGAACGGGAAGTACGTGTTCGGCGAAGTCGTCAGTAACGATCCTGACTTCCTGTCCTCCCGGCACCTGGCCTCGCTCGCCCGCTTCGATCCGGGCGATGTGTACCAGCGCAGCCTCGATCTGGACCTGCGCCGCGCTGTCACGGCGACCGGCCTCGTCTCGACAGTCTCGGTCACGCCGCGCGAGGTGCAGGCACCGCAGGGCGACGAGCCCGGCGTGGTGGCGATGGATGTCGAACTGGAACGCGCCAAGGTCCGCACCATCGCGGGCGCGATCGGCTATGGTTCGGAAGAAGGCATCCGGGTCCAGGCGAGCTGGGAGCATCGCAATTTCTTCCCACCCGAAGGATCGCTGCGCGTGCGCGGCATTGTCGGCACGCAAGAGCAGCTTGCCGGGGTGACTTTCCGCCGCAACAATCTCGGCGGCCGCGACAAGGTGCTGACGCTCGACGCCTATGCCTCGACGATCGACAATGCGGCCTATGACGCGAACACCGTGGCGCTGACCGGCACCTATGAGCGGCTGTCGACCCTCCTGTTCCAGAAGCCGCTATCCTGGGCCGTCGGCGCGGAAATCCTCGCCACCGACGAGCGCAATCGCATCGTCGACGGCATGCCGCGGCCGCGGCAGACCTATTTCGTCGGCTCGATCTTCGGGCGCGCTACCATCGACACCAGCGATTCGTTGCTCGACCCGACCCGCGGCTATCGCCTGACCGGTTTCCTCGCTCCGGAAACCTCGCGAACGCAGGGCCAGCAATACTACTACCTGCGCAATCAGGCGGACGCTTCGTATTACCAGTCGATCGGCGACCGTTACGTGGTCGCGGCCAGGGCGCGCTTGGCGACCATTCAAGGGGCTGACCTCGTGGGTGTCGCACCGTCTCGCAGGCTCTACGCCGGCGGCGGAGGATCGGTGCGCGGCTATGCCTATCGCTCGATCGGGCCGAAGAACGAATTCGACGAACCGATCGGCGGACGCAGCCTTGTCGAATTCTCGCTCGAGGCGCGGATCGGCACCGGCTTCCTCGACGGCGCCGTGTCGATTGTGCCTTTCGTCGATGCGGGCAGCGTCTCCACCTCGGCAACGCCGGACTTCGGCGAGATCAAGATCGGCGCGGGCATCGGCGTGCGCTACACCACGGGCTTCGGCCCGATCCGCCTCGACGTGGGCGTGCCCCTCAATCCCGGTCCTGACGATTCTCCCGTCGCGGTCTATGTCGGACTGGGGCAGGCGTTCTGATGGCAGAGGCCACCGAAGTCGAACCGGCACCCGTCGCAGAGCCCGCGCCGCGCCGCAAATCGCGTATGGGCCGCGCGGCGAAATGGCTGCTCGGGATTGTCGGGGCGATCGTCCTGCTGATCGTGGGTGCGGTAATCGTGCTGAACACCCCGCTGGGCGAGCGCTTCCTTGCCAAGCAGATCGGCGAACGGACGCTGCCGAACGGGCTCAACATTCAGATCGGGCGGATCGAGGGCAATCTCTACGGTGCCGCAGTGCTGCACGATGTGCGCCTGTCGGATCCGCAGGGCCTGTTCATGACCATTCCGCGCGCGGAGGTGGACTGGAATCCCGGCGCGTGGCTGAACAACCGGCTGGAGATCGATAGCTTCGCAGCGCGCCGCGCCAATTTGCGACGTTTGCCTGAATTCATTCCGAGTGAGGAAGACGGGCCGATCCTGCCGGGTTTCGACATCTCGATCGACGAGTTCGAGATCGACAATCTTATGCTTGCCCCTGGCATCGCCGGCGACACGGCGCAGCGCGTCGATCTCGCGGGCGAAGTGCAGGTCACCGATCGAAGGTTGATGGTCGAGGCGGACGGTCGTCTGGGCCAGCAGGATCGCATCGCCCTTCTCCTCGATGCCGAACCGGATGGGGACAATTTCGACCTGTCGCTCGATCTCGACGCGGCAGCCGACGGACCGGTCGTGGCCTTGGCGGGGCTGGACGAAGCCTATCGGGCGCGCGTGCGCGGATCCGGGACCTGGAGCGCGTGGAACGGCGGCCTGCTCCTGCGCAGCGAAACGGATCGCGTCGGCGCGCTGAAAATCACCAATCGCAGCGGACGGTTCGGACTGGTCGGCAAGGTGGATCCTTCTGCCTTCCTTGAAGGCTTGCCGCTGGCAGCGCTAGGCAGCGATGTCGCGATCAAATCCTCAGCCACGATCGACAACCGTATCTTCGACGGGCGCACGCAACTGCTCGGAAGCGGCGTCCGGCTCGATGCCGAGGGCGCGATCGACCTCGCCGAGAACCGCGCCGACGGCCTGGTCGTGCAGGGTTTCTTGCGTGACCCCAATCTCTTCGGACCCGACCTCGCGATCCGCGGCGCCGAAGTGAATGCTACGATCGACGGGGCATTCTCCGACCTGACTATCGTGCACGATCTGACGGTCGATGAACTCGACGCGAGCGGAACAGTGTTGGCGAATGTCCGGCAGCAGGGCACTGCGACCTACGATGGGACGCGCTGGACGCTACCCCTGAACTTGGCCGTTGGCCGCATCACCAGCGGCAATGCGTTGGTCGATCCACGCCTCGTCAACGGACGCGGCGAGGGGACGATCGTGCTCAGCGGCTCGCAATTATTGGCTGACGATTTGCGGATCGCCTTCCCCGGTCTAGGTGCGAACCTTGCGCTGCGGGGCAACCTCGACAGCGGCAGCTACCAGATCCGCGGGCCGGTGCGCGCCGACCGGCTGGCGCTGGATAATGTCGGTACGGCTGGCGGCACGGCCGTCATCGACCTGACGCTTGCATCGGGCGCGCCCTGGCGCGTTTCCGCCGATCTCGATGCGCGGATCTCGCCCGTCACGAACGACACGCTGGCCAATCTAGCCGGTACGCCGATCCGTGTGCGCGGCGGGCTTGCCATCGGCGGGGATCGCCCACTCGTGTTCGACAACGTGAGGCTCGATGCGAGCAAGCTTGCGATGCGGCTGAACGGCAGCGTGCGTGACGGCACCACCAGTATCGCGGGCAGCGGGCGGCATGTGGACTATGGCGATTTCACCGTCGTCGCCGCGCTCACGGACTCCGGTCCCGAGGCCGAACTCGTCTTCGCCGAACCCGTCAGCGGCTTCACCGATGTACGTGTGGCGATCGCACCGACCGACGAGGGGTTCGCCATCGAGACCGAAGGCGGTTCGCCGCTCGGGCCGTTCGCAGGTCAGCTCGGTCTATTTTCGCCAGCGAACGGGCCCACCCGCATAGACGTCGAGACGCTTACCGTCAGCGATACGACCGTCACCGGTGCGCTCACGCTGGAGGATGGCGGCGCACAGGGCGATCTGGCATTCGTCGGCGGTGGCCTCGACGGCACTGTGGCGCTGGCACCGCGCGGTGGCGGCCAGGGCGTCGACGTCGATCTGACAGCACGCAATGCGAGCTTCGGTGGCGCCACCCCCATCCGCATCGCCCGCGCCCGGATCGACGCGACGGGCGTGGTAGGCGAGGGACTTACAACTTTCTCCGGCTCGACGCGCGGGGCAGGTCTATCTTACGGCTCGCTCTTCATCGGTCGTTTCGCCGCTCAGGGCGAGGTCGAGAACGGCATCGGCAGCGTCGATGCTTCCATCTCGGGCCGCCGCAACGCGCGCTTCGAAATGGACATGAATGCGCGCTTCCGGCCCGAGCAGATCGCGGTGGCTGTGGACGGGACATTCGCGGGCAAGGCGATCGAAATGCCGCGCCGTGCGGTGCTGACCAGCACCGAGGCCGGATGGCGCCTTGCTCCGGCGCAAGTGATCTACGGCGATGGCGGAATGATCGCCGCGGGGCTGTTCGGCGGCGAGCGGACCGAGCTCGATCTCAAGCTTGCACGCATGCCGCTGTCGCTAGTCGATCTGGCGAGCGCGGATACCGGACTCGGTGGGACGATATCGGGCACGGTCGAATACCGCGTCGGGCAGGGTGGCCTGCCGGTCGGGCTCGCGCGCGTGAAAGTCGACGGGCTTACGCGCTCCGGCCTGGTACTGACGTCTCGTCCGGTTGATTTATCGCTGGTGGCGCGTCTTACGGAAAGCGATCTCGAAACCCGTGCGCTGATGCGTAACGAGGACATCCGGCGCGGACGCCTGCAGGCGCGCATTTCCAGCCTGCCGCAATCGGGCGATCTGCTCGAACGCCTGCGGGCGGGGCGGTTGTTCGGCCAGTTGCGCTACAATGGCGCCGCAGAAAGTCTCTGGCGCCTCGCCGCCATCGATGCCTTCGACCTGACCGGGCCGGTCTCCGTTGCCGCCGACGCTACCGGCACGCTAGCCGATCCGACCGTCCGCGGCTCGGTTTCCAGCGATGCGATGCGCGTACAGAGTTCGCTATCGGGCACCGACATCCGTAGCGTCGCGATGCGCGGACGATTTGCCGGCTCGCGGCTGCAACTGACGCGCTTCAGCGGGGAAACGCCAAATGGCGGCACGGTCAGCGGCAGCGGCATCGTCGATCTGCGCACCATCGGCGAGCCGGTCGAGGGGCGGGTGCTGGAGGTGCGCGGCCCGATCATCGACCTGCGGGCCTCCGCGTCGAACGCACAATTGCTGCAGGCGAACGGACTCAATGCCACAATCAGCGGGCCGCTACGGATCGTGTCGAATGGCCTTGGCGGGACGATTGCAGGCCGGGTACGCGTCGATCGTGCGAGCTGGCGTCTGGGAACTGCGGCGGACGATCTGCGCCTGCCGCAGATCGCGACGCGCGAGATCAACACGCCGGCCAATCGCCAGCAGGCCGTCGCACCTTCGCGGCCATGGCGCTACCTGATCGATGCGACAGCCACGAGCCGGATCGATGTCGACGGGATGGGACTCGACAGCGAATGGGGTGCCGACATCATCCTGCGCGGGACGACCGACGATCCCAGGATAGGCGGGCGCGCGGAAGTAGTGCGCGGCGATTACACTTTCGCCGGGACGCGCTTCGAGCTGACTCGGGGGCGGATCGAATTCGATGCGAACCAGCCGATCGATCCGCGCCTCGACATTCGCGCGGAAACCGAAAGCGACGGTCTGACGGTGGAAGTCAACGTGCGCGGCAGCGCGACCCAGCCAGAAATCGCCTTCAGCTCGAATCCCGCACTGCCGGAAGAGGAAATTCTCGCCCGCCTGCTGTTCGGCGGATCTGTCACGAGCCTCTCGGCAACCGATGCGCTGCAGCTCGGCGCGGCGCTGGCCAGCCTGCGCGGTGGTGGCGGGATGGACCCGATCAACCAGCTGCGCAGCGCCATCGGGCTGGACCGGCTGCGCATAGTCAGCGCCGATCCCGCTTTGGGTCGCGGGACCGGCGTTGCGCTGGGCAAGAATTTCGGGCGCAGGTTCTATGCGGAGATTATCACCGACGGGCGCGGATATAGCGCTACCGAGGTCGAGTTCCGCGTGACCAGCTGGCTATCGCTCCTCGCGGCCGTCTCGACGGTGGGACGCGAAAGCGTCGTCGCCGAAATCAGCCGCGATTATTAAGCAAGGCGGGTCAGCCGTTTTCGCTCGGGACCAGTACGGTATCGAGGGGAATGATGACGCCGTTATTGGATGCCACCGGTTCTCCGATGATGCGCGCCTGGGCGCCATCGCCGAGTGAAACGGTAAGGTTTTCGCCCTCCATCGCGAAGGTCACATCGCCTTCACCCAGCGTGGTCATGCTCACCGACCCACCCTGCGCTTCGATGGCGCTGCGGATGGTTTCCGGCGTGAGGTGACCCGGCAAAAGGTGATCGCGGACGATGGCAAGCAAAATTGGCTTCTGCTCTTCTTCCGACAGGTCGGCGGACGCTTCGCCGAGCTTTTCGAAAGCCGCATCGTTGGGGGCAAGCACGGTATAGCTTGCGGGACCATCGAGAATACCGGCCAGTTCCGTTTCGGTGAGAGCATTTCGCAACGTCGACACGTCGTTCATGGCGCCAAGCGCGCCACCGAGAGACTGGGTGCTTTCATCGCGGGTTTCCGACAGCGTCTCGGCATCGGCCTCGGCCCCGTCGGAGCATGCTGCGACGAGTGGCAAGGCAGCCAGTGCCGCCGCGGCAAGCGCATTCTTAACGATCGATTTCATGCCATCCTCCTCAGATAAGCAATTCGATCGCAGCGGCGACCAGGCGGGTTTCGGGGTCCATGCGATAGACGTAACCGTCGGAATAGCGGTACATGCTGTCGGGCGTGTCATAATACCTGTCACGATAAGTATAGGGGACGTTGTAGACGTCATACCCGCGCGGCATCGGCTGACCGACCTGGAACTCGTCACCGGTCAGCAGCGCCGCAACCGACAGGATCGCGGCGTCTTCCGTATCGTAGCGATAGATCACATTGTCCGCATAACGATACTGCCCCTGGCGGCCGAGGTCGTAATAATCGACGTAGTAGTCGGGGACGTTGTAATAATCGTAGGAATTCGGCCACGGATTGCCGATGCCGAGTGCGCCGCCGAGCAGCGGGATATAACCGCTGATCCCGCCGCCGCTGCCGAGCCGCAACAGATACCCGTCGTTATAGGCATAGCGACCGTCGCGATAATTGTTCAGACCGAACAGGCTCGGGCGATAGGACTGGCCGAACAGGCCGCGATCGTAGTATTTCTTCGCCTGGCCCGGGGGCATGCAACCGTTGCGTTTCTTGGCCAGACCCGGAGGGCAGCCTTCGATATAACTGCGCGATCGGTCGATGCGACGGAAGTCGCGGCCGTCGCGGTAATCGACGCGCGTCACCGAACGGACGTCACGGTCGCCGCGACGAATGAAATCGTTGCCGTTTCCATTGCCATTGCCGCGATTCACGCGAGCGGTATTGCCGTTCCCGTTACCCCGGTCGGCGCGGATCGCAGTGCGGTTGTTATTACCGTTTCCGTTTCCATCGCCGCGATTGGCCGAGCGCTGGGGCCCACGATCGCGTTGGACCTGACGATCGGGCCCGCGCTGCTTGACAGCATTGCCATTCCCGCGATTACCGCGGTTGGCATTGCCATTGCCCTTGTTCATCGAGGCGGCAGACTGACCGCCGCCCCCGTTGCCGTTACCATTACCCTTGCCGTTTCCCGGCTGCGCCATGGCTCCCGACGCAGCAAGCGCAACCGCTGCCGCACCGCACAGAATATAACGCATGTTAAGTCTCCTTTGGCTAAAGCAACGCCGCGTGTGTGCGCGCGGTTCCTTTATAACCGAGCGTTTAGCCGGCGTTCATCCGATCGCTGGAGCGGTATAGCCTTGCCTCCTCATCCCGCCGGCGCACGAGGCCTCGCATGATTTGGCCTCCAGCACGGTTCCAGCGTGCGAACTCTGCGGTGGCAGCTTCGTGATCTCGGGCAAGATGGTGCTTGGTGAGCGTGGCCCGTGCGATTGCGCCGGTGTTGTAGTGGAAGCTGAGCAAAGCATCGAATTGGGCTTGCGTGGTCGGGGCGTTGCCGAGGGCTTGTGCAACATCCTCCGCGTGACGGGCTATATCGCGTTCGAGCCGCGCGTCGCATTGTGCTTGCGTCCAAACGGTGCCGGGCCCGATGCCCGCACCCGTCGCGCCCCAGCCGATGGTCCAGGGCGCACCGCCCGTCCCGGGGTCCGGATAGGCTTCAACCAGACCGTCGCGCCTGACGCGCGCGCATCCTTCGAAGCGCTTGATGAGATCGATCCCACGCTGGCTTACCTTGTGCTGCATGCCGTTGCGGTTCTCGGTAGCCATGCCGGTCGCTTCGTCGAGCGCACGGTCGAGCGCATCGACTTCGGATTGGCGAAACCCCCGACCAAGCAGCCGGCGGACGGCATCGAAAACGGATGTGCGGTTCATGGAAAGCGCTCCTTGCTCAAACAGGACGCGATGCGATCAAGCAGGAAATGGCGCAGTAGGAAAATGGTTTAGGTGCACATCGCCACAACTGGCGGTCCCTTTCGTCCCATATCGGGGATGATCGTTTCGAGGTTTGTCCGGACCGCGAAGAAAAAGGGCGCCCGGATCGCTCCGGACGCCCTCCTCGGTGATGGGGTTGCTATGACCGCTAAAGGTTAAGCACTGTAGTAGAGGTCGAATTCCGCCGGGCACGGCGTCGTTTCGACGCGCATGACTTCTTCCCATTTCAGTTCGCAATAGGCGTCGATCTGGTCCTTGGTGAAAACGTCGCCCTGCAGCAGGAACTCGTAATCGCCCTGCAGCGCCTCGAGCGCTTCGCGCAGGCTGCCGCAGACGGTGGGGACTTCGGCAAGCTCTGCCGGGGGCAGGTCGTAGAGGTTCTTGTCCATCGCTTCGCCCGGGTGAATCTTGTTCTGGATCCCGTCGAGGCCGGCCATCAGCAGCGCGGCATAGGCGAGGTAGGGGTTGGCCATCGCGTCGGGGAAGCGGAATTCTACGCGCTTTGCCTTGTCGCCCGCGCCGTAAGGGATGCGGCACGAGGCCGAGCGGTTGCGTGCCGAATAGGCCAGCAGGACCGGCGCTTCGAAGCCCGGCACCAAGCGCTTGTAGCTGTTGGTGGTCGGGTTGGTGAAGGCGTTCAGTGCCTTGGCGTGCTTGATGACGCCGCCGATGTAATAGAGGCAGTTTTCGCTCAACCCGCCATACTGGTTGCCTGCGAAGGTCGGCTTGCCGTCGTCCCAGATCGACATGTGGGTGTGCATCCCGCTGCCGTTATCGTCCTTGATCGGCTTTGGCATGAAGGTTGCGGTCTTGCCATAGGCATGGGCGACTTGGTGCACGATATACTTGTAGATCTGCATATTATCGGCGGTTTCGACGAGCGTACCGAAGGTCAGGCCAAGCTCATGCTGCGCGGCGGCCACCTCGTGGTGGTGCTTGTCGCAGGGCAGGCCCATTTCGATCATGGTCGCGACCATTTCGCCGCGAATGTCGACGGCGCTGTCGACCGGGGCCACGGGGAAATAGCCGCCCTTTGCGCGTGGGCGGTGCGCCATGTTGCCGGCTTCGTATTCCTTGCCGCTGTTGGTCGGCAGCTCGATATCGTCGATGGCATAGCCCGAACCGGCATAGCCGTCTTCGAAGCGGACATCGTCGAACATGAAGAATTCTGCTTCGGGGCCGACATAAATGGTGTCGCCGATGCCGGTCGACTTGAGGAAGGCCTCGGCGCGCTTGGCGGTGGTGCGCGGGTCGCGGGCGTACCATTCGCCGGTCGAGGGTTCGACGATGTCGCAGAAGACGATCATCATCGGCTCGGCGCTGAACGGGTCGACATAGACCCGCTCCAGATCGGGCTTCAGGATCATGTCGCTTTCGTTGATCACCTTCCAGCCGGCGATCGAGGAGCCGTCGAACATCAGGCCGTCCTCAAGCTCGTCTTCGCCGAGAATCTTGGCGACCATGGTCAGGTGCTGCCATTTGCCCTTGGGATCGGTGAAGCGCAGGTCGACCCACTCGATACCGTCGTCCTTGATCTGTTTGAGGACGTCCTTTGCACTTGCCATGATGTCTTGCCTTTCGTTTGAACGGATAGGTTCGTGAGTGGCGCGCCGGTGCGGCACGCCACGTTGATTTAGATTGCGTCGTTATCCTTCTCGCCGGTGCGGATGCGCAGCGCGCTCTCGATCGGCGAGACGAAGATCTTGCCGTCGCCGATGCGGCCGGTCTGGGCGGCGGCGGCAATGGCTTCAACGGTGCGCTCGGCCACGTCGTCGGAAACGACGACTTCGAGCTTCACCTTGGGCAGGAAGTCGACGACATATTCGGCACCGCGATAAAGCTCGGTATGGCCCTTCTGACGGCCGAAGCCTTTCGCTTCGGTCACGGTGATGCCGGACACGCCGATTTCATGCAGCGCCTCCTTCACTTCGTCGAGCTTGAAGGGTTTGATGATCGCTTCGATCTTTTTCACGCTTGCTGAGTCCCGCCTGCCAAATGAATTGCGCCTTGGTAAACCGAATGCGCGCCTGCGCGCGGCGTTCCAAGAATCGTGCCAAGCGGGGGATAGGCTGGCCGGGATCGAATCAGCAAGTGGCGGCACGGATTTGCGCCATTTTCGGGAATGGTTCGGCGGGTGCGGCGCAATTGCTTCAACCGCGGTCCTTACCGATGCCTAAGGACCAGACGGAGGCTGCCTAAGATTTAGGCAGGGGTGAGTTCCAAGCCTTGCGTTTCGGGCAGCCCGCACATGAGGTTGAGGTTTTGCACAGCTGCTCCGCTGGCACCTTTGCCCAAGTTATCCAGCTTGGCGACGAGGCGGACATTCGAGCCGCCCTCGTTGCCGAATACGAAGAGCTCCACGCCGTCCCAAGGCGCAGCTTGGGGCTCAAGCGTCAACTCGGCCGGCGCGGGTGCGGAACTCACCGTCACGACGCTTGAGCCATCATAAAACTCGCGCAGCGCATTGCGCAGATCGTCCGCATGCGGATCGTTTTCCATGGCGCCTAGATGTAGCGGAACTTCCACGATCATTCCGCGGAACACCGGCACCACGGCAGGCGCGAAAAGCACGGGGTGCTCAAGGCCTGCGTGCGCTTGCATTTCGGGCAGGTGCTTGTGCGCGAGATTATAGCCATAGGGGCGAAAGCCCGGAGCCGCGCCGCTCTCATAACGCTCGATCAGCGCCTTGCCGCCACCCGAATAGCCGCTGACTGCATTGACGGTGTAAGGCCAGTCGGCAGGCAGCAACTCGGACTGCACTAATGGAGCAATTAACGCGAGGAAGCCCGTCGGATAGCAGCCCGGATTGCTCACTCGCCTGGCATTGGCCACGCGCTCCTGGCCGACCAGTTCGGGAAAGCCGTAGCACCAGCCTTCCGCGGTCCGGTGCGCGCTGGAGGCGTCGATCATGCGTGTGCCGTTCGCGGGATCGACCAGTTCCACAGCTTCGCGCGCGGCGTCGTCCGGCAGGCAGAGGATGGCGACATCCGCCTCGTTCAGCGCTTCACGGCGGGCCGCGGTGTCCTTGCGCTGCGTGTCGGCGAGCACAATCAGCTCGAACTCGCTGCGGTCCTTCAGCCGGTCGGCGATTTCGAGGCCTGTCGTGCCCGCAGCCCCGTCGATGAAGATGCGGTGCGTCACGCGGCTGGGGCGAGCGCGCCGAGACGGACGTAGCCGCTCGGCCCTTCGGGGCCACAGGCGATCCAGGCCCAGTCGCCCGCGCAATCGAGCAGTTCGATTTCGGTACCTGCATCGATCGTCGCGCCGTCATCGGCATCGTCGCGCATGGCGATCTTGAGCGTCACGGCCTCGCTACCGACGCGGCGAAGTTGCGGGATTACGTAATGCGCCGCGAGATAGCGACCTGCCAGAGCGATATGCGCCAAGTCGCCGCGCAGAGGCAGCGTGCCCGGCGCGGGGCGGTCCACCGGACCTTTCAGTCCGACGATGCCGTCGGGCAATGTGTAGCTAGCAGGCGAGGTCACGCTTCCGGGTCAATCCGTTTCAAGGTTTCGCGGCGCTTAGCTGCGCGGCGCCGATCCCGCAAGATTGGGGCGGCTCATGTCCCCCCATAGCGTGCTTTGAGCATATGGAAGGCCGCGCGCAGGCCATAGGCGTCGCCGCCTTTCGGACGGCCGGGTTTGGCGCTCGGCCGCCATGCAAAAGTGTCGAAATGCGCCCAGTCGAGCCCTTCGCCGACGAATTTGTCGAGGAACAGTCCGGCCACGCTGGCCCCGGCGAAGGCATTGCCATGGGCATTGTTCGTGTCGGCGATGTCCGACGCCAGCCACTCGCGATAAACATCAGGCAAGGGGAGGCGCCACGGCTCGTCGTCATGCGAGCGGCCTGCCTCGATCAGCGCCTGCGCCGTGTCGTCGCGCCGGGTCATCAGGGCCGGGTACTCGGGGCCGAGGGCAACGCGCGCCGCACCGGTCAGGGTCGCGAAATCGATGATGAGGTCGGGCTTTTCCTCGCTCGCGCGGGTCAGAGCATCGCCGAGGATCAGGCGGCCCTCGGCATCGGTATTGCCGATTTCCACCGTCAGGCCCTTGCGCGTCTTCAGGACGTCGCCGGGGCGGAAGCTGTTGCCGGAAATCGCATTCTCGACCGCCGGGACCAGCAGGTGCAGCCTCACCTTCAACCCTGCCTGCATGATAAGGCCGGCAAGCGCGATGGCATGGGCCGCGCCGCCCATGTCCTTCTTCATGAGCAACATGCCGGACGAGCTCTTCACATCGAGCCCACCGGAATCGAAACACACACCCTTGCCGACTATGGCTATTGTGGTGTCGCTTTCATTGCCCCAGGTGAGGTGCATGATCCGCGGGGCGTGGTGGCGCGCCGCAGCGCGGCCCACGGCATGGACCATCGGATATTCCTGCTCCAGCGTGTCACCGCGGGTGACCGAGAGCTTGGCCGAATGCGTCTTGGCGAGGGTTTCGCAGGCTTCCTCCAGTGCCGCCGGGCCCATATCTTCGGCAGGCGTATTCACCAGATCGCGGACGAGGCAGACGGCCTTGGCCTCGGCGATCGCGGCCTCGATCTTGCCCGCGTCCTTCGTCAGAAGCACGCGTGGGCCGACCGGCTTGTCGGGCTTCTTATACTTCTCGAAAGTATATTGCGCGGTCTGCCAGCCATGCAGCGCCGGGCCGGGCTCGCCCGATGCGCGGCGATAGGTGCCCTCGGGCAGCGCCTCGGCCAGCTTGGCCATGCACCAGCTCGACAATTCGTCGGGATTGGCCACGCCGCCGACTGCAAACCAGCTGTCGCCATCGGGGATGATGCCGACCTGGTATCCGCTGCCGTCGAACTTCTGCGCCTCCAGCGCAGCACGCTGGCCGGCGGAGAGCGACTTCGCCCATTCGGCAAAGCCGTCCTTGTCGACCAGATGGATGGCAATTGCGTCCTGGCCCCGATCGGGCTGGATAAGCGGTGTCGTGTCGGCCATAAGTGGCAAGTCCCCGTTCATTTCATCTGACGCAAAGGAAGCGCGATGCGAGCGCACCTGTTCCTGATTTCCCTCGCCCTGTCGAGTGCGGCCTGTTCCGACGGTGCCGAGTATGCCGAGCGGGCGGGCGTCGCGGAGCGTCCGGCTGCAACGGCCACTGCGACTGCCTCAACTCCGGCGAGCGCGGCGCAGGCCGTCGAGTTCGAAGACAATGCGGACGACAACGGCGACACCCGCGCCTTCGCGTATAGCTGGCCTGCCCCAGCCTCCGCCATTCCGGCGCTGGCAGAGCAATTGCAGGCGGAGCGCGACGAACAGCTCGCCGAGCAGAAGGACGAGTGGCAGAGCGCGCTTGCGGACTCGCCAGCCGACTGCGTGTCCTGCCGCAATCGCGGTTTCGAAAAGAAGTGGCTGGTCGTTGCCGATCTGCCCGACTGGCTCAGTCTGAGCGCCGATCTCTATGCCTACACCGGCGGCGCGCATGGCACCTATGGCAAGAGCTCACTGGTCTGGGACAAATCCGCCGGACGCGGGATGGCCGGTATGGAACTGTTCAATTCGCCGGTCGATCTCGAGCAGGCACTGGGCGCGAAGCTGTGCAGCGCGCTGAACGAGGCCCGCGCAAAGCGCCGTGGCGGGCCGGTCGGGCAAGATGGCGAATGGCCGAACGACTGCCCGGGACTGGACGAAGCCTCGATCCTCGTCGGCTCCTCGAACGGAAAAACCTTCGACCGGATCGCGGTCTATTTCGGACCATACGTAGCCGGACCTTATGCCGAAGGTGACTACGAGCTCGATTTCCCGGTCACGGCCAGCGTAATCGATGCGGTGAAGCCCGAATATGCCGGTGCCTTCAGCGTAAAGCGCTGATTGTCTCGCAATCCGTCGTGGCAATCGCTATGTCGCGTGCATGACAGAATATCAGGTTATCGAAGGCGACCAGACCGTCTATCGCGACGGGACCATCAAGCTGCATGGCGAGGATGGTTTCGAAGGCATGCGCAAGGCGGGCCGGCTGGCGGCCGAAATTCTCGACGAGCTGACGACGTTCGTGAAGCCCGGCGTGACGACCGGCGCAATCGACGACCTCGTGCGTGGGATGACGCTGGACGCGGGCGCGGTTCCTGCGACCATGGGCTATCGCGGCTATACGCATAGCTGCTGCACCTCCATCAACCATGTGATCTGCCATGGCATCCCTAGCGACAAGGCGCTGAAGGACGGCGACATAGTCAATATCGACGTCACGCCGCTGCTTGACGGCTGGCACGGCGATACCAGCCGCATGTTCTATGCCGGGGAGCCTGCGCTCAAGGCCACGAAGCTGGTCGATGTGACTTACGAATGCCTGATGCTGGGGATCGAGGCTGCGGCCAAGCCCGGCGCGCGGCTCGGCGATATCGGCGCCGCAATCGAGGCGCATGCGCGGCAATTCCGCTATGGCGTGGTGCAGGAGTTCTGCGGCCATGGCCTCGGCCGCCTGTTCCATGATGCGCCCGAAGTCATTCACGCAGCGAAGGCCGGGACCGGCCCGCAATTGAAGCCCGGCATGTTCTTCACCATCGAACCCATGATCAATCTCGGCCGCCCGCATGCGAAGATCCTCCGCGACGGCTGGACCGCGGTGACGCGTGACAAGTCGCTCTCCGCGCAGTTTGAACACTCGATCGCGATTACCGACGACGGGGTGGAGATTTTCACCGAAAGCCCGAAGGGGCTGCACAAGCCGCCGTACTGAGTAGGGTTTCGGGCGCGGTGCCTATCCTTCGACAAGCTCAGGATGCGCGGACTCGGGGTGGAATTTACAACGTCCGCTCGCCCTGAGCCTGTCGAAGGGCACGCGCAACTTCATTCTTCTCGCGCCGACCTGATTGCCGCCCCGGCAGCAAAAGGCGCGATGGCGCAAAGGCCGAGGCTGATGGCCGCCGTGAGCAGCAGTCCGCTGCTTTCGGGCCGCGAGAGTGCGCCGGCGCCGAAAATAAGGATCGGCACGGCCAGCGGGATCACCATCAGCCCCGCGAGCGCCGCCCCTCCGCGCAGTGATGCGGTAAGCGCGGCGACGATGAGACCGACGGCGGCGAGGCCCGGTGTGCCGGCCAACAGCCCGAGCAGTACGGGCCGCAGCGTTTCTCCGCTCAGGCCGAGCAGGGCCGCGGCGGGCAGGGTTGCCAGAAGCAGCAACGGCGCGAAGGCAAGCCAGTGGGCGAGCAGGCGCGAGGCCACGGCCAACTCCTCGCTCGCGCCGCGCAGGTGCAGCTGGTCGAAAACGCCGGCATCGAGATCCGCAGTGACAAGCTTTTCCAGCGGGAGGATCGCGGCGAGCAGCGCTGCGACCCAGATCACACCGCCGCCGGTCTGCGCCAGCAATTGCGCGTCGGGCCCGACCGCGAACGGGTAGAGCATCGCGACGGCGAGGAAGAAGAGCAGCGGCAGCACGCCCGCACCGCCACGACCGCCCGGCAGCAGCAGGCCGAGATCGCGCCGCAGAAGGGGGCCGATCATGCGGCGAACTCCGCCAGCGCGATGGCGCGCGGGGAGGGCAGGGCGATTGGCTGGTGCGAAGCGACGATGGCGATCCCGCCGCCTTGGCAGTGCTGCGCGATTAGCGCCTCGAAAGCTTTTTGGGCCTCCGTGTCCAGCCCGTTCAGCGGTTCGTCCAGCAGCCAGATCGGACAATTGCGATTGAGCAAACGAGCGAGCGCGGCGCGTTTGCGTTGGCCGGTCGACAGGAAGCGCACCGGCACGTCCAGCAGGTTGGCGAGATCGAGCAATTCCATCGCCCGGCCCGCATCGCGGCAGCCGTCGAGCGTCTCCCAGAACGCCAACGCCTTGCCCAGCGGCAGCGCCTCGTCCAGCGCCAGCCGCTCGTCCACCAGGCCGATACCGCCGACAGTTTCCACTGTGCCCGCGAAAGGGCGGAGCAGCCCCGCAAGGATGCGGATCAGGCTCGACTTGCCGACACCGTTCGCACCGGTCACATGCACTGCCGCACCGCTGTCACATTCGAGACTTAGCCCCCTGAACAGCAGGCTGTCGCCGCGTCGGCAGGCGAGGTCTTTCGCGGCGAGGCGGGCTTGCATGGCGCGCAGCGATAGGCAAAAGCCGCCGCTGTCACAAGCGAGGTGACGAGGTCTTCGGAGGATGAACAGGATGTCGGTCGAAAAGCTGAGCGAGGAAGAACGCAAGACCTGGCTGAGCGCCTTGCCGAAATGGTCGCTGGCCCGCGATGGCGATGCGATCGAGCGCAAGTTCGAGTTCGACGATTTCTCTGAAGCTTTCGGGTTCATGGCCCGCGTCGCCCTGATCGCGGAAATGCGCGACCACCATCCCGAGTGGTTCAACGTCTACAACAAAGTCGATATCACGCTCACCACGCATGACGCGGGCGGCTTGAGCCTGCGCGACGTGAAGATGGCTCGCAAGATCGACGCGCTGCTCGGCTAGGCGTTCACCGACCGAGCGGGCGCGCGCTTCCGCGGGTCTGCTTGCGGACCCGGCCCGGCAGCCAGCGCGCGGCAAAGGCCATCTGCTTGGCGGTCTTGCCGACGGTCGTGTGCAGCTTTTCGCCATGCACCGCGTCCCACGCGGCCTGTGCGACCTCCAGCACCGGGGTGATCTCCAGCCCGGCCTCGGTCACGCGCTGGCGGATGCCCTCGTTGGTCTGCGCATTGGGCGTGTGGTCGAGCAGCGGGGTGTCGATGAAGCTGGGCATCAGCGAGCGGACCTTGATCCCGTCCTCCGCCCATTCGCCATCGAGGCTCTCGGTGATCGCGCGAACGCCGAACTTGGTCGCCGAATAGACGCTGGCGCCCGGCGTGCCGTAAATCCCGGCCGCGCTCGCCGTGTTGAGCAGGCACGAACCGGGCGCGGTCTTCTTGAGATGCGGATAGGCTGCCTGCGCGCCGAACAACACGCCCTTCAAATTAATGTCGAGGCAGCGTTCGATTTCTTCGGTCGAATTCTCGACCAGCGAGCCGCCGATCGGAATGCCGGCATTGTTGAACACCACGTCGATGCGTCCGCCCGCCGCGGTGGCGAAGCTTTCCAGCGCCTCGTCCCAGGCGGACCGGTCACGAACATCGAACTTGTGCGCATAGGTGAAGCCGTGGCCGATCATGTCCAGCGTCTCGTCCATGCCGGCCTGGTCGATATCCCCGACGCCGACGAACCAGTCGCGCGCGCCGAAATAGGTCGCGACCGCACGGCCGATGCCCGACCCGCCGCCGGTGATGAAGATCGCTTTACGGTCCGCCATGTTTCTCTCCTCGAGCGCGCTAAAGCGCGGCATTGTTGTAGGTGTGCCAGGTAAAAATCGCCATCGCGCCCCGGTATGGTCGCCATTGCTCGCCCAGTGCGCGCGTTTCTTTCTCGCTCGGTCGCGCGGGCAGGTCCAGCAACCTCCCGACCGCTTCCTGCACGGCGAGGTCTCCCGCAGGCCAGATGTCCGGGCGGCCTTCCGCGAACAGCAGGTAGATTTCCGCCGACCAGCGGCCGATGCCCTTGATCCGGGTGAGTTCGGCAATCGCCGCCTCGTCGTCTTCCGGCAGGTCGTCGAGGCTCAGTTCGCCGCTGGCCACCAGTTCGCACAAAGACCGGGCATAGCCTTGCTTTTGCCGAGAGAGCCCGCAGGCGCGCAGCGTATCGAAGTCGCGGTCGAGCAGATCCTGGGGGTGCATCTCCTCACCCAGTTCGGCCTCCAGCTTGTTCCACACCGAGGCAGCGGCCGCCACGCTGACCTGCTGGCCGACGATGGTACGAAGCAGCGTGCGATAGCCGGTCGGCCTGATCCGCTCCTCGGGATAGCCGCAACGCTCCAGCGCCGCCGCGACGGTCGCATCGTCGCGCGCAACCGCATCGAGATGCTCGCGCAATTGTGCATTCGTCAGGCCCATGGCGGCGCGTGCTTGCCTTCCCGCGTTCGATTGAATAGCAGCCGCCCGCATAGGTCGGGCCAATGGCCCATTGCAACCGAGGAAGCATTCATGCCCAAGCTGATCGTCACCACTCGCGAAGGCGAAACCTCCGAAATCGAGGTCGAGGACGGCCTGACCGTGATGGAAGCCATCCGCGACAACGGCTTCGACGAATTGCTGGCCCTGTGCGGCGGCTGCTGCAGCTGCGCGACCTGCCATGTGCATGTCGACCAGGCCTTTGTCGACAAGTTGCCGGAAATGAGCGAGGACGAGGACGATCTGCTCGAGTCCACCGATCACCGCACCGCCGGCTCGCGCCTGGGCTGCCAGATCCCGTTCACGGCGGAACTGGACGGGCTGAAAGTTACTATCGCTCCCGAGGATTAATGGCTTCTATTCGCGCGTGACTGCGTCCCGCGCTGCGCCCTGTTCCATCCCGCTCCCCCACCCGGCCACCCAAACAGTATAGTGCCGTGGGTGGCCGGGTGGGGGAGCGGGATGGAACAGCAAGGTCAGGACGGATGTCCTGACTGCACCTAACAAAGAATCCGGGTGGGGGCGTGGGCTGGTGCCGCAAGCCTTCGACGGATGTCGAAGGCGTACCCCACAAAGACTCTCCCTTTCCCGCCTGCAAGGCCATGTAGTTTGCGCAGCTCACCCCGCGCGCCTACCTCACCCGACATGACAGCAATTCCCGTACGCGAGCACACGCTCGACCTCATCGGCAACACGCCGCTGGTCCGCTTGGAAGGACCAAGCGCGGAGGCCGGTTGCGACATTTTCGGCAAATGCGAATTCGCCAACCCCGGCGCCTCGGTGAAGGATCGCGCCGCGCTCTACATCATCCGCGATGCGGAAGCGCGGGGCGAGTTGACGCCCGGCGGCACGGTGGTCGAGGGGACGGCGGGCAATACCGGTATCGGCATCGCGCTGGTCGCCAATGCGCTGGGCTATCGCACGATCATCGTGATGCCGGACAACCAGAGCCGCGAGAAGATGCAGACCATCCGGGCTCTCGGCGCGGAACTGGTCACGGTTCCCCCGACCAAATATGCCGATCCCAATCACTTCCAGCACGTCTCGCGGCGCATGGCCGAGGAGACCGAGGGCGCGATCTGGGCGGGCCAGTTCGACAATACCGCCAATCGCAAGGCCCATATCGAAGGCACGGCGAAGGAGCTGTGGCAGCAGCTCGACGGCCGGATCGACGGCTTCACTTGCGCAGCGGGCACTGGCGGGACGATCGCCGGGGTCGGCATGGGCCTCAAGGAATTCGACGAGACCGTGCAGATCGCGCTGACCGACCCGCATGGTGCGGCGCTCTACAACTACTTCGCCAATGGCGAGCTGAAGGCCGAAGGCTCCTCGGTGGCCGAGGGGATCGGGCAGGGGCGGATCACCGGCAATCTCGAAGGCGCGCCGATCGATACGCAGTTTCGCGTGTCGGACGAGGAAGGGCTTCACTGGGTCGCCCGCCTGCTGCGCGAGGAGGGGCTGTGCCTCGGTCTTTCCTCCGGCATCAACGTCGCTGGCGCTATCGCGCTGGGCAAGCAGCTGGTGGCCGAGGGGCGCGAAAGCCCGCGCGTCGCCACGATCCTGTGCGATACCGGCTTCCGCTATCTCTCGACGCTTTACGATCCCGAATGGCTGGCATCGAAAGACCTGCCCGTCTTCGATTGGTTGCAGGGCGACGATTGACCGCACTGCGGGTTGCGGCGTATCGCTGCGGTCGATGGCGCAATTTTTCGATATGAGCCGCAAGCCAGATACGGGCGAGGTGTCGGACATTCCCGGCAACCGCGCCCGGCGCGAGCGCAATCTCCAGCGCCTGCAGATCGGCGGGACGGGTATCGTCATGATGGTCCTGCTGGTCGCGCTGGCCAGCGTGGTGAGCAATCGCGCGGCGCAGACCGATGCGACCGCCGTGCCGGAAGCGGCACCGACTACCGAACCGACGCAGGCGATGCCGCGAAACGACCCGCTGGCCGAGGCTGGCGTCGTGCCGGAACTGCCCGCAGAGCCCACTACGGCGGTGACCGGCACGCCTTCGCCCGCCGCACCGGAGCAGGATCTCAGTGCCCCCCGGCCGCAAAAGCCTTAAGGCTGCGCTTTTCGGTTTGGGGGTGGCGCTGGCCTCCTGCGGACAGGGCATTGCGCCAACGGACAACGCCGCCGACAAGGAGCAGCTCGGCCTGTTCTCCACGCTGCCTATCTATTGGGGTAGCGGCGGAGATGTCGCCACGCTGCTCGATACCGCGCAAGAAAAGGACTGGGTGCGCGAGTTGCTGGAGCGCAGGTTCGAACTCGCCCCGCTCGACGCGCTCGAGCCGGAAACCCTCGCGAATGTCGATCGCTTGCTGCTGGCCCAGCCCCGGCCGCTCGCTCCGTCGGAAAACGTCGCACTCGACGATTGGCTGCGCGGTGGTGGGCGCCTGCTGATCTTCGCCGACCCGCTGCTCACAAGGCATAGCGAGTTTTCCATCGGCGACCGCAGGCGGCCACAGGACGTCGTGCTGATCTCGCCGATCCTGAAGCGGTGGGGGCTGGAACTGCAATTCAACGAAACCCAGCCTGTCGGCGAACGCTGGGTCGATGCCTATGACGGGGAGTTTCCGGTAAATCTCCCCGGCAAGTTCGTGCAGGTTGATTCAGGCGCGCCGTCGCAATGCACCGTGTCGGACGGCGGCCTGCTCGCCCAGTGCGAGGTCGGCGAAGGCCGCGTGACCCTGCTGGCCGATGCCGCCATCCTCGATTGGGAAGGGGAGGGCGATCTGCCCTCGCGGCGCCGGGCGGCACTTGATGACCTGGTCGCTGCGGCGCTCGATTTCTGATCACGGGAAATTGCGGGAGCGAGTCGGGGAGGGCACGGGAAATCGTGCTTTGCTCTCCGAAATTACTAGTGTTTCCAGCGGTCTCGTTGGCAAAGCGGTAGGAGTTTCGAGAGCGCAGCTGGAAAAATAGTCGAGAAAAACCAATATTTTACGGGCTTATCCCGTGAAATCCCGCAATTTTCCCTTCCATCCCCGCCCGTCCCGCGATAAATCCTCAGGACATCGGACAAGGCTGTCTATGCGCGTACCGCTCGCGAGCGGTGCAGCTCGCCCATGCATGTGGGCGAGGGGGAAGAAGTCTTGCCCGGGGGAGATGTTGAACGCGCATTCGGGAATTGGGGCAGGTGACTTTCGGAGGGTACAGCGGACAAGCCTATTCGCCTGCGGGCGATAAGGGCCGCTTTGTGCTTCCGCCGCTGTTCCGCAAGGCCGTCAAGGAAAGCAGCGACGGCCGCGTCCTCTGCCTCATGAAGCACCCCACGTGGAACTGCCTCGTCGGCTTCGGCCTCAGCCGCAAGGAAGAGCTCGACGCCCAACTCGACCGCGAGGAAGAAATCGCCGTTCGTGTCGGCAAGGATTTCGACCGTGACACGCGGGCCAGCCAGCTGTTCGGCTTCCTCGAAATGCCCTTCGACGACAGCGGCCGCTTCGTCATGCCGGATCATCTGCGCAGCCTCGCCGGGATCGAGGAAGGTCTCTATTTCCAGGGTGGCGGACGCTTTTTCACGCTGTGGAACCCGGACGAGCTCGCCAAGATGAGCGACGACTGGGCCAGCGCCAAGGCCGCCTGCGACAGCCTGCTCGCCGATGCGAAGGCGAAAGGGAAATGACCTGCGCCCCGCACATCCCCGTCCTCCTCGACGAGGTGATCGACGCGCTCGACCCGCAGCCGGGCGATGTCGTGATCGACGCGACCTTCGGCGCGGGCGGCTATACGCGTGCGTTGCTGGAGCGCGGCGCGACGGTGCATGCTTTCGACCGGGATCCCGATGCAATCGCTTCGGGTCGCAACTGGCGCGAGACGGGGGAAAACCCGCCGCGCCTTATTCTCCACCCGCACCGTTTCTCCGAAATGCTCGACGTCATGACATCGGCCGGTGTGGCGCGAGTCGACGGGATCGTGATGGATATCGGCGTGTCGTCCATGCAGCTTGACCAAGCCGAACGCGGCTTCGCCTTTTCGGCCGACGGTCCGCTCGATATGCGGATGAGCCAGGAGGGCGAAAGCGCCGCCGATTTCCTAAACAGCGCCGACGAGAGCGCGATTGCCGATGTCATCTACCAGTACGGGGAAGAGCGCCAGTCGCGCCGCGTCGCGCGTGCGATCGTGGCGGCCCGCCCGCTGGAGACGACTGGCGATCTCGCCCGCGTCGTGCGCAAGGCGCTGGGCCACAAGCCGCACGACAAGAAAGACCCGGCCACGCGCACGTTTCAGGCCATCAGAATTCACGTGAACGGCGAGCTCGACGAACTGTCCCAAGCCCTGTCGGCTGCCGAACACCTGCTGCGCGAAGGGGGCCGCCTTGCGGTGGTCAGCTTCCACAGCCTCGAAGACCGGATCGTCAAGCGCTTCCTGCGCGAGGCATCCTCAACCCCGAGCGCCTCGCGTCACGTCCCACTGGCGGCGCTTGGCGATCCGGTCTTCTCTCCCGTCAGCAAGGCGGTCAAGCCGGGCGCGGTGGAAATCGAGCGTAATCCGCGCGCGCGCTCGTCCGTCCTGCGTCATGCGGTGCGCACTGCCACACCGGCGAGGGAAGCGGCATGATTGCCGGCGGCTCCCGTCTGCGCCAGATCGGCTGGGCGCTGGTGCTGGCCGTATGCTTCGGCCTGCTGCTCGCGCTCACCTTCAAGGTGAACGCGGTGAAGAGCCAGGTGCGCCTGACCGAACGCCACATCATCGCGGCCCAGCACGACAAGCTGATGCTGGAAACCGAATTCCAGACCCGTGCCAGCCAGCAGCAGCTGGCCAACTGGAACGCGATCGAATTCGGCTATGGTCCGCCGCGCGCCGACCAGTATCTCGAAAGCGAGCGCCAGCTTGCCGCGCTCGGCACGCCGCGCGGGCTCGACGCGCCCTCGCCTGTGCGCGTCGCGCTCAACCGGCCGCCGCGCGAAGAGCAGGGCTTGCTGGCCGACTGGCTTGGCGACGAGTCCGAGGACGCCGCGCGCCCTGGTCGCACGTCGACGCGTGAGTTCGCCTCTACCGATCTCGCGCAGCGGCTGACCCGGCCGGTTGCAGCTGCCGGAGTTGCCGAGGTGGCCCGGTGAACGCTTTCGCGGGCTATGGTCCCGCGATCGCGGCAGGGCGCACGGGGCACGGGGCGGTGAGCATGGCCGTCGCTTCCGGCCGCGTGCAGCTCGTCACCCTGCGCCAGCGTTCGCTGACGGTCGCGCGCTGGCGGGTCCTGTGGATCGCGCTCGGCTTCGCCTTCGTCGCGCTGATGGCGCTGCTGCGGCTCGGCTATCTCGGCATGTCCGACAGCGCTTCCCGTGCGACCTCGCTGGAAGAAGCGCTGCTGCCCCCGCGCGGCGAGATCGTCGATCGCAACGGCATTCCGATGGCGCGTGCTTTCCCGGCCTATGCGCTGTGGTTCAATCCCAAGGCTCTTGGCGAGAACGGCGACCCGCTGGTTCGCGATCCGGCAGAGGTCGCTGCCAAGCTCAAGGCGATCTTCCCCGACATGGACGAAAGCCGCGTCGCAAAGCAGCTTGCCAGCGGTCAGCAGGGCTACCTGCGCCGGCGCGTGCTGCCGGAAGACGCCAACCGCGTGCAGGAAATCGGTGAGCTCGCGCTCGAAATGCCGATGGAGAACGACCGCCACTATCCGCAAGGATCGATGGCGGCGCATGTGCTCGGCTATGTCGCCGCCGACGGCAAGGGCCGCGTCGGCATGGAACAGGTGCTCGATGCTCAGCTGAACGATCCGGTGACCCGCGGGACGCCTGCCGCCCTGTCGATCGATGTGCGCGTCCAGGGCGCGCTGGAAGACGAATTGCGGCGCGGCATGAAGCTGGTCGATGCGCAGGGCGGCGCGGGGATCGTGCTGGATGTCGACACCGGCGAAGTGCTGGCGCTCGCCTCTCTTCCGGAGTTCGATCCGAACAAGATCGACGAGCGCGGGCAGAGCCTGATGTTCAACCGCGTGACCAACCAGGTCTACGAGCTCGGCTCGACCTTCAAGCCGCTTTCGGTCGCTGCCGCAATCGATGCCGGTGTGGTGCGGGACTTTTCGAGGCGGTATGACGCGACCCCGGTCAAGGTCGGCCGTTTTGCGATCAAGGACCTGCATTCGAAGGGCAATACGCTCAATGTGGTCGAGACGCTGGTCTACTCGTCGAACACCGTCACCGCGCGGATCGCCGACGATCTCGGCCCTGAACGGATGCGTCGTTACATGATCGACATGGGTCTGAACGAGCGACCCTATATCGAACTTCCGGCCAAGGGCTTCCCGATCTGGCCGGGCGAAAACTGGCCGCGGCTGCGGAACATGACCGTGAGCTATGGTCACGGTATCGCAGTGACGCCGCTGCATCTTGCCAGCGCTTATGCGGCGATGGTCAACGGCGGGATCTGGCGGCCTGCGACCCTGCACAAGGTCGAGCCGGGCGCCGCGCCGAAGGGGCGCCGCGTGTTCAAGGCCTCGACCTCAAGCCGCATGCGCCAGTTGCTGCGCGCTATCACCGTGTTCGGAACGGGCAAGAACGCCGATGCGCATGGCTATCGCGTGGGTGGCAAGACCGGCTCGGCGGAAAAGCCGGGCGGCAGCGCGGGCTATCGCCGCACGGCGCTGGTCTCCACTTTCGCAGCCGCCTTCCCGATGGATCGCCCGCGTTACGTCGTCATCGCCATGCTCGACGAGCCGCGCGGCACCGTGGCATCGAGCTATCAGCGCACGGCCGGCTGGACCGCCGCTCCGATCGTCGGCCGTCTGGTGCCGCGCATCGGCCCGCTGATCGGCGTGCGGCCCGACGAAACCCGCGATGTCGATATTTCCGATATTCGACCGCTGATTCCAGGGAAGACGTCATGAAGCTGGCGAAACTCTGCGCGGCGGCGGGCCTCGATTGCGGCGGCAGCGATGCCGAAGTCACCGGCTTCGCGATCGACAATCGCAAGGTCGCGCCCGGAACGGTGTTCGGCGCGTTCCAGGGCACGCAGGTCAATGGCGAGGAGTTCATTCCCGCTGCCATCGAAGCCGGTGCCATCGCCGTGGTCGCGCGGCCTGAGGCCACAGTCGAGGGCGCGGTACACATCGCCGAGCCCGAACCGCGCCGCGCTTTCGCCCGCCTCGCCTCGCGCTATTTCACGCCGGTTCCGGAGCACATCGTCGCGGTGACCGGCACCAATGGCAAGACCTCGACCGTCGAGATGGCGCGCCAGATCTGGCGCATGACCGGGGAACGTGCGGCGAGCATCGGCACTCTCGGGGTCACCACGCCGGACGAGAGCGTCTCCACCGGGCTGACGACACCCGATATCGTGACCTTCCTGTCGAACCTCAGCGGCCTGGCGCGCGAAGGCGTGACGCATGTCGCCTACGAAGCATCCAGCCACGGCCTCTCGCAATTCCGCAACGAAGGCATCCCGGTCGAAGCGGCCGCCTTCACCAACTTCAGCCGCGATCACCTCGATTACCATGCCGACATGGAAGACTACTTTGCGGCCAAGATGCGGCTGTTCGACGAGGTCGTGTCCGACGGTGCGACTGCGGTCGTCTGGATGGGCTCTGGCGAAAGCGGCTGGAACGCGCGGGTCGTCGACCATGCCGGCAAGCGCGGGCTGACCGTCATGACCGTCGGCGAGCAAGGGAACGACATCCGCCTGACCTCGCGCGAGCCGACCCAGCTTGGCCAGGTGCTGACGGTCGAGCATGACCGGCAGGAGCGCAAGATCACTCTGCCACTGATCGGTGCCTACCAGGTGTCCAACGCGCTGTGCGCGGCGGGACTTGCTCTTGCTACGGGCACGAGCGCTTCGGGCGTCTGGGATGCGGTATCGCGCCTGCAGCCGGTGCGCGGGCGGCTCGAACGCGCCGTGATCTCGCCGAGCGGTGCGCCGGTATACATCGACTATGCCCACACACCCGACGCGCTCGAAGCCGCGATCGCGGCGCTTCGGCCGCATGTTTCCGGCAGGCTGATCACCGTATTCGGCGCAGGCGGAGACCGCGACCATGGCAAGCGCGCGCCGATGGGCGAGGCCGCGGCCAAGGCCAGCGATGTCGTGATCGTCACGGATGACAACCCCCGCGGCGAAACTGCTGCGGATATCCGTGCCGCGGTGCTTGAGGGAGCGCCGCAAGCACGCGAAATAGGCGGTCGTCGCGAAGCCATCAAAGCAGCCATCGCCGAAGCGGGCACCGAGGATATCGTCCTCGTCGCCGGCAAGGGACATGAAACGGGTCAGATCATCGGGTCGGGAGAAAACATGCGGGTGCTGCCCTTCGACGACGTGGAAGTCGCGCGCGAATGCGCTGCCGAAATCGCGGGAGAGCGCGCATGAGCGCCGCTATCCTGCGCCATCCGGCCTATGTCGAATGGCCTGCCGATCCGCGCGACCGCCTGCCACTGACGCTGTGGGACGCAAAGAGCATCGCCGAAGCCGTCGACGGCACGGCGAGCCATGATTTCCAGGTCGCAGGCGTCGAGATGGACAGCCGCGATGTGTTGAATGGCGATCTCTTCGTCGCGCTCAAGGGCGAGGCGATGGACGGGCATCGCTTCCTTGAGAAAGCCTTCGCCAATGGCGCTGCCGGGGCCATCGTCGATCGCCCGATCGACTGGCCGCACATCCTGGTCGAAGACACGACCGAAGCTCTGAAGGCGCTCGCCCGCGCAGCGCGCGCCCGCACCGAAGCAAAGATCATCGGCGTCACCGGTTCGGTCGGCAAGACGGGGGTGAAGGAGGCGATTTTCGCCGCGCTCGAACGTGCCAGCCGCGGTGCGGCGCACCGTTCGATCCGCAGCTACAACAACCATGTCGGCGTGCCGCTCAGCCTTGCCCGCATGCCCGCGCGCAGCCGCTTCGGCATCTTCGAGATGGGCATGAATAATGCCCGGGAGATCGAGGGGCTGACGACGCAGGTCCGCCCGCATGTCGCGGTCATCACCACCATCGCGCCGGCGCATATCGAGAACCTCGGTTCGATGGAGGCAATCGCTGCCGCGAAGACGGAGATCTTCGCGGGGCTGGAGCCCGGCGGCACTGCCGTCATCCCGACAGACACGCCCCATTACGAACAGCTGAAGTCCTCCGCCGAGCAAGTCGGCGCCAGGGTGATGAGCTTCGGCAAGGCGCGCCATGCCGACATGCGGTTGCTCGACGCAATCCCTAGCGCCAATGGCGGCAGCCTGGTGACCTGCGAATTTCCCGAAGGGCGACTGTGCTACACGGTGGCCGAGCCGGGCGAACACTGGGTCGCCAATTCGCTCGCCGTCATGGCGGCGGTGCGTGCGGCAGGTGGCGATCTTGCCGCGGCCGGCCTCGCGCTGGCCGAAATGGGCGGTCTCAAGGGCCGTGGTGCGCGCCACGGCATCACCGCGCCGGGCGGCAAGGCGCTGCTGATCGACGAAAGCTATAACGCGAACCCCGCCAGCATGCGCGCCACGTTGGCGCAGCTCGGCCAGACTCCTTCGGGCCGTCGCATCGCGGTGCTCGGATCGATGAAGGAGCTGGGCGATTTCGGCCCGAAGTTCCACGCCGGCCTCGCCGAGCCGCTGCTTGCCGCCGACATCGACTATGCGGTGCTGGTCGGCGACGAGATGGGCGTGCTCGCGCGCGAACTGGGGAAACCGCAGAGCGACGTGCTTGGCAAGCCCATTGCGTGGGCGCATTGCCGAACTGCCGAAGAGGCCATCGAACTGCTCGAGAATTTCGGCGTCGTCGCTGGCGATGCCGTGCTGGTCAAAGGCTCCAATTCGGTCGGCCTCGGTCGGCTCGTGGATCACTTCACCCGCGCCGGATAGGCGCGACAAGAGGCGCATTTGCTTTACCTTCTTGCCGAATGGCTGAACTTCGAGGGCGTCGCCAACCTCGTGCGCTATCAGACGTTCCGCGCCGGAGCGACGCTGATGACGGCGCTGGTGATCGGCCTGCTGATCGGCCCGCGCTTCATCGCCATGTTGCGCGTGCGCCAGGGCAAGGGCCAGCCGATCCGCACCGACGGTCCGCAGACGCACCTCGCCAAGGTCGGCACCCCGACCATGGGCGGCCTGATGATCCTGATCAGCCTGTCGCTGGCAGTGCTGATCTGGATGGACCTCAAGAACCCGTTCATCTGGGCCTGCCTCGCCGTGACGCTGGGCTTCGGCTTGATCGGCTTCCTCGACGATTACGACAAGGTGTCGAAATCGAGCCACAAGGGCGTCTCCGCCCGGACGCGGCTGCTGGCGGAATTCCTGGTGGCAGGCGCGGCGAGCTATATCGTCGTCAGCCAGATCAACACCTTCGTCTACGTTCCTTTCGTGAACGATTTCGGGGTCGAGCTGGGGCCGTTCTACTACCTGTTCGCGGCTGTCGTGATCGTGGGCGCCGGCAATGCCGTGAACCTGACCGACGGGCTGGACGGGCTCGCGACCATGCCGGTGATCATCGCGGCCGGCACCTTCGCGCTGATCGCTTATCTTGTCGGGCGCGTGGACTATTCCGAATATCTCGGCATCCCGCATGTCGAAGGCGCGGGCGAGCTGGCGATCTTCTGCGCGGCGATCATGGGGGCGGGGCTCGCCTTCCTGTGGTTCAACGCGCCGCCGGCTGCTGTCTTCATGGGTGACACCGGATCGCTGGCGCTGGGCGGCGCGCTCGGCGCGATTGCCGTGGCGACGCATCACGAGGTCGTGCTGGCGATCGTCGGCGGGCTGTTCGTGTTCGAGGCGCTTTCCGTCATTATCCAGGTCTTCTGGTTCAAGCGGACCGGCAAGCGCGTGTTCCGCATGGCCCCGATCCACCACCATTTCGAACAGCTCGGCTGGTCGGAGAGCAAGGTGGTGATCCGCTTCTGGATCGTCTCGATCATCCTCGCGCTGATGGGCCTGGCGACGCTGAAGCTGCGATGATCACTTCGACCGCCTGGAAGGACAAACGCTACGCGGTGCTCGGCCTCGCGCGGTCCGGCCGGGCAACGGTCGAGGCGCTGCTGGCGAGCGGCGCTAAGGTCATGGCGTGGGACAGAAGCGAGGAAGCGCGCAGCGAGTTTGCGGATCGTGTCGAACTGGCCGATCCGGTCGAGGCGGACTTGACCGGCTTCGCAGGCGTGGTCGTCAGCCCCGGTGTCCCGCTCAACACCCACCCGATCAAACCCCATGCCGACAGTTTCGGCGTGCCGGTGATCGGCGATATCGAACTCTTCTCTCAGGCGCGCAGCGGTCTGCCGCCGCACAAGGTCGTCGGCATCACCGGCACCAACGGCAAGTCCACCACCACCGCGCTGGTCCACCACATCCTCAAGACCGCCGGGCGGCCTGCCACCATGGGCGGCAACATCGGCCTGCCGATCCTCGGGCAGGAGCCTTTGCCGGAGGGCGGGGTCTATGTCCTGGAACTGTCGAGCTACCAGATCGACCTGACCTATTCGCTCGATTGCGACGTGGCGGTGCTGCTGAACATTACGCCAGATCATCTGGACCGGTATGATGGGGATTTTGAGAAATATGCGGCGAGTAAGGCGCGCTTGTTCGAAATGCAGTCACCGCAGCGTTTTGCGGTTGTCGATTTTCAAGCCGAAGCGGATGAAGATGTCCTCGAAAGCGCCGAGGATCCTCTGATCCAATTTATTGGCGACGTACCAATCGAAATCTCGGCTAATTGGCCGTGGCTGAAAGGTCGCCACAATCAGCAGAACGCGGCCGCGGCTTGGGCGACCTGCAGCGACATCGGACTGACCGATGGTGCTATTGAAAATGGCCTTGAGTCCTACCCCGGCCTCCCGCACCGCATGGAGCGTGTCGCTGAAATCTCAGGCGTCGCCTACGTCAACGACAGCAAGGGCACCAACACCGCTGCCTCCGCGCCCGCGCTGGCGGCATTCGACAACATCCACTGGATCCTCGGCGGGCTCGCCAAGGAGCCGGGGCTGGGCGAATGCGAGGCCGAGTTGCCTCATGTCAAAGCCGCCTACACCATCGGTCAGGCCGGGCCGGACTTCGCGGCGCTGCTCGAAGGCCGCGTGCCGGTCACGCCGTGCGAAACGCTCGATCACGCCGTGGCTCGCGCCGCTGATCACGCCGTGAGCGGCGACACCGTCCTCCTGTCTCCAGCCTGCGCCAGCTTCGACCAGTATCGCGACTTCGAAGCGCGCGGCGAACACTTCCGCGAGCTGGTGGAGGCCCTGAAATGAGCACCACCATGCAGCCCTATGTCCCCGGCAAGCGCCAGCCTGCGCATATGCCCAAGGGCCGCCTCTCGCGCTGGTCGGAGCTGAAGATCTGGTGGCGCGAAATCGACCGCGTGCTGCTGTTCCTGATCCTGCTGCTGATGAGCTTCGGCACCATCGCCGTCGCCGCCGCCAGTCCCGCCACGGCCAATCGCCTGTCGACCAGCAGCGAGACGCTCGATCCGCTCTATTTCTTCTATCGCCACATCGCCTGGCAGGTGGTCGGCCTCGGTACGATGCTCGGCGTGTCGATGCTGACCCGCGACAATGCGCGGCGGCTCGGCATCGTCCTTGCGGCGACGATGCTGTTCTTTCTGTTCCTCACCCCGCTGATCGGCGTCGAAATCAACGGCGCAAGGCGCTGGATCAGGATCGGCATGCAGTTCCAGCCGTCCGAATTCCTCAAGCCCGGCTTCGCCATCGCCATGGCATGGATCTTCGCCTGGCGCCTGCGCGACCCGAACCTGCCGGTTCTCGGCATCGCGACCGGAACCCTCGGGTTGATCGCTGCGCTGATGATGGCGCAGCCCGACTTCGGCGGCACCATCCTGTTTGCCGGCGTGTGGTTCGTGATGGTGGTGCTGTCCGGTGTCGATGCCAAGCGCATCGGCTTCGTCATCGGTGGCGGAATTGCCGGGATCACCGCCGCCTATTTCCTCTACGACAACGCCCGCCACCGCATCGACAGCTTCCTCGGCGGCGGCACGGCTTACGACCAGGTGGACCTCGCCAGCCGCACGCTGCTGGCCGGCGGCTGGACCGGTGCAGGCTACGGCCTCGGCATTCGCAAGATGAGCCTGCCCGAAGCGCATACCGACTATATCTTCAGCGTGATCGGCGAGGAATTCGGCCTGCTCGCCTGCGCGGTGATCGTGATCCTCTATCTCGCCATCGTCGGCCGCGTGCTGATGCGGCTGGTTGACGAGGAGGACCTGTTCGCATTGCTGGCCGGGGCTGGGCTGGTTTCGCTGCTCGGGGGGCAGGCGTTCATCAACATGCTGGTCAATCTCCAACTGTTCCCGTCCAAGGGCATGACCCTGCCGCTGGTGAGTTACGGCGGCTCCTCGACCATCGCCATCGGTATCGGCGTGGGGCTGTTGCTGGCGGTAACCCGGCGAAATCCGTTCCTGAAAAGCCGGACCAAGGGGCTTGGCGAGTGGATGGGAATAGGGCAGGCGGACGCGATGAATTCCCCTTCCGCTCGCCCCGTGCGCGAGATCCAGCCATGACTCGCTCCAGCCGCCATTATGTCCTCGCCGCCGGTGGCACCGGCGGACACTTGCTGCCGGCCTTTGCGCTGGCGACCGAGCTCGACCGGCGCGGGCATCACGTCGCGCTGATCACTGACGAGCGCGGGGCAGAGATCCCCGGCAAGCCCGACTTCATGCCGGCGCATGTCATCCCCGCGGGCCGCTTCGGGAAGAACCCGCTGCAATGGATCAAGGGCATCCGCGCCGTGCTGGAAGGCCGGCGTATGGCGCTGCGGTTGTACGAGAGTTTCGAGCCGAGCGCGGTGATCGGCTTCGGCGGCTATCCCTCTGCTCCGGCGGTGCTCGCTTCGACTTCCGCCGACATCCCGACGATCCTGCACGAGCAGAACGCCGTGCTCGGCCGCGTCAATCGCCTGCTGGCAGGCCGTGTCCAGGCAATCGCGACGGCTTATCCCGATGTGGAGCGGCTGGCGGACAAGCATTCGGACAAGGTCCACCTCGTCGGCAATCCGGTGCGCGCAGGCGTGCTCTCGCTGCGCGAAGAGCCATTTCCCGAGTTCACCGAGGATGGACTGCTGCGCGTGCTTGTTACCGGCGGCAGTCAGGGTGCCCGCGTGCTGTCCGAAGTCGTACCCGACGGGCTCGCTATGCTTCCCCCTGCGCTGCGCCAGCGCCTACAGGTAACGCAGCAGTGCCGTGCCGAGGACCTAGATGCCGTTCGCGAACGCTATCGCAATCACGAGATCCCGGCAGAACTCGCGACCTATTTCGAGGACATGGCCACGCGGCTCGCCGATGCGCATCTGTTCATCGGCCGCGCCGGGGCCTCGACCATTGCCGAACTCACCGCCGTGGGCCGCCCGGCCATCCTCGTCCCGCTGCCGATCGCGACCGACGACCACCAGGCATCGAACACGCGCGAAATGGCGAAGGCCGGCGGGGCGCGCATGATCCGACAGGAGCGGTTCACCGGCAAGGAACTCGCCAAGCAGATCAAGGCGCTTGCCGAGAACCCGCAAGGTTTGAACAGAGCCGCCCATGCCGCATGGAACTGCGGCCGGCCCAAGGCAGTCGAGGATCTCGCCGACTTGGTCGAAAGCTTCGGCGGAGCGGACATGATGGACGTCATCCGCGTCGGCGGAAACAATGCGCGCGGCGCTACGCAGGGCGTACCGGCAGGGCAAGGCGCTGCGAAGGAGGCGGCCGAATGAGGGGCGTACCGACCGATATCGGGACCATCCATTTCGTCGGCATCGGCGGGATCGGCATGTCCGGCATCGCCGAGGTGATGAACAATCTCGGCTACAGCGTGCAGGGCTCCGACATCAAGGAAAGCCCGGTGATCGAGCGGCTGCGCAGCCGCGGCGTGACGGTCTCTATCGGCCATGCGCCGGAGAATGTCGAAGGGGCGGCAGTGGTGGTGACGTCCACCGCCGTGAAACGGACCAATCCCGAGGTCGCCTTCGCACTCGAAAATCGCATTCCCGTGGTGCGCCGCGCGGAAATGCTGGCCGAACTCATGCGCCTCAAATCGACCGTCGCGGTCGCCGGCACGCATGGCAAGACGACCACGACTAGCATGATCGCCGCCCTGCTCGACGCGGGCAAGATCGACCCGACCGTGATCAATGGCGGCATCATCGAGCAATATGGCTCCAACGCCCGCCTCGGCGACAGCGACTGGATGGTTGTCGAAGCCGACGAGAGCGACGGCAGCTTCCTGCGGCTCGACGGCACGATCGCGGTGGTCACCAATATCGATCCCGAACACCTCGATCATTACGGCGATTTTGAGGGCGTGAAGGACGCCTTCGTGGAGTTCATCCACAACGTGCCCTTCTATGGCGCGGCGGTGCTGTGCATCGACCATCCCGAAGTGCAGGCCGTGATCGCCAAGGTGCGCGATCGCAATGTGGTGACCTATGGCTTCAACCTGCAGGCCGACATTTGCGGCGTGAACGTGCGGCCCGATGCGGGCGGCAATTGCTTCGACGTCATCGTGCGGCGGCGCGGGCAGGAAGATCGCCGGATCGAAGGCGTACGCCTGCCGATGCCCGGCCGCCACAATGTCCAGAACGCGCTCGCCGCGATTGCCGTCTCGATCGAGATGGGCTGCCCGGACGAGGTGATCTGCAGCGGGTTCAACCAGTTCGGCGGCGTCCGGCGGCGTTTCACCAAGGTCGGCGAGGTTCCGACCGGTGGCGGCGTCGCGACGATCATCGACGATTATGGCCACCACCCGGTCGAGATCAAGGCGGTGCTGGGCGCGGCGCGCGAAAGTGCGGGGCGGGGCCGCGTGATCGCCGTCGTCCAGCCACACCGCTACACGCGCCTCAACGATCTGATGGACGAATTCCAGACCTGCTTCAACGAAGCCGATCTGGTATATGTCACCCCTGTTTATGCGGCGGGCGAAGACCCGATCCCCGGCGTCGACGCGCAGGCGCTGGTCGATGGCCTCAAGGCGCGCGGACACCGCGCCGCCGCGACGATCGAGGACGAGCAGGACCTTGCCGAAACGCTCGCAGCCGAATTGCAGGAAGGCGATTTCGTGATCTGCCTCGGCGCAGGCGACATCACCCGCTGGGCGGCCGGCCTTCAAAACCAGATCGCGCTGGCAAGCTGAGCGATGGAGATGGACCAACCCGATGACGTGTGGAACTGGGACAGCGGCATGGCCCCCGATTGCGAGGTCGATGGCGGCGTCTCCGCGCCCGTGGCGATCGACGACTTGCGCGGCAAGCTGACCCACGATGCACCGCTCGCCAAGCTGGTCTGGTTCAAGAGCGGCGGGCATGCCGACTGGCTATTCGAGCCGGAAGACCTCGACGATCTGCGCGTCTTCCTCGAACGGCTGGGCGGCAAGCTGCCGGTGATGGCGCTGGGCCTCGGCTCCAATCTGATCGTGCGCGATGGCGGAGTGCCGGGCGTGGTCATCAAGCTCGGCAAGCCCTTTGCGAATATCGAAACGCGTGACGATCATGTGGTCGCCTGCGGGGCGGGGGCGCATGGCATCCTCGTCGCCTCGACGGCGCGCGATGCCGGGATCGCCGGCCTCGAATTCATGCGCGGCATTCCCGGCACGGTCGGCGGCTTCGTGCGCATGAACGGCGGAGCTTACGGGCGCGAGGTCAGCGACGTGCTGATCGACTGCGACGTCATCCTGCCGGGCGGCAATCTGGTGACGCTGCCCAAGGCCGACCTGCAATATACCTATCGCCACTCGGCCTTGCCGGACGGCGCAATCGTTGTTGCGGCGCGCTTCCAGGGCGAGCCGGGCGATCCCGAAGCTATCGGTGCGAAGATGGACGAGATCGCCGAAGCGCGCGAGAATTCGCAGCCGCTGCGCACCAAGACCGGCGGCTCGACTTTCAAGAACCCGCCCGGTCGCAAGGCTTGGGAACTGGTCGATGCGGCGGGCTGCCGCGGCCTGCAGATGGGCGGTGCGCAGGTGAGCAAAAAGCACACCAACTTCCTGATCAACGTCGACGACGCGACCAGCGCCGATATCGAAGGCCTGGGCGAAGAAGTAAAACGCCGCGTCTACGAGCATTCGGGCGTCGAACTCGAATGGGAAATCCAGCGGGTGGGGCGGCCATAGGAACTGACATGACCGACCTTCCCAAAGACTTGCACATCGCCGTCCTCATGGGCGGCTGGGCGAATGAACGCCCTGTCAGCCTCATGTCGGGCGAAGGCGTGGCGAAAGCGCTGGAAGAGCGCGGGCATCGTGTCACACGCATTGATATGGACCGGCAGGTCGCCGCGCGCATCGCCAAGGTCGCGCCTGATGTCGTGTTCAATGCGCTCCACGGCGTTCCGGGCGAGGATGGCACGGTGCAGGGCATGCTCGACCTGATGGGCGTGCCCTATACGCACTCGGGCCTCGCCACGTCGGTGGTCGCGATTGACAAGCAGCTGACCAAGCAGGCACTGGTGCCGCACGGCATCCCCATGCCCGGCGGGCGGATCGTCAAGAGCGCCGATCTGTACGAGCGCGATCCGCTGCCGCGCCCCTATGTGCTCAAGCCGGTCAACGAGGGCAGCAGCGTCGGCGTGGCGATCGTCACCGACGAGAGCGAATACGGCAATCCCATCGCGCGCGATGCCAAGGGGCCGTGGCAGGAATTCGCCGAATTGCTTGCCGAGCCTTACATCAAGGGCCGCGAGATGACGACGGCGGTGGTCGATTTCGCGGACGGCCCGCGCGCGCTGGCGGTGACCGAACTGAAGCCCAAGAGCGGCTTTTACGATTTCGATGCCAAATATACCGACGGGATGACCGATCACATCTGCCCGGCGGACATTCCCGAAAGCATTGAGCGGCTGTGCCGCGAATTTGCGCTGAAGGCGCACCAGGTGCTCGGCTGCCGGGGCACCAGTCGGACCGATTTCCGCTGGGACGAGGAGCAGGGCGAGGATGGGCTGTTCATCCTCGAAACCAACACCCAGCCCGGCATGACCCCGCTCAGCCTCGTGCCCGAGCAGGCCAAGCATGTCGGCATGGAGTATGGCGAACTGGTGGAGACCGTGATTGCCGCGGCCTTGCGCGACCATGCGGGTAAGGACCATACAGGTAAGGGCAGGGGCGATGGCCAGAGTTAGCCGCAAGCCCCAGGGGGTCCGGCGCTCGGCCGCTGCGCGCAGCCGGAGCCAGAAGGCGCGCGCCGCGCGCAAGCATACCAGCGGCATCCTCGACCGCATCATGGCCGCGCTGCCGTTCACCGAGGAGCAGTGGCACAAGTTCTTCCTGACTTCGATCATCGTCGTCGGGCTCGCCATTGCGTGGACGGTCGCCAGCTATGCGGGCGTGCCGGAAATGGCCCGCGACGAACTCGCAAAATCCGCCTCGCGCTCCGGCTTCGAGGTCAGCAAGGTCCGCGTCTCCGGCGTCGAGCGGATGAACGAACAGCTGGTCTACGAACGCGTGCTCGCCCAGCGCGACCGGCCGATGCCGCTGGTCGAACTCGACGACGTTCGCGCCAGCCTGCTGGAGCTGCCTTGGGTCGCCGATGCGCGGGTTTCGCGCCAGCTGCCCGACACGCTGAAGATCGATATCGTCGAGCGCGAACCCCATGCCGTGCTGCGCAAGCCCAACCGGCTTATGCTGGTCGATGGGCAGGGGCACGAACTCGAGCCGATCGCGCGTGAGGCGGCGAAGGGCAAGCTGCTGATCGAGGGGCCCGGGGCGCAGAAGCAGGTCGAGGAATTGGGCCGCCTGCTGGATGCCGCGCCGGCGCTGAAACCGCATATCGCCGGAGCCGAATGGGTCGGCAACCGGCGATGGAATCTGACCTTCACCAGTGGGCAATTGCTAGCCCTCCCGGAAGGCGATGCGGGCGCGCCCGCGCTGGTCAAGTTTGCCCAGCTAGACGGGATGCACCGGCTGATCGGCGGCAAGCCCATCGCTGTGGACATGCGCGTGCCGGACAGAGTCTATCTGCGCTGCAAGGACGGCCCGTGCCCGACGCAGCTGGCGCGCAACGGGCGGGCCGAGTGATGGCCGCCCCCACGCCACGCATAACCCGCGTCTATGGTGCCGTGAACGTCGGATCCTTCCGGGTATCGGCCATGATCATGGGAGAGGCCGAAGGCGGAGAAATGGTCGTGCTCGGCTCCAGCCACCGCGCCAGCGAGGGGATCAAGCGCGGCTATGTCACCGATATGCGCGCGGCGAGCCACTCGATCCGCACCGCAGTCGAAAAGGCCGAGGCCAATGCGAACACCTCGATCTCCAGCGTCTGGATCGGCTGCGCCGGGGCCGGGCTGTCGAGCCGCATCTCCAGCGTCGAGATCGCCATTGGTGGGCGGCGCATCGAGGAGGACGATATCGAGCATCTCCTCCATGCAGCGCGCGACCATTTGCATCCCGACGGGCGCATGGTCCTGCACGCGCAGCCGGCGCATTACATGCTCGACGGTGCGCATGGTGTCGCCAATCCCAAGGGCCTCCATGCCGAAGCGCTGAGCGTCGATGTCCATGTAACCTTCGCCGAAGGCGCACCGGTTCGCAATTTGATCGAGGCGGTGCAGGGCGCGCATCTCGAGGTCGAGGGCGTGGTCGCCAGCCCGCTCGCGACAGCATACGCCTGCCTTTCCGCCGAAGAGCGCGATCTCGGCGTGGCGTTGGTCGAGATAGGCGCGCAGGTGACAAATGTTTCCGTCCATGCAGCGGGCATGCTGCTCGGTCTGCAGTCGATCCCGGTCGGCTCGAACGACATTACCGATGCGCTCGCATCTTCGCTCGGCATCCGCCGGAGCCAGGCGGAGCGGCTGAAGTGCGTATCGGGTTCGGCGATAGCCACGCCGACCGATCACCGCGAGATGATCCCGGTGGACGGCCCGGGCGACAAGCCCGACGGGCGGCTGGCGCGCGGTGCGGACGAGCAGAACCGCATTCCGCGCGCGGATTTGGTCGGCACGGTCACAGACCGTCTCGGCGTGATGAGCGGCGAAATTTCGAAGGCACTCAAGGCGCTGGGCTTCGGCGGATCGCAAGGCGGGCAGGTCGTCCTGACAGGCGGCGGGGCCGAACTGCACGGCATAGCCGACTTCATGCAGGGCGCGCTCGGTCAGCCGGTGCGAATCGGCAAGCCGCCAGCATTGCAGGGCCTCCCCGAAGCCCACGCGACGCCCGGATTTGCGACGCTTGCGGGCCTGTGCCTTTACGCTGCGGAAGACCCGGTAGACATCCGCTCGGTCGGCTCGAACTACCAATCGACCAGCCGCTATTCCGGCTTCGCTCTGGTGAACCGTGTCGTACAGGCGGTGCGCGAGTATTTCTGATGGTTGAAACCCATGCACAACAGGGCATTAGGCCTTTGTGGATAAGCTTCTTCTACGAGTCTTCGCGCGATTCGCTTTGCGCGCGTAATGTGACATAGTGATTTTTCAGAATTCCGACTTTCCGGGGGATACCCAATGAGCATCAATATCGGTCCGGCATCCAGCGACGACCTTCGCCCCAAGATCATGGTGATCGGCGTCGGCGGTGCGGGCGGCAACGCGATCGCCAACATGATGGACGCCGGCATCGAAGGCGTCGATTTCATCGTCAGCAACACCGACGCGCAGGCGCTCAGCTCTTCGCCGGCGGAAAAGCGCATCCAGCTCGGCCCCGACATCACCGGCGGCCTCGGCGCAGGCGCGCGGCCCGAGGTAGGCAAGGCCGCAGCTGAAGAAACGGTTGAGGACATCGAGGACGCGCTCGACGGTTGCAACATGGTGTTCATCGCGGCCGGCATGGGCGGCGGCACCGGCACCGGTGCTGCCCCGGTTATCGCCGAGGCCGCTCGCAAGAAGGGCGTGCTCACTGTCGGCGTGGTAACCAAGCCGTTCCTGTTCGAAGGCACGCGCCGCATGCGCGCCGCAGAAGCGGGCATCGACGAGCTGCAAAAGCATGTCGATACGCTGATCGTTATCCCGAACCAGAACCTGTTCCTGGTGGCGAAGGCGGAAACGACCTTCAAGGAAGCCTTCATGCTGGCCGACGAGGTGCTGCAGCAGGGCGTGCGCTCGATCACCGACCTCATGGTCATGCCGGGCCTCATCAATCTCGACTTTGCCGACGTCCGCTCGGTGATGCAGGAAATGGGCAAGGCCATGATGGGCACGGGCGAGGGCGAGGGCGACAATCGCGCGCTCGAAGCCGCCGAACGGGCCATCGCCAATCCGCTGCTCGACGGTGTCAGCATGACCGGTGCCAAGGGCGTGATCATCTCGATCATCGGCGGCGAGGACATGAAGCTGCTCGAAGTGGACGAGGCCGCGAACCACATTCGCGAGCTGGTCGACGAAGACGCGAACATCATCTGGGGCTCGGCCTTCAATCCCGAACTCGAAGGCAAGATCCGCGTGTCGGTCGTCGCGACCGGTATCGAAACGGATGGCAGCGTTCAGCCTAGCGCACCGCAGGCGTTCTCGATGAGCGATAGCCGCGCGCCCAAGCGTCCGGTGCTCGACCTGCCGACCGAGACGATCGATGACGACGAACCGTTCGAATTGTCCGAAGGCCTGTCCGCCGAACCGGATGCCGAGTCCGGCGACGCCGACACGCTCGACCTCACGGCGGAAGCGGGCGACGACAGCCCCTCGGTCCTCTCCGACGACCTCGGCTACGGCTCTGCGGACGACGACGAGGAAGAAGATTACGACGATGTCGACGGCATTGTGGATCCGCTCGCTGGCCTGCGCAACGAGGACGGCGAAGTTCCGCCGCCCGCAGAGGATGGCGAATTCGGCAGCGGCTGGGCGGAAGATGCCGGCCAGCCCTCGCCCCTCGACCTGTCCGAGCCGATGGAAGAAGGCGGTCAGGACAGCTCCTATGGCGAAGGCGAGAGTCCGCTCGCCAGCAAGCCGGGCAAGAAGCGCCCCGTGCTGGGCGGTGACGACAGCGGGAGCGATGCCGGTGCCGGCAGCACGCTGTTCGAGCGCATGGCCAATCTCTCGCGCGGTGCCAACAAGCCCGACGAAGAGGACGACGAAGACGAGGACGACGAGGGCGGCTCGCTGAACATTCCCCGCTTCCTCGGACGCCAGAACAACCAGTAAGACACGCAGCCACCCGGGCCAGCGCCTGTTCAGGCGCGCCCGGGTAAGGGCAGGATCATGGTAACACTATCGCGGATCACGGTTGCAGCGGTCTTGGCCGCTGCAGTTGCCGTGCCGACCGCGGCCCACGCACAGCGCGAGATCGTCCAGCCCTTGCCGCCGAAAGGGTCCGACCGGTTGAGCGACGCCTTGCGGCGGCTTGCGCGCAATGCGGCCGATGTTTCCGCCCTGCTCGACGCCGGCGAGGCGGCATTGGATGTCGGAGATATCGATGCGGCGATCGGCTTTTTCGGTCGCGCGAAGCAGCTTTCGCCCACAAACAGCCGCATCAGTCTCGGCCTCGGCAAGGCATATGCCCGCTCGCGCCAACCGATCGAGGCCTTGCGCCTGTTTGCCGAGGCAGAACGGGCGGGCGTCACCAATGATCGCATGGCGGAAGATAGGGGCATGGCCTTCATGCTCGTCGGTGACAACCGCAGCGCGCAGGAGCTTTTCCGGCTGGCGCTGGCGCAAGGTGCCGGGTCGGAAGTAAAGCGCCGCCTCGCGCTCAGCCTGGCGATCTCGGGAGCGCGCGAGGCCTTCGAGCAGACCCTGCTGCCCTTGCTCGAAGCCCGCGATCTCGCAGCTTTTCGCACACGCGCATTCGGTCTGGCGATCCTTGGCGATACGCGCGAGGCGATCGACATTTCCGATGCGATGCTGCCCGCGCAGATGGCCGGCCGGGTTCGGCCCTATCTCGAGTTCATGCCCCGCCTGACGCCGGCACAGCAGGCAGCGGCGGGGACGCTCGGGGTGTTTCCACGCGCGGCCAATATCGGCACGGACGACCCGCAAATCGCCGCCTACGCGCCGGTCGCTCCTTCACCAGCCACGTCGCAAGCACCGGCGACGGCACCTCCACCTGCGGCAGCTCCCCAGCCGCGAGCCATTCCGCCACGGCGAGTGGCCTCTCGCCAGGCCGAGAGCAGGGCTCTCGCACGCGAACGGCAGGAGCGATCACGCCGGACCGCGACGGTTGGGCCGCGTTCGAGCGAAAATGCGGGGATTGCACCCGATCTCTCCCCGACGACTACGCGGGCGGCGCAACCACAACCAGTGGCGCAGCCGGTGCCGCAGCAAGCTCCCGCTCCAGCGCAGCCTGCGCGAAGTTCCAGGGCGGCAGAGGAAGCGCCGCGAGCCGCTGCCATTTTGGCTGATACTGCGTCGGCGCCAGCGCCTGCAGAGACCGCGCCTGTGGTGATTGCGCGGCAACCCGCCACCACGCCGAACATAATCGATCCCGCCCGCGCGACCGCCGCTTCACCACCACCACCACCCCCGCCACCTAGCGAACCGGCACCCACGCTCGAGCAAGCCTTTGCCGGCTTCTCCCTCGAGCCGACCACGTCCCGCCCGGCAGCGCAGGGGGCGGTCGACATCACGCGTATCGAGGCACCGCGCGAGAAGGCCGAGCCTGACCCCCCGCCGCCGCCCGCCCATCCGTCGCGGCACTGGGTGCAGATTGCGACCGGCAAGGACGTGTCGGCGCTCGGCTTCGACTGGCGCCGGATCGCTCGCAAGGCGGACGGGCTGCTGGAGGGCAAGGGGCCCTTCGTGACGCCATGGGGGGAGGCCAACCGCCTGCTTTCCGGGCCCTACCCCGATGCTGGTTCTGCCCGGGAAATGATGAACAAGCTCAAAGGTTTGGACATCGACAGCTTCACCTTCCGCAGTGCCGAAGGCGAAGCGATCGAGCCCCTCGGCTAATTCACCTCGCGCGCCTTGTGCACAGGGTTTGCACAAGCGAAAACGGTTCTCCCCAGCAGCGACAATCGGCTGGATTGCCAAGCCCCGTGTCCTGTCGGCATCCAGCGTGCATGACGTGTGAAGGACAGGCTCGATGAGAACGGCAAGCGAAAGCTACGAAGCGGACGAGGACGCAGCTCCGCTCGATATGCTGGTGGCCCTGTTCGAGGCACGCGGATGGCCGTGCCAAAGCGCGCAGGGCGAGATGAGCGGCGAAATCCAGGGTAGCTGGACGAACTACCAGCTGCGCGGGATCTGGCGGCCGGAAGACATGGTCCTGCAGGTCATCTGCCTGCCGGAAATCCGTGTGCCGGACAGCAAGACAAAAGCCGCTCACGAGCTGGTCGCGCGGATCAACGAGCAACTCTGGCTCGGCCATTTCGACATCTGGTCCAATGGCGGCGTGGTGCTCTATCGCAACGGGACCATGCTGGGCGACGATGGATTGCTCAGCCTCGCGCAGGCCCAGTCTCTGGTCGAAATCGCGGTCGATGAGTGCGACCGCTTCTATCCCGCGTTCCAGTTCGTATTGTGGGGCGACAAATCACCCTCCGACGCGCTCAGTGCGGCCATGGTAGATGCGGCGGGCGAGGCCTGAGTATCGTCAGTGATTTTGGTTAATCGAACAAGGTTCGACATTCGTCGGTTTCCCTTGAAATTCGGGCCCCGAATGGCGATATTGCGCGTATGAGAAGCGGCGGGTGTGATCGCCGCTTATGGGAGTACTTTGAAATGGCCAATTGGAACGACAACACCGAGCAGCGGCAGGGCTTCGGCTCCGTGCCCCGCGCGGGCGATGCCGTTACCCGGCAGGAAACCTTCGACGCAGGGCTGCGCAAGCACATGCTGTCGATCTACAATTACATGGCTTCGGGCGTGCTGCTGACCGGCATCGTCGCGCTGCTGACTGCGCGTAGCGGGCTGGCGCTGACCTTCGCCAGCGGTCCGCTGATGTGGATCGTAGCGCTGGCGCCGCTGGCATTCGTTTTCGCGATGAGCTTCGGGGTGAACAAGTTCTCCAAGCCGACGCTGCAGATCATGTTCTGGGCCTTCGCGATCGTCATGGGCCTGTCGCTCTCGACGATCTTCCTCGTCTATACGGGCGAGAGCATCGCCGCGACCTTCTTCGCCACGGCGGGCGCCTTCGCGGGCCTCAGCCTGTTCGGCTACACCACCAAGAAGGACCTGTCGGGCTTCGGCACGTTCCTCGTGATGGGCGTGATCGGCTTGCTGATCGCGATGGTGATCAACATCTTCCTGCAATCGAGCACGCTGGCGCTGGCCGTAAGCTTCCTCGGTGTGCTGATCTTCGCGGGCCTCACCGCCTACGATACGCAGCGACTGAAGCGTGAGTACCAGTACCTGCGCGGTACCGAGTTCGCCGGCAAGGCGATCATCATGGGCGCGCTGAGCCTCTATCTCGACTTCATCAACATGTTCCTGTTCCTCCTGCGGTTCATGGGCAGCCGCGAGTGATCGCGCTCCACTGATCGCACACAGGATTCGTTTGGACGTGCCCGGGGCGCAATGCGCGCTCCGGGCATTTTCTTTGTCCTTTCCAGCCGCTAAGCATTGCTGCTTCATCCCCGGTCAATCCGGGGCGGGGCAAATTAACGACAGATGTACTTCCAGGAGGGTCCGCCAGCCATGAGCAGCGCCGCACAACCGATATTTCGCATTACCGCCGTGATCAGCACGATCGCTGCCCTCGGCGCCTGCGCGACGCCGCCTCCTCCGCCCCCGCCACCGCCGCCACCGCCGCCGGTCGAAGCGGTGCCTTACCGCCCGGTCCCGCCCAAGCAGGCGGCCTATGTCATGGACATTCCCCGTGTCGGGCCGCTGGGTGTGCGCCAGACGGTGAATACCGGCATCAGCGACGACGAGCGCGTATGGTACTTCCGCTCCGCATGGAACGTGGCGGCGCTCAATTGCCTCGATCCGCAATACCAGCCGATCCTGGACGGCTACAGCGATTACATCTCCACCCACGGGCGCGCTCTCAAGCGCGTGAACGACCGCATCGACGCCGAATATCGCAAACAGGCGAGCACCCGCCGCGAGGCGATCATGGCGCGCGAGGCACAGATGACCATGGTCTACAACTATTTCGCCCTGCCGCCGGCGCGCGGCGAGTTCTGCGACACGACGTTGCAGCTTGCGAACCAGTACAATGCGATGGACACGGTCGATCCGACCGCCTTCGCGCTGACGAATTTCAGCACGTTCGAACAGCCCTTCGAGAACTTCTTCCGCGCCTACGAGCAATACGAGCGCGATTCGGCGTCATGGGATGCGCAGTACGGGGCGCGCTACGGCTCGTCGCAGCCCGGCTATGTGGCTGCGCAGCAGGCGCGTGTTTCAATGGTCGCTCCGCAGCCCGGAATAAGCGATCCCGCGCTGCTAACCAATCAGCCGAATGTCAATGAGACCACTGTGGTCGATCCCGATACGGGCGCGCGCATTCCCGTGGTGCCGGTCGATACGCGCAATGAGTCGACGCCCATCGTCCAGCCGGTCCCGAGCGATGCGAATGAGAGCGACACGCCGCAGGATTGAGCGGGCCCGCCGGATTTGGTCTGGAAATAGACGGCGCGCCGGGTTAATTGGCGCGCCTTCCCGGCTGTAGCCGGGGCGTAAGCTGGAACGGGGCCGTAGCTCAGTTGGGAGAGCGCGTCGTTCGCAATGACGAGGTCAGCGGTTCGATCCCGCTCGGCTCCACCAGGCTTGCCAATCCCGCGACAAGTCGTGCTCGAAGCGCTAGTGTTGCGACATGATTGCGCGCGTCGATCCTGTCCTCCTGCTCGCCGGGGCGGGCCACGCGCATCTCGGGGTAATCGACGACTGGCGCAAGCACGGCCCACCACGTGGTCGCACGCTGCTGGTCGAGCCGCTCGATGCGATGTTCTATTCAGGCATGGTGCCGGGCTGGATCGCCGGCGAATATCGCGCCAGCGAGCTGGCCATCCCACTGGCACCGCTGGTAAAAGAGGCGGCCCTGGAATGGCATAGGGCGCGCCTTGTCCGGATAGATCCGCAAAAGCGCATCGCCTATCTCGACAATGGCGAGACGCTGGCGTTCGATATTTGCTCCACTGCGACCGGAGGTGCGGGGCAGGCGAGCGACGTTCTGGGTGCGGACGAGCGCCTGCTCGACATCCGCCCGCTGAGTGGTTTCATCGGCCGCTGGGAGTCTCTTCGTGAGGCCGAGCCGCACCATCGCCGGATCGCAGTCGTCGGCGGGGGTGCAGGGGGTGTGGAGCTGGCCTTCGGCTTGCGCAATTCCAGTCACTGGCGCGATTGCAGCGTCACGCTCGCGACCGGGGCTCGAGGACTATTGCCCCATCACGCTATTGCTGTGCGCGAGCGCGTAGCTCGGGAGTTGGAAGCACAGGGCGTCGCAGTGATGCGCGAAGATGCGGCGATCCGCGATGGCGCGCTGATGGCAGGCAACCGTTCGCTCGAGCCGCTCGACCTGATCGCAGCCGCGATCGGCAGCGGCGCACCCGACTGGCTCGCCGTCAGCGGCTTGCCGGTTGATGAGGACGGCTTCGTGCAGGTTGACGAACACCAGCGGGTCTGCGGATTCGAGCATATCCTTGCTGCCGGAGATGTCGCGCGCCGGACCGACCGGAGCGTACCGCATTCCGGCGTGCATGCCGTTTACACCGGCCCGGTGCTGGCCAGAAACCTTCGGCGCATGCTGGACGGCAAGCCGCCGCGGCGCAGCTACAGCCCGCGTTTCATGGACTTCTACCTCCTCAACACCTGTCGCGGCGAAGCGATCGCCAGCTACCGGCGGTTCGGCCTGCAGTCGCGCTGGCTGCGTCGGGTGAAGGACTGGCTCGACACCCGCTGGATCAGGCGATTTACGCGCCCAGCCGGTCGATGATCGCTTCGCGCAAATCCTCCAGCCGCCCGGCATTGTAGCCGAGATCGGATACCCCGACGCGGCTGACCGAGCGCAGGTCGATCTGGCCGTCCTGCACACGTGCGACCACATCGTCCTTGAAACCGAAGGCGAAGGTCTCCGCCACGCCTTCGACCGAGTTCATACCCGACACGCGGCGCACGTCCGTCAGGCCGACCTCGCCCATGGCGGCCACGATCGCATCGAAGGCTTCCTCGTCCGTGCGGTTGCCGATTACGATGGGATCGAGATTGTCGTAATTCTCGGCAATCAGGTCGGCGTGGTTCTTCGCCTTGAGCGCTGCGTCATCACTGTCCGCCCACATCTCCAGCTCGCCGAGGGGAGTACCGTAATCGTTGATCGGATTGGCACCTATTTCGCCGCGCAGGGTCATGGTGCGAGGCGAGAATTCGGGCGGGTCGCGCAAGTCGGTGGAGACGTCGTGGATCGGCGGAACGCTCTCCGCCTGACTGCGGATCGTGGAGAGACCCATGAACAGGATTGCCGGAATGGCGAGGCCTATGGCTGCTTTCCACCACGGGCCGCGCGGCGTTTTGAAGAAGGCGAATGCCAGCGCGACGATCGCGAAGATCGACGCGACGAGTAGCAGGATCACGCCCGCCTCGCGGATCATGAAGCCGAGGCCGGTCTGCCAGGGGATGATGCCGATCTTCGGTCCGAACGCGGCAAGGGCGAACCACGCGAGCACGGCCAGCGATAGCCACAGCGACCATTTCGGCAGGCTCTTGCGCCAGACGCGGCGCGGCTTCTGCGTCGCGGCTGTCTCGCTCGAGGTGGTGGTCGCGGTGTCGTCGTGAGTGGCCGCGTCGGTCTCGTTATGCTCGGCCATGCTCAGCCTCTCCCCCTGTAGGATGCAACGCCCTGGTCGGGCAGCCAAAGGTCGGCAGGCGGCGCGCCGCTCTGCCAGAATACGTCGATTGGAATGCCGCCGCGCGGATACCAGTAGCCGCCGATCCGTAGCCACTTGGGGCGCATCTCGTCGAACAGGCGCTTGCCGATGCCCACGGTGACATCCTCGTGGAAACCGTTGTGATTGCGAAAGGAGCCGAGGAAAAGTTTCAGGCTCTTCGACTCCACGATCGTCTCGCCCGGCGCATAATCGATCACCAGATGTGCGAAATCCGGCTGGCCGGTCACCGGGCACAGCGAGGTGAACTCCGGTGCGGCGAAGCGCACCAGGTAGAGCTCGCCTGCGCGCGGGTTCGGCACGTAGTCGAGTTCCGCCTCTTCGGGCGAACCCGGCAGCGGGCTGTTCTCGCCGAGGAACCGGGGGCTGTGTGTGTCGCTCATGCCGCGCATCTGCCGTGAAAGGCGGTCCGGCGCAAGGCGGGGCTTGGAAGCGCGCGCTTCAGTACCTATTCAGCGCGGCGCAGCGCATGTGCCTGCTTTTCACGAACGCGCCCGAAACATGCCGACTTTTCGCCTGCCCCTGATTGCCCTGATGCTGAGCCTTTCCGCGCCTGCGATGGCGCAATCGGCGCAGGATTTCTCGCTCCCGCCGGGGCCGACGCCGACGGCGAACCCGCGCGCGCAGGGCCCGGTCGATGAAGAGGGCAGCGTCGTTCCGGTCGCGCCGCGCGTAATCAATACGGCGCGCCCGACACCGACGGCGACTGCCACACCGACGCCGACCCCAACCCCTACGCCTAGCGCTACCGTGACCTCGCCGCGTAGCGTAGCGAGCCCGCGGCCCACACCGTTGCCGCGCTCGGTCGAGACCGTTCCGGTGTCGCCGCGTATCCCGGCGCCTCAAGAGCCGGTGCAGGATATCCCCCCCGTCCAGCCTACGGACGGCACGCCGCCCATTCCCGCGCCGCCTGCCGCGCCAGATGTTCAGCAGCCGCTGGACGAGGCGGAAATCGCCGGTCCTGCGGAATCCGCAGCCGAAGACACCGACTGGACGTGGCTGGCGATCCTTGTCGCTGCGCTTGCTGCGATTGGTGCCGGGCTGTTTTTCTGGAAGCGTCGCCGGACCAGCGCGCCTGCTCCGCAGATCGAGCGGCCGGTCGTTGCGTCAGTGCCGAAAGCCAATGCGGCCACGGCTGCCGATGCTCTGACCGTCCGGCTGACCGCGGAAAAACTCACCCGCAGCGCCATGTTCGCGACGCTTAAATATCGCCTGACGCTGGTCAACCGTACCGACGCGGCGTTGAGCAACGTTACTGTCGGCGTAGACCTGGTTTCCGCCAGCGCGGCAAGCCCGATGGAACAGCAGGTGGCGACGACCGAAACCAGCCTCGAGCCAAAGCATACGCTGGCCCGCATCGCGCCGCGCCAGAATGTTGCTGTCGAGGGGCAGGTCCAGCTGCCGTTGTCGACCGCGCAGGTCATCATGCAGGGCCGCCACCCGCTCCTCGTGCCGCTGATGCGCGTGCGGGTCGATGGCGCGGGCGATGGCGCGCTGGTGAAGACCTTCGTGGTCGGCCAGGGCCAGCCCGATGGCGGCCGCGTCCAGCCATTCCGGCTCGACGAGCCGCCGCGCAGTTATGCCCCGATCGCCCAGCGCGAGCTGGCCTGACGCCGCGACCCTTGGCTCGACTTGCGCGCCGAGCCCCGCTACCCGCAGCGGATGGATCGCCTCGTTTCGACCGATTGGTTAGCCCAGCACCGCAAGGACGCGGACCTCGTCGTGCTGGATGCAACGATGCACCTGCCCGACAGCGGCCGCGATGCGCGGGCCGAATATCTTGCAGCGCACATTCGCGGCGCGCGTTTCCTCGACCTTGCGAGCTTTATCGACGAGGGTTCGGAGGTTCCGAAAGCCTTGCCTACCGCCGAACAGTTCGCCGCGCGAATGGGCTCGCTCGGTATAGCGCGGTCCAGTCGAGTCGTCCTGTATGACGACAGCGCGATCAAAAGCGCCGCGCGCGCCTGGTTTATCTTCGACCATTACGGCATGGACCAGGTCGCGATCCTCGATGGCGGCCTTGCGAAATGGCAGGCGGAAGGTCGTGAAACCTCCGAAGGTGGCGAAGCATGTGACCCGGTCGACTTCCCACTTCCAACGCCGCGACGGTCGGTCCGGAGCAAGGCGGACATGCTCGCCAATTGCGCCACCCGCGAGGCGCAAGTCGTCGATGCTCGCGATGCTGCGCGCTTCGCCGGTGCACCGGACAGCGGCTCGGACGGGCACATTCCCGGTGCGGCGAACCTGCACTTCCCGCGTCTGTTTCGTGAGGACGGCACGTGGAAAGGCGCGCCAGCCCTGCGCGCCGAGTTCGCTGAGGTAGGTGTAGACCTGGATCGGCCGGTCGTCGCAAGCTGCAACAGCGGGATGACCGCCTGCGTCCTGCTGTTCGGCATGGGGCTTGCAGGCAAGGACGATGCCGCGCTTTACGACGGCAGCTGGATGGATTGGGGCAGTGATCCTGCCACCCCGAAGGAAAGCGGTGCTCATGGCGAATAGTCGCGACGATGCGAAGCCAGCTACGCAATTGGTGACCGCAGGCCGCTCGGGCGAGTTTGCGGACCGGGTCGTCAACCCGCCCGTCTGGCGCGCCAGCACGCATCTATACGAAAACTGCGCAGCGCTGCGGGCCGGGCCGAAGAGCAATGCCGATGGCAAATTCTTCTACGGTCGCCGCGGCGCACCCACGCAATGGGCGCTGAGCGAGGCGCTGACCGAACTCGAACCCGGGGCGGCGGGAACGGTGCTCTATCCCAGCGGCGTCGCAGCGATCGTCGGCGCGCTGATGGCGGTTTTGCGCAGCGGCGACGTGCTGCTGGTGACGGACAACGCCTACGACCCCACGCGCAGCACGGCGATGGGTATTTTGAAGCAGTTCGGCGTGGAGCACCGCTTCTTTGACCCCCTCGACCTCGACGGTTTTCGCGCCGCGTTCTGCGACAAGACCCGCGCGGTCATGCTCGAAGTGCCCGGCAGCCTCACCATGGAGATATGCGACATCCCGGCGCTTGCCGCAATTGCGCGCGAGCAGGGCGCTGTCAGCCTGATCGACAATACCTGGGCCACATCGCTCGGATTCCCGGCGCTGCAGCATGGCTGCGACATCGCCATTACTTCGCTCACCAAGCATGTCGGCGGCCATTCCGACCTGATGATGGGCGCTGCCAGTGCGGGCGAGCGCTGGTATCGCCGCCTGCGGATCACCGCTCAGCAGCTGGGCCATGTCGTCTCGCCCGACGATGCGGCGCTCGCGCTGCGAGGCCTCCGGACGATGAAACTTCGGTTGGATCAGGAAAGTATTAGCGCGCTGGCGATCGCCGAATGGCTCGCGGCGCGCGACGACGTGGCGCACGTGCTGTGCCCCATGCTGCTGGGCGCGCCAGGCCATGAGCTCTGGCAGCGCGACTTCACCGGCGGCTGCGGCCTACTGAGTTTCGTCATCGCCGGCCGCGACGATGCCGCTCGCTGCCGCCTCGTCGACACGCTCGATCTGTTCGGCATCGGCTATAGTTGGGGCGGCTACGAAAGCCTCGCCCTGCCGTTTGACGTCGAACCCGTGCGCAGTTGCATGGAGTGGCCGAAAGCGGGCTGGGGGCTTGAGGATCGCCATGCAGTGCGGCTATCGATCGGTCTCGAAGACCCAGCGGACCTCATCGCCGACCTAGAACGCGGCTTTGCGGCGATGAACGAAGGATAGACGTGCAAGGCACAGCCGCCCCGACAGCGACGCCCTCGCCAGAGCCGACCCCGGTCGAACAGGCCTGGAGCCTGGCCGAAGACGCGCCCGAGGAAACCTCCGTCGCCGCCGCCGAGGGTATCCGCGAAGCGGTCAGCTCGAAAAGCGAAACTGCCGGCACGATCCTCGATACGCTCGACGCATTCGCGCTGAGTTTCGGCGATTTCCGGGTGTCGGTGTTCGACATCCTGATCGTCGTCGTGGTGATCTTCGGGGTCCTCGCGCTGGCGTGGTTCATCAGCAAGCTGGCCAAACGCGGCGTGCGCCGGATCACCAAGCTCGACGATACGCAGCAATTGCTGGTCGAGAAGATCGTCACCATCGTGGTCTGGGCTGCGGCGTTCTTCCTCGGCATAGACCTGCTCGGGATCGACCTCACCGCGCTCGCGGTGTTCTCTGGGGCTTTCGGCCTCGCCATCGGTTTCGGCCTGCAGAAGACTTTCGGTAACCTGATTGCCGGGATCATCCTGCTTATGGACAAGTCGATCAAGCCCGGCGACGTGATCGCCGTGGCCGACATGGCAGGCAACGAAACCTTCGGGCAAATCCGCAAGATCGGGGTCCGCGCCGTTTCGGTGACGACCCGCGACCAGCGTGAATATCTGATCCCGAACGAAAACCTGATGATCAATCAGGTCGAAAACTGGTCCTACTCCAGCAAGAACGTGCGCATGCAGGTGACTGTCGGTGTCAGCTACGAAGCCGATATGGACCTCGCCGAAAAGCTGATGCTCGAAGCGGCCTTGCAATGCGACCGCGTGTTGAAGGCCCCGCCTCCGACCGTGTGGATGAGCGAATATGGCGACAATTCCGTCAATTTTACGATCCATTGCTGGATCGACGATCCCGAGGAAGGGGTCGGCAACGTCCGCTCTGCCGTGCTCAAGAAGCTGTGGTGGCTGTTCAAGGAGAACGGGGTGGAGATCCCCTTCCCGCAGCGCGACATCCATTTGCGCAGCAGCGACCAGCTCGACCGCATGTTCGCACAGTTTGCCGACCAGCAATCCAAGGCCTCCAAGGTTACAAAAGAATAGATTGCCGCGCCGGAAGGTCCGATTTCAAAATCTCGCCTACCGTGCCGCACACCCATTCTGATTGGCGCAATGCCGCGATGAGCCGCATCTTGGCAGCATGGCACACACCGGAACCATTTATCTCGTCGGCGCGGGGCCGGGTGATCCCGATCTTCTGACGATCCGCGCCGCAAGGCTGATCGAACGTGCGCGGGTAATCGTGCACGACGGCCTCGTCGATCCTGCAATCCTCGCCATTGCGCGCGAGGATGCGGAGCTGATTTCCGTGGCCAAGCGCCGCTCCCACCACACCATGCCGCAGGAGGACATCAGCGAGTTGCTGGTGCATCTCGCGCGCTCGGGCGAGGATGTCGTGCGCCTCAAGGGCGGCGATCCTTTCGTGTTCGGTCGCGGCGGCGAGGAAGCCGAAGTAGCCCGCGCCGTGGGTATAGCCGTGGAGGTCGTACCCGGCATCACCGCTGCGAATGGTGCCGCTGCCGCAGCGCAAATCCCGCTGACCCATCGCGACTCTTCCAGCATCGTCAGCTTCGTTGCGGGCCAGTGCAAGGGACTGAAGGACCAGGACTGGGCAGGCCTCGCCGGTAAGGGCCGCACGCTGGTGATTTACATGGGCGTGAAGACGGCGCCGCAGATCGCCGAGAAGCTCATGGAAGACGGGCTGGCCCCAGAGATGCCGGTTGCCGTGATCGAGAACGGCACGCGGCCCGAGATGCGCGTGCTGCGCGGATTGCTCGCCGGGCTGCCCGAACTGGTTGAGCGCGAGAGCGTCGTCAGTCCTGCGCTAATCGTGATCGGCGAGGTCACCGCCCGTGATGCCGCGACACTTGCCAAGCAGGCACAGGAGGCTGCGCGATGAGGCTGCTGACCGGAAACGATCTCAAGACTGGCGCGGTCACGTGGTGGACCGGCAGCGACTGGTCGATCCACGTCGAAGACGCCGCTGATGTCACCGGCAGCGAGGACGAGACCGCACGCCGCGAAGAAGCCGCGCGCCGCGTCAATGCACCCTATGCCGTCGATGCTGAGACGCAGGACGGTGTTCCCCGCCCGACGCATATCAAGGAGCGCGTCCGCACGCTCGGCCCCACCGTGCGGCCCGACCTGACCCTCAAACCCGCCGAGCCCGATCTCGGCAATTGGGTGATTTAGGCGTGTCCTACCGGTTCGAACACATTGAGATCGTCTCTCCTAGTTCGCTGGCAAGGAATGGCGTGCCGCATGGACAGGTTGTCCATGCAAGCGGCGTGACGCTGTCCAGCGGGCTCGGAGAGAAGACCGCCTCGGCGGCGGGCCGATTTGGGCCGCCAGCTTCGTTACTCGTCGATCACGATACGATGATATCGCTCACTCCTCGCGCCTTGCTGACGGCCCAAATCGGCTCCGTCTCAATGCGTTCGAACCGGCAGGACACGCCTTAATGTATAAATACGATCAATATGACCAGGCGATGGTCGATGCCCGCGTGGAGGAATTCCGCGACCAGGCTCGCCGCCGCCTCGAGGGCAAGCTGACCGAAGCCCAATTCACGCCGCTTCGCCTGAAGAACGGGCTCTACCTCCAGTTGCACGCCTACATGCTGCGCGTCGCCATCCCCTATGGCACGCTCGACAGCCGCCAGATGCATGCGCTGGCCGATATCGCCGACAGATACGATCGCGGGTACGGCCACTTCACCACGCGCCAGAACATCCAGTACAACTGGATCAAGCTGGAAGATGCGGCGGACATCCTCGCCGACCTGTCCAAGGTCGAGATGCATGCCATCCAGACCAGCGGCAATTGCATCCGCAACATCAGCTCCGACCATTTCGCGGGCGCCGCTGCGGACGAAGTGGTCGATCCGCGGCCCTATGCGGAGTTGCTGCGCCAGTGGTCGAGCTTCCACCCCGAATTCAATTATTTGCCGCGCAAGTTCAAGATCGCGGTGATCGCCAGCGATACCGATCGTGCAGCCATGCGGTTGCACGACATCGGTATCCAGATCGTGCAGAACGACGCGGGCGAGCTGGGCGCGGCCTTCTATGTCGGTGGCGGCATGGGTCGCACGCCGATGATCGCGCCCTGCATCAACGATTTCGTGCCGCTCGACCGGCTGGTGACCTATGCCGAGGCCTGCCTGCGCGTCTACAATCGCTACGGTCGGCGCGACAACAAGTACAAGGCGCGGATCAAGATCCTCGTCCACGAACTGGGCGCGGAGGAATATACCCGCCAGGTCGAAGAGGAATTCGCCCACCTGCTCGAGCAGGGCGTCGAACCGCCCTTCGCCGAGCTGGAGCGTATCCGCACCTTCTTCGAGGACCCGCTGTTCGAAGCGGACGCATCGTCCGACATCGACCGTTCGGACCCCGACTTCGCGCTATGGGTCGATCGCAATACCGTCGCGCACAAGGCGGACGGCTATGTCTCTGCCGTCATCAGCCTCAAGCCGGTCGGCGGGATCCCGGGCGACGCGACGGCCGAACAGATGCGCCTGATGGCCGATCTCGCCAAGGATTACAGCTTCGACGAACTGCGCGTCATGCACACGCAGAACATCGTCCTGCCGCATGTCCGCAAGGCCGATCTCCACGCGTTGTGGACTGCTTTGGACGAAGCAGGGCTGGGCGCGCCCAATCTCGATACGGTCGAAGACATCATTGCCTGCCCCGGCCTCGATTACTGCAGCCTCGCCAATGCCCGCTCGATTCCGGTCGCGCAGCGAATCTCGGAGCGGTTCGCCAAGACCGGCAAGACCGAAACGCTTGGCCAGCTCAAGCTCAAGATTTCGGGCTGCATCAATGCCTGCGGGCATCATCACGCGGGCCACATCGGCATTCTCGGCGTCGACCGAAAGGGTGTGGAGAACTACCAGCTCCTGCTCGGCGGCAGCGAGGCGGAGGACGTCAGCCTCGCCAAGATCACCGGCCCCGGCTTCGACGAGCACGGCATCGTCGATGCGGTCGAGACGGTCACGACAGTTTACGAACGCGAACGCGAGGATGGCGAACGCTTCCTCGATACCTATCGCCGCATCGGCATGAACCCCTTCAAGGAGGCGCTTTATGGCTGAGCTTCTGCGCTATCGCGACGACGAGACGGTCGACCATCCCGCAGTGACGGTCGATGCCTTCCTCGACCAGTCGAACGCTTCGGCCGTGCGGATTGAGCCGGGCGACGATGCCCGCGATCTTTTGCCGCACCTCGAACGGGTGGCGCTGGTGGAGGTCAACTTCCCCGCATTCGGCGACGGGCGGGGTTATTCCTCGGCCCGCATCCTGCGCGAGGCCGGTTATGACGGCGAATTGCGTGCGGTCGGCGATGTGCTGGTCGACCAGCTTGCTTACATGCGTCGCTGCGGCTTCGATGCATTCGAACCCGATCAGCAGCTCGACAAGGGCGACGTGCAGGCCGCGTTCGATCGTTGGCCGGAGGTCTATCAGCCGGCAGCAGATGATCGCACACCGATCTGGACGAAGCGCCACTCATGAACGAACTTCGCGCCATCGACCGCCTCGACACGGCTCCGCGGTTCTCGGAGCACGATGCCATTCGCCTCAACCGCATGTTTCGCGGGTCGGAGACGGAGGAATGGCTGCGCGCGGTGATCGAGGGCAATCTGACCGGCGACACGGCGATCGTGTCCAGCTTTGGCGCGGAAAGCGCTGTGCTGCTGCATCTCGTGTCGCGGATCGATCCGAAGGTACCGGTGCTGTTCCTCGACACCGGCAAGCATTTCCCCGAAACGCTGGCCTATCGCGACGAGCTGACCGAGCGGCTTGGCCTAAACCGCATCGATCTGTATCCCGAGATCGCCGATCTCGAAACGCGCGACGAAAGCGGGCTGCGCTGGTCCTACGACCCCGACGGCTGCTGCGAGCTGCGCAAGGTCAAGCCGCTAGCCAAGGCACTGGCCGATTTCGACGCCAGTTTCACCGGGCGCAAAGCGTTCCAGTCCTCGACGCGCGCCAACCTGCCGCGGTTCGAACTGGACACCTCGGACGCGCAGGGGCGATTGAAGATCAACCCGCTGATCGACTGGACGGCCGACGATATCGCCGCCTATTTCGAAGCGCACGACCTGCCGCGCCACCCGCTGGTAGAGCGCGGTTTTCCGTCGATCGGCTGTTCGCCCTGCACCCGCCAGGTGGGCGAGGGCGAGGACCCGCGCGCCGGACGCTGGGCCGGCTGGGACAAGGTCGAATGCGGCATCCACAAGCCGGGCGAGGAGCCGTTCCTCTAGACGACGTCCACGACGACCCCTAGCAGGATCACGATCACCAGCGCTTCGAAAAAACCGCGTGCTGCATTGCCAAAAGCGCGTAGTCGCGAACTGCCTCGCTCTTCGCGGAACCATGCCGTCTGCACCGCCAGGTACCAGATCACTGTCGCCAGCATGATCGACAAGCCGAGGGTGAATGTGTTGGTCGCGGCGATCGTCATGACGCCCGCGTTGAACCCTAGTGCGAAGGGCGCCGCGATGAAGCACTGGGCATAGAACGGCTCGCGCAGCGTCTTGCGATCTAGCGCGATGCCCTTCGATCTGAGCAGGCGGAGCGAGAGCATCAGCGGGAACAGGGAAAAGGCGACCAGCCGGTAGGCGATCAGGTTCTTGTCGTCCGCAAAGAACCCCTCCGACTGGACGTTCCACCCTTCGGTCAGTTCGACCAGATGGATCAGGCCGAGGGTGATCGCCAAGAAGATCGGCGGGCTGAGCGTGTCGGAATACCGATCCTCCTCGGCCTGATCCACTTCCTCGTCGGAATACACCATCAAGCGCAACGGATGGATGATGCTGCGGGCCAGCGTCAGCGGATAGAAGACCAGCCAGACCATCAGTTCGTAGAGCAGCAGCTCCAGCGACTTGATGATCTTCATGAAGTCCATGAGATCAGGCTAGCGCCGGGGTGCAATCAAAGCCAGCCCTCGCGGCGGTACCACTCGGCGGTTCGTGCGAGACCGTCTTCACCAGTAATGTGCGGCTCCCATACCGAAGGGGGCACACGCTTGGCGGAGCGAGCAACCCAGTTCGGATGCGCCATATATCCGACGCGGTCCGGCGTGAGCCGTGCCTTGTCACCGCGTAGCAGGCGATCGACGCGCGCGCCTGCGAGCATGAGCGGCTTCGGCAAATGCGGGGCGAAAATCCGGCGACCGACAGCGCGTCCGATCTCGCGGGCGAGTTCATTGTGCGCCCAGCCACCCTCGCGCCCATCGTCGGGTTCGAAGGTCTGGCGCCGCACCAGGACCGGCGGCGCATCGACGAGGTCGAGCAATAGTCGCGCCAGATCGGCGACATGGATGATCGAACTCGCACCGCGCGGGGGCAGGGGGACGACGCCCCATTTCGCGCTGCGGAACATCTCGAGATAGTCGATGTCGCGCGGGCCGTAGACGCCGGGCGGGCGCACGATCGTCCAGTCGAGGCCGCTGGCCTGCACCAGCTCTTCGGCGCGCGCCTTGGATGTCCCATAGGCGGACAGGTCCGGCTCGCGGGCAGAGAGCGAGGAGACGAATACCAGCCGCTTGCATTTTGCCGCCTTCATCGCGGTGATGACGTGGGCCGTGCCGTCGACATTGTGCGCTTCGAACGCGGCGGGATCGGGCGAATTGGTGAGGCCAGCGACGTGGATCATCGCGTCGGCTCCGCGCACGAGCGTTTCGAGCGACGCAGTGTCGGCTAGGGTTCCCTCGAACCATTCGACTCCGGCGCGATCCTCCTGTGCGCGGCGGGTAAGAGCACGGATCGCGGCGTCACGCTGTGCCGCCTCATCGAGCACGGCTTGCCCGACGAAGCCGGTCGCACCGGTCAGCGCTATCGTCATGCCTGCACCATGTGGTCGCGATGGATCACGGCAGCGCGGGGGGCGTAGCCGAGTTTCGCTTCCTGCTGCTCTTCGCGCAAGCCGAGGATCGCGCGGCACTCGGCGGCGCTGTATTCGACGAGCCCTTGGCCGAGCCGTTCGCCATTTGGTCCGAAGATCGCAACGAGATCACCGCGCGAAAACTCGCCTTCGATCTCGGCTAATCCAGCAGCGAGGAGGCTGGCACCCTTGGCCAGCGCCTCGGCACAGCCATCATCGACGGTCAGCACCCCTGCAGGCGCGAGCCGTCCGGCCAACCATGCCTTACGCGCGCTGGCATCGGCTTGTGGGACGAACACAGTCCCTACGCCGGTTTCTCGATAGCGCTTCAGCGGCGAGAGGTGGGTGCCATTGGCGACGACCAGCGAAATTCCAGCCCGCTCCGCAATGCGCGCTGCTTGCAGCTTGGCGAGCATCCCACCCGAGCCGAGTCCCGAAGTCGAGGAGGTGTCCGCCATCGCGATGATCTCCGGCGTAACGCCCTCGACACGCTCCAGACGAACCGCGCCGTCTTCGCGCGGATCGCGGTCGTAGAGACCGTCGACGTCGGACAGCAGTATCACCGCATCGGCACCCGCCGCCTGCGCCACCCGCGCGGCCAGCCGGTCATTGTCCCCGAAGCGGATTTCCTCGGTGGCGACGCTGTCGTTCTCGTTCACTACCGGCACCGCACCAGCCTCGATCAGCCGCTGCAAGGTGGCCGAGGCGTTGAGATAGCGCCGCCGGTCTTCCAGATCGCCGAGCGTGACGAGCATCTGCGCGGCGGTAAGATCGTGGCGGCCGAGATTGTCTGCCCACAGCCGCGCCAACTCCACCTGGCCGACACTCGCCGCTGCCTGCGCATCCGCCAGGCTACCGCGTCCGCCCTTCGCCATGCCGAGCTTCGCCGCGCCGAGGGCGATTGCGCCTGAGGACACCACAATGATCTCGGTGCCTCCGCTGCGCAGGGTTGCGAGGTCCTCTGCCAGCGTCGCCAGCCAGTCCGCGCGCGGAGCACCGTCCTCGACCAGCAACGCCGAGCCGACCTTGACGACAAGGCGGCGGCTCGCGGTGAGTTCGTGAGGGACTGCCCGTGCCATGTGCCTGCCAATTTTCCGTCTAGATCGGCGACCAGTCGGGCGCCTGGTCGTCGTCCTCGACCTCTTCGGCATGCGTTTCGGTCGCCGTCCGGTCGGGCAGATAGCCGAGCACGGCATCGAGCAGCTCAGGAATGCCGGCCCCTGTCGCACCCGAAACGGTGAAGACCTTGTCGGCCCCGGCCGCTAGCAATTCTTCGGCGAACCCTTCACCCAGTTCTTGGTCGGCAAGGTCGAGCTTGTTCAACGCGACCAGTTGCGCCTTGTCATCCAAGCCTGCGCCATAGGCCTCGAGCTCATCATTGACTGTACGATAGGCCGCGGCGGGATCGTCGCCCGATATGTCGATCAGGTGGATCAGCACGCGGCAGCGCTCGATATGGCCGAGGAAACGGTCGCCTATCCCCGCACCGTCGGCTGCGCCCGCGATCAGGCCGGGAATGTCGGCCAGCACGAATTCGCGGCCCTTGTGGCTGACCACGCCCAGCTTGGGCACCAGCGTGGTGAAGGCGTAATGGCCGACCTTGGCCTTGGCGTTGGAAACCTGGTTGATGAAGGTGCTCTTGCCCGCATTGGGGAGGCCCAGCAGGCCGACGTCGGCGAGCAGCTTCAGCCGCAGCCAGACCCACATCTCCTCGCCCGGTTCGCCCGGTTGGTGCTGGCGCGGGGCGCGATTGGTGCTGGACTTGTAGCTCGCGTTGCCGCGCCCGCCCATGCCGCCTTCGAGGAAGACCACGCGCTGGCCGACTTCGGTGAAATCGGCGAGAACCTCTTCCTTGTCCTCGCTCAGCACCTGCGTGCCGACGGGAACCTCGATCACGAGATCGGGCGCGCCGGCACCGGTGCGGTCCTTGCCCTGGCCGTGCGTGCCGCGCTTCGCCTTGAAGTGCTGGGCATAGCGGAAGTCGATCAGCGTATTGAGACCCTGCACGGCCTCGAACACGATATCGCCGCCCTTGCCGCCATTGCCGCCGTCGGGACCACCGTATTCGATATACTTCTCGCGCCGGAAGCTGACGGCACCGGGGCCGCCCGCGCCGGACTTGAGATAGATCTTGGCCTGATCGAGAAAGTGCATGTCGCGGCCCCTAGTCGTTTTTGCCTGGCAAGGCGAGATCGCAATGCGCCGCTACGATGGGTTACCCAATGGTGAACGAAACTTCACGAAAATCGACGAAGCGTGGAACAGTTTTCGGGAGTTGGCCGTTCGGTCCACACGATTAAGGCGGGAAAAGGTTAAAAGTCGCCCCGATGCAGAATGTTATGATTGTAGACGACGAGGCGCTGGTGCTGCTCGACCTCGTCCATACCGTCGAAGATCTCGGCTATGCGATCCACTCGGAATCGACGAGTGTGGAGGGTGCGCTGGCCTCTCTGGAAAGCGAAGCCCCCGACCTCGCCCTACTGGATATCGATGTCGCAGGAGTGCCGGTCTGGCCGGTCGCGCGTGAACTGACTGCCAAGGGCGTTCCGGTGATTTTCGTCAGCGCGAACCTTTCGCACAAAGAGTTGTGCCAAGAGTTTTCCGACTGCCCGAAGCTCGAGAAGCCGGCGTCGCCAGCAGATATCGGCACGGTTCTCGAAATGGCCGGCGAAGTCAAAAGCTGCGCCGCCTGACCCTTTCGGCCGACTAGGTCGGGAACTTCAAAGTCCGGCGATAACCGCCTTCGATCGCATTGCCGCTGGCTTCCCCGCGAAGCTGGCGCGCAGCTGTTTGCACGAGTTTGGTGCCGAAACCCGGCCCGCTGTTGCCCTTTTCAACCGGTGCCTGGCCGTCTTCCTGCCAATCGATTGCGACTTCGCCATCCTGATCGGTCCAACCGATGTCGATCGACCCGTCGCGGGTGGCCAAAGCGCCGTACTTTGTTGAATTCGTCGCCCATTCGTGCAGGATCAGCGCAATCGAGGTAATCTTGTCGTTGCTTATCGTCGTGTCGGGTCCGGACATGTCGACGTTTTGACCGGCGAGATTAGGCCGCAGGACCGTATCGACGAGCTTCGATAGCGCAATGCCGCCATCGGCCGCATCGCCAGCCTCGTTGGTCAGCGAATGCGAGCGGCCGAGCGCATGGATGCGATCGCGCAGGCCCTCGGCGAAGGTAGCGACATCCTCCGCATCGCGCGCGGCAATCGAAACCATCGCCGAGATGACCGAGAACAGGTTCTTCACCCGGTGGTTCATCTCGCGAATCATCAATTCGCGCTGATCCAGCAGGCGGCGTTCGGCCGACACGTCGAAGGTCACGCCGATGAACTTGCGCGTGCCGGACACCTCGATGAGTTTACCGAGGCCATGAAGATAACGGGTTTCGCCATCGTCGAGCGGCAAGCGAAAGACTTCGTCGAAATCGCTGTCGCCTTCCATCGCCATGCGCAATGCGCGATTGACGCGATCGCGATCATCCGGCGGCAGCGAAGCCATGATTGGCTCCAGCGTGTCACCGGGATCGTCCTGATCTAGGTCGAACAGATTGCGCTCGGTCGGATCCAGCACGGTCTTGTCGGTCGAGGGTTCGTATTCCCAGACGCCGATCTTCGCGACCTCCAGGGCGAGCCTCAGACGCTCGCGTTCTTCACGCAGGTCACGTTCCAGCGAGAGCGTTTCGGAGACGTCGGTGAAGATCAGCGTTGCGCCGTCCAGCTGACCGTCGAGCAAGCGATAGGGAATTGCCTGCAACACGAGCTCGCGATCAAGAGAACTAGAATGCATACCTTCTTCGACCTGCATTCCCTGCTTGGCGGCGCTCTTCGCCATATCCACGAAGTGATCGTTGTCGAGATTGTGCGGCAGGGAGGCGAGCGGTTGCCCGATATTCTCCTTCGTCAGCGGGAAGAGATCTTCGGCTGCATCGGTGAAACTGCGTAGCTTCAGTTCGGAATCGACGACGATCACCGCCAGCTTGGTGCTGTCGAAGAAGTTTTTCAGATCGGCATTTGCCGTGGTCAGCTGATCGACCTTGTTCTTCAGTTCGTCGTTGACCGTCGTCAGCTCCTCGTTGGTGGACTGGAGCTCCTCGTTCATCGACATCATTTCTTCGTTGGAGCTCTTGAGCTCCTCGTTGGTCGTTTCCAGTTCCTCGACCGTCGAACGCAGGCGATGCCGGGTGGCTTGCAACTCTTCTTCGAGGAACTGCCGCTGGCCGTCCTCGGGATCGAATTCGTCGTAATCGTCGCCGGTGTCGGGTTCGAGGCCGCGGGTCTCGTTGACGACGAACAGGAAGGTCTGGTTGTCGATCGGCTCGCAGACGACCGTCGCCTCCAGCGTTCCGAAATCGGTGACGATCTCTACCTCTTTCACGATGGCCCGACGCCCGGTGTTCGACACCTGGCGGATCATCGGAGCGAACAGCTCGCGCAGGCCCGGGCGAGCGAGCGAGGGCACGTGGATCGAGCGTTCGAGCCGGTCGGGGAAATCGAGATAGCGCCCGGCCGATCCCCAGCGTTCGAGCAGCATGGCCTCGCGATCGAGCAGCAGGCTGACGGGCGAGTAACGCTGCGCGAGTTTCTCCAATGCGCGCAGTTCCACGCCTCCCCGTCGTGTCGTTTCCTCCCGGTTCGACCTCTGCCGGCTGCGATTGATCTGCCGTGAAACATCGCTGGCCAGATTGAGCGTGTAGTTGCCCTTCACGTTCTTGCGCCGGAATATCCGCGCCGTCTGGTCCACGGATTCGAACAGGTCTTCATGCCGCCCGATCGTCTCGGACGAGCCGAGGAACAGGTAGCCGCTTTCGCGCGTGGCGAAATGGAACAGCGGGAACGCCAGCTTCTGCAGGGAATCGTCGAAATAGATCAGGACGTTGCGGCAGGCGACGAGATCGATCTTGGAGTAGGGCGGATCGCGCACGAGGTTGTGGACGCTGAAGCGCACCATGTCCCTGATCTGCGGCGCGATGGTGAACTTGTCCTTGCTTCCGTAGATGTACTCATCCTGGAAGGGCTTGGGGATGTCCTGCAGCGATGACAGAGGGTAGACGCCCGATCGCCCGATATCGAGCATCTTGTCGTCGATGTCTGTGGCGAACACCTGCACATAAGGTCGCTTGTCGAACCGCTTGGCGGCTTCCGCAAACAGCATGGCAATGCTGTAAACCTCTTCGCCACTGGAGCAGCCAGGCACCCAGATCCGCAGCTCTTCGCCGTTCTTGGCCTCTTTCACCATCGGCGAAATGACCAACTCGTCGAGCTGCTTGAAATGGTCGGAGTCGCGGAAAAAGCGGGTGACATTGATCAGCAAGTCGCTGAACAACGCGCTGCATTCATTCCCGTTTCCCTGGAGGTGCTTGAGATACGCCTTGGTATCCTCGATCCCGAGGACCTGCATGCGGCGAGCGACGCGGCGGTTGAGCGTACTGCGCTTGTAATTCGAGAAATCGTGGCCGACCGCTTCACGCAGGACATCGCAGATATCGAGCAGCGTGTCGGCATCCTCGAGATCGTTCTCGACCACATCGGCGAGGCCGGCGCGCTGGAAGAATTTCGACAGGTGCTCGACCGTGTCGCGCGGGTCGCAGGTGATATCGACCAGCCCCGTGCCGATGGCGGCGGTGGGCATGCCGTCATAGGCGGCCGTATCGGGATCCTGCGCGATGCAGATGCCCGAATGTTCCTTGATCGCCCGCAGGCCCCGGCTGCCATCCGCGCCGGTGCCCGAGAGGATCACACAGGCTGCGCGCTCGCCCTGATCCTTCGCGAGGCTCTCGAAGAAATCGTCGATCGGGCGACGCATACCCCGCTGTTCGGTGAATTCCGTCAGCTCGAGCACACCGTCCTTCACCGCGAGGCCATGCGCTGGCGGAATGACATAGATATGGTCGGGTTCGAGCTTCTCCCCGCCTTCCGCCTGCTTCACCGCCATCGGGGTGTAGCGTTCGAGCAGCTGCGCCATCAGCGATTCGTGCGTCGGATCGAGATGCTGGACCACCACGAAGGCCATGCCGCTCTGGCCGTCGAAGCCGCTGAACATTTCGCGCAAGGCTTCCAGCCCGCCCGCCGATGCACCGACGCCGACGATCGCGAATTCGCCCGATCGTGCGGGCTTGCTTGCTGGTGCGCCCTCCTTCATTCCATCCGGGCCCTTGCAATGATGGAGTGGCTCGACGCCAGCGCGTCGAAACTGCCGAGCAGGGCCCAGTTGTCGTCTCCGGTCAGCAAATTGAGTTGCTTAAGGCTTTCCTTGAGCGCGCGATCGTAGAGGCCGGGCTCGGACGCCTTCTCCGGGTCGACCGGAAACTGCGAGCCGAGCACGTAGGTGACCTCATCGTCTTTCTTGAGCTTGGCCATATACACCAGGTTCAGGAATTTCCGCCCGTCCTTCGTGACGTTCGGAATTACGAACCGGCCATCGGGTTTGTCGGAATCGTAGAGGAATTCGCGCATATCTTTGCGAACGGCGTCGGGAGATTCGTCCGGCTGGAGGAAACGGCAGTTGCGATCCAGAACCTCGTCCGGGCCATAACCGGACATATCGCAGAATGGCTGATTCACCGCGATCAGCGGCATGTCTTCAGCCTTCGCATCGGCCAGGCTGAGCGAAATGCGGCTCTCGGCGAAAGCGCTGCGCAGACCTGCAGGGAGTTCGGCGCTGGTGAAGAAGGTATCCATCGCGCATTTACCTAGGTGGCAAGTAGCCAATGGCCAAGGCAAAATGCTTGATTGTGCTTTTAGTTAAATTTGGTGCCGGCTGCAGGAGTCGAACCCGCGGCCCCCTGATTACAAATCAGGTGCTCTACCAGCTGAGCTAAGCCGGCCCATTTTTCGCCGTAGCGCCTCGCCACCTGAGGGCATCGGTGCCCTGCAAGAGGTGATCGGTACGAACGTCGGAACGTGGCGCGCCACTGCGTCATAACGCGCCGAAAGTCCAGCCCTCCGTGCGCGCGATCTGCGGAGTCATCGCCGTCGGCTGCCACCGACGCCTCTCGCCAGCCACCTTGCGTAGCCATGCGGCGCTGAGGAGCGCATCGGAGGAATGATCGTCGATCGGCCCTTTGCCCGACACTGGAGCCGAGCCGATCGCGGCGAGCGCCTCGTTCAGATCCTCATGGGTGCGCATCTTGGCGCGCGCCGCGCTGCGCCCGGCCTCCATCGCAGCGAGGCTGGTGTAGATTTCGACGATGACCGACCCTTTGCGCGGAAGCGGGTCGATCGGCCAGACCGGCAGCAGGCCGCGCAGGTGGTGTAGCATCCGCATGCCCGTCAGGCTCGACTTGCCGACCTGCGCCGCACCGACGAGGTTGAAATTGGAATAGGGTTTGCAACCCATCGCCGCCTGCGCCTTCTCGGTCACGCGGAAGCGCCCGCGACCATGCGCCGCATCGTCGCAACCGAAATGCGCGCCGGTATCCGTGCCGTTACGGAAATAGGGCGCGTAGTCCGGATGATCGACGAAGGACTGGACGCCGAAATGCTCGTCCTTGCGGCAGATATCGTCGATCAAGGCCCACAGCGTCGGAGCATCGGGCAGCGAGACTGTGTTCTTCGGAAAATATGCGCCGCAATCGGCGTGGGGCAGGCTGATGCCGAGATCGAGGCCGACAAGCGTGTTCTTCGGCAGGTCTTCGCGCAGAACCGTGAGCACTTCCTCCCGGCTCCAGCGATGGTCGATCAGCACAGGCGCGCCGCCTCCCGCCTTCGCCACGGCGAGTGCGATGCCCTTGTGTTTGCGCCCCTTCGCGCCCGACCAGTCGATGGCGAGGAAATTGTCGAACTTGCGAATTACGAATGCCTTTCGCTTCTCAGCTTGTCCCAATAATCGAGCCGCTTCTTCACCTCGCGCTCGAAGCCGCGATCGACAGGCTCGTAGTATTCCTGCGGCTCCATTTCGTCGGGCCAGTAATTGTCGCCGGAGAAGCCCTCGTCGGAATTGTGATCGTAGATGTAGCCGGCGCCGTAGCCGATATCCTTCATCAGCTTGGTCGGCGCGTTGAGGATGTTCTGCGGCGGCATCAGGCTGCCCGTTTCCCTGGCCGATTTGAACGAGGCCTTCTGCGCCTTGTAGACCGCGTTCGATTTCGGCGCGGTGGCGAGATAGGTGCAGGCCTGCACCAGCGCGAGTTCGCCTTCTGGGCTGCCGAGGAATTCGTAGGCATCCTTGGCAGCCATGCACTGCACCAGCGCCTGCGGATCGGCCATGCCGATATCCTCCACTGCCATGCGGATCAGGCGACGGGCAAGGAAGCGCGGTTCTTCGCCTGCAGTGAGCATGCGAGCGAGATAATAAAGGCTCGCCTGTACGTCGCTGCCACGCACTGCTTTATGAAGTGCGGAGATGAGATTGTAATGCCCCTCGCGGTCCTTGTCGTAAACTGCGACGCGGCGTTGCAGGAACTGGCCCAGTGCGGCCGGATCGAGCGGCTCGTCGATCTTGGCATTGTAGAGCGTTTCGGCCTGGTTGAGCAGGAACCGCCCGTCGCCATCGGCGCTGGCAACCAGCGCATCGCGCGCCTCGGGGGTGAGGGGGAGGGGACCTTCCAGCTCTTCCGCCTTGTCGAGTAGCGAACCCAGCGCTTCGTGATCGAGTCGCTGAAGAATCAGCACCTGCGCGCGGCTGAGCAGCGCGGCGTTGAGCGCGAAGCTGGGGTTCTCGGTCGTCGCACCGACCAGCGTGACGGTCCCGCGCTCGACGAAGGGCAGAAAGCCGTCCTGCTGCGCGCGGTTGAAGCGATGGATCTCGTCCACGAACAATAACGTGCGCTGTCCCGCGGCGGCTGCCTTGTCGGCGGCGGCAAAGGCTTTCTTGAGGTCGGCAACGCCGCTGAACACGGCGCTGACGCTTTCGAAGCGCATACCGACGCTGTCGGCAAGCAGCCGCGCGATCGTAGTTTTCCCGGTGCCGGGCGGCCCCCACAGGATCATGCTCGAGAGGCGACCCGCCGCCACCATTCGCCCGATGGCGCCTTCGGGACCGGTCAGATGATCTTGCCCCACCACCTCGTCGAGCGCGCGGGGGCGCAACCGATCGGCAAGCGGCGCATCCTCGCGCGGCGCATCGGTCTCGGCAGTCGCCGGGAGGCTGTCGGGGAAAAGATCGGCCATTGGTCGGCTGACATAGGGGTTTCGTCGAGCTTTTGCAGGGGGCTCTTGCGAGCTAAGTCAGAAGATATATCTTAGTCATATCTAAAAGGAGTTACGATATGACTGGCAAAGACGTCCGCGACGAACCGCTGGAAGGCAATATCCCCGATCATCCCGAAGGCGAGGACTTTGATGTCGACGTCGATATCGAGGTCGATGTCGATCCCGACCGCGAGGGTTCGTACAGCCGCACTTATAGCGCGTCGGGCTTCTTCGGACCCGAAGGCGTATTCGGACCCAAGGGCCCCTTCGGCCCGGACGGACCTTTCGGACCGGGCGGCCCGTTCGGCCCGAACGGACCCTTCGGCAACGGCTCCCGGAGGTCCGGCGGGACGCATCGCGCGCGCCGCCGCCGCATGTTCGCTGCGGGCGAATTGCGCCTGTTGCTGCTGCATCTGATCGCGGAGGAACCGCGCCACGGCTACGAACTCATCAAGGCGGTCGAAGACATGACCGGTGGCAATTATTCGCCGAGCCCGGGCACGGTCTATCCGACGCTCTCGCTGCTCGAGGACGAGGGGCTGATCCGCGAAGTCGACGGCGACGAGCCGCGCAAGGCCTATCGTGCGACCGAGAAAGGGCGTGGTGAGCTGGCCGATCGCAAGGATGAGATCGAGAGCCTGGTCGAGCGGATCGAAGGCCAGCGTCAGCGCCGCGCGAAATCCGGCAAGGCCTTCGCCACACCCGAGATGTTCCGAGCAGTGGGCAATCTCGCGACCGTGCTGAAGAACCGCGCCAAGAGCGGCCAACTTGACGAGAAGACCATGCGTGAAATCGTCGATCTGGTGGACGATCTGGCCAAGAAGATCGAGCGGCTCTGACCTGTCTTGCTTGCCTCCCGGCCGATCCTCGCTACGCTGCGTGACGAGGGTTGGCAGAGGGGAGAGTGAAGTATGACGGAAGCTGTCAGGACACCGTGGCACCTGTGGCTGGTTGGCGTAGTGACGCTGCTTTTCAATGCTGTCGGAATTTGGAGCTATCTCAGCACTCAGTCAGGCAATCTCGATGGTCTGGGTATGAGTACAGAAGCAATCGATTATGTAACGAGCTTCCCCGCTTGGGCCGATTCACTATGGGCGCTGGGCGTATGGGGCGCGTTCGCTGGTTCGGTCCTGTTGCTGTTCCGAGCGCGCTGGGCCGTCACCGCATTTCTGATCGCTATACTCGGCCTTGTCGGTACTACGATCTATCAACGGGTGCTGACGGACCTGCCCGCCGACATGCAGGGCATAATTCTCCCGCTGGCGATCTGGGCAACCACATTGTTCTCAACGTGGTATGCGATCAGCATGCGGCGCAAGGGCGTGCTGCGCTGAGCGAAGCTAAGCTTTGCGCTGCTCGAGCAGGCGCAGGTAGGTGTCGACCACCACCTGGTTGATCGCGTCCCAAGAATACTCGCCAGCTGCGCGTGCGCCGGCCTCGCCATGGCGTGCGCGCAGCTCCGGGTTCTTGCAATAAGGTGCGAGCGCTTCGGCGAATTCGCGCGGCTTGCCGGCCTCGACCAGGCGGCCGGTCTCCCAGTCTTTGACCAGGCTGGCGCTCCCCGTCGCTCCGGCAGCCACGACCGGCAGCCCGCAGGCCATCGCCTCCAGCGTGACGTTGCCGAAGGTCTCGGTAACCGATGGATTGAGAAAGATGTCGCCGCTCGCCAAGGCCCGGCCAAGGTCCGCGCCGCCCTGGAACCCAACGAAGGTCCCGCCGGGCAGGGTCTTCTCGAACCATCCACGCGCCGGGCCGTCGCCGATCACCAGCACCTTGTGCGGTACCTGCTCCTTGCGCAGTTCCACAATGGTGTCGGCGAAGATATCGAGCCCCTTCTCCATGACCAGCCGGCCGAGGAAGACGATGGCCACGTCGTCGTCCGCCAGCCCCTGGGCGCGGCGCCACTCCATATCGCGCTTGGAGGGGTGGAAAATGGTCCGGTCGACCCCGCGCGACCAGATCGAGATATCGCGATGCATGCGCTGCTCGTGCAAGGTATCGACCATGCTCTGCGAGGGCGTCACCAGCGCGTCGCACTTGCGATAAAGATTGCGGAGGTACGTCTCGACCAGCGGTTCGAGGAAGCCGAGCTTATAGTAGCGCGGATAGGTTTCGAAGCGCGTGTGCACCGAACCGAGCACGGGAATATCGCGTTTGCGCGCCCATTCCACAGCCGCTCTCGCACTAAAATCCGGCGACGAGATGTGCATCATATTGGGCCGGAAGTCTTCGAGATCGCGGCGCACCTCGTCATTCAACCCATAAGGGACGCGATATTCCGAGCGGCCGGGGATGGGCACGGAGGGCAGGCTGACCAGATCGCCCTGCGGTTCGAACGCGGGTGTGTCGATGGTCGGTGAATACACGCGCAAAGTGACACCTTGGCGAACCAAAAACTCGGCTAGCCTGTTCAGTGCCTTGTTCGCGCCATCCACGGTCATGTTGTAGTTGCCGCTGAACATGGCGATGCGAAGGTCGGAAGCGTTCATCGTCGCGGGGCATAGGGTGCAGGAGAGCGTTTGGCGAGAGTAGGAAGTTCGGTTGGTTGAAGTCTTTTTAGGTGCGCCTTCGACATCCGTCGAAGCTTCCGGCACCAGCCCACTCCCCCACCCGACCTCCCACGGCACGGTATTCTATGGGTGGTCGGGTGGGGGAGTGGGCTGGTGCCGCAAAGGAAAGCGCGGATGCGCTTTCCGCACGCAACAAAAGACTCCGGGTGGGGGAGTGGGATGGAACAGCCGCAAGCCTTCGACGGATGTCGTAGGCGCACCCGACAAACGACGGACCCATTCCGCACAGCCTGCGTTGAACCCAGCGAACCCCCAGCCTGTCGATGCATTCCTATTTCGCATTGACTACGCTGCCCGCAAGATTATTGCCGCCGACGGGCCACGCGGTCCCAACGCCGCGCGTGCTCTCTGCAAGGAGAGAATACATGACTGCCGAACCGACGCTCAAACCTGAGCGCCCCTTTTTCTCGTCCGGTCCGACCGCCAAGCACAAGGGCTGGTCTGCCACCAATCTCAAAACCGAATCGCTCGGCCGCTCGCATCGCAGCGCCCTCGGCAAGTCGCGGCTGAAATATGCCATCGACCTGTCGAAGGAGATGCTCGGCGTGCCCGAGGATTACCTCGTCGGCATCATGCCCGCATCGGATACCGGCGCGCTCGAATGCGCGATGTGGACGATGCTGCGCCCCGATCGCCCGGCTACCGTCGCAGCGTGGGAAAGCTTCGGTAACGTCTGGATCCAAGATGCGGTCAAGCAGCTGAAGCTGCCCAAGCTGACCACGCTGGATGCCGATTACGGCGAGATTCCCGACCTCGCGTCCATCCCGCAGGACAACGACGTGGTGTTCACCTGGAACGGCACGACTTCGGGGGCGAAAATTCCGAACACCGACTGGCTCGCACCGGGCCGCGAGGGTGTGACGATCAACGACGCCACCAGCGCCGTCTTCGCGATGGAGATGGACTGGGCCAAGCTCGATGCAACGACCTACAGCTGGCAGAAGGTGATGGGAAGCGAAGCTCAGCACGGCATGCTGATCCTCAGCCCCAAGGCGGTCGAACGGATCGAAAGCTACGATCCCGAATGGCCGCTGCCCAAGCTGTTCCGTCTGAAGAAGGGCGGCAAGATCAACACCGGCATCTTCGAAGGCGCGACCATCAACACGCCCTCCATGCTGGCGACCGAAGACTATATCGACGCGCTGGAATGGGCGCAGGCTATTGGCGGCCGCAAGGCGATGTTCGAACGCGCCGATGCCAATGCGAAGATCGTGCTCGACTGGATCGAGACGACCCCATGGCTGCGCAATATGGTCTCCGACCCTGCCAAGCGCACCAACACCGGCGTGTGCTTCGTCTTCCAGGGCGAGTGGTACGACAGCCTGTCCGACGAGGACAAGGCAGGCGTTCCCAAGAAGATCGTCAAGCTGCTCGAAGAGCGCGATGTCGGTTACGATTTCAACGGCTATCGCGACGCCCCGCCGTCCTTGCGCATCTGGTGCGGCGGCACGGTCGAGCAGGAGGACCTGAGGCGCCTCCTGCCGTGGATCGAGTGGGCCTACGAGACCGTGAAAGCGGGCTGACAGGCGTTGTCCCAGCGAAAGCTGGGACCGCTTCCCGCACGCTCCGACATTTCCGATAACGATCCCAGCGTTCGCTGGGATGACGAGGTTAGAATAATGACCAAACCTAAAGTCCTAATCAGCGATAAGATGGACCCGAACGCCGCGCGTATCTTCGAAGAGCGCGGCTGCGATGTCGATGTCATCACCGGCGAGACGCCCGAAGAATTGAAAGCCCGCATCGGCGACTACAACGGGCTCGCCATCCGCTCTTCGACCAAGGTGACGCCCGAAATCCTCGACGCCGCGACCAACCTCAAGGTCATCGGGCGTGCCGGGATCGGGGTCGACAACGTCGATATTCCCTACTCCAGCTCCAAGGGCGTAGTGGTGATGAACACGCCCTTCGGCAATTCGATCACCACCGCCGAACACGCCGTCGCGATGATGTTCGCGCTCGCGCGGCAGATTCCGCAGGCCAATGCGCGTACGCAAGCCGGTGAGTGGCCCAAGAACGACTTCATGGGCGTAGAGCTGACCGGCAAGACCCTTGGCCTGATCGGCGCGGGCAACATCGGCTCCATCGTCGCCGCCCGCGCACAAGGCCTACGGATGAAGGTGATCGCCTTCGACCCCTTCCTGACCGAGGAACGGGCGGTCGAAATCGGCGTCGAGAAAGTCGATCTCGACACCCTGCTGGCGCGCGCGGATTTCATCACGCTGCACACCCCGCTGACCGACGAAACGCGTAACATCCTTTCGAAGGAAAACCTCGCGAAGACCAAGCAGGGAGTGCGGATCGTCAACTGCGCGCGCGGCGGGCTGATCGACGAGGCGGCGCTGGCCGAGGCGCTCGACAGTGGCCAGGTCGCAGGCGCGGCGCTCGATGTGTTCCAGACCGAACCGGCCACGGACTCGCCGCTGTTCGGCAAACCCAATTTCATCTGCACGCCGCACCTTGGCGCGTCGACCACCGAAGCGCAGGTCAATGTCGCTCTGCAGGTCGCCGAGCAGATGGCCGACTACCTCGTCAATGGCGGCGTCACCAATGCGCTCAACATGCCGAGCCTCAGCGCAGAGGAAGCCCCGAAGCTCAAGCCTTACATGGGTCTCGCCGAGAATCTCGGCAGCCTCGTCGGCCAGCTGGCGCATGGCAATCTGACCAAGATCAGCATCGAGCGTGAAGGCGCGGCGGCGCAGCTGTCCGGCAAGCCCATCGAGGGCGCGGTCCTCGCTGGCCTGATGCGCCAGTATTCGGACACGGTGAACATGGTCAACGCGCCCTATCTCGCCAAGGAGCGCGGCCTCGACATCCGCTCCATCCGGCACGAGAAGGAAGGCGCCTACAACACACTGATCCGTGTGACCGTGGGCACGGAACAGGGCGATCGCTCGGTCGCCGGGACGCTGTTCGGCGCCGACGCACCGCGCCTGACCGAAATGTTCGGCGTGCGGATCGAAGCCGAGCTCAAGGGCTACATGCTCTACATCGTCAACGAAGACGCGCCCGGCTTCATCGGGCGCATCGGTTCGCTGCTGGGCGAGAACGGCATCAACATAGGCACCTTCAACCTCGGCCGCCGCGCGGCAGGCGGGGAGGCCACCCTTTTGCTGAGTGTCGACCAGTCGATCCCGGACGAGGTCGTGAAGCAGGCCTGCGCGCTCGAAGGCGTGAAGACCGTGATGCCTCTGGCGTTTTAAAGAACGAAGAAAATTTCCGTTCGCCCTGAGCTTGTCGAAGGGCCGCACTTTCTTCTAGCGCACCGCTCGAAGAAAAAGACGGTCCTTCGAGACGAGCGCGGCCTGCGGCCCCGCTCTCCTCAGGACGAACGGAGTTTTTTGTGAATCAAGACGACCTCCTGCCCGTCGGGCTCGAAGATGCGCTGCCGGTACGGTCACGTGCCATAGTCCAGGCCATGCGCGCCGTGCTCGATAGCATGGATTCGCATGGCTACGACCGCGTGCGGCCACCGCTGGTGGAGTTTGAGAAATCGCTCGCCGGACGCATGGAAGGCATCGCCACGCGGCGTATGGTGCGCTTCACCGATCCCGACAGCTTGCGCACGCTCGCACTGCGTAGCGACATGACGGTGCAGGTCGGGCGCATGGCGGCGACCAGCCTCGCCGAAGCGCCGCGGCCCCTGCGCCTGTGCTATGCAGGCGATGTCGCCTTGCTCAAGGCAGACCAGCTCGACCCGGCCCGCCAGCGCCTGCAGATGGGCGCGGAGCTTGTCGGCAGCGATAGCGTCGCTGCGGCGAGTGAGATCGTGAGTGTTGCGATCGACGCGCTCGAAGCGGCAGGAGTTGCGAATATCTCGCTCGATTTCACTTTGCCTGATCTGGTCGATACGCTGGCCGAGAAGGCACTCCCGCTCGATGCAGGACGGCGCGAGGCGGTCCGCCGCGAGCTCGACACCAAGGATGCCGGCGGGCTGTCGGCAGTCGGCGGCGAAGCTTACCTGCCGCTCCTTTACGCGACCGGCCCCTTGCCGGACGCCATCGAAAAGCTGGCCGCAATCGACGCGGGCGGGGCGCTTGCCAGCCGGATCGCGGGCCTGCGGGACATCGCCGCATCGGTCGGCGACCGCGCCCGCCTGACGCTCGACCCCACCGAACGCCACGGCTTCGAATACCAGAGCTGGTTCGGCTTCACGCTCTACGGCGAAGGGGCACGGAGCGCACTGGGGCGTGGCGGAACCTATGTGATTAAGGGCAGCGAGGAAGAAGCGACCGGCTTCTCGCTCTATATCGATCCCCTGCTCGATGCACTCGGTGATCGAACGCCCAACCCGCGCAAGACCCTGTACCTTCCCATCGGCCACAACCGCAATGTCGCCGCCCGCTTGCGCGCAATTGGCTGGCGCACTGTGGCGGCAATCACAAGCGAGGAAAATGCGGCGGAGCTAGGATGCACACATCGCCTGGACGGGGCCGAAGCGGTTTCTCTCTAAGTTTCGACCGGCTCCCATTTCGGGTGCTTTTTCATTATTGCTGCGAAGAGGTCGGAGGCCACCAGCCCCTCCAGCCACGCCTGCAGGTGCGGCATTAGATCGGCGTCGAACCGTTCGCGATCGTGATTGGCGAATTGCCGCACGAAGGGGAATATCGCGATGTCGGCGAAGCCGCGTTTGTCGCCGCACAGATGGGGCGTCGCAGCGAGGCGACGGTCGAGCTCGGCGAGGATTTCGACTGCGGAGGCGCGGTGCTGTTCGGGATCGACGTCCTCGTAGCGGCTTGCATACTTGTACCGATCGAGGTGGTGCTTGAAGGGGCCGTCATTGGCAGCGACCAGCGCTTGATCGCCGCGGTCCAGCCAGCCCTCGGGATCGTTCTGCGCCAGCGCATGGCGCATGATGTCGAGGCTTTCTTCCAGCACCTCGCCATCGGTGGTCACGAAGACCGGCACGGTGCCCTTTGGCGATACCCCCAGCATTGCGGCGGGTTTGTCGCGCAGGACGACCTCGCGGTGTTCGTAGGCGAGGCCGCTGACATGAAGCGCCATGCGGGCGCGCATCGCATAAGGGCAGCGGCGGAAGCTGTAGAGGATCGCTTCAGCCATTGTCGCTCGCATTCTCGCGCCGCCCGACGTGTTCTTCGCCGCGGTCGGCGGCGAGGCGTTCCTGCCGCTGGCGCTCGGCATAGCGGGCGCGCTGCTCGTCGCTGCGTTCGCCAAAACAGCGCGGGCAACTGACGCCTTCCTCGAAGCGTTCGTCGGCGCGATCGGCTTCGCTTACCGGACGGCGGCAGGCGCGGCATAGCGTGTGATCGCCGGGCGCGAGGCCGTGGCCGACGCTGACGCGTTCGTCGAACACGAAGCATTCGCCCTGCCATAGGCTTTGCTCTGCGGGCACGGTCTCGAGATATTTGAGGATGCCGCCCTTGAGGTGGAACACATCTTCTACGCCTTCGGCCCTGGCGAAGGCGGTCGACTTCTCGCAACGGATGCCGCCGGTGCAGAACATCGCGATTTTCGGCGTACGGCCTGCTGCCTCCAGTTCGGCGCGCTTGGCGCGGAACCACTCGGGAAATTCGCGGAAGCTGGTGGTCTGCGGATCGATCGCGCCGGCGAATGTGCCGATCTGCACTTCGTAGTCGTTGCGCGTATCGATCACGATTGTGTCGGCATCGGCAATCAGCGCGTTCCAGTCCTGCGGGTCGACATAGGTGCCGACGCCCTGCAACGGGTCGAGATCGGGCTGGCCCATGGTGACGATCTCCTGCTTCAACCGCACTTTCATGCGGTTGAAGGGCATAGCGTCGGCCTGCGAGAACTTGACCTCCAGATCCGTGCAACCGGGCAGTTGCCGGATGTGGTCGATCACTCGGTTGATATTGTCCGCGCTCCCCGCAATCGTTCCGTTGATCCCCTCGCGCGCCAGCAGCAGCGTGCCGCGCACCCCCTGCGCTTCGCACAGAGCGAGCAGGTCCGGCTGGATCGCGGCAGGATCGTCAAAGCGAGTGAAGTGATAGAGCGCAGCTATGCGGATAGGATGCGTCATGGCGGCTGCACCGATAGCAGGCGCGGGCGCCTTTCGCATCCCCTCCGTTCGCGCGTCAGTCGTTGAACTTGCCCGGTTCCGGCCCGAGCCGGCCTTCGCTGTCGTCCAGCGCGTCGAGTTTCGCCATCTGATCGTCCGACAGCTCGAAATCGAGCGCGCTGAAGTTGGCGCGGATGTGATCGGGGTTGGTCGAGCGCGGGATGGGGCACAGGCCATGCTGGATATGCCAGCGCAGCACCACGGCACTCGGGTCCTGACCGCTTTCCTCGGCCACCGATTTCACTGCGTCGCTGTCCATGCCGCCGCCCTGGCCGAGCGGGGACCAGCTCTGCGTCACGACCCCCATCTCGTCATGCACCTTGCGCATGTCGCGCTGCTGGAAGCCGGGGTGCAGTTCGATCTGGTTCAAGGCGGGGACCACGCCAGTCTCGTCGACGATGCGCTTCAAATCCTCCTCGCGGAAGTTCGAGACGCCGATGCTCTTCGCCTTGCCCTGGTCGCGCAGTTCGATCAGCGCTTTCCAGGTGTCGACGAACAGGCCCTTGTCGGGGCAGGGCCAGTGGATCAGCAGCATGTCGACATGATCGCGGCCCAGCCGCTCAAGGCACTTGTCTGCCGCCTTCAGCGTCCGGTCGTACCCCTGGCTCTCGTTCCAGATCTTGGTCTGAACGAAGATGTCGGCCCAGTCGCCGATGCCTTTGCCGACGCCGCGCTCGTTCTGGTAGATCGCTGCGGTATCGACCAGCCAGTAGCCGGTCTCGAGCGCGGTCTTTACGGCTTGCGGAGCGTCGTCCTCCTCGATTTGCCACGTGCCGAAGCCGAGCTGTGGAATCTGGCGGTCGTCGTTAAGGGTGAGAGTGGGATAATCGGTCATGCTGTCTCCTTTGCCCTATCAATGGCGAACTGGCGGCAAGTTTCCGGGCAAATGCCTTGCTCCACCTTTCGCATGCGCCTAACGCCCGCGGCGTTTGTGCAGCATTGCAGGAAAGCTAATCCAACATGGCCAACGTCACCGTGATCGGCGCCCAGTGGGGCGATGAAGGCAAGGGCAAGATCGTCGACTGGCTGGCCAGCCGCGCCGATGCCGTCGTGCGTTTCCAGGGCGGGCACAATGCCGGCCATACGCTGGTGATCGACGGGACGACCTACAAGCTGTCCCTGCTACCGAGCGGCATCGTGTCGGGCACGCTGAGCGTGATCGGCAACGGCGTGGTGCTCGATCCCTGGGCGCTCAAATCCGAGATCGAGAAGATCGAGGGGCAGGGCGTGAAGGTCACTGCCGACAATCTCGCCGTGGCGGACAATTGCCCGCTGATCCTGCCGATCCACCGCGACCTCGACGGACTGCGCGAAGCGGCTGCCGGCACTGGCAAGATCGGCACCACGGGCCGCGGCATCGGCCCGGCGTACGAAGACAAGGTCGGCCGCCGCGCGATCCGCGTGTGCGATTTGGCGCATCTTGACGATCTGGAACCGCAGCTCGACCGCCTGTGCGCCCATCACGACGCACTGCGCGCCGGGTTCGACCAGCCGCCGGTGGATCGAGAGGCGCTGCTGCAGGAATTGCGCGAAATTGCCGATTTCGTGCTGCAATATGCGCAGCCGGTGTGGAAGCGCCTGAAGAAGGTCCGCAAGGCGGGCGCTAAGATCCTGTTCGAAGGTGCGCAGGGCGTGCTGCTCGATATCGATCATGGTACCTATCCCTTCGTCACCAGCTCCAACACGGTCAGCGGCACCGCCGCGGCAGGCAGCGGGCTGGGGCCCAATGCGACCGGCTATGTGCTCGGCATCGTCAAGGCCTATACCACGCGCGTCGGCAGTGGCCCGTTCCCGACCGAGCTGGAGGACGAAGTCGGCCAGGGGCTGGGCGAGCGAGGCCATGAATTCGGCACGGTCACCGGCCGCCAGCGCCGTGTCGGCTGGTTCGACGCGGTCATCGTGCGCCAGAGCTGTGCGATCAGCGGCGTGACCGGCATTGCGCTGACCAAGATCGACGTGCTCGACGGGCTGGACGAGGTGAAGATCTGCACCGGCTATCGCCTGTGCGGGCAGGTGTTCGACTACTTCCCCAGCCACGCCGCCGACCAGGCCGCGGTCGAGCCGATCTACGAGACCATGGACGGCTGGAAGGAAAGCACCGCCGGCGCGCGCAGCTTTGCCGACCTGCCGGCAAATGCGGTGAAATACATCCAGCGCGTGCAGGAACTGATCGAAACGCCCGTCGCGCTGGTCTCGACGAGCCCGGAGCGCGACGACACGATCCTGATGCGCGATCCGTTCATGGACTGATTGCCGCAGCGGTGGCAGAATGCTCGCCATGCGCTGGCTCGCCATCCTGTTGCTCTCGCTATCGCTGCTCGGCGCGTCGCCTGGGTCGACCCAACAGGCGCGCGAGGGCGAGGTCGCCGACTTCATCCTGATCGACAAGTCGGAACGGATGCTGTGGGTCTATCAGGGCGCGGAGGTCATCCGCACCTATCGCGGCCTGCAGTTCGGCGACCGGCCCATCGGCCACAAGCAATTCGAGGGCGACGAACGCACGCCGGAAGGCCGCTATACGATCACCTATGGCAACCAGCAGTCGAGCTATTTCCTGTCGCTCTACATCGATTATCCCAACGTCGCCGACCGTGCTTATGCGCAGGCGCGCGGACGTTCGCCGGGCGGGCTGATCTTCATCCACGGCCAGCCCAACGGCCTGCCAAACGACCGGCGCGTGCCGGGCGACTGGACCGACGGCTGCATCGCCCTGACCAATGCGGAAATCGCCGAGCTTTGGAGTCTGGTGCCCGAGGGGACCCCGATCGAAATCCGCGCTTAGTTCTTCCGTTCTTCCAACATCGCCACCTGCAGCTGGAGGCGTTTAATCTCGCGCAGGATGGTCAGCATGTTCATCCGTGCGAACAGCCATTCCTTGATAAAGCCCTGGACCACCAAGGTGGCGGTCAGCACGACGGCCCAGAACGTCGCCTGATCGACCTCGGTCGAGAGCACGAGATTGCGCACCACCCATAGCATCGCCAGGCCGATGAGGATGGCGAAGCCGAACACGACCTTTGCCCACCCGCCAAGCGGGCCGGTCATACTGTCGCCGATCTGGCGAAACATGCCGCGATCCTCCTGCAGGTTTTCGAGAAATGCCTGGTCGTCCTCGTCGAGGGCGCCGCGGATTCGGTCGTCGATGTTCGTCATGTGACGTCTCCTTCTAGATGGTCGGCCAGCATCGCCTTCAGCTTGCGGCGGGCTTGGAAGAGGCGCGATTTGGCAGGGCCCACGGGCACCTCCTGCACCTCGGCGATCTCGGCGAGGGTCAGCCCCTCGACGAAAAACAGTTGCGCGGCGAGCCGCTGGTCGTGCGGCAGAAACGCGAACGCCTGGCGGATGGCGAGGCCGTCCTCAGCCCCGCTTTCGATGGCGGGCTCCACTTCGATTTCGCCATCCCGGGCACGCTTGGTTTGCTGCGCACGGATCCGGTCGACGCAGCGGCGCCTCAGGATGCCGAAGGCCCACGGAGCGAAACGCGACGGGTCGCGCAAGCCGGCGATACCGCGCAGGATCGACAACCAGCTCTCCTGCACCGCGGCGAGCGCCTGCTCGCCGTTACCGAGCAATCGGCGCGCGGTGCGGGCGAGCCGTGGCTGCCATCGCGCCGCCAGCCGCTCTGCGGCCCGCCTATCCCCGCCCTGGATCAGCGTGACGAGAAGCTCGTCGTAAAGCCTTTCCGAAGTCGGCGTTTGGCGATCCTGTCCCGTCATGCCGGGATAGTCGCAGCACGGGGGCGAAAGGTTCAATCGGGCGAGATGCTTTTGCACTACGGCTTGTCATGATCATCGTTTGTTCTTATCCCGTTCTCTCTTGATTCTGTCGAAGGAGCGCGATTCGATGCAGGCGGATTTCAGTTACGAGCCAGTGTGCAATTCCGCCGGGTGCCAGATCGGCGTGACCGTGCTGGCGGACCGCGCGCATGTCCGCGGCGAGTTGCGCGACGATGCCGAGGCCGCGGGGTTCCGTGTGCTGCATTCCATGTCGCTCGCCGAGTATGCGAACGGCGCGATTACCGCGTTGGGCGATGTGCTACTGGTCGATTGCGCCGAGGATACGGCGGACGCTCTGGCCTTGCTATCGCGGCTCGACATGCGGGCGGGCAAGGCGGGGACGCAGATGGTCGTCTCGACCACGATGGGGGCGCTCGATGCGATCTTCGGCTGTTTTTCCTCATCCGCACCGCAGATCTTGGTCGATCCCTGCCGGTCGGAGCGGGTGATCGCGATTGGGCGAGTGTTGGCGCATGTGCCGAACCTGCGCCTGCGCGAACTGGGGGAGGAAGACCGGATGCTGCTGCTGCGCCTGACCGAACAGGTAGGTCGCATGGCGGAACGACTGGAGAAGACCGCGCCCGGCCAGCGAGCGACCGGCGGAGCGTTCCGGCTGGAAGCGCCGCAGCCCGGATGGCGCAGCGACGACGATGCCTATGTGCGGCAGCGCCCGGCTACGAACCGGCCACGTCTGCCCGATGCAGGTCATATTCGGCAGATCATCAAGCACCGCCAGGCGCGTGCCCGCTATTTCGATGGCGACCTGTTCGCAGACCCGGCCTGGGACATGCTGCTCGACCTCGCGGCGGCGCGGGCGGAAGGCACCAAGGTCTGCGTGACCTCGCTCTGCATCGCCTCGGGCGTCCCGGCGACGACGGCGCTGCGCTGGATCGGCCAGATGGTCGAGACCGGCTTGTTGGTTCGGGTAGCCGACCCTGAGGACCGAAGGCGCGCCCATATAGCGCTGTCCGAAGATACGGCGGATGCCATGGCGCGCTATTTTGCGGATGTTGCTGCCGTGTCGCCGGAGCTGGTAGCCGCTTAGGCGCGACGTAGGATTACGGTCAGTCCATCCGCAGGCGGATCTGCCGGCATAGCGATACGCACCGCATCGGCACGGGCGCGCACGAGGATTGCTTCGGGCAGATCGGAATCGTGCAGCACCGTGTCGGCGCGGCCTAGAGCGCGTGCTTGCCGCAGCGTGAGGTCTTCCGGATCGTCGCTCATCAGTGTGAAGTCGAAGACCTCGCCATCGGCTTCATGCGCTGTGTCTTTCAACCAATCGTCGACCGCCTTGGGATCGCTCGTCTCGAACGGATCGAGTGCGCCGCCTTCGCTCAGTGCGGTGTCGAGCGCGCGGCGACGGGTGTCGGCTTCGGGATAACGGCGGCGGGTTGCATCGCGCGCCCCTTCGAGCGCCTTAGCCAGCGCGCCGAGCGATTGCGGCAAGAGCGCTTCCAGTCGCAGCCGCAAATGCTTCGCCAGCCCCGCCGAGGCTCCGCCCGTGCTCACCGCCACCAGCACCGGGTCGCGGTCGAGCACGCTGGGCAGGGTAAAGTCGCACAAGTCCGGCCGGTCGGCGACGTTGACCAGCAGACCGGCGCGCCTGAGCCGCAGGGCCGCCGCCTCGGCAGCGCGCTCGTCCTCGAGCGCGACGAAGCCGATCTTGGCGTGATGTGCTTCGGTTTCCGGGCAGGGAATGCCGCCCGCCCGCGTCACCAGCCGCGCCTTGGCTGCGGCCATGTCCCCCGTGCCGACGACCACCACGCGCGTGTCTGCGATGCGGTGGAAGAGCGGCAAGCTATGCATGTTTCTTGGGCATCAGCCGAGCCACTCCGGCACGCGTTCCGCATCCATGATCGCGCTCGCCGCGATCCGGTCCGCGACCACCGCGTATCGGTCCCCGTCGACCAGCACTTCGGCCACGAAACCGCGCGAATTGTAGCTGCTCGCCATGGTCGCACCATAGGCGCCCGCCGTGCGGAACACCGCGAGATCGCCCGCGACCAGCGCATCGCACTCGCGGTCCATGGCGAAGGTGTCGCCGGTCTCGCAGATCGGGCCCACGATATGGGCGGTCATCCGGTCGCCGCTCGGCGCGACCGCATCGAAATCGTGCCAGGCACCGTACATGGCGGGGCGCGCGAGATCGTTCATTGCCGCATCGACGACCACGAAGGGCGGGCCGTTGCCGCTGCGCTTGGAGCGGATGACGCGGGTCAGCAGCACGCCGGCATTGCCCGCGATCACGCGGCCCGGCTCGAACATCAGGCGCACGTCCCAGTCCTTCGTCACCCGGGCGACCATCGCGCCGTATTCCGCCGGTGCGGGCAGCGTTTCGCCCGCCTTGTAGGGCACACCGAGTCCGCCGCCGAGATCGGCATGGGTGACTGTGCAACCTGCCGCGCGGAGCTCCGCGATTAGCGCGCCGAGTTTGCCGAAGGCGGTTTCCAGCGGTTCCAGATCGCCGAGCTGGCTCCCGATGTGGACGGCGACGCCACGCATATCGAGCCCGTCTTCTTCCGCCAGCCGCGCATAGATGTCCGCCGCCCGGTCGAGCGGGACGCCGAACTTGTTCTCGCGCTTGCCGGTGGAGATCTTCTCATGCGTCCGCGCATCGACGTCGGGGTTCACCCGCAGCGCGCACGCTGCCCGCTTGCCGTGCCGTTCGGCGATCACGGCGAGCTCGTAGCCCTCTTCCTCGCTCTCGATATTGAACTGGCCGATACCCGCCTCGAGGCCCTGGAGCAGCTCGGTATGGGTCTTGCCCACGCCGGAGAACACGATGTCTTCCGGCTTCATCCCTGCCTTCAGCGCACGCGTCAGTTCGCCGCCGGAGACCACGTCCGCGCCATAGCCCTCGTTCGCCAATACTTTTAGCACGGCGAGGTTGGGGTTCGATTTTACCGCGAAGGCGATGTGTGGATCGGCGAGCTCGCCCAGCGCATCGCGGAACACGCGGGCATGGCGGGTCAGCGTGGCGCGCGAATAGACATAGACCGGCGTGCCGACCTCTTCGGCAATGCGCGGCAGGGGCACGTCTTCGGCATGGAGCACGCCGTCACGGAGCTGGAAATGGTCCATGGCCAGCGCCTCTGCCGAATTCGCGCGGGCAAGTCGAGCAAGCTGTGCTTTTCGGCTGAGAACCTACTCGGGCGGCAGGTCGAAAGGATCGTCCTCGCGCTCTTCCGAGCGGGTGCGCAATTCGACCGAGCGATCGGGCGCGGCCTGCGGGTCGAGCACGAGCAGTTCGTCCGCGCTCGGCTGTGCCTCCGCGCCATAGGGGGCTGGCGGCAGCGCCGCACCCTCGACCGGCGCGAGGTCGGATTTTTGCCCGCAGGCGGTGAGCGCTAGCGCGCACACAAGGATCGGCAATCTGTTCATCTACTCATCCATTCCCAGCGCCCTGCGAGCGGCGTGAACCTGCGCCTTTACCTGTTCGGGCGCGGTTCCGCCATAGGAGCTGCGCGAGGCGACCGAGGCATCGACCGATAGCGCCTCGTAAACGCGCTCGTCGATCCGCTCGTCGATCGCCCTGAGCACATCCAGCGGCAGCTGGTCGAGCGCCACGCCATCCGCCTCGGCGCGCTTCACGGCAGCGCCGGTAATGTGGTGCGCTTCGCGGAAAGGGATGTCCGCCTCACGCACAAGCCAGTCCGCAAGGTCGGTGGCGGTGGCATAGCCGAGTTCGGCCGCTTCGCGCATGCGCCCGGTCCTGAAGTCGCTGTCCGCCACCATGCCGGTCATCGCGGCGATGCTCAGCGCCATCAGGCCGTGCGCTTCGAACACCGGCGGCTTGTCGTCCTGCATGTCCTTGGAATAGGCGAGCGGGAGCCCCTTCATCGTCACCATCAGCGCGGTGGCGCAGCCGATCACGCGGCCCGCATGTCCCCGCACGAGTTCCGCGGCGTCGGGGTTCTTCTTCTGCGGCATGATGGAGCTGCCGGTGGAGAGCGTATCGGGCATGCGCACGAAGCCGAAGGGCTGGCTGGCCCAGATGATGAACTCTTCGGCTAGTCGGCTCAGATGCAGCGCGCACTGGCTCGCTGCCATCAGGTAATCGAGCGCGAAGTCTCGGTCGGATACGGCATCGAGGCTGTTGCGCGTCGGCCGGTCGAAGCCGAGCGCCTGCGCGGTCGCGTCGCGGTCGATCGGGAAGCCGGTTCCGGCCAGTGCCGCACTGCCGAGCGGGTTTTCGTTCATGCGCTTTCGCGCATCGGCAAACCGGCTGCGATCGCGCGCGATCATCTCGTAATAGGCCATGAGATGATGCCCGAGCGTCACCGGCTGCGCGGTCTGCAGATGGGTGAAGCCGGGCATGATGCTGGCGCCATGCTCTCCCGCGCGTGTCACCAGCGCCTGTTGCAGTGCCAGCAATCCCGCATCGATCTGGTCGAGCGCATCGCGGACCCAGAGGCGGAAATCGGTCGCCACCTGGTCGTTGCGGCTGCGCGCGGTGTGGAGACGTCCTGCGGCCGGACCGATCAGTTCGGCCAGACGGCTCTCGGTTGTCATGTGGATGTCTTCGAGGTCCCAGTCCTCCGGCACGCCCTCGCGCGCATATTCGGCGGCGACCTTGTCGAGACCCTCGGTGATGGTCGCCCTGTCTTCAGGCGTGACGATGCCTTGCGCGCCGAGCATGGCGACATGCGCCTTGCTGGCTTCGATATCGTGTCGCCATAGCGCCTTGTCGAACGGGATCGAGGCGTTGATTTCGCGCATGATCGCGCTAGGCCCTTGTGCGAACCTGCCGCCCCACATGGCATTGGAGCCCGAATTGTCCCGCTTGTCGCTCACTGTTGCATTCACCCTGGGTCTGCTTGTTGCGGGCTGCGATAGGGGGGCGCCGGACACCGCGCAAGAAAGCACCGCTACGCCCGCGCCAACCGGCGAGATCGACCGTTCGCAGGCCGGCACGCTGATGCCAGCGAGCAATGTGCGCGACCTGCAGGGGGATGTGCTGAACATGGGCGCGTTGCAGGGCACGCCGGTGCTGGTGAACCTCTGGGCCACCTGGTGCGCGCCCTGCGTGAAGGAGATGCCGCTGCTGGACGAGCTGGCCGTCGATTACGAAGGAAGCCTGCGCGTGCTGACCGTCAGCCAGGACATGCAGGGCGCGGAAAAGGTCGGCCCCTTCTTCGCCGAGCGCGATTTCGCAATGTTAGGGTCGTGGATGGACCCCGAAGGCGAACTGGGCTTCGCTATCGGCGGCGGAGTCATGCCGACGACAGTGTTCTACGATGCGATGGGGCAGGAAATCTGGCGCGTGTCGGGCGATTACGACTGGTCGAGCGAGGATGCCCGCGCCGCGATCGACGAGGCGATCGGCGGATAGAAGATCGGCCTGTATCGGGAGTGGTGGTGGGCGATGACAGGCTCGAACTGCCGACCCTCTCGGTGTAAACGAGATGCTCTACCAACTGAGCTAATCGCCCCAACCACGGGTGCCGCCGATGTGGCGGTCCGCTGCACATAGCGTCGCAAATCTTAAAATCAATTGCCGAGATCGCCAATCGGCAGCTAGGCGGCGCGCATGACGACCAGGCTCACCGTTCTCGCCACCGGCGGCACCATCGCCGGGATCGCGGGCAATGCGATCGCGCAGGATTATCGCGCGGGCGAGATCGGGATCGAGGAGTATCTCGAACGCGTGGGCGGACTGGGGCTGGAGGCGGAGCTTTCGGGCCATCAGATCGCCAATATCGATTCGGCGGACATCGGTCCGCAGGTGTGGAACCCGCTTCACCGCGCAACCATGGAGGCACTGAACGATCCGGATTGTTCGGGCGTGATCGTGACCCATGGCACCGATACGCTGGAGGAAACCGCGTTCCTGCTTGACCTGACGTTGCCCTCCAACAAGCCGGTGGTCGTCGTCGGAGCGATGCGCCCCGCCGACGCGGTCGGCTACGACGGGCTGCGGAATTTCGCCAACGCCGTTCGCGTGGCCTGCGACGCGAATGCAGCAGGCCGCGGCACGCTGGTGGTGATGGGGGACCGCGTCTTCGCCGCGCGCGACGTGCGCAAGGTTCGCACGCGCGGCTCCGAAGCGTTTCGCGGTTTTCCGCGCGAATCGATTGCTCTGGTCACACCCGGCACGCTTGAATGGTTCGGTGCGCCGTGGGGTGACCGCAAGGAGGCGCGTTTGGCGTGGTGCGACGCTTTGCCGGAGGTGCCAGTCGTCTATGTCCACGCCGGGCAAAATGCCGACGCAGTGAAGTGCCAGCTCGGTGAGAACATACGCGGCGTCGTCGTCGCGGGTGTGGGCGAGGGCAATATGCCAGAGCCCGTGCGTCAGGCGCTGATCCAGGTTGCAGCGTCAGGCGTCGCCGTGGTCCGCGCGAGCCGCGCCGACGAAGGGCTGGTCGATCGCGAGCCGGAGGACGATGCCAACAGCTTCGTCGCCGCCCGCGCGCTCAATCCGCAGAAGGCACGCATCCTCCTGCAATTGTTGCTGGCGAGCGGCGAGACCGATCCCGCCGCCCTCCAGCGCGCCTTCGACGGGCGGTAGCTTCGCGCGACACCCCAATTCCGTTCGGGCTGAGCTTGTCGAAGCCCCGTATTTTTCTACGAGCGCTGAGCCGGAAGTGAAGGACAGCCCTTCGACAGGCTCAGGGCGAACGGATTGATATTCTGGTTCCCTACCCGTTCGGCGTCACCAGATACTTCTCGCCGGTCTTCATCTGGCGATAGTCTAGGATCGCGTCCTTGGTCAGCATGCCTTCGAGATCGACCTTGGTCTTGTAGCTGCTGGCGAAGGTGGTCGTCAGGTTGTCGAGCACGCGCTTGCGCATGCGGCCGACGGTTTCCATGCCCGCAGTCTGCAGGAACGGTGTCAGGAGCCAGCCCGAAAGTGTCCAGCCGAAGCCGTAGCTCGGCGTCAGCGTGGTCGGTCCGAAGTCGAGGCGACCGTAAATGAACATGCGCTTCTGCTGGTTGGAGCCATAGCGCGAATATTCGGTCATCTTGCCGACCGCGACCTGCTCCATCGCCTTGAAGCAATGATCGACCATCTTGCCGCCGCCGATGGGATCGAAGCCGTAGAAGGCGTCGGTCTCGTCGATCGCGGATTTGAGCTGATCCATGAAATCGTCGTCCGACGAGTTCACCACATGGCTCGCACCCAGCCCCTTCAGCAGCTCGACCTGATCGCCTTTGCGCACGATGTTGACGAGGCCGAGGCCGTCTTCCTGGCAGATCTTGACCAGCATCTGGCCGAGGTTCGACGCGCCGACCGTGTGGAGTATCGATTTCGCGCCGTCCATCTTCGCATTCTCGGCGAAGCCCAGCGCGGTCATCGGGTTGACGAAGCTCGATGCGCCGTCCTCCGCGCTGTGATCGCCCAGCGGCAGGCACATGGCGGCATCGGCGATGGCGTATTCGGAATAGGCGCTGCCCGGAACGCAGGCGACGCGCTGACCCATCAGCCCCTTGGCCATGTCGCTATCGCCCGTGGCGACGACCGTGCCTGCGCCCTCATTGCCTGCCGGCAGACGCTGGCCGTGGCGCGCCTTCTGGCCACTGTTGAACGGTTCCGGCATGGTGGCGACGACCTTGCCCGGCGAATAGTCGGCATTCTCGAAATCGGCGGCACCGGTCAGGATCGCAAGATCCGAAGGGTTGATCGGCGCGGCCTCCATCCTGACGAGAACCTGGTTGCCCGTCGGATCGGGGAAGGTCGTGTCCTCCAGCTCAAGAGTGAGCGTGCCGTCGCTCGTCAGCGTGGTGAAAAGCTGCTTACCGGTATAGGCCATCCTTGTCCCTTTCGTTGCATCGTGAAACGTGTCTCCGACCCGCTACGCTTGCCAATCCGGCTTGGCTAGGGTGCCGCAACGTCAAGCATCGTCGGGATAGGTCGCCTCGACGAAGTAGAGGCCGTGCGGCGGAGCGTTGAGGCCGAGCGCCTGGCGGTCTTTCGCTTCCAGCGCCCCGGCCACCTGTTCCTCGCGCCAGCGGCCCATGCCGACCAGCGCGAGACAGCCGACCATGCTGCGCACCTGGTGGTGGAGGAAGCTGCGCGCGGCGGCGTGGATGCGGACCTCTTCGCCCTCTCGCTCGACATCCAGCCGGTCGAGCGTCTTGACCGGACTGTCCGACTGGCAATGGACCGAGCGGAAGGTGGTGAAATCGTGCAGGCCCACCAGCGCCTGCGCCGCGCGGTGCATTGCCTCGTGATCCAGCGGCGTGCCGACCTGCCACAGCCGATCCTTTTTCAGCGTCAGCGGTGCGCGGCGATTGGCGATGCGGTAGACATAGCTGCGGCCCGTGCAGGAGAAGCGGGCATGCCAGTCGTCGGGTACGATCTCGCAATGGGTCACCGCAATCGGATCGGGCCGCAGGTGCGCGTTGAGCGCTTCCATCAGGCGGAAAGGCGCGATCTCCTTGGCGATATCCATATGGCTGCGCATGGCGAGCGCGTGGACGCCGGTATCGGTGCGGCCAGCGCTGTGGAGGCGCACGTCCTCTCCCAGAATGCGGAAGGCGGCTTCCTCCACCGCCTGTTGCACGCTCGGCCCGTCTTTCTGGCGCTGGAGGCCGAAGAACGGCGTGCCGTCGAATTCGAGGGTGAGCGCGAAGCGGGTCATCGGCGCATCGGTAGGCGCATGGCCCTCGACAGGCTCAGGCCGAGCGGATTTGGGATTGGGCACAAGGCCCGCTCATGCTGAGCCTGTCGAAGCACACGCGCCGACATCAGCCCAGCACGCTGCCTTGGAGCACCGCATTGCCGCGCAGGAAAGTGTCGAGGTCCATTTTCGGCTTGCCCGCGCGCTGCAGTTCGACCGGGCGGATCGCGCCTTCGTTGCATGCAATGGCAAGCCGGTCGTCGATCACTTCGCCGGGAGCGCCGCTGCCTTCGGCAATCTCCGCTCGCAGCAGTTTGACCCTCTGGCCATCGAGTTCGAACCACGCACCGGGGAAGGGCGAGAGCCCATGCACGTGCCGCACCACGTCTCCAGCAGGGCGGTCCCAATCGATCCGCGCTTCCGCCTTGTCGATCTTGGCGGCATAGGTCGCTTGCGTGTCGTCCTGCTCCAGCGGATGCAACGCCTCCAGGTCGATCAGCGTGCCGACCATCAGTTGCGCGCCGTTCTCGGCCAGTTCCTCGGTCAGTTCGCCGGTGGTTTTGTCCTTGGTCGGGGTGCGCGCCATCGTCAGCATGGGGCCGGTGTCGAGCCCCGCCTCCATCTGCATGATGGTAACGCCGGTCACCGGATCGCCCGCCATCACTGCGCGGTGGATCGGCGCGGCCCCGCGCCAGCGCGGCAAAATGGAGGCGTGGACGTTGAGGCAGCCATGCTTCGGCGCGTCGAGAATGGCTTGCGGCAGGATCAGTCCGTAGGCGGCGACCACCGCCACGTCGGCCTCCAGCGCCGCGAAGGCTTTCTGCTCCTCGGCAGATTTCAGCGATTTGGGATGCCGGACTTCGATCCCGAGATCGTCGGCCCGCTGGTGCACCGGCGTGCGCGTCAGCTCCTTACCACGCCGCCCGCCGGGCCGCGGCGGCTGGGTGTAGACGCACACCACCTCATGCGCCGCATCGACCAGCGCCTGCAGCGTCGGCACGGCGAAATCCGGGCTTCCCATGAAGATAATGCGCATTGCGGCCTTTCTCTGTCTCGCCCGCGCCCCTATCTGTGGCGCGATGGCATCGCAAGAGATCGAAACCCTCGCATCGGCGCTGGCCCGCCTGCCCGGTCTCGGCCCGCGCAGTGCGCGGCGGGCGGTGCTGTGGCTGGTCAAGCGTCGCGAGACGGCGCTGCCGGCCCTGCTCGACGCACTGGCCACCGTTGGCGAGGCGCTGGTCGAGTGCGAGACCTGCGGCAATGTCGACACGCGCAACCCCTGCGCCATCTGCGCCGATCCGCGCCGCGACATGAAGAGCCTGTGCGTGGTGGAGGACGTGTCCGACCTGTGGGCGCTCGACCGCGCGAAACTGTTTACCGGGCGCTACCATGTGCTCGGCGGCAAGCTGTCGGCGCTGGACGGCGTGCGGCCCGAGGATCTCAACATCGCCAGCCTGATGGCGCGCGTCGAAGAGGGCGGGGTGGACGAAATCGTCCTCGCCATGAACGCTACGCTGGAGGGGCAGACGACGGCGCACTATCTCGCCGAGCGGCTGGAGGTCTACCCTGTGCGGATTACGCAGCTGGCGCACGGCCTGCCCGTTGGAGGGGAGCTGGATTACCTCGACGAGGGCACCTTGGCGCAGGCCTTGCGAGCGCGACGGCCTGTTTGATATTCTGTCTGCGTGCGGGCCAGACATCCGTCCGGCCCTTGCGGCGGCACCAGCCCACGCCCCCACCCGGCCACCCACGGCACGGTATTTTATGGGTGGCCGGGTGGGGGCGTGGGCTGGTGCCGCAAGCTATCGACGGATGTCGATAGCGCACCCAACAAAGACTCCGGGAGGGGGAGCGGGACGGAACAGCTAGCCTTCGACGGATGTCGAAGGCGCACCTAACGAACAATTGAACAATCGCGCGCGCGCGCCTATCTGACCTCCCATGGCTATCCGTGAAATTCTCGAAGTGCCGGATCCCCGGCTCAAGGTCGTGTCCGAACCCGTCACCGAGTTCGACGATGAGTTGAAGACGCTCGTCTCCGACATGTTCGAAACCATGTACGATGCCCCCGGCATCGGGCTTGCGGCGATCCAGGTCGGCGTGCCCAAGCGGGTGCTGGTGATCGACTTGCAGCCCGAAGATACCGAGGCCGAGGGCGAGGTCTGCAATCACGGCGGTCACGAACACGTGCATTATCCGGTCAAGAAAGAGCCGCGCGTCTTCATCAACCCGGAAATCCTCGATCCTGCGGACGAGCTGGCGACGTATCAGGAGGGCTGCCTTTCGGTCCCCGACATCTTCGCCGATGTCGATCGCCCGGCCACCTGCCGCGTGCGCTACCAGGATCTCGAAGGCGAGACCCACGAAGAGGACCTCGACGGGCTCATGGCCACGTGCATCCAGCACGAAATGGACCATCTCGAGGGCATCCTGTTCATCGACCACCTCAGCCGCCTCAAGCGCAACATGGCGCTCAAAAAGCTGAAGAAGCTGCGCGAAGCGGCGTAATTTGCTTGGCCTCAAGCGCCGGCGGCCGCGGCCGCGGCCTTAGGCTATCCTCGCTCACGCGACCTGAAGGTCACATCGCTGCGGGCGGCCGGTCGGCCTTGCCTCACCTTCGGTTCGGTTCTCTAGGAGAGGATAGGTCGCGCCTCAAAATCAAGGCTCGCCCCTCCTAGAGCACCGGGCCGGCGGAGGCCCGGCAAGGGCGACCGCCCGCCCGCAGCGGGCGCGGCTTGCCGCGCGTCTAGCGAGGACGAACCCGCGGATGCGGGTTCGCAATACAATTAGGCTACTTCCAGCATCGCATCGCGCGCTTTCACGCAGTCCTCGACCACTTCGTGGCACATCCGCGCGCAGCGCTGGCAGTGCGGGTTGTCGTGCTTGTCGCATTCCTCGGCGCAGACCTTGCAGGCGAGGATGCAGGCTTCGAGCAGCGACTTGATCACCGCCGTATTGCCATGAGTCCGCCGCGCCGCGACCGTGCTGACGGCCTGGCAGATGTCCGACGCGTCGGAGCACTTGCGGATGCATTCGGACATGTCGCCCTCTTCCGCATTGCAGGCATCGACGCAGCTGCTGGCTATCGCCGCGCAATACATCGCGTGCTTCACCGCTTCGCCAAGTTCCTCGGTATAGTCGGCACCCACGGCGGGGTGGTCCTGGATCATTTCCTTGATCGACATAGAATATCTCCTCTTTGCATGAGGAGCGCGCGGCTGTGGGGATAGTTCCGGGCAGGTCTTTTCCGCAAGTCCCGTTCCAGCTATGTTCCGGCGCATGGATATGACCGTTCTCATCGTCGCCGTCGCCGCCCTCCTGATCGGGGTGGCGCTCGGCTGGTTCGCCGGATCGCGACCGGCAGCCGACTGGAAAGCGCGCCATGGCGAGCGTGATGCCGAGGCCAAGGAACTGGACGAGAAGTTCCGCCGCGCCATCGTGGAGCTGGAGAATGCGACCGTGCGCGCGGCCCGCGCCGATGCGCTCGACGGCGAATTGCGCGAAACCCGCACGGCGCATGAAACGGCGCTCGATGCCCTGCGGCGCGACAATGTCGCGCTCGGGTCCGAACTGGCGACGCTGAAGGAAAAGACCGCCAATTTCGACGAGCAGAAACGCCTGCTGGTCGAGGCGCGCGAGGAATTGCTCAAGGAATTCCAGAACACCGGCACCGCTGTGTTGTCGAAGGCACAGGAAGATTTCCTCAAGCGCGCGAACGAGCGTTTCGGCCACTCCGAAAAGACCAGCGAGGAAAAGCTGCGCGCTCTGCTCGATCCGGTGGGTAAGCGGCTGGAGGCTTACGAGAAGCAGGTCGCCGCGCTGGAGGAAAAGCGCACCGATGCCTTCGGGCGGCTCTACCAACAGATCACCGAGATGCAGCGCGGGCAGGAAGAGGTCCGGCGCGAGGCGCAGCGGCTCGGAAACAGCCTGACCAACGCCCCCAAGGCCCGCGGCCGCTGGGGCGAGCGGGCGCTGCAGAACGTGCTCGAGCAATGCGGATTGTCGGAGCATACCGATTTCGATCTCGAACATTCGATCGAGACCGAGGAAGGGCGGCTGCGCCCCGATGCGGTGGTGCATGTGCCGGGGCAGAAGAAGCTCGTGATCGATGCCAAGGTCTCGCTCAACGCATACCAGGCCGCGTTCGAAGCGGATGACGACGACGAGCGCGGGCGGCATCTAGACCTGCATGCGAAATCGATGCGCAACCACGTCCAGACGCTCGGCAGCAAGAGCTACCAGAGCCAGTTCGACGACACGCCCGACTATGTGGTGATGTTCGTCCCCGGCGAACATTTCGTCGCCGCCGCGCTGGAGCACGATCCGGAGTTGTGGGACTTCGCCTTCCGCAACAAGGTGCTGCTGGCGACGCCCACCAACCTCGTCGCCATCGCGCGCACCGTGGCGCAGGTCTGGCGGCAGGACACGATCGCGCAGGAAGCGGTGGAGATCGGCAAGGCCGGGGCGGAGCTTTACGACCGCCTCGCCGTCGCCGCCGAACACATGAAGCGCGTTGGTGGCGGGCTGGAGACGGCGGTCAACAATTACAACAAGTTCGTCGGCAGTTTCGAACGCAACGTGCTGACTTCGGGCAGGCGCCTCGCCGAACGCGGCATCGAAATCGGCAAGCGCGAGATCGAGGAAGTGCCGAAGGTGGAGGCGACCCCGCGCTACAATGCGGAAGACGCCGCGCAGATCGAGGACGGCACCGGCGAAGGGCGCGAAGCGGCGGAGTGAGCAACTCCTCTATCGTCATCCCAGCGCAAGCTGGGATCGCTCACCTCCTGGCCGGACATTAGCGGATGAGCGGCTGGGTCTATCTCATGACCAACAAGCCGCGCGGCGTGCTTTACATCGGCGTCACCTCCGACCTCCCCTTCCGCATCCAGCAACACCGTACAGGCAAAGGCTCCACTTTCTGCCGACGCTACGGTTTGGACCGACTGGTGCACGAGGAGGAGTACGAAGACATCACCGACGCCATCGCACGTGAGAAGGCGATGAAGGCGTGGAAGCGTGAGTGGAAGATCGAACTGATCGAGCAGGCGAACCCGGACTGGAGCGACCTGTTCGAGCGGCTCGCCTGACCGAGAGCGATCCCAGCTTTCAACCTACGGTTGTGCTTCGCAACCGCTGGGACGACGATTATGCTGAGTTGATGGGCGTCGGCTTTCGATTTTTATGCAGAGGCAAGCACTACTTCGCCCTTGCCCAACCTTCCCGCTCAGCCTGAGCTTGTCGAAGGCCACGCGCCAACCCTAGAAGCAATGCATGACCTTCTTCACGTACCTGCTGCGCTGCAATGATGACAGCTATTACGTTGGGCACACCGAGGATCTGGAAAACCGCATGGCGCAACATCGATCCGGGATGCTGGGCGGATACACCGCTGGCCGGCTGCCGGTATCGTTTGAATGGTCGCAGGACTTTCCCACGCGCAACGAGGCTTTCGACGCCGAGCGACAAATCAAGGGCTGGAGCAGGGCGAAGAAGCAGGCGCTAATTGCAGGTGACTGAGAAAGGATTTCGGCGCTTGCCCGAACTCGCCAACAGTAGTGGTGCTTGGAGCAAGCGAAAGCGCGTGGCCTTCGACAAACTCAGGCTGAGCGGGATTGGGCTTCTCGTCACGCCATAATGTCAGAAATTCACGAAATAGTCTGCGATCCACCCGCTATCCGCGACTGAACGACCTGCGGCCAACCCACTTTCCCACACGCCACCAATCTGCTTCATCCTCGCGGATGCCGAAAGCGCTCGCCCATCGTCTCCGCCGCAAGCCGCCGTTCTTTCATCCCGTCCTGCTGCGTTCGCGCGAGGACGGGTGGAGCGTTGTGCGGCAGTGCGAGTTTCTCGCGCAGCTCTACCTGACCGGCTCGGTCGCCGCGGCGGCGCGCAATGTCGGCATGTCGCGGGCCTCGGCCTATCGCTTGCGTGAGCGGGCCGGCATGCCTGGGATGCGGTGTTTACGCCGCCGGGATCGGGGCGGCTCGCCGGGCCTACCATCGACTGGCGGAAGGTGACACATCAAGCGCTGGTCAGCCGGGTCGAGTGGGGCCTGATGCAGCCTGTACTCCATCAGGGCCGCATGACCGCGATCCGCCGGAAAGCCGACAATTCCGCGCTTTTGCGGCTGCTGCGCCGCACCGATGCGGGCTCTACCCGGGCGCAAAATTGTGAGGCAGGCAAGTGACGGCGCAGTTTTTCAGAACACCCCCTTCAGTAGTCCATGTCGGTGGTGGCTCAGCCCTCCAGCCCCGCCAACACCTCATACCCCAGCACAGCCGCCGCGACCGCGGCATTGAGGCTGTCGGCGCGGCCTTTCATCGGCATGGTCACGCGCAAGTCGCAGGCCATCTCGTACTGCTCCGGCAGGCCGCGGCTTTCGTTGCCGACCATGACGAAGCAGGGCGCGGCATAGGGCGCGCCGCGATAAGGCTGAGCCTCGCGCAGGCTGGCGGCGACGAGCTGGCCTGCCCCGTCGCGCAGCCAGCTTTCGAACCCGCTCCACTCGGCACGAGCGATGCATTGCGTGAACACCGCGCCCATGCTGGCTCGCACGGCCTCGACGCTGAAGGGGTCGGCGCAATCGTCGATCAGGATCAGCCCGCCCGCGCCGATCGCGTCGCCGGTGCGCAGCATGGTGCCGAGATTGCCCGGGTCCCTGAGAGCCTGGGCGACCAGCCAGATGTCGGCGCGGCTGCGGTCGAGGTTCGCCAGCGAGGTGTCGAACTCCGCAAACACGCCCGCGACGGCCTGCGGATTGTCCTTGCCGGTGATCTTGGAGAGGATGTCGGGGGAGGTCTCGATCACCTCGCCGCCCGCCGCCGCGACTGCCGCTTCCAGCTCTGCCAGCAGCGGGTGCGGATCGCGGCCCGTCGCCAGCACCAGCACTTCGGGCAAATGCCCGCACTCGCGCGCATCGGTCAGCAGGCGCAGCCCCTCGGCGAGGAACTTGCCTGCAGCCTTGCGATGCTTCTTCTCGCGCAGCGCCCGCAGCGCCTTGACGGTAGGGTTGGAAAAGCCGGTGATTACGCGGCGCGTGTGGGTGTCGTCGGGAGCCATGGTCACGGCTCCCCGAAACCATCCTCGATCATCGCGGAGAGGGTGCCCATCGCCGCCTCGCTGCCGTCGCCGGTCACAATCAGCTCGATCGTGTCGCCCTTGGCCGCGCCGAGCATCATGAGGCCGAGAATGGAGCCGCCCGCCGCCTCGTTCTCGCCCTTGGCGACGCGGACCTGGCAGCCTTCGGGCAGTTCGGCGACCGCACCGACGAACTTGGCGCTCGCGCGTGCATGCAGCCCGCGCTGGTTGACGACAGTGAGGGTGCGGCGCAGCTCGCTCAAGAGGTGGCAGCCTTCGCGCTGTCGAGATCCTGGCCGAGGAACTCGCTCGCCACCGTGATGTAGTTGCGGCCCGCGGTCTGCGCCGCGTGCACCGCATCGACCACGCCCATGCTCTTGCGCGCTCCGGCAAGGCGGATGAGCATCGGCAGGTTGATGCCCGCGATCACCTCGATCCGGCCCGTGTCGAGCAGTGAGATGGCGAGGTTGGAAGGCGTGCCGCCGAACAGGTCGGTGAGGATTATGGCCCCGTCGCCCGTGTCCACCTTGGCGATGGCATCGGCAATGTCCTGGCGGCGACGCTCCATATCGTCGTTGGGACCGATGCAGATGGTCGCCACACCCTCCTGCTTGCCCACCACGTGCTCCATCGCGTCGATGAAGTGCTCGGCCAAATTGCCGTGGGTGACGAGAATCATGCCAATCATGCGTGGGCGTATCCGAATAATTACCCTTGGAAGGTTACGTGCCGGGTCCTGAACCATCAATGGCCGCGGGAATCAACGCCGTTCGAGCGGATCGGCGGGCCGGCTCCCCAGATTGCGATGGATGACGGTGGGCGAAAACCCTTCGGCGCGCAAGACCTCCGCCGCCCGCTCGGCGCTGTAGACGGAGCGGTGTCTCCCTCCGGTACAGCCGAAGGCGATGTTGAGATAGCTGCGGTCCTGTGCGGCGTAGCGGGGCAGCAATTCGCGCAGCAGGTCGGCGATGCGGGCGAAGGCCGGTTCGAAGGCGGGATCGGCTTCGATATGCGCGGCTACCTCGGCCTCCAGTCCGGTCTTCTCGCGCAGGCCCTCGACCCAGTGCGGGTTGTCGACAAAGCGCATGTCGAACAGCAGGTCCGCCAGGGGCGGCGTCCCGCGGGCGAAGCCGAAGCTGGAGATGGTGACGGTCATCTCGCGCTCGGCACTGCTGGCGAATTGCTCGCGCACTTCCTGTTGCAGCTGGTTGGTGGAGAAGTCGCTGGTGTCGATGACGATGTCGGCCCAGCGCCGCAGCGGCTCCAGCAGCTCGCGCTCGGCCTTGATCCCGTCGAGTACGGGACGGCCGCGCGCCATGGGGTGCGGGCGGCGGGTCTCGTTGTAGCGCCGCTCCAGCTCGCCGCCGGCGCAGTCGATGAACAGCGTCGTCACCTCGACATCGCCGCGAGCCGCCAGCTGCTTGCACATCGCGATGATCTCGGTGGGGACGAAGCCACGCGTGCGCGAATCGAAGCCGATGGCGAGCTGGCTGCCCTCGTCCTCATTGCCGAGCAGCCCGCCAAGCAGGCGCACGGGGAAGTTGTCGATTGCCTCCCAGCCGATGTCTTCCAGCACCTGCAACGCCGTTGACTTGCCCGCGCCCGAAAGGCCGGTGACGAGCAGCACGCGCTGGCGCGGGGAAGGGGGGGAATCGGCAGTCATTGCGCGAGCCTTGTCGCTGCTTGCGCTTCGCTTGGAAAGGGCAGGCCGTGCTTTGCCAGCGCATATTCGGCGCGCAGGGCCTGTGTCGCATCACCCGGAGCGAAGGGCAGCACCGGCACGGACATATCGGCCATCTCCCGCGTCGGGACATCCATCGGAAAGCGCGGGGCATCGGCATCGAGCTGAAGGATGAGGGCCACCGACGCCCGCGTCGTCGGCAATTCCACGAGGCCGACATTGGGAACCTCGATCAGCCCGATGGTGTTCGGGGGGGGCGCGGCTATCAATGTGCCGCCTTGCTGCACGAGCTCGATCGCGTCGTCGCCTATAAGCACCGCGCCGCGGTCGATGAGTGCAAGTGCGAGCGAGGACTTGCCGAGGCCCGGTGCCCCCTCGATCAGCAGCGCCCGCCCGTCGATGGCGACACCTGTGACATTCGCGAGAACCCTTTCGCTCATCGCCGTGCGGGTAAGCCGAACACCAGGCTGGCGCCCGGCTCGCCGTCCTGCCGCGAGGTCGCGACCAGCGTGCCATCATGCGCCTCCGCGATCGTCCGCGCGATAGCGAGGCCGAGGCCGGAATGCTTGCCGAAATCCTCGCCCTCGGGCCGGTCGGAATGGAAGCGCTGGAATACCTTCTCGCGCTTTTCCTCAGGGATTCCGGGGCCTTCGTCGCAGATGGTCAGGGTGATCCAGCCATCCTGTCGCTTCAGTACAGCATCGATCCGGCCCCTCGGCGGGGAGAAAGACACGGCATTATCGAGCAGATTGTCGATCACTCGCTCCAGCCGCACCGGCACGCCTGCGACGACCAGCGGCTCCTCGGGCATTGCCAGCGCAATCGTGCGGCCCTCGTTCTCTTCGCGCTCCTCGCGGCTGGCGACGATGTTCGACAGGAGTTGCTTGAGGTCGACCGTCTCGAACTCGGCGCGCGACATTTCTGCGTCGATCCGGCTGGCATCGGAAATTTCCGTGACCAGCCGGTCGATCCGCTGGACGTCGTGCGTCGCGATGTCGAGCAATTGCGCGCGCAGTTGCGGGTCCTCGACCTTGGCGAGCGACTCTGTCGCGCTGCGCAGCGAGGCAAGCGGGTTCTTGATCTCGTGCGCGACGTCGGCGGCGAAGCTTTCGACCGCGTCGATCCGCTGGCGCAGGGCCCCAGTCATGTCCGAGAACGAGCGGGCAAGCATACCGATCTCGTCTCGCCGGTCGGGCAGGCGTGGCACCTCGACCTGCCGGTCGCGGCCTTGTCTGACGCGGACGGCGGCCTGCACCAGTTCGCGCAAGGGGCGCACGATGGTGCGGGCGAGGAACAGCGACAGCAGTGTCGAGACGAGCAGCGCCAGCAGCACGACGGCGAGCACGGTAGAGCGTGCCGCGCGCACGCTTTCGGTGATGTCCACCGGATTGCGAGTCAGCAGCAGTGTATCGCCATCCAGTCCGACGGGCGCGGCGGCATTGATGACATGTGTGCCGTCGGGTGCATCGCGCAACACGATCTGGGTCAGGCCTTCCTCGCGTGCCCGAACCAGTTCCGGCCAGCCGGACGCGTCGTCGGTGGCAGGTTCGACATAGTCGGGCAGGGCCGGCGCGCCGACGATCCGGTCGAACCCGCGGTCGAGGCGCAGGGCGAGATCGGTCTGATCGACCTCGGACGGCTCGGGGAGGTCGAAACTTGGTGGGGCGAGGGCGAAACTATCCGACTCTAGATTGCCGTCCGGGCCGTAGACCCTGAGGCGCAGGCGCTGCTCCTTGCCGATCTGGATCAGCAGCGCTTCCTGTCGCTGGACCGTAGCACCGGCGAGAGCTTCTGCAGTAATTTGCGCTTCGACCAGTGCAAGCTTGAACCGCTCGTCGAGCAGTTGCTTGCGGTAAGCATCGAGATAGAGAACCCCGCCGCCCAGGAGGACCAACGGCAATACGTTGACGAACAGGATGCGGCTGGTGAGCGACAGGCGATGCGACCAGCGCAATTGGCCGAACCGGTCGCTGCGCAGTGCACTGGCTCTGTCGGACTCTCCGGGTCGCTGATCAGCCATCGCTGAAGCTGTAGCCGGCGCCGTAGAGCGTTTCGATGGCCGAGAATTCGGGATCGACCCGGCGGAACTTGCGCCGCATGCGCTTGATGTGGCTGTCCACAGTGCGATCGTCGACGAAGACGTCGTCGGGGTAGGCGGCGTCCATCAGCTGGTTGCGACTCTTGATGACGCCCGGCCGCACGGCGAGCGCCTCGAGCAGCAGGAATTCGGTGACGGTGAGCGAGACCGGCCGGTCTTCCCAAGTCACATGATGGCGCGCTGGGTCCATGTGCAAGCGGCCGCGGTCGATCTTCTCGGAGGTGTCGGCTGGCACCGCGTCGCTCATCACCAGAGGTCGGCGCGCATCGCTGCGGCGCAGGATCGCGTGGATGCGCGCGAGTAGCAGGCGCAGGCTGAAGGGCTTGGCGATATAGTCGTCCGCGCCCATCTGCAGGCCGGCGGCTTCGTCCGCCTCGTCATCCTTGCTGGTCAGGAAAATCACTGGCAGGGCGGATTCCTCGCGCAGGCGGCGCAGCAATTCCATGCCGTCCATCTTGGGCATCTTGATGTCGAAGATCGCAAGGTCGGGCGGATTGTTGAGCAGGGCTCCCAGCGCCGCCTCCCCGTCAGAATAGAGCCGCGTGGCGAACCCTTCCGCCTGCAGCGCGATCGACACCGTGGTGAGGATGTTGCGGTCGTCGTCGACGAGCGCGATCACGCGCTGGTCGGGGTCCTGCGGGTTCGCACCTTGGATCGCATCGCTGTTCATGCCTTGGTGCCTAATCCGATTATTCGTGCAAAACAACGCAGGCTGTGCCCGCCTAAGCCAGAATTTGCCGTCGTGCGGTTTGACGCAGGGGCGGTGGGGTATTAGAGGCTCACGCGAGCACCGCGCATTCGTATGCGCGGATGATTCCATCACAGTAACGCACTCGCGCGCTGGAGATTTTTCGGTGACCACCCCGCTTTCGACTTCGCTTTCCGACCAGGGCATCGCCACCGATGCCACGATCCACCCGAACCTGACCGCGGAAGAGCTGACCGCCGCCGCGCTCGAAAATGGCGAAGGCCGCAAGGCGAAGGACGGGCCGCTGGTGGTGGAGACCGGCAAACACACCGGCCGCAGCGCGAACGACAAGTTCATCGTCCGTGACGGCGAGACAGAAGACACCGTGTGGTGGGACAATAACGCCTCGATGAAGCCGGAGCATTTCGCTGCGCTGAAAGAGGATTTCATGGCCGCGCTGGGCGAGAAGAGCGATCTCTATGTCGCGGACCTGTTCGGCGGATCGCAACCTGAATATCGCGTCAACGTCCGCGTGATCAACGAGCTGGCGTGGCACAACCAGTTCATCCGCACGCTGCTGGTTCGCCCGACCGCTGAAGAACTCGACGGGTTCAAGCCGGAATATACCATCATCGACCTGCCGACGTTCCAGGCCGATCCGGAACGCCACGGCACGCGCAGCGAGACGGTGATCGCGGTCAACCTGTCGGAAAAGCTGATCCTGATCGGCGGCACAAAATATGCCGGCGAGATGAAGAAGAGTGTGTTCGGCATCCTCAACTACCTGCTGCCTGCCCAAGGCGTGATGCCGATGCACTGTTCGGCCAACATCGGGCCTGACGGCAAGAGCGCGGTGTTCTTCGGCCTTTCGGGCACCGGCAAGACGACGCTGTCCGCCGATGCCAGCCGCACGCTGATCGGTGACGACGAGCATGGCTGGTCGGACACGGCGGTCTTCAATTTCGAAGGCGGCTGCTACGCCAAGATGATCCGCCTCGATCCCGATAGCGAGCCGGAAATCTACGCGACGACCAAGATGGAGGGCACGGTCCTCGAAAACGTCGTGATGAACGATGCGGGCGAGATCGACCTTGATGACAACAGCCTCGCGGAGAACACCCGCGGCGCCTATCCGCTGTCGTCCATCCCCAACACCAGCGCCGACAACCTCGGCCCGCCGCCGTCGAATGTCATCATGCTGACCGCCGATGCCTTCGGCGTGCTGCCTCCGATCGCGCGGCTCACGCCGGACCAGGCGATGTACCACTTCCTGTCGGGCTACACGGCCAAGGTCGCCGGCACGGAAATCGGCGTGACCGAGCCGACCGCGACCTTCAGCACCTGCTTCGGCGCGCCCTTCATGCCGCGCCACCCGAGCGTTTACGGCAACCTCCTGAAGAAGCGCATCGCCGAGGGCGAAGTGCACTGCTGGCTGGTCAACACCGGCTGGACCGGCGGCAAATACGGCGTCGGCCATCGCATGCCGATCAAGGCCACTCGCGCGCTGCTCAATGCCGCGCTCGACGGGTCGCTCAACGATGCGGAGTTCCGCAAGGACCCGAACTTCGGTTTCGAAGTCCCGGTGAGTGTGCCCGGCGTCGACAGCCAGATCCTCGACCCGCGTTCCACCTGGGACGACAAGGACGAATACGACCGCACCGCGCACAAGCTGGTGCAGCTGTTCGTGGACAATTTCGAACCTTTCGCCGCCCATGTCGACCAGGGCGTGCGCGACGCGGCCCCCGCAGCCGCCTGACGGTTTCTCGGTTGGAGAGGAGAGCCCTGCGAACCTAGTGTCGACGGGGATCTCAGAAGAGAGCCCCGGCCGGGAAACCGGACCGGGGCTTTTTCTTGGCCGCGAAATCGGTCAGACTGGAATGGGTTCGCAGGCGCTGAGGGAGATTCGACGATGGGACTTTTCGACCAGATCCTGGGCCAAGTGGGCGGCAATCCGACCGTCACCAACATGGCAGAGAAACTCGGCATAGATCCGGAAATGGCGGCCAAGGCGGTCGCCGCGCTGGGTGCAGCGCATCAGGATCCCGGCGACACGATCGAAGTAGCCGCCAACAAGACCGGCATAGATGCCGACGTACTCGAGCAGATTCGCGAGGCCATCGGCGGCGAAGGTTCGCTGGGTAAATTCGCCAGCATGCTCGACCGCGATGGAGACGGAAGTCCGCTCGACGATATTGCCGATATGGCAAGCGGCTTCTTCGGCAAGAAGTAAAGGCGAGCAATCGCTTGGGCCGCTTCATCTTGCGCTCAGCCGCACCGCGGCAAGGACGCGAAATGAAAATGGCGCGTCTCCTATATGGAATTGCTTGCGCGACCCTGCTTGGGTGGCCCCTCTCGGCCCAGGTCGAGCAGGCCGCTCCGCAACCGATACTCGAGGGTGCCTATTCCGGGCCGGTGGTCTACCGCGCCGAAGTCGTCGCCGAATATCCGCATGACGCTGCCGCGTTCACGCAGGGACTGCTGTGGCACGACGGCGCGCTCTTCGAGAGCACCGGGCGCGTAGGGCAGTCGGTCATCCGCGAGGTCGATCTCGAAACCGGCGAGGTGCTCCGCGAGACAGCGATCCCGTCGAACCAGTTCGGCGAGGGATTGGCTCACTGGAACGGATCGCTCGTCAGCCTGACGTGGCGCGATGGCGCGATCCATCGCTGGGATGCGGACACGCTCGAGCCTCTGGCGACCCGTGAGGGCTATCCGCTCGACGGTTGGGGCCTGACTACGTCCGGGGAAGGGCTCATCCACTCCGATGGCAGCGCGACCCTGCGGGTGCTCGATCCCGAGAGCTACGACGTCCTTCGCAGCATCGAGGTCACCATGAACGACCGCCCGCTGCGCCGCCTCAACGAGCTCGAGATGATCGACGGACTCGTCTTCGCCAACATATGGGAGACTGCCTATATCGTGGCGATCGATCCTGCAGACGGCAGGGTCGAACGGCTGATCGACCTGACTGATCTCGTTGCGTCTGTGCCGGTCACCGGACGGGATGCCGTGCTCAACGGAATAGCGTGGGACGCGGAAAATGGGCGCCTGTTCGTGACCGGAAAGCTTTGGCCGAAGCTATACGAGATCGCGCTGGTCGAAACCGGCGCACAGGTGCGCTAGCCGTGCTCAGATCGCTGCTAGGCGCAGCGAGTTTTACTGCAAACCTGCCCCTCGGCCACGCAGCGCCATCACTCCGACCCAGTATCCTCGCCCGTGGCCGCATCGGCGATAGCGGTCGCCAGATCGATCGTTGCACCCGGATTCCAGGCGGTGCCTTCCTCGACTCCGGCCATCGCTTCGTAAAAGCGCCGCGCCGTCTGTGCCAATCCGCCGCAGTGTGGATCGTTGGCGATCGGGGCAATGGTCTGGCGGGCGATGGCGATCTTGCCTTCGCTGGCCTGCATCATCGCCGCATTCATGCGCAGGCTCTTGTCGAACGGGGCGAGTTGCATCGCCTGTTCCAGCGCAAGACGCGCGTTTTCGTTCGGTTCTTCGCCGCGCTCCACGAAGCTGCGGTAATAGTACATCAGCGGTATCGGGTGGTCGTTTTCGAGCCGGTTCAGCGCGGAAAAGGGCGCCATCGCGGCAGCATAGGCAGCATCCTCGTCGGTTGCCGACGCCGCCTGCCGGAAGAGGGCATAGCCTTTCTGCACATAAGCATTCTTGCGGTTGGGATCGATTGCGAGAGCGCGGTCCGCTGCTGCAATCGCCTTCTCGTCATTGCCGGCATCGTATTCCGCTTCGGCCAACGCCGTCAGCACGCCGGCATCGCGCGGATATTCGGCCGCGATCTCGCGGATCTCGGGAAGGAGTTCCAAAGCCGCTTCCCGATCGACGCCGCGCTGCGAACGAATGCGCAGGGGCATCACTTCGCCTTCGCCTTCCGTGAGTTGCCGCACGGTGACCGGATTCGTCGGCAACATGTCCGCGTCCAGCGTCCAGACGTTCATCCGGCGCTGGTCGATATAGCGGTCGACTTCCTTTTGCAGGGCATCGAGATTGCTGAAAGCGTCGATGGCGGCTGTGCGCGGGGCTTTCCCTTCCGCGATGCCGACCATGTAGTTGCGCAACTGGCCGCTGCGCTCCTCGTTGAAATAGAGATAGTGGTAGAGCGCCCAGGCGCGACCATAGAACGCGTCGAACCGTTTGCCCTTGTTCTTCTCGTAGAGCTCCGGGTCGATCAGCTCCTCCACGCTGACATCCTTGGCAAAAGCGAGCTCCGCCGCACGGTGATAGGCCGGTGCACCGATCTGCAAGCCGCCATCCTTTTCGAACTTGGCTGATGCGAAGAATTCGGCTGCACCTTCGTTGACCCACCGCGGCATGGCATAGGGCGCGGCCGAAATCAGGAAATGGTGCGCATATTCGTGCAGCAGGACCGTGACCGAAAAATCGGTCTCGCGCCCCCGCATGTTGATTTCCGGAACGAAGGCTCGCGAAGCGCCGGCGCGCGGGATGTAGAACCCGGCGACGTTCTTGGCATTCTCTCCGGCAAGCTTGCGGATCTTGCCCTCGCTCCCGACGACGAAAATGGTGACGCGATTGGAGGGGCTGGGTTTCGTATTCTTCCGCATCTGCAGCAGGCTCATCGCCGAATGGTACCGCTCCAGCGCCCCGGCAAATTCCTGCACGTCCTTCGCCCGGTCGTCGGCATAGACGACGAAGTGATCGGACTCCGCCACGTGCCAATCGGCCTGCGCCGGAACAGACAAACCGAGCGCAAGCGCAAATCCCAAGCTGAAACGTTTCATATCGACCCCCAATGTCATTCCGCTCGGGTATGACACGGGATCGATAGTATGGAAACTGCAGCCCGAGTTTTATTTCAAGTCGAAGCCCGGTCGATATACCGCCCGACGTTTTTCTCCAGCACGTCCATCGGGACATTGCCGCCGAGCACAACCGCATCGTTGAATGCCTTGAAATCGTAAGCAGTGCCCAAGGCGGTTTCGGCGCGGGCGCGCTGGTCGACGATGCGGCTGTGGCCGAGCTTGTAGCCGGTCGCCTGCCCGGGCCAGCTGCAGTAGCGATCGACTTCGCTACCCACTTCTTCCGGCTTGCTGCCGTTCTCCTCGACGAAGAAGCGCACGGCCTGCTCGCGGCTCCAGCCCTTGGCATGGAGGCCGGTGTCTACGACCATCCGGCAGGCACGGAACGCAAGGCTCTGGAGATAGCCGAGGCGGCCGACCGCGAAATCGTCATAGGCGCCGAGCTCGTCTGCCAGTTGCTCGCCATAGAGCGCCCAGCCTTCGCTGAACGGGTTGAACGCCAGGATCGAACGGATGAGCGGCAGGCGGTTGGAATATTCGCCTTCCCAGACATGGCCGGGAATGGTCTCGTGATAGGTGAGATCGGCCAAGTCGTATTTGCGGTGCAGGTCGGTGGTCCGTAGGTTGATCCAGAAGCGACCCGGTATTGTGCCGTCCTTGCTGCCTGCCCCGCCATAGGCACCCGGCGCGCCGACTTCCTCGGCAGGCGGGATGCGCTTTACCTCCAGATTGGGATCGACCAGCGTGTTGAAGGCGCGCGGCATCTGCGCCTTGATCCAGTTCACCCGGTCCCAGATGAATTCCATGATTTCTTCGCGGCCGGGATCGCCCTCCGCGAACTTGTAGCGCGGGTCTGCACCCAGCGCCTGCATGCGCTCGCCGACCGAGCCGCTGGTATAACCGATATCCCGCAGGATCGGATCCATGCGGGCATGCAGCGCTTCCAGTTCTTCGAGGCCTTGGCGGTGAATGTCATCGGCGGAGAGGGTGGTGGTGGTGCTGGAGCGCAGGGCCCAGGCGTAGAATTCCTCGCCCCGTGGCCGCGCGGAGATGCCCGGCGCATCGGTGGCCACGGCTCGCTCTGCCTTCAACTCGGCCAGCTGGCGGGAAAGCGCCTCGGCAATCGGGCCGCTTTCGAGCGACATTGCCCGATCGGCGCGGTTTTCGGGGAGGTTGCTGGCGTTGAGCTTACCGCGCAAATCGTCGGCGAACAGCTCGCCTTTGCCGGCGCTGGCGATGGTCTGCTCCATCTGGCGGATCGCCTTCTCGAGCAGGAAGCCCGGCGGCACCACGCCCATGCCTCGAGCGCTGCGAATACGCTCCAGCTCTCCGTTGAAAACCGACGGCATCTGCTCCATCCGCACAATGTACGCGTCGGCATCATCGGCATTCGCGACGTTGTGCGAGGACTGCATGAACCGCGGCAGGGCGAGGTATTCGCCGACGTTCTGGATCACGACATAGGGCGCGGTGCGCCAGTTGCCCACGGGCGTATCGCCATAGGGCAGCGCGAAGCCGTCGAGCGCTAGGGCATAGGCGCTTTCGACCACTTCGAAACTGGTCAGCTGATCTGCATCGAGCCGCTCGCGCGGGTAGGCGCGGGTCATTTCAAGATCGCGCCGCAGCGTGGCGGCATAGGCGGCTTGGCCCTCGGGAGACTGGTCTTCAAGCTGGCTGCGGAGTGCAGCGTGGCTGCCGGTATCCACACCGAGCGAGGTCGCCCGCTCGGGTTCATGCGCGAGGAGGTTGTAGCCGACCTGGTCGAGCCATTCATCGGGCGTCAGGCTGACGGGGGCAGAGGTCCCGTCGGCGGCGTAGGTCGCGCATCCCGACAGGGTGAGCGCAGTCGTCGCGCCAAGCCCGGCGAGGGCCTGGCGGCGGGTTATGTCGAAGCTGTGTGAAGTCATGACGGCGGTGTGCGCCGCCGGTCGGGGCCTGTCAAATGGGCTGCGGTGAAATCAGTCGCGCAGGTTTGTCGGGACCTTGCCGCCATTGGCCGCAAGTTCGTTCATCACGCGCTTGTGCAGCCACATGTTGTCTTCGGCGCTGCCCGAATAATCCTCGCGGCCCAGTTCCTGCGCCAGCGCCTTGCGGCTCTCGTAATCGGAATCGATGTTCAGCAGCTTCATCAGATCGACGATGGAGGTGCGCCAGTTCAGCCGGTCTGCGCCGGGCATGGAATCGAGATGGTTCTCGACATCGACCACCGGGGTGGCTTTCTTCTCGACGACCGGTGCATTGGCCCAGGCATTGCCGGGATTGGCCTTCGGCGCGCCGGAGGGGGCAGTTTTCTGCGCTTCCTGCGCCTTCGCATCCTTGCCGAAAATGGCGTCCTTGATCTTGCCGAAAATGCTCATGGTCGTCTCCTTCCCAATGGCAACGGGCGGGGTGCGACCCCGTTCCGCGGTGGAAGCTCGTCGCAAGCTTGCGAGCCGCGCGTGTCGCGCTATGGAAAAGCGATGCTCGACGCCGTCCTTTCGCTTACCGTCCTTGCCGCGATCCTGCTGTTGATCGGCGCCTTTTTCCTGTGGCGGCGGACCGCCAATGTGAAGAACGCGCTGCTGATGGTGTTGCTGGCTTTCGTGGCCCTGATGAACGTGGCAATCTGGACGCTGCCCGATGCCGGGGGTGAGGCCCCGCTCGAAAAGCTCGAGCAGGGCGCTCGCTAGGGAGCCTTATTCGGGCAGCTGCCAGAGGACCGAACCGGTATAGCTGCCGGCAACCGGCTCGCCATTGCCGCCACGCGCAGGCTCGAAGCGGGCGCGCTTGCTAACGAGGCTGCAGGTCGCCGCGTCCAGTTCGCTATGTCCGGTCGAGCCGGTAACGGTGCAGTTCGACACCCGGCCGTTGGCAGCGATCTCGAGCCGGAATCTGGCCACTCCCGTCAATTCGCGGCGCGCCCAGCTCGAGCGATAGTCGTTATTCGACAGCCAGCGCCCGGGATCGTTCTTTGGGCGGGCGGGAACCGGCTCGAAGCTGGGCGTGGGAGCAGGCGGTGAGGGTTTCGGCAGCACGATCTCGCCGCGTCCCGGTTGCGGGCTGGGGATGGGCGGCGGGATTAAGTCCGTCGTGTCGATAATCGGCGGCGTCGGCTTGAGATCGAGCTTGGGCACCGGGGTGAAGACCGGCGGTACGGTGCTTTCCTTCGGGTCCGCCGTATTTTCCGGCGGCGGAGGAGGTGGAGGCGGCGGGGGGACGTCAGGGATATCCTTCGCGGGAAGCCGGGTGATGATATCTGGCATCGCGCCATTGACCGTCAGTCCGAAAACCAGCAGCGCGCCGACTCCGGCGTGGATAGCCACTACTGCAGCAATACTGCCGACCGAGGCGCGGTTCGATTGGGGGATGTAGGACATGGATGTGCTCCTCTTCCAATGCGGGAGACTTAGTCTGCGACTCCTCGTATTAGCAATGTTACAACATTACCAATCGACGTCAAGTTTTATGAGATTTTGTAACACGCGACTGGGATGGAGCGTCCGAACGGCAGAGTTCGATCTGTGGAGCACCTAAGCGAATTCTCCGCCTGCGCGAATTCCGAAATTCTAGGCGCGCTCTCGCTCGCCAAGCAACTCCGTCACTTGATTGGGCAGGCCGGATCCAGGCGAAAATCGAGATAATTGTCGACTGACTTCATCAGCTCCGCCTGTTCGTTCTCGAAGAAGTGGTTGGCGCGCGGAATTTCCTCGTGATGCACGGTGATGTGCTTCTGCGTGCGCAGCTTCTCGACCAGCTTGGTGACCGAATTGGGCTGCACCACCGTGTCCTGCGCGCCGTGGATGAAGATGCCGCTGGCGGGGCAGGGGGCGAGGAAGGAGAAGTCATACATGCTCGCCGGAGCGCCGATGCTGATCCAGCCGCGGATTTCCGGGCGGCGCATCAGCAGCTGCATCCCGATCAGCGCCCCGAAACTGACGCCGGCGACCCAGGTCACTTGCGCTTCGGGATGGACCTGCTGCACCCAGTCGAGCGCGCTGGCGGCGTCGGACAATTCGCCGACACCGTTGTCGAAGCTGCCCTGGCTGCGGCCGACGCCGCGGAAATTGAAGCGCAGCGTGGCGAAGCCGCGGTTGACGAAGGTCTTGTAGAGCCGCTGCGTCATCTGCTCGTTCATCGTGCCGCCGCCCTGCGGATGCGGGTGCAGGATCATCGCCACTGGCGCACGCGGGCGCGGGGCGGGAGAGAAACGGCCTTCGAGACGGCCTTCGGGGCCGGGGAAAATGACGGTCGGCATGGATGGAGTACCTGTCGAATCTGATGGGTCGCGCTGGCCATGGGTGGCGCATGCGAGGTCGCGGGCTATATAGGGTTTCCCCGCGATTTCGCAATAATTTCGAGCCCGTATCATTCCCGAACGCATCTACCTCGATCACGCCGCCACCACGCCGCTGCGCCCCGAAGCGAAAGCGGCTATGGAAGATGGCTTCCGGCTATGGGCCAATCCCAGCTCGCCGCATGCCGAGGGGCGTAAGGCGCGCAGCCTGCTGGAAGACGCGCGCGAGCGGATCAATACGGCGCTGGGATGGGACGGCGAGGTGATCTTCACCAGCGGGGCAAGCGAGGCGGCTGCGCTGGCTTTGCATAGTGCAAAAGCCGGTGCACGGCTGATTTCCGCCGTCGAACATGATTGCATCTTCCAGGCGATGCCAACGGCAGAACGTTTGCCAGTGCGATCGGACGGCGCTCTCGACCTCGACATACTTGCAGAAGCAGTGCAGCGCGAACGACCGCTCGTCGCCGTCCAGCACGTCAATTCGGAAACCGGCAACCGGCAGGATCTGCAAGCGATTGCGGATGTGGTGAAGGATTCGGGCGGTTTGCTACTGGCGGATTGTGCGCAGAGTGCTGGCAAGTTAGCGTTGCCGCCGTGCGACATGGCTATTGTCTCGTCGCATAAATTCGGCGGTCCGATCGGCGTTGGCGCGCTGCTGGTCCGCGATTTCGCGCTGCTCGAGCCCAGTGGAGGACATGAGCGCGGCTATCGACGGGGCACAGAGAATTTGCCCGACGTGCTCGGGATGGCGGCGGCGCTGGAGGCAGCGAGCGGCCGTTACCTCGATCCCTTCGTTCTGGAGCCGATCAATTCGCTCGAGGGCTTGCTCCCACTTTCCGACCCCACGCCCTACATCCGCGCCATCGCCATGCCGAACATGAGCGCCACCGCGCAGGTCATGCGCTTCGACATGGCGGGCATTGCGGTTTCGCAAGGCAGCGCCTGCTCCAGCGGCACGATGAAAACCAGCCGCGTGCTGGAGGCGATGCAGGTCGAACCGGAGGTTGCCGCGAACACGATCCGTGTGTCGCTTGGCTGGAACACCACCCGTGCCGAGGTGGAACGCTTCTGCGAGGTGTGGCTCGAGATGGCTCGCGGTGCTTGATTTCTCTCCCGCAAAGCCGCGAAGGCGCAAAGGGTCAGCGCCGCAGGCATTCGGAAATTCTCGCACCAAGGCACTAAGGTGTCGCACTTCGCGAAACATCTTTGTGCCTTAGTGCGATGCTCTACGGCGGCTTAGCCGCAATTCTTTCTTCGCGCCTTTGCGCCTTTGCGTGAGAAAAATCCCTTGCGAGGCCACCGGATAATCCCAAGGGTCCCAATTCGATGATCTATCTCGACTACCAGGCCACCACCCCGCTCGCGCCCGAGGCGCGCGATGCGATGCTGCGATGGCTCGACGGGCCGGGCGGCACCGGCTTCGGCAACCCACACAGCCCGCACCGCATGGGCCGACAGGCCAAGGCTGCCATCGAATTGGCGCGCGAGCAGGTCGCGGCGCTGTTCCCGGCGGGCGGCAGGATAATCTTCACCGGCGGCGCGACCGAAGCGATCAATCTCGCCATCCGGGGTAGCGGGAAAGGCGGGGCCGTATCGGTCTCCGCCATCGAACATGCGGCCGTGCTCGATACAGCGCAGGATGCAGGCAAGTGCCATGTGCTGAACGTCGCGAAAAACGGGCAGTGCAATACCAAGCAGGATTTGCCCAGCGACACGCGGCTGGTCTGCCTGATGCAGGTCAACAACGAGATCGGCACGATCCAGCCGACCATCGAATGGCATCGCAAGGCGAAGGAGAACAATGCGCTCTATTTCTGCGACGCGGTTCAGGCCTATGGCCGGATCGAGCTGACCGGTGCGGACATGATCGCCATCAGCGCGCACAAGTTCCACGGACCTAAGGGGATTGGAGCGCTGTGGGTGCGCGAAGGGCTGTCGCTGGACGAGGTCCAGACCGGTGGCGGGCAGGAATTCGGCCTGCGCTCGGGCACGCTCTCGCCTGCATTGATCGCGGGCATGGGTGCGGCCGCACAGGAGGCGAAGGATCGGATGGAGCAGGATGCAGAGCACGTGCAGAAGCTCTGGAAACGCGCCAGCGAGCTGTTCGAGAATTGGGAGCTGAACGGCAGCGCGGAGGCGCGCTGGCACGGCAATCTCAACATCCGCCCGCGCGGGCCGAACGGCGGCGGGCTCGACGTCAACCGCCTGATGAGCGACGTGCGCGATGTAATGTTCTCCGCCGGCTCCGCCTGCGCGAGCGGATCGGGCCGCACGAGCCATGTGCTCGAAGCGATCGGCCTGCCGAAAAAGCTCGCCAAGGCTTCCATCCGGCTCGGTTTCGGGCGCTACACGACCATGGACGAGATCGAGCAGGCGGCGGAGAAAATCAACGCGGCGGCGAAAGCGCAGGGCGCGCTGTGAAGGTCGAGTTCACGAGCTCCAAAGGCGAGATCGTCACCGCCGAATGCGAGCCGGGCGACAATCTGCTGCGCGTGGCCCAGGCCGCCGGTCTGCCGCTGGAGGGGACATGCGAAGGCCAGATGGCCTGCTCCACCTGCCACGTGATCGTCGCGCCCGAATGGTTCGACCGGCTCGACGAGGCCAGCGAGGAGGAGGAAGATATGCTCGACCTCGCAGCAGGCGTCGCGCGGACCAGCCGCCTCTCCTGCCAGATCGACCTGACCGAAGCGCTCGATGGGCTGGCGGTGTCGATCCCCGCCGAAAGCCACGACATGCGGCGGTTTTAGCCTTCCGCGTCCATTCGCACTTCACGCTCGCGCGGGAGGAAGGCAGGAGCGGGCTCATGACCGGCGGCGGCATCGAGGCGGGAAGCGGCGGCGAGCATGTGTTCGCGCAGGCGGCGATGCATGCTCCAGCCTGTCTTCGGATCCTCGGCCCGCACCATGAAGCGTACGGTCATCGCCCGCGCATTTTGCGAAATTACTTCGCACACCGCATCGTCCGGATCGATCACATCTTCATCGCTCCGGACGAACTCGCGGAACGGTTCGCGCAGCGCGTCGACATCGGCGCGATTGTCCAGTTCCAGCTCCACATGCATCATCAGGCTCGGGTCCTGTTTGGTCCAGTTCTCGAAACTGTCGCTGGTGAAATCGCCGAGCGGTGCGATCACCCGCCGCTCGTCCCAGGTCCGCAGGCGCAAATGGGTGAAGCCGATCTTCTCGACATAGCACCACTGTCCGCAATAATAGATCGCATCGCCGATCCGCGCCGTCTGCGCGAAGGCGATTTGCACGCTGGACATGATATCGCCCAGCACCTTGCGGGCGGCGAATACCAGCACGAGGCCGATCACGCCCGCCGAGGCGATGATCGAGAAGCCGAGCGTGTTCGAGATATTGCTGGCGACGAGCAGGAAGCCGATCCCGGCTAGCAGTAGTAGGGCAGTGACGATCCGCCTGATCGCGCTCATCTTCGTATAGAAGTTGCGATCCGCGTTGTTTTCTGCCGCTTCGAGCTTGTCCGTCCGGCGCGACGTAGCAAAGTCGAACAGATAATCGATGACCGCGAGCGCAGTCCCGATGATCGCGGCGAGGATGAGCACCAGCTGCAGCGGATCGAGCAGGTCCTTGACCGGCCCGGACAGGCGGAAGAACGTCGTCCGGACGAGCGCAAAGGTGCCGGCAAATGCGAGCAGGGTCGCCGGCAGGTGCACCGCCTGGAGAATGCCGTAGAGCTTGGTGTCCTCGTCCAGTCGGTGTCGCCAGCGATTGATCGCGAAATAGGTAAGGGCGGCGGCAAAGGCAGCGACCAGCAGGATCAGAGGTAGGGCGATCACTTCCCACCAGGCGAGCGTCCAGAAGGCCTGCTTGCGCAGTGGCGCGGGCAGCGCCTCTTCGAACTTGCTCGGCCCGTATATGGAATAAAGCGGCGGGACATTGGCGACGCTCTGTCGGCTGAACACCCAAAGGGGCTCGCTTCCGGGCGCCTGTACGCGTGCGATTCTGATCGGGACGGTCCGGTTATCGACTTCGAGATAGCCGATCACGATCGAGCGGCGGGGCGCGCCGGCCATCGGATCCTTGCTCGTCGTGGTCGTGTCGACGGCATCGGGGCGGTCGGGAAGCGAGGCCCAGTCGATCGCGACCGTCCGGTGAAGCAGGTCGTAAAGCTTGGCCGACAGGTCCTGCGGCGAATCCGCGTTTGCCGTCCGATCGACATTGGCGAGGTCGAGCGCAGCCGAGGCCCGCCCCCAATCGCCCCGCTCGCCGGCGGCCATGAAGCTTTCCATCAGCCCCATGGGCGTATCGAGTTCGAGCGGGCTCGCCGCCCCGCTGCCGTTCTGCAGCGTCTCCACTTCATAGACATAGGGCGAGGAATCCTGCGCCACCTGGCGCCCGGATTGGGCTATGGCTGGTACCGCGATGGCAGCGGAAAGTGCTGCGATAAGCAGCGCGATTTGTTGCAGAATTCTGTTCCCCATGCCCCGCTCAATGCACGAGCGGGGCCATGGGGCCGGCCCCTCAGTCGCTCGCTGGCTGGGGTTCGCCATCGCGCGCGGGCCGCCAGCCATCGTCACCGATGCCGGTCGAGAGGCCAGCCCGCTTCCACAGGCGGACAGCCAGCCAGACGAGCAGGCCGAGCGGCAGCACGACTGTCAGCAGGATCATCAGCACCGCGATCATATTGCCGAGCAGCGATGCCAGCGATCCCCACGCGCTACGGATCGGTTCGGCAAATCCGCCTTCGACCGGTGCGCCCGCCTGATATTCAACGGTCATTGTGCTGAAGGCAACACGGGCGCGCATCTCCGTCAGCCAGCTTCGCGCCTGATCGATCTCTTCGTTGACCTGCGCCACGCCGCGCTCTGCGGCGACGAGTTCTGACACTGTCCCGCGGCGGTTGCGGAGCACGTCCATCAGCCGGTCGCGCAATACCGTGCGGGCCTGGAGCCGCGCTTCGGTATCGACGATGGACTTGGACAGATCCTCGCCTTCGATGGAAGAGGACACCAGCTCGCCGTCCATCCGGCCGGTCGCGGCCGTCAGCGCCTTGCCGAAGGTGCGCGCCTCGCTGCTGCGCACGGCGATGGTCAAGCTGCCATAGGCATAGTCGCCTTCCTGCTCGCCCTGGTTCATCGAGACGATGCGACAGGTCTGCGGCCCCTTGGCCTCACACATATCGGCGTGGCGTTCCTGCAGCGGGCGGATCGTATCGGCCGGTACGCGGAATCCATAGGCAAAGGTGTACGCGACCTGCGGCATGCCGACGGCAATCGAGCCGCCGGCATTGACGATGGACTCGCCTGTGTCAGCCCGACCGGCGCGGTTCATGGCGGGCGGGGGAGGAGGCGGGTGCGCGGCAGCCGGCGGCGGCGCATTCTGTGGCATCGGTTCCATAAAACCGAAATCGGCTTGCGGAGCCTCCGCAGCGGCTTCGACGTCGACCGTCGTCACCCGCTCGCTGACGGTGTGTTGCTCCGAGTTTTCGCTACAGCCCGCCAACACCGCGACCAGCGCGCTTCCAGCCAATAGTTTCCCATGCATTTCGCTCTTCTCAGTACCCATCCAGCATGCCTTATTTATGCCACAATCTGAACACAATCTAAACACAGACTTTGATGTTACAACATCTCAATCGTGTGAAAGTCAAGGGATTGGATAGCAGGAAGCCCCACCGCATTGCTGCGGAAGGGCTCCCAATCTTCGTTCTGATTTAGGGCGGGGTCAGGCGGTTTCCATCTCGCGCTTTTCGGCGGTTTCGCCGAGCATCTCGATGAGGGCCTTGCTGAATGCCGGAATATCGTCCGGATTGCGGCTGGTAATCAGATTGCCATCGATGGCTGCTTCCTGGTCGACTACATTTGCACCGGCATTCTTCAGGTCGGTGCGGATCGAGGGCCACGACGTGACGGTCTTGCCCTTCAGAATATCTGCTTCCGCAAGCAACCACGGTGCGTGGCAAATTGCTGCAATCGGCTTGCCCGCCATGTCGAACTCGCGGACGATCGCCACAGCGCGCTCGTTCATGCGGAGGATGTCGGGATTAATTTGGCCGCCCGGCAGAAGAAGGGCGTCATAGCTCGAACAGTCGGACACTTCATCAACCGTCTTGTCTACGCTGACGCTTTCGCCCCAGTCTTTCTGGTCCCAGCCCTTGATCTCGCCCTTTTCCAGACTCACGACTGTGGTCTCGAAACCGGCGTCTTCGAGGTTGGCCTTCGGCTTCATCAGTTCGGACTGTTCGAAACCGTCGGTGGCGAGGATCATGATGCGTTTCGTCATAAGGTATCTCCGTAATATGTGTATGCCTTCCTAACGTGTGGGGATGACGCACCGTTCCGTGCTGACAGGCGAAGCGTGGCTCTGGTAGGGCGGGTGTCATGGCCACTTCCGAACTGGACGATTCCGGCGCCGATCCCTTCGATGCCATCGTCGATGCACCCTTCGATTCCGCGCTGTCCGAGCGCTATCTCGTCTATGCGCTGAGCACGATTACCGCGCGGTCGCTGCCCGACCTGCGCGACGGGTTGAAGCCGGTTCATCGGCGCCTGCTGTGGACCATGCGTCAGCTGAAACTCGACCCGGCGAGCGGGTTCAAGAAGTCGGCCCGCGTGGTCGGCGAAGTCATCGGCAAATACCATCCGCATGGCGACACCGCCGCCTACGATGCGATGGTCCGCCTCGCGCAGGATTTCGCCCTGCGTTACCCGCTCGTGGAAGGGCAGGGAAACTTTGGCAATATCGACGGCGATAACGCCGCCGCCTACCGCTACACCGAAGCGCGCCTGACCAGGACGGCGATGCGCCTGATGGAAGGCCTCGACGCGGGCACGGTCGACTTCATTCCGACATACAATAACGAGGAAGAAGAGCCGGAGATCATGCCGGGCCTCTTCCCCAATTTGCTCGCCAATGGCGCCAGCGGAATCGCGGTCGGCATGGCGACCAACATCCCGAGCCACAATGTCGCCGAGATTGTCGATGCAACGCTGGAAGTGATCGACAATCCGCACGTCGAACACGCGCGGCTCATGGAGTTGTTCAAGGGTCCGGACTTCCCCACCGGCGGCGTGGTGCCGGAGAGCGCCGAGACGATCAGCCATGCCTACGAGACCGGACGCGGGTCCTTCCGCGTGCGCGGTCGCTTCCATGCAGCGGAGACGGACAAGGCCGAGGATCGCGAGGCAGGTATAGAGCGGCTGGGCGGCGGGCAATGGCAGCTGGTCGTCAGCGAGATCCCCTACCAGGTGCAGAAGGGCAAGCTGATCGAGCAGATTGCTCAGCTGATCGCCGACAAGAAGCTGCCGATCCTGGAAGACGTGCGCGACGAGAGCGATGAGAACATCCGCCTCGTGCTCGTGCCGCGCAGCCGAAATGTCGATCCGGAACTGCTCAAGGAAAGCCTCTACAAGCTGACCGATCTGGAAACGCGCTTCGGCCTCAATCTCAATGTGCTCGACCGCACACGCACGCCGATGGTGATGGGGCTGAAAGAGCTGCTGGACAACTGGATCGCCAGCCAGATCGACATCCTCCAGCGCCGCAGCCGCCACCGGCTCGACCAGATTGCCCGGCGGCTGGAGCTGGTCGAAGGCTATATCATCGCCTTCCTCAACCTCGATCGCGTGATCGAGATCATCCGCACCGAGGACGAGCCCAAGGCCGTGATGATGGAGGAGTTCAAGCTTACCGACCGGCAGGCCGAAGCGATCCTCAACATGCGCCTGCGGAGTTTGCGCAAGCTGGAAGAGATGCAGCTGCGCGAAGAACGCGACGACCTGCTGAAAGAGCAGGAGGAACTGGAAAAGCTGCTCGGTTCACCTGCCCGCCAGCGCACGCGATTGAAGCGCGACCTCAATGCGCTGCGCAAGGAATATGCCGAGGACACCGATCTCGGCCGTCGCCGCACGACCATCGCCGAAGCCGCGCCAGCGGTCGAATTCAGCATGGATGCGATGATCGAGAAGGAGCCGGTAACGGTGATTCTGTCGCAGAAAGGCTGGATCCGCGCGGCAAAGGGCCATGTCGATCTGGAGCAGGACTTCAAGTTCAAGGAAGGCGACGGGCCGGCTTTCGTGCTGCACGCGCAGACCACCGACAAGCTGTTGCTGGCGGGCGACGACGGCCGCTTCTTCACGCTCGGCGCAGACAAGCTGCCCGGCGCGCGCGGTTTCGGCGAACCGGTTCGCAACACGCTCGACATCGATGCCGCGGCGCAGATCGTGTCGGTGATCGTGCACCGGCCCGGACAGCGGCTGCTGCTGGCGGCGACCACCGGCAAGGGCTTCGCTGCGACCACCGATGATATTTTGGCCGAAACTCGAAAAGGGCGGCAGGTCGTCAACCTCAAGGGCGATGCGAAGCTCGCCGTCGCGCGGTCGATTCTGGAAGGGCACGATCACGTCGCGGTGGTCGGCGACAACCGCAAGCTGGTGGTGTTCAACCTCGAGGAACTGCCCGATCTCGCCAAGGGACAGGGCGTCAAGCTGCAGAACTACCGCGATGGCGGATTGTCCGATGCGACGACCTTCAAGCTGGAGGACGGCCTCAGCTGGACGATGGGCGGCAAGGGCGACCGCACCCGCACCGAAACCGAGATGTGGCAATGGAAGGTCGCACGCGGCGGTGCGGGCCGATTGCCCCCGCAAGGCTTCCCGCGGGATAATCGTTTCTAGAGTTTCTTTGAGTGCGCCTGCCGCCCACGGAAGCGCAGATGCGCTTTCCGCGCGCTACATAAACAAAAACCGGAAGCGCCCCCCTGCGCTTCCGGTTCTGTTTTCGATCCCGAAAGGGTTGGTGTCCGGCGTTATTCGCCGGTGGTGTCGCCCTCGGCAGGCGCAGCGGCCTGCGACATGGCGGCATCGATCTGCGCATTCGTCAGGCGGGCCATCAGGCCGTGGTCGGTCGCATCGAAGTGCGAGCGCAGCAGCGTGACCTTGTTGGCTTCGTCACCACCGCGGGCGATCACGACATTGTCGCCATCGACTTCGACGACTGTGCCGAGCGGCGCGTGATCCGCAGCCATCGCTTCGGCGCCGACGGTCAGCGCGGCGTCGCGCTTGGCAGCGGCTTCGGCCAGCTGCGCGTCGACCATGCCGTCGATCTGGGCCTTGGTGACCGTGATCGTCGGGCCGGTTTCGCCTTCGCCATACATGTTCACGGCGAGCGGAACCTTGTGTTTGCCGGTGTCGAGCACGGCCTGGCCGTTCTCGACGGCCACGATGGTGCCGACTTCGCCGCCCTGTGGGCCATACACGGTGGCACCGGCGACGACCTGCTCGTTGGCGAGGGCAGGGGTGGCGGCAAGAGCGACGGCGGCAACGGCCAGCTTCGCGAATTTCATATGATCAACTCCAAGACTTGGTTTTCGAAACTTGCGGTTCCGCCACGCGCCAACGCGCATCGAAGCCGCTTGAAATGGAAAAGGGCGAGCAACCTTTCGCAGTCGCACAACCCGCCGAGCCCCTCCGGGACACGGCTGCCCTATGGCACATTCGGCCAAAAGTGGCAAATGCAGGCTCTTTATGCTGCGGTGCAGCTTAAGCTAGGCTGAAGGGTCTTCGCGCCGTACCAGTTCTTCGGAAAGCAATTCTTCCACGCGGTCGCGATCGGGAAATTCCTCGCCAATCCAGCGGGTTTCCACGGCTCTCAGGATGCGAGCGACTTCCGGTCCTGCGCCGACACCTCGTGCGACGATTTCGCCGCCCTTGAGCGGTAATTCGGGTATCTCCCAGCCCGCCAACGCCTCGGTACTTGCTCCAGACAGAAGCAGGCGATCGATCGCGCAGTCCGCGCCTTCGCGATAGGCCAGTGCCCTCGGCGCATCGACATCGGCGGGTTTGCGTTCGGCTGCACAGACCAGCCGGGCGCGCTGGGCTTTCGACAGCCGGAGCCGCGCCGCGACCGCCTCTGCGATGGTCGGGATCGGCGGAATCAACGCCGCGAGCCTTCTGATGCCCTCGGGCGCGTGGCCTTGCGCGGCCTCGCTCGCGACGAGCGCAATCAGACAGACGATTTCGTTGCGGCGGGCTTCCGGCAACACGACGCCGAGCACGCCCAGCTTCTCCATCAACTGCACCGTCGCGACCGGATCGGGGAGGGACAGGATGGCCAGCAATTCCATCGCCACCCGCTCGCGGCTGAGGCCTTTGAGCGTTGCCGCCAAATCCTCACATGCGGCGACGGCTTCCTCGTCCAGCGCATCGCCGAAGCGGGCCTGGAAGCGGAAATAGCGCAGGATCCGCAAATGGTCCTCGCGGATCCGCTCGCGCGCATCGCCGATGAAGCGCACGCGCCGCGCCGCTAGATCGGCCAGACCGCCGAAATAATCGTCCAACTCCAGCGTCTCGGGATGGGCGTAGAGCGCATTGATGGTGAAATCGCGCCGCGCAGCGTCTTCGCGCCAGTCGTCGGCGAAGGCCACAGTCGCGCGGCGGCCATCGGTAGAAACATCGCGACGCAATGTAGTCACCTCGACAGGTCCGCCGTCGAGGATTGCGGTGATCGTGCCATGGTCGATACCGGTCGGGACGGTGCGGATGCCCGCCGCGCGGCATTTGTCGATTATCGTGCCGGGGCGATGCGTTGTGGCGCAGTCGATATCGTGCGGTTCGATGTCGAGCAGTGTGTCGCGCACGCAGCCGCCGACCCAGCGCATGCTGTCGGCACCCAGCGCCTCCACCAGTTGTGCGAGGTCATCGCGCATCGTCCAATTTGTCTCAGGTAACCTTGCCAAAACAAACTCCGTTTGCCCTGAGCTTGTCGAAGGGCGGTCCTTTTCTTCTGAACCCGCGGGTAAAAGAAGTGCGGCCCTTCGACAAGCTCAGGGCGAACGGATCAGGGGGCGTCGAGCCACGCGATGCGCCGCGACAGGTTCCAGCAGATCGCCGCGGTCACGCCCCAGATGCGATAGCCCTCGTGATCCATCTCGAGATATTCGCGCATCGCACCTTTCCAGAACACTTCGTTGCGGTCCCATTGCGATGCATCCATCAGCTTGTCGAGCGGGCATTCGAACCAGCTTTCGACCTCGCGCGGATCGGGGCGGATGGGCAAATCGTGCGGCACCGTCGCCAGCACCGGGGTGATGTCGAAGCCGGTGCCGGTCTGGTAGCGATCGGTCGTGCCGATCAGCCTCACGTGCTCGCGCGGGATGGCGAGTTCTTCCCACGCTTCGCGCAGGGCCGCCTCGACCGCGTCTTCGCCCTCGTCCAGCTTGCCGCCGGGGAAGGCGACCTGCCCTGGATGGTCGCGCATGGTGCGCGGGCGCTGGGTCAGGAGGACGGTCGGGTTCTCCCGCTCGGTCACCGCGATCAGCACGGCAGCATCGGCGGTGCGGTCGAGATCGGCGAAGCGCGCATCCGACATCAGCGGGCCTACATCCTGTTCATGCCCCTGCTCGAACAGTTGTTTCAGGCGATCGAAGATGGCGCTCATTCAGGCAGGAGAGAGAAGGTTTCGCCCCCGCTCGTCACGGTGAAGTCGCCGCCTTCGTCGAGCGCGATCTGCGCCAGCTGCTCATAGGTCGAGCGGTTGAGCCGCGCTTCGCAGCCGCGCCGGACGTGAACGTAGAGCGCAGGCTTTTCCGGGTCGCCCGCGGCGCGGATCGGGTTGTCGGTACCGGCAACTACGACATCGTCGGTATTGGTGCGGAAGACGAGGTCGCCATCCTTGCGCGAGACATCGGTGGCGATGAAGCAGGCGTCCTCCACCTCGATCGACAGCTTCTGGTAGGGCACGACCAGCCAGTAGCTGCCGTCGCCCTCGCGGTTCAGGAGGCCGGAAAAGGCGCGGACCATGCCGGGCCGCCGGATGGGCGAGCCATCGTGATACCAGGTCCCGTCCGCCGCAATGCGCATGTGACTGTCATCGACATTGTCCGGCGACCATTGTTCGACCGGCGGCAGCTTGCGATCGGCCACCGCCTGCGCGATTTCGGCGAGCGACATTCCGGCGAGTTCGGGAGGCGGGGTGTAGGGCATTGGAAATGTGGTGGCAGAACGCGCGGTAGGACTCAATGCAGGTTTTGGTTGCGTGCGGTCAGGACATTCGTCCCGACCTTGCTGTGCCGTCCCACGCCCCCACCCGGCCACCCAAACAGTATAGTGCCGTGGGTGGCCGGGTGGGAGCGTGGGACGGCACAGCCGAAAGGGAAGCGCGGATGCGCTTCACGCACGCAAGAACTATTCTACCCAAGGTCCAAGCATCCCCTCGGGCGGGAGGATCGCCGGATTGCCCGTCCGCGCCAGCAAACGGTGCTTCTCGAACGGGCCGGGGCAGTGCCAGCCGCCGGTGTGATCCGCCACGAAACCCCAGCGCTCGTAATAATCGGGATCGCCGATCATCACCTGCGGGAGCGGGGCTGCGCCGTCATCAAAGCCCGCGTCGATCGCACCGAGGCTCGCCGCCATCAGGGCTTTGCCGAAGCCTTCGCCCTGCCGCCCCGGCATAACCGCGACAGGACCGACCATGATCATCGGATGCGGGCGGCCCTGCGGGTCCGTCAGCGCGACCGGCCACAGCTGGATCGTGCCGGCAAGATAGTCCTCGTGATCCAGCACGGCGAAGCTCAGACCGTCGAGCCACTCGACCCCTTCGCGAATGCGATAGGCGGTGCGCGCGTGGCGGCCCTCGCCAAACGCAGCGTCGAGCAGGTCTTCGATCAGCGCCGGGTCGATCGCGGACAGGGGAACCAGTGTCGCCATGGGGCGGGGCGCTTAGGCGCGCCTTGCTGCCAAGTCGATCAACTTTGGCTTAGGGCCGCAGAAGTCAGGCCGCGCGCCATCAGGACGGGCGCAGCTCCAGCAAGCGGCCGCCTTCGCCATCTTCGAGCACCCACAGCGCGCCGTCGGGGCCGTAAACGACCTGGCGGATGCGGTTGCCCATGTCGTAGCGGGCGACTTCGCGCGCGGTCTCACCGTCGAAGGCGATCCGGATCAGCGCCTGCGTCTTCAGGCCGGCCACGATCAGATCGCCGTCCATGCCTTCGAACAGATCGCCGTAATAGAACACCATATTCCCCGGCGCGATTACGGGCGACCAGCTGATGACCGGCTTGGTGAAGCCGTCGTCGGCCGTATGGTCGGGAATATTCGAGCCATCGTAATTGTCGCCGTTGGAGCGGACCGGCCACCCGTAATTCGCCCCGCGCTGGACGAGGTTGAGCTCGTCGCCACCGGCGGGACCGTGCTCGATCTCCCACAAGCGACCCGCGCTGTCGAAATCCATGCTCAGGATGTTGCGATTGCCGTAGGTCCAGATCTGGTCTGTCGGGCTGCCCCGGTCGGCGAAGGGATTGCCCGCCGCCGCGCTGCCATCGAGATTGAGGCGCACGATTGTGCCCAGCGTGTTCTCGGTATTCTGCGCAGGGTCCTGCTTCTGCCGTTCGCCGCTCGAGACGAACATATATTGCTCGTCCGGGCTGAAAACGATGCGGTGCGAATAATGGCCGCGGCCCGTGACCTTGGGCGCCTGCCGCCAGATGACATTGAGATTGCTGACCGAGCAGGCGGTCGCACTGGCGCAGTTCAGCTGGCCACGCCCGACCACCGCGCCGCGCGTGTCGCCTTCGCCGGCCTCGGCCCAGCTGAGATAGATGGTGCGCGTGCCGACGGAACTCGCGCTTTCGGAGGGCAGGAACGCCACATCGCCCAAGCCGCCCTGGCCGCCGTAATCGACTTGCGGCAGACCGCTGACGGTGATCACGCGGTCGTTATCGGTGTTGTAGATCTTCGCAGTGCCGGGCTTTTCGGTGATGAACAGCATCGGCGTGCCGGGGATGAAGGCAGACGCCCAGGGTTCGTCGAATTCGCCATGCGATGTGATAGCGAAGTCGCCATCGAATTCGCCGTCCACGGTGGGCGAGGGCGTCGAGGCCGTCTCGCCGCCATCGGTGGAATAGGCGTTGCCGCAGCTTGCGAGCAGGGCGAGGGGCGATAGGGTGGCGAAAAGGATCGAAGGCTGCTTCGTCATAGGTAAGGCTCCCGTGTCTATGTTCAGTGCAACACCCGAAGGCGGACTTGGTGCCGTGCCGCTGATCGTCGGAGTGGACGAGGCCGGGCGCGGCCCGCTCGCCGGGCCGGTGGTAGCAGCTGCCTGCGTGCTGTGCTGCGAACCGCCGCAAGGGCTGGACGATTCCAAGAAGCTCTCGGCGAAACGCCGCGCGGAGCTGGAGCCGGCCATCCGCAAACGCTGCGCCTGGGGGGTGGCGGTCATCGAACCGGATGACATCGACCGGCTCAACATCTTCCAGGCAACGATGCTGGCGATGACACTGGCGACGGCGCGGCTGGTCGAGGTGCTGCAACTGGAGCCTGCCGAAGTGTTGGTCGACGGCAACATGACCCCGCACGGTCGGCGCGAGGAGTGGCGCTGGCCGCAAGTACGCGCGATCGTGGGGGGGGACGGCAAGGAAGCCTGTATTTCCGCTGCCTCCATCATCGCCAAGGAGCATCGCGACCGGATCATGCGCGATGCCGCCACGGCGCACCCGCATTACGGGTGGGAGCGCAACATGGGCTACGGAACGGCCGAGCATCTCGAAGCATTGCGAACATACGGACCGACGCCGCTGCACCGCCGCAGCTTCGCGCCGGTATCGCAGATGGAGATGTTCGCGTGAGCTTTGCCTATTCCGACGTACCCGACCAGAGCGGCAAGACCGCCATCGTCACCGGCGCCAATACCGGCATCGGGCTGGAGATCGCGCGCGGCCTTGCGCGCAAAGGCGCCCGCGTGATTCTCGCCTGCCGCGATGCCGACAAGGCGACTGCCGCGATCAAGGAGATCGCCAGCGGACCGGAGCAGGCGGATCTCGATTTCCTCCCGCTCGACCTTTCTAACATGGCCTCGATCCGCGAGGCGGCCAATCTGGCGAAGAAAGAGCCGAAGATCGACCTGCTGATCAACAATGCCGGTATCATGATCCCGCCGCTGGGCCATGCCATCGGCGGGACAGAACAGCAGTTCGCCGTCAACCACCTCGGTCATTTCGCTCTGACCGGCCTGCTGCTCGACAAGCTGGCGAAAGATGGCGGCGCGCGCGTGGTCAGCCAGGCCTCGATTGCGCACAAGGGTGCCAAGATCGACTTCGACAATCTCGATGCGTCGCAAGGCTATTCGCGCGCAAAGTTCTACGGGCAGAGCAAGCTTGCGAACCTGCTCTTCGCCTTCGAATTGGACCGCCGCCTGCGTGCTGCGAATTCGCCTGTCACGTCCATTGCCTGCCACCCGGGTGTCGCGCAGACGGAGATCACCCGCCACCTTGGCGTGTTCGGCAAGCTCTTCGGCCCGACGGTCGGCTTTTTCCTCAACACGGCCGAAAACGGGGCCGTGCCCGCCTTGCAGGCCGCGACCGACCCCGAAGCCGAGGGCGGAGAGTATTACGGTAGCTGGGGCCTGCGCGAGATGAGCGGCGCGACGTCCGGCAAGGCTTACGCCACGAAGACCGCCCGCGACCCCCTGCTCGCAGCGCGCCTATGGGCGAAATCGATCGAACTGACCGGCGTCGATCCGGGGCTAGCACCCGCGTAGTTTCTGTTGCCAGTCAGGCGGCGAAAGCCTTGGCGCGCAGCGTCTCGATATAGGACTTGCCGAAGCTCTCGGCCGCATCGTCGTCCTTCGCCATTCCGCCTTCCTGTTCGTTCGCAGCCGTGATCTCGTCGCGGCTGTTCACGCGTGGGAAACGCTCCGGCGGCACCGGCGCGTTAAGGAATTGGCAGAGCGGCTCCCATCCCTGCTTGGGATGGAAGACCAGCAGCCGCTCTTCCGGCACGGCATCTATGATGGCGGCGTTGCGATCCTCGAACCATCGGGTCATGAACACCCGGTCGCGAATGTCGCCGCCATGGAAATGGTCAAAGATCGTGCCCTTCATCATGTCTCCGGTCGGGGTGCCGACCAGATGGGCCTGCATGTCGTCCGAGAAGATGGTCTCGCTGACGGATTCGAACCAGCTGTCCGCATCGCGGACCGTCAGCAGCACTTTCGCCTGCGGATAATTTGCGGCAAGCTCGCGCCAGTAGGAGGCCGACGGATAATCGACGGTCGAATGAAAGCCCCGGAAGATTTCGTCCCAATCCGGCCTGCCCGCAACCGCGTCCAACCACAGCGGAACCTGCCGCCGCGCGTCTGCGAACAGTTCCGCCATGTGGAAGCACGGCCCGAAGCCGAGATGCTCCAGCGCGAATTTCATGGTGACGGTCGCCGTTCGCCCGACGCCTGCTCCGATAACCTTTAATGTCATGAGATCCTCCCGGTTAAAGCGACCCGGGCTGTCTGGAAGCGCCATGATTGCAGGATTTCACGGCGAGTCGAGTCTTCCCGGCCACACCCCCATATATCGAGTCCGCGGAATCCGTGCGGACTCAACATCTTGTGGGGGACTCCTTTCGTTCTCCCTCACCTCCGCAACATCTCGCGCGATAGGCAACCCACAAGCTGCTTGACGGCGGACTCGTTTGGACTCACCCTGTGGATAACTAACGCCAAGGGGACGGACAAATGGGGGTCATCGAGACCGCGAAAACGCGCGCGCGGCGCGTCGAAAAGGCAGTCGAGCTGCCGCTGGAGCAGCCGGGTGCGCTGCCGGCCACTCTACCCGTAGGCCGCATCCTCGATGGCGATTGCGTCGAAGCAATGCGCTCCATTCCGAGCGCCAGCATCGATCTCGTCTTCGCCGATCCGCCCTACAACCTCCAGCTCGGCGGCGATCTCAACCGGCCCGATGGCAGCCATGTCGATGCAGTTACCGACGATTGGGACAAGTTCGATACCTTCAAGGCATATGACGATTTCACGCGGGCTTGGCTGGTGGAGGCCAAGCGCATCCTTAAGCCCGACGGCGCGCTGTGGGTGATCGGCAGCTATCACAACATCTACCGTGTCGGCGCGATTTTGCAGGACCTGGGCTTCTGGATCCTCAACGACATCGTCTGGCGCAAGTCCAACCCCATGCCCAATTTCCGCGGCACCCGCTTCACCAATTCGCATGAGACGCTGCTGTGGTGTTCGCAGGGCGAGAAGGCGAAGTACCACTTCAACTACCGCGCGATGAAGACGCTCAACGACGAGCTCCAGATGCGCAGCGACTGGGTCCTGCCGATCTGCAATGGGGCGGAGCGGCTGAAGGAAGGCGGGCACAAGGTCCACCCGACGCAAAAGCCCGAAAGCCTGCTCTACCGCGTGCTGCTTTCCACAACGGAGAAGGGCGACGTCGTGCTCGACCCGTTCTTCGGCACCGGCACCACCGGCGCGGTTGCCAAGCGCCTGGGGCGCCAGTGGATCGGTTGCGAGCGCGAGGGCGTCTATCGCGAAGCGGCGCTGAAGCGGATCGAAAAGGAACTCCCGCTCGACGAAAGCGCGCTCACCACGATGCAGGCCGGCCGCAGCGCCCCCAAGGTGGCCTTCGGCGCGCTGGTCGAGAGCGGTTATCTCAAGCCCGGCACCGAAGTGTTCGACAAGAAACGCCGCTGGACCGCGACGGTCCGCGCGGACGGCTCGCTCGCGTGCGGCAAGCAGACCGGCAGCATACATGGCCTCGGCAAGGAGCTACAGGGCGCACCCAGCTGCAACGGCTGGACCTTCTGGCATTACGAGAACGGCGGCGAGGTGAAACCGATCGACGCCGCGCGGCAGCTCTATCTGCTGGCCGTAGAAGATTAGCCGGTCCGCTTGTGTGGCGGAAAAGTCGCACTCACAGGTGCAAAATCGCGCAAGGGAGGTTTTTCGACCAACGGCCTTGCCTCGCACATCCATTTTGGCTGTTAGCGCCCTCATTCGAACTTTCCGAATTACGATAATCGAGGGTTACATATGAAGTTTACGCCGATTGCCCTGAGCAAGCGCTCGATGCTGGCAAGTGCAGCCGTTCTTGCGCTCGTCGCGCCCATGACCGTTCAGGCGCAGGATGCCGCCGAAGACGAAACCTGCATCGACGAAGATGCCGACGGCGATTGCGACGATGTTGCCGGCGCGGTCGAGCAGAATGCCATTGTCGTTTCGGGCACGCGTATCCGCACCAACGAATACGATTTTGCAAACCCGGTCGTCGCCATCGACGACACGGCCATCCAGAACAGCGGCGTTACGAACCTGACCGACTTCCTCACGGAAGCTCCGGCTCTTACCGGTTCCTACACGTCGAACGACGGTTCGGGTGCCAATGCCGGCATCGGCGGGGTCGGCCTCAACCTCCTCGACCTTCGCAACCTCGGAACGCAGCGTACCCTGTTGCTGATCGACGGCCGGCGCCATGTCGCTTCCGTGCCGGGTTCGTCCTCGGTCGATACCAATACGATCCCGATCGACCTGATCGAGCGCGTCGATATCGTCACCGGTGGCGCCTCCGCCATTTACGGTGCCGACGCGGTTACCGGCGTGGTGAACTTCGTCACCAAGCGCGATTTCGAAGGCTATACGGTGCGCGCGCAGAGCGGCATCAGCGAGGAAGGCGATGGCTACACCGGCTTCATCTCGGCAACCGTCGGCACCAACTTTGCCGGCGGTCGCGGCAACATCGCCGCGAACTTCGAATACGGGCACGACGACAATCTGCTGCTCTCGGACCGCCGCGAATTCGGACCCAGCTTCCGCTCGTTCTACGACAATCTCGACGACCAGGCTGCGGGTGACGATCCGAACGTTCCGGACTTGATCCTGGCATCGGACGTCAACTATCTGGATTCCAGCCCGATCGGTGCGATCGACGTGGACGGCGACTTCCTGCCCGATTTTCTCGGCGATGGTCGCCCCTATATTCCCGGCACCTTCCTGGGCAGCTTCTTCGAAAGCGGCGGTTCGGGCACTCCCGTGTCGACCTACAGCGGAGAAATCCTGCCGAAGATCGATCGGTACATCGGCAATCTGCTTTTCAGCTACGAGCTGACCGACAGCATTCGCTTCTTCGCGGAAGGCAAATATGCTCGGGTCGATTCGGAATCCTTCGGCCAGCCGACTTTCGATTTCTTCATCGGCGTGCCCACCGATAACCCGTTCATTCCGGACAACATCAACGATCCTGCAGTGAACGTCTTCGACGGTCTCGGCATCGTTCTTGTCACGGGTCGCGACAATCTGGACCTTGGCCGCCGCGGCGAAACCAACCGCCGCGAAACCTATCGCGGTGTCGCCGGGATCGAAGCCGACGTCACCGACACGATCCGTTTCGACGCTTCCTATGTCTACGGCCAGTCGGATGCGACGGTCCGCCAGACGAACACGCGTTTTAACGACCGGTTCTATGCGGCGCTCGATGCAGTTGACGAAGGCGAATTCCTGACCGGTACGCCCAACGGCAACATCGTCTGTCGCTCGAACCTCACCGGCGATGCGACCAGTTCGAACCAGAACGTCACCGGCGCATTCTTCTTCGACGATTTCGACCAGTTGTCGTTCACGCCCGGCGCGAACAGCGGCTGTGTTCCGTTCAACATCTTCTCGAACGCTCAGGACCCGGCGTCGCTGGCCTTCATCAACACGACCGCGGTCGACACCAGCACGGTCAAGCAGCATGTTGCCACGGCGGCATTCAGTGGCGATTTCGGTGACGGCTTCGCGCTGTGGGGCGATCCGATCGGCTTCGCGCTCGGCGGCGAATATCGCAAGGAAATCAGCGAAAGCATTCCGGATCCGGTCAACACGACCGGCCTGACCTTCGGCAATGCGCTGTTCCCGGAAACGGGGTCCTTCGACGTCTATGAAGGCTTCGTGGAAGTGCGCGTGCCGATCGTTCAGGATCGTCCGGGCTTCTACGATCTTACCGCGAACGGCGCCGCCCGTGTTTCGGAATATTCGACTGTCGGGACCACCTTCACCTATCAGGGCGGCCTGGTCTACGCTCCGGTTCCCGATTTCCGGATCCGCGGCACGTACGCCCAGGCGGTTCGGGCGCCGAACATCGGCGAACTGTTTGCTCCGTCCAACCAGACGTTCGCATTCATCGACGATCCCTGTGCCTTCGACAATATCGACAACGGCAGTGCAACGCGCGAAGCGAACTGTACCGCGCTTCTTACCAATCTCGGCCTGACTCCGGCCCAGATCGCAGGCTTTACCGGCGATGCCGGGACCAGCCTGCCAGGTCTCAGCACCGGTAACGTCGATCTGAGCGAGGAAACTGCCAAGACCATCACCGTCGGTGCCATCTTCCAGCCGAGCTTCATTCCGGGCCTGGTCATGTCGGTCGACTATTACGACGTGGAAATCGAGGATGCGATTTCGACCCCGACGGCCAACACGCTGCTCGAACTTTGCGTCGATGCAGATACGCTGGATAACGAATTCTGCGACAATATCGACCGCACCCCGGTCGGCGCCGGCTTCGATCCCAACGATGCAGGCGTGGTCCGGGATTTCACCCTGCGCCCGCAAAACGTCGCGGCCTTCTCCACCAAGGGCGTCGACTTCTCGGTACGCTATCGTCAGGCGACCGATAATCTGGGGACGTTCAACTTCAGCGTGATCGGCAACCACCTGATCGAGCTGAAGACCCAGGGCACGCCCGGAGCGGATATCGTTGAAAGCGCAGGCGTCCGCGGCTCGCCGGAATGGCAGGTCAACTTCGACTTCAACTGGACGCTCGACAACTTCAACCTCAATTACGGCATCAACTATTGGGACGAGACGCTTCGCTTCGCGCGTGCGGATATCGAGGCTGATCCCGATATCGTTGCGCCGGAATATCTGAAGATCGACGCCAAGTTCGTGCACGACATGCAGCTGCGCTGGACGACGGACGACGACATGAGCTTCTACGTCGGGGTGAATAACATCTTCGACCAGGAACCCGATGTCGGCCTGACCTTCTACCCGGTCAGCGCGCTCGGCCGGTTCTTCTACGCCGGCGTGCGGATTTCGGGCGACCAGCTCGGTTTCTGATCGATCCGTCCAGAACGTTAAGAAAAAGGCCCCGGTTTACGCCGGGGCCTTTTCCATGAGACGCTTTCTGATCGGAGCGTGTATTGTGTCTTGCCTCTGCCCGAGGGGCAGCATCTTTGGCTGATCGGCCTGACCGTTTATGCGGTGCGAGCCTTCATAGGATGAGCGCCATTCATGCAGAGGCGTCTGAAGAGGTGACACTCGCCGCTCTTATGTTAGAAAGCCGGGGATGACGGACCTCCGGCCTTTCGAAAAATTAAGCGCCGATCACCTTCGCCTGATTCTCAACACGGCTCACATCGGGATATGGGAGCTTGATCTAGACTCTGGGCGCGCGTCCCGAAATCGTCATCACGACCATATTTTCGGCTATGATGCCTCGCTCGCCGAATGGACATACGAGCAGTTTCTCGACCACATCGTCCCGGAACAACGCGAGAGAATTGAACGACTTCAGAGCGACGCGATCGCCTCGGGCACGGAATGGGCTTTCGAGTGCGCTATCGTAACGTCTGGCGGCGAAAAACGGTGGATCAGCGCCGCAGGGCGCCCCCTTCTCGGGGATGATGGCAAACCGTACAAGCTGATCGGCCATGTCATCGACATTACCACCACCAAGGAACGCGAGGCGCGGTTGACGCTCCTCACCGACGAACTCAATCACCGCGTCCGCAACATGCTTTCGATCATCAAGTCGATCGTGCGGCTGTCGTCGCGAAAGGCTACGGCCATTCCCGCTTTTGCCAAGGCGTTGGAGGGGCGTGTCGGCGCATTAGCACGCAGCCATCAACTGATGGTGAGCGACGACTCTGCAGCCTTGTGCGCAAGCGAGATAATCGAGGCCGAACTCGCAGCCTTTTCCGATCTGTCGGATCGTGTCGAGGTGTCTGCAAACGAGGAGCACCCCTTGTCGGGATCGACGGGCCAGGGTCTCGCGCTCATCTTTCATGAATTGCTCACCAATGCGCTCAAATACGGTGCGCTATCGAATGACGACGGACGCGTCTTTGTGCAGATCGACCAGCGGGCAGGCGACATGCATATCGCATGGCGAGAAACGGGGGGCCCTCCGGTCGACAGAGGGAGTGATAACGGCTTTGGCTCGATGTTGATTGCCGATGCCCTCGGCTCGACGGGGCGAGTGGACGTTCGCTACCCTCGAACTGGTGTGGAATGCGACATTGTGATCGGTACCTGACAGCTGGGCTGTCCTACAGGTCGTTCGTGGCCTAATCAGGCGAGCATGACCGCCGGATCTACTTCTCGTCGACCTGTGACCATGCGTTCACCGCCCTGCATCATAGTTTTTTACGCCCTGGACTGTGTAACATGCGGTCCATGTCGCGGTTCTTGCCCTGAGGCTTTCCAACAATGATCCAACACGCCTACATCCGCCCCTTCGGCTTCGTCCCCGGTCCGCAGGCCGAGCACGGCAATGCCATCCGGCTGGCAGGCGGGATGGTCTATGCGAGCCGTTTTGCGGTGATCCTTCGGCGGGCCAAAGAACAGGGGGGCGAGGTGGTCGATCGCTGGCTCGCCGCTCCCGATACGATGGCCGAGGTGCTGGCGCAGCTGCCCGACGACGTGGCGGGCGATGCGGAGGCGCAGTGGGCCAATCTCACGCTCGCGCATCCGGCGTTGGAGCTAGGCGCGCGCACTGTGCGGCTCGACCAGCCACAGGTGATGGGCATCCTCAACGTCACGCCCGACAGCTTCAGCGACGGCGGCGCCCATGACAGTCCGGATGCCGCGCGAGAACATGCCGCGGCAATGCTGGAGGCGGGGGCAAGCATCATCGACGTCGGCGGAGAGAGCACGCGGCCCGGCGCCAAACCCGTGTGGGAAGGCGACGAGATCGCGCGCGTCGTCCCGGCGATCGAGGCCTGCGCGGCGATGGGCGCTGCGGTCAGCGTGGACACGCGCAAGGCGGCAGTGATGGAGGCGGCGATCGAGGCGGGCGCGACGCTGATCAACGACGTCAGCGGCCTCACTCACGATCCGCGCGCTGCCGAGGTGGTCGCACGCGCCGGCGTGCCGGTGGTGCTGATGCACGCGCCCGGCAGCGGCGAGGACCTGCATGAGGGCGGCGACTACGACAACGTCGTGTTCGACGTGTTCGACGCGTTGCGCGCCCGCCGCGTTGCGGCGCTGGAGGCAGGCATCGAGGCGCGCAACATCCTGCTGGATCCCGGTATCGGCTTCGGCAAGACGCTCGCCGAGAACCTTGCGCTGATCAACGCGCTGCCGCTGTACCACGCCCTCGGCCACCCGCTGTTGCTCGGCGCGAGCCGCAAGCGAATGATCGGCGCGATGTCCAACGAGGCGGAGGCGGACGCGCGCCTCGGCGGCAGCGTGACGCTGGCAGTGAAGGGGATGGATGCGGGAGTCCAGCTCCATCGTGTCCACGACGTGCCGGAGACCCTTCAAGCGCGCAACGTATGGCGCGGCCTGCGCGATGCGGCGCTGACGGACTTCGGGGACCTGCCGGGTTAGCCGGGCGAGGCGGCGCTGCCTGCCAGCAGCCCGCCGTCGAGCGTGAGTTCGGCGCCGGTCATGTAGCCGCTGTCGGTGCTGGCGAGATAGACGCAGAGCGCGGCGACCTCCGCGACCGTGCCGAAGCGCTTCAGCGGCGTGTCGGCCACCAGCGCGGCCATTTTCGCGTCGCGGTCCGGCCCGTCGCCCAGCATTGGCTCCCAGATGTCGGTCAGGATCGCGGCGGGGTGGATGGAGTTGCAGCGGATCGCGAGCCCCTGCTGCGCGGCATAGAGCGCGACCGACTTGGAGTGGTTGCGGATCGCCGCCTTGCTGGCCGCATAGGCCGCCGCGCCGGGAATACCGACGAGGCCGGAGCGCGAGGACATGTTGACGATCGAGCCTGTGCCCTTCGCTCGCATGGCGCGCAGGGCATAACGGCAGCCGAGGAAGCAGCCGTCGGTGTTGACCGCATGGACGCGGTGCCACTCGGCCAGGCTGGCGTTCTCGGGATCGTGCGCGGCGGGGCCGTCCTCGAAACCGGTGATCCCGGCGTTGTTGACGAGCACATCGATGGCAGGAAAGGCCGCGGCAAGCGCATCCCACTTCGCCTCGCTCGCCACGTCGAGCCGGTGGAAGGTGCAGCCAAGCGCATCAGCCGCTTTCCTACCTTCCTCTTCGTCGATATCGGTGAGCACGACTCGCGCGCCTTCGGCCAGGAAAGCTTCGCACACTGCCTTGCCGATCCCGCGCGCACCGCCGGTTACCACGCAGAGCATGTCGTCCAGTTTTGCCATGGTTGCGTGGCTAAGCCGCTCAGGCGGCGTTGTCGATGCCGAGCTCGCTGAGCTTGCGGTAGAGGGTCGAGCGGCCGATGCCGAGGCGGCGGGCGACTTCGGTCATGCGGCCGCGGTAGTGACCGATAGCGAGGCGGATGATGTCGGCCTCGATCTCTTCGAGGGGGCGGAGATTGCCGTCCTCCTCGTAAAGCAGCACGCCGAGCCCGCGCGCCCGGCTCTCGCCACGGTCGGGATTGTCGCCGAGCAGTTCGGCAAGCTGCGGGAAGCTGTGCGCGGTCAGCGCCTCGCGCTGCTCGTGCACGCAGGCGCGATAGAGCACGGATTGCAGCTGGCGGACATTGCCCGGCCAGTCATAGGCTTCGAGCAGGGTCAGGCCGCTATCGGCGATGGAATGGTGGGTGAAGCCTGGCTGCTGGCCGATCTTGGCGAGGAAATGGCGGGTGAGGGCAGGGATGTCGCCCATCCGCTCGCGCAGGGCAGGGAGGTGGATGCGGGTGGTGCCCAGAGCATCGTAAAGCCGCTGCGAGAATGCGCCCGATGCCGCCAGTTCTTCGAGCGGAACATCGCTCGAGGCGAAGACGCGAACGTCGATCTTGAAGCCGTGCGCCGCGCCGGTGGGACGCACGATGCCGCTTTCGAGCACATCGGCGAGGCGGTCCTGCTGCGGCAGGTCCATCCGGTCGATATCGTCGAGGATCAGCGTGCCGCCGTCGCAATGCTCGAGCAGGCCCGTCTGGCGATCAAAGGCACCTGCGAAGGCACCCTTCTCGTGGCCGAAGACGAGCGATTCCAGCGACGTTGCAGGCATGGAGCCGCATCCGACCAGCTTCATCACGGCTTTGGCGCGGGTGGATGCGGCATGCATCGCGCGCATCAGCATCTCCTTGCCGGTGCCGCTGTCGCCCTCGACCAGCACATTGCCGTGCCCGCGGGCCGCCGTGGCGGCCTTGGCCAGTGCGGTGCGGAACGGGGCGGCGGTGCCGACCATGGCGTCGAAATCGAGCTCCGCCGGCAGCTTCTCGGTCATCGGCTGCAATTCGTCGCGAGGCGCTTCGTCGCGGGTCGCGCTGCGCAAGGCGGCCATCAGGCGATCGGGCCCGACCGGCTTAATGAGGTAATCGGTCGCACCCGCGCGCATCGCCTCGACCGCCAGCAGGGGCGAGGTGCTCGCCGTGAGCATCAGCAGCGGCACGTCGGGCCGGGCGGCGCGGATGTCGCGGATCAGTTCGCAGGCGGCATCGCCGGGGACCCACTGGTCCAGCAGGACTGCGCGCACATCGCCGCCCTCTTCCGCGCCCAAAGCTTCGAGCGCCTCCTCGCTCGATCCGACGACCAGCGTGCGCCACCCTTCGCGCGCGGCAAGCGCCGTGACGAGGCGGCTCTGCGCCGGTTCGTCATCGATCAGCATCAGCAGACGTGTTGTCTCGCTTGCCATCCGCTCGTGGCACTCCCTTAAGGTGGTGGCCGGTTGGTGGCCGATATCATCGCGCTATAGCCGCCCGGGGTAAAGACCTGATTAAGCCTGTTATCCCGTGGGCCGCGCGATGAAAGGCTTGAGCAGGTCGCACGGGCGCGATAGACCCGCGGCCAATCGATATTCCAGATCAGGGGTACCACCATGGAATCCGCCAACGACCACAAGGCACACAACAGCACCTATTCCTCGTTCATCGCCAACCTTAAATGGTCGGTTCCGCTGATCGCGGTGATCGCGCTGCTCGTCGTCATCATGATCGCCGAGTAAGCGGCGCTTGATGCGCATAGCGGTGCTGAAAGAGCGTGCGCCCGGCGAAAGCCGGGTCGCGCTGACCCCCGAAACGGCGAAGAAATTCATCGCCCTCGGGGCCACCGTCGCGGTCGAGGAAGGTGCCGGGTCCGGTGCCGCCATTCCCGACGGAGACTATGCGCAGGCCGGGGCCGAAGTCGTCCCTGCGGCGAATGCCGTGAAGGACGCCGATATCGTGATGGGCATTCAGGCGCCCGATGTCGCTTTGCTGAAAGGTGCCAAACCGGGTTCATGGGTCGCCGCAACCTTCGACCCGTTCCGCAATCGCGAGCTGGTCGATGCCTATGCGACCGCCGGCTACGAGGCGCTAAGCATGGAGTTCATGCCGCGCATCACCCGCGCGCAGAGTATGGATGTGCTGTCCAGCCAGTCGAACCTCGCCGGCTACAAAGCGGTAATTACGGCGGCGAACCAATATGGCCGCGCCTTGCCGATGATGATGACCGCCGCCGGCACGGTGCAGGCGGCCAAGGTCTTCGTAATGGGTGTGGGCGTGGCGGGCCTGCAGGCGATCGCCACGGCCAAACGGCTAGGCGCGCAGGTCAGCGCGACCGACGTGCGTTCGGCAACCAAGGAACAGATCCAATCGCTCGGCGCGAAGGCGGTGTTCGTCGAGGATGTCGAAGGGATCGAGGGCGAAGGCTCGGGCGGCTATGCCACCGAGATGAGCGAAGAGTACCAGAAGGCGCAGGCCGAGCTGGTTAGCTCGCACATCGCCAAGCAGGACATCGTGATCACGACCGCGTTGATCCCCGGCAAACCCGCGCCGCGGCTGATCTCCGACGCGCAGATCGCCACGATGAAACCCGGCAGCGTGATCTTCGACCTCGCGGTGGCGCAGGGCGGGAATGTGGAAGGTTCGCAGCCCGACCAGGCGGTCGAGAAGCACGGCGTGAAGATCATCGGCTATTCTAACACGGCGGGGCATCTGGCCGCCGACGCCTCGGCATTGTTCGCGCGCAACCTCTACAACTTCCTCTCGGCCTTCTGGGACGAGGAGGCGGGCAAGCCGGTGCTCGACGAGGAAATCGGCGATGCCGTGCGGCTGACGCAGGGCGGCAAGGTCGTGAACGAGAGGCTTCTAGCCACGTAATCCGGGCCCGGGGAGGGGCCGCACATGGACTTCATTTCGATCCTGTCGATCTTCGTTCTGGCGTGTTTCGTCGGCTATTACGTGGTCTGGTCGGTCACGCCCGCGCTGCACACGCCGCTGATGGCGGTGACCAATGCGATCTCAAGCGTGATCATCGTCGGTGCGCTGATCGCAGCGGCGGCGGCTGATGTGCCGGGGGCGAAGTGGCTGGGGCTGCTCGGCATCGTGCTCGCCTCGGTAAACATCTTCGGCGGGTTCGCGGTGACGGCGAGAATGCTGGCGATGTACAAAAAGAAGGAGAAGAAGTGATGGGACGCTTCCTCTCCATTCCGTCATTGCGAGGCGACACAGTCGCCGCGGCACTCCATCACCCTCGCGTGTGGCTCAGCAGTCGGTCGATGGATCGCGTCGTCGCTGCGCTCCTCGCGATGACGATGCTTGGTTTTGCCACCCCCGCGAACGCCGCGACCGGCGAGGCGGTGAACCCGTGGGTCGCGCTCGCCTATCTCGTCTCAGGCGTGTTCTTCATCCTTGCGCTGCGCGGCCTGTCCTCACCCGCGACGAGCCGGACGGGCAACCGCTTCGGCATGATCGGTATGCTGATTGCCGTGGTGACGACGTTGGTGACACATGTGCCGACGTCGGACCTCAGTGATTATGAGGTCATCAGCCTGTTTGGCCTCGGCGAAATCCTGATCGCCATCGCCATCGGCGCAATCATCGGCATTACCATCGCCCGCCGTATCGCCATGACCGCGATGCCCGAGTTGGTCGCGGCTTTCCACTCGCTGGTCGGCCTCGCTGCAGTGCTGGTCGGCTGGGCGGCCTATCTCAATCCGGGTGCATTCGGTTTGCTGGTGGGTGACAGCATCGGCGCAGTCTCCAAGGTGGAAATGGGTCTCGGCATCGCCATCGGCGCGATCACCTTCTCCGGCTCGGTCATCGCTTTCGCCAAGCTCTCGGGACGGATGAGCGGTTCGCCGATCCTGCTGCCTGCGCGCCATGTCATCAACCTCGGCACGCTGGCGGCGATCGTCGTGCTCACCGCGCTCTTCGCAATGGCCGGACCTGCCGAGACCATGCCGCTGATCATTGCGCTGACGGTGCTGGCCTTCCTCATCGGCTTCCTGCTGATCATTCCCATCGGCGGGGCGGACATGCCGGTGGTGGTCTCGATGCTGAACTCCTATTCGGGCTGGGCCGCGGCGGCGATGGGCTTCACGCTCGGCAATACGGCGATGATCATCACCGGCGCGCTGGTCGGCTCTTCGGGCGCGATCCTCAGCTACATCATGTGCCGCGCGATGAACCGCAGCTTCATCAGCGTGATCGCGGGCGGCTTCGGCGCGGACGACAGCGGCGCAGGTGGCGGCGAGGCGAAGGAGCAGCGCCCCTACAAGCAGGGCAGCGCGGCGGATGCGGCGTTCATGCTCGAACAGGCGGAAAAGGTCATCATCATCCCCGGCTACGGCATGGCGGTGGCGCAGGCGCAGCACGCGCTGCGCGAGATGGCCGACATCCTCGAAGAAAAGGGCGTGGAGGTGAAATACGCCATCCACCCCGTCGCCGGGCGCATGCCGGGGCATATGAACGTGCTGCTCGCCGAAGCGCAGGTGCCTTACGAGAACGTGTTCGAGCTGGAGGACATCAACTCCGAATTCGCGCAGGCAGACGTTGCCTTCATCATCGGCGCGAACGACGTGGTGAATCCGGCGGCGAAGACCGACAAGTCATCGCCCATCTACGGCATGCCCGTGTTCGACGTGGACAAGGCCAAGCAGGTGTTCTTCATCAAGCGCAGCATGGGCGGCGTGGGCTATGCCGGCGTCGACAATGACGTCTTCTACATGGACCAGACCATGATGCTGCTGTCCGATGCCAAGAAAATGGTCGAGGAAATCGTGAAGGCGCTGGACTGAGGTCATGCGCAAGGTGGTAATCATCTTGGCCCTGCTGGCGATCGGCGTCGGCGCGCTGGTGTTCTACCTCAATCTCGACAGCTGGACCGAGGACCGCATCGTCACCGAACTGACCACTCGCGGCGTGCCTGAGCCGATGGCCGACTGCATGGCGACCCGCATGGTCGAACGCCTCTCTCCCCGCCAACTGGCCAAGCTGGAGCGATTGCGCCCGCAGGATGGCGAGGCCGACGTGCCGGTCTCCATCGCCGAACTGCTCGAGCGGTTGCGCCGGGTGGACGATCCGGAGGTAGTCGAGGTCACCGGCAGCGCCGCGGCGGTCTGCGCTTTCTCCATCTGACTTGCATTCCCGAGTCCTTGCGGCACACTGGGTTGCAAGGGAGAGACTCATGATCCGACTGACCATCGCTGCCGCCTTGCTGGCCAGCGCATCGGCGCTGCTCGCCGAAACGCACACCGTCTCGCCGGGGGAGGACGCGCAGGCGCGCTTGCAGGAGGCGCTGATCCTTGCCCAGCCGGGCGACGAGATCGTGCTGGAGGCAGGCCGCTATGCACTGACCGACGGGCTTAGCCTCGATGTCGACAATGTCACCGTTCGCGGTGCGGGCATGGACGGGACGGTGCTCGATTTCACCGGGCAACAGGGTGCGGGTGAGGGGTTCCTCATCACCAGCGACAATGTGACCGTGCGGGACTTCGCGCTGGAAAATCCCAAGGGAGACGGGATCAAGTCGAAAGGCGCGGACAATATCGTCTATCATCGCATCCGCGTCACCTGGACGCGCGGGCCGCATGAGGAGAACGGCGCTTACGGCATTTATCCGGTCGAAAGCACCGGCGTGCTGGTCGATGGCGTGAAGGTCACCGGGGCGAGCGATGCGGGCATTTACGTGGGCCAGTCGAACGGCATCACCGTGCGCAATTCGATCGCGGAGGCCAATGTCGCCGGGATCGAGATCGAGAACAGCCGCAACGCGCTGGTCGAGCATAATGTCGCCACGCGCAACACGGGTGGCATCCTAGTGTTCGACCTTCCCGGCCTGCCGGTCATGGGCGGGGGCAATGTGATCGTGGCCAACAACCTCGTCGTCGCCAACGACACCCCGAACTTCGCTCCAGCCGGTAATATCGTGGCAGGCGTGCGGCGTGGGACCGGGATTATGGTGATGGCGAACGACAAGGTGCTGGTGGAGAACAACATCCTCTCCGGAAATCCGACCGCGCCGGTGATGGTGATCGCTTATACGCAGCCGTTCGAAGACGAACGCTACGACCCGCTGCCGCGCGAGGTGACAATCGGCGAGAACACCTATGATGGCGGGGGCTACGACCCGCAGCTCGACGGGGCGGAGATGCTGCTCGCGGCGTTCGGCGGCGAGCTGCCGCCGGTCCTGTGGGACGGGCTCGGCTCGGTCGCTGCCGTGGAAGGCACGGCGGGGTGGAGCCTCAACCTGACCGAGGCGGGCAAGGGTCTCGGCGGCGCGCAACCCGGCCCGCTGAGTGTGGCGGAGCCGACAGGCGAATTCGACCGCAGCGGCATCGGCGCTCCGGCTGCGCTAGAGGCACGGCTGGCGGGATGAGGCATAGCGCGGTCCTCGGCGTAGCAGCGCTCGCATTTGCGGGCGCGCTTGCCGTGCAGGCCACACCGCCGCTGCCGCAACAAGTGAACGACGAGGCGATCGCGGGCACAGGGATGCCGCGCCTGCTGTCGGACTATGGTTTCTTCGCCGACCTCGGCGAGCAGGTGCCAGTGCCGCACGTCTATCCCTACCGGCTCAACACGCCTCTCTATTCGGACGGGGCGGACAAGCTGCGCTTCGTCTATCGGGCTGGCGGCACGCAGTTTCGCGCCGATGGCGAGGGTCTGATCGACATGCCGGTCGGCGCGGCGCTGATAAAGACGTTTGTGTTCGGCGAGGGTGAGAACCGCCGCCTGATCGAGACGCGCGTGTTACTGCACCGCGCCGATGGCTGGGTGGCGCTGCCCTACCTGTGGAACGAGGAGCAGACCGATGCTAAGCTGGCGGTCGCCGGCGCGCGCGTCGATCTGACCACGCCGAAGGGCGAAGCGATTAGCTACCGCGTGCCGAACAAGAACCAGTGCAAGGAATGCCACGGGCTCGACGATGCGGTGGTTCCGATCGGTCCCAAGGCGCGCAATCTGTCCGGCGAATGGCTGGCGCAAATGGTCGCAGCCGGACATCTCGACCGCATGCCCGAAGGTGCGGACCAGCTGCCGGTGTGGGAGGCGCGCGAGAGCGCAAGCCTGAACTCCGCGGCGCGTGCCTATCTCGACGTCAATTGCGCGCATTGCCATCGCCCCGGATCGACCGCGTCGAACAGTGGGCTCGACCTGCGCTGGGAGCAGCAGGATCCGCATGCGCTTGGCATCGGCAAGCGGCCGGTTGCCGCAGGGCGCGGCGCGGGGGGTCACTTGTTCGACATCGTTCCGGGTGCGCCGGAGAAGTCGATCCTGACCTATCGCATGGCCAGCCCCGAGCCCGGCGTCGCCATGCCGGAAATCGGCAAGGAAACGGTCGACGAGGATGGGCTGGACGTGGTCAGCCGCTGGATCGGTGAGATGAAGCCGTGAAATGGACGCTGCGCATTCTGGGCGTCCTGGCGGCAATCATAGCTGTCGCCTTCCTGATCTTCCGCGTTCCCGATACCGATGCGGAGGAGATGTGGGCGAAATACGGCGGTGAACCTTCGCAAAGGCTGAAGCTCTCCGATGGCCGCACGGTGCATCTGCGCGACGAAGGGCCGCGCGATGCCCCCGCAATCGTCCTGCTTCATGGCTCCAATGCCGATCTGATGACGTGGCAGCCATGGGCCGAGAACCTGCGCAAGGGATTTTCGCGTGATCCGCTACGACCAGCGCGGTCATGGGCTGACCGGGCCCGCATCCGACGGCGGCTACACCCGCAATGCCTTTGTCGACGATTTGCACATGGTTTCCGACGCGCTCGGCCTCGACCGCTTCGTGCTGGTAGGCAATTCCATGGGCGGCAGCATCGCGATGGGCTACGCCATCGCCCATCCCGAGCGGCTCGCAGGGCTGGTGCTGGTCGATGCCTCGGGCGCGCCGATCGAGCGGGAAGGCGGCGGCAATCTCGCCTTCACGCTCGCCGCCATGCCGGGCGTCGGGACGGCGCTCAGCCAGGTCATTCCGCGCAGCCTGATCGAGCGCAGCCTGTCGCAGAGCGTTTCCAACCAGGCTGTGGTCACGTCCGAAGCAGTCGATCGCTATTGGGAAATGGCCCGCTATCCGGGCAACCGCGCGGCAACACGCGAGCGGTTCGGCACCGAGCGTGTGCCGTTCACCGCCGAGGCAGTCGGCGCGGTCGATGTGCCCGCGCTGGTGATGTGGGGCGAAGAGGACGCGCTAGTGCCCTATGCGGCAGCCACTTGGTTCACGGAGCACCTGCCGAACGCCACGCTCGTCAGCTATCCCGGTATCGGCCATATCCCGATGGAAGAGGCATCCGTCGAATCCGTTCAAGACCTGCGCGATTGGCTTTCGTCGCAAGGGATCACCGAACAGGTCGCCGAGCGAGGAACCTGCACTTGACCCGTCCGTTCTAAGCCCCTGAAACGCAGACGGGTTCGTCAAGGGCCTGCTGCATCAGGGTAAAAGGGGTTTAATCTTGCGCACACTCGGGCTGATCGGCGGCATGAGCTGGATCTCGACCCGCGCCTATTACGAGCGCATCAACAAATTCGTGCAGAAGCAGGCGCCACCGATGGCGAGCGCGCCGATGCTGATCGAAAGCCTCGATTATTCGAAGGTTTACGAAGCCAAGCAGCGCGACGATTGGGACGCGGTCGCAGCCATCCTCGTCGATTCCGCCCGGCGTCTGGAAAGCGCCGGCGCGCAAGGGTTAGTCATTGCCGCCAACACCATGCACCGGGTCTACGATCAGGTGGCCGAAGCTGTCTCTATCCCGCTCCTGCATATTGCCGATGCGGTGGGTGATGCAATGCATGCTGCCGAATGCGAGAGCGCCGCTATTCTCGGTACGCGCACCGTGATGACTGAGAGCTTCTACCGCCAGCGTCTGATCGCCCATGGCGTGGAGCTGCTTCCGCCCAATCCCGAGGATGTCGAGATGGTGGACGGGATCATCTACAAGGAGCTGATGCTGGGCCGGGTCACACGGGATGCAGAGCGGGCCTTGAAAACGCTTATAACGTCGAAGGACAAGGAAGGCGCGGATGCGATCGTCCTCGCGTGTACAGAACTGGAACTGGTCGTCGACACACGCGCCAATGTCCTGCCCGTCTTCGATTCCACCGATATCCATTGCCGCGCGGCGGCCGACTGGATAATCAATTGATATAGCGGCGCATGCGAATGCGTCTTTTCAGCTACATCGCTCAGATTTTCGGCGGAAATTAACCATCGAAATATTGATTGCGACGGGATCGCCGTCATGCTGCCTTTTCCTATCTGGGGGAAGGGACTGACAACATGAAAATTACGTACGGTCGCATTGCGGCCGCTAGCCTCGTTGCGCTGGCCGCTGCCGGCATGGCCAATTCTGGCAATGCCCAATCGACGCCTGCAAAGGGCGCGAAAATCGAAAATTCCTATATTTGCGTCTTCAATCCCGGCCTCGTCGCCAAGGGCAATGTGAAGGCCGAAGCCAACCGCTCGGCCAAGGCAGCGGGCGGCGCTGTCGGCTTCACCTACAAGAATACCATTCGTGGTTTCTCGGTAAATGCCTCGGCGCAGGGCGTCTCCAAAATGCAGGCGAACAACCCGCGCATCGCCTACTGCGAGCAGGACCAGGTGATGGCGACCGCGCAGGGTCGCGGCAACAAGCCGGGCAGCGGTGGCGGTGGCACGCAGCCGAGCGAAAGCACGCCGTGGGGTGTGACGCGCGTGGGCGGCGGCCTCAGCGGCGCTGCGGGCCGTGCGCTCGTCATCGATACCGGTGTCGATCTCGACCACCCCGACCTCAATGTCGATGTCGCCTTGTCCAGCGCCTTCAACGCTACCCGTGATAAGAACGCGGACGACGGCAACGGTCACGGCACGCACGTCGCGGGTACGATCGCAGCCATCAAAGGCAATGGCATCGGCGTTATCGGTGTGGCGCCGGGCACGACCGTGGTGGGCATCAAGGTCCTTGACCGTCGCGGCTCCGGTTCGAACAGCGGTGTGATTGCCGGTGTCGAATACGCTGCCAGCATCGACAATGGCAACGACGTGGCCAACATGTCGCTCGGCGGCGGCTTCAGCCAGGCGCTGAACGATGCCGTCATCGCTGCAGCCCAGGGCGGGCTCGAGTTCGCGCTGGCTGCCGGCAACGAAAGCACCAGCGCGACCACCAAGTCGCCGGCGTCGGCCAACCACCCGAACATCTACACGATCAGCTCGTTCACGCAGAACAACGACAGCTGGTCGAGCTTCTCGAACTACGGCAACCCGCCGGTAGACTTCGCGGAGCCGGGTTCGGCCATTCCGTCGACTTATAAGGACGGCGGCTATGCCACGCTGTCGGGCACCTCGATGGCCAGCCCGCATGCTGCCGGCCTGCTGTTGCTGGGCAACATCCGTTCGGGCGGAACCGTCAATGGCGATCCGGACGGGAATCCGGACACGATCGGTATCAACTGATCGCAGCCGAATGACAGGAAGGGCCGCGCGGCATTGATCGCGCGGCCCTTTCCTTTCGGCTGATTGGGTGGCTTTTTAGCCGATAAGATTGCGGGTTCGCCCTCTGTTCACGTTGTCCGCGCTGGTGCGCTGGCTTAACCCCGCCCGCGATGACGAGAGCACCCTACGCTGCCGATCCCGCCAAGTCGCGTGGCCGCGAGTTCCCTGAGGAGCGCGAAGGCACGCGCGGGCCGCGCAGCGAATTCCAGCGCGACCGCGACCGCATCGTCCATTCGATCGCCTTCCGCCGCCTGCGCTCCAAGACGCAGGTGTTTGTCGCTCCCGATGGCGACCACTACCGCACCCGCCTGACGCACAGTATCGAAGTGGCGCAGATCGGCCGGGTCATCGCGCGCGAACTGGGGCTGGACGAAGACCTGACCGAAGCGCTCTGCCTGGGCCACGACATCGGCCATCCGCCTTTCGGCCACGCCGGGGAGACTGCGCTCGAAGAGGCCATGGTACAGGCCGGCGGCTACGATCACAACGCGCAAGGCATCCGCACGCTGGCGCGGCTGGAAGGCCCCTATTGCGATCACGACGGGCTGAACCTGACGTGGGAGACGCTGGAGGGCCTCGCCAAGCACAACGGTCCGGTCGCAGCACCGAACTGGGCACTGGCGGAAATCGACGCGGCCTTTCCGCTCGAACTGGACACCTGGCCCTCGCTGGAAGCGCAGGTGGCTGCGCTCGCCGATGATATCGCTTACGACAACCACGATATCGACGATGGCCTGCGCGCCGGTTTTCTCGAGCTCGACGACCTGCTCACGCTCGACCTGCTGGCCGACCAGTGGCGCGCGGTGGAGCAGCGGTTCCCTCACGCCCCGCATGAGCGCAAGTTGCGTGAACTGATCCGCACGCAGATCGGTCTGATGGTCAACGACCTGCTGACCGAAACCCGATCGCGCGTCGATGGCGTGGGGAACGTTGATGACGTGCGCAGTGCGGGCAAACCGCTCGCGGCCTTCTCTGCCGGTATGGCGGAGCAGGAACGGCGGCTGAAGAAATTCATGTACGACCGGCTGTACTACCACCCCGAACAGCTCGCCACGGCCGAGCGCGCGCGCGATGTGATCTCGCGGCTCTATGCGGCCTACAGCCAGGATCCCTCGACCATGCCCGCCGACTGGCTGGCAAAGCATCCGCAAGGCGAGCCGCAGCGCAGCCGCCACATCGCCGATTTCATCGCCGGAATGACAGACCGCTTTGCCATCGAACAGGTGCGCCGGATCTACGGGCGCGCCCCGGAAGGGCTCAGTAATGTCTGACGCGCTGCGGATCGTGCTGGTCGGTGCGACCGGGCTCCTCGGCGGGAAGGTGATGGAGGCGTGCGTCGGGCGAGAGGATGTGCGGCTCTCGGCCATTGCCCGGCGCGAGGCACGGCTGCCAAAAGGCATCAGGATGGAGCTGTTCGTGGCCGAGCCTGCCAAGTGGGGCGAGGTCGTCGAGGCGATCAAGCCCAAGGCGATGATCTGCGCGCTCGGCACTACGTGGAAGAAATCGGGCGAGGACGAGGCGGCTTTCCGCGCGGTCGATCAGGATCTCGTGCTCAGCGTGGCTGAGGCTGCCAGGACGCAGGGGGTGGAGCGCTTCGTCCACGTCAGCTCGGTCGGGGCGGCGATCGCGTCGAAAAACTTTTATCTGAAGGTGAAGGGCGAAGTCGAACGCGACCTGACGAAACTGCGTTTCGGGCGGCTCGATATCCTGCGGCCCGGCCTGCTGCGCGGCAAGCGGAGCAACGACCGCCGCCCGGGTGAGAGGATCGGCATCGCGGCGGCGCCCTTCGTCAATCTGATGCTTCATGGCGGGTTGCACCAGTATCGGGCAATCAGGGCGGAGACGGTCGCCGATGCGGCGCTGGCCCTGGCGCGCCGTGCGGCCCGGGGCCGCTTCATCCACGACAACGACGCGATCATGCGCGCGGCGAAGACGCTGCCGCGGCTGGACGAAGGATAAGACCGTCATGTGGGAGACGCTTTTCGGACTGGCGAACGGTCTCGCACTAATCATGTGGATCGGCCTGATCGCCTTGCCACGCTGGCCAGCTTTGCTTGCCGCCGTTCTCTATCTCGGTGTCGGCCTACTTTGCTTGACCTATGCGGTCTGCGTGATCGGACTGTTCAGCGGCTTGCTCGACGGTGGCGGAAATGGCGCCGCGCCCGACTTCACCACGCTCGAAGGCGTTCGGACGATCTTCGCAACCGAGGCCGGCGTGACCGTGGGCTGGGTCCACTACCTAGCTTTCGATCTCTTCGTCGGTCTTTGGATCGCGCGCGATGCGGATGCCAAGGGGTTCTCGCGCATCGTGCAGGCACCGATCCTGCTCGCGACCTTTCTTGCAGGGCCGCTCGGCCTGTTCCTGTGGCTCATAATCCGGGAGCGAAGCGCCCGCAAGCAGGGACGATGGCAATAGCAGGTTGCGCAACGCAACGTATGTGGCATGATGTTCATCAAGGCTGATAACAGCGGAGAGGACATATGTCGGCAACGGACAAACTCACATTCGATGACCTGATGCGACACTGGGCGGAAGAGAAGCCCGATACCGTTGCGCTGGAACAGGATGGCAAAGCGCTGACCTTCAGCGAACTCGAACTGCGCTCGCGCAAGATCGTCGCGATGCTGGCTGCGCATGGCATTGCGAAGGGTGACCGGATCGCCTGGCTCGGCAAGAACGCGCGCCATTATTTCGAGCTGTTCTACTCCGCCGCGCGGCTGGGTGCGGTGATGGTGCCGATCGGCTGGCGACTCGCCGCGCCGGAGATCGCCTACATCCTCGGCGACACGGGCGCGAAGTTGCTCTTCATCGACAACGGGTTCGACGAGCTTGCCGCCAAGGCTTGCGGCCAGATGGACAGCGCGCCCGAAGTGGTCGACACGCCCAGCGCGCTTGCGGAAATCGAAGCGGCCCAACCGGCAGAGTTCGAGCCGGCCGGTCCCGACGACGCCATCCTCCAGCTCTACACCTCGGGCACCACGGGTAACCCCAAGGGCGCAGTGCTGACCAATGCCAACCTCTTCTCGCTGCGCGTTCCGGCAGAGGAGGCGGCGCAGCCGTGGTCGAGCTGGGATGACGACGAAGCAATCCTCGTCTGCATGCCCTGCGCGCATATCGGCGGAACCGGCCTCGGCATCATGGCGATGGCGGCGGGCATCCGCGCCATCGTCCAGGCCGAATTCACGCCCGACGGCGTGCTCGACGGGTTCGAGCAGGGCATCACCCGGCTCTTCATCGTGCCGGCCGCGCTGCAAATGGTGATCCAGCACCCACGCGCGAAGGATACCGACATGTCCGGCGTGAAATACGTCATGTATGGCGCGGCGCCGATCCCGCTCGACCTGCTGCGCGAGGCGGTGCAGACGATACCCGATGCAGGCTTCCTGCAATGCTACGGCATGACGGAGACGACCGGCACCATCGCGATGCTGCCGCCCGAGGATCATAGTCTCGAGGGCAACCAGCGGATGAAATCGGCGGGCAAGGCCGTGCCGGGTGCCGAACTCAAGGTCGTCGGCGAGGATGGCGAGGAATTGCCTCGCGGCGAAGTCGGCGAGCTGGTCTGCAAGAGCCCGTCGAACATGGCAGGCTATTGGAACCTGCCGGAAGCGACGTCGTCCTCGCTGATCGACGGCTGGATGCACACCGGCGATGCAGCCTATATGGACGAAGACGGTTATGTCTTCATCCAGGATCGCATCAAGGACATGATCATTTCCGGCGGCGAAAATGTCTATCCTGCGCAGGTCGAAAGCGCGATCTATGGCCATCCGGCGGTTGCGGAAGTCGCCGTGGTTGGCGTGCCCGACGATACCTGGGGCGAGGCGGTGAAGGCTTGCGTGGTGCCAAAGCCCGGCAGCAAAGTTGATCCGGCGGACATCATTGCCTTCACGCGCGAGCGGCTGGCAGGCTTCAAGGTGCCCAAGACGGTCGATGTGATCGAGGTCATGCCGCGCAATGCGAGCGGCAAGATCCTGCGCCGTGAGCTCCGCGCACCCTATTGGGTAGGGCGCGATCGGGCGGTCAATTGAAGCGGTATGCACCTGCGGCCGGGCGCAATGTCCAGCCCATCGGCGACGTTTTGGCAGAGGAATTGCCCGAGAGCGGGCTGGTGCTCGAAATCGCGAGCGGGTCCGGCGAGCATGCGCTGGCCTTCGCGCTGCGATTTCCGGGGCTCGACTGGCAGCCGAGCGATCCCGATAACGAAGCGATCGCATCGATCGCGGCGTGGCGCGAGGAGGAAGGGCCGGACAATTTGCGATTGCCGGTGAAGATGGACGCAGCAGCAGAGGCTTGGCCTGTGTCGAGCGCGGCGGCCGTGCTCTGCATCAATATGATCCATATCAGCCCATGGTGCGCTACCGAGGGTCTGGTGCGGCATGCGGCCACAGTCCTCGATGCCGAGTATCCGCTGATACTTTACGGCCCTTTTGTCGAGGATGACGTCGCAACCGCGTCATCGAATATCGCCTTCGACGAAAGCCTGAACGCCCGCAATTCTTCATGGGGTTTGCGAAATCTGTCGGACGTTGACCAGCTTGCCCAAGCCCGCGGATTCACGCGCACCAAACGCTATCCCATGCCAGCGAACAATCTCACCGTAGTGTACCGCCGACAACCGTAATCTGCTCCGCAAAGGAAAACGCCCGCCGGTGAGGGGCGGGCGTCTTGAAAACTCTTTGATAGAGTTCGGGTCAGATGACTTCGTCCCCGGCATCGCCGACGGACTCGATATCCTGTCCGACACCGCGGACCGTGTTGCAGGCCGTGGCGGTCAGCGCCATCGTGGTAATTCCAAATGCAAGCAGGATCTTTTTCAGCATGTCCTGTCCTTTCCCGAAAGGCCCAACAGCGAGCTTGAAGGTCATAACGACCAATTCCCGATCCGGTTCCCGAAGCAGTTGCGAGGCTTGTGTGCCGCCACCATATGGCGCGCGATGACCGAGCCCGACTTTCTCCTGTTCGCCAGCGATGCCGAAATACTCGCATTATGGGGCGTAGCCTTGCTAGTCGTCGCCGGTACCTGCTCGCTCATGGAGCGCAGGCGGCTGAAACGAACGCAGATCAACCAGGTCGGCTGGGTGCCATGGACCGGGCTGTTCGTGATGTTCGCAGTGCTCGGCGGTGGGATGCTGGCCGTGTCGGTCCCTGCGATCATGCAGGGCTAGACGCTTAGAGGCACGCCTCCAGATAGGCTTGGTCGAAGCCGAACTGGCGCGCCTTTTCCAGCGTGTAGGGGCGCAGGCCCGAGGAGCGGAACTCACCGAGGATCTTCCCGTCGTCGCTCTCGTCGAGATACTCGAACTTGAACAGGTTCTGGGTGACAATCACGTCGCCTTCCATCCCGATCACCTCGGTGATGTCGGTGGTACGGCGTGAACCGTCGCGCAAGCGCTTCACCTGCACGATCAAATCGACCGATTCGGCGATCTGGCGGCTGATGGCTTCCTTCGGGATCTTGATGTCGCCCATCAGGATCATGTTTTCCATACGGCCCAGGCATTCGCGCGGGCTGTTGGCGTGAAGCGTACACATGGAGCCGTCGTGGCCCGTGTTCATGGCCGCGAGAAGGTCGAAACATTCCGCGCCGCGAATTTCGCCCAGGATGATGCGGTCGGGGCGCATACGCAGGGCGTTCTTCACGAGGTCGCCGATAGTGATCGCGCCCTGGCCCTCAAGGTTCGGCGGGCGGGTTTCCAGCGGCAGCCAGTGCGGCTGCTGCAGGCGAAGTTCGGCCGCGTCCTCGATGGTCAGCACGCGCTCGCCCGGGTCGATCATCTTCGACAGGGCGTTAAGCATGGTCGTCTTACCCGAACCCGTACCGCCCGAGATGACGATGTTCATCCGGCAAGCGCCGGCGATCTTGAGCGCGGTGCACATCTTCTCGCTCATCGAACCGAAGTCCTTGAGCATATCCAGCGTGATCGGTTTCTCGGAGAACTTACGAATCGAGATCGCCGTGCCCTTCAGCGACAGCGGCGGAACGATGACGTTCACACGGCTGCCGTCCTTGAGGCGGGCGTCGGCCAGCGGTGTGGTCTGGTCGACGCGGCGACCGACCTGGTTCACGATGCGCTGGGCGATCTGGAAGAGGTGCTGTTCGTCACGGAACTTGATCGGCGCGATCGTCAGCTTGCCCTTCTTTTCGATATAGGTCTGGTCGGGCCCGTTGACCATGATGTCGGTCACGTCGGGATCGTTCAGCAGTTCCTCGAGCGGACCGAAGCCGAGCAATTCGTCGACCAGGACCTTTTCGAGCGCAAACTGTTCGCGGCGGTTCAGCGTGACCTTCAGCTCGGCCAGCACTTCCATGATGATCGGACGGAATTCTTCCGACAGCTCGTCCTTGGTGAGCGTAGCCGCCGCTTCGGGATCGACGCGCTCGAGCAGGCGCGGCAGCACCTGCTCCTTGATCTTGTGGACGCTGGCTTCGAAACCGCCGACTTCGGACTGGTTCGAATGCTGGGCGTTCATGCGCTCCGACAGGCGCGCCATAGCATCGTCGTTCGGGCCGCCTTCTGCCGGCAGGGGCGGGAATTGTTCGCCGCCGTTACTGTCCCTTTTTTCCTCGGTCGGTGAAGGGGCAGGGGTCCCGCCCTGCATTGGGCGGGCACTGCCGAATTTCGGACGCGCACCGGAGGCCATGCCTGCCTGTCCGTTCTTCCGTCCGAATGCGCTCATTGCCTAAACCCCCGAAAAACCTGGTCGTTCGCGATACAGCCCCTCGATCGCAGGATCGCCTGGACTGTCTTTCTCGTCGTGGTGAATAAGTTGGAAACCTTGATTTTTCCCTAATGGACTACTGCGGCGTGGCCGGTTTGGCCGGACGAACCATGCGGCGCGCAGACGATCTCTGGACGAGGGAGAGTTAACGGCTGGTCACCGACCGACACATTGTCTAGCGGCGATGCTGTTCAAGCCGCGGGGCCGATTATGCAAGACGACGAGAGACGCGGAATTCTGCTGGCGACGGCCGGTTTCGCGACCCTGTCCGTAGGCGATGCGGTGATCAAAACGATGGCGGGCGAATGGTCGCCGCTGGCCGTGGCAACCTTGCGCTTTGCAATCGGGGCGGTGGCCCTTTCGGCACTCTTGATGCGAAGCGAAGGTCCGGCGGGCTTCAGGCCGAGCCACCCATGGCTTCAGGCTGCACGCGGGTTCTGTCTGGCGGCAGCTTCGCTGTGCTTCTTCTCGGCCATTTACGTCATGCCGCTCGCTTCGGCGATGGCGCTGGCGTTCGTTTCGCCGGTGTTCGTTGCACTATTGAGCGGGCCTCTGCTGAAAGAAAAAGTGCGCCCGGCCGTATGGATTGCCTCCCTCGTGGCGCTGGCTGGCGTCGCGCTGGTATTGCGCCCGAATCTCGCCGCGCTCGGCTGGGTCGCGCTGTTGCCGCTCGCCTCGGCCAGCTTCTTCGCGCTCATGGTCGTCGCCAATCGGGCAAGCGCCGGGCAGGGAAGCGCGCTGTCGATGCAGGCCTTCATCGCGACCGCTGCCATGCCGTGGCTGGTGCTAGCGATGCTCGGCGGCCACTGGTCCGGCGTGGACGAACTGCGCGTCACCATGCCCGACTGGACGGTCATCGCGCGCTGCGCGGTCGTCGCAGTGACGGCCAGTACGGCCCATTGGCTGACCTATCTGGGCACGATGCGCGCTGGTGCGGCCACCATAGCGCCCACGACTTATATCCAGATGCTGGTCGCGACGTTCTTGGGCTGGTGGTGGTTCGGCGATATTCCCGATCTGGCGACGCTGGCCGGTGCGGGCATCATCATCGCAGCAGGACTCTTGCTCTGGCGCTTCACACCTGCGGCGCGGCCAGTGGTAGCGAAGGGCAAAGACGATTGAATGCGGGGCGAGAAGCGCTAAGTCACCTGCCATGCCAAAGCGGGGACAGTAAGCAATGTGCGGAATTATCGGAATTGTCGGCAAGGAAGCGGTAGCCGATCGGCTCGTCGACGGGCTGAAGCGGATGGAATATCGCGGCTATGACAGCGCCGGTATCTGCACGGTCGACGGCGGCGAACTGATCCGGCGACGGGCGGAAGGCAAGCTCGCCAATCTCGTCGAGGTTCTCGCCGGCAATCCCGCGCCCGGCGATGTCGGTATCGCGCACACCCGCTGGGCCACCCATGGTGCACCGACGGCGACGAATGCCCACCCGCATGCCACCGAGCATCTTGCTCTCGTCCACAATGGAATCATTGAAAACTACAAGGAACTGCGCGCGGAACTGACCGAACAGGGTCGCAAGCTGGAAAGCGACACCGACAGCGAAGTCGTCGCGCATCTCGTGTCCGCCCGCGTCGAGGAAGGCGACACCCCGCAGGAAGCCATTGCCAACGTCCTGCCGCGCTTGCGCGGTGCCTTTGCGCTCGCCATCGCGTTTCGCGAACATCCGGACATGCTGATCGGCGCACGCCGTGGTTCGCCGCTTGTTGTCGGCCATGGCGAGGGGGAAACCTATCTGGGTTCGGATGCGCTAGCGCTGGCCCCGCTGACACAGCAGATCGCCTATCTCGAAGAGGGCGACTGGGTAGTGGTCACGCGCGAGGGGGCGGAGATCCACGACGAAACCGGCGCTGTGGTCGAACGCGAAATCCGCACTTCCGGCGCATCGGCCGCTGCGGTGGAGAAGGGCAATTACCGCCACTTCATGCAGAAGGAGATATTCGAGCAGCCGACCGTGGTCGCGCAGACGCTCGGCTCCTACCTGCGCCAGTCGGACAATTCGGTCGCACTACCGCAGTTCGATTTCGACATTTCCAGCGTCCGCCGCGTCACCATCGTCGCCTGCGGAACGTCCTATTATGCCGGAATGGTCGCGAAATACTGGTTCGAGCAGTTCGCGCGCGTCCCGGTCGACATCGATGTCGCTTCGGAATTCCGTTACCGCGAGCCTGTGCTGGAGGAGGGTGGACTGTCGCTCTTCATCTCGCAGAGCGGGGAGACGGCCGACACCCTGGCCGCGCTGCGCCACTGCAAGGAAGCCGGCCAGACCATCGCCGCTGTCGTCAACGTGCCGACCAGTTCGATGGCACGTGAAGCCGACCTGCTGCTGCCGACCCATGCCGGACCAGAGATCGGCGTGGCTTCGACCAAGGCATTTACGTGCCAGCTGGCAGTGCTCGCCGCGCTGGCCGCGCATATGGCAGTGAAGAAAGGCCTCATGAGCCGCGAGGAAGAGCAGGAGGTGGTCGCTCACCTGCTCGAGGCTCCCGCCTGTCTCAATGCCGCGCTCGATCACGACGACGACATCGCGGCGATGGCCCCGCTGATCGCCCCCGCGCGCGACGTGCTGTATCTCGGCCGCGGCCCCGATTTTCCGATGGCGCTGGAAGGCGCGCTGAAACTTAAGGAAATCAGCTATATCCATGCGGAGGGCTATGCGAGCGGCGAAATGAAGCACGGGCCGATCGCGTTGATCGACGAAGATGTTCCGGTGATCGTCCTCGCGCCATCCGGTCCGCTGTTCGAAAAGACCGTTTCCAACATGGAGGAAGTGCGCGCCCGCGGTGGACAGGTGGTCCTGATTTCCGACCGCGAGGGTTTGGAACAGGCCGGCGAAGGCTGCCTGGCGACAATCGAGATGCCCAAAGTGCATCCGCTCATTGCACCGCTCGTTTACGCCGTACCGGTCCAGTTGCTCGCCTATCATGTCGCCTGCGTCAAAGGCACCGACGTCGATCAACCCCGCAATCTGGCGAAATCGGTCACGGTCGAGTGAGTTCGTCGCTGTATTCCTTATGGAAAAACGAACTGCGATAACATCAGGTAATTACACGAAAATCGATTGAGCCTTTACCTGCGGCTAACGATTGCGCGTTAACCGTCTCCCGGTGAGCGACCGAGAGAAGTTACCCGCGAACGGGATCGCACCAATGTCGATTGGGGAAGCTATCGGGCTATCGACGCCCGCTGGTGCCGAGTGGTCGCGTATCCACGGCTATCAATACACCCAGTTGAGCAAGCGCATGATGGCACGCGCCATCTCGCATGCGATCGGATTCGCCCTCGTCGCCCTTATCCTTTGGGGCGAAGTCGAGCTTGCGCTGATCGGAGCCTGGGGTCTTGCGCTGTTTTTCGCGGTCCTCCTTGCGGCCGACGAGGATCGGTCTGCGCGCTTTGCCGACACGATTCACTATGGCGTGTGGGAGATGCGGCGCCATGCCGTGGCAAGCGCCGCCAAGGGCGTCGTCTGGGGCATCGGGCTCATGCTCTTCGCCCAAGCCGGCGGAGCCAACCAGCTAGCGATCGTGTGGAGCATTCCTGCGGTGCTGATCCTTGCCAATGCGGCAAGCCGCTTCAGCGCACCTTTGGGCTCGATGGCCTTCACGATCGCGGCGGGGACGGGCGGTCTGTTTGCCGCCTTGCTGGGAGGCGACTGGCTGCTAACCATGGTGATCGGCTTCACGATGCTAATTGCGGTCTTCGGCACGATCGAGAATGCGCGCGTTGCCGTGACCGGTCGACTCAACGAAACCGCCGTATTCGAAAAGAGCGAAGTCGTCTCCATGCTCCTGCGCGAATTCGAGGAAAACCAGGCCGACTGGCTGTGGCAGATCGATCCGCGCCGCCGCCTGAAGTCGGTATCGCCGCGCTTCGCCTTCGCGTTGGGCTGCAGCGCCGAGGATGCCGAGGGCAAGCTGTTCTTCGACCTCATTTCGGGCCGCGACCTGGATAGAGTCGCCGATTCCGATGGGCTGCGTGAATTCGCCGAGAAACTGAAACGCAAGGAACCCTTTTCGGAGCTGGTCATTCGGGTGAATATCCGCGGCGCGGAGCGTTGGTGGGAGATTTCCGGCACCCCGATGCTCGACGAGGCGGGCAAGTTCATCGGCTTCCGCGGCGTCGGCTCCGACGTGACCGAGCAACGCGAGTCATCCGACAAGATCGCCTTCCTCGCCCGCTACGATACGCTCACGCAGTTGCCGAACCGCCTCTTGCTTAATGAATCGCTGGGCGAAGCGCTGGAATATGCCGCGCACTGGCGCACGCGCTGCGCCTTCCTGATGATCGATCTGGATCGGTTCAAGTCGGTCAATGATTCCCTCGGCCATCTCGTCGGAGACCAGTTGCTGGCGCAAGTTGCCGGTCGCCTGAAAAGCCTGACGGGTGAAGGCGAGATCTGTGGCCGCCTGGGTGGGGACGAATTCGCCATCGTCATCCGCGATGCTTCCGATCGAAAGCGCATCGACCGTCTCGCACGCGCCGTTATCGAACAGCTGTCAGAGCCATACCAGATCGAAAACCAGATCCTCTATGTCGGCGCCAGCGTCGGCTCGGCCGTGGGTCCGCGCGATGGCAAGACGGTCGAGGAGTTGCTGCGCAATGCCGACCTCGCGCTTTATCGCGCGAAGGATGCAGGCGGAGCCGAGCATTGCGATTACGAACCGTCGCTCCACGCCAACGCGGAAGAGAAGCGCCAGCTGGAGTTTTCGCTCCGCAAGGCGCTGGAGCGTGGGGAAATGCTGCTCCACTACCAACCGGTGGTCGATGCCAAGACCGAAAAGGTCGTCAGCTTCGAGGCCCTGGTTCGCTGGAATAGCAGCGAGCATGGCTTCGTCAGCCCCGGCAAGTTCATCCCGCTGGCAGAAGACACGCGGCTGATCGTGCCGATCGGCACTTGGGTGATGCAGGAGGCCTGCAAGGAGGCGGCGGGCAACTGGCCGTCTCACGTCAAGGTCAACATCAACGTCTCGCCAGAGCAATTGCTGGAGCCCGACTTCGCTGCGACTGTGGTGCAGGCGCTATCGCATAGCAGCCTCGACCCTAAACGGCTCGAGATCGAAGTGACCGAGAGCATCTTCCTGCGCGATGCGAGCGTGGCTCGCAAGGCGCTGGAGCAGTGCATGGCGCTCGGCTGCTCGGTCGCGCTGGACGATTTCGGGACCGGCTATTCCTCGCTCGGCTACCTTCGCAAACTCAAGTTCTCGACCATCAAGGTCGATCGCAGCTTCGTGCAAGGCGCAGCGCAGCAGAGCCGGGAATCGCTCGCCATCATCCGCGCAGTGGTCGCCATGGCGGAGAGCCTCGGCATGACCACGACGGCAGAGGGCGTGGAGAACGAGGAAGAAGCCGAGATGATCCGCAGCCTGCGCTGCAACAAGATCCAGGGATATCACTTCGGCCGCCCCATGCCTGCCACCGATGTGCGGATGCTGTTCGTGCGAAGCAATTCGGAGTCTATCCGCAAGCGGGCCTAGAGCGTCAGGCGAAAGCCTTGATTGCCGCTTCGAATAGCCTGCGCCCGTCGGTTCCGCCATGCGCAGGCTCAATCGCACGTTCGGGATGCGGCATCATGCCGAGGACGTTGCCCTCGGCGTTGAGGACGCCGGCGATATCGCGGCGCGATCCGTTGCAATTCTCGGCATAGCGGAAGGCGACGCGGCCTTCGCCTTCGATGCGGTCGAGCGTTTCGTCGTCGGCGAAGTAATTGCCGTCGTGATGCGCGACCGGGATGTTGATCGTCTCGCCCGCCTCATAGCCGCTCGTGAACAGCGATTGCGCGTTCTCGACCTTGAGCGGGACGGTGCGGCAAATGAAATGCTGGCTGGCATTGCGCATCAGCGCGCCGGGCAGCAGGCCGGCCTCGGTCAGGACCTGAAAGCCATTGCATACGCCCAGCACCGGAACGCCGCGATCCGCCGCGGCCTTGACCGAGCGCATGATCGGGCTGTTCGCCGCCATCGCGCCCGACCGCAGGTAATCGCCGTAAGAGAAGCCGCCGGGCAGGGCGATGAAATCGAGCCCGTCGGGCAGGTCCGCATCGCCATGCCAGACGCGCAGCGGCGCGCTGCCGGACACCTGCTCGATCGCCACCGCCATGTCGCGGTCGCAGTTTGAGCCGGGGAATGTGATGACGGCGGCGCGGAAAGACATCAGCCGACCTTCTCAATGCGGTAATTCTCGATCACCGTATTGGCGAGCAGCTTGCGGCACATTTCATCCAGCGCTTCGTCGCTGGTGCCGTCTGCCACATCGAGTTCGACCGTGCGGCCGATGCGGACATCCTCCACGCCTTCGAAGCCGAGCCCTTCCAGCGCGTGATGCACGGCGCGGCCCTGCGGATCGAGCACGCCGGGCTTGAGACTGACGAGAACGCGGATTTTCATGAGCTGCCTTTCGCTAGCGCGAGTGTGCGCGCGCCTATGCCGCGAAGCGCGCGGCACTTCAAGATGAGGGGAAGGCTTTTGCCGTATCGCGACGTTGTTCCGGCGACATACTCTGTAGCCGCGATGCAACATAGATTACAGATTGGTGACGCATCTCGCAATTGCAGCACCCGAATGGCCGGTGAATCGGCTATGGAGTGGCAGGTCGTATTCGACCTTTCCCTCCAAACGCCTCGCGAGGATCGCGCGGGGATCAAGCAGGACCTTTCCATGACCCATCGCGTTCGTGCCCGCCGCCTGTTCGGTACAAGCCTGGTGGCGCTCGCCGCCGCCGCTTCGCAGCCCGCTTTCGCGCAGGACGAGCCGACCGGCGCCGAACAGCAGGGCTATGGCCAGCTCAACACGATCGTCGTGACCGCCAACCGCCGCGAAGAGAACCTCCAGGACGTGCCGGTCTCCGCCGCCACGCTCGATGCCGACACGGTGAAGACCATCTTCGACGCCGGTGCTGAAGTCACCGCACTCGCCGCACGTGTGCCCGGCCTGTTCGTCGAAAGCTCGAACGGGCGTGCCGCCCCGCGCTTCTACATTCGCGGCCTCGGCAATACAGACTTCGACCTTGCCGCGTCGCAGCCGGTGTCTGTGGTGATGGACGATGTCGTCCTCGAAAACGTGACCCTCAAGAGCTTCCCGATCTTCGATATCGAGCGCATCGAAGTGCTGCGCGGCCCGCAGGGTACGCTGTTCGGTCGCAACACGCCTGCCGGCATCGTCAAGATCGACACCGTGCGCCCCGGCGACACCTTCGAAGCGCAGGGCTCGATCAGCTATGGCAGTTTCGATTCCATCTCGCTCGATGCCGGCATCACCGTGCCGCTGGCGGATATCGCCTCGGTCCGCGTGTCGGGCCTGTGGCAGAGCCGCGGCGATTACATCGACAACGGCTTCACCGGCGAAGAGGATGCCTATGGCGCCTATGACGAACTCGCAGGTCGCATCCAGCTGCTGCTGACGCCGACCGATCGGCTGAGCATCCTGGGTTCGTACCAGCTGCGCGACCTCGAAGGCACCTCGACGCTATTCCGCGCCAATATCCTTGGGCCGGGCGATAACGAGCTGAACGAGAATTACGACCGCAAGACCGTGTTCTACGACGCGGGCGCGGGCAACCAGGCGCAATACGAGGCCGACATCGCGACCATCCGCGTCGATTACGATGCCGATTTCGCCACCGTCACCAGCATCACCTCCTGGGCCAACAGCGAGGGTTCCAGCCGCGGCGATATCGACGGCGGCTTCGGCGCGGCCTTCCTGCCGGTGAGCGGACCGGGCTTCATCCCGTTCCCCTCCGACACGCAGGACTCGATCGAGCTGGACCAGTTCACCCACGAGGTTCGGCTGGCCTCCGACACCGGCGGCACGCTGGACTGGCAGGTCGGGATGTTCGTGTTCGAAAGCGACTTCAACGTAACCACCGTCGGCTTCGACTTCCCGCCTTCGGTGACGGTCCGCCACACAAACGATAGCTGGGCGGTATTCGGCCAGCTATCGGCGCAGGTGACCGATGTTCTCAAGCTGACCGGCGGCCTGCGCTGGACCGATGACGAGAAGCAATTCGGCGTGACTTCGCCATCCTTCATCTCCGGCCCCGGCCTGCAATATCGCGAAGTCGAGGACTCGCGCCTTAGCTGGGACCTCGCCGCCTTCCTCGACGTGAGCGACGATGCCAGCGTTTTCGCCCGCGTCGCCAACGGCTTCCGCGCACCGACCATCCAGGGCCGCGACGTTGCCTTCGGCGCGCCGCCCTCGATCGCTTTGTCGGAGAAGATCACCAGCTACGAAATCGGCTTCAAGTCCGAGCTGGCCGATCGCCGCGTGCGCCTGAACGGCGCGGTCTATTACTACACGATCGAGGATCCGCAGTTCTCTGCCGTCGGCGGCGCGGGCAACCTCGTGCATCTGGTCAATGCGGAGAAGGGCCGCGGCCTCGGCTTCGAGCTCGACAGCGCCATCCAGGTGACGCCCGACTTCCTGATTACGGCCGGCCTCAGCTGGAACGACACCAAGATCCAGGATGAAAACCTCGCCGTCGGCATCTGCGCGCAGTGCACCGTCGTCGATCCGACCGTCGTCCTGTCCGGCACGACCCGCGCGCTGGTGGACGGCAACCCGTTCCCCAATGCGCCCGAATGGATCGCGGACGTAACCGCACGCTACGGTGTCCCGATCGGCAATGGTGGCGAAATCTTCGCCTTCACCGACTGGGCTTATCAGGGCGCGACGAACTTCTTCCTCTACGAAAGCGAGGAGTTCAACGCGAACAACCAGATCGAAGGCGGCTTGCGCGTCGGCTATGCCCGAACCGATGGCAGCCTCGAAGTCGCGGCCTTCGTGCGCAACATCACCGACGCCGACAATGTGAAGGGCGGCATCGATTTCAACAACAACACCGGTTTCGTGAACGACCCACGCGTGTTCGGCGTGTCGGCCCGCGTCCGCTACTGATCGAAATCGTCACGGGGGAAAGGGCCGGGAGGGTGAATACCTTCCCGGCCTTTTTGCTGTCCGCCAGACCTACTCGCCGCTGCCTTCCGGGACCACGGCAATGCGCAGCACGCCCTCGGCGGCCAGGTAGCGCTGCGCGAAAGCCTGGATGTCGGCGGCGGTAATTTCGCGCAACAGTGGCTCGTAACGGCGAATGCGGTCGAGGCGGTCGGCGCGGAGCTGGGCGCTTTCGAGCGCGCCGACCCAATAGCTGTTCTCGCGCCGCCGCTTGGCGATGCGTTCGACAAGCGGATTGCGGGCGCGCGCCAGCAGGTCGTCGTCCACGGCAGTGTCGCGCATTTCGGCTGCAATCTCGTCGATCGCGTCGAAGGCCAATGCCTGCTTCGACGGTTCGACGATCGCCAGCGCACCGAGATAGCCGAAGCCATCGAACACGCTCGACATGCTGGAATAGGCTTCGGGCGAATAGGTCGCGCCGAGCTCCTCGCGCAGCTTCTCCGTCAGTCTCAGGCTGATGATCGCGGCGGCGAGCTGTCCGGTAATCTCTTCCTTGTGGTTGTCGTCGTCATCGGTCGGCCATGCCACGTGGACCAGGCCCTGGTCGGCCTCGCCCTTGTGGTAGAGCGTGCGCAGGCTGCGGTCTTCAGGGAAGGAAACCTGCCGTGCATCGGGGTAGTCGCGGAGCGCCTCGGGCCGCTCCGGCAAGGCTCCGAAGGTCCGCGCGGCGGCGTCGATCACCTGCTGCTCTTCGAAATCGCCGACCACGGCGATCTCGATCGCACCCTGTTCGAGCCCCGGCGCTACGGCGGCGCGCAGGTCGTTGAGCGTCAGCCCGAGCAATTCCTGCTCGTCCAGCGTGCCGAAGCGCTTGTCCCCTCCGGCGATCACGCGGCGAACCTCGTTGCGGAAGACGTTGATCGGCGAGGCGTCGGTTTGCGCGATGAAGGGCGGGATGATCGCGTTCCACCGGGCCCCGGCTTCGGGGCGATACCCCGGTGCAGTCAGATAGGCCGCGGTGACTTCCATCTGGCGTTCGAAATCGGCTGCCTTGGTGGTGCCTGCGGCATGGAAGTGATCGGTTGCGGAGGCGATGCCGAGACTGACGTTCCGTCCCGCCAGGATGCGGCGCAGCTCCTCGAAACCGTGCTGCTCCAGCCCTGCAAGTCCGTAGACCGAATTCAGCATCATCGTCGCGCCCGGCTGGTCCAGCCCGTAGCCAAGCTCTCCCGCACCGATACGGACGTGGAAACGGACTTCATTGTCCTTGAAGTCGGTCGGCTTGAGATTGAGCCGCACGTTGTTGTCGAACGTCAGCGCGCGAAAGCCGAGATCTTCGATCCGCTCGTCCGCCACCACGGTGCCCGGCGTACCGAAATCGGTGTAGGCGAAGTCAGACGTCGCCTCCTCGACCGGCGCCGTCACCGCGACCTCTTGCGCCGCCTCATAGGCTTCGAGGATCGCATCCTTGCCCCCCTCGACCGGCGCTTTCGACGCTACGAGAATGAGCGGGCCTGACCCAGTGAAGGCTTGCCTGAAGGTCGCATGGACCGCCTCCGCTGTCAGTTCCGGGCGGATCTGCTGGAACACGTCGTACCGGGTTGCCGGCGTCACGAAGGGCCGCTCGTCGGATAGCGTTGTGATGAGGCTATTCGCCAGCGTCGCACTGGGCCGCGTCGCCTGCCGCTCGGCGCCGTTCTTCAGCGCCGTATCGAGATTGGTCAGCGCTTCCGTGATCTCGCTGGCGGTGAAGCCGTATTCGAGCGCGCGGCGGATTTCCTGCTCCCCGGCGGCGAGCGCTTCGTCCCAGCGATCCTCGCGGGCGTAGACGGTGACGCCTGCGTGCACCGCGACATCCTGGAAATCGGCAATCCGCATGCCCGCGCGCAGGACAGGCGATTCCGGTGAAAGCGCCAGCTTCCGCAAACGGCGGTTGATGACCTGCGAGGCGACGCCGATCTGGAATGCCCGGCGCGCCTCGGCAACGGTCGTGGGGCGCTCGACGTAAGGCGACTGGCGGGTGATCTCGACGATATAGTCGATTGCCGGATCGACGAAATTGGTCGCTGCGGGAGCGCGTTCGAAATTGATCATGCCGACATCGGTCACGAATAGCGGCTCCTCCGGCTTCTGCCAGTCAGCGAAGCGCTCCTGGATCTTGGCCTCGATCATGTCGGGATCGACATCGCCTACGATCACCAGCGTGGCATTGTCCGGCCGGTAATAGCGCTCGTACATCGCGCGCAATTGCTCGGCGGTCACCGTGGCGGTGGGGCCGGCGCCATCGGGACCGGGATAGCGCGTGGCGTAAAGCGTATCCGGCGCGAGCAATTCGAAGGACGTGCGGGCGTTGCGGGCCTGATAGCTGTTCCGGGTCTGGATTTCCGATTGCAGGATGCCGCGCTCACGATCGACCGCGCCTTGCGTGATGGTCAGCTCCGAGCCGATCTCGCGCATCAGCATCAGGCCGGTATCGATGAGTCTCTCGTCATTGCGGGGCAGGGCCAGCTTGTAGATCGTCTCGTCGAAGCCGGTCGAGGCATTGGTGTCGGCGCCGAATTTCAGCCCCTCGCGCTCGAGCAGCTTGATCATCTCGCCCTCGGGCACATTGGTCGACCCGTTGAAGGCCATGTGCTCGATGAAGTGCGCGGCGTTTAGCTCTCCGTCGAGTTCGTCGATGAAGCCGACGTCGTAGCGCATGCGCAGCACCACCTCGTTCTGCGGCGTCGCATTGCGCATGATCGCGTATTTCAGGCCGTTGTCGAGCGTGCCGAAGCGCACGGCGGGGTCGGCGGGGATGTCGTAGACGGGAAAGTTCCAGCCAGTGACGGTGCTCGGCTCGATTTGGACCTCAGCGGCCTGTTCCCTTTCCTGCGCAGCTGAATGCACAGGCATAAGGCAGGTCGCGGCTGCCAGAGCGAGCAGGGGCAGGCCGGCAATGCGCCGGCGCGGGGTGAGGCTGTTCATGAAATGCGTCCCGATTGCGCCGCAACAGCGGCAAGTCCGGACGTCAGCCTAAGGCAAAATCGCCGCGCCGCAAGCGGAGCGCGCCGCAATAGTGCGTGCGTCCTATGCCTATTTCTTGGGTTTTACCGGGGAGCGCAAGCGGCTGCGGTGCGCGCTCATGTCGAGCACTTCGCCGGGGCCGTTATCGTCGTCCTGCAGCAGCTTCAGGCGGCGGGCGACTTCCTGATAGGCCTCGCTCTCCCCGCCGAGGTCGCGGCGGAAGCGGTCCTTATCGAGCTTTTCGCCGGTGTTGATGTCCCATAGGCGGCAGCCGTCGGGGCTGATCTCGTCGGCCAGGATCACGCGGCTGTAATCGCCGTCCCAGATGCGGCCGAATTCGAGCTTGAAATCGACCAGCTTGATGTCGATCGCGGCGAACATTCCGGACAGGAAGTCGTTGATGCGGATCGCCATGCTGGCCATGTCCTGCAGCTCTTCGTGGCTGCACCAGTTGAAGCAGGCGATCTCCTCTTCGGACACCAGCGGATCGCCGAGGCTGTCGTCCTTGTAGCAATATTCGAGTAGCGTGTGCGGCAGCAGCTCGCCTTCCTCGATGCCGAGGCGCTTGCTGAGCGAGCCCGCCGCGACATTGCGCACGATCACTTCGAGCGGGATGATCTCGACCTGGCGGATCAGCTGCTCGCGCATGTTGAGGCGGCGGATGAAATGCGTCGGGATGCCGATATGGCTGAGGCGGGTGAACACGAATTCGCTGATGCGGTTGTTGATCACGCCCTTGCCGTTGATCGTGCCCTTCTTCTGGGCGTTGAAGGCGGTCGCATCGTCCTTGAAATACTGGATCAGCGTGCCGGGTTCGGGACCCTCGTAGAGGATCTTGGCCTTGCCTTCGTAAATCTGGCGGCGACGTGCCATGCAGCTGTTCCTTCGCGCTTAAAAAAGCCTGCGCCCCGGTGGCGGAATCGGATGCGACCGCTGCCCGGGGCGTTCGGCAAGCCGCATACAGAAGCGGCCCAGCTAAAGCAATCAGTGGACAGTTGGGGCGTCTTCTTCGACTGCCGGAGCATGATCGCGCTTCAGCTTCTCGATCAGCCGGCCTAGCGTGGCGCGCTGTACCAGGACGCTGAACAGCACCGCAGCGAAGGTCGCGGCGAGGATCAGGTCGCGCGTCTCGCCGGGCGGCAGAGACAAGGCGAGCGCGATAGAGATGCCGCCGCGCAATCCGCCCCACCACAGCACGCGGCCTGCGCCCTTGTCCTGCAAGCGCGCGGCGGGGATGGCCTTGGTCGAGATGAGGATCCCGATCGCCCGCGCTGCCAAGGTGATCGGGATAGCGACCAAGGCCAGCGCCGCTTCATCGAAGCCGACGGTCAGCACAATCATTTCCAGCCCGATGAGCAGGAACAGGACCGAATTGAGCAGCTCGTCCACCAGCTCCCAGAACTTCACGACATAGTCGCGCGTCACGTCGCTCATTGCGTAGGTAACCCCCTGGTTGCCGATCAGCAGCCCGGCCACCGCCATCGCCAGCGGGCCGGAGATGTGGAGATAGGAACACAGCGCATAGCCGCCCATCACCACCGCCAGCGTGATCAGTACCTCGAGCGTATATTCATCCATGCTGGCGAGCGCGCGATAGCCGATCCAGCCGAACAGCAGCCCTACCAGGATCCCGCCGCCCGCTTCGATCGCGAACAGCCGTGCGCCTTCGGACAGGGAGAATTCATTGCCGCTCACCGCCGCGCCCAACAGGATGATGAAGACCACGATGCCCACGCCGTCGTTGAACAGGCTTTCGCCCGCAACTGCGCTCTGGAGCGATGCGGGGACGTTCTCTTCCTTCAGCACGCCGAGCACCGACACCGGATCGGTCGGGGCGATCAGCGCGCCGAAAACGAAATACCAGATCGGCGCGATCGGCAGAGCGAGCAGCATGCCGACGCCCCACATGGCGAGTCCGACCAGCACGGTCGAAACAAGAACACCCACTGTGGATAGCAGGAGGACCGGCAGCCATGCGACCTTCAGTCGGTCGAGATCGACATGCAAGGCACCAGCGAAAAGCAGGAAGCTCAGCATCCCCTGCAGCAGTGTTTCGGTGAAATTGAGCTGCTGGAGCGTCTCGGTCACCCAGTCGTCCAGCGTGATGCCTGGCACGACTGCGTCGACTGCCGTCAACACGATCGCCGCCAACGCGCCCATGACCGTCAACCCGATGACATGCGGCAGCTTGATGAAATGATGGTTGAGCCAACCCAGCAGGGCCGAGGCAACCACGAGGATTGCGGCAAGCTCGAAGGCGGATAGCGCACTGCTGGCTGTCTCGTGCATCCCGGAGGGGTTAGCGCGGCATCACGCCAGCACAACCCTCAGCCGCAAAGTTTCGCTGCCGTGTTCGCTACCCGCTTGCCGAGATAGCGCGCACCATCGAGTTCGACTTTGCTCGGCTGGCGCGATCCGTCGCCATCGGCGATCGTGGTGGCACCATAGGGCGCGCCGCCCTTGACCTCGTCGACGCCGACCAGTCCTTCGAAACCGTAATCGAGACCGACCACCGTCATGCCCATGTGCAGCAGATTGTTGAGGATCGACCACAGCGTCGTCTCCTGCCCGCCATGCTGGCTCGCGGTGGAGGTAAAGGCTGCGCCGACCTTGCCGATCAGCGCACCCTTCTGCCATAGTCCGCCGGTCTGGTCCCAGAAGGCCGCCATCTGGCTGCTCATCCGGCCATAGCGGGTCGGGCTGCCGACGATGATCCCGTCGTACTCCGCCAGTTCGTCCGGCCCGCCGATGCATTCATGGCCTTCCATCTGCTGGAAACCGGCGCTCTCCACCACTTCCTGCGGAGCGGTTTCGGGCACGTGACGTACCGCCGCCTCGGCGCCCGCCTCGCGCACGCCCTCGGCAATTGCCTCTGCCATCTTGGCAGTGTGGCCGTAGGACGAATAATAGAGCACGAGGATGCGGGTCATGGGGGATTCCTTTTTGTTCGGTTCGATGGTCAAAGCGTGCGGCGCGGGCAGGGGTTCCGCATGATGGGAAGTCCTGTCCTGCCGTGGCGCTATCGCCATTCCGGCCTGCTCGTCGGCTCGCAGATCGAGCTCGAGGCGTGGGAAGCGTTTCGTACCGATGACGAGGGCGAGCCGGATATCGCGATAACGCTGTCAGATGAACCATGTCCCGATTGTCCGAGCGACGGCCGCACCGGCATCGGCGAGCATGGCGTGCGGTTCGCAGTGGACGGGGTTGGCGGGTGGCAGGTTCAGGAAGGGCGGCGCATCCTGCTGCATCCCTCGCTTAGCGCCGATCCACGCGAGTTGCAGCTGTTCACCCTCGGCAGCGCTTGGGGCTTGCTAGGTTACCAGCGCGGGCACGCGATGTGGCACGGCAGCGCGGTCGAACTGGGCGGCCGCTGCGTAATCTTCTGCGGTGAGGCGGGTGAGGGCAAGAGCACCATGGCGGCGGCGATGATCGCCAGCGGCGCGACGCTGGTGGCAGACGATCTCAGCCGTGCGGCACCGGGCGAGAATGCCGCACATGTCTATCCGTCAAGCAGCCGATTGAAACTTTGGAGCCAGGCGATCGACCATCTCGGCTGGCGAGACCGGATCATCGTGAGGGACTGGCTGCGCGACGACAAGTTTCACTGCCGGGTTGCCACGCACCATGCGGGCGTGGGAGCCATGCCGCTCGACGCGATCGTGGTGCTCCAAAGCGGAAGCGAACTCGCGCTGGATCGGCTGACCGGCGGTGCGGCACTGGCGGCGGTGCTTGCCGGGACGATCTACCGGCCCGAAGCGCTGGAGGAGATGGGCCTATGGGCGCAGCAGGGAGCCATCGCGGCGCAAATTGTGTCGCACGCCCCGGTCTATCGCCTGACCCGTCCGCGCGATCTGGCGGCGCTGAGCGAGAGCGTGAATGCAGTCACGGACATGCTGAAATCGCTCGGGTAGCGAAGTGGTGCCCAGGGGCGGAGTCGAACCACCGACACGACGATTTTCAATCGTCTGCTCTACCACTGAGCTACCCGGGCACACTGCTTCGGCAAAAGGACCGGACAAGGCCCCGCGAGCAATGAGAGCGCGCCTATGGCGAAGCTGGCGCTCCTTGGCAAGGGGGGAATTCAGTCTTCCTGCGCGCCCGTCACTTCCGCCGCGATTTCTTCGGGCAGAGCGGGGCGACCGGCCACACTATAACCGTCGCCGAACCATTTCGACAGGTCGCGATCGCGGCAGCGGCTGGAGCAGAACGGGCTGAATTCCTCGCTGCGGGCTTTCTTGCAGATCGGGCAGGGCTTGGCTGGCTTAGTCATGCGGCACGATCTGGGCCTGCGCCGCCTCGATCGCAAGACCGGGATCGGTTTCGACGCGCGTCGGGCGACCGGTGCGGCGTTCGAGCTCCGCAAGCCATTCGGGCTTGAGCTTGGCTTTCAGCGCGGGATGGACCGTCAGAAGGGTCATGCCCGGCCCCTCGACCATTTCCGCCCGACGCAGCGCCGTGCGCGCGGCCATGCCGATGCGCGAAGTGGCAAAGCGATGGAGCAGCGAGGAGCCTTCGAGCCGCGCGACGACCTGGACAAAGCCGAAGCCGTTCATGGCGGTGCGCTCGTGGGGCCAGTCCGCAAGCGCGTGTTCCAATGCTGCGTCCACCGCTTTGCGGTCCGCCTTGGCTTCGAGGGTGGGGAAGTCGATCCCGATGGACCCGCCGAGGTCGAACAGCGGCAGCCAGCGCGCGATTTCCGGCACGGCGGCGAGCGCAAGCTCGCGCGGCGAGAGGTCGCCGTCGATGTCTATCAGGGTCATCGCCGGCGTTACGGCGAAGAGCAGCGATCCGCCGCTGAATTTCACTTCGCCGGAGGATGCAGCGTGCCAGATGTCCTCCCACGCACCGTCGGGAAAACTCCGGACGGGTTTTCCGGCTTCGATCGGACTGTCTGTCGATGTGGATGTTGCCGACGTCGGTCTGGCAGCCGCGAGCTTGAAGCGACCGCGTTCGGTGATGGCGGCGCGCGTGATCATAAGCGAGAGTTGAGAACCTTCGCTCGCGTCGCGCGGCAGGCGATCGACAAGCACCTCTCGGCCCGACGGATGTAGGGCCACACCGCGCGATCCCGATTTGCGGAGCAGTTTGGCTTCGAAGACTTCGCCAGGAACAAGCTCGCCCGGCCAACGCAATTTTGCGGCGACGGGCTTGTCGCCATCCATCAACAGCGCGCGCGTCTCCCCGATGCCATGCTCGACGAGCCACTCCGGCCCAGTCTCAGGCAATGTCGAACCCCGCCGCCTTTAACATTGCGCGTGTTTCATACAGCGGCAACCCGACCACGCCAGAATGGCTTCCCTGAATGCGGCTGATCAGGCCCTCCGCAATGCCTTGAATCGCGTAGCCTCCCGCCTTGCCGTCCCATTCGCCGCTGGCGAGGTAGGCGTCGATCTCTTCTGCAGAGAGGCGCTTGAACAGCACCACCGTTTCGCTCAACCGCTCGCGCATGGTGCCGTCGGGCGCACGTAGGGCGATGGCCGAGAGGACGCGGTGGCGGCGGCCGGAGAGCAGTTCGAGACATTGGCGGGCTGTCGCCTCGTCCTCCGCCTTGGGCAGGATGCGGCGGCCTGCGGCGACGACCGTGTCGCCCGCCAGCACGAAGCCATCATCCGATGCGGCCGCTTCGGCCTTCTCGCGCGCCATGCGCCTGGCATAGTCGCGCGGCAGTTCGGCCTTGTGCGGCGTCTCGTCGATATCGGCGGGAGCAATGGCGTCCGGCGTCACGCCGAGGCGCGCGATAAGCTCGCGCCTGCGGGGACTTGCCGATGCGAGGATGAGCCTTGGCGAGCTCACGCGCGCTTACTGCGGGCCGGGGCCCTGACCCGGCCCACCACGGCCGGGCATGAAGCGGTAAGTGATGCGCGCCTTCGTGAGGTCGTAGGGTGTCAGTTCGCACAGCACTTCGTCGCCCACCAGCACGCGGATGCGGTTCTTGCGCATCTTGCCGGCAGTGTGCCCAAGCACCTCATGGCCGTTTTCGAGCTCTACCCGGAACATCGCGTTCGGCAGCAGCTCGACCACCTTGCCGCGCATTTCGAGGAGTTCTTCTTTGGCCATGCAGTCTGTCTATCCGTATCTGAGTGAAGTTTGGTGGTCGCGCCCTGTAGCGGGAAGCCTGCGAAAAGGGAAGCCTCGGCGCTCGTCGCCGCGCCAAGGGGCCGCTGTCCGACCAATGTGGGATGCGCTTCGACCGGTTACAATCCGATACGTGATCGCCGGTTGTAACGGTGAAGGGTTTCCGACACTGACGGAAGAGAGGGGCGGTTACATCGAAATACGAAAGCTGATCCCTTGAAGCATTGCCTTGCCATTACCGTCTCGCTCGCCGCGCTTGTCTCGGCGAATATTGGCCTCGCACAAGAAGCGGCGGAGATAGCGCAGGAGCCCGCTATCGACGCGCAGGAGGCCGAGGAGCCGGACTATGACGACGACACGATCGTCGTCACCAGCACGCGCATTCGCGGCCAGCTGATCGTGGATCAGCCACCCATCGCCGAGTATGACGAGGAAGACATCGCGGCTTTCGGTGGCGGTTCGATCGCCGACATTATCGAAGCGATCCAGCCTGCCACCAGTAGCGGGGCCCGCGGCAGCCGCGGCGGCGGGCGGCCGGTGTTCCTGATCAACGGGATCCGCGTGTCGAGCTGGCGCGAATTCCGCTCCTATCCGCCGGAGTCCGTCGCCAAGATCGAGGTGTTTCCGGAAGAAGTGGCCCAGCGCTTCGGCTACTCCCCCGACCAGCGCGTGGTGAACATCATCCTCAAACCCAATTTCCAGAGCGTCACTGCGGAGGTCGAATACGAGCAGCCTTCGCGCGGCGGCTATTCCTATAATGAGCAGGAACTCACTTATCTGCGGATAGGCGAGAAAGCTCGGGTCAACTTCAATGCCGAAGTCGAGGATCGCAGCCTGCTCACCGAGGCGGAGCGCGGGCTCGCCATCGAAGGGCGCGAAGACGAAGCCCCTTTCCGCTCGCTGATGTCCGACACCTGGGCTGGCGAGCTGACCGCGAATTATGCGCGCGCCTTCATGGAGAGCGGCGATTCCATCAGCCTGAACGCCACCCTCAACCGCGACCGCAGCCGTAGTCTTTCTGGGCTGGCGAACGATGGGCTGACACCGCTCGAACGGCGAAGCGAAACCGACACAATCTCGCTCGGCGGGACCTTCAATTCCGCGTTCGGCGACTGGAAAGCCAATTTCATTTCCGACGCCGTTTTCACGAATGGCGAGACGCAAATCGACCGCTTCGACGCGTCGGGCTTCGATGTCGCCGACAGCAAGACCTACAGCATTACCAACAACGCCACCCTGACCGGCTATCCGGTCACGCTTCCGGCCGGCGACGTGGCCGTGACCCTGGATGCGGGTCTCGACTGGAAGCGCATCGAGAGCGCCGATACCCGCTCCGACACTGATCTGTCGCTCACTCGCAGGCGGGTCGACGGCGGCATCAATCTCGCCGTGCCCATCGCCGAACGCGACGGAGCGCTGGGCGCCATTGGCGATCTCAGCCTGAACCTGTCCGCGGGGATCGACGAACTGTCCGACTTTGGCGTGCTGACCGACTGGACGGCAGGCGCAACTTGGCGGCCGTTCGAGAATCTGACGCTGGGCGCGACCTATTTCCGCCGCGAAGTCGCGCCGAGCCTGACCAATCTCGGCAGCCCGCGGATCGACGAGTTCAACGTGCCGGTGTTCGACTATGCCAGCGGGGCGACCGAGCTGGTCACCCTGGTCACCGGCGGCAATCCGAACCTTGTCGCGGAGACGCAGTCGGACTGGAAGTTCTCCGGCAATTGGCGCCTGCCATTTTGGGAGGATGCACGACTGAATGTCGAATACGGGATCAATCGCTCGAACGATGTCACTTCGACGCCCGGATTCAGCGCGGCGTTCGAGGAAGCCTTTCCTGACCGCGTGACGCGCGATGCCGATGGAGACTTGCTGGCGGTCGATCGACGGCCGATTACTTTGTTCGAGACGCGCAGCCGCATTTTGTCGATCGGGTTCAACGCGCGCGGCCAGATCGGCAAGGCACCGGAGCGCGAGGAGCGTTCCGAGCGCGGAGGGGGACAACGTGAATCGCAGGGTGGGGCAAGCGCGCGTGGCGACTTCGACCCGGCGCGCATGGAAGGGCTGCGCAAGGCTTTCTGCGACTTGCCGCAAGGCGAGATGCCCGACCTCTCGCAGATCCCCGAACAGTTCCGCGCACGCCTGCTGGACGACAGCGGCAATCCCGATCCGGAAAAGATCGCCGCTGCGCGGGATCGTTTTTGCGGAGAGGGCGCAGAGCAGGGCAGTGAACGATTCGCCGCCATGCGCACGGCCATCTGCGTCGATCCGCCTCAGCTTGATGGCTTGCCGGAGGCCATGCTGGCTCGGCTAAGGAACGAGGATGGGGGGATCGACCCCGAGCGGCTCAAGGCGCTGCGCGAGCGGATGTGTTCTGCCGATGGCGCACAGACGGAAGGTCAGGCCAGCCGAAGTGGCGGGCGACGCGGTGGGATGAACCCTTTTAACCGCGGCGGCGACGATGAGGACAAGCGACCACGCTATTTCTTCAGCGTCAATTTCGATCGTGCGCTCGAAAACGAGATCTTGTTGGCAGACGGTGGGCCGCTGTTCGACCAGCTCGCCGGCGACGTGCTGGGCGGCGGCGCAATTGCCGAGAACTCCGCGCGGGTGGAGGGCGGCCTGTTCTGGCAAGGCTACGGACTGCGGCTGTCGGGCCGATACACCGGAAAGGCGCGGCTCAACGGCAGCGGGCTGCCCGGATCGAGCGACCTGTTCTTCGACGATCTTGCGACCCTCGACCTGCGGCTCTTCGCCGATCTCGGCGAGGTGTTCGACAAGGACGAGGGCTGGCTCAAGGGCCTGCGGGTCTCGCTCAAGGCCGACAACATCTTCGACGCGCGCCGCCGCGTAGTGGACGAGGACGGGGTGGTGCCCGATGCCTACGATCCGCTGCGGATCGACCCGACCGGGCGCTATCTCGGCATCGACGTCCGGAAGGCGTTCTAGCGCGTCAGTGCAGGCGCGAGCGCGGGAAGGCGATGTTGGCGATGCCGCGCGGGCTGAACTTATGCCACTTGCCTATCGGCTGGGCGAGGCGGTCGGCAATGGCATAGACCACCGCCGGATTGACGCCGAGGCCGATATGACTGGCGATCACCTCGATATTCTCGCAGCATTCGTGATCGGCCGCCTGGACCGACCCGCGCCAGTGGACCACTCCGTCGCCCTTGGTCAGGATCGAGGTGGTCGGCACCGGTGGCGCCTTGGCGAGATCGCGGAAATTGCCGGTCTGCATCGGCTCGGGTTCGCGTCCGTTGAGGAGTTCGAACAGCCGCCGCGCATTAGTGTGGTTGCGATCGTCGCTGATCGGGCTGCCGAGGCTGATGACCATGCGGACCTTTTCGGGCGCCAGCTTGGCCAGCTCGCGGGCGAAAACCCCGCCGAGGCTCCAGCCGACTATGGAGATCTTGTCTCCGGTGCGGTCGTGGATCTCGTCCACGCAAGCCATCATCGCTTCGATGCGGGCATTGTCGACTCTCAGATTGCGACCGAGGTTCCAGCCGACCGCATCGTAGCCGAGCCGTTCCAGCATGGCGCGCAAGGGGCGTGTCGAAGTGTCCGACGCCATGAAGCCGGGCAGCACGAGCACGCCATGCCCGTCGCCCTTCGGCAGCCTCTTGAGCAGCGGGCGTAGCGCGAGGAAGCTGGCGAATTCGCCCATGGCGCGGGTCGGCTCGGTCAGGGCGAGCAGCGTATGCGGCGGGCGCGCTTCGGTTGCCGTCTCGGCAGTTGCGGTAGTCATGATGTTTGCGATCCTTTCCCTTTAGGGGTGGCCTTCGAACGGCTGGCGGCCTTTTTCGTGCCCCCCTTGGCGGGCTTGGCGGGAGTTTTCCGTGCAGCCTGCGTCTTCGCGGCGGGCTTTTTTGTCGGTGTCGCGCCTTTCTTCGGCGCAGCTTTCTTGGCAGCGGGCTTCTTCGCTGGTGCCTCCGCCGGCGCCTTCGCGGCATCGCGCAATTCCTCGAAACTTTCGACGATGCACTCGATGTAGAAATCGGGATCGGGCAGCAGTTCGCGGCAGGCGGTGAAGCTGATCGTCGCTTCGTCGGTATAGCTCTGGACGACGTGGCCCAGGCCCATGCCGTCGGTCAGGCAGACGAGGCCCATCTGGCTCTCCAGCCGCGCGCCGCTGGAATAGATCGGCACCGGCGGGCCGGGGACATTGGTGACCACGGTCGAGAAGATCGGCCCGACGCCGCGATTGGCGAGCCCAAGGCGGGTGTAGAGCTGCGCGCCGAGGCTCATCCACAGGGCCGGGCTGACCTTGCTCGCCTCGGTCATGTTGCGCGCGCCCATCGCCTCGGTCATCGCTTTCGAATTCTTCGTGCGGTCGTGGCAATACTGCAGCCGGTCCAGCGGTTCCTCGATATGCGTACCCAGCGGGGCGACCATGGCGGCGACCTGGTTCCCCATATCGCCCTTCTCGTCCGTTGTACGGACCGAGATCGGGGCCATGGCGGTCAGCGTCTTTTTGGGCAGGTCGTCCTTGGCGAGCAGATATTTCCGCATCGCGCCGCCCACGATAGCGAGGAACACGTCGTTGACCTTCGCGCCATCGACCGCCTGCCGGATCATCTTGATATCGGCCAGCGGCACGCTGCGGCCCTCGACGACGCGGTGGCCCGAAATCTTGCGGTTGAAGCGGGTCTTCGGCGCGATCATCTCGCGCGACAGGTCGAATTCCTTCGCAACCATGCCCTTCAGCGCTTTCGCGAGGCCGGGGGCGGCCTTCGCCGCGACCTCCAGCTGCTTCATCGGATTGGTGATCGCGTTGAAATAGCTCTTGCCGAGCAGTTCGACGGGATTCGGCACCTTCTCCGGCTGCCAGTCGTCGGGGCTGTTCGGCGGCGGTTCGTTCGGATCGAGCGTGTGCATGGCTTCCAGCAGATCGACCCCGCTCATCCCGTCGATTGCGGCGTGATGGACCTTGGTCACCATGGCGTAGCTGCCTTTCGCAACGCCTTCGATGTTATCCAGCCCTTCGACGATGGTGAACTCCCACGGCGGTCGCTTGAGATCGAGCGGGCGCGAAAAGATGCGCGCGGCTTGAATACAAAGCTGCCGCCAGTCGCCCGGCTTGGGCAGGGCGATGTGGCGGACGTGGTATTCGAGGTCGAAGTCCGGGTCCTCGATCCAGTAGGGATAGTCGAGGTCGAAGGGTACGCGCACCAGCCGCTGGCGGATCGTGCGGCTGAGCTGCATGCGGCTCTCGAAGAAGGCGAGTATATCCTTGAAGCGGACGAAGCCGCCGGGTGCGGTCTCCGGGTTGTAGATCAGGATCGAGCCGATGTGCATCGGCGAATTGCGCGTTTCCAGCGCAACGAAGCTCGCATCCATACCCTGGAGTTGGCGCATGAAGTTCCTTTCCGCGCTGCCCCAGACCCGTTGCGAGTGTGTGGCGGCATCCCCTGCGCGGCCCGTGTTTTCACGGGTCCGTAACATAAGAAGCTAGCGAATCTGCGGTTCCGGTCAACTTGCCGCGCCCGTCAACGCCTTCCCTAACGGCGGGACCTTACAGAGCCTCGCCAGCCGCGACCCCGCTCGCCCAGGCCCATTGGAAATTGTAGCCGCCAAGCCAGCCGGTGACGTCGACCGCTTCGCCGATGGCGTAGAGGCCGGGAATTCGCTTTGCCTCCATGGTTTTGCTGGAAAGTTCGGCTGTCGAAATGCCACCGACGGTCACCTCGGCCTTGCCGAAACCTTCGGTGCCATTGGGGCGGAAGGTCCATCGGCGCAGCCGCTCTTCCGCGGTCCGTAGCGCCTTGTCGGGCGCGTTGCCGAGTTCGGTCGCTATGCCCAGTTTTTCGGAGAGAATGTCTGCCAGCCGGTCGGGGAGCGCTTCTCGCAGCAGCGATTCAAGCGTCGCGCGCGGCGTTTCGCGCTTGGCGTCGAGCAGCCAGCCATCGGCGTGACCGGGTAGGAAGTTCACGACCACCGGCTCACCCGACAACCAGTAGCTGCTCGCCTGCAAGATCGACGGTCCGGACAGGCCGCGATGGGTGAACAGGGCGGCTTCGGGAAAGCTGGCCTTGCCCGCGCTTGCGACGACCGGCGCGGAGACGCCGGAAATTTCGCGGAACAGGACCTCTTCGCCGCCGAGCGTCAGTGGGACGAGGGCAGGGCGCGGCTCGACCACCTTGAGCCCGAATTGCCGTGCGAGATCGTAGGCGAAACCGGTTGCGCCCATCTTCGGGATAGACGGCCCGCCGGTGGCGACCACGAGGGCTGGTGCGGTGTATGTCGCGGTCTGCGTGGTGACGGTGAAATCGCCGTCATGTTCGACCGATGCCACTTCCTCCCCGCAGCGCACATCCACGTCGCCTTTCGCGCATTCCTCAAGCAGCATTTCCACGATCTGCTTGGCCGATCCGTCGCAGAACAGCTGGCCGAGTGTCTTCTCGTGCCAGGCGATGTCGTAACTTTCGACCAGTTCGAGGAAGTCGCGGGCGGTGTACCGCGCCAGCGCGCTCTTCGCGAAATGCGGATTTTGCGAAAGGTAATTCGCCGGACCCGCGCCGATATTGGTGAAATTGCACCTGCCGCCGCCTGAAATGAGGATTTTCTTCCCCGGCTTCTCCGCGCGTTCGAGGACCTGCACGCGCTTGCCCCGCTGGCCTGCCCTCGCGGCGCACATCAGTCCGGCGGCCCCGGCGCCGAGGACGATTGCGTCGTAACGCTCCGCCATGTCAGGCCTCGTCGAGCGCGTAGTCCGGCTGCTGCCGCGCGGCGACGAAGTACAGCACCGCACCGACCAACAATATGCCGCCGAGGACCAGCCACGCCTGCAGCGCCGTCTGGCTGGCGATGAACAGCGAGCTGCCGACGGCGAAAATCACGCAGGCGAGGTGCAGCGGCACGATGCGCCCCTCGCGATGCTCCAGCACGGGGAGGGCGCAGCTGGTCACGATATAGGTCACAAGCCGGATCAGCGTGCCCGCCACGGCCAGGACGGTAAAGCCTTCCCACAGGCCGAACAGGATGGCCGCCACGCCATAGAACAGGATCGCGTTGAACGGCGTGAGGAAGCGCGGATGCACATAGGCGAACCAGCTAGGCAACATGCCGCGCCGCGCCATTCCGTACATCAATCGCGGCTGGGCGACGCCGCTGGCGAAATTGTTCGCTCCGATGCTGAAACTGGCCGCGATCACGATGGCGAGCGAGCCGATCTGGCCCATCGCCGCTTCGGCCGATCCGGCCAGCGCATTGTTCTCGCCCGCGAATTCGGGGCCGATCAGGATGAAGGCCCAGATCACCGCCATGTAGATCAGCGTCACCCCGCTCACCATGGTGACGATCGACAGTGGCACATCGCGTTTGGGGTTCTTGAACTCGCCCGCCGCCTCGATCACGCCCTCGAAGCCGATGAAGGCGTAGAAGGTCAGCAGGATCACCGTCTCGACCTGGCTGAATTGCGGCAGCGCGATCGCGCCCAGTTCTCCTCCCGCGAAGAAGGCCGACACGACCAGCGCGGCAAGCGGCACCAGCTTGATTGCGGTCATGACCCCCAGCGTCCCGACCGAAGCGCGCATGCCGTAAAGATTGATCGCGGTGATGATCGCCAGCCCGACCGCCACTGCCACGGGCGCAGCCACCGGTCCGTCAAGCCCCGGGAACACTACCGCGAGATAGGCGACCATCACATGCATGTTCGCCGCCGCGGTCACGATCGCGCTGACATAGCGCGCCCAGCCGGCCTGGAAGCCTACGAAGCGCCCGAACGCCGCCTCCCCATACAGCACCGAACCGCCGCTATGCTCGAACCGCGCGCTCATCCAGGCGTAACATAGCGCCAGCGGCAGGAAGAGCACGCCGCCCACCAGCATCATCCACGGCGCGAAATTGCCGACTGCGGCCACCAAAACAGCAGGCAGGGCAAAGATGCCGGCCCCGATCATCCCGTTGAGCGGGAACAGCGCGGTCCCCCAGAAGCCGACCGTGCGCGGCGGTGCGATGTGTTTCCCGTCCATTGCGAGTGGGGATGGCGCGAAACGCGGCTTTGCACAAGCGGAGTGCGCGCACTATCTGCCACCCATGTCGCGCACGAAAGCCGGTTCCCCCCATGACCCGAGAGGCAAGGAGCGTTTCCACGAGGAACGCGCGACCTATACCGTCGCCAGCGCCCAGCCCGATCTGGAAGCCGGCCTCGCCGCGATCCGCGAGACGGTAAAGACGCTCAAACCCCGTCCCGGCGTCTATCGCATGCTCGATGCGCGCGGCGATGTGCTCTATGTCGGCAAGGCGCGTAGCCTCAAGGCCCGGGTGGCGAATTACACGCAGGTGAAAGCGCTGACCAACCGGTTGCAGCGTATGGTCAGCCAGTGCCGCCGGATGGAGATCGTGGTCACCAATTCGGAAGCCGAGGCGCTGTTGCTCGAAGCGCAGCTGATCAAGCGCTATCGCCCGCCGTTCAACGTGCTGCTGCGCGACGACAAGAGCTTCCCTTTCATCCTGCTGCGCGCCGATCACGCTTTCCCGCGCATCCAGAAGCATCGCGGCGCGCGGCGGGCCAAGGGCAATTACTACGGCCCCTTCGCCAGCGCGGGCAGCGTGAACAAGACGCTGAACGCGCTGCAGAAGCTGTTCCTGTTGAGGAGCTGCACCGACAGCTTCTTCAACAATCGCGACCGGCCCTGCCTGCTGTACCAGATCAAGCGCTGCTCCGCGCCCTGCGTCGGGCGGATCGACGAGGCGGGCTATGCGAGTCTCGTGCGCGAGGCGAAGGATTTCCTCGGCGGCAAGTCCAGCGCCGTGCAATCCGACCTCGAAAAGCAGATGGCGAAGGCGGCAGAGGATCTCGACTTCGAAACCGCCGCCATCCTGCGCGACCGACTGCGCGCGGCGACTTTCATCCAGGGCAGCCAGGCGATCAATGCCAGCGGTGTCGGCGATGCTGATGTCTTCGCGCTGGCGGCCAAAGGCGGGCACATGGGCGTGCAGGCCTTCTTCATCCGCGGCGGGCAGAACTGGGGCCATCGCGCGATCTTCCCGCGCAACACGGGCGATGTGGAGGAGGCGGAGGTGCTCGCCGATGTGCTCCTGCAATTTTATGAGGAAGTGCCGCCGCCCAAGACCATCCTCGTCGATCGCGAACTGCCCGAACAGGAGCTGATCGCCGAGGCGCTGTGCGAGAAGGCCGGGCACGCCGTCGCCATCTCGATCCCCCAGCGCGGCACGCGGCGCAAGCTGATGCAGCAGGCGCAGCGAAATGCGGTCGAGGCGCTTGAGCGACGACAGGCCGAAAGCGGCGCCAAGGCCAAGATCCAGCGCGAGCTGGCAGAATTCCTCGAGCTGGAGGATGTGCCGCAGCGCATCGAAGTCTACGACAACAGCCATATCCAGGGCGACAAGGCGCTGGGCGCGATGGTCGTCGCCGGGCCGGAAGGGTTCGAGAAGGGCCAGTACCGCAAGTTCAACATCAAGACCGCGCAGACCAATGACGATTTCGGCATGATGCGCGAGGTGATGAGCCGCCGCTTCCGCAATCTCGCCGAGAACCCGGACGGCGAGGAGGGGAAGAAGAACAGCCACGAGACCGTCTGGCCCGACCTCGTCCTGATCGACGGCGGCAAGGGCCAGATGTCGAGCGTGCGCGATACGTTGGCGGAGATGGGGATCGAGGACCTGCCGCTGATCGCCATTGCCAAGGGCCCGCACCACGGCCGCGAAGGGCGCGAGGTGTTCCACTTCCCCGACGGGCGCGAGAAGACGCTGCCGGTCAATTCGCCGCTGTTATTCTATCTCCAGAACCTGCGCGACGAGGTCCACCGCTACGCCATCGGCGCCCACCGTGCCAAGCGCAGCCGCGCCATCACCGCCAGCCCGCTGGACGAAATCCCCGGCATCGGCCCCTCGCGCAAGCGTGCGCTGCTGCTGCATTTCGGAACGGCGGGCAAGGTACGCGCAGCCGCGCTCGATGACCTGAAACGCGCGCCCGGCATCAGCGAGGCGGTCGCGCAGAAGATCTACGATTTTTATCACGCGGGTGGGTAGAGCGGGCTTTGCGCCGCTTACCCCTCGATCACACCCTCTTCCGCGCGAAGGCGGCGGGCCTGGAAAGCGAAGCGGGCGGCCTTGCCGACGTCGTTCTGGAACGATGAGTTGACGATCCCGCCAACCACCGATCCGACCAGCGGCACGACCATGCCGATGCGGCTGCGGACGGAGGCAAAGGCGAGGGCGCGGCTGATGCGCTCGACCACCTGGTCGACGATAGGCGTGATGTGCTCGTGGTCGGCGTGGACCAGCTGGCCTTCCCCGCCGATGCCCTGTTCGAGATCGGCGATGCGGGCCTTGCGCTGCTCCGGATCGTTCAGCGCCGCGAGCTCGAGGATCTGAAGGCGGAACAGCTTCTCGGCCTCGCCTTCGCCTTCGAAACCATAGGCACGGCCCGTGTCGCGGATGACGCGCAGGGCGATCGCAATGGTCGCCGGGATATCTGCGCTCATCGACAAGGCGCCGCCCAGGCCCGCCGCCGCGCCGGTCGTCGCGCTGACGCTGCGTGCCGCGCGGGTGACCTTCTCGGCAGCACGATGGGCCGCGTCCATATCCTTGGGATCGTGATCGAAGCGGACCAGCTGTGGCGCATCGACGGCCCGGTCGAGGCCGTTCAGGATCATCTCGACCGCGCGCTTCGGTACCATATCTGCGAGAGTCTTGCCCAAGGGGTGGGTCAGGCGTTCGATGCCCCTGCCGAGGCGCGACGGCTTGCTCTGGAGAAAATTCCGCTGCTCGCGTTGAATGTCCATACAGGGGCAATGGCCGACAGGCTGGCGCGTTCCAGTTCTCCTAGGGTTAGGCGGGGTTACCGTCGCACCGCCGATTTCCGGACGCGTTTGCGCCAGATCAAGGAAATAGCCTTGCACTCGGAATAACGTTGTCAGGCAAGTACGGCACTGGGGGCATGTCTGTTGCGGAACAATCGAGAAGGAGACGCATCATGAAATCCATCCTGTTTAACGCCACCGGCGACGACGGCTTTTCGAAGCGCCTCGACGCGGTGCTCGACATTGCGCGCGCGTTCGATGCGCATCTAACCCTATTGCACGCGATACCTTACGAGGCCGCGGGCGCAGTCGATCCCTATGGCGCCGCCTTCGCTGCGATGGTGCCGGTCTGGCGCGAGCAGGCAGCCGCGTTGAAGGAAGCGACGCAGAAGGACATGGCCAACGAAGGCGTCGCGTGGGACTGGGTCGATGCCGCCGGGCCGACGGCCCTCGCGCTGCTACACGCGTCTTCGCTCAACGATCTCGTCGTGGTCGGCGCGCAAGAGCCCCGCTCCAATTCGAAAGGCGCGTCGTTCACTGCCGGGGAGCTGGCGGTGACCGCCGATTGTCCGGTGCTGGTGCTCCCGGCGGATTGCCAGCGCTTCGAAGTGGGCGCACCGGTACTGGTCGCCTGGGACGGGTCGGCGGAAGCGAGCCACGCGCTGAAAGCAGCGGTGCCCTTCCTGCGCCAGGCGAGCCACGTCTATCTGGCAACCGCAACGGAGAAGGCGCGCAAGGGAGGCGCCGGCAACTTGCCGGACCTGCCGCCGCTTGCCGGAGCGGACTACCTCTCGCGCCACGGCATCGCTTGCGAGATGGTCGAGATCGGCGAGGACGAGGACGGTGTCGACGCCGCGCTGCGCAAGGCCGGAGAAGCGCGCAAGGTTGGGCTGATCGTGATGGGCGCCTATGGCCGCACCCGACTTGCCGAGCGGATTTTCGGCGGAACGACCCGCGCCATGCTGGGCGATGTGACGGTGCCGCTGCTGCTCACGCACTGAGCGCGGACGGTCAGCTTAGCCCTTCGCAGGCTTGCGCTTGCCCTTGAAAGGTTTGCCACCGCCCGTCTTGCCCTTCTTGAAGGGAGGCTTGCCGCCGGGGCGCTTGCCCGGACCGCCATGATCCCGCTTGCCCATCGGGCGGGCATGGACCTTCGCTCCGCCGTGCGTGCGGTTCTGGCGCGCCTCCACGCGGGGGCCCTCCGGCGATTCAACGATGGCGATGCCATCCTGCTCGTCGTCGGGCGAGGCGGTGCGCGCCACGGCGTCGGCGAACTTGGCAGCGACGGCGCGCGGCACCTGGAACCAGCTTTCGTGCTGGCCGATGCGGATCGCGCCGATTTCGTTGCGGGTGATGTGCCCGCGGCGGCAGATCAGCGGGAGGATCCAGCGCGGTTCGGCATTGTGGCGGCGGCCGATGTCCATCTTGAACCACACCACATCCTCGAAGCCGGGACGGTGCTTTTCGGCCTTCGCCTTCTCGCGCGCTTCGGGCGTGTTGGCGAGCAGCTCTTCGGGCGCAGGCAGATCCGAGCGGTGGGCATGGACAAGCGCGGCGGCAATGTCCTCCGGGCTCATCCGGCTCATGATGTCGGCGGCAATCTCGCGGTCGTCGTCTTCGAATTCGCGCGGCTCGGTGATCGCCTCGATCAGGCGCGTGCGGTCCTTCTTGCGGATCGCCTGCGGAGTCGGCGCGTCCATCCATTGCGCGTCGATCCCGGCACCGCGCAGCATGCCTTCGACCCGGCGGCGACGGTTGTAAGGCACTACGATGGCCGCGGTCCCCTTGCGCCCGGCGCGCCCCGTCCGGCCCGAACGGTGCTGTAGCGTTTCGGCATCGCGCGGGATTTCGACATGGATGACGAGGGAGAGGCTCGGCAGGTCGATCCCGCGCGCCGCAACGTCGGTCGCGACGCACACCCGAGCGCGGCCGTCTCGCAGGGCCTGCAGCGCACTGTTGCGCTCGCTCTGCGAATGCTCGCCGGACAGCGCCACGACGCCGAAGCCGCGATTCTGAAGGGTCGCATGGAGCCGCCGCACGCTTTCACGCGTGGCGCAGAAAGCGATGGCCGTCTCGGCCTCGTGGAAGCGCAGCAGGTTCACCACCGCATTCTCGATTTCCGACGGGCCGACGGTGATCGCCTGATAGGCAATGTCGCCATGCCCGCGATCCTCGCCCACGAGGGAGAGGCGCAGCGCATCGCGCTGGTACCGCTCGGCCAGCCGCTCGATCTGGCGCGGCATGGTGGCGGAGAACAGCAGCGTGCGCCGCGCGTCGGGCGTCGCGTCGAGGATCTCTTCCAGGTCCTCGCGAAAGCCCATGTCGAGCATCTCGTCCGCCTCGTCGAGGACCACTCCGATCAGGCCGGAAAGGTCCAGCGCCCCGCGCTCGATATGGTCGCGCAGGCGCCCGGGTGTGCCGACGACGATCGCTGGGCCACCGCGCAGATTGCGGCGTTCCTTGCTCGCATCCATCCCGCCGACACAGGTCGCGATGCGCAGGCCCGCGCCGCCATAGAGCCAGCCGAGCTCGCGGCTGACCTGTAGCGCCAGCTCGCGCGTGGGCGCGATTACGAGGGCGAGGGGCTTTTCGGCGAGCGGCGTACCGCCTAGCTCGGCCAGCAGCTCGTCTGCCAGCGCGAGGCCGAAGGCGACCGTCTTGCCGCTGCCGGTTTGCGCCGACACGATGAGGTCACGGCCCTTGGCCTCGGGTTCGATGACGGCAGCCTGGACGGAAGTGGGCGCATCATAGCCGCGTGCGGCGAGCGCATCGCCGATCACCGGCGGAAGGGTTTCGAAGGACATGGAATCTCGTGTGTTGTCCGGCGCTGCGGTGCATGGGGCACGGCTCTGGGCGCGCGGGTAGTGCGGGCCCTATAGCGCAAAGCGCAGCGTTTGGCTCGTGGTTTTTTGTGCAAGTGCGAAGGCTTGCTTCAACTGTTGACAAAGCCCTTGGACTCAAACAGTTCCCGCCGGAACAGGGGGGCAGCCTAATCGACAGGCGCGCACAATTGCTGGATGCCATGTCGGGGGTTGCCAGGGGCGACCGGCCCGCGCTGCATACCGTCTACGAAATGACGTCCGCCAAGCTGTTCGCGACGATCGTGCGGATCGTGCGGGAGCGGGAGCGGGCCGAAGACCTTCTGCAGGACGTTTACGTCAAGGTCTGGAAACGCGCCGCCCGCTTCGACCCGGGCAAGGGCAGCCCCATCACGTGGCTTTGCACGATTGCTCGCAACACGGCGCTCAACGATCTGCGCCGGACTGCCCGCGGCGAGGAACTGGCGGGCGACACGCTGCCAGAGGTCGAGGACGACGACATCAAGCCCGCCGACGAATGGCTTTGCGACATGGAAGACAATCGCGCGCTGGCGCGATGTCTCGAGGAATTGCAAGGCGACCATCGCCGGTCCATCAAGCTGGCGTTCTTCGAAGGCTATTCGCATTCCGAGCTCGCCGAGAAGGTCAACGTACCGCTTGGCACGATGAAGAGCTGGATCAGGCGCGGGCTTGCCGGACTGAAAGGGTGCCTCGGTGGCTGACGATCCCGCCATCCTGGAAGACGATCCCTTCGTCCGTGCAGGCGAATATGCTCTCGGCGTGCTCGAAGGAGACGAGCGCAGCGCGGCGCAGCGCTCCATGCTGAGCGACGCATCCTTTGCCGATGCCGTGGCGTGGTGGGAACGCCGACTGGGTGCGATGGGTGAGGCCGCCGGTCGGATGCTGCCGTCGCCGTCCGTCTGGGCCGGGATTGAAGCTCGGCTGGATGCGGATACGCCGGCGGATGTTGCGACTATGCCGGAGCCGTCGCGCGGACCTTCCGCTTGGAGCATCGCGACGGCGATTGCGGGGCTGGGTGCGGCGGCTGCCGCGCTAGTGCTGTTCCTTTCCACGCCCGAAACGGTTGAAACGCTGCCGCCCGATGTCGCACTCGCGCCCAGCGAGCAGTTCGTCGCGCAATTGCAGGACGAGGAGGCCGGCCGCAGGCTTGCAGGTGTGATCGATCCGCAGAACCGGCGCCTCTCGCTATCCATCGACGGCTTTACGGCGGGCGAGGGTCAGGCCCCCGAACTCTGGGTCATTCCGGAGGGCGGCGCACCGGTCTCGCTCGGGTCCATCCCGCAGAGTGGCAATTTCGCGCGCGATCTCTCGGCACGCGAGGCCGAGCTGCTGGTTGCAGGTTCGACGCTTGCGGTCACGTTCGAAGAGGACACGGGCGTTCCGCACGACGCTCCGACACCGCCGATCCTCATCGCCGGCGCGCTCGACAGGGTCTGACGCTGCATTTTCTTTGTTTAAGAAACAACCACTTACCGTTTATCTGAAAGTTTTGTTCATCCACGGTGCATCCGATCGGGCACCGTCCGGGTAGCTGCGCGCGCTGTCCCGGTCGGGACGGCAGCCGAGACCCGCAGGTCTTCGCGCAGCCCGGATGGTGATCGCCGTCCACTGTGGGAGGGGATGACCCGCGCAGATCGGCTTTCTGGTCCGAATAGGAAGAAAGCATATGATCAAGACAACCAACACCCGCCTGGCAGCCGCGCTGCTCGCCGGCACTGCCATGTTCGCTATGGCGACGTCCGCGCAGGCCGACGGCACGCCCGAATGCAACGACGCGAACACCAACTCGACCGAGTGCGGCACCGATGCGACCATGACCGGCGACGGCGGCGTCGCCGTCGGTACCGGCGCGATTGCTGACGGCACCGATGCCGTTGCTGTCGGCAGCGACGACGAGGGTACCGCGCCCGCCACGGCTCGCGGCCCGTCCACCACGGCGATCGGCGGCGAAGCTTTTGCCGAAGGTCCGGGTGCCAGCGCCATCGGTTGGCGTTCGGCAGCGACCGGCGAGCGCGCCACCGCGGTCGGTCACCTTGCCACCGCGCAGGGCGAGCGTTCGACCGCAGTCGGCGAGAATGCCGACGCGCAGTCCGATTTCAGCACCGCAATCGGCAATGAATCGATCGCCAACGGCATCGATGCGCTGGCAGTCGGCGACAGCGCGATGGCGATGGGCAACTCGACCTCGGCCGTCGGCGGCGAGAGCGTTGCCACCGGCCCGGGCGCGAGCGCTTTCGGCTGGCGCGCCGAAGCCACCGCAGAGCGCGCCACCGCGCTGGGCCACCTTGCCATGGCACAGGGCGAACGGTCTACTGCCATCGGCGAAAATGCCGACGCGCAGACCGATTTCAGCACCGCAATCGGCAATGAATCGATCGCCAACGGCATCGATGCGCTGGCAGTGGGCGATACCGCCATGGCGATGGGCAACTCCACGACTGCTGTCGGCGGCGAGAGCGTCGCGACCGGTCCGGGGGCCTCGGCCTATGGCTGGCAGGCCCGCGCCAATGCGGAACGCTCAACCGCGCTGGGTCACCTCGCCACGTCCGACGGCTTCGCTTCGGTGGCCGTGGGTGAAGCGGCAGCGGCCCAGGGTCGCGGCGGCATCGCTATCGGCGGCAATACCGACGGCGGCGCATTCGGCGCACTGGCGACCGACGATGCCGGCATCGCCCTCGGCGGCGACGCGGAAGCCCGCGGCGTCGGAGCGATTTCCATCGGTAGCGACGGCGACGGCGACGGCGACGGTTCGGTAGCCGACGGTGTCGACGCACTCGCGCTGGGTGCCGATGCAATGGCGACGGGTAACTCGACCTCGGCCATCGGCGGCGAAAGTGTTGCTACCGGTCCGGGCGCTAGCGCTTTCGGCTGGCAGTCGGTTGCCGGCGCAGAGCGTGCCACCGCGCTGGGCCACCTCGCCAATGCATCGGGCGTCCGCTCGGTCGCGGTCGGCGAAGCAGCCGCAGCCAGCGGCGACGGTGCGATCGCGATGGGCAACGAGGCCGTCGCCTCGGGTGCGAACTCGGTCGCCATCGGCAATGGTGCGACTGCCACGAACGATGGCCAGGTGGTCGTCGCCTCGCTCGGCGCGAGCAGCGGCTCGCAGATCGGCCCGATCGCCTTCGTCACGGCGGATGCCAACGGCACACTCGGCGTCAGCAGCTCCAACGGCTTGAGCAATCTTGCCAGCTTCAGCGACGTGCAGGCCAACTCGGCGGCGATCATGACCAACTCCATGCTGATCGCCAACAACACCGGCGCCATCGCGGCCAACTCGGCAGCGATCTCGGACCTCCAGAACCAGACGAGCGTCCTGTTCGACCTGGCGGACGAGAACAACGTCCAGGCGCGCCGCGCCAATGAAGGCGTCGCGCTGGCACTGGCCATGGAATCGCCGATCATCATGCCGAGCAAGACCTTCGGCGTGGCCGGCGGCTTCGGCTACTTCAACGAGCGCGTCGCAGGCTCGGCCAGCTTCGGCTACCGCATCAGCGACAGCACGGTGTTCACCGGCGGCGTCGGCGTAGGCTTCGACTCCGGCGAGGTAGGCGCCCGGGCCGGCTTCCAGGCTTCCTGGTAAGCAGAAGGTCCGGTCCGCAAGTTTCCCCCTGCGGACCAGGCAGGGAGGGGCGGGGCGCAGATGCGCTCCGCCTCTTTTTTGTGCGTGAGATAGACCAAGCGTTGGGCGCTCAGACGGAAAATTCGGTGACCGCACTCAAAGGTTCGAGACCTGCTGCTCCAGCGTGGGTCGTATGGTAGAAAGCGATCTGGTCCACCAGTGCATCGACATCCGTGCCATCCTGCCCCTGGAAAACCGTTTCCCAGACGTTGGCGAGGGTGATCTTCGCACCCTTGTTGAACATCAGCGTAAGATCCAGAGTGCCGTCGTTGTCGTAATCCTCTAGCCACCAGGATTTGAGGCCCAGATCGTCGCGGTCGTGGATCATGTCTTCATGGATGTCGAAATCGGTGACGAAGTCGTGGCCTCCGGCCTTCTCGACCACGAAGATATCCGACCCTTCGCCGCCGGTCAGAATGTCGTTGCCGTGACCGCCCTCCAGCCAGTCGTCGCCGCCGTAGCCGATCAGCGTGTCGGTGCCGTTGCCGCCATAGAGAAAATCGTCGCCTTCGCTGCCATGCAGCACGTCGTTCCCGTTGCCGCCATACAGCGTCACGCCATCGACCGCGCCAGCGACAGTGATCGTTACCCGAGCAGTGTGGGTCGCGCCGTTTGCGTCCACCACGGTATAGGTGAAAGTGTCGAGCAGGCTTTCGCCCTGCGCGAGTCCGTCGATCGCCCCGCCGCGGGCGAAATAGCGCAGGCTTTGCGTCTCGGGATCGAATTCTACCGTGCCGGTCGTCCCATCGGTATCGACCGACAGGATCCGCAATTCGCCACCGTCCGGGTCCGCATCGTTGCCGAGAAGATGCGCTGCAAGGTCGATTGCGACTTCGCCCTCGACGACGGAGAGGCTGTCATTCACTGCAACCGGTGCCTCGTTGGCATCGAGTACCGAGACCGTGAAATTGCCCGATGTGCTCAGGCCTGCGGTGTCGGTCACGCGGCCTTCCAGGCGGTATTCCGCCAACTCCTCGAAATCGAGCGGCGCGGTGGTGGTGATCACGCCGGAGGCAGCATCGATGGCGAAGAACCCCCCGGCATCGTCGAGCAATTCGTAAGTGAGCCGATCGCCGAGCGTGTCGTCGGCCACGAGCCGTCCGACCACCGTACCAGCGGCTGCGTTCTCTACCACGCTATTGCCGGCAAGACGCAGGTTTTCCGGCGCATTCGGAATATAGAAACGCGTAACTTGCGGATCGTTGGCCGAATTGCGGCCCAGACCGGCGAATTCCGAATTGAGATGGACGATATCGTACTCGGCGCGGGAGAGCAGCCCACCGCTCAGCAGCGTGTGGTGCAATTGCTGCGTATTGCCATCGACGATGGAGGTATAACGGTCGCCCGCGTCGAGCCAGTTCGTAAGATTGGTCAGCAGCCCGTCATCCGTCAGCTGCCGCTGTGCTGCTTCCCACGTATAACCACCGAAACTACCAGTGAGCATGACGTTGGCGTCCGGATCGGCCGCCAGCATCGCTTCGATATATTCGTCTACCGAGGCAATCTGGTTGGTCCGCATGATCGTGCCCGCGTGATACGGGTCCTGCACCGCGCCCCACAGCGGATCGCTGCCATATCGCGTGGTGAAGTGGACGTTGATCGTGGTCACTTCCTCGCCATTGAAGCTCCAGGTCGCGACCAGCGGGCTACGGGTGCCTTCGAAGATGGCGTGGTCGATGACCTGCAGGCTCCCTTCGACCAACTCCACGCGGTCGGGACGGTAGAGATAGCCGTTGCGGACGTTGCCGTTTTCCTGCCCGGCGGTCGAATTGATCTCGTCCGGCGCGATCTCGACATAGACGTATCGCACGCCGGTTTGCTGGAAGATCGCTTCGATCAGGCGGTCGGCGGTATCATGGCCCGACAGATCGGCTCCGGTGCCTTGGCCATCGGCATCCTGCACGCGCTGGACGGCGATGACATCGGGGGACTGCAGCCGGTTTACGATGTCGTTGGCGACCGAAGCGAAGCGTGCATCGTAGGGGTCGAGGTTCGACAGATCGTAGGTCGCGACGGTCAGGTGATTGGCATCGCCCCTGAAATCTGCGGTTTCGCGAGTGAGGGTGGCATCACGCGTAACAACGGCGCGCTCGGTCGCAACCAGCTCGTAGTGATTGTAGCCATAGCCGAGGATGCCGGTGACGCTTGCCAGCTGATCTCCCACAGTAAGGTAAGGCTGGTCGTAGAGCCGGTCGTCGAGCTGGATCTGTTCGGGATTCCAGTCGCCTTCGCCGATGGCAAGTCCGCCGCGAATGGTCATGCCGGTCGCGCCGACGCCATGCGAAGCGACGAGATAGGTCTCGCCATAGCTGTTGGTGTTGGAAATCGCCTGCGGCGTTTCCAGCGTCACGCGCATGCCTTCGAGCGATTCCCAGAAATCCAGGCCGTCGGTCTCCGGATCGTAGGACCCGAGCGAGTCGTCCTCGATAACCGAGGTCGGCGGGAGAATGCCGTTGGCACCGATCAGGATTGCCTCGGGAAGAGCGTTGCCGTGGCTGTGCACATTGACCGTCTGTGCGGTAATCTCCGTTATGGTCAGGCCCGCTCCGCGCGCCTGCTCACCCACGACACCGGTGACCGTGATCGCATCGCCGACGGCGACGCCGGCGACAGAATGGCGAACGAAGATTGCGTCCGAGGTGGCACTGTCGCCATCGCCCACGGCCGATTGAAGCCAGAAGCCGCCGCGGTCGATGGCGGTGATGATGCCCTGGGTCAAAACCGTCGCGCCGACATGAGCGGATACGTGGCCTGCGCCCTGGATCTCGTAAATTTCCAAGGAGGGAAGTGTCGGCACCTGAAGGCTGGCAGACTGTTTGGCGAGCAGCGTGGCGGCCGCGATCAGGTCATAGCCACCCCATGTAGTGGGGGCGTCGGGCTCGACCGGCGAGGTGCGATAGGCCGAAGTGGTGCGCTCGAGATAGGTAAAACGCGAAGCTACGATTTCCGACATGGACGGGGCCCGGATAGTTGATCAGGCTTGCCGCTCTACGACGCAAAGGTAAACGAAGGACTACGCAAAAACCGCAGAATCAAGGGATTTCGCGGTTTGATCGTTAAGATTTCAGGCGCGAGTGTGGTTAATTTTTCATACCTGCACGTGGGCGCCGATTTGCTCGGTTTTCCTACATCCTCGCCCGGTGCTATCCCCGCGCCGCTCTTTCCCATCCTCGGCACGCCTTTCGCGCACCCTGAGGTTTTTCCGCCCTGGACTGTGTATCATGCGGTCCATGTTTGGGTACTCGCCCTCGGGCAGCCCAACAACTGTCCTACATGGGGATCAGGCGTCCTTCTTGACGCGTTCTTGTCTGTCCTACCGCTTCGCTACTTGCGGACCCGCTTCCGCATCATCCCCTCCTGCGCGACGCTGGCGACCAGTTCGCCGGCGCGGTTGAAGATGCGGCCGCGGTTGTAGCCGCGGCCCGATCCGCTCCACGGGGCGTCGGTGGCGTAGAGGAGCCATTCGTCGGCGCGGGCTGGGCGGTGGAACCAGATCGCGTGGTCGAGGCTGGCGCCGACCAGCTCGCCGCGCATCCAGCTCAGACCATGGGGCAGGGCGCTGGTGCCGAGCAGCGTGTAGTCGCTGGCATAGGCGATCACCGCGCGGTGCAGCGCGGCATCGTCGGGCAGGGGCGCGACCGTGCGGAACCAGCTATGCGCGCGCGGCGGGCGCGGTTCGCTGTTCATCCAGTGCAGCTTGTCGTTGGTGCGCATGTCGATCGGGCGGGGGCGCAGGACGAACTTGCGCTGGTCCTCGCTCATGCGGTCGCCCATCCGCTCCACCATGGCGCGGCGCTGTTCCATGTCGGGCTTGAGCTCTTCCGGCGGCAGCACGTCGGGCATGGTCGTGTCGTCGTGAGAGAGGCCGTCCTCGGACCGCTGGAAGCTGGCGGTCAGGTTGAGGATCGGCTTGCCGTCCTGCGTAGCGACCACGCGGCGGTTGGCGAAGCTGCGCCCATCGAAGTCGCGCGCGGTGGCATAGGCGATGTCGACGCCCTCCTTGCCGCCGCGCAGGAAGTAGGCGTGGAGCGAATGGGCCTCGAGACCCTCCGGCGCGGTGGCTTGGGCGGCCTGCAGCGCCTGGGCGATGACCTGGCCGCCGAACACGCGGCCGACGCCGCCGGGCTGCTGCGGGGCGCTGAACGCGTCCTCGCCATCGCGGGTGACGGTGAGCAGGCGGACGAGGCCTGCGACGAGTTGCTCGGGGGTCTGGGTGTCGCTCACCCGAGCGGCTTTGCGGGGACCTTACGCTCGCGTCAAGCGGCGGATGATGCGCCAGCCGGTCGACTTGGCGCGGTTGGCGGCGGGCCAGCGGCCGGGCGCGCGGGGGGAGAGGCCGATGCGGCGCAAAGCGGCGTTGAAGCAGCGCGCCTCGGCCTCGGCATAGCTCCAGCCGCTGCGCCAGGTGATGGAGAGGGAGATCGAGCTTTCGGGCCCGTTGCGGACGAAGTGCGGCGCCATGACGGGAACGTAGACCGCCTCGCCCGGGCGGATGGTGAAGGGGGTGCCGCCGACCAGCAGGTCGTCGGACCACGGCAGCTCGCGCGCGCCGCCGCGGTGATAGCTCTCGTGACAGGTGTCGGGCGCAAAGCGGGGGGTGCCGGCGGGAAACTGGGTCATGGTCTTGGAGCCGGTCAGCTGGAGCAGAATGTTGTGCTCCGGATCGTAGTGATAGGGGGTGACGGCGTCGGGGCTGGAGATGAAGACGAAGGCCTGCGGGGTGAGCATGGGGCCGGTCGTCGCCTCGATGGCGGGGCGCAGCTCTTCGAGCAGGGACAGCAGCAGGTCGCGGTATTCGGGGACCTGCTCGATGTTCTTGAGCACCGCCCAGCTGTCGCTGGTGGCGATGTGGCGGATGGTCTCCTCGATCGTGAGGCCGTTGCTGCCCGGCTTGCCGTCGACGCCGACGGGGAGGTTGCCGGGGTTGTACTCGATGCTGCCGTCGGGGAGCTGGCCGGCAAGGAGGGCCAGCGCGTCGAGGGTCAGCCGCTCGTCGAGCTGGAGGCGGTGGGAGAGGGTGTGCGGGGTCTCGGGATAGTTGGCGGCGAAGGTCGCCAGCGTATCCTCGGGGAAGACCTGCACAGTGCGGTCTAGCGCGAGATCGGGGTCGTGGACCGTCATCGGCGCTGCTCCATCCGCCAAGCCTCGATACGTGCCCAGAGCTTGCCCAGTTGCCGTGGCCAGCCGCTGCCGGCCTCGACGGTAATTGAAACCATCTCGCGCTTGTCGCGCCAGATCCGTTCGATCATCGGATGGCCCTCCGCAGCGCAGCTGTCGCACCAGGCGAGGTCCGGATCGTCCAGCAGGGCCAGGTTCTCGACCTGGAGCTGCATGCCTGGCGAATACCGCGCGTACTCTTCGTCGAACGCGGTCTTGAAAGAGAAGCTGCCGGGGTGTGCGAGGAAAGTGGCAAGCATTGCAATCGGTTTGCCGTCGAGTGTCAGCGATAGGCGCTCGAGCCGCCCCAGCTCCGCAGCACGGGTTAGCGCCTGAATGAACAGCGCGGTCGTGTGGGTGTCCGAGGCCAGCGACGAACCGCTTTCGCCTTTCCAGCCTTTGGTTTCGAGCAACAGAAAGTCCTCGATCCAGCGCTGCAGTCCTTCCTGCGCTCGCGACCGTACGGTTTCGACAGTGCCGAGCTCTTCGAGGCGCCTTCGCTGGCGACGGAGCTCTTTGCGGACTTTCGGTGCCATGGCTTGTGCCAGATGGGTTTCAGGCATGCTCCCGCGATTGAGAACAGCCCGACTTTCCCGGTGCACGATCTGCATTTGGCGATGCTGCGAAAGGCTGACTTTCTCAAGTGCGCGAGTGACCGCGCAGTCGGCAGGCAGGTACGAGAAATGCGCGAACCACGAGGAGCCGGCTTGCTGGTCGCAGGTTGCCAGATAGGCGGTCCAGAAGGCCTCCTCATAGCTCGCTTCGACGAGCGGAACGCCGCAGAACATATTGGCGTGTAGCCAGTTTGCACAATGTGGCAGCCGACGACCGTGGTAGTCGCTTCTCGAGGTGCACGGCATCACCGCGCGAGTCTGACCGCCCTCGACCAGTAGGGCGAGCGAAACCTCTCCCTCCCGATCGAAGACGGTGAGCGATGGCACCAAAAAGCCCGCTTCGAAGAACGCGTTCGGAACCAATGCATGGTCGGCGAGCCGCCTCCAGGATGCCTGAAGCCCCTCCAGATCCACCTTTCGCCAATCGAGCAGATGAAACCCATCGGGAAGACCGCACGATGCGGCTCTCGGCATCGCGCCGAGCTTGCTCGCCTGTGCGAGGCCGCCCCTGTGCATCGTTTTCGCCTCCCTCGACACGCATGCGACCGCTTGTCGATGACCGGTCCATATCAGGGGAGGGGTTAAGATGCAGCTTGCGAACTCGGAGCGTACCGCAACGGGGCAAACTCGCTGTTGAATATGAAAGCCCCGCCCGGATCGCTCCGGACGGGGCACATATGATCGCTTGTCTTCAGGATTAGTCGAAGCTGACGAGTGCCGGCGCGCTGTCCCCGTCGGAGGGGATGTACGCCGGATTGTACTTCTCCAGCCAGGCGTAGGCTTCCTCGATCCACTGGATGTGCACGTCGTCATAGGGGAGGTTATGGGTCCCCTGTTCCTGCACAACGTAGCGGAAATCCCGGCCTTCGACCTTCCCCGACTTCTTCAGATTGTCGACCAGGGTGTCGGACTGTTCCATCGGGATACGCGCGTCGCGCTTTGCCGCCACGATCAGGATCGGAGCCCAGGGGCCATCGGTATTGCGTGCGGACGAAATGCCCTCAGGATCCTCGGACGTTGCTTGGAAGCCACTGTTGAAGCGGCCAAGGTTCCGCGCGTCCCACTTGTTCATCAGCGGCATGTCGTAGACGCCGGCTCCGGCGATCGCGCATTTCCAGACGTTCGGATCGCGCTGAGCACCGCGAGCGGCCGCGTAGCCGCCATAGGACCAGCCCATGATGCAGGCCCGGTTCGGATCGATCACGCCCTTCTCGCCATAGGCAGTGAGGATGTCGTTGAGATCGTCCTGCATGCGCTTACCGTAGCCGCCCGGCTCACGGCCCATTTCCTCGAAAGCGCGGCCATAGCCGCCCGAACCGCGATAGTTCGGCTGAATGACGACATAACCCTGTTCCGCAAGCGGCTGGTTCCACGGCTCCGCACTGTTGGTGGCCGACTGGACGCCGAATGGTCCGCCATGCGGCATGACCACGACGGGCAGGTTCTTTTCGCCCATGCGATGGCGCGGATAGGTCACGATCGCCTGGATCCGGGTGCCGTCGCTGGCGGTATACCACTCCGCCTTGACTGGATTGAGCGGCGCGTCCTTGAGCGCGGTCCGCGTCCAGTTCAACAGTCGCAGCGAACCCGACTGCGTGTCGTAGAGATAGTAGCCGCCTTGGCGCCGCATTCCGCCGCCGTATACGATGACCTTGCTGAAATCGTCCGTGTAATCGACGATTACCGCCTCGTCCTGGCCAAAGACCTCTTCCAGCCCGCCCTTGATCGCTTTCAAGGTCGGATCGGTGAAGACACGGCGCATGGTGCCATCGAAGGTGTAGTATCCGACGACCTTGGTGTTGTCCTGATTGGTAATGATGCCCTGCAGGTCGTAGCCTTCGACTTCGAAAATCGGCTCGCCAAGCTGCATGGTGTTCATGTTCATGCGGTAGAGCTTGTCGTAACCATCCTCGCGGCTGATCACATACGCGTCGTCCGTCCCGGGAATGAACATGCGCGGGCTAGGCAGCGTACCGGTGAAGCTGGCGTCCGCCTCGTTGTAAACGGTTTTGAAGTTCGCGTCGTTTTCCGAACGGTAGAGCATGCGCACCTTGCCGTTCTTGCTATCGCTGTTGAAGCCGGCGCGGACCATGCCATTGCCATCGGCCACCCAGCCCCTGACGACCGGGTTGGTGCGCTGGACGGTTTTGTAGCTGCCATCGGACACATCGACTTCGACGACTTCGGGGATGCCCCAGCGCTCCGTGCTGGTGGCCACGCTGTCGCGCTGGAGCAGATAGGTACCGTCATCGTGATTGATGTTCAGTATCTGGCCTGCATCGAAGCCGGCATCGCGCCAGGCTTGCTGCACCATTTCACCGCTATTGATATCGTAGGCGACCAGGCGGCGGAAATCGGCCAATTGACCGTTCATGTTTTCACGGCTGATGACCGTCATGACGACGTGATCGTTGCCGACCCAGCGGAAGCTCGTCATCGTCCGCTCGCCAGCCTCGCGCGCTTCTTCGGAGGCGAGGATCAGCTTCGGCGGGGTGCCGAGGTTCTCCAGGTCGAGAAGCACGAGGACTTCACGACCGCCCTGTCCGGTACGATAGGCCAGATGGCGGCCGTCGGGCGAAATGCGCGTGCCACTCATATTGGCCTGCTTGACGAACTCGGCGACCGGAATGCGGCCGTCGACGAGTTCGGGTACCTGCGGAGCCGCTTCCTGAGCGGCGGCCTGCGGTGCGACCGCGATGGAAGTGGTGGCGAGCGCGAGCGCTACGGCGCTCGACGCGCGCAGAGCGAGCTTGGCAATAATCATGATGCAGTCCTGCGTCCCTAAGTGAGTCCCAAGGACAGAGATCCTGAGCAAACCCCTCGCTCGATCGTGAAATGATCGCCCCTGTCCACTATCTATAATGCAATTCGGCGGCTGAACTTCAAGTGAAAACCCCGCCCGGATCGCTCCGGACGGGGTCTTTTCCCACGAGGATTGAAGGTGATTAGCTTGCCGCGAGCGCTGCCAGCAGCAGCAAAGCGACGATGTTGGTGATCTTGATCATCGGGTTCACGGCCGGACCCGCGGTGTCCTTGTAAGGATCGCCCACGGTATCGCCGGTCACGGCAGCCTTGTGGGCTTCGGAGCCTTTGCCGCCGTGATTGCCGTCTTCGATGTACTTCTTCGCATTGTCCCATGCGCCGCCACCGGCGGTCATGGACAACGCCACGAAAATACCGCCGATGATCACGCCGAGGAGCAGGGCCCCGACCGCGGCAAAGGCGTTTTCCTGGCCGGCCAGGAACAGGATCGCGAAATAGACCACGATTGGTGCCAGCAGGGGCAGCATCGACGGCAGGATCATTTCCTTGATCGCGGCCTTTGTCACGAGGTCCACCGTACGGGCATAGTTCGGCTTGCTGGTGCCGGCCATGATGCCCTTGTCGTTGGCGAACTGCTCACGCACGTCGACCACCACGTCACCGGCTGCGCGGCCAACGGCGGTCATGCCCATCGCCCCGAACAGGTAGGGCAGCAGCGCGCCGAGCAGCAGGCCGACGATGACGTAAGGGTTCTCAAGACTGAAATCGACGTCCGCATCGGGGAACAGTTTCGCCAAGTCGGTCGTGTAGGCGGCAAACAGCACCAGCGCGCCGAGGCCCGCCGAACCGATCGCGTAACCCTTGGTCACGGCCTTGGTGGTGTTCCCGACCGCGTCGAGCATGTCGGTTTTCTCGCGAACGCTGTCGTCGAGACCGGCCATTTCGGCGATGCCGCCTGCATTGTCCGTCACCGGGCCATAGGCGTCGAGCGCCACGACCATGCCCGCCAATGCCAGCATGGCGGTAGCCGCATAGGCAATGCCCATCAGGCCTGCGAGTTGGAAGGTGGCGATGATCCCAGCTACGATCACGAGCGTGGGCAGGGCAGTCGACTCAAGGCTGATCGCAAGGCCCTGGATCACGTTGGTGCCGTGGCCCGTTTCCGAACTCTTGGCGATCGAGCGTACCGGGCGGTAGTTGGTGCCGGTATAATACTCGGTGATCCAGATGATGAGGCCGGTGATGGCCAGGCCGATGACCGAGCACCAGAACAGGTCCCAGCCGCTGAAGCCGACGACCTGTTCGGCCGTGCCTTCTTCCGCCAGCGGTGCACCGGGATCGATCCCCGCTGCCGCGCCGCCGATCTCCGTACCCATGCCGCCCAACGCGAAGCTGATGACGACCCAGATCAGCGGGATCGCCAGCACGGCGGAAACGATGAAGCCCTTGTACATCGCGCCCATGACATTCGTGCCGCCCTTGGAGAGCTTGACGAAATAGGTGCCGATGATGCTCGTCACGATGCAGGCCCCGCCGATCAGCAGCGGCAGCGCCATCATCGGCAGCAGCAGGTCTCCCAGCACATCGCTGAACAGCAGCGCGGTCAGCACCATGGTGACCCCTACGGTGACGACGTAGGTTTCGAAAAGGTCGGCGGCCATGCCTGCGCAGTCGCCGACATTGTCGCCCACATTGTCTGCGATAACGGCGGGGTTGCGCGGATCGTCTTCGGGAATGCCCGCCTCGACCTTGCCGACGAGATCGGCACCGACGTCGGCGGCCTTGGTGAAGATACCGCCACCGAGTCGAGCAAAGATCGAGATCAGCGAGGCGCCGAAAGCGAGGCCGACGAGGCCGTAGACCACTTCGTCGCTATCGGCGGCAAAGCCTGCCGGCCCGACGAGATACCAGAAGAAAACCGCGATCGAGAGCAGGGCGAGGCCTGCCACGAGCATGCCGGTAATCGCACCTGCACGAAACGCCAGCGTCAGCCCCTGCTGCAAGCCGCTTTGCGCGGCTGCTGCGGTGCGGACATTGGAGCGCACCGAGATATTCATCCCGATAAAGCCGGCAACGCCCGACAGCACCGCACCGATGATGAAGCCGATCGCCGGCATCAGGCCGAGGAACACGAACACCAGCACGGCGACGACCACGCCGACCATGCCGATGGTTGTGTACTGGCGCTTCAGATAGGCTTGCGCACCCTCCTGGATGGCGCCGGCGATTTCCTGCATTTTTTCATTGCCGGCACCCGAACTGAGCACCTGGCGGCTGGTAACGAAGCCGTAAATGACGGCAAGCAGTCCCAACCCGATCGATATGAGAACTAGGTCCACGGAAAATTCCCCCTCCCGATTGTTTATGTCTTGCGACGCCCGTCGTTTGGAAAGCGGGCGGTTGTAGGCAGAGGTATACGGGCCATGTCTTGCGTGACAAGGTCGAAAAGCGCAGCAATCCGCGCCTGTCGATTACTGGTCGCGCAAGTCTTTAATGTTGGTAGCCGAGCGGCCGATTTGGATCGGGCGGTGAACCGTCGAGCAGGAGGAGTGTCGAACCCTTGTCCAGAACCGACCCGATACGCGTGGCGGCGATGGGCAATGCGGTTTCGGAAGATGCGGTGAAGAGCAGTTGATAGTCGTCGCCCCAGCGTATGCAGTCTTCGAAGCGAGCATTGTCCGCGACCGGGATGCGAGCGCTATCCAAGGCAAACGTCGTACCGCTGGCGCGCGCCATCCGCTCGGCGTCCAGTAGCAAGCCGTCGCTCACGTCCATCATGGCGCCCACATGCGGGGCGAGGGCGATACCTTCCTCGAGCAATGGCTTCGGGCGGAGATAGGCGTGTTCGAACCCTCCAAAGCCTTCGAACCCGAGCAAAGCTTTCCCGAGTGCGCCCGTAATGAAAATTGCATCGTCTGGCTTGGCACCGCGCCTGTCGGGTACTGGGCAGTGGGTGCCATCGCCGATTGCAGTGCAGCCCCACACACGTCTTCCCGTACCTCCAACGGTATCGCCGCCGAGGAGGGGGACGTCGTAATGTGCAAGGACTTCGCTCAGTCCCAGAATGAAGCGATCGTCGCCCTCGCCGAGCATGTGCGATACGAGCACACCCAAGGGGCGCGCGCCCTTTGCGGCAAGATCCGAGAGATTTACCGCAATGAGCTTCCACGCGATATCGGCCGGATCGTCGGTATCGCGCACATGGACGCCTTCGACAATCGTGTCATGTGTGACGACAAGCGTTTGCTTGCCGAACTCGATGACTGCAGCATCGTCATCCAGACCGCGAGCTTCGGGCGCTTTCGCCAATGCGCGAAGCGAGGCGATGAATGTGTTTTCCGCAGACATTCTAATCGAAAATCAGCGCTTGGCGTTCGCTAAAAGTGCTCGCCAGGGCGAGGTCAACGGAGTCTTCTCAACTCGTCGATAGCGGGACTTGCTACGTCCCGCTCGTTGGATTCACTTGCCAGGCGCAACCAACTGCGAGCCATGGTTACGTCCTCCTTCACTCCGATCCCGCGAGCATAAGCGGTGCCGAGAAGCAGCATCGAGCGGTGGTCGCCACGATTTGCTGCTTTGGTGAACCAGTCGATCGCAGCGGCAGGCGAATATGCTACGCCTTTGCCATTGGCGGACAGCCAGCCAAGCTCGCGCATCGCCCACGTGTCGCCAGTTTCTGCCAGCGAGCGCAGTGAAGGAATGGCAATGTCGAAATCGCCTTGCCTCAACCATGCTTTGATATTGTGTCGCAGCGACGAGCCCGAGGAGTAACGCTCTGTGGCATTACCCGGCCGAATATTCGAGATGGTCGAGGTATCATTCGACGAATGCGTATTTCCCCAACCGGCGTTCGACAGAAAGGCAACGCTGGATGCTGCAAGGATTGCGACTGCTTTCAACATCGGGTCACCTCGTTAATGCGATCCAAGCAATGGGACCATGGAACGGAATTGAAAGCAAGATTTAGCGCCCGACCTCTTTCGCGACCGCATCCAAGATGCCGTTCACGAATTTCGCCTCGCGATCGTCGAAGAATGCTTTGGCGACGTCGACATATTCGCTGATCGACACAGCCTTGCCGATATCCTGCCGGGCGAGCAGTTCGTAGGTTCCGGCCCGCAGGATCTGGAGCATGGTCTTGTCGAGCCGCGCCAGCGTCCAGCCTTGCGCGAGGCGGGCGGTCAGCAAACCGTCGATCTCCTCGCGCCGCGCATCCACACCGGCGACGACATCGTCGAAGAAGTCGACATCCGCCTCCGCATATTCGTCGTCTTCGATCACGCGGCCGAGGCGGTGCTGGTGAAACTCGTCGAGCAGCTTGGCGAGCTTCGTGCCCTCCATTTGCTGCTGGTAGAGCGCCTGCACGGCGCCGAGGCGGGCGGCGCTGCGGGCCTGGCTGCGTCTGGTCTGGGTCACTTGTTCAGTCTCACGGAAATCGAAAGGGCGTGCGCGGGTAGGCCCTCCGCCTCGGCCAGCTTGACGGCGGCGGGGCCGATGGCGGCCAGCGCCGCATCGGAGGCGTCGATGAAGCTGGTGCGCTTCATGAAGTCGAGCACCGACAGCCCGCTGGCAAAGCGCGCCCGGCGCCCTGTGGGAAGGACGTGGTTGGGGCCGGCGACATAATCGCCGACCGCTTCGGGTGTATGCTTGCCGAGGAAGACGCTGCCGGCATGGCGCAGCATGTCGAACATCGCCCGCGGATCGGCGACCATCAGTTCCGCATGCTCGGCGGCGAGGCGATCGGCGAGGGCAGGGGCCTGATCGAGACTGTCGACGATGACGATCAGACCATGCGCATCCCAGCTGGCGCGCGCGGTCTTGCCGGTGGGTAGCGACAGGAGCGCGCGATCGATACTATCGCGGACCATGCCTGCGAGCGGCGCGTCGTCGGTGATGAGGATCGACTGGCTGGTTGGATCGTGCTCCGCCTGGCTCAGCAAATCGGCGGCGATCCAGTCCGGGTCGTTGTCCTTGTCGGCGATGACGAGGATCTCGCTGGGTCCTGCAACCATGTCGATGCCGACGACACCGTAGAGCTGGCGCTTGGCCTCGGCGACCCAGGCATTCCCGGGGCCGGTGATGACATCCACCTTGCCGATGCGCTGCGTGCCGTAGGCGAGAGCGCCCACGGCCTGCGCGCCGCCGACGCGCCAGACCTCGTCCACGCCCGCGATATGGGCTGCGGCAAGAACAAGCGCATTGCTCTCGCCCTTGGGTGTCGGCGTGACCACCACGAGCCGCTCCACCCCAGCGACCTTTGCGGGAACGGCATTCATCAGCAGCGAAGAGGGATAGGCCGCGCGCCCGCCAGGTACGTAAAGCCCCGCCGCATCGACCGGAAGCCAGCGGGCGCCGAGACGCATGCCGATATCGTCGGTATAATCGCGGTCTTCGGGGAGCTGGCTCTCATGATAGGCACGAATGCGGCTCGCAGCGAGTTCGAGCGCGTCGCGAAGCTCGCCATCGAGGGCGTAATAAGCCGCCTTGCAATCCTCGGCTGAAATGCGCCAGTCGCTGTCGGAGGTCAGCCGGTGCTGGTCGAAGCGAGCGGTGTAATCTACAAGCGCCGCATCGCCGCGCTCCTTCACCTCGTTGAGTATGTTCGCGACATCGCGCGCGACATTGCCGTCGCTCTCGCGCCGGTCGCGTACGACCTTGTCGAACTTCGCCTCGAAATCGGCGTCGGAAGTGCGGAGCAACTGCATCAGGCGGCTTTGCGCTCGGTCGCGTCGCGGCGGAACGCCTCGACCAGCGCGGCAACCCGCGGGTCGGTCTTCAGTGCAGCGCGATTGACGATCAGGCGCGCGGTGATGTCGATGATATGGCCGGTCTCGACCAGTCCGTTTTCCTTGAGTGTCTGGCCAGAAGACACAAGGTCGACGATCCGCCCGCACAGGCCGAGCGATGGTGCGATCTCCATGGCGCCATTGAGTTTGACGCATTCGGCCTGCACGCCCTGTCGCTCGAAGAAGCGACGGGTGAGGTTCGGGTATTTGGTGGCGACCCTGACATGGCTCGCCCCGTCGACGCTGGCAGCACCTTCCTTAGGCTCGGCAACCGCGAGGTGGCAGTGGCCAATGTCGAGATCGACCGGCGCATAGAGATCGGCGTAGTCGAATTCCTCGATCACGTCGGAGCCGACGATGCCCATTTGCGCCGCGCCATGCGCCACGAAAGTCGCGACGTCGAAGGCGCGCACGCGGATCAGGCGCATGTCGTCGCGCGTGGTGCCGAAGGTAAGCGAGCGGTTGGCCTTGTCGTGGAACGCCTCTTCAGGCACCACGCCGGCGCGCGCCATGACGGGCAGGGCCTCGTCGAGGATCCGCCCCTTGGGCACGGCAAAGGTCAGGCTGTCGCTCATGGCCGCGCAGATAGGCAGCGAAGGGACAAAGGGCAACACGAATGGCAGACCAGGCGGTCATGGATATCGTTTCGGTTCCGCAAGCGATTGCGTGGCAGGCCGAACATGCCGAAAAGAACGGTGCGCCCGGAACGGCGCGGATCGTCCGCGCCCTGCTCGCGCTGGAGGATAGCCAGGCTGCGACCGCGCGCCGGGTTCATGGCTGGCAAGGGTTGAGCCTGCGCGATGCCATGCCGTTGCGGATCGCAGGCGGCATTCACAACCTCCTGCTGTCGGGCGAGGAGCCGCGGCTGGAGGACGTCTACGCCGGGCGCATGAGCGACCAGGGGCAGGTCGATGCGCTGGTGCGCGAACTGGTCGAGACTTACGATGCGAGGCTGATGCCATGGCTCGACGGGCCGCCGCAGACCAACGAGGCGGGTCGCTCGGCGAGCCTGATGGCGGGGCTGCTGTGGCTGGCGGATGGCCGGGTCGCGCCGCAATTCGAGCTGCTGGAGATCGGCGCGAGCGGGGGCATCAACACCATGATGGGCCGCTATCGCTACAATCTCGGCGGTGTTCGGGTGGGGCCTTCGGCGAGCCGGATGGTCATCGAGCCGGAATGGCGCGGATCGCCGCCGCCAGAGAGCGAGCCGATGCTGGTCGACGCGCGCGGCAGCGACATCGCTCCGGTCGACCTGACCGACGAGGCGCAGGCGCTACGGCTCAAGAGCTACGTTTGGCCCGAAGCCTTCCAGCGCATGGCACGGATCGACGCCGCCATTGCACTGGCCGAGCGCATGCCGCCGGAAATCGAGCGGATGGACGCGGGCGATTGGGTGGAGCAGGAGCTGACCAAACCGCAGGACGAGGGCGTCACGCGCGTGCTGATGCATTCGATCATGTGGCAGTATCTTCCCGATTTCACGCAGGAGCGGATCACCGCTGCGATGGAGAAGGCGGGCGAGGCCGCCGACGCCGACCGCCCGCTCGCCTGGCTGTCGCTCGAAACGAATCGCGAGACTTTCGCACATGATCTGCATGTGCGTTACTGGCCCGGTGGCGAGGAGGAGGTGCATCTCGCCAATGCCCATGCGCACGGCGAATGGGTGGAGTGGCTCGGCTAGTCGGTTCGTTCGAGAAACTCGGCCAGCGCCCGATTATAGGCCTCGGGCGCTTCCCACTGCACGAAATGGCCGCAGTCCGGTATGCGGACGATCTCGGGATTGTCGATGACCTCGTCGAGATCGTCGAGATTGGCGGGCGGCAGTGCCTGATCGTCCATCGCCCAGATGACCAGCGTGGGGATCGTCAGCTTGGGCAAGGGGAAGGGCTGGTAATCGTTGGGTAGTTTGTAGGGCGCATCGAGCGGCAGGACTTCCATCGGACTTGCGCGGTAGTAATTCAGCATACCGATAGCCGCATCGGGATCGGACCAGTCCTGCAGCAGCCGGGCCTGCTCTTCGGGCTCCATCGTCGAGGCGACCTCGCGCCCTTCGAAAGCCTTCATCAGGACGGGGAGGAGGCCATGCTCGCGGATCAACGCATCGTTCACTGTGTCGCGGAACGTCGAGAAATACTGGCTCGCCTCCCGCTGAGCGCGATTGGTGTAGAGCAGTTTCGGAAACAGCAGCGGATGCGGTGCATTGGCGATGGCCGCTCGCGTCACGCGGCCGTTCATCATGCCCGTATAGGCCACGCCCCAGGCGATCGCGCCGCCCCAATCGTGGCCGACGATGGTAAAGCGATCGATCTCCAGCGCATCGGCGAGCGCAAAGACGTCACCGATAAGCTTGTCCGGCGTATAGGCCTCGACTTCCTGCGGTTTGGACGAACCGCGATAACCGCGCTGGTCGGGCGCGATGCAGCGATAGCGGTCGGAGAATGCCGGGATCTGGTTGCGCCAGGTGCGAAGGCTTTCGGGAAAGCCGTGTAGGAAGATCAGCGCCGGGGCGTCGCGTGGCCCCTCATCGACGATATCCAGCTCGATCCCGTTGGCAAGTGTGACGCGCTTCTGCTCCAGCCCGGCCATCAGCCCTCGGCCTTCATCTTTTCCATGTAGCCGCTCGCGACCATTGCGGCGACCTGATTGAGCAATTGCTCCGGGGTGCGCCGCGCCTCGCCCATCGCCTGTTCCATGCCCTGCGCCACGATCACTTCGCGCTCGCCCCTGGCGACGGCATCGACGATCCATTTCGCCGCCTCGCCCGGCGGGATGCCGTTGTCGATGACCTTGTCCGAACGCCCGCGCTTGCTGCCGTCGGAAGTGAGGGCATTGCGGCTGACATCGGTCGCAACGGAGCCGGGGTAGATGACATGAACCTGCACATCGCTCTGAGAGAGTTCGGCGCGCAGCGCGTCGGCATAGCCGGCCAGACCGAATTTCGCCGCGCAATAGGCCGTCCGCATCGGCACGCCGACCTTGCCGGCGATGGAACTGATAAACAGCAAATGTCCGCTGCCGCGCTCGGTCACATGCGGCAGCAGCGCCTGCGTCGCGGCAATCTGCGCGGTGAGGTCGATGTCGATGATCTCGCGATAGACCTGCATGTCGGTATCGACTGCCGCGCTGCGCTGGGACACTCCGGCATTGGCAACGAAGATATCGACGCCGTGCCACGCGACGGCTTTGTCGGTCGCGTCCTTCATGGCGTCATCGTCGCGCACGTCGAAGGGCAGGATGAGCGTCTCGGTAGAGATGCTGTCCGCCACTTCGGTCAGCCGCGCTTCGTCGCGACCGGAGAGGATGACCCGTGCCCCCCTCTTGGTCCACTCGCGCGCTAGTGCTGCGCCGATGCCGCTGCTGGCACCGGTGATCCAGGCGGTCTTGCCTTCGAAGTTCATATGATCCCCCTCAAGGATAGGTTACGGTTTTGGGTGCGCCATCGGGCAGCGGGATTCGCTCTTCGCTATCGCCCGGCACGTCGGCGAAGCGTCCTTCGCGCCAGTCTTCCTTGGCTTGCTGAATACGGTCGCGGCTGGAGCTGACGAAGTTCCACCACGCATGACGTTGCGTTTCGAACGCCTCGCCACCGAGCAGCATGACCCGCCCGCTGGACTTGCTTTCGAGGGTCATATCGCGCCCCGGCTGCAAAACATTAAGCGCAAACTTCTCGAGCTTGTGCCCGTCAAGCTCCGCCTCGCCTCCCACCAGCATGACGGCGCGTTCGTCCGCCTCGTCCTCGATGGGAATCGCGCCGCCTGCTGCGAGCACGATTTCCGCATAAATCGTGTCGGCGTAGGTCGTGGTCGCAGCGCGTTCGCCCCACAATTCGCCCATGATCACCACGGCCTTCGCGCGGCCGTCCTCGATCACGGGAAGATCCTTCACCGCTTCGAAAGCCGGATCGATCTCCTCGCGCCCGTCGGGCAGGGCGAGCCAGGTCTGCATGCCGTAGAGCTTCGGTCCTGCGCGGCGCTCCTCTGCGGGCGAGCGTTCCGAATGAACGATCCCCTTGCCCGCCGTCATCAAATTCACCTGCCCCGGCCGGATGGTCGAGAAACTGCCGATGCTGTCGCGATGGTCGATCGCGCCTTCGAACAACCAAGTTACCGTCGCGAGGTTGATATGCGGATGGGGGCGCACGTCCATCCCGCTGCCGAGATCGAGCTGCGCCGGCCCGAACTGGTCGACGAAAATGAAAGGGCCGACCATCGATCGTGCCTTCGCCGGAAGCACGCGGCGCACTTGAAACTGGCCGAGATCGTGGGTGGTTGGGGTCAGCGTCTCGGTGATCTGGCTCATGCGTCATCCAGCTCCTCGTAATGGCGGAAGATGCCATCCTCATTGAAGGGGATACGCGCCTCGCTGTCCAGATAGCTCGCGACGCCTTCGATTTCTGCCACCGCGTCGCGGCAGGCGATGAGCTTTGGGTAGTCGTCGCTGGCGGCGGCCATCCGGAGCGGGAAAGCATAGCGTAGACCTTCGACCAGCTGGAACAGCGAGGTGTCGACGTGGCTCCATTTTGCGCCCGCCATGAAAGGTCCTGGTTTGACGGACAGGGCCGCTTCGAAATGATCGAGATATTTCGGAATGCGCTCTTCGCGAAATGCCTTGGCGGCACGCTTTGCCGCATCCTTTTGGTCGTCGAAATACAAGCCGCTCGCCACCGGGTGATGGGTGTCGTGCACCTCGGCGACGATGTCCGTGATCGTGAGCTGCAACTGGATCAGGTGGAGATCGGTCGCCGCATCGCCGGTGCCCAGATCGTGCCTGTCGGTCAGCCAGGCTAGGACATGCGCGACCTGAGCGATCGCGAAGCCACTCTCCCGCTCGACGAGATAGGGCGGCGCATAGGGCGCGAACTGGCCACTCTTTTCGCGCGCCTCCATATCCTCGACCAGCGCCTGCGCATCGCCGGTTCGCGCCCGGTCGCGGTATGTAATCCCGGCGGCTGCCAAGAACAGGCGCACGAATTCGCCACGTCCCTGGATCGATGGCCAATACCAGAGGTCGTAGGCGGGCGACGTCATGGCGTCGGCGCCGATGCCTGGATGGCGAGCGCATGCACCCGCTTACCCGGAATGTCGCCGAGCGCTTTGTTGACCATCCGTTGGCGTTCGAGCCGGGACTTCTCGGCGAAGGCCGCAGCCTCGATGACGATGGTAAAGTGCGATTCGCCGCTGCCGTCGTCACCCGCGTGGCCGTGGTGCTTGGCGCTGTCGTTAATCACTTCGAGGCGCGTGGGCTCGAAAGCCTCGGTAAGAAGCGCTTCCATTTCCTGCTGTACCTGTCCGGCCATTGGGCAATTTCTCCTCTTGCGGGGTTTGCATGGCGAGCATTGCTCCCCATTCTACAACGAATGCGCCAGACGAGGTTCCACGGACGATACGAAGATACCGGCAGGGTCTGCGCCCACCCTACTTGCGAAGAGGCCGGCGAATTTCGCGCCCCCGGTGGCCGCGGGCATGGCTTCGACGGTCCGGGCGAGTGGCAATGGCTGTGCCTCGACCACGTGCGCGAATTCAACGCGGGATACGACTGGTTCGAGGGCATGAGCGCGGAGGAAATATACCACGCGCAGGCTCCGGGCGCGGGCTGGCGGACGGAACAACCGGCGTATCGCCCGACCGCCGGTGTCGACGGAATGCCGCGCTGGGCCGATTACGACGACCCACTGGACGCGATCTCCGCGCGGGCCGCAGGCATCCGCAGCCGCGCCCGGCGCGAAGCGGAGATGGCGATGGATGGGCGCTTCAGCCGCGAGGAGGCCGAGGCGCTGGAGACGATGGGCCTCGGCACGAATATCGACCGACAACGGCTACGTCGCCGCTATTCCGAACTGGTGCGCCGTTATCACCCGGACCGTAACGGCGGGGACCGACGCCACGAAGCGCGATTGGGGCGGGTGGTTGAAGCCTACCAGCTGCTCAGGAAATCGCGCGCAATCGTCTGATCAGTCCGCTTCGCACAGCGCCTTGAGCTGGTCCGCGCAGGCACCCCTGCCTTCCTCGAAGCCCATGTCCGCATGCTGCTTCATCGCGTCTTCCGTCCAGTGGCGGGCGCGGGCGGTGTAGCGGGTGCCGTCACCATCGGCCTCGATCTCCCAAATCCCGATCATGAAGAGATCGGAGGGTTCGAAGTCAGATTTTACGGCGTCGGTCGTCACGAAGCGACGGCCCTCGTCCCATGCGAGGAAAATGCCCTCCTGCGGCAGTTCCTCGCCTTGGGGGCCGCGCATGATCATCGCGCTGCGCCCTCCGGGACGCCTCTCCTGCGCGATCATTTCGATCGTCCAGGGCTTGGCACACCACCATTCTTCCTGCCGGTTGGCGAGGACATCCCACACCTTCTCGGGGGCGGCGTGAATGCTGCGGGTGATCGAGAGTTTGTGCATGGCAGGCATCCTTGAAATCAGTCGTTCGCTCGTGATTGCGCGATAAAGTCGATGTCATTGGCATAGGCTTCGCATCGCGCGATTTGGGTGGGCCTCACCGGGACTGGCGGAGCAAACGTGAGCAGTTTTCGCTCACGTTTCCATCGTAGCCGCGGAAAAAATTGTTTCGAATCCGCCGAAGATCATGCGCTTGCCGTCGAACGGCATGTCGAGCTTTTGCCAGCGCTCGTCCGTTTCCATCGTGGCGAAACAGGCGTCGGCCGTCGCCCTGTCGGGCCAGACGATCCAACTGAAGACCACGCTTTCTCCCTCGTCGAGAGAGACGGCCCGGCGAAGGTCGGTCTGCTTTCCCTCGGGAACATCGTCGCCCCAATTTTCCATCATCGACAAGGCGCCGTACTCCTTGAAGAGTACCCAGCCGGCCTCGGCTGCGGCGATGTACGCCTTTCGGTTGCTGTCGGGCACTGGCTGCACGAAGCCGCTGACATAGGTCATTCAAAACTCTCCTCATCCAACAAGCGAGCCGGCTGCGGCTCGCCATTTGCCAGACATCCTCCTTTGAGTTACAAAAAGCAACAATGAAGTTACCAAAAGAAACTAATCCGGGTCTGGGCATTCATGGTCGCTGGTATGACGATGCTTGCGGGACGGCCTTCGCGATGGAACTCATCGGTGAGCGCTGGTCGCTGCTCATCATCCGTGAACTGATGTTTGGCTCGCGGCGCTTCTCGGATCTGCGTGCCAGCCTGCCCGGCGTATCGGCCAAGGTTCTGACCGAGCGGCTGGCTGGCCTGTCAGATGCGGGGGTCCTGAAAAGGCGCAAGCTCCCGCCACCCGTTTCCGCTCAGGTCTACGAACTTTCCGAGTGGGGATATGCGGCCGAGCCACTGATACAGGAACTCGGTCGATGGGCCGCAATGTCCGCGCAGCACGATCCGACGTTGCCACTGTCGCCGGTCTCGCTGATGCTATCGATGCGCACCATGTTCGATCAGGAGAAGGCGCAAGGCATGGATTCGGAGATCGGGTTCGACTTCGCGGGCGAGCAATTCATCGCGACGCTGCGTAAGGGCGCGCTTCAAATCTCGCGGGGCGAGCTGCGAGAGGCGGATGCGGTTTTTCGCGCTCCTGCTGCACCGGTCATGGCCGCTATGCTGTACGCCGGGGTTCCGGTCTCGCAGCTCGAGGACGAGGCGGGACTTGTCATTGAGGGGGATCGCGAGCGCGCGCTCGCCTATGCCGATATCTTCGAGCTGCCGGACAAGCTCGCCTAGCCCTGTCGGAACGCCCAGCGCAATGTCCGGCCCATGCCCCAGGTCGCGGCTCGTGCGGGGATGCTGGCGAGACCGGGCCGCTCCAGGCCGAGCATGGAGCGGGCGAAGGGCGGCAGGAGCGCGACTGCTTCTGCACCCAGCATCGCCTGAACCGCCGGCGGCGAACCATCGGGCTTTTGGGTCAATACCAGTTGCGCCACTTCTCGCGCCGCTGGCGAGGTCTGCAAGTCGCCGCGCAGTTCGCGGAACAGCGCCTGCGCCTGGCGCCGGTCCAGCGGCACCGGATCGGCTCCCAGCGCGCGGGCGATGACGGCGAACTGGCGATAATATTCGTCCTGCTCGCTGCCCGGCATGTCGGGGCGGACGTGGCGCAGGTAGCCGGCGAGGAAGCTGGTCGCCTCTGCGGCATGAACCCAGGCGAGAGTACGCGGGTTGGTCGCCTCATAGGGCGTTCCGTCGGGCAGCGTGCCGCCGACCTTTGCGTGGATGCGATTGACCCGCTCGATCGCCGCCATGGCGTCGTCGCGGTGACCGAAGGTGGTGACGGCGATGAAGCGCGCGGTGCGGCGCAGGCGCCCGTGCATGTCGGCCCGGAAATTCGAATGGTCGAGCACGCCCTGTAGCGCGTGGGGGTGCAGCATCTGCAGCAGCAGACCGCGAATGCCGCCAACCATCATGCCGACGATGTCCGCATGCACCAGGCGGATCGGCGAATCCTTCTCGAACAATGCCTCGTCCGAAACCGGCACCGGCTGCTCGCCGCCTTCGACATCGTTGAACACGCCGCGTACCCGCTCCACCAGTTTGAGGCGCAGCTTCTCTGAAAGGGGGTCTTGCGGCATCGCCAGCCAATATAGGCTTGGCGCAGCGGATATAAATGCCTAGGTCGCGCAGGCGATGAACGACATGACCGACAAGAGCTTCGATGCCGCCGCCAAGACGGTGCTTTCCGCGCCCGACACTGAAGTCGATGTGCGCGAAACCTTCGGGATCGATATCGACTGGAAAGTCCCGGCCTTCTCCAAGCCGGACGAGCGCACGCCGGATCTCGACGAGAATTACGTGTTCGATCCGGACACCACGCTCGCCATCCTGGCCGGTTTCGCCCACGACCGCCGGGTGATGGTCCAGGGCTATCACGGCACCGGAAAATCCACGCATATCGAACAGGTTGCCGCGCGCCTCAATTGGCCGTGCATCCGCATCAATCTTGACGCGCATATCAGCCGTATCGACCTTGTCGGGCGCGACGCGATCGTGCTGCGCGATGGCTTGCAGGTGACCGAATTCCGCGAAGGCCTGTTGCCTTGGGCCTTGCAGCATCCGGTGGCGCTGGTGTTCGACGAATACGACGCCGGCCGTCCGGACGTGATGTTCGTGATCCAGCGCGTGCTGGAGCAGCAGGGCAAACTGACCCTGCTCGACCAGAACCGCGTGATCCGCCCCGATGCCAACTTCCGCCTGTTCTCCACCGCGAACACGGTCGGCCTCGGCGATACGAGCGGGCTTTATCACGGCACGCAGCAGATCAACCAGGGTCAGATGGACCGCTGGAACATCGTCGTCGGCCTCAACTACCTGCCTGCCGAGACCGAGCAGAACATCGTCGAGGCGAAGAACCCTGACCTCGATCCCAAGGTGCTGGCGGACATGATCAAGGTCGCCGATCTTTCGCGCCAAGGCTTCATCAACGGCGATATCTCGACCGTCATGAGCCCGCGTACCGTGATCACCTGGGCGCAGAATTATGCGATCTTCAAGGACGTCGGCTTTTCCTTCCGCCTCTCCTTCCTCAACAAGTGCGACGAGGAAGAGCGGATGCTGGTCGCGGAATATTACCAGCGGGTCTTCGGCGAGGACCTGCCGGAAAGCGTCGTTGGCAAGGGTTAAGCCTGCGCCCTCTATCCATAACTGTATTATTTGTTTAATACAGTAGGCAATGGGCGTATTCGATTCCTTCAGACGCAGGCCGCAAGCCGAGCCCGAGCCGTCGGGCCATAGCGGCTATTACGCGACGCATGACGCGTTCGATTACGACCAGTCGCCTTACGACGATTGGGACGACCGGCTCTCCAGTCTCGATCATGCTTTTGAAGCCGAAGAACGCCGCCGGCTGCGCTGGTGGCAAAGAGACTATTGGCTCGGCCGCCGGAAGCGCTGGTGGGCGGGGCGCATTATGCTGGCCCTTATTGCCCTGTTCATCCTGCTGGCCGGTTGGCTGGCAATCACCGCGCCGCTCTCCAAGTCGCTCGAACCGATTGCCCCGCCGCAGATCACATTGCTGGCTGCCGACGGAACGCCGATTGCCCGCAACGGGGCTATCGTGGACGAGCCGGTCGACGTGGACGCCCTGCCGCCGCATGTGGTGGAGGCCTTCCTCGCGATCGAGGACCGGCGTTTCTACGACCATTGGGGCGTCGATCCCCGCGGGATCGGGCGAGCAATCTTTACCGGCACAGGTGGCGGCAGCACGATTACTCAGCAGCTTGCAAAGTTCACTTTCCTGACGCCCGAACGCACGCTGACCCGCAAGGCGCGCGAAGCGTTGATTGCCTTCTGGCTCGAAAGCTGGCTGACCAAGGACGAGATCCTCGAACGCTACCTTTCGAACGCGTATTTCGGCGACAACGTCTATGGCCTGCGCGCGGCCAGCATGCACTATTTCTACCGCAAGCCGGAAAACCTCAAGCCCAACCAGGCGGCCATGCTGGCGGGCCTGCTCCAGGCACCGTCCCGCTATGCCCCTACCAAGCATTACGACCGCGCCGAACAGCGCATGGGCCTGGTGGTGAAATCGATGGTGGCGGCGGGATACATCACCGAGGCCGAGGCGCGTGGGATGACGCCCCCATCGCTCGATGTGCGGCTCAAGAGCGACTTGCCGACCGGCACCTATTTCGCCGACTGGGCGCTGCCCGAGGCGCGCAAGGAGGCCGACGGGGGCTATGCCCGGCAAACGCTGACGACCACGCTCGACAGCCGCCTCCAGGCGATCGCGCGCGATGTGACGAGCCGTGCGCCGCTCGGCTCCGCGCAGGTGGCGCTCGTCGCGATGCGACCCAATGGCGAAGTCGTGGCGATGATCGGCGGCAAGGATTACGAGAAATCGCCGTTCAATCGCGCGACGCAGGCCAAGCGCCAGCCGGGATCGACCTTCAAGCTGTTCGTCTATCTCGCTGCCTTGCGGGCCGGTTGGGACCCCGACGATCGTATCGCGAATACCGCCTTCACCCAGGGCAGCTATCGCCCGAAGAATTCTCGCGATCGCTATTCGGAGAGTCTGACGTTGGAAGAGGCTTTCGCGCAGTCCAGCAATGTCGCCGCCGTGCGCCTGTTCGAAGAGGTCGGCAGCGAGAAGGTGATCCAGCTGGCGCGCGACCTCGGCGTCACCTCGCCGCTCGCCAAGGGCGATCCCAGTTTGGCGCTGGGTACCAATACGATGAGCCTGCTGGAACTCACCTCCGCCTATGCCGCCGTGGCCGGCAATGCCTATCCGGCAGAGGCCCACGCTTTCGCGAAGCCGGAGCGCGGGTTCTTTGAGAACCTCTGGGACGGGCCATCCAGTTTCTCGTCATCGACGCGGGATGATATGCAGCAGATGCTTCGGGCCGCGATCAACGAAGGTACCGGCCGCGCGGCCATGCTGAGCGGTCCGAACTTCGGCAAGACCGGCACGACGCAGGATAATCGCGACGCGCTGTTCGTGGGCTATGCGGGAGATCTGGTGGTCGGCGTGTGGATCGGCAACGACGACAACTCTCCACTCGACGGGATTTCCGGCGGCGGCCTGCCGGCGCGCATCTGGCGGGACTTCATGAACCGCGCGCTCGGCGTACAGGCGACCGGCCAGCCTGCGCCGCGCGAACAGCGCGATCCGGGCACGCCCGTCGAGCCGCTCGATGTGCCCGACATCGGCGATATCCCGGTGGGCGATGGCAATTCGCGTATCCGGATTCGCGACGGCGAGGCGGTGTTCTCGACCGAGGTCGACGGCATTCCGATCGATATACGGATCGGCGAAGACGGGATCGGGATCGACGACCAAGCGATCGAAGAGGCACGTCGCCGGGCGGAAGAACGCCAGATCGAGGCCGAGGAGCGTTACGAGGAAATCAGACGCCAGCGCGACGAACGCCTGCGCGATTTGGAGAGTGCTCGCTTCTAGCCTTGCGGCTCCGCCATCAGCACATTCATGACCGCTGTGGCAATCGGGCGCTGCGGATCGTCCTGCCACGCCTCGACCGTTAAGTTCGCGCTGCGACGACCCAGCTTGGTGATCCGTGCTTTGGCGTATGTCGCCTGGCTCTTGCCTGCCGCCAGATACTGCACCGTAATGTTGATCGGCTTGAGCACGGCCGAGCGATCCCGGCGCTCCAGCTCTGTCCGGAGCAGTGCATAGCCCGCCGTTTCCAGCAATCCCCCGGTCGCCCCACCATGATAGTGCCCCGGGCGACCTTCGACGGTCTCGTCGAACTCCACCCGCATGACAGGCGTGCCGTCGTCCTCCCGGCGCTCCAACCGGATGCCGAGCGAGCGTGCATAGGGAGTCAGCGCATCCATATCGGTCGGTTCAGCCATTGGGCACCACCGGACTTTGCGGCGCAATCTTCATGAAAACAGCCTGGATATGCGCGACCGGATCCTCGGCATCGCCGTCATGGGCAAGGCCCCGGACGAAGGCGGCGCTGCGGGTCAGACGATAGCATTGCGAGCGACCAAAAACGCTCGCCCCTTCGCGCGCCGGGCGCACATAGTCCACTCTGAGGTCCAGCGTTGCGATGGCGCTGAATTCGTCCATCGTGCGCCAGATCGCCATGCCGCTGGCCATGTCCATCAGGCTGAGGATCGGGCCGGAGGCGAGCACCCGCTGCCCCTCTTCGCCGAGCAGGTCCTCGCGCCAGGGCAGCTCCAGCTCCACCCAGTCGTCGCCATGGTCGGAATAGGTGAGGCCCAGCCAGCCCGAATGCCCGCGGGCGGTGAAGAACTTGGTTGCCTCAGCAGGATCGAATTTGCGTGCTTCGCCGGTCATCGCGGTGCCCGATAGCGCGCGTTATCGTCCGGCATCAATCGATTTAATGGCCAATCGGCCTAGAACCCGCCGCCGGCCAGCGTGTCGATTGCGCCCTGCAAAATGATGGCGGCGGCGTGGCTGTCGATGCGCTCGGCGCGTTTGGCGCGGCTCATGTCCTGCGCGATCATTGCGCCCTCGGCACTGGCAGTGGACCAGCGCTCGTCCCACAGCAGCACTGGCAGGCCGAGCGCCAGCGCGACGTTGCGGGCGTAGGCGCGGCTCGCCTGCGCGCGCGGGCCTTCGCTGCCATCCATGTTGCGCGGCAGGCCGATGACGACGCCCTTGATGCCGCGCTCGCTCGCCAGCGCGCGCAGGCTCTCGCTATCCTTGCCGAACTTGCCGCGTTGCAGCGTTTTCCCCGCCGTCGCGAAGCGCCACTCGCGGTCGCAGGTCGCAATGCCGACGGTCTTGGTGCCGACGTCCAGCCCCAGCAAGGCACCGCCATCGGGCAGCGCGTCGCCATATTCCAGCGCGTTGTCGGTTACGATTGCGCGGGCGTCCATGCCGTCACCCGCCGCACCACGTCTTCCTGCAAGTTTTTCCAGAACAGCGGGATGTCGTAGACGTGATAATTTCCGCCCGGCAGCACGCCCTGGCCCAGTTCGGGCGGATCGCCGATGTAGAGAATCCCGTTCTCTCCACAGCGCGCGCCGACCGCACCTGCGACAAGCTCCGCCGTGGCGAGGCTGTCTTCCGGCACCAGAGTGCCGAGATTGTCGCTGGCAGGCGCTGAGCCGCCGGTCATGCCGGTCAGCGGATTGACGCAGAGCACCGGGTCCTCGGTCCCGCGCGGCTCTCCATCGAGTCCCGGCATCTGGCTATATCGTGTGAGTAGCTGCCCGGGATCGCCGTCGTCAGCGAAGCTCAGATAGCTGAAGACGCAGGCGGACTGGCCGGGCGATGCGCACGCGGGCAGGGGCAGGGCGGGCAGGTCGTGCGCCAGCGAAATCGGCCAGCCGGGCGCATAGACCGCCGCGATGCGCGGCTCGAGGTCGCTTCCCGCAACCACGTCCCGCAGCAAGCGCAGAACATGGGCTGCGCCTTGGCTGTGCCCGGCGAGCACGATCGGTTTGTCCGGACCGACGCTCTCGACGAAATAACGGAACGCCTGCTCGACATCGACATAGGCCGCGTCGATGGCGCGAGTGGCCTCCTCGCGGTCGGTAAGGAAAGCGCCGACTGCTGCCTGACGGTATTTCGGCGCCCAGACCTCGTCGGCGCGGTTGAAGGGACTGGCGAGGCCGCGCAGGAATACGCGTGCCAGCTGGTCGGTATCGGCATCGTTCAACGGCGCGTTCCAGTCACCCAGGGCACCCTTGGTATAGCTGGTCGGGGGCACGAAGAAGACCGCGAAATCCGGCAGCTCGCGCGGGTTTGCGATCTCGCCGGGCTGCGAATTCACGCCGACTTGCGGTGCGCCGCGGTCGAGGCTTTGCTCTGCGGCGGGCGCATCTGGGGATGGCGTGCGCTCTGCCGGATCGGGGTAGCCTTCCGCGACCGCAGGCTGATAGCGGGCCGGATCGTTCGCGCCGAGGCCGGGGCGCGAATACCACATCGCCGGGTTGTGGTAGGCGTTCTGGTCCAGCGGCTCCTGCTCGACAAAGTCGCCGCGCGGCACGAACGCGATCTCGGTCGCTTCACGCGACCAGATCGACAGCGCGATCCCGCCGACAATAACCAGCACGATCAGGAACGAGACGATGTAGAGAAACTTGCGGACCATGCGTTCAGGCGTCCTTCGGTTCAAATGTCTTCACGTCGTCCACGTCCTCCATCCGAGCAGAGCGGCGCTGCAAGGCGGTCTTGATCATCGCCAGCAGCGGATCGGCGAGCGCGATCCCGAGAATCCCGAACAGCACGCCGAAGATCAGCTGTGCCGACAAGACGAGCGCGGGGGCGAGATCGACGGTCTTTTTCGCGATCATCGGAATGATGACGTAGCCGTCGAAGTTCTGGACTAGGAAATAGACGAAGATCGTATAGAGCCCCATGTCGGTCCCGCCGGAAAAGCCGACCAGCACCATCAGCACGCCGGAAACGATCGCGCCGATATTGGGGATGAAGGCTAGTAGGCCCGTTAGTAGGCCGAGCAGGGCAGCCATCGGCACCGGATCGATGCCGATCAGCATGCCGCCGAAAGCCAGCATGATCCAGGTGAAGAAGCCTTCGAACAACATGCCGAGCAAGCGCCCTGCCAGCAGGCGGCGCAGGGTTTTCGCCATGTGGCTGAAAGTGTCGTAAAAGGCATCGCGGTGGCGCGCCGGGATCATCCAGGCCGCCCCGCGCTCGTAGATGTCGGGATCGACGGCGAAATAGATGCCGATGATCATGATAAGGAACAGCGTCGTCAGCCCGCCGACGACGCCGCCGATGGCCTGCGTTACCGTCCCCACGCCGCTTGCCAGCGATCCTGCGAAGCTGCGAATGTCGCCGGATTCGATCGCAAAGCCCTTCGACTGCAGCCAGCCAATCGTGCGGCCGATCTGCTCGGTGACGATATCGGGGAACTGTGCCGCCTGCTGCGAAATTTGGGAACCCGCGAAATAGCCGAGCCAGATAAGAAATGCTGCGGTCAGCAACAGCACGATGGCGATGCGGAAACCACGAGCGATCGGCAGGATTCGGGCCAAGAGGCGTGCTCCGCCATCGATCAGCGCGCCGAATACCATGGCACCGAAGATTACGAGCAGCGACTGGGATATGTAGACCGCCAGCACCAGCAGGCCGATTACGATCCCCCAGGTAAAGGCCTTACCGATTTCGAGGCGCAGTGCCCGGCTGTCGATCCGGGTCGGGCTCCTGCCGAGGTCGCTGCGCTCGCTGTCGGACATCTTATTTGCTCCCCTGTTCGAAGGGATCAACTCGCCGTGGCGCTCCGGCGTTCCACCACCGCGGGGCGCAACGTTGACCACGCCCGCCCTTCGCGCAGGCTCGTCCACCAGGTCACCGGGTTGAGCGTGGTCGTTCCGTCGAGTGAGAAGGTGATGAACTCCGCCCGGCCGCCGATGTTCTCCAGCGGGATCGGCCCGAGCAGGCCGCGCGAGCTAACCAGCTCACGGCTGTCGGAGGAATGATCGCGATTGTCGCCCATCACGAAGACTTCGCCTTCCGGCACGGTGATCTCGGGGAAATTGTCGAGCGCCGTGCGGGTATGGTCGATCACCAGATAGGTCGCGCCATTGGGTAGCGTCTCGCGCATCACCGGCACCCGGCAGACCAGCTCACCGGCGTCGTTGCGGGCGCGGAAATTGTCGAGATTGAAGCCGTCGCAGCGCGAATTGGCATCGAGCGGCACGTCCAGCGCAGGCTCCACCCGCTGTTCGATCGGCGTCCCATTCAGGATGATCTGCCCGCCGCGCACAGCGATCCGGTCGCCGGGCAATGCGACGACGCGCTTGATGTAATCCTCGTTGCGCTCCGGGTGCACGGGGATTACGATGTCGCCATATTCGGGCGTGTCAGCCATCACCCGCCAGTCGCCGCGCGGGGCGAGATGGAAGCTGATCGAGGACCAGTTCCAGCCATAGGGATACTTGCTGACGATCAACCGATCGCCGACCAGCAGGTTCGGCATCATCGATTCCGACGGGATGTAGAAGGGCTTGGCGATGAAGCTGTGAAACGCGAAGACCGCGAGCAGCATTAGTGCGAGGCCGCGGATTTCCGCGAGCCAGTCGACCTTTTCGTCCTTTGTGTCGGAAGACTTGGCGATGTCGTTCATTGCCGGGGTGCCGGTACTCATGCGGGAAGGGCCTCGATGATCACATAGGCCTGTGCCCATGGGTGATCGTCCGTGAGGGTGAGATGAATGCGCGCCTCATGGCCCTCCGGCACCATTTCCGCAAGCCGGATTGCAGCGCCACCGGTAAGCGCCAAGGTGGGCGCACCGGATTTGGCATTCACGACGCCGATGTCCTTCATGAAAACCCCGCGCCGGAACCCCGTACCGACGGCCTTCGAGAACGCTTCCTTCGCCGCAAACCGCTTGGCGTAGGTGCCTGCGATGGTGAATGGCCGCCGCCGCGCCTTGGCGCGTTCGATCTCGGTAAAGACGCGGTTCTCGAACCGTTCTCCGAAACGGTCGAGAGAGTTCTGGATTCGCTCGATATTGCAGAGGTCGGAGCCGAGGCCGATGATCATATGCGCGACTCATCCATCAACATGCGCATCCGGCGTACAGCTTCTTCCAGTCCCACGAATACAGCTTCACCAACAAGATAATGGCCGATGTTCAGTTCGGCGAGTTCCGGAATGGCCGCGATCGGCTTCACGTTTTCGTAGGTCAGACCATGCCCCGCATGCGGTTCGATTCCGACGCTGCGCGCGGCGGCGGACATCTTGGCGATGCGCTCCAGCTCGCTCCTTTCGCGCTCAGCATCGCCGTCGAGACCGGCGTGGGCGTATTCGCCGGTGTGGAATTCAACCACCGGCACGCCGAGGCGCTGGGCGGCGTCCAGCTGCCGCTCGTCCGCCTCGATGAACAGCGAGACGCGGATGCCGTTGTCCTTCAACTTCCACACGATCGGTGTCAGCGTGTTGTGCAGTCCGGCTGCATCCAGCCCGCCCTCGGTCGTCCGCTCCTCGCGCTTTTCGGGCACGATGCAGGCCGCATGCGGCTTGTGGGAAAGAGCGATATCGAGCATCTCCTCGGTCGCTGCCATTTCCAGGTTCAGAGGCAGGTCGGTGGCCTGCTGAATGCGTCGAAGGTCCGCATCGCGAATATGTCGTCGGTCCTCGCGCAAGTGCGCTGTAATACCGTCACCGCCTACGCTGGCGACGATGTCGGCCGCGCGAACCGGATCGGGATGATCGCCGCCCCGCGCATTCCGGATGGTGGCGACGTGATCGATGTTCACGCCGAGGCGAAGTTTGCTGGGAGGTGAGGGATCGGTCATGTCGCGTCTCCACACGCTGCGGCGGACAGGATGTCGAAGGATCGCCCCTGCTGTTGCCACAGCTCGCCGAAATCGAAGTTCTCGTCCTTCACTGCGAGCACGAGCGCCATCTCGGTTTCGGGAAGGATGAAATTTCGCAGCTGGTACCCGCCGATCGCACCGTGCCGCTCGACGATCCGCACCGGGCCGTCGCAACCGGCAAGCGGCACGTCATAGACCCATTGGCCCAGCGCCATATGGCCGAGTGCCGGATCGCTCTTCCACATTTCGGCTCTCGCTTCGGGTGACAGGAGCCTGCCGTCGAGGAGCGCGCGGTTGAAGGCGATGATATCGTTCAATGAACCGACGATCCCCGCCGAAGCGCCGTAGCGAGAGATGTCGAAGGGAAACTCCGCGCCGCTGCGCGCGAGGCTGCGCGGTCGCCGAGTGGCAAGCATCGGCCCATGGACTCCGGCAGCACGAAGGCGTTCACCGATCAGGGTGCCAATCGGTCTGCCAGTCACTAATTCCAGCACCGCGCCGAGCACGATGTAGTCGCAATTGTTGTAGGTCCAGCCTCCGGCTGGGAGCGCGCTGCGTCCGGCAAGGCACCATTCAAGCCCGCTCGGTCCGGTCGAATAGAAATCGGGAACGCCGTTCGCATCCACCGGGCTCTCGTCCGGATTGCGCAGCCCGGACTCGTGCCGGAGCAATTCGCGTATTGTGGGCGAGGCGAGATCTCCGGCAGGCGGGAGCGGGAGGTAGCTTGTCGCCGGGGCATCCAGCGCCAGCGTCCCGCGCTCGACCTCCTGCATGACAAGCGTCGCCACGACCTGCTTTGTGATCGAGGCCCACGGCCAGGTCGCGTTCTCGCAGTCCGGCGCGCTGCGCACCCAATAGGTCAGACCATCGCGGTATAGCTGGACCTCGCCGGGGAAATCCTCGCCGACCGCGGAATCGAGCCCGGCGTAAAAGGGCGGACGGACAGGCTCGGCAGCTTCGTCGCCTAGCACCGATAGAGGCTGCAAGGCGCAGGCGAGCGCTGGTCCGGCGGTGCTCGACCAGACGAGCGCCAGCAAACCTGCGAGAAGCCGCATCAAGCGGCGCGGCTCCCCGGTTTGGTCACGGGTATGGCAGCAAGTTCGTCCGGCACCTCGTCTTCCGCATAGCTTGGGAAGGTAATGTCGATCAGCGGGAAGAAGGGCACGCCCAGATCGGCAGACCCGTTGCTGCGGTCGACAAGCGCGCATTCGGCGATCACCTCGCCACCTTCGCGGCCGACTGCTGCGATTGCCTCGCGGCTGGAGAGGCCGGTGGTGACTACATCCTCCACCATCAGCACCTTGGCGCCCGGTTCGAGGCGGAACCCGCGGCGCAGGTGAAATTCGCCTTCGGGCCGCTCGAGAAACATGGCGTCCTTGCCAAGGGCGCGGCCCATTTCGTGGCCAATGATGAGGCCGCCCATCGCCGGGCTGACCACCACATCGACCTCGTTGCGGATTTCGCGGGGAATTTTTTGTGCCAGCGCCCGGGCGAGGTTTCCTGCGCGTTCCGGGTTCATCAGCACTCTGGCGCATTGCAGATAATGCCCGCTGTGCCGCCCGCTGCTGAGCTTGAAATGGCCTTCGAGCAGGGCTTCGCTGGCGCGGAATTCGGAGAGGATTTCGTCTTCTGTCATACCGCCCCGGCTCAAAGCGTGTTGCGCGCGATTGCGCAAGAGGCAAAGGATAATGCATAATTTTGTCGGTTGGGCGCTTGAGGCACAGGCCATCCCTGCCTATAGGGCAGCCCAAATCCCGCCCATTCCCGGGTCGTTGTACCATGGGCGGCCAATTCTCGATGGTCCTTCCAAAGATCACCGGGCCGAGCTGAAAACGAGATACGAAAGAGCGTCCAGACGATGAATTTTCCTGGCTTCTTCAAGGGTTTGAATCGCACCATGGCCGGTCTTGCGATGGCTGGCATGCTGGCCGTGGCTCCGCAGGCGGGGCTGGCGCAGGAAGGTCTGACGCAGGACGATCTCGTCGCTCCGGCTCCCGAGCAGACGCCTGCTTCGGCGCTGGAAGGTGTCGATCCGGCAGAAGCCGCGGACGTCGCCGATCAGGAAGCCGTCTCGGCAGGCAGCGATGCCTACTCGCCGATGGACCCGGTCGAAGGCAAGGGCATGCCTGTCGCAGGCGGTTGGGATGTGCAGCCGCAATTCTCGCCCACCGGCGAATATGCCAGCGGGCTGCATGTCGGCTTGATCTGGGTGATGGTCGCGATCAGCCTCTTCGTGCTGGCGCTGATGGTTTATGTGGTCGTGCGCTTCCGCAAGGGCGCCAACCCCGTGCCCTCGAAGACGAGCCACAACACCACGATTGAAGTCATCTGGACCGTGGTGCCGGCGCTCATCCTGCTCGGTATCGCGATCCCCTCGATCACGCTGATCGCCAAGCAGTACGAAACCCCGCCCAAGGACGCGATCACGGTCAAGGCGATCGGCTACCAGTGGTACTGGGGCTATGCCTACCCTGACAATGGCGATTTTGAGATCGTTTCCAACATGCTCGACGATGCCGAAGCGCGCGAGCGGGGCGAGCCGTATCAGTTAGCCGTCGACAATCGCATGGTCCTCCCCGTCGGCGTGCCCATCCGCCTGCAGACCACTGCTGCCGACGTGATCCACTCCTTCGCAGTGCCGAGCCTGTGGTTCAAGCTCGACGCCGTGCCGGGCCGCCTCAATGAGAAGATGCTCACCATCAACGAGCCGGGCGTGTATTACGGCCAGTGTTCGGAACTGTGCGGCGCGCGCCATGGCTACATGCCGATCGCGATCGAGGCGCTGCCGATGGACCAGTTCAACGCCTGGGTCCGCGCCCAGGGCGGCACCGTCGCCGGGGAGGAAGAGGCGGGCATCGAAGCCGATCCGTCGCTGCCGGCCGTGCAGGAGCCTGAAAGCGCCGAACCGAGCGCTACGGGCGCCGGTGCACCGCCGGTCGAAGACGTTACCACGTAAGCCAGACTTGATTATAGACTCGAGAGATTAGCACGATGGCCACTACCGCCGACAGCTTCCAGGCTCATACCGACGACCACGCGCACGATCACGCCGATCACAAGCCCGGCTTTTTCGCGCGTTGGTTCATGTCCACCAACCACAAGGACATCGGTACGCTCTACCTGATCTTCGCGATTATCGCGGGTATCGTCGGTGGCGCCATCTCGGGCGTCATGCGCGCCGAACTGGCCGAACCGGGCATCCAGTATCTCCAGTTCTGGGCCGAGTTCATGGGCGGCAGTGCGGACTTCGATACCTCGCTGCACATGTGGAACGTGTTCATCACCGCCCACGGCCTAATCATGGTCTTTTTCATGGTCATGCCGGCGATGATCGGCGGCTTCGGCAACTGGTTCGTGCCGCTGATGATCGGCGCGCCGGACATGGCCTTTCCGCGCATGAACAATATTTCTTTCTGGCTGACCGTGGCGGGCTTCGTCTCGCTGCTGTTCTCGCTCTTCGTGCCGGGCGGCACGGGGCCGGGCGCAGGCGTGGGCTGGACGGTCTATGCGCCGCTCTCGACGTCCGGCTCGCAAGGCCCGGCGGTCGACTTCGCGATCTTCTCGCTGCACCTTGCCGGTGCCGGTTCGATCCTCGGTGCGACCAACTTCATCACCACCATTTTTAACATGCGCGCTCCTGGCATGACCCTGCACAAGATGCCGCTGTTCGTGTGGTCGGTGCTGGTTACCGCCTTCCTGTTGCTGCTGGCTCTGCCGGTACTTGCAGCCGCGATCACCATGCTCATTACGGACCGCAACTTCGGCACCACCTTCTTCGACCCGGCAGGCGGCGGCGATCCGATCCTCTACCAGCACCTGTTCTGGTTCTTCGGTCACCCCGAGGTCTACATCATGATCCTGCCGGGCTTCGGCATGGTTTCGCAGATCGTCGCGACCTTCAGCCGCAAGCCGGTGTTCGGTTATCTCGGCATGGCCTATGCCATGGTCGCGATCGGTGTGGTCGGCTTCGTCGTGTGGGCGCACCACATGTACACCGTCGGCCTCGACGTGAACACGAAGATGTATTTCACCGCGGCGACCATGGTTATCGCGGTCCCGACCGGCGTGAAGATCTTCAGCTGGATCGCTACGATGTGGGGCGGCTCGATCGAGTTCAAGAGCCCGATGGTCTGGGCGCTGGGATTCATCTTCCTGTTCACCGTCGGCGGCGTGACCGGCGTCTACCTTGCCAATGGTGGCGTGGACGATGTGGTGCACGATACGTACTTCGTGGTCGCCCACTTCCACTACGTGCTGTCGATGGGCGCGGTGTTCTCGCTGTTCGCCGGTTTCTACTACTGGTTCCCGAAGATGAGCGGCCGGATGCACTCCGAACTGCTCGCGCACCTGCACTTCTGGGGCTTCTTCATCGGCGTGAACGTGATTTTCTTCCCGCAGCACTTCCTGGGCTGGCAGGGCATGCCGCGCCGCTATCCGGACTATGCGGAAGCCTACACCTACTGGAACGAGATCAGCTCGTTCGGCTATCACATCATGGCCGCATCGATGGTCCTGTTCTTCGTGAACATCGCCTATGCTTTCGTCGCCGGTCGCAAGGTCGGGGCGAATTACTGGGGCGAAGGCGCGACGACGCTCGAATGGACGCTGTCGAGCCCGCCGCCGTTCCACCAGTTCAGCGAGCTGCCGGTGATCGAGGACCACCACGATCACCACAACCACATGCCCATCGGCGACCAGAAGCCCGCATCGGCATAAGGGCAGGTCCCTCAGGTAAAGCAGCGGCCGGCCCCCAAAGGGTCGGCCGTTCGTACATCCGGCGAAAGGACTTTCGATGCCAGAAATGCGCACCATCGATGTCGGCGATGTCTCGCTGCGCTGTGCAATCGAGGGTGAGGGTCCGCTCGCCATCATGGTCCACGGCTTTCCGGAAAGCTGGTACAGCTGGCGCCACCAGATCGGCCCCGTCGCCGATGCGGGGTTTACCGCCTGCGCAATCGACGTGCGCGGCTATGGCGGCTCCGACAAGCCAAAGCCGGTCGAGGCCTATGCGATGGAGCGGATCGTCGGCGACCTCGTCGGCCTGCGGCAGGCGTTCTCTCCCGATGCGCCCGCCGTTCTGATCGGACACGACTGGGGTGCGCCGATCGTCTGGAACAGCGCGCTCACCCACCCCGAACACTTCCGGGCGGTGGCTGGTATGTCCGTGCCTTTCGCAGGCGTGCCGAGCCGCCCCTTCACCGAGGTCTTCCACGAACACTTCACCAGCCAGGGCAAGTTCTTCTATCAGGAATATTTCCAGGCCGAAGGAGTCGCCGAAGTCGAAGCCGAGGCGGACCCGCGCCAATTCGTCCAGCGCATGATGTATTCGATCAGCGGCGATGTGCCGCCGGGCGATTACTGGTCAAAGCCCTATGGCGCGACCTTCCTCGAAGGCCTACCCGATCCGCAGCCGGTCGATTGGCTGACGGAGGACGATCTCGATTTCTACGAAGCCGAGTTCAAGGCCTCGGGTTTTCGCGGGCCGCTCAACCGCTATCGCAACCACGTCGCCGATTACGAATGGCTCCAGGGCTGGAGCGGCAAACGCATCGAACAGCCAGCGCTTTTCATCGGCGGCACGCGCGATCCGGCGACCTTCCTGTTCGGCGCGGTCGAGGATCCGATTGCGCTGATGCGCATGTTCGCGCCACAGGTCGAAGGACACATCCTGGACGGTATCGGCCACTGGACCCAGCAGGAGGCGCCCGCTGCGGTGAACCGCCTGCTGATCGACTGGCTAAACCGGCTCTGAGCCCCTATATGGCCAGCGATCCAATGACCCAGGCGACCACCACCCAGCTCCCCGCGGAATGGCGCGATTTCTTTGCGCTGACGAAGCCGCGCGTGATGACGCTGGTGATCTTCACCGGCATGTGCGGCCTGCTCGCCGCGCCGGGCAGCATCAACCCGATCCTCGGCTTTACCGCCATCCTGTGTATCGCGATGGGCGCGGGCGGTTCGGCCGTGCTCAATCAGTGGTGGGAAGCCGACATCGACGGCGGGATGAAGCGCACCGCCCAGCGTCCCTTACCGACCGGGCGGATGCGTCGCGAGGATGCGCGCGATTTCGGCATCGTGATGTCGGTCGCCTCGGTCCTCATCATGGGCGTCGCGATCCATTGGCTGGCCGCGATCATCCTGTTGGTGGCGATCGTCTATTACGCGGTCATCTATACCATGTGGCTAAAGCCGCGCACGCCGCAGAACATTGTGATCGGCGGAGGGGCAGGGGCCTTCCCCCCGATGATCGGCTGGGTCGCAGTGACCAGCGACATCACGCTGATGCCAGTGCTGCTGTTCGCTATCATCTTCATGTGGACCCCGCCGCATTTCTGGGCGCTCGCGCTGTTCGTGAAGACCGATTACGAGAATGTCGGCATTCCGATGATGCCCAATGTCCGCGGCGAAAAGTCGACCCGGCGCCAGATACTCGTTTATTCCGTGCTGCTCGTTCCGCTTGCGGCAACGCCATGGTTCATCGGCGGAACCGGGCCGATCTATGGCGTTGCAGCGCTCGCGCTGTCGCTTGCATTTCTTGCGCTTTCGATCCCGGTCGCATTCCGCGAAAAGCAGGCCGACGACACGATGAAGCCGGAGAAGCGCCTCTTCGCGTTCTCCATCGTCTACCTTTTCGCGCTGTTCGCAGTGCTCGTGGTGGACCGGGTACTCGCCTATAACGGATTGCTGACATGACCCCCGAAGAAGAAGCCGAATTCAAGCACCGTCAGAAGAGCCGGAACCTCGTGCTCGGCGGGATTCTACTGTTCATGGCTTTCCTGTTCTATTTCATCACCATCGCCCGCATGTGAGGATATCGTGACCACTGCTACGCTCGAAACCCGCAAGACCCGTACGGCGCTGCTGGCATTCGGCGGCGCGCTGGCCATGCTCGGCCTCGGCTATGCCGCCGTGCCGCTCTACGAGCTGTTCTGCCAGGTGACTGGGTTCGGCGGCACGACCCAGCGCGCGAGCGAGAGCGAGGCCGCCACTGCGGAGCGCCTCGTTGCGGCAGCGGGCGGGCGGACGATCTCGATCCGGTTCGATGGTTCGACCGCGCGCGACGTTCCGTGGAGCTTCCGACCGGAGCAATCGACCGACACGGTGACGATCGGCCAGCGCGACATGGCGATCTATCTCGCCACCAACAATTCGGAGCAGCCGATCACCGGCACCGCGACCTTCAATGTCGAGCCGGAGCAGGCCGGGGCCTATTTCAACAAGATTCAGTGCTTCTGCTTCACCGAGCAGACCCTGCAGCCCGGCGAGCAGGTCAGGATGCCCGTGCTCTATTTCGTCGATCCCAAGGCGCTGGACGATCCGAATATGGACGGGGTGGAGCAGATCACCCTGTCCTACACTTTCCACCGGGCGATAGAATCTGCCGACTAGGGCCTAGACCCGCGCGCCTCGGCGCTTTAAGGGCAGGCGCGCATAGCGAATACAGGACCAGGGACACATGGCTGGCAACGTCAATCACGAATATCACATTCTCGAACCCGATATCTGGCCCTTCCTCGGCTCGCTGTCGGCGCTCACCTTCACCAGCGGCATGGTGCTGTTCATGCACGAAATGGCCAGCGCGCACCTCGTGCTCGGCCTCGGCATCGCCGGCCTGATCGCCACCTTCTTCGCCTGGTTCTCCAACATCGTGAAGGAAGCCGAACGCGGCGACCACACGCCGGTCGTGCAGCTGCACATGCGCTACGGCATGATCCTGTTCATCGCTTCGGAAGTGATGTTTTTCGTCGGCTGGTTCTGGAGCTGGTTCGATTTCGCCCTGTTCCCCTCGGAGATTTCCGAAGTCATCGGCGGGACATTCCCGCCTGCCGCGATCGAATATGTAATCGATCCGTTCAGCCTGCCTCTGCTCAACACGATGATCCTGCTGTGCTCCGGCACCACGGTGACGTGGGCGCACCACTCGCTGATCAATGGTGACCGCGAGGGGCTGAAGAAGGGCCTGTGGGCGACGATCCTGCTCGGCGCGGTCTTCACCGCCATTCAGGCCTATGAGTATGCGGCTGCCCCATTCGAATTCGGCGGCAACACCTATAGCTCGGCCTTCTACATGGCGACCGGCTTCCACGGCTTCCACGTGCTGGTCGGAACGATCTTCCTGATCGTCTGCCTCGCGCGCACCTACAAGGGCCACTTCACCCCGCGCCAGCACTTCGGCTTCGAAGCGGCTGCGTGGTACTGGCACTTCGTCGACGTGGTGTGGCTGTTCCTCTTCGTCGTCGTCTACGTCTGGGGCGGCTGGGGCGCTGCCGTCCATTGATGCCATCCGGCAGGACCGAAACAAGCGAGGGGCAGCCCGGCCATGCCGCGGCTGCCCTTCTCGCATCGGACGAATGAGATGACGACCCAGAACGTCCCCATCATTCCGACAATTATCGTCGCGGCAGCGATTGCGACGATGATCGCACTGGGCTTCTGGCAACTCGACCGCGCGGCGGAACGGGATCAGCTGAAGCAGTCGATGATCGATCGCCCGTCTATGCCGGTCGCGGACTATCCCTTTGCCGACCCGCAGAGCGAAGCCTTGCTCTATCGTCGGCTGAGCGCGACGTGTGCCGAGGTCGTCGACATGCAGGTCGCAGGCGGCCGGGATGCTTCGGGGCGGACCGGCTGGAAACAGATCGCAACCTGCCTGTCGTCTTCGGGTCGCCCATTTAAGGTCCAGATCGGGGTGGCCGAAAGGCCCGATGCGGTTGCGCAATGGTCGGGCGGGGAAGTCGAAGGTGTCGCCGTGCTAGCGCCGGACGAACGCGGGTTTTGGGAGCGGCTAACCTTTCAAAGCCCCGAACGACCGCTGATGATCGTCGCCGATGAGCCGAAAGCGGGGCTCCTCCCGTCGCAGCCGTCGCGGCCCGAGGAGTATGAGAACACATCGTGGGGCTATGCGGGTCAGTGGTTCTTCTTCGCGCTGACGGCGCTCGTCATCTACATCCTCGTGCTTCGCCGCCGGGGCAGGGACGCTAAGGCGGGCTAAAGGCCGCCTTGCTTGCCCGTCGGCGCCGCCGCCGCTAACCGCGTGTTCCGATGAAATACGTCTCTACCCGTGGCAGCGCACCTGCGCTCGATTTTGCCGAAGTCACGCTGACGGGGCTCGCTTCCGACGGCGGGCTTTATGTGCCCGAGAGCTGGCCGCAATTCGGGATGGACGAGATTCGCGACATGCGCGGCCTGCCCTATGCGAAACTCGCCGCGCGGGTGATGGCGCCCTTCGTCGGCGAGAGCCTGACGCCGGACCGCCTGCGCGAGCTGACCGAAGAGGCCTACAGCCGCTTCGCCCACACCGCCGTTACGCCGCTGGTCCAGTTGGACGAGCGACAGTGGCTGCTCGAACTCTTCCACGGCCCGACGCTGGCCTTCAAGGATGTCGCGCTGCAACTGCTCGGCCTGCTCTTCGAGGAGTTTCTCGCACGCGAGGACAGCCGCCTGACCATTGTCGGCGCGACCAGCGGGGATACGGGCAGCGCCGCCATCGACGCCGTGGCCGGCCGCGACAATGTCGAGATCTTCATGCTTCACCCCAGGGGCCGGGTTAGCGACGTCCAGCGCCGCCAGATGACCACCGTGCGCGCACCGAACGTCCACAATATCGCCATCGAAGGGAGCTTCGACGACGCCCAGGCCATGGTGAAGCGCATTTTCGCTGACGAGAGCGTTACCGCGCGGCACCGCATCGGCGCGGTCAATTCGATCAACTGGGCGCGGCTGATGGCGCAGGTGGTCTATTACTTCGCCGCCTCGCTGCAACTCGGCGGGCCCGACCGCAAGCTCGCTTTCAGCGTGCCGACCGGCAATTTCGGCGACGTGTTCGCGGGCCATGTCGCCGCGCGCATGGGCCTGCCGATCGAGCGGCTGATCGTCGCCACCAACGTCAACGATATCCTCCACCGCGCGCTGAGCAGCGGGGACTATTCCGCGGGCAGCGTCACACCCACCGCCGCGCCGAGCATGGACATCCAGGTCAGTTCGAACTTCGAACGGCTGCTGTTCGATGTCGGCGGACGCGACGGGCTCGCTCTCGCAGACCAGATGCGCGGGTTCGAAGGCAGCAGCGCGATGATGCTCAGCAATGCGCAACGTGAGGGAGCCGCGGGCCTGTTTGCCAGTGCTCGGGTCGACGAGGACGAAACGGCGGCGTCGATTCGCCATGCCTACGAAAACTGGGGCGAAATCATCGATCCCCATACCGCCATCGGCCTTCACGCCGCGCGTCACGCCGACCTCGCGCCGCAGGTCCCGGTGGTGACGCTGGCGACGGCCCATCCGGCGAAGTTCCGTGACGCGGTCGAACGCGCGACCGGCATTCGTCCTGCGCTCCCCAACCGCGTGGGCGACCTGTTTGCTCGCGAGGAAGCCTACACTGAGCTTCCGAGCACCTACGAAGCGGTCCGTGACCACATACTCGAGCATGCCGCCTGATGGCAGAGCTGCGCCGCGACCCCGTGTTGATGGTCGGCGAGGGCTGGGATGCTTACCGCCTGATCGACAGCGGCCATGGTCGCAAGTTCGAGGAATACGGACCCTACCGCTTCATCCGCCCTGAACCGCAGGCGATGTGGACACCGCGTCTCGACCACTGGGACGCGCATGGCGAATTCGTCCCCGGCAGCGACGAGGACGGCGGCGGCCGCTGGCAGTATTCCAAGGATGTGCCGGAGAACGGCTGGGAATTGGGCTGGGGCGAGGGGGCGCGCTTCACCGCGCAATGCACACCCTTCCGCCATCTCGGCTTCTTCCCCGATATGGCACCCGTGTGGGACTGGATGGGAGAGCAACTCGGCGAGGCACGCGATGCCGAGACGATGAATCTCTTCGGCTATACCGGCGTCGGCACACAGGCGCTAACCAAGTATGGCCGCGTCACCCATGTCGATGCGAGCAAGAAGTCCGTCGCCCAGGCGCGCGAGAACGCGGCGCTGGCTGGACTGGAGGGTCGCCCGATCCGCTGGCTGGTCGAGGACGCGATGAAATACACCGCGCGCGAGGTGCGGCGCGGAAGACGCTACGACGGGATAATCCTCGACCCGCCCAAGTTCGGGCGCGGGCCTGACGGCGAGGTGTGGCGGCTGGAGCAGGGTCTGCCCGATCTCGTCTCAGATTGCCGCCAATTGCTGGATGACGACAGCAGCTTCTTGTTCCTCACCGTTTACGCCGTCCGCATGAGCAGCTTGGCGCTCGGCGGGCTGCTGGACGAGGTTTTCGCAGACCTGCCCGGCATAGTCGAGCATGGCGATCTGGCGGTGCAGGAAGAGGCGTCCGGCCGCCTACTGCCCACCGCGATCTTCGCGCGCTGGTCCAATCCAAGCTAGAGGGCAAGGCATGGACGATTCGCTGATCCTCGAAGTGGCCGAATTCGAGCACGACGTGCTCACCGGCATCTATTCGGAAGAGACGGGCAAGGCCCAGCCGCTGCGCTTTTCCATCCAGGTTCGGATGAAACCGCTCCTTCATTACGATGCGGACACCTCGCTGGACGAATCGAAGAACTACATGGATCTGAAATTCGCCGCTTCCGAAGCGCTACCCGAGGGCGTGCATTTCAAGCTGATCGAGGCGGTTGCGGATCATGTGTGCGAGACGCTGTTCCTGCAGGACAGGCGGGTAGAGGCGGTGACGGTCAAGATCGTGAAGCTGGCCATCGCCGAGGCGGGCGAGAAGATCGGCATCACGCTGCACCGCGAGCGGCGCGAATGAAGCGGATTGCGGTGGACGATCTGCCCGACGATCCGCTCGCCGCTGCGGGTCTGTTCCACCAGCACTGGCTCAGCCATATCGAGCAGCAGCTCGGAGGCGGCCTAGACGTGGCCATCACGGTACCTGCGGCTGACCACACGCACCGCGAATGGCGCCGGGCCGTCACCGCCGGTCTCGCACGCAAGCACACGCCGCGCAGGGTCAACATGGTGGCCGGCGAAGGCGCGGCGCTCGATGCGACCGTCGTCTATCTCGCCGAAGCGCCGGGTGTCACCGGGCAATATCTGGAGACCTGAGGCATGACGGTGACCATCCTCTTTCTCGGCCCCCTGCGCGATTTGGCGGAAAGCCCGACGCTGGAGGTGGAGGCACCGCTGGATTGGTCCGGCCTGCTGGAAGCCGTAGGCCCGCAAGTTGCAGAGCAACTCGGCGAACAGCGCGTTAATGTAGCCTGCGCGGGCAAGGTCCTTGCCGACAAGACCCAGCTGCACGCCGGGCATGGCGACGAGGTCGCTCTGCTGCCACCGGTGAGCGGTGGCTAGGCTCACCATCGACACGCCGCTCGACGTTCGGCTGCTCGACAAGGGGCTGTCGGTCGGCGAGGCGCTGGCCGCGTTCAATGCCGCGCATGGCGAGGCGGGCGGTGTCGTGTCGTTTCTCGGCAAGGTCAGGCCCGACGGCGATGTCCGCGCGCTCGACCTGTCGCATTACGAGCCGCTGACGCTGCCCGGGATGCGAGAGCTGGCTGCAGCGGCCCGCGACCGCTTCGCACTCGACGGAGCTTTGGTCTGGCACCGCGTCGGCGTCATGATGCCGGGCGAGGCCATCGTGCTGGTCGCCACCGCCGCCCGCCATCGGCGCGATGCCTTTGGCGCTGCCGACTATCTGATGGACCACCTGAAAAGCGCAGCATGGCTTTGGAAGCGCGAAAGGCGCGCCGACGGCTGGCGCTGGATCGAGCCGCGCGGGCAAGACCGCGAGGATATCGCGCGCTGGGAATAACTCGCGTGATTTGATCTCAATCAAGGAATCGATCTCCGGCTCCGGCCACGAGGTCTCCAACAAGGAGACCGAACATGTCCAAGCATCTTACTCGCGAACTCGTTGCCCGGCAGGCCGTCATCGTTCCTGCGCCGAAATTCCGCCACGAGGTCGATCGTACGTTCGAGCTGCCCAAAGGCCTCTATGCCGCGACCGTTGCGCTTTACCTCGGGTTCCTCGCCGTGATGGCGGCGGGGCTATCGACGCCCGGCCTTATCATTCCGATGGCCATCTTCACGTTGTTCGTCGTGGCCGGCTTCGGCGTCCCGGCGATCTGGACCAAGCTAGCACCCGGAACCGCTTTTCGCCCGATGAGCTATGCCAAACTGCGCCGCGATGGCATCGCCACGCTGACCGGGCGGCTCACGGCCAAGGATGCAAGCGTCCAGATGCTGATCCTGCCGGTCATCATCTTCTGCTGGGGCGTGTCGACCGTGACGATTGCGGCCCTGGTCCGGTAATCGAAGTCAGGTGTCGGGGAGGAGCGCGGGGTCGAGCAATTCGATCCCGCGTTTTCCGTCGCGTCGGATCGCTCCGGCGCGTTCGAAGCGGGTAAGCGTCCGGCTAACAGTTTCGATGGTCAAGCCCAGCATATCGGCAAGCTCGCTTCGTGAAAGCGGCAGGTCGAAACGCCGCGCCGGATGACAAGGCGAATCGCTCGCCGATCGGGCCAGCGACAGGATCGCGCCCGCGACGCGGCGTTCGGCCGAGGCATTCCCAGTCAGCGACAGCAATTCGCGGCTGGCATAGAGATCCTCCTGCGCGCGCCGCAAAAGCGCCGTGCCGAGCCGCGGGTACCGCTCGATCGCCCGCTCGAGGGAAGGGCCGGAGAACACGCAAACCTCGCTTTCGCCCAGCGCCACGACATCGTGCTGGACGTAAGGTCCGAACAACTCGCCAACAAAGCCGCTGGGATGCACCAGCGACAGGATGCGCTCGCGGCCCTCGCTGTCCGTCGAGGTGATCTTCAGGGCGCCGCTGACCAGCGTGGCGCAAGCCGCATCGCTCAGGCCTGCCGAAAACAGAGCCTCGCCCTTTGCCAGTTTGCGCGTGCGCCCGGCTTTCGCCAGCTCGTCCCGTTCAGCCTCGTCGAGCACAGCACAGGCCGCGCGATCGCGCACCGGACATGTCGCGCAGGCGAGGCTCATCGAACGCGCGCGCGCAGTCGCTCCAGCGCTGCGTCCTCTTCCGCGACTAGTGCGATGACCTGAGAGCGCGCGGCTTCGATCGCTGCCGTGTCGTCTGCCTGCACCGATGCTGCGGCGTACAATATGTCGAGATCGCCCAGCGGCACCGAGGCCAGGCTCCGGCTCGAATCGAGATCAGCGAGGGCGACCTGTGCGGCGGCCCAGCTATCGCTGCCGATCGCGGCGCCCGAAGCTGCCGCCACCCGGCGCTCGGCTGTGGGCAGGGCGCTCGTGAAGGCGCGATGGGCTTCGGTCGCCCGGGCGACGAGAGTTGCAAGCTGTTCGGGGAGCGGGCCGCTGAGCGGTGTCTCCACTGCGGGCACATCGATTGTCTGCGGGGGGCCGACATCGAATTGTCCTTCAGCCCGCTCGATGTCCCGGACGGCAAGCGACGGGTAATCGCTATCGGCCGGAGTCGCGCATCCGACCATCAGGAGCGCAGGGCAGGCGGCGAGAGAGAGCTTGCGATACGTCATCGCCCACTCCATATCATGCAGGCCGAAAGTCGCCAGCGAGGATGCAAAAATCCTCGCTCTGGCCGTTGACTTGGGCCCGCCATTCGCCTAACGGCACGCTTCTTTCCGGGGCTGCCAATCGGCGGCCTGACGGGTGCGCCGTATATTCGCAAGGATGCGGCAAAGCTAATTGATTGAGAGATAACCACCATGTTCGCAGTAGTGCGCACGGGCGGCAAGCAATACCGGGTTGCCGCCGGAGACAAGATCGCCGTTGAAAAGCTGGCTGGCGAAGCCGGTGACACCATCACGCTGGGCGACGTCCTGCTCGCCGGTGAAGGTGAAAAGCTCGAAGACGCCGGCAAGGTGACCGTGTCCGCGGAAATCATCGCCCAGGCAAAGAGCGAGAAGGTGATCGTCTTCAAGAAGCGCCGCCGCCACAATTATCGCCGCAAGAACGGCCATCGCCAGCAGATGACCCTTCTGCGCATCACCGCCGTCGGCGATTCGAAGGCCGAGAGTAAGGCTGCGCCGAAGAAGGAATCGGCTCCGAAGGCCGAAGCCAAGACGGACGATGCGCCGAAGGCCGAGAAGAAGGCAGCGCCGAAGAAGGCAGCGCCGAAGAAGGCCGCCGCCAAGAAGACCGAAGATAAGAAGTAAGGATTACGGACGATGGCACATAAGAAAGCAGGCGGTTCATCGCGCAACGGTCGCGACTCAGCCGGTCGTCGCCTCGGTGTGAAGAAGTTCGGCAGCGAGAACGTCGTCGCCGGCAACATCATCGTGCGCCAGCGCGGCACTAAGTTCTATCCGGGCACCAATGTCGGCATGGGCAAGGACCACACGCTGTTCGCCCTTACCGACGGTATTGTGCGCTTCCACAAGGGCAAACTCGACCGCAAATTCGTCTCGGTCGACATGCTGGCGGAAGCCGCCGAATAATCGGACGCTCCGATAACGGGATCGTCCAGACGGGACGGTCCCAGCCGGGATAATCACCGGCCACCGAAGAGGGAGATGGGACTTTCCTGTGAATTCAGGGGGTCCGTCTCCCTCTTGTCGTTTCTCCCTCTCAGTCTGGCGAAATATCCTTTCGCCGCCACGCAACTGTCACGCGTCCGGCCTAGGAGCCCGGAGCGTGGATATAGGGAGAATACCGATGTTCCATGTTACCGAGAGGCTGCTGTTGCGGCCTGCCTGGCCCGAAGATGCAGAAGCTTTGTTCGGCGGGATTGCCGACGAGGGCGTCGTCCGCAACCTCGCGCGCGCACCGTGGCCCTATCTCCCCGAACACGCCCGCCAGTTCGTCATGCGCGCACAGGATAGCAAAATGCCGAGCTTCCTCCTGACGCTGCCCGGTAGTCATGGGTCGACGATCATTGGTGGTGCCGGATTAGGCGAGACGCAAAGCGGCGTCGAACTCGGCTACTGGATCGCGCGGCCTTATTGGGGCCAGGGCTTCGCCACCGAAGCTGCGCGCGGCGTGATCGAAGTGGCGAAGTCGCTCGGTTACGATCGGCTCGAGGCAGGACATTTCACCGACAATCCGGCGTCCGGTCGGGTCCTTCGCAAGATCGGTTTCCGTCCCACCGGCAAGGTGGCGCCGCGGCACAGCTGCGCGCGCGGCGAGGATGTCGACTGCGTGCTTTTCACGCTCGATCTCGCAGCGGACGAGGTCGCAGCTCCAAAAGCCGCGTGACCCAAACGAAAGGCCCCGCAATCGCTTGCGGGGCCTTTCTTCTTTCGCTTCGTGAGACTTATTCGGCAGGCATCAGCGCCGCTTCGAATTCGCCCTCGTACTTGCCGATCAGGTGGCGATCATCGTGATCCCATGGGTGAAAGCCCGGCTTGAAGTAGCTCAGCCACGCCGGGAAGATACGGCGCACGACGCCCGGCTTCACGGTGAGGTACTTGAACAGGCCCCACTTGGCCTTCCAGCCGGTGATGCCGTCCTGCGCCAGCAGCTCCAGCGTGTCGGTCCAGCGGTTGCGGAAGAAGTTGAAGCTGACGATCAGCATCATCAGGCTCCGCAGTTTCCAGCGACGGAACGGCGTCCAGTCACGGGTCGCGTGGTTCCAGGTGTCGAAGGCGACGCCCTTGTGCTCGATCTCCTCGACCGAGTGCCATTCCCACATTGCGCGCACTTCCGGATCGGCATCCTTGAAGTGGTTCGGATTGGCGAGGAATTCCTGCGCCATCATCGCAGTGTAGTGCTCCAGGGCCATGGTCGCGGCGAGGTTGACGATGACCGGGCGATCCTTGGTCAGCGCGAGCATCTCGCCCACGCGCTTGTCGATCGCCTTGATGTCATAGCCGTGGTCTTCGGCGAGACGGTTGAAGGCAATGTGTTCGCGCGTGTGGTTGATTTCCTGCTTCACGAAGGCGCGGATTTCTTCCGCGAGCTTCGGATCAGCCCCGTCGCGATGCGCCTTAACGGCTTCGATGAAGAACGCCTCGCCACGCGGGAAGGTGGCCGACAGGGCATTGTGCCACGCCGTACCGAACGCATCGCCCGCCCACCAGCGGCGCGGCGTTGTGTCGCGATTGAAACGCTCGTCGCGAACGGTGAGGGTGAGGTCATCCGGTGTCGGGGCGGAAGTGCGGGTATCGGTATCGATGGTGACGGGGGCATTCATCGGAAGGCTCCGGGGTTAACTGACATTGATGTAAGTAGTGCTTGCTTACATTGGTGTCAATAACGATCGGTAAACGGCTATGCGCGCTCGCCGCTTTGGGTTAACGCTTCATCGCATGGCCACGCGCAAGAGACTTTCCCCCGAAGAATCCCGCCTCGCGGCGCTCGAAGCGGCAAGGGCACTGTTGATCGAAGCGGGGCCTCAGGCGGTGACGCTCAAGGCCGTCGCCGCGCGGATCGGGCGCACACATGCGAACCTGCTTCATCACTTCGGCTCGGCGGCAGGCCTGCAAAAGGCGCTTGCCGGGCATCTTGCCGGGACAGTGTGTGACACGATCATAGACGCCGTACGCGCCAGCCGCGCCGGTCTTGGCTCTCCTCGCGAAGTGGTCGATCTCGCTTTCGATGCTTTCGACAAGGAAGGGGCGGGCGCGCTGGCTAGCTGGATGATCCTCACCGGCAACGAGGATGCGCTGACGCCTATCGTCGAGACAATCCACAATCTCGTCGACGAAATCGCTCCCGAGGAGGCCGAGCATGGCGGCCACCCGATGCAGGTTCACGAGGAAACGCTGGCGCTGGTCCTGATGGCGATGGGCGATGCGCTGATCGGCAGCGCGCTCTCGCGCTCGCTCGGCTTGCCCGAGACTGCCGCGCGCGACCGGGCGGAGCGGATGCTGGTCAACTCGATCGCGGCGCTCAATCTGCCGCAGTAAGCCCCGGCTTCATCCAGTCCGGCGCGCGATCTGTGTCGATCGCATCGAGCCGCAGGTGATCGACCGCAAGCTCGAGGTCTTCATAAGCCACCTTGCGCCGCTTCTCCTCCGATAACTCGAGCGGAACGACCGCCAGCCGGCGGTTGACCTTGCTGCGCCAGTTCATCCGCGCAGTGTTCTCCTGACCGATATAGCAGCCCTTGTTGAAGCTCACGCCGTGCAGCTCCACCGCATTGGTTTCGAGCCAGAGGATGTCGCCCAGTTCCGCGCGCCCTTCGGGAACACCAAGCGACAGCCGGTGCGCGCGCCACGCTCCATCGGCGGCTTCGTCGTCATCGCCGACCGGCGAGAGCCAGCGCTGTCCCAGCGCGCCGAGTCTGGGATCGGCCGCTCCGCCGTCGCCCATCTCGCGCTGCCAATGCACACCGACCGCAGGATCGACCTCGATGTCGATCGCACGGCGCAGGCGATAGAGCGAAAGGCGCTTCGAAAGCTCCTCCGCCGCTTCGGCCTCGCAATCGATCAGCAGCTCGCCTTTCGAGCCCGGCCAGACGAGGAAATCGAACATCGTCTTGCCCTGCGGTGTCAGCAGCCCCGCATAAACGGGCAGACGGCCTGCCACATCGTTGGTGACCAGACCTTGCAGGAAACCGACAACATCCTCCTCGGCATCGCGGGGCGAAAGGCGGATCACCGCCCGCTCGAACAATCGTGTCGCAGTCATGGGTGACAGATAGGATGCGACCGCCCATAGGCAAAGCCATGTTCAGCGACATCGAGCAATTGGTCTTCTCCGGTGGTGGCATCCGTTGCTTCTGGCATGGCGGTTTCCTGTCGGGTCTGGGAGACAAGGCGGAATTGGCTCCGAAGCGGGTTAGTGGCGCGTCGGGCGGCGCACTGAGCGCCGCTGCGTGGATCGGCGGCCGCGAGCGGGATCTTAAGATGCTGATGAGCGAGGCATTCCGCATCAACGATGCGAATTACGACCGCAGGCGCAGCAATTTCACGCCGCACCAGGAAATCTACCGCGCCGTAATCGAGACGACCTTGGACGGCGCCGCGATCGAGGCAATCGCCGAAGGACCCGAATACGAAGTGTCGCTGTCACGCCCGCCCAAACATCTGTCGGCCCGGATGAGCGCGGTTTTCTATGGAATCTTGTACAAGCTCGATCAGGCTGTGCGATCGACCCCGCACCTGATCTTGCCGCGCCGGGCGGGACTGGGCGAACTGTGTGTCGATGCGCGCCAGGCCGCGCGCGACGGCAAACTCGTCGATCTGATCTGCGCCGCGGCGACCATCCCGCCCGTCTTCGATGTGCCGGAATGGGAGGGGGACCGGGTGCTCGACGGCGGCATGCTCGACAAGGCGCCTTTGCCGAAAGACGACCATGGGAAAACGCTCGTGCTGATGACCAGCATCTACGGAAATCTCCCGCAGACCGATCGCTGCACCTACATCCAGCCGACCCGCGAGGTGGCGGCGGACAAGATCGATTTTTCCGATGCGAGCAAGGTCACCCGGACCTGGGAGCAAGGCGAAGCGGACGCGCGGCAATGGCTGGCAGATCGCGGGCAGTGAAGCTAAGGCGCGCGCGATGACCCAGAGACTGAACATCCGCCGGCCCGACGACTGGCACCTGCATTTCCGCGACGGCGAGTCCATGCGCGCCGTGGTGCCGCATACCGCGCGGCAGTTCGCCCGCGCCATCGTGATGCCGAACCTCTCGCCGCCGGTAACCACCAGCGCTCTCGCCGCTGCTTATCGCGAGCGGATCTTGGATGCCGTGCCGCAAGGCGCGGAGTTCACACCGCTGATGACGGCGTATCTGACCGACGAGAGCGATGCCGACGATCTTGCGGCTGGCTTCGCCGACGGTGTGCTGACGGCGGCCAAGCTCTACCCCGCAGGCGCTACCACAAACTCTGCCCATGGCGTAACCGATGTCGCCAACATCAGCGGTGTGCTGGAGCGCATGGACGAGATCGGGATGCCGCTGTGCGTCCATGGCGAGGTCACCCACGCGGAGATCGACATCTTCGACCGCGAGGCGGTGTTCATCGAGCGCGTGCTTCAACCTCTCGTGACGCGCCTACCCGAACTCAAGGTGATCTTCGAACACATCACGACGCGGCAGGCGATCGAATTTATCGACGCTTCCGGCGCGAATATCGCGGCGACTATCACGCCGCAGCATCTGCACATCAATCGCAACGACATCCTCGTCGGCGGGATCAGGCCGCATATGTATTGCCTGCCCGTCGCCAAGCGCGAGGAGCACCGTCTGGCCTTGCGCAAGGCCGCGACCGGCGGGTCGGCAAAGTATTTCCTCGGCACCGACAGTGCACCGCACCATCGCCACGACAAGGAGAGCGATTGCGGCTGCGCAGGCATCTTCAACGCGCCGCATGCGCTTGAGAGCTATGTCACCGTGTTCGACGAAGAGGGCGCGCTCGATCGTTTCGAGGCTTTCGCATCGGAGAACGGACCGCGCTTTTACGGCCTGCCGCTCAATGAAGGCACGGTAACGCTTGAGAAGATCGCGCAGGAGGTTCCGGCATCGGTCGCTGGCGGTACGGCGGAGATCGTGCCGTTCCACGCTGGTGAAACGCTCAGTTGGCGGCTGGCCTCCTAGAGCGCGACCACAAGTCCCAGACGAAGATCGCCGCCGCTGCCCAGATGCAGGCGAAGCAGGCCGCCTGGGCGTAGTTCAGCTCTTCGCCGAAGACCGTTAGCCCCAAAATAAAGACGATGCTCGGCGCAAGGAACTGAATGAAGCCGAGCGTCGAGTAGGGCAGCTTGCGTGCGGCGATGGCAAATAGCAGCAACGGGAAGGCCGTCAGCGCGCCGCCGAGCATGATCGCGAGGCTGAGGCCGATGTCCTGCACGAATGACGAACCCGCCGGACTCTGCGCGTAATACCATGCGACGCCGAGGGCCGGGACGAGCAGGATCGCCGATTCGATGGTGAGACCGGGCAGCGATCCGACCGGCACCTGCTTGCGGATGAGGCCGTAGGTGCCGAAGCTCATGGCCAGCGTCAGGCTGATCCAGAGGGTCGTCAGCGCACCTGTCAGCAGCAGCGAAACGCCGATTCCGGCGATCGCCACTGCAACCCATTGCAGCCGCGACAGGCGCTCGCCGAGCAGCAGCGTGCCGAGCAGCACGTTTACCAGCGGGTTGATGTAATAGCCGAGGCTTGCAGCGTAGACCTGTCCGTTCTGGATCGCCCAGACATAAACCACCCAGTTGATCGCGATCAGCGTCGCGCTGAGCAGGAGCAGGGCGAGGGTTTTGCGATCCACCAAGGCCAGGCGGACTTCGCCGCCCTGCTTGCGATAGGCGACGATCAGCAGGCACAGCGGCAGCGTCCAGATGATGCGCCAGCCGACGAATTCGAACGGCGGCACTCTGCTGACGAGAATCAGGTAGAGCGGCAGGAAGCCCCAGATGACATAGGCGCCGACGGCAGCGCCGAGGCCGGTCCTGTCTGTTTGTGAAGCGGCTTGGGTCATCCTGCAGCGGCGCTAGGCGCGCGAAATCGGCGCGGCAAGCTTCATCTCGCCGATACGAGACAGTCGGTTCGTCGCAAATTTCGAATCTGACGGCGCGGTTGCATTCGGTTCAGGTTGGCAGGTCTAAAGCTGAACATCACAGGGCCAATACAAGATCAAAAGGGACGAATACGATGGCAAATATGTTCAAGCTTCCAGCACTCGCCATGGCCGCAGCGGGCCTTACTCTGGCCGTTCCGGCCTCCGCAGCGCCGGCCGCCCATGCTGCTCCGGCGGCGCACGCCTCCGTCTATTACGACGGGCCTGCCTCCACGGTTTACGAGCACGGCAAGAAGAAGCGCAAGCATTGGAAGCGCGGTCGCGATCGCGCCTATTACAGCGACCGCGGCTATTCCAACGATCGCCGCGACTATCGAGATTACCGCCAGTCGCGACCCTATTACATGGGCTACGACCGCAATTACGGCGAGCCGGTCCGCCGCGACACCCGCATCTGGCGGGGTCGTGACGGGCGGTATTACTGCCGCCGTGACAATGGCACGACGGGCCTGTTGGTCGGTGCCGGTGTCGGCGCGCTGATCGGTCATGAAGTGGCTGGTCGCGGCGATCGCACGCTCGGCGCGATCCTCGGCGGCGCGGCAGGCGCGCTGCTCGGCCGGACCATCGATCGCTCCAGCACGCGCTGCGGCTAAATCGAAACCCCAGCTTTCGTCCGTGCCCACCCACGGGCGAAGGGCGGCACCCAAGATAACAATCACGGGCCGCCAAGGGCGTCTCCTCTTTCCTTCGGGAGAGAGGAGGCGCCCTTATCGTTTCGCGTTAAGCATTTCGCTCGGCAGGTGTCCCGCTATGATGCAGCGCGTTGCAAGCGGCTGGATACCGACGGTCCCAGACAGCAGAAGCCGACACCTGTCTGCCGGAGGTCCCTGATGAAATTCCGTCCCTTAGCTGCGCTTGCCCCTGTCGTCCTGCTGGCTGCATGCGGCGGCAACGCGGATGAGGCGCAGGATGCCGATACGGTCGATCCGGCAAGCGAACAGGCGCTCAATGACGGCCTGATGAGCGATCCCGACCTGGCCGGCCAGAACGAGGCCAATGCGGCCCTGTCCGGCACGGGCAGCCAGGCGATCCCCGAAATCGACAAGAGTCCGCGCGCTGTCGAGGCTGCGCGCAATCGCGGCGCGCAGATGGTCGGTGGATCGTCCAATCTTAAAGCGGCCCCGGCGGCCAAACAGCTGGCGGCCAATGCGCCCGATACCGCGGCGATGGTGGCTGCGGCGCGCGCCGCGGTGAAACCCGACGGGCCGAATTGTGCCGCGAGCGCCGAATACGGCTCGGCCTGGGCCGCCAAGCTCCCGACTGCTTTCCCCGTCTATCCGCGCGGCAATACGCAAGAGGCCGCCGGCACGGACGAGGGCGACTGTGCGTTGAGAATCGTCTCCTTCTACACGCCGGTCGCCCTCGATGACGTGCTCTCATTCTACAGCACGCGCGCCCGCGACGCCGGCTTCAATGTCGAACATACGATGAAGGACGGGGACAATATTCTCAGCGGGACCAAGGGCCAGTCGGCTTACGTCGTCTACGGCCGCCGCCTCGATCAGGGCGTGACCCAGATCGATCTCGTCACGAGCAACTGACGCGTCCGCCCCGCCGGGCAAGCGTCAGGATTTGAGGCCGACGCCGATAGTCGCACGCGGCTGTTCCATTTCGGTGCTCGCCACCGGATAGGCGCAGTAATCCGCCGCGTAGAACGCCGCCGGACGATGATTGCCCGAAAGGCCGATCCCGCCGAAGGGCGCAGCCGAGGAGGCCCCGTTGGTCGGCCGGTTCCAGTTGACGATACCGGCGCGGATTTCGCTCCAGAACTGCTCGAAATCGCTCGGGCTTCCTCCGATAAGCGAAGCGGACAGGCCGTAGCGGGTGTTGTTCGCCTCGGCGATAGCGGCATCGAGATCGGCCACACGGATCACTTGGAGCAGCGGGCCGAACAGCTCGATGTCGGGGCGTTCGGAAATATCCGTCGCATCGAGGATCGACGGCGACAGGAAGGGCAGGCTCTCATCCTTGCGCTTCATATGCACGATCGGCTTTCCGCCGCGCGACATCAGCGCGACGAAGCTTTCCGACAGCAGATCTGCGGTCTGGTTGTCGATCACACAGCCCATGAAGGGCTGGGGATCGGCGAAGGGCTCGTCCACGATCAGCCGCTCCGTCAGCGTCTTCACTTCGGCGACGACCTGATCGAACATCGAATCGACCACGATCAGGCGGCGCGCGGCGGTGCAGCGCTGGCCTGCAGTCGTGAATGCGGACTGGATGATCGTCGCAGCAGTGTCGGCCAGCTTGGGCGTGTCGGTGACGACGATCGGATTGTTGCCGCCCATCTCCAGCGCGACGATCTTGCCGGGGTTCGAGGCGAGCTTGCGATTGATCGCAATCCCCGCGCGCGCCGATCCGGTGAAGAGGACGCCGTCGACATCGGCATGCTCCACCAGCGCCTTGCCAGCATCCGGGCCGCCATGAATGCACTGCACCACGCCTTCGGCAATGCCGGCCTCGTGGAAGCAGCGGGTCAGGAATTCGCCGACGGCGGGCACTTTCTCGCTCGGCTTGAAGATCACGGCATTGCCCGCGATCAGCGCGGGGACGATATGGCCGTTCGGCAGATGCGCGGGGAAGTTGTACGGCCCGAGTACGACCATCAGGCCGTGCGGTTTATGGCGCAGCGCGGCGGTGCCCTGCAGCGCGCTGTCGAGCTTCTTCTGCCCGGTGCGTTCGGCATAGGCGGTAACGGAGATATCGACCTTGCCGATAACGGCCTGGACTTCCGTCCGGGCTTCCCACAGCGGCTTGCCGGTTTCGCGCGCAATCAGTTCGGCGAAGGGCTCGGCATGCTTGCGGACGGCATTGGCGAAACGGCGCAGCAGTTCGACGCGCTGGCCCAGCGGTGTCCGCGCCCAGTCGCGCATCGCCTCGCGCCCGCGGGCGATCGTCTGCTCGACATCGCCCGCCGTGCCGCGCCAGATTTCCGCGCCGGTGGCAGGCTCGGTAGAAACCAGTTCCATATCAGACAATCGAGACCTTCCCGCGACGTTCTTAGTTCGTGTGCGCGCCTATGAGATAGCTGCGTGAGTGCGTCAAACGCCAAATGTGAACAACATCAGGCGTGGCCCGCCGGGGTCGGGACCGGGCCGTGTGCCTCGCCCATGCGCCGCAGCGCTGCGACCTTGTCGGCCAGCGGTTGCCAGTCGTCTTTTTCTGCAATCGCCAACCAGATGCTTTCGACTTCGTCGATCAGCATGGATTGCGGTCCCTCGTCGCTCCAGTAGGGGTGATTACCCGGTAGAGCGCGGTAGTCTGCCATTGCGTCCGCCAGCGCACCTTTCGCCGCTCGCTTGCCCCGATGCCGGAAGAAGAACTCGTCCGGCGTAACCCCGCTTTCGCGCAAATACGCTTCGCTCGCCGCAACCAGCGCCGCATCGGCCTCCGCGCCGCGACTTTCGAGGCCGAGGCGCCAGCACCAGCGCCGCCCGATCGCTTCCATGTAGAGCGGTCCGAAGCGATCCATCGCGGCGATTAGCGGCGGTGCATCCGTCAGTAAGCGCAGGGCAATGGCGAACTGGCCGCAATTCCAGTGCAGCGCTTCCGGCTGGCGACCGAAAGCATAAAGCCCCTGGTGATCGAAATAGGCGGCGGTGAAGGCCGGGTCCCACTTTGGCAAAAATCGCCACGGGCCGTAATCGAAGCTCTCGCCCGAAATATTCATATTGTCGGTGTTGAGCACGCCGTGAACGAAGCCGGCAACCATCCAGCTTGCCGCTAGGTCCGCCAGCCGCTCGACCACGAAATGCATCAGCCGCACCGCAGGTTCGTCGCGTCCGGGTGCATCCTCCGGCGGCGGCGAGCCCGGAAACTGCTCGAGGCAGTAGTCGACCAGCTGTGCCATATGCTCGCGCTCCTCCAAAGCGAGCAGGCGCTGGAAGGTGCCAATGCGGATGTGCCCATGGCTCAGCCGCGTCATCACGGCAGAGCGCGTGGGGGAAGGCTCGTCGCCGCGCCACAGCGATTCGCCCGTCTCGACGACGCTGAAAGTCTTGGAGGTGTAGACGCCAAGCGCTTCCAGCATCTCTGTCGCGAGGATTTCGCGTACTGCGCCCTTCAGGGTCAGGCGCCCGTCACCGTCGCGGCTCCACGGCGTCTGGCCCGAACCCTTGGTGCCAAGGTCGAGCAGGCGGCCTGCGCCATCGCGCAGCTGAGCAAACAGGAAGCCGCGCCCGTCGCCGATCTCCGGATTGTAAACGCGGAACTGGTGGCCGTGATAGCGTAGCGCCAGCGGCTGGGGCAGATTGTCGGGCAGGGCCTTGAAGCGACCGAAATGGCGGAGCCAGTCCTCGTCCGAGAGATTGTCCAGCCCCACCGTGGCTGCATGGCGATCGTTGCGGAGACGCAATGTCGCCTCGGGGAAATCGCCCGACGCTATCGGATCGCCGATCCATTCGGCAAGGGCGACGATCGGCGTGTCGGGGTGATAGCTCGCAGGTTGCGGTTCTTCGCGCATGCGGCGATAGTGGGGACGAAGCCCGCCCGCAGCAAGGGCGACACCGAAATCGGCACGGGACACACTCCTTCGACCATGGACACGAGCTACACCGACCGCAGTTGGCAGAGCGCCGACGGCCTCACCCTGCATTTTCGCGACTATGGCGAGGCGAACGACCGGCCGCCGGTGATCTGCCTGCACGGCCTTACCCGCAACGCCCGCGATTTCGAGGATCTGGCCCCGCATATCGCCGCGCAGGGCTGGCGCGTGATCGTGCCCGACATGCGCGGGCGCGGCGATAGCGAATATGCCAGCGACACGGCGAGCTATGCCGTGCCGACCTATGTCGGAGATGTCCTCGCGCTGCTGGAGCAGGAGGGGATCGAGCGCTTCGTTTCGGTCGGCACCTCGATGGGCGGGCTAATCACGATGGTCCTCGCCACCATCCGGCTCGATGCGCTGGCAGGCATCGTCTTGAACGACATCGGGCCAGCGCTGGAACTGGCCGGACTTGACGCGATCAAGGGTTATGTCGGGCAGGGGCGCAGTTTCCCGACCTGGATGCATGCCGCCCGCGCGCTGGAAGAGGTGCAGGGCGCGAACTTCCCGCGTTTCGAGATGCAGGACTGGATCCGCATGGCCAAGCGCGGGATGACGCTGGCCAGCAGCGGGCGCATCGTGTTCGATTACGACATGAAGATCGCCGAGCCGATCCTTGCGGCGGACGAAGCCGCCGTTCCGCCCGATTTGTGGCCTGCTTTCGAGGCGCTCGGCGGACGTCCTGTGCTGCTGCTGCGCGGCGAAGTATCGCCCCTCCTGTCGAAGGAAAGCTTCGCCGAAATGCAGCAGCGGCTTCCCGAGGCCACTGCCGTCACCATTCCGCAGATCGGCCACGCGCCGACATTGGACGAGACAGAGGCACGCGCGGCCATCGACGCACTACTCGGGCGCGTGACATGAGCGCTGGTCGCCCGCACATCCTGCACCTGCATTCCACCTTCGCCGCCGGGGGCAAGGAACGGCGTAGCGTGCAACTGATCAACGCCTTCGGTGCGAAGGCGAGGCACACCATTGTCTCGGCAGAGTCCGACCGGCTGGGCGCCGCCGAAGGCATCGCGAAAAGCATTGACGTGATGGTGCAGCCCGAATTCCCCAGCCTGAAGGGCGTGCCGTTCCCCGGTCGCCTGCAGCGGCTCGCGAAGGCGATGAAGCCGTTCGATCTCATCCTCACCTACAATTGGGGCGCGATGGATGCGGTGATGGCGCATACGCTGTTCAAGGACGTCCACGGCCTTCCGCCGCTCATCCATCACGAAGACGGATTCGACGAAAGCGAGCTGCACCGCCCGAAGAAACGCCGGACGTGGTACCGGCGGATCGCGCTAGGGCGGTCTTCCGGACTCGTCGTCCCGTCCGAACGGCTCGAGGAGATCGCGCTGGTCGACTGGCAGCAGCCGCTCGGCCGGGTCAAGCGCATTCCCAACGGGATCGACACCAAGGCCTTCGCCATGCGGCCGAAGAAAGATGCGCTTCGGCTGATCAAGCGCCCGGGCGAGTACTGGGTCGGCACGCTCGCAGGCCTGCGTACGATCAAGAACCTGCCCAGGCTGGTTCGCGCCTTCGCGCCGCTGCCGGAAAACTGGCAACTCGTCATCGTCGGCGAGGGCGAAGCGCGCGACGCGATCCTTGCCGAAGTCGATCGCCTGAAGATCAACCACCGCGTCCACCTGCCGGGAGCAGTGACCGATCCGGCGCGGGTCATCGGCCTGTTCGATATCTTCGCGCTGTCGAGCGATTCCGAGCAGTTTCCGCTCTCGGTCGTCGAGGCCATGGCCGCGGGCCTGCCGATCGCCGCCCCGGCCGTGGGTGATATCGCCGGGATGGTGGCCGAGGCCAACGAACCCTACATCACCTCACCCGGCAGCGAGGGCGGCCTTCAGGATGTGCTGGCCGATCTGGCGCAGTCGAAGGACCTGCGCCGCCAGATCGGCGAGGCCAATCGCGCGAAGGCCGTGGCCGAGTTCGACGAGGCGAAAATGGTGGCGACCTACCGCCGCCTCTATTCCAGCGCGATGGGGCGGGAGCTGTAACCGAACGGGCTTCCGCTTTCATCGTCCGTTCACCCGGACGGGGACAGGCTTCGACGACCATTGCCCTTGGCGGGCGCACTGCCTAAAGACGCGCAAACATTTTTCGACGAGACAAAGCGGAGCCCGCCACACGTGGCCCTCACACCCAAGAAAGAACTCAGCCGCGAGGAAAAGCTCGCGAAACGCGACGCCGCCGAGCAGGAAGCCCTGCTGCGGGAGGTCGATGACGCGGTGCGCCAAGGCGATACCGAGGAATTCTTCACGAAATACGGCAAGCCCTTGCTGGCCGTGCTCATCCTCGGCTTGGTCGGTTTCGGCGGCTATTTGTTCTGGGACAGCCGCCAGGAACAGGCGATGGAAGCCGATTCCGAAGTCCTCGTCGGCGCGCTCGACCAGGTCGAAGCGGGCAATCTGCAGACCGGATACGACCAGCTCGAAGCGCTGGCGGGAGAAGACCGGGGCGGGGCATCCGCCGTTGCAGGGCTGATGCGTGCCGGGATCGCTGCCGAGCAAGACAGGCCCGATGAAGCCGCGCGCCTCTTCGCCGCCGTCGCCGCGAATGAAAGAGCGCCGCAGGCGCTGCGCGACCTCGCGAAGCTGCGCGAAATCGCCACGCGGTACGACAGCCTGTCGAGCGGCGAGGTGATTACCCAGCTCAAGCCGCTCGCCGTGCCCGGCAATCCCTTCTTCGCCAGCGCCGGCGAACTCGTCGCCCATGCCTACATGGACCAGGGCAAGAATGCCGAGGCGGGCGCGCTGTTCGCGCAGATCGCTAAGGCAGACGATGCGCCCGAAGGACTACGCTCGCGCGCACGGCAGATGGCCGGCGTGCTCGGCGTCGATGCGATCGAAGACGTGGACGCTCTGCTCGAAGAACAGGGTGTGGACACTCAGGCCGCGGATGGCGAAGCCGCCGCGCAAATCCAGTAAGGAGCCCGTTCGGGCCGGAATGAAAGAACCGACTATGGATCGTAAGGGCCGGAAGCCTTCGAAAGCTACCTCACGCAGCGGTTTGGCACGCGGCGTTCTGGCCGCAGCGCTGGTCGCCAGCCTCGGCGCCTGCAGCGGCGGCCTGTTCGGCGGCGGCGACAAGAAGGCTACGCCGACGATCGGCAATCGCGAACCCATCCTCTCGCGCATCGAAGCCGGTGCCGAAGTCGATCCTGCGCTGGCCGGTGTTGCGGTGGTTCTCCCTCCCGCGCAGGCGAATGACAGCTGGGCGCAGGCCGGCGGCACGGCCAGCAAGTCCTATGGACATCTCGCGCTCTCCGCCACGCCGACGCGGGCGTTTACCGCCGAAGTCGCGGGCGGCTCCAACCGCGAGCGTCTGGGTGCTGCGCCGGTCGTGGGCGGCGGCATGCTGTTTGCGGTCGGCAGTGACGGCGAACTCGATGCTTTCGACGCGCAGACCGGTGCCAAGCGCTGGGCATTTGCCCCCAACTTGACTGGTGACACGCGCGCTTCCGCGTTTGGCGGCGGCGCGAGCTATGCCGATGGCAAGGTCTACATGACCACCGGTGCGGGCGACGTGATCGCCCTCGATGCCAACACCGGCGCGCAGCTGTGGCAGGTAAAGCCCGCCGGACCGCTGCGCGGTTCGCCCACGATCGCCTTCGGTTCCTTGTTCGTCATGACGCAGGACAACCAGATTTATGCGCTCGACCTGACCGACGGCGCGGTCCAGTGGCAGCAATCCGGTTCGGCCACGCAGGCCGGCGTCTTCGGCGTGGCGGCGCCTGCTGCAGGGCAAGGTACGGTTATCGCCGGCTACAGTTCGGGCGAGCTCATTGCGCACCGTTACGAAAACGGTCGCACGCTGTGGGCCGATGCGCTGGCGCGCACCTCGATCTCGACCTCGGTCAGTTCGCTGACCGATATCGATGCCGATCCGATCATCGACAACGGCCGCGTCTATGCGCTGGGCCAGGGCGGTCGCATGGCGGCTTACGAGCTGGTCACCGGGCAGCGCATCTGGGAACTCAGCCTCGCAGGGATTTCCACGCCAGCCATCGCCGGCGAGTGGATCTTCACCCTGACCGACGATGCCCGCCTGCTGGCTATCGCGCGCAGCACCGGCAAAGTCCGCTGGATCACCCAGCTGGCGCAGTATCGCGACCAGGAAGACAAGAAAGGCCCGATCTTCTGGACCGGACCGGTGCTTGCCGGAAACAACCTCTGGGTCGCCAGCAGCGAAGGCGAGATCTATCGCGTGAGCACCGGCGAAGGATCCGCGAGCCTGTTCTACGACCTCGACGAGCCGGTCAGCCTGGCTCCGGTCGTGGCTAACAACACGCTCTACGTCCTCGACGACAGCGGCACGGTTACCGCCTTCCACTAGGCTTTGCGCTATTCTCCGCCGAGTGTTAACCATTCGGGTGTAGGACGGCGGGGAAATGGAGACGCGTGAATCGATCCCGATGACGCGGCCGGAGAGCGATGTTTCTGCGGCTGTCGGGCTGGTCGGCCTGGCCGGGCTGTTCGCCTGGGTCCTGTTCGCGCGCGCCTATCCCGCGATAGCTACCGGCCTCGACCTGCCCGGTCCGCGCGAGGTCATGTCCGGTCCGCACGCGGCATTGGTCGGTCTGCTCGCCGCGGCGCTGCCGATGGCGCTTTGGTCGGTCTTGGTGGAGAAGGTGCATCGTCGCCCCAGTACCGGGCTCGACTGGTCGCTCGGTCGCACGCGCCAGCCGGATCGTGCGGACACGCTGATCAAGCTCATCGGCCTGTGGGCGACCTGGGCGATCATCGCCGCGCTCTACTGCCTGTGCCGCTGGTACTGGAGCGGGAATTACCTCTTCTCGATGCGGGTGCTGGGTTATGCAGCAATTCCGCTCATGGTGCTGTCGGTCCCCTATGTGTTCTGGATCGACCGCTACACGGTGAATCCGCGCGACCATGCCTGGCACTTCGGGGCACTGCTCGTTCGCAAGACCGGGTGGCAGGTTGATGAAGTCAAGGCGCATTGGCGCAGCTGGATCATCAAGGCCTTCTTCACCGCCTTCATGATCTCGATCATTCCCTTCGCCTTCCGCAATGTGGTGGAAGCCGATTTCGGTCTGCTGGCCCAGCGGCCGGAGCAACTTGCGCTGATGACGATCGAGGCCATGTTCATGATCGACGTGATGATCGGAACGGTCGGCTATATCGTCACCATGCGCCCGCTCGATGCGCATATTCGCAGCGGCAATCCCCTCCTCGCCGGTTGGGTCGCGGCGCTGATCTGCTACCCGCCGATCGTCTGGGGCATTCTGGGCGAGGGCAAGGCAATCAATTACGAGCTCGGCACGCCGGGATGGATATTCTGGCTGGAAGGCAACGATCTCGCGCTGGCGGTGTGGGGCGCGCTGCTGGTAGTGCTGACCGGGTTCTATGCTTGGGCGACCTTCGCCTTCGGCCTGCGCTTTTCGAACCTCACCTATCGCGGCGTGCTGACGAACGGGCCTTACCGCTTCACGCGGCATCCGGCCTATGTGTCGAAGAACCTGTTCTGGTGGTGCGCGACGCTGCCCTTCTTGGTGCAGGACGGATCTTGGGTGGAAACCATCCGCAACTGCTTTTTCCTGCTGGTGGTCAACGCGATCTATTTCTGGCGCGCCAAGACCGAGGAAGCGCATCTGTTGCGCGAGGATGCGAAATATCGCGAGTATCATGCCTATATGGCGCAGCACGGCCTGCTGACCGCGCCGCTTGAGCGCCTGCAACGTCGAGTCTGGAAGCCGCGCGCGGCCTTGGCACCGCAGCCCGCGGAGTAATCAGCCGAGCGGATTGCCCTCGTCCGTCTCGTAAATGCGGATATCGCGCGAAGCGGGCGGATTGTCCGCCATTACCTTCTGGAATTCCGCCATATGCGCGGATGTGCCATGCGCATCCAGCGCCGCCTGGTCGCGCCAGCGCTCGAACAGGACCAGCGTATCGGGGTCGGCCAGATCGGTGGCGAAGGCATAGTCCAGACAGCCGTCTTCCGCGCGGCTGGCGCGGACCATTTCGACAATCGCCTTGCGCGTTGCTGCATCGATCGTGCGCCCCAGTTTGATGGTACCATTGATCTGGATCATCGGTCTTTCCCTTCGCTCAGAAACTGTATTTGTAGACGCGCTTGATATCGCCGCCCCATTCGCCGTGATAGCGATCGAGCAGGACCTGCGCAGGCACTTTCCCGCTGGCGACGATTTCGTCGAGCGTTTCCAGAAACCCGGTTTCATTGTCGCCCGACGAATTGAGGCGCGCGCGGGAGGCGAGGCCGGCACGAGCGATGGCGAGCACCTCTTTCGCAAGATCGCGCAATGTGCCGCCGCCCGGGATCGGTGCGGCGAGGGCCTGCTTCGGCACGGCATTGCGAAGCGCCTCGCGCTCTTCCATCGTCCAGTGCTTGACCAGATCCCATGCGGCATCGAGCGCGCCCTGATCGTAGAGCAGGCCGACCCAAAAGGCGGGCAGGGCGCAAATCCGGCTCCACGGGCCCCCGTCGGCGCCGCGCATTTCGAGAAAGCTTTTCAAGCGCACTTCGGGGAAAGCGGTGGAGAGGTGGTCCCACCAGTCGCTCTCGGTCGGTTTCTCGCCGGGCAGGACTTCGAGTTCGCCCTTAAGGAAATCGCGGAAGCTATGACCCGCAGCGTCTATGTATTTCCCGTCGCGGAAGACGAAATACATCGGCACATCGAGCATGTAATCGACCCAACGCTCGTAGCCGAAGCCGTCCTCGAACACGAAAGGCAGCATGCCGGTGCGGTGCGGGTCGGTGTCGCTCCAGATGTGGCTACGGTAGGAAAGGTAACCGTTCGGTTTCCCTTCGGTGAAAGGCGAATTGGCGAAGAGCGCGGTGGCGAGCGGCTGGAGCGCGAGCCCGGTGCGGAATTTCTGCGCCATGTCCGCCTCGCCCGAATAGTCGAGGTTCACCTGGATCGTGCAGGTGCGCAGCATCATGTCGAGGCCCAGCGTGCCGACGCGCGGCATATGCCGCCTCATGATTTCGTAGCGGCCCTTGGGCATCATCGGCAGCTCGTCACGAGTCTTGTCGGGCCACATGCCAAGACCGAGGAACCCGACGCCACAATCCTCGCCGACGCGCTTCACCTGATCGAGGTGCCGCCCGGTTTCCGCGCAGGTCTGATGCAGGTTCTCAAGCGGTGCGCCCGACAGTTCGAGCTGGCCGGCAGGCTCGAGGCTTACGGTGCCATCCTCGCCGCGCATCGCGATGACCTTCCCGCCTTCCTCGACCGGCTCCCAGCCGAACTGGCGCAGGCTCATCAATATGTCGCGAATACCGCCTTTCTCGTGATAGGACGGCGCCCGAAAATCGCTGCGGTGGAAGACGAGTTTTTCGTGCTCCGTCCCGATGCGCCACTGGTCCTTGGGCTTTTCCCCGCGCTGCATCGGGGCGACCAGCTGGTCGCGGGATTCGATGACGGGATCGGCGTTGCCGGAGGTCTCGCGCGTGCTCATGGTCGGTGGCGTTAGAAAACCGAACCTTCCGAGGAAAGCCTTTTATTCTTCGTCCAGCCAGTCGCCCGCTTCCGCCATCCACACGGCGGTCCCGGCGATGGCCGCCGTCTCGCCGCGCAGGATCCGCGGGCCGAGGCTGATCGCGACGGAGGCGGGATGCGCGCGGATCGCGGCCCGTTCGGCATCGTCGAAGCCGCCTTCGGGGCCGACGAGCAGCGCGGCCGGTCCCTCGCCATAGCAAAAGGCGTCGGCGGCCGGTTCGCCGCCATCCTCGTCAGCAAAGAACAGGTGGCGGTCCTGCGGCCAGTCGCGCAGCAAGGCGTCGAGTTTTGCGACCGGTGCGATCTCGGGCAGGGCGGTGCGCGCGCATTGCTCGGCCGCCTCGGTCACGATCGTGTCGGCGCGTTCGGTGTTGAGCTTGTCCGCCACGCAGCGCCGGGTGACGACAGGGGCGATGCGCGCGACGCCGAGCTCGGTCGCTTTCTCGAGCACGAGATCGAAGCGGTCTTTCTTGAGCAGCGCGGGGCAGAGCCAGAAATCCGGCACCGGCTCGCGCGGGCGCAGGTGCTGCCCGACTTCGAGCTCGACGCGGCGCTTGTCGACCTGCACGACCCGCGTGGCCCATTCTCCGGTGAGATCGTCGCACAGGATCACCGTGTCGCCTTCGCCAACGCGCATGACCCGGGCGAGGTAATTCGCCTGATTACCTTCGACGGCGACGGTCCGGCCGGAGCCGAGTTCGTCTTCGACGAACAGGCGCGGTGCACTCTTGGGCGGCCATGCGGGTGTGGCGGGCATGGCTTTGCAGGTGGCACGTCGGAGGTTAGGGAGCAAGCGATGAGCGAAACCGCCAATCCCGACGTCGTCCCCGACAGTGAACATAAAGGCCTTGTCGCGCGGCTGCCGCAATTGCCGCGCGATCTTGGGATGCTGGCGCGGTTCGACCGGCCGATCGGCTGGTGGCTGCTGTTCTGGCCCTGCGCCTGGGGCGTATGGCTGGCGGGTGCAGGCTGGCAGGTCGCACTGCTCGGCTGGCTGTTGCTTGGCAGTATCGCGATGCGCGGGGCTGGCTGCGTCTATAACGATATCGTCGATGCAAGGCTCGACCGGAAGGTGGCCCGCACCGCCAGCCGTCCGGTCGCCAGCGGACGTGTTTCGAAGAAGTTAGCTTGGGGTTGGTTGCTGGGCCTGTGCCTGATCGGCCTGCTTGTGCTCGTCCAGCTGCGCCCGCTCGCGCAAGGTGTGGCGCTGGCGAGCATCGCTCTTGTCGCTGCCTACCCCTTCATGAAACGCATCACCTGGTGGCCGCAGGCCTGGCTCGGCATGGTGTTCACCTGGGGGCTGCTGGTCGGTTGGACGCAGCTTCGCGCCGATAATTGGGACGCGCTGGCCGCCATGTACGCAGGCGCGGCGCTGTGGGTCATCGGCTACGACACGATCTACGCGCTGCAAGACCGCGAGGACGACGCACTGGTCGGCATCCGCTCCAGCGCGCTGCGCCTCGGCGGCCATGTGACCGGCGGGGTGGCGCTGTTCTATGCAGGTGCCGTAATGCTCTGGGCGCTCGCTTTCTGGCTCTACCGTGCGGACTGGATCGCGCTGCTCGCGCTGGTCCCGGCCGCGGCACATCTCGTGTGGCAGGTCGCGACGCTAGATGCCGACGATCCCGCCAACCCGCTCGACCGCTTCCGCTCGAATCGCTGGACCGGCGCGCTGGTCGCCGCCGCGTGCTTCGTTGTGGGGAACGCCTGATGTGCAATCTCTACCGCATGACCAAGACCACCGATGAGGTCGCCAAATGGTTCGACGCGGTGAATGCGCTCGGCGGGGCGAACTTCGCCGAGGAAGTCTTTCCCGGCTATCCCGGCGCCGTTGTCGCCGAAGGCCAGCTTCAGCAGATGACCTGGGGCTTCCCGCTGGTGATGAAGGGCAAAAGCGGCCAGCCGCTGAAGCCGAAGCCGGTCAACAATGCGCGCACCGACAAGCTCGATAGCTTCTTCTGGCGCTACAGTTTCGAAGAGCGCCGCTGCATAATCCCGGTGACGGCCTGGGCGGAGGCCGAAGGGCCCAAGGGCGGCAAGACACGCAGCTGGATGTCGCGGCCCGATGCGGAGCTTTTCGCTGTTGCCGGTGTGTGGCGCGATTCGGATGAATGGGGTCGCTGCTATTCGATGGTGATGACAGATGCGGGTGGGCTGGCGGCAGAGGTCCATTCGCGCATGCCGGTGCTACTGGCGGATGCTGACATCGGCGTCTGGACCGGCGGCTCACCCGACGATGCGCGGGCGCTGTGCAAGCCGTGGCAGGGCGAGCTCACCCTCGATCGCACGGGCGTGCCGTGGTCCGGTCGTGGACAAGTCTCGCTCCTCTGACCCCGCAAGCTTGAGCGACTCGGCGCGGTTTGCCTAGCCTTGCTGCATGACGGACACCTTCGTCGCCCTTTCCGATCCCACGCGCCGGCTCCTGCTGGACCGGCTGAGCGAGCAGGGCGGGCTTACGCTCTCCGATCTCAGCGCGGAGCTGCCGATGACGCGGCAGGCGGTGGCCAAGCATCTTGCGGTGCTGGAGGCGGCGGAACTGGTCGCGAGCGAGCGCGACGGGCGGTGCAAGCGGCACTACCTCAACCCGATGCCACTGGCGAAGATGGCGCGGCGCTGGCTCGGGCGGTTCGAGGACGTGCCGATGACCGCGCTGGCCGGTTATCACGGTTCCGACCGGCATCCGGGTCTTGCGCCCCGGATGTAACCGGTCGCGGCGTTTGGCGACGGTGAGCGAACAGTAGCTCGCGCGGCATGATCTCATTCATAGCTGACCACCTCGAACTCGATTCCGTCCCAGTCGAAGAAATAGAAGCTGCGCGGGCCGGGCTCGTAATTGCCGTGATTGAACGTTTCGAGGCCGTGTTCGACCACGACCGCTTCGGCGGCTCCGAGATCGTCGACGGCGATACCGATGTGGTTCATCGGCACGCTCTTGGCGAAATCACCGGAGATCCGCAGGCTGGTGTGGATGGCGACATAGGCATGGTCGTCGCCGAGATGGATCGAGCGCCCGTTGTCCAGCGAAGGGCCTTCCCAGCGGCGGTGCCAGCCGGTCAGCTGTTCAAGCAGCCTGGCGCTCCGCTCCCCGTCGGTGACCGAGAAATTGACGTGTTCCAGTCGTGCATTAGCCATGGATAATCTCCTGTTCGAATGGCGATGCACGCATTGATGCAACCTCAAGCTAAGTTGAGGTCAAGGTTTAATTGCGCTATCAGTCTGATCGATGAAAGCGAACGACCTGCTCAGCATCGGCGAACTCGCCCGCCGCACCGGCTTCAGCGTGTCGGCGATCCGGTTCTACGAGGACAAGGGGCTGGTCGAGCCAATGCGCACCGGCGGCAACCAGCGCCGCTTCCTGCGCAGCGACATTCGCCGGCTCAGCTTCATCCTGATTGCGCAGAATCTCGGCCTGTCGCTGGCGGAGATCGAGGAGGCGATGAAGGGCCTGCCGCATGGCCGCACGCCCAACGCGGCCGACTGGAAACGCATCAGCACCGTCATCCGCCAGCGCATCGATGCGCAGATCGCGCGGCTGGAAAAGGTGCGCGAGGACCTTCACGGCTGCATCGGCTGCGGCTGCCTGAGCCTCAAAAAATGCGCGCTCTACAATGCGAACGACAAATGGGGCGAGAGCGGGAAGGGTCCGCGGGTATTGCGTTAGAACGCGAGGTTTGTGCGGACACCGATCATGTCGATGCCGGGATTCTGCTGGGAATTGAACAATCGGGCATTGCTGATGTGCACCCAGCTCGCCTCTACCGAGACGCGCTCCGATACCGGCAGGCCGATCGCGATCTCAGGCTCGAACAGCACGCGGCTGCCAAGATCGGTGCGGATGCGGGTGTCGGGGTCGAGCCTGAACGCAGGCGCGTCGTGCAGGGCGAGGCCGACACCGGGGCGAAGGTAGACCGGACCCAGATCGATCTTCCAGCTGACGCCCGCCGCCACGAAGTTCGTGTCCCCGGTCGTATTGACCGACCCGAAGGCATAGAGCGACGGTTGGCCTACGAAGGACAGCGCCTCGATCGGTTCGCTGCGAACGCCGGCCTGAAGATCGACGCCCTCCTCGTTCGTCTCGAAGGTGAAGGGCGTATCGACACCATGCGCCAGGACGCCGCCATAGACTTCTCCCGCGTGGGCCGATGTCGCGGCGGTCGAGACGAGGCAGGCGCCGAAGATAGGAAAAAGGCGTTTCATTCGAAGGCTTTCGCTGGAGTGAAAGCCTTGCTTAATCACACTATCCTTGCTGCAGCCTGACGCTCAGTATTCCGGCCCCAGCTCCTCGTCGAGGTCGCGCGGGCGGGCGAAATGCACCAGCTTGCCGCAGCCGTCGCGAAGGTCGGACCAGCTCTCGATATCGAGTTCGTAAACCGCATAGGCGGCGGTCGGGAATTTGACCTTCGCCTCGTCGTAGAGATCGTTCTCGTTCTTTGGCGCGACCAGTTCGAAAAGCATGTCGCCAAGGCCGGGATTGTGGCCCGACAGCAGCACCGCCTCCGCATCGCCGCCGCATTCGCGCAGGACGTCCATGATCGTATCGGTCCCGGCGAGGTAGAGCCGCTGGTCCCATTCAGGCGCGAGATCTGGCAAGGCGTCGGCCAGCGTCAGCTTTACCCGCTCGGCCGGACTGGCGAGCACTGTGTCCCACTTTACGCCGTGCTTGGCGATATGCTCGCCGATCACCTTGGCACCCCGATGACCGCGATCGTTCAGGCCCCGGTCGAAATCGCGCTTGTCGCTCGCGCCCCAGTCGGACTTGGCGTGGCGCAGGAGACCGAGGATTTTCACGAGGCGTCATTCTCCGCTGCGACTTGGGCGTCCATTGTTCCAACACCCTTCGCCACGCGCTGTAAAGCCTCTTCGAGTGTCAGGCGGATGACGGGCGTGCCTTCGGGGAAGGCGGAGAGCAGCCGGCTGGGGAAGGCGCTGGAAAGAACGATGAAATGGCCCGAATCGTCGCGGCTGCGGATCAGCCGGCCGAAGGCCTGCGCCAGCCGCGCGCGGATGATGCGGTCGTCGTAACGCTTGGCGCCGCCTTCCTGCTCGGCGGCCGCGGCGCGGCGGGCGCGGTGGAGGATGGTCGGGCGCGGCCAGGGCACGCTTTCTAGGACCACGCAGCGCAGGCTCTCGCCCGGCACGTCCACCCCGTCGCGCAGGGCATCGGTGCCGAGCAGGCTGGCGCGCGGATCGTCGCGGAAGATATCGGTCAGCGTGCCGGTGTCGATCGGGTCGACGTGTTGGGCGTAGAGCGGCAGGCCAGCCCGGGCGAGCCGGTCGGCAATGCGGCCATAGACCGCGCGCATCCGGCGGATCGCGGTGAACAAGCCCAGCACGCCGCCGCCGCTCGCCTCGATCAGCCGCGCATAGGCACCGGCCATCGCGGGGATGTCGCCCTTGCGGATGTCGGTGACGATCAGCACCTCGGCGCGGTTGGCATAGTCGAACGGGCTGTCGGCTTGCGCGGTGCGCGGGTTGAGTTCGAGATGCGGCGCGCCGCTGCCAGCGATGGCATGCGGCCAGTCCGGCCCGCTATCGTCGCGATCGGTCAGCGTGGCACTGGTCATCATCAGACCGTGCGCCGGTTCCATGACCACGCGGGCGAAGGGCTTCATCGGGTCGAGCCAGTGGCGATAAAGACCGACGTCGAATTCGCGCGCATCGTTGCGGTCGACTTGCAGCCAGTCGACGAATTCCGGGTCCGCCGGCCCCCCCAGCCGCCCGAGCAGCGCTTCCCAGGCCGCGATCAGATCGATCCGCCAGGCGAGCGAATGCCGCGCCCCCTCGATCCGCGCGCGCCCCTGCCCGTCGAGCCAGTCGGGGGCGTCTTCCAGAATCGCCTCCAGCCGCCCCGCCAGCTTCAGCAGCGGAACGCGGATGGCAGCCAGCGCCTGCGCCGCCGTGCCCGCCGCCTCTACCAGTTCGCCGGGCATCTGCGCGGTCTCGGTCTCGATGCCGTAGCCTGCCTCCAGCCCGCTTTCGTCGCGCGCGAAGGTGGTCGCGCGGACCTGCGCCAGCAATTCCTCGACCGGGCCGATGGGTGCGCCTTCCGCCAGCCGCCCCAGCCAGCCTTCGGAGGGAAGCGCATGCGCCGCCTCGACCGCCGCTTCCACCGCCTCGCCGCCCGCATCGTCATAGCTCGCTACATCGGCCAGCCGCGCCGCCAGCCCGCGCCGCCGCCCGCGCGAGTTCTTCTCCGGCCCGACGATCCAGCGGCGTAGCTCGATCGCCTCCTGCCCGGTCAGCGCGGCGGAGAAGGTCGAATCCGCGGCATCGAACACGTGATGCCCCTCGTCGAACACGATCCGCGTCGGCCGCCCGCCTTGGTCGCGCCCGCGCGCCGCATTGACCATCACCAGCGCATGGTTGGCGATCACCAGATCGGCCTGCGCGGCATTTCTCGCGCTGCGTTCGATGAAGCATTTGCGGTAGTGCGGACACCCGGCATAGACGCATTCGCCGCGCTGGTCGGTCAGCGCCGCGATACCGCGCTTGCGGAACAGCGTGCCGAGCCAGCCGGGCAGGTCCCCGCCGATCATGTCGCCATCCTGCGTATAGGCCGCCCAGCGCGCCACCAGATGCGCGAGGATCGCGGGCCGTCCCGCAAAGCCGCCCTGCAGCGCGTCCTCCAGGTTCAGCAGGCAGAGGTAGTTCTCCCGCCCCTTGCGCACCACCACCGGCGGCGATCCGTCCTCGCGGGTCGCGGGCCAGGCGCGGGCGCTCTCGCGGCGCAACTGGCGCTGGAGATTCTTGGTATAGGTGCTCACCCACACCGTGCCGCCCGACAGCTTCGCCCACAGCGAGGCGGGGGCGAGATAGCCCAGCGTCTTGCCGATCCCCGTGCCCGCCTGCGCCAGCAGCACATGCGGGCGCTTTTGCCGGTCGCGCGGGGCGAAGACGCTGCCCGCATCGCGCGAGAACAGGCGCTGCCCCTCGCGCCGTTCGGCCCCTTCGCCGGTCAGCCGCTCGAGATGCGCCTCGATCTCCGGCTCCTCGATCAGCACCTGCGCGGGCTGCGGGCGCTCGGGCGTCTCCTCCCATTCGGGAAGGCGGCTGAAGAGCCATTTCTCGGCCCGCTCGGGCTTCTTCACATGCGGCGCGAGCACGCCTGCCCACGGCCAGCGCAGCCGCGCGAGCGATTGCAGCGTCGACCACGCCCCCTCGCGCTGCGCCCACTCCGCGCTCTCGCACGTCGCCACAAGCGCGCCCGCGGCTCTCTGCAGCAACAGCGGCACCTCGGCATCGTCGCCCGGCTCTTCCAGACCCAGCGCATGGGCGAGGCCCTTGGGCGTCGGCACGCAGAACTGCGCGGGATGGACGAAAGCGAAAAGCTCCAGCAGGTCGAGGCCGTTCAAATCCGGATAGCCCAGCCGGTTCGCCACCAGCGGGGCGTTCATCATCAACAGCGGCGTATCCGCCGCCGCCATCACCGCCTCCCCCTTGGAACACCCGCGCGTGGCCCCGTTCGCATCGCGCAGCCAGGTTCCGGCATGGCTGGCATGAAGGGCAGGGAGGGGGAGAGTCTGGCTCACGCGTTGGCGTTAGAACACAAACGGAACGCTGGGCAAGCGGGGAGGGAGACTATCTTTCGTGTTCGGGAGGCTGTGTTTTGATGGCCGCACGCTACCCAATTTTATCTGAGTATGAGTCCTTAGCGAGCCTTGTCTGAAATCATTGGCTGCAAGGTGGAGGTCACATGCCACGCACTGGATAAATCTCTGCAAGAAATTCTCCGCGCCCCTCTGCCAAGTGAAGCGCGTCCCTGGCTCGGTCCAGATCATCGAACTCTACAATTACCATGCTACGCCCGCAGTCGCGAAGTCCGTCGGCGTCGAGCCTATCCCAAAGCTTTCTAGCCGTAATGTCCGGCATGTGTATTTCGAATTGACGCATGGCGATTCTCGCATTTCATAGGGTGCCGACAGCGGTTTTATTAATAGGTGCATGATCTCAGACGAGAGCAAAATGCGCTTGGTATTCGCACGGCACGCGGAACAACGATTGATGAGGTGAAAGTGGGTCGTTCTATTGGTTCTTGATAGAATCCTTGAGCAACGCAGCCTCCAATCCTGTCGGATCTATCTTCACCATTCGGCTTCTCCCCAAACTTTGAACCCATATAAATGTCGCTGTTCGGACATAAACCGTCCGCTTGTTGCCCTCGATCGCCTTCTCCTCAGTCTCGATTTCATATCTGCCCGGAGGAAGCTCTTGGTCGATTTCCGCGAGTTGAAAGGCGCGCTTGAATGTGACGTGGGCTGTCGTGTTTCGACTTGGCATTGGGTGATATCTCACTCTCTATCGAAGAAGTCTCCAACGGCCGTTCATTGTGAGAACCACCAGAGAATTGCGCCCAAGAACATCACGGGAAAAAGCCCAGCAAAGTATGCAGGTCCATCGCTACGCTGAGCGTTCAGGATACGTCTCTACGCACATCACAAGGCCAACCTAGATTGGAAAGGCCATTCGCTTTTCGCCATTCTGCTATTCGCTTTGCGCGACCTCCCAGCGTTTCGAGGGCTTCCAGGCGTTCTTCCGCCGAGCCCGATTGGTCGGTCTTCATTGCCGCAAGCTGGTGATCGAACAGAAACTGGTTCATCGGCATAGCCAAGAATCCTTGTGAGAGGGAATGGACCAGAGCCGGGGAGGTGATCCCCGGCTCCGTTGCCGACATCAGCCCTGTTGGGCGCTGGCTTGGTACTTTTGGCTCTGGCCGTCACCCTGTTGATGCTGCAGGTTCACGGCGCTCTTTTTGCCCCCATCGACTTCGCTGGTTTCGTAGCTGAAACGCTCGTCGACCTTGGGCACCTGGCCTTCCTGCTGCAGGTCTGCCTTCTTGAAGCGAAGTACGTCGCCGCCCTTTTCGGGTGTGATCGAGCCAGTTCCTGAGCTGCTGTCATAGCTCTTGATCTTGCCGTAATGTGTCATCTGTCATTCCTTCGAACGAGTGTGCAGCGCGCCAGAATTGACCCGGCTGCGACTAAGAGGCGGAACTGAAGGAAAGGGTTTCCGATTTTGGAAACGGTGACCGTCGATTGCGACTGGTAGCTGATAATTAGATGGCTATTGCAGCTTGGCATTACAAGAGCTGGGCAAGCCCAAAAGCGGCAAATATTGGGAACAAAACAGGGTAGCTAACAAAAGACCGCAATTGGACTGGAAATCCGACGTCTGTCCTACACAGCGATTTGCAGATAACCCCTGCCACATGTCGCGCCGCCGCCATCCCGAACCCAACTTCAATCCCGCCACCCTAACCACCCCGCAGTTTTTTCCGCCCAAGACTGTGGTCCATGCGGTCCATGCGACTGGAGTGGCCCGGCGCCGCTCCAACAGGCGTCCAACACTTCGCACTTGCGAAAGGAGCGTGCAGCGGCAAAGGGTTCGCGCATGAGCATGACCGATCTGATCGAAGCCGCCCGCGTGTCCAAGGCCTGGCCGTTCCAGGAGGCGCAGCGGCTGCTCAAGCGCTATCCCGATGGTGCGAAACACGATGGCAGCCCGGTGCTGTTCGAAACCGGTTACGGCCCCAGCGGGCTGCCGCATATCGGCACCTTCCAGGAGGTGCTGCGCACCACGCTGGTCCGCCGCGCGTTCGAGGCGATGATCGGGGCGAAGCCGGAGGACGGCAAGACGCGCCTCGTCGCCTTCTCCGACGATATGGATGGCCTGCGCAAGGTGCCCGACAACGTGCCGAACCAGGCGCTGTTGCAGGAGAACCTGCACCTGCCGCTCAGCCGCGTCGCCAATCCGTTCGACACCGATCACGAGAGCTTCGCCGCGCACAACAACGCGCAGCTGCGCGCTTTCCTCGACCGCTTCGGCTTCCAGTACGAGTTCATCGCGGCGAGCGACATCTACAATGCGGGCAAGTTCGACGAGGCGCTGAAACAGGTGCTGCGCAAGAACGACGCGATCCTCGACATCATGCTGCCCACCTTGCGCGAGGAGCGGCGCAAGACCTATTCGCCCATCCTGCCGGTTTCGCCCGCCACGGGCCGCGTGCTGCAGGTGCCGGTGGAGGTGGCCGATGCCGAAGCCGGCACGATCCGCTTCACCGACGAGGACGGCACGGTGGTCGAACAGTCCGTGCTCGGCGGCATGTCCAAGCTGCAGTGGAAGGTCGACTGGGCGATGCGCTGGTATGCGCTGGGCGTCGATTACGAGATGTACGGCAAGGACCTGACCGACAGCGGCGTGCAATCGGGCAAGATCGTGAAGGTGCTCGGCGGCCGCAAGCCGGAGGGGCTGATCTACGAGATGTTCCTCGACCAGAACGGCGAGAAGATCTCCAAGTCCAAGGGCAACGGCCTCTCGATCGAGGAATGGCTGCAATATGGCAGCGAGGAGAGCCTGGGGTTCTACATCTTCCCCAATCCGAAGAGCGCCAAGCAGCTCCACGTAGGCGTGATCCCGCGCGCGGTGGACGATTACTGGAGCTTCCGCGAGCGGCTGGCCGAGCAGGAGCTCGACAAGCAGCTCGGCAATCCGGTGTGGCACCTGGCGCGCGCCAATGGCGGGTTCGAGGGTAGCGAGGCGCCGGGTGCGGGCGACAGCCTGCCGGTGACTTATGGCCTCTTGCTCAACCTCGCGAGCGTGCTGGGCGCCGAAGCCACCGTGCCGAACCTGCGCGACTATCTCGAAAGCTACATCGGGTCAGGGCAGGTAACGCCGGAGTTGGAGGTCCTCATCGAGACCGCGGTCAACTACACCCGCGACTACATCGCGCCGACGCTGGTCAAGCGCGCGCCGACGCCCAACGAGGCCGAGGCGCTGAAGGCGCTCGACGCCTATCTCGCCGATGCCCCGGCCGATGCGAGCGCGGAGGATCTGCAGACCGAGGTCTACGAGATCGGCAAGCGCGAGGAATACGGGTTCGAGAACCTGCGCGACTGGTTCAAGGCGCTCTACCAGACGCTGCTCGGCAGCGATCAGGGCCCGCGCATGGGCAGCTTCATCGCGCTCTATGGCGTGGAGAATAGCCGCAAGCTCATTGCGGAGGCGCTGGCGCGGTAAATGCCGCTCAATCGTGCTTGCGCGTGCGGTACCATTTGGTCAGCACATATTTCGAACCCTTGATAACGGGGGTTCCGGCGTGCAGCGTGCCTTCGTTAGGTTCCCCCTCCGGCGTGGCGTTGTTCCAAACGAGCAGCACGCCGGGCTTGGGCTCGATCGACGCGCCAACCTCCACGAAATGCGTGTGCCCGCCTTCCTCGACCGTGTTCAGGAACGCCATCGCGGTCCAGCAGCGTTGCCCGCCGCGCTTGCGCTCGATCTGCCAGTATTCCTGGTCGGTGTAGAACCAGTCGTTATGCGGCTTGAACTCCTGCCCCGGCAGATAGCGCTGGCCCTGGATGCGCTCGCCCTGGGCCGGCGACATCCCCAGCACATCGTCGATCCGGCGCGAGATCATCTTCACGAACGGGTCGTGCGGATCGAAATTGCCTGAGTAGGAGGTACGGAACTTCGCGACATAGGCGGTCTCGTGCAACTCGCTCGGCCGGGCGACCGCGTCGATCATGCCGATCAATCGCTGGCATTCCTCGGCGCTGAAGAAATCGCCGATCGCGAAGATCTCAGCCTTGTCGGTCGGTACCTTGTAGGCCTGTGGGTCGGCCTCGAGACGCTTGCGCACTTGGGCGCCGATGCGTTTCAGGGCGCCCTGGTCCGGAATGGTCGCTGTCTTGCTCATGTCCGGGTGTTAGCAAGCACAGCCGACGCTTCAAGTATTGCGCTTGCCCACGGGCGACGAGGCGCTAGTCTGCCGCGATAATCCTCGGGAGAGCACAATGGCCGACACCACCGCACGACGCTATTCGATCGGCGCGATGATCTTTCACTGGACCATCGCCGTGGCCGTCATCTGGAACTGGCGGCTGGCCGAAAATGCCGAGCATGCCGGAAGCCGCGAGGCCGCGATGGCGATCTTCGCCGATCACAAGGCGCTCGGCATCGCGATTCTCGTGCTTTCGGTTGGCCGCCTGCTCTGGCGCTGGACGCATCCGGTGCCGCCGCTCCCGTCCGATCTGGCGGGTTGGGAAAAGACACTGGCGCGCACGGTGCATGTCATTTTCTACGTCCTGCTGATCGGTCTGCCGATCGGCGGATGGATCGCGAACTCGCTGAATGGGCGAGAAATCGATTTCTTCGGCTTGTTCACGATCCCCGGGCTGCCGATCGGCACGAACGAGGATCTCGGCGGGACGATCTTCGATCTGCACGCCCTCGGCGGGTCGATCTTCATCTACCTGATCGCGCTGCACATCCTGGGGGCCTTGAAGCATACGTTCTTCGACAAGAACGGCGGCATCTTCCGCATGCTGCCCTTCGGCAAGGTGCCCGGCTAAGGTCACTCACGAAAAAGCCCCCGCCGATCGCTCGGCGGGGGCTGCTCTGCCATCCGGACCACTCTCAAGCCGGCTGGCGTAGGTGACTTACCAGAAGAAGTCGTGGATCACGTCGACCACTTCGCCGCTGTAGATATCGACCAGCAGGACATCGTCGTAATAGCGGACCCAGCGATAGGGGCCGTAGACTTCCGGCAGGCGATACTGCCACGGATCGTTGATCCAGTAGCGGCTACCGAAGAACAGGCTGCCGAGGCGGAAGCCGATATTCAGGCGGCGATAGCTGTAATCGCGATAGGGCGCGTAATAGCGGCCCAGCCGGTACAGGTTGCGGTTGTTGTAGCGATAGCGGTTCCAGTTGTAGCGATCGTTGTTGCGCCAGCGGCGATGGTCCCAACGATCGTAATCGTGCCAGCGGCGGCCATCGTAATAGCGGGCGCGGCGATCGTAACGGCGTTGGTCGCGGTAAGTATCGCGGCGATCGTACCTGCGTTGGTCGCGGTAGTCGCCACGGCGCTGGTCGCGGTAGGTCGCGTTGCGGTCGGCGCGGTAGGTCCGGTTGCGTTCGTAGCGGTCGGCCCTGCGATCCACACGGCGTTCCACCCTGCGATCTTCGCGACGTTCTGCGCGGCGCTCGCCCCGGTCTTCGGCCACCCGGCGTTCAACACGCCGCTGGACGCGATCGTCGATGCCACCGCGCCGTTCTGCCCGTCGTTCGCTGCGACGCTCTGCACGCCGTTCAGGCCGCGCGTCGCCACGGTTCGCGCTGCGTTGCTGGCGAGCTTCGCTGCGATTGTCGCGGCGTTCCTGGCGCGCTTCGCGGCGCTCGCCACGGCGGTCCTGGCGGCTCTGCTGGCGCTGTTGCTTGATCTCGTTCGCGCGCTCGCGCCATTCCTGGGCCTGCGCTTCCACCGGCAGGGCAGTCACCGCCATCGCCGCGGCGAGGGCGCTGAGTGCGCTGCCTTTCATCAGTCTGGTAAGTGTCATGGAGCGTTCCTTCCGCTTTACCAGCCGCTCCACCACCTGCGGCTCGTTTCACTGTCGCTGTTTGTATCAGTTCGGGCTGACCCCAATCTGAACCGGTCTGTCGACCTACCGTTAATGTTGGCCTGTAGTAGTCTGAACGGAATCGAGCTTGGCAGGTCGAGCTTGGCGGTGCAAGGCGGCAGCGATGCTTTCAACCTTCGACGCAATCCGCAACGATATCGCACAGCGCCTAACAGATGGCGCCGCCAATCGCAGATCGCCGATGCACACGCCGGTCGTCGCCACCGCCGATGCCGACGCACGGGTGATGGTGCTGCGCGGCTTCGATCCCGAGAGCTGGACGCTGCGGTTTCACACCGATGCCCGCTCGCCCAAGGTTGCGGTGATCGAAGACGATAAGCGGATCGGCGTCCTCGCTTACGACAAGCAGGCGAAATTGCAGTTACGTCTGCGAGGGACCGGGCGGATCGTCACGACCGGCCAAGCGGTCGACAGCGCATGGTCGCAGAGCGACAACTTTGCCCGGCGTTGCTACCTCGGGAGCGGACCTGGCGAGCAGTCCGACCAGCCGACCAGCGGTCTGCCAGCGGAGTTCGAAGGCGTCGAGCCGACGGACGATCAGGTGAACCCCGCGCGCGAGAACTTCGCCCTATTGCTGGTCCAGATCAAGGAGGCGGACTGGTTCAGCCTCGCCCATACCGGCCATCGCCGCGCGCTGTTCATCGGTGACGAGGGGCGCTGGATTTCGCCTTGAGCGAGGCGTGCGGCCGAAGCCTGAACAACGCTTCGCCGCAGTTTGCGCCCAAGCCACCCCCTCCCACCAACCTCCAAAGCCAATGGTTCATGTGGCAGAAATGTGGCAGGCCGATTGCGGGCGCAGGCGATCACCCCCGCGGGGACTGCATATCGCCTGTCGACAAGAAACATCGGGGGTCGGGACAGCGAGCCAAGTCTCACAGGGGGAGGCGAACCAAACGGTCGCATTGGCCGAGGCACGCTGTCGTACATGAAGGAGTATCAATATGACAATTCGAACCAGCACGGCCTCGCGCCTTGCCCTCGTCGCGTTAGTGACGCTGCCCGCAGCCGGCACGCTGTCTGCGCAGGAGATCGAGCCTGCGCAAGACGGCGAAGTCCTCACCACGGTCTATGGCGCGACCCCGGTCGAAGGACCGAACATTGACGGCGTGATTACCGCCCGCCGCGGCGACCAGATCCAGGTCACCAGCGCCGATGGCACGAATTCCGTCATCACCGTTGAACCCAACACCGAGATCCGCGGCACCGGCGGTTTTCTCGGCCTTGGCCGCACCTCGCTCACCGCGCAGGACCTGCTGAACGGCATCCCGGTCGAGGTCGAAACCATGCAGGCCGGCGAGATGCTGCTCGCCAGCGAGATCAAGTTGAAGAACGACGATCTCGAGACCGCGCAGATGATCCAGGCCGGCACCTCGCAGCGCTTTGCCGAACAGCGCGCCGATATCGACACCAACACCGCCGCCGCCGAGGCGCTGCGCGGGCGCATGGGCAATATCGACAACTACAATGTGAAGGGCGTCACCAACGTCTATTTCGACACCGACAAATGGTCGGTCGGGCAGGGCGACCGTGCGCAGCTATGCCAGGCTGCCAGCCAGGCCGACAGCATGAGCAATGCGCTGCTGCTGGTCGTCGGTTACACGGATTCGGTCGGCGATCAGGATTACAACCAGACGCTGAGCGAGCGGCGCGCGGCGCGCGTGGTCAACATCCTCCAGCAGGAATGCGGCTGGAAGCCCTGGCGCATGCTGACCCCGACCGGTTTCGCTGAAGCCGATCCGGCAGCGGATAATTCGACCGCGGAAGGCCGTCGCCAGAACCGCCGCGTGTCGGTCAACATCCTCGTCAGCAAGGCGGCCGAGGAAGGCTGAGCGGTACAAGTTTCCAGGACCGAAGGGCGGGCCTCGGCTCGCCCTTTTTCCTGACTAGATATTGTGGTGTTCCATACGAGTCTTAACCAAGTTTTCTGGAATTGATGGTAGCGGTACCATCAATAAGACGAGGGGACTTGGGATGAATGCAGCAAAAAAAGTACTGTTACTCTCCGATAATCCAGGGGGCGATTACGCGTCCCGCGTTCGCTTGGGGTTGGAGCGCACCTGTAAACTTGCCGGGCTCGGCGTCGAGGCTATCAATGTCTACGGCAGCGGGACAAAATCGGTCGACGTGCTGCGGGCATCCGACCACGCCGGGATCGCGCTGACCCCACCGCTTTCGGATGATCGCCCGTTGCTTTCGATCGCCGAGGCCCGCGGCGTTCCGATAGTGCGGATCGCTGCCCTGCTCGATCCCGACCGCGATAACATCGTCGGTATGGACGAATTCGCCGCCGCCTCTGCGCTCGTCGGCGTTCTGACCGAGCGAGGTCATCGTCGCATTGCCATCTTGTGCGGACCGCAAGCCCATCTTGTCAGTCTGCGTCGTTACAACGGCTATGCCAATGCATTGGCCGCAAAGGGTCTTCGGGTCGATCAAGCGCTGGTCGGCAGGGGGGACTTCACCCGCGAATCCGGCAAACGCGAAGCACCGGCTTTGTTTGCCGCCAAGCCGACCGCAATCTTCGCCAGCAACGACGAGATGGCCGCTGGAGTCATCGACGCGGCCAAAGCCGTCGGCATTGCGATTCCCGGCGATATTTCGCTGGTCGGTTACGACGACAATGCGGTGGCCACGCAGGTCCGCCCGCAGCTGACTACCGTGCGCCAGCCGTGCGAGGCGATGGGCGAGGCAGCGGGCCGACTTCTCGCCGATCAGGTTGGTCGTCGCGGGGTGCAGTCAAGGCAAGTGTCCGTCCCGTTCGATATCGTCGAGCGGCAATCGGTGGGCGATTTGAAGGAATAGGGTTGGGCCGACGGATGGTACAGATCCCCCCGCCGACCGAACCCGGCGCATCAGGCGGCCTGCTTTATGTCGCGCAGGGTGAGGTCGAAGGTCACGTCCTCGCCGGCGAGCGGGTGGTTGCCGTCGGCCTTCACCTGCTCGTCGCCCACTTCGAGGATGTAGAGCGTCATCGGCTGGCCCTCGGGCGTCTGCGCCTGCATGGCCATGCCCGGCTGCGGAGCGGGCTCTGCGGGCAGGTTGGCGCGCGGGATGTCGATCACCAGCTCCTCGCGGCGCGGGCCGAAGGCGTTGTCGCTGGCGATGGAAACGGTCTTGCTGTCGCCGACTTCCATGCCGGTCAGCGCTTCCTCGATCGCCGGGAAGATCTGGCCTGCGCCAAGCTGGACGGTCTGCGGGCCGACTTCGGACGTATTGCCGATCTCCTGCCCGTCGCCGCGCTTGAGGACGTAGTCGATGGTCACGGTGTCACCGTTGCTGGGTGTGGTCATGGTATTCCTTTGAATTTCGTGTTCGCGGCGCGAGGGATGCGCCGCTCGGGAAAGCGCTCGTGGATCGAGCGCGTTGGGCGCTATTGTGTCAAACCCGGGTGGGGGGTGTCAAACGCAGCGGCGGAGCGAGGCGGGAGAGCGGGACGAAAGCGACACAGTGGCGACAAAGGCGACACCCTGTCGTCTATTGCGATCGCCAAAAAATCGTTTGTAAACAGTAGGCCAGTTCAATTCGCAGCGTGCCAAACTTGGATATCCCCCCCCCCCCCCCGGGGGGCAAGCATTGGTGTCAAGAAATACAGACCTCGTCTGCCAAAGAGGATTACCTCGGTATCAGCGAGACGCTAGGTAGGAAAGCGGCGGCCTGATCAAAGAGGCTGGCCGAGAGGATACCACGTTTGGTTTGCGAGGATCAACTAACGCGGGCCGAAGGCGAAAGTGGCCTGTTATGCCGAAGCGCAAACCCAACGTCCGCTCTCAGGTAGTCGACGGATTCTTCCCAATGTCTTTCTGTGGGGTGGAAAGCGGACCAAGCGAGTGCGTCTAATTGTCATCGGCAGCGAAGCGTTTCATAGTCGTTTGGTGAAAGCTATCTTTGTCCTACCTTTGCTGGCGCTACTTCTCGGTTGCGAGCAACCTGAACCTGCTATCTCGGATGATGAGTTTGCCGCGTTCCGGGAATCCCATCCGGGCATGGTCCAAACCTGCTTGAACGAGGTTCGCTTTGGTGGTTTCATCGAGTGGCGCCCTGATGACCCTGACTGCTATGAAATGCTACCTGCAGAGCGATGGAGTGGTCTTTGGGAGCACGGGTGGGAATGGACTAACTTCTGTCCTGACCCAGCAGATACGTGCGATTGGATGGCAAAGCGCGGCATTTGGCTTGAGTTCGCGGATAACGTTGAACTGGATGACAACCTGCCTGATGGTATCCATCGCATCGAGTTTGTGGGTAGACGAACCAAGGTGCCAGGGAACTTTGGCCACACCGCCAGCTACGAGCACCTAATGATCGTTGACCAGATTATCTCGCTCGAACCCGCCAAACACCAGCGATAATCCATATCCATCGCTGGCGCATTTGAACGTCCGCAATCGGGTCGCTAGCTGCCAGTCTGCTAACGACCCGCAGCGGGCCAATTATCGCGTCAGCTTCTTGTACGCCAGCCGTGTCGGCCGATCCGCAGCATCGCCCAGCCTGCGCCGCTTGTCCTCCTCGTAAGCTTCGAAGTTGCCTTCGAACCATTCGACGTGGCTGTTGCCTTCGAAGGCGAGGATGTGCGTTGCAAGGCGGTCGAGGAAGAAGCGGTCGTGCGAGATGACCACGGCGCAGCCGGCGAAGTTCTCGATCGCCTCTTCCAGCGCGCCGAGCGTTTCCACGTCGAGGTCGTTGGTCGGCTCGTCCAGCAGCAGCACGTTGCCGCCTTCCTTCAGCATCTTGGCCATGTGCACGCGGTTGCGTTCGCCGCCCGACAGCTTGCCGACGTTCTTCTGCTGGTCCGCGCCCTTGAAGTTGAACGCGCCGACGTAGGCCCGCGTGGAGGTGTCGTGGCCGTTGACCTTCATGTAGTCGAGCCCGTCGGAGATTTCCTCCCACACGTTGTTCTTCGGGTTCAGGTCGTCGCGGCTCTGGTCGACATAGCCGAGGTGGACGGTGCTGCCGATCTCGATGCTGCCGCTGTCGGGTTCCTCCTGCCCGGTGATGATCTTGAACAGGGTGGATTTGCCTGCGCCGTTCGGCCCGATCACGCCGACGATGCCGCCCGGGGGCAGCATGAAGTCGAGGTTTTCGAAGAGCAGCTTGTCACCATAGGACTTGGTCAGGCCCTTGGCCTCGATCACCTTGCCGCCGAGCCGTTCGGGCACCTGGATGACGATCTGCGCCTTGCCCGGCTTGCGGTCCTTCTGGCTTTCCTGGAGTTCTTCGAACTTGCGGATACGCGCCTTGGACTTGGTCTGGCGCGCAGACGGCGTCTGCCGGATCCATTCGAGCTCACGGCTGAGCGATTTCTGCCGCCCGCTTTCCTCGCGGCTTTCCTGCTCGAGCCGCTTGGCCTTCTTTTCGAGATAGGTCGAGTAATTGCCTTCGTACGGATAGTAGCTGCCGCGGTCGAGTTCGAGGATCCACTCCACCACATTGTCGAGGAAGTAGCGATCGTGGGTGATCATCAGCACGGCGCCGGCATATTCCTTGAGGTGGTTTTCGAGCCATTCGACGCTTTCGGCATCGAGGTGGTTGGTCGGCTCGTCCAGCAGCAGGATGTCGGGCTTCTGGATCAGCAGGCGGGTCAGCGCGACACGGCGTTTCTCGCCGCCCGAAAGATCGGTGACGGGGCTGTCGCCCGGCGGGCAGCGCAGGGCCTCCATCGCGATTTCGAGCTGGTTGTCGAGCGTCCAGCCGTCGACTGCGTCGATTTCGGTCTGGAGCGCGGCCATCTTGTCGCCCAGCGCTTCGAAATCGGCATCGGGTTCGGCCATCTGCGCGGCGATCGCGTTGTATTCATCGACCTTGTCGGCGATGTCGCGCGCACCGTCCTTGACGTTTTCGAGCACGGTCTTGCTCTCGTCCAGCTCGGGTTCCTGCTCCAGATAGCCTACAGTGATGTTCTCGCCCGGCCAGGCCTCGCCCGAAATGTCGGTATCGATGCCGGCCATGATCTTGATGAGGGTGGACTTGCCCGCGCCGTTAGGCCCGACGATGCCGATCTTCGCCCCGCGATAGAACTGCAGGTTGATATTGCTCAGCACCGGCTTCTGCGCGCCGGGGAAAGTCTTGGTCATGTCCTTCATGACGAATGCGTATTGCGCGGCCATCGGGCGGGTCCTTCGTGATCTAAATGGGATAAGCGGACGGCGCGCGCCCGGCAGGTATGTTGGGCCAGATAATGGCCGCAGGGCGCAGGGGCAAGCGCGGTGTGCGAGAACCGTTGCCCGATATCACAGGGCGTCCGACGTTCTTGCGGGGCGAGCTTGCATCGGGTTGCATGCAGCCACTGATTTCGTTCGGGATTTCCGGACAAAACCAAGAAAAAAGTGAGGACTTATTAAGTAACGGTCTCTAGGACGCCGACAGGGGGTTTTACGCGACATCATGCGCGAGCAGATACTCGGACTTATTACACCGGCCATGGCATTGATTTTCATGGCGATGTTTCTCGTGCTGTGGAAGCGCGGGAACATGGGTTCATACGTGCTCGGCTTTGCGTCCGCCTATTTCTGCCTCGGCCTCGGTTTCTTGGTCACCCATCTCGTGCCCGATCCGGGGGCGTTCTACGTCTTTCACGCAACGCAGGTGCTTTATACGCTGGGGACGGGCGCTTTGATCTGGGCAGCCGCGAAGCGCGTGGGGCAGCATGTCTCGATCCGGGCGCTGGCCGTGGTCTACGTGATCTCCGCCCTCACGCTGGCCGCGGCTATATTCCTGTCGAACGATACGGGGCCGCGGCTCTACATCATCAATACGGGCTATGGCGTGATGATGGTCATCGGCACGATGGCGCTGTTCAACGTGCAACGCCGCAATGCAATCGACACGCTGATTGCGGTGCTATTCGCTTTCGCGGCCGTCAATTTTCTCGTCCGGCCGGTGTTGACGCTGATCATCGCGGGTGGATCGGACGCATCGGCCTATCGCGAGTCCATCTATTACTCGGTGCTGAGCGTGGCGGTGACGGTCGCCTCGCTGATGACCGGCGTGGCCCTGATCGGGGCGTGCGCATGGGACATGGTGATTGCCGAACGTGAGCGCGGGGAACGCGATATGCTCACCGGCCTGCGCGCGCGCCGCGCTTTCGAGCAGGACGCAATCGCCATCATCGAGCGGGCCAAGCAGGAAGGCGTACCAGTGGGGCTGGTGGTCGCCGATATCGATCACTTCAAGGCGGTGAATGACGTCTACGGCCACCAGGTCGGCGACAAGGCGATCGCAGCGTTCGGGGGCGTCATTGCCGACATGATCCGTAACAGCGATATTGCCGGGCGCATCGGCGGCGAGGAGTTCTGTATCCTCGCATGGAATTGCGATGATGAACGCGCGGAGGCGATGGCCGAGCGCGTCCGCCGGCGGTTCTCGGAGACGGCGGTGCCGGGTATGCCGAGTAACAACCGCCTGTCTGCCAGCTTCGGCGTTGCCGGGCGCGAGGCGGGCGAGGGCTATGGCAAGCTGTTCGCACGTGCCGATGCCGAACTTTACCGTGCCAAGGAAAGCGGTCGCAACCGCGTCTGCCGCGAGAAGAAGGCGAACGTCGTGACCGAGTTCAGGCCGAAGGACGCGCAGCGCGCATGAGCCGCGGGATCAGGGCCAGCTGCAGCATCGCTCTGAGCACCAGGAACGCCACGAAAGACAGCCACAAGCCGTCGTTTCCCAGCGGCCAGGTAACCCACAGTAAAAGCGCATAGCCTACGGACGCTCCTGCCATGCTGAGCAGCAGGGCGCGCGTCCAGCTGGCCCCGACGAACACGCCGTCGAGCACGAACCCGGCAACGCCCGCAAACGGTATGACCACCAGCCATGGCACGAGAGCGCGAGCCTCGACAGCCACTGCCTCGGTCGCTGCAAATGACCCGAGGATCCAGCCACCGGCGACGGCAAAAACTCCGGCCAGGATTGCGGCAATGCCGAGCCCGCGCAGCAGGATAGCACGCATATAAGTCAAGAAGCCGTCGCGGTCGTCTTCGCCATGCCGCTCGCCATTGAGTACCTGCGCCGCATTCTCGAACCCGTCGAGCAACAGCGCGGAGAACACGAACAGCTGATAGAGGATGCCGTTGGCGGCCAGCACCACTGCACCGCGCTCCGCGCCGAGCCGCGTGAGGGCCGAGATTGCGACCATCAGGATCACGGTCCGCAGGAACAGGTCGCGATTGACCGAGAGAAAGGGTTTAAGCGCCGCAAGCGAGATCGAAGCACGGTCACGGACTGCATCGCGAAGGTCCGATCCGGTAAGTGCAACGACGATTGCGACACAGGCAGCCAGCTTGGCGAATTCCGCGATGAAGCTCGACCAACCGATCCCGGCAATGCCCCACTCGAGGCCCAGCGCCAGCCACAACCCGAGCGCGACGTTGAGGAGGTTGTAGCCCACCTCGATCGCCAGCACCGTCTTCATCCGCCGCCGCCCGACGAGGAAACCGACCATGGCGAAATTGGCGAGCACTGCGGGGGCGCTCCAGTAGCGGATGTCGGCATAGATCACGGCAGCAGTGCGAACCTCGCCTTGCGCGCCCAGCGCGTCGAGCAGTGCAGGCAGCAGGATCGGTTTGGCTATGAGGAGCAACGCAGCGATGGCGAGGCCGACCACCAGCCCGCGGATCAGCACAGCTACCTGCTCTGCCGGACCCGACCGCGTGCCGGTTTGCGCGACGAGGCCGGTCGTGCCGGTCTTCAGGAAATTCATGACCGTGAACAGCGCCGCGAACAGCTTGGCGCCGACATCGACCGCACCTTGCGTGGGGGCGTCGCCAAGCTGGCCGACAATCCACATGTCGCCAATCCCGATCAGCGCAGTCGCAACATTGGTGACCATTGCAGGAAGGGCGATGGCCCAGATCGCCAGGATCGCCGTCCGATCGAGTTTGGCAGGTGTCGAGGTCGCGCTCACCGGAACTTGAGACAGGAGCGGGCCATTGAACGCAAGACCACCGAAACCCGAGGACGATAATATGCCCACACTTTACACGATGCCCGGCACCTGTGCCCTTGCCACCAATATCGCGGTTGCATGGCTGGATGCTCCCGTCGAGGTGAAGAACATGGCCTATGGCGACCACAAGAAGGACGAATATCTCGCGATCAATCCCAAGGGGAAGGTGCCTGCCGTTGCGTTCGAAGACGGCGACGTCCTGACCGAGGCCGCAGCGATCCTGAGCTGGCTCGGCGCGGAATACGGCACCGAGGGCTATGCACGCGACAAGGTACTGGGGCGCAAGGAAGCCGAGGCGCTATCTTACCTCACAAGTGAAGTGCATGCCGATTTCGGACCGCATTTCGCCGCGAAAACCTATGCTGAAAGCAACGACGCACAAGACGAAGTGAAGGCAGCGGCTTACGACAAGCTGCGTAAACATTTCGAGCGCTTGGAAGCCAATTTCCAGGAGGCCGATAGCGAGTGGTATCTATCCGAGCGCAGCTTCGCCGATGCCTATCTCTATGTCGTCACGCGGTGGATCGAGCAGACCCCGCTGTCGATCGACGACTACCCGACCCTGCGGGCATTCCGCACTCGCATGCAGGAGGACGAGGGCGTGAAGCAGGCTCTCGCCCGGCAGGACATGGAGCCCCTCTAAGCGTGCGCCCAGCTCGAGCAGAACAAGCTTAAAGACAAATGGTCGGGGAGACTGGATTCGAACCAGCGACCCCTTGTACCCAAAACAAGTGCGCTACCAGGCTGCGCCACTCCCCGACCGGATGTCCCGCAATTCGCTATAGATGGTGGGCCCGGCAGGACTCGAACCCGCGACCTAGCCGTTATGAGCGGCCAGCTCTAACCAACTGAGCTACAGGCCCCCATGCACCGCATGCGGAGGCAAGCGCCTAGCGGCACGGCGTCGGACTGGCAAGCCGCTAGACGACGACGGAATCGATGATTTCCGCAACCGTCGTCGACCGAACACCGCGCTGGTCGAGGTAGGCATAGACAGTCCGCAACCAGTCGTAGAAACGGTCGAGGTCGTCTTCGCTGCGCACATAGGGTGTGTGGCCCGGCGACAATGACGGGCTGTGGAAGCTGAGCGTGAGCACCGGCAGCCCGTCGTCGAGCGCGATGTCGACGGCCTTTATCGCCTCGTCCGCCGACGTGCCTTCGGGCGTCAGCGCAATCCGCTCCAGCATACCGAGCCGCGAAAAAAGACTGGTGAGTACTGCCGAGTTCCGGGCGAGCGGAAACAGCGCGTCGCCCTGCTTGCGCAGCATGCCCCAATAGACCGTGGTCAGCGGGAGCTCCAGCAGCTTGCGTTGCGCATCGGTCCAATAGGGTGTGCAAGGATGGCCGCGGAAATCGGGCCCGCCTTCGGCGCTGTAATCGAAGCGGCAGCGCACCGAACTGTCGATGGCGATACCGGTCTCCGAAAGCATCGCGGCGGTTGCAGGCCCGACGCCATAGCGACCTGCGCGGTAGATGCGGGGGACGGCGCCGAATTTTTCCTCGATCAGATCGCGCAAGGCCCGGAATTTGGCGCGCTCGAGGTCGAGCGGCAGATTGCCGGAAAAGCTGGTGCGGCGGGTCAGTTCTTCGTCGAAGGGGGGATTGACCCACGGATGCAGCTGGACGCCCACCTCGGCCTCGCCCCTGGCTACAGCACCGCCGATAATGTCTTGCGCGATCGGTGACTGCGCGATGGGCCAGTCGATCAGATACACCGGCGAAATCCCAAGCGAACCGCAGAACTGCTGGAACTTCGCGATCCGCGGCACGTGGTCGAGCGTATAACCCTGGCGCGAGAAATCGCCCGTCCAGTCGAATTCCTCCTCGGCATCGACGGTCAGAAGCGCCCGCTGCCCGAAATCGGGTGCAAAGCGGACGGTCTGATTGCGCGACGGCGGCTGGAGAAGATTCGCGTGTTGAATGTCGCTTGCCCCCCGGCGTGTCCACTGGCGGATGATCAGCCCGCCGCGCGACCCGGCGTATTGGCTGGGCTAGGCAGCGCCTCTTCCCCGGTCAAGAGTGGCAGCGAGAGGATCAACCACTGGTCGTCGCGCGACAATTCGCCGCCCGCTGCGCGCGCCTCCGCGCGGGCAAGGCGGAGGGAGAAGCCCGCGCCGAAGATTCCGGCGCTTACCGCTCCGGTACTGCCGCGCGCTTCGTGAGAGAAGACGTCGTTTGCGCTGGCCAGCGTAGCCGGCAATTGGGCGCGCAGGGTCGCCTGCCCGTCTTCCGTGCGCAAGTAGAGCTTGATCGTCTCGCCTGCACCGGTCGCGCTCGCGATCGTGGCCAGTACGCGCCAGGCGAGCATCTCGGCATCGCCGCTCGTTATTGGCAGCAGCGCGGCATCGGCTTCAAGCTGCGTGGCGAAGCTGGCTACGCGGGGCTTCAGAACCGATTGCAGCTGGTCGATCTGCGCATGGGCAATAGCGGCGAAATCCGCCGTTCCGGGCTCCAGATCCAGCGTGCCGGTTTCGAGCCGTGCCAGCCGGTCGAGTTCGTCGAAGCCGGCAAGAATGCGTGCGCTGTCGCCCGCGATCGAAGCGGCGAGCGCGCGATATTCGTGCGGGGTGGGACCGAAGACCTGCTGCTGGATGACCTCCGCATTGCCCTGCATCGCATTCACTGGCGTGCGCAGCTCGTGGAGCAACTGGCGCAGGCGGTCGGCGCTGTCATGGCGGCGGTCGTCGCTCGCCGCGACAGCCCTGCGGAAGCGTCCGACATAGCCGTAGAACCGGCCCTCGCCGCGCGTGAAGCGGGGCGCGGCATCGACCGTCCATTCGCCCGCGATGGCCTCGCCGCCGCGCAGCGTCAGCGTGGCGCTGCGTACAGGTCTGCGATTGAGGAAAGCGGCGGCGAATTCGTCTCCGCCCGCGCCATCCCCACGCCGCTGGGCGAGTGCGGTACCGACCACCATGGGCGCGATCCCATCTTCTGCCCAGTCGATCCGGCCCTCGGCATCGGTGCCGAACAGGAAGGTGGCGACAGGCTTGCGCTGCACCGCCGCCTCCGGTTCGCCCATCGGCAGGGACGGGGCCTCGCCGCCGGTGCTTCCGCGGTTACGCTTATATGCCTCGATCCGGTCGACGAGGGCGCGGATGCCGCCGGTCGTGGCGGGAGAGGGGGCGGGAGCAGCGGCGGGAACGTCCACTTCAGGCTCTCCATCCGCCGGGACATCGGTTTTTGTGTCGTCGCCATCGTTCGCTGCCGACAGCACCAGCGGCGGTGGCTCTGCGGGCAGAACGGCTTCGATCGCTTCGGTCGGCTCCGCCTCGTCCAGCAGCTCCAGGATGTCGGGTAGGGGCAGTGCACGGTCCTGCACGCCCAGCCGGTCGAGCACACGCACGGCAGCATCGGGCAGGTCGCGACGGTGCCGCAGGAAGCCGCGCGCGCGGATCGGCAGGCGGGGGATGAGGCTTTCCCATTCCTGGCCCGTCAGATGCGCGCGGTAGAGCGCCGCGGCGGCGATCTTCGGATGCGCCTCGCCGAACCATTTCACCAGTTCGGGATTGCGGAAACGCCAGCCGTTCTCGCCCACGATGCGGGCGCGCTCATCGACCGGGATCATCTCCGCTAGAGCGATCAGGCGCAGATAGGCCGCCGCCTTCAACGCCGGGTCGCCCGCCTGCGGACGCTCGCCGAGCAGGTCGATCAGTTGGCGAAATTGTGTCTTGCCCGCACGCTCGCCCGTCGCGCGGTGGCGCAACACTGTGGCAAGGCGGTCGTCAAAATGCATGGATACTCCGGTGCAGCATCAAGGTTTGCGAAGGGTAAACCATGACGCTTTTTCGCTTTCTATCCGTGTAAGGTTTACGATGAACGGAAACTTGCCTTCGCGTTGCAAAGCGGGACAATTGCTGGCAAAGATAATAATGTTAGCCAAGAGGCTCCAGATGCGTTGTTAACATTTCGCGATGCATGCCGGACCGGGATAACGGATGAACGCATTTTAGGGGCTCATGGGTCATGGCCAATCTCGACGAAATCGATCGCAAGCTGCTGGGCGAATTGCAGGCCGAAGGGCGCATTACCAATGTCGAGCTGGCCCACCGGGTCGGCCTGACCGCTCCGCCGTGCCTGCGCCGCGTCCGCGCGCTGGAGGACGAGGGCGTGATCAAGGGCTATCACGCCGATCTCGATCCGGGCAAGCTGGGCTTCTCGATCACGGTTTTCGCCATGGTCAGCCTGAAGAGCCAGGCCGAGGACGCGCTGCGCGAGTTCGAGGAAGCCATGCGGGACCTGCCAGAGGTGCGCGAGGTGCACATGCTCAACGGCGAGATCGATTTCATCATCAAGATCGTCAGCAAGGATCTGCAAAGCTTCCAGGAATTCCTTACCAGCAAGCTGACTCCGGCGCCCAATGTGGCGAGTGTGAAGACGTCCCTGACGATCCGCACCAGCAAGAGCGAGCCGGGCGTGCCGCTGGGTAAATAGGGAAGCGCTGCGATGACCGACACAATGCGGGGACACTGCCTGTGCGGAGCGGTCGAGATCACCATCGAAGCACCCGCTCGCGAGATCGAGATCTGTCAATGCAACATGTGCCGCCGCTGGAGCGGGGCGATCTATACTGCGCAGACGGGTAAATCGGTCACGATCGAGGGCGAGGACAAGGCCAGCGTCTACCGCTCGAGCGACTGGGCTGAGCGAGCCTTTTGCGGGACGTGCGGCAGCCACCTGTGGTTCCGCTTCCTGCCGACCGGCAATCGGAGCTTCTCCGCCGGATTGTTCGATGCGGCCTCCTCGCACACGATCGAGAAGGAAATCTTCGTCGACGAGGCTGCGGACTGGTGTCGCATCCAAGGCGATCATCCCCGCCAGACCGGCGCCGAGGTCATCGCCGAGGCCGAAGCGGCAGGCTTCACCTTCGACTAAGCGCAACTGCTCGATAGTGGACAGATCCGGTCGGTTGGGGAGGGCGTCGTAAAAGGCGGCCGGCCACCGCAAGCCGTCCTCGCCCGATATGAGTTCGATACCCTTGATATTAGGTCGATACCCTCTGAATTGCCGGCGCGCAGTTTCACCAACAGGTCTTGGTGCAGGCGTGTCGTCGAAACGCATGAAGGCTAGTGGTTTTTAGGGTCCTGCATGTCGAACCACCAATTCGCGGCAGATTTCGCGAAGGTTTGGATTTGAGCAGGGCGGCGCCGACGTGTACGGTGCGCACAAAGCTACATCCGGAGAGAGACCCATGGCCACCGTACTCGAAACCAAATCCGCCAATGACGACAGCCACATTCGCGGCTCGGTCAGCGAAGAGGAATGGGCGGTCCGCGTCGATCTCGCGGCGGCCTACCGGCTGGTGGCGCTCTACGGCTGGGACGATCTGATCTTTACCCACCTGTCCGCGCGCGTGCCGGGGCCGGAGCATCACTTCCTGATCAACCCCTACGACATGATGTTCGAGGAGATCACCGCCTCCAGCCTGGTCAAGATCGACACCGAGGGCCAGCCGGTGATCGAGACCTCGCATCCGGTTAATCCGGCCGGTTTCACGATCCATTCCGCGCTGCACATGAATTGCGATGACGCCCATGCCGTGATGCACCTCCACACGCCCGACGGGCAGGCGGTCAGCGCTATGTCCGAAGGGCTGATGGAGCACACGCAAACCGGCATGATCGCGCGCCACGACATCGCCTATCACGAGTACGAAGGCATCGCGACCGATCTCGAGGAGCGCGAGCGGCTGGTCGAGGACATGGGCGACAAGCACGCTATGATCCTGCGCAATCACGGCACGCTGGCGATCGGCAAGACGGTGGCCCAGTGTTTCCTTCGCCTCTATTTCATCGAGCGCGCCTGCACCGCGCAGGTCCGCATGCTGAGCGTGGGCCGCGAGAACCTGAACAATCCCCCGCAGGGCACGCCGCAAAAGGTCGAGAGCCAGACGCCCGCCGCCGGCATGGGCATGGTCGCAGACGGGCTCGCCTGGCCCGCATTGCTGCGCAAGCTGGACCGGATCGATCCGAGTTTCAGGGATTGAGATTTATGCCGGGATATGATTCGCCCGGCACCCGGCGCCACAGAACCGCTCCCGACACAGTGCTTCCTTTAGTCGGAAATGTACGTGCGACGTCAGGAACATACTGAACGCTTTATCTCTCACATTGGCTGCCTTAAGGCTGTCGGCGTCACATCGCGACTGGCCGCCGAACGAGAGCGGTCGTTTTCCAAACCGGCTGGGGAACCATGGAGCTACAGGATCGAAATGCGCACGTTTAGCAAATGGCGAGGGCGGGTTTGGGGCGGAACCCGCCGGTCGTTCTTCAAAAAAAGTTCGATAGCCGCCGCATTCACTGTCGTGGGCGTTACCGCAGGCGCTCCCGTTCTATCGGGCGCGGTTCTCCGGGGCGATGCGGCGGACCGGCTTGCCAGGCTGGCGATCTGGCTCGATCGGTCGCTCGATGAGGGTCAAAAGCAGCGGCTTGCGGCGCGGGTGGGGAACAGCCAACCGGAACCGTCCGACCTACAAGCTGTGATTGCTGCGGATTATCGCAGCGGACAGACCATTTTAGTGAACAACATCATGCTTTCGGAAACGGAAGCTGGTTACATCCTTAAATCGAACGGCTGGGCGAAAGCGTAACATGGCGGATTTCATTGATGCCAGGACCGACTTCGACGGCGAAGAAGTCGAAGGTTCGATTGCGATCATCGGCGCCGGGGCAGCCGGAATAACCCTTGCGCGGGAACTGTCCAAAGCCAATCGGGAGGTGATCCTTATCGAGTCCGGCGGTCTGGAGCTTGAGGGTGACACGCAGGCCCTCTACGCTGGGCAGAACCTCGGTCTGCCCTATTTCAATCTGGCCGCTTGCCGCCTCCGGTATTTCGGTGGGACGACGAACCACTGGGCTGGTTATTGCCGCGCGAATGACGAGGTTGACTATATGGAGCGCCCGGAGGTCGGGCTTCCGGGATGGCCGATCACGCATGACGATCTGGCCCCATATGTCGCGAGGGCAGCAACGTCTCTGGGCATCGCCGACGATTTCTTTGATCCTGCCAAGCTGATCGCAGACAAGGGTTTCGCCGTCGACGACCTCGGCGAGAGGCAATCGCCGATTCTCGAAACCAAGGTCGCGCAAATTGCGGAAGACATCAGGCTCGGCAAGAACCATCGCGACGAACTGCAAGCCAATCCCAATGTGCGTATCTTCCTCCACGCGAATGCGACGAACATCAATCTCGTTCCATCCGGAAACGCGGTCGATCATATCGCGATCCGGACGCTGAATGGCAGATCGTTCAGGGTCAGGGCGAAAAGGTTCATAATCGCCTGCCACGCAATCGAGAATGCCAGGCTCTTGCTGTCGTCGAACGACGTCGCGAAAGAGGGGATCGGCAACGCGTCGGACCATGTCGGTCGACATTTCATGGATCACATATACATCACCGCCTCGAGGTTTTATCCCTCCGCGTCCTTCCCGAAATTGTATGATCGCATGGTGTTGAGGAAGGAGCGTCTGAACGCGAACCTCGGCTTTACGGACAAGGAACTGCAGAAGAGCGGGCTATTACAGTATTACCTGCGATTTATTCCGCGTTTTCTTTCCGAAACTAATCGGTCGAGCTTCGAAAATGTCCAAGCAGGCTTTTTCGAGCCGGGGTCTCTGCAATATCTCCGCGATCTGGCTGCCGTGGCGACAGATCCCATCGGCGCGTTGAAGCTCGCCTATTCCAAGCGATCCCCTGGGCGGTTCGTACCCGACCATTACGATCTGGAGCATCGGATCGAACAGGCGCCAAATGCGGATTGCCGCGTAGTCCTGTCGGAAAATACGGACGTCTTGGGTTCGAGAATCGCGGACCTCGATTTCAAGATCAGCGATTACGACATCGACACCCTGGCCAGAGCCCAGGAACTGATGGCACGCGAAGTGTCGGCTTTGGGCTGGGGAAGGTTCCAGCTCGAAACTATCGATCGATCGCTCGTCGAAAGTCGTTTCCTGGGTCACTATCACAATATAGGCACAACCCGGATGGCATCGGATCCCACAAACGGCGTCTGCAATTCGGATTCTCAGGTGTTCGGTGTGGACAATCTGTACATGGCCGGAAGCTCTCTGTTTCCCTCGGCTGGTTATTCGGGGCCGACGATGATGCTGATAGCTCTATCGTTGCGACTAGCGGATCATATCGGAAGGGTAGAGGCATGAAGACTGCACTGGCAGCTTTTGTGGCGCTCATCTTTCCACCGCTTGGTGTGCTGCTCGCCGGGCTCGGCAGAGCCTATCTGTTTCTTGCGGTTCTACTTACAATTGCCGCTGTAGCGATATTTTTTCTGCTCTATGCAGGGGTCGGCTTGATCCTTTACGGTATTACCGGCGTTTTAATGGCAGCTGCCGTAATCTTCGTGAGAAAAAGGAAGAAATAGATGCGAACTTTCTTCTGTGTTTCCTTCGGGCTGCTGTTGACTGCCTGCGGCCCGAGCATCGATAGCGATGCAGCCAAGGCTGGAGAACTGGTTTTCCAACGCAATTGCGCGGCATGTCACGTCACGGAAATCGCGCCGACGCTCAATGGTATTATTGGCCGCCGTGCGGGCTCGCTCGACAGTTTCGCTTACTCCGATGCGATGAAGCAATCGGGCATCGTTTGGGACAAGGAAACCGTGGCCGCATTTCTCCAGGACCCGAATGCTGTGGTCGAAGGGACGAACATGGCCTTTGCCGGTCTTAACGAGGAAGAAGCCAACAACGTCGCGGAGTATCTACGATCCCAGTAGATATCTGGCTGCGATGCGCGAGGTTCCCTAATCCTCGCGCTCCTTCAGCCAGTTCTCGAGCCATTTGATCGTGTAGTCGCCGGTCCGGACGTCCTCCTGCAGCAGCAGTTCCTGGTGCAGCGGGATGTTCGTTTTCACACCCTCGACCACCATCTCTTCCAGCGCGCGCTTCAGGCGCATCATGCAGCGGTCGCGGTCTCGGCCGTAGACGATCAGCTTGGCGATCATGCTGTCGTAGTAAGGCGGGATCGAGTAGCCGGCGTAGAGACCGCTATCGACGCGCACATGCATGCCGCCGGCAGGGTGATAATGAGTGACCTTGCCGGGGCTGGGCGCGAAGGTGAATGGGTCTTCCGCATTGATGCGGCACTCGATCGCGTGGCCCTTGAATTCGATCTCGTCCTGCGTGACCGACAGGGACTTGCCCGCCGCGATGCGGATCTGTTCGCGCACCAGGTCGACGCCGGTAATGGCCTCGGTGACCGGGTGCTCCACCTGCAGGCGGGTGTTCATCTCGATGAAGTAGAACTCGCCGTTTTCCCACAGGAATTCGATCGTGCCCGCGCCGCGATAGCCCATGTCGCGCATCGCCTTCGAGCAGACTTCGCCCATGCGCATGCGCTCTTCGTGGGTGATGACGGGGGAGGGCGCTTCCTCGAGCACCTTCTGGTGTCGCCGCTGGAGCGAGCAGTCGCGTTCGCCCAGGTGAATGGCATTGCCTTCGCCGTCGCCGAACACCTGGAACTCGATGTGCCGCGGATTGCCGAGGTATTTTTCGATATAGACGGTGGCATCGCCGAAGGCGGCCTTCGCCTCGCTGCCGGCCTGCTGCATCAGCGTTTCGAGCTGGTCCTCGCTCTCGCAGACCTTCATCCCGCGCCCGCCGCCGCCGCTGGCGGCCTTGATGATGACGGGATAGCCGATCTCCTCGGCGATCTCGCGCGCCTCGTCGACGTCGGAGACCGCGCCTGCGGAGCCGGGCACCAAAGGCAGGCCGAGGTCGCCGGCGCTCTTCTTGGCTGCGACCTTGTCGCCCATGGTGCGGATGTGTTCGGGCTTGGGGCCGATCCACTTGATGTCGTGTGCCTCGACGATCTCGGCGAACTTGGCGTTTTCGGAGAGGAAGCCGTAGCCCGGGTGGATCGCATCCGCTTCGGCGATTTCCGCGGCCGAGATGATGTTGGCAATGTTGAGATAGCTGTCGGTCGCGCTTGGCGGGCCGATGCAGATCGCATGGTCGGCGAGGCGGACGTGCATCGCATCGGCGTCGGCGGTGGAGTGCACCGCGACCGTCTCGATGCCCATTTCATGCGCCGCGCGGTGGATACGCAGCGCGATTTCGCCGCGATTGGCGATGAGGATACGTTTGATATCTGACACGGGAAACCTCAGCCGATGACGACGAGCGGCTGGTCGAATTCGACCGGCTGGGCGTTCTCGACGAGGATCGCCTTGACCGTGCCGGCTTTGTCGGCAGTTATCGGGTTCATCACCTTCATCGCCTCGACGATGACGAGGGTCTGGCCTTCCTTCACGCTGTCGCCGACCTTGACGAAGTCCGACGCTCCCGGCTCGGGCGCGAGATAGACGGTGCCGACCATGGGCGATTTGATTGCACCGGCATGATCCGCAGCGGGCGCCGCTTCAGGGGTGGGAGCGGCAGATGCAGGGGCGGGAGCGGCTGCGGGTAACGCTGCCGGAGCGGCCACCTGCGCCGGAGCCATCGCCACGCCGCCGCCGCGCGATACGCGGATCATGCGGTCGCCGTCTTCCACTTCGATTTCGGTGAGGCCGGTGTCGGCCAGCATTTCCGCCAGTTCGCGGACCATTACGATGTCGATGTTCATACCGGACTTGCCGGCGCTGCCCTTGTGATCGGCCATGGTTACCCTTGTTGTAGCTTTGCAGCGCCTATGCGCCGCAGCGGCGCGCAAGACAAGGGGTGGCGGTTTGGTTTTAGAGTGCCGCAGCCTTCTCCAACGCTACGGCATAGCCGCGGGGGCCCAGGCCCTTGACCTCGTCCACCGCGCCCATTCCGACATAGGATATGTGGCGGAATTCCTCGCGTTTCGCGGGGTCGGAGAGGTGCACTTCGATCACCGGCACGCCGATCGCCTTGATCGCGTCCAGAAGCGCGATGGAGGTGTGGGTATAGGCCCCGGCATTGAGCAAAACCGCCTTCGCCCCGGCCTCGCGCGCCTCGTGCAGCCAGTCGACCAGCACGCCCTCGTGATTGGTCTGCCGCATGTCGATGGCAAGGCCGAGCTCCTGCGCCTTCTCCTCGAGCATCCGGGCGATATCGTCGAGCGTGTCGGAGCCGTAAATCTCCGGCTCGCGCGTGCCGAGGAGGTTGAGGTTCGGGCCGTTGAGGACGAAGACGGTGGGCGTCATGGGAGTGGGTTAGCGGGAGAACGGGTGGGTGAGAAGGTGGCAGCCAGCTTAAGATCCCATCAGCGGCGTTATTAATAGCTTAGCTGTTATTTTCCCACCCCGCTCAGCCTGAGCTTGTCGAAGGCCACGCGCCAATCCTGAAGGCAAGGGATGACGTTCTTCGACTATCTGCTGCGCTGCCACGATGGCAGTTACGTCGGGCACACCGAAGACTTGGAATACCGCGTGGCGCAAAATCGCTCCGAGACGCTAGGCGGGTACGCCGCCGGTCGGCTGCCTGTCTTGCTCGAATGGTCGCAGGATTTCTCCACGCGCGACGAACTTTCGATGCTGAGCGGCAGTTCAAAGGCTGGAGCAGGGCAAAAAAGCGGGCCCTTATCGCCAGATTGGGAAAGGATCTGGGTGCTCGCCCGGAACCGGCAAATGTAATGGTGCTTGGAGCTAAGGATAGCGCGTGGCCTTCGACAAGCTCAGGCTGAGCGGGTTTGGGCGGCTGATTTAAGTCTTATGTTGGTAGACCAGCCAACACGCGCAATCACGATACCATTACTGGTCAGTTCCCTTCACCTTCCCCCACTGCCGCGCCGCCGTGTAGCCGAGGTAGCCCGTGCCAAACAGCGCATACAGCGCATCCGGCAGCGCCGCGAGATAGCGGGTCATGCCGGTGCCGATGTCGTGCGCGGCCTGCGCGTCGAAGGCGGCGATCACGCCCATCGGCACGCTGAAGAGGATCAGCGCATACATCACGTAGAGGAAGCTGGGGCGGGCGCGGCTGGTCCAGGGATCGGCGCTCTGCGCCTCGGCGACGATGGCGGAGAGGCGCGCTTCGATGGCCTTCAGTTCCTGCGTTCCCTCCAAGGCGATGAGTTCGAGCTTGGCCTTGGCGCGCGCTTCCTTGTCCGGGACCACCTTGTCGATGATCGAGGCGATTGGGCCGATGAGCGAATCGATGAGGGGCATGGCGCTGTCTCCGTCGGTTAGGAACGGAGCGATAGCTAACCAGATCGGTTCGTGTAGGAAAGGGGTTCCAAGGATGCGTGGCCGGCGGCGAAGCGGCACCGCTGGCAAAAACTGTTCGAAAGGAGGGAAACCACTGGTCGGGATGACTGGATTCGAACCAGCGACCCCCACACCCCCAGTATGGTGCGCTACCAGGCTGCGCTACATCCCGAAACCAGTGGAGGCGGCCCTATAGGCGGCACGTCCGTGCATGGCAAGCGCCTGTCTGTGCAAGTTTGCACACGGCCTCGCGTCCAATTCGTTGCTAGTGCCCGGCATTGCTGCTAACCGCGCCCGCACTTCGGACGTGAGGGTGCGGGGCGGGCTTGAACGGCCTGCGTTCGCCGCCCATCTGCGACCGGTCGTTCATTCATTTCGACAGGTATATTTCAATGCTCGATCTTCTTGCCGCCGCCGGTTCCGCTGGAAGCGCGCCTCCCGCATGGACCGGCTGGATCCTGCCGCTCGGCATGCTGCTGATCCTCTGGTTCCTGATCATCCGGCCGCAGATGCGCCAGCAGAAGCAGCATCGCGAGCGTGTCGCCGGCCTCCAGAAGGGCGATGAAGTCGTCACGCAGGGCGGCCTCGTCGGCAAGATCACCAAGGTCGAGGATCACTTCGTCCATGTCGAACTCGCCAAGGGCATGACCGTGAAAGCAGTCCGCACCACCATCGGCGAAGTGCTGTCCTCGCGCGGCAAGCCCGCTGCAAACGACTGAGCCGGGGACCAAAGCAAACATGCTCGATTTTCCCACCTGGCGTAAGGTCTGGCTGTGGTCCATCGCGATCATCGCCATGCTCGCTGCGCTGCCCTCGCTGCTGTCGGCGACCAGCGTTCGCTGGCCCGACGCGCTGCCGCAGCCGATGGTCAACCTCGGCCTCGACCTTGCCGGCGGTAGCCACATCCTCCTGGAAGCCGATCCCGCCGATGTCGCGGCGCAGCGGCTCGAGAACATGGAGGAGAACGTCCGCAGCCTGATGCGCAATGCCGAGCCGCGCATCCGCATCGGCGACGTTTCGACCCGTGGCGGGCAGCTGAGCTTCATCCTCGACGATCCCTCGCAGATGGACCAGGCGCGCGAAGTCATGCTGCCGTCGATCAACGGAACCGGCCTCGTTCGCGAGTGGGATCTGACGATGGAGGACGGCAATCGCATGATCCTCTCGCCCACGGCAGACGGCACCGATACTGCCGTGAACGACGCGATGGAAAGCGCGATCGAGGTCATCCGCAAGCGTATCGACGAACTCGGCACGCGCGAACCGACGATTATCCGCCAGGGCGATACACGTATCGTGGTGCAGGTGCCGGGTCTCGAAGATCCGGACCAGTTGAAGGCGCTGCTGGGTGAAACGGCCGAGCTGGAATTCAAGCTGGTCGACCAGAACGCCCTGCCGAGCGATGTGGCCGAAGGACGCGCGCCTCCGGGAAGCGAGATTTATCCATACGCCGAGACCTCCGACTTTGCCGGGCAGAATCTCGCCGTGCGTCGCCTGGGTGGTATCCGCGGCGACAATCTCACCGGCGCGCAGCAAAGCTTCGATCCGCAGACCAACGAACCTGTGGTTACAATCCAGTTCGATAGCGATGGCGGCCGTCGCTTTGCCAAGCTGACGACCGAAAACGTCGGTAAACCCTTCGCTATCATACTCGATGGACAGGTCTTGTCCGCCCCCAATATCAACGAACCGATCCGTGGCGGGACCGCGCAGATTTCCGGTGGATTCAGCGTCGAAACGGCTAACCGCCTCGCCATCTCGCTGCGCTCCGGCGCACTGCCGGTGGAGCTGGCCGTGGTCGAGGAACGCACCGTCGGACCCGATCTTGGCGCCGACTCGATCCGCAGCGGCATGCTGGCCATGGCCATCGGCTCGCTGCTGGTCATCGCGCTGATGATCGCGAGCTACGGCCGCTTCGGGGTCTATGCGACGATAGCTCTGGTCATCAACATATTGATGTTGCTCGGGATCATGGCGGGGCTTGGCACCACGCTGACCCTGCCGGGCATCGCCGGCTTCGTACTCACCATCGGCGCGGCGGTGGACGCCAACGTGCTGATCAACGAGCGTATCCGCGAAGAACGCGCGCGGGGCCGCCGCGTGGTCGCTGCGGTCGAAACCGGCTACAAGGAAGCCAGCCGCGCCATTTACGATGCGAATGTCACCAACTTCATCGCTGGTGTATTGCTGTTCCTGTTCGGCTCCGGCCCGATCCGCGGCTTTGCGGTGGTGCTGATCATCGGCCTGTTTACCAGCGTCTTCACCGCGGTGACGCTCACCCGCATGTGGGTCGCCGCCTGGCTGCGCAAGGCGCGGCCCAGCGATCTGAACCTATAGGAGGAGGCGAGATATGCGACTTCTAAAACTCGTCCCCGACAATACGAACATCAAGTTCCTCAAGTGGCGCATCCCGTTCTTCGTGGTCAGTATCCTGCTGATCGCGGCGAGCTGGGCGCTGGTGATGACCAAGGGCCTCAATTACGGCGTCGATTTCGCTGGCGGCTTGGAAGTGCGCGCCACCTTCACGCAAAGCGCCGAGGCACCGGTGGCGCAGCTGCGCGACGACGTCGAAGCGCTCGGCTATGGTTCCCCCGTCGTCCAGCGCTTCGGCGAGGACAACCAGGTCTCGATCCGCGTGCGCTTGCCCGACGATGTTGCTGCCGATCAGGAAGCCGCGCAGGAAGCCGCCAATGAGGTCGTGAGCACGTTGCAGGCGGAATATCCCGACTTCCGCCTCGACGGGAACGACAATGTGTCCGGCAAGGTGTCGGGCGAGTTCCGCATGACTGCGATCTATGCGTTGCTGGCTGCCATGGCCGCGATCGCGCTCTACATCTGGATCCGGTTCGAATGGCAATTCGGCGTCGGCGCGCTCTTCGCACTGTTTCACGACGTCAGCCTGACGCTGGGCATGTTCGCGCTCTTCCAGCTGGAATTCAGCCTGCAGATCATTGCCGCGATCCTCGCGATTATCGGTTATTCGCTGAACGATACCATCGTCATCTACGACCGTATCCGCGAGAACCTGAAGAAGTATCGCAAGATGCCGCTGCCCGAGCTGCTGGACCTGTCTGTGAACGAGACGCTGGCGCGTACCGTGATGACCTCGCTGACGCTGTTCGTTGCGCTGTTGCCGTTGCTCATCTTTGGCCCGGCCAGCCTGTTCGGCATGGTTGCAGGCATCACGCTCGGCCTGTTCGTGGGGACATACAGCTCGGTCTATATGGCCGCGCCGATCCTGGTCTGGCTTGGTGTCACCAGCGACAGCTTCGTGCCGGAGGAGACGGTTGCCGACGTGCAGGAGAAGAAAGCACGCGGCGTCGTCTAGGGTGCGGGGCTAGACCAGCGTATCGTAATAGGCGGCCAAGGCCTTGCCATTGGCCTCCCAGCTGAAATTCTCGACCGTCTGCGCAACCTTTTGCGGATCGCGCGGCCGATCGAGAACGCGATGGATGCCTTCGCGCACGGCACGGGGTGTGCGGGCGACAATCACCCCCGCATCGGGCGATTGCACCACCTCGCGCGCGCCTCCGGCATCGGTGATCACCAGCGGCGTGCCGCAGGCGAGCGCCTCAATCCAGGCGTTCGCCAGCCCCTCGCTGCTCGACGGCAGCACCATGGCGTCGGCTGCCGACAGGATCGGCGGCAGGCTCGACGGCGGCTGGCTGCCGAGGAAATGCACCCGGTCGGCAATGCCGAGCTCGCCCGCGAGCTTTCTGAGGCAATCTTCCTCCTCGCCCTTGCCGACCAGCAGGAGCCGCGCGTCGGGCAGATCGCCCATCGCTTTCATCACGATGCGTTGACCCTTGCGCTCGATCAGCGCGCCGACGGTGACTAGCAGCCGCTCCTCCGGATCGTAGGGAAAGCCGTAGGTCCCAGCGATCGTACGCCGCAGCCCCGTATGGCCCAGCGGCCGAAACAGATCGCGGTCGAGACCCGTATAGTGGATCGCAATCGACTCGCGCTGCATGCCCAAAGACGCCATATCGTCGGCCAGCGCCTCGCACACCGCGAGCAGGCCTGTTGCACGCTTTCCGGTCTCGAGCAGCGCCTTGCGCCCGTAATTGCGCGAGCCCCAGTAATGGATATCCGCCCCGCGCGCCTTCACGGTGAAGGGCAGGCCCAGCGCTTCGGCAATTGCCATCGCCGCCGGCCCGTCGGGATAGAAGAATTGCGCATCGACCAGATCGAACGGATTTTCGCGATGGAGCCGCTCTACCAGCGGCAAGACGGCGCGGGCGATGCTTGCGGGGTTGAGCCGTCCGCCGACCTTGGCGATGAGCCGGAAGGTGGGGCGATGGACGGACAGACCGAACTCTTGGCTGTCGACGGCAGCTTTGCGCAGGTCGCGATAATGGCCGAATACGACTGGCGGCAGTCCGATCGGGTTGACGAGCGTGACGTCCCAATGCGTGTCGCGCTGCAGGGCTTCGAGCGATTTCGCGACGAAGATACCGAAGCGGGGCTGGGCGGCGTTGGGGAACAGGGTCGAGAGCGAGAGAACCCGGCGGGTCTTGATGACACTCACAGCTTGCGGACCAGCATTTCGGCCACGGCAATCCAGGGCGCGTCCTTGATGACGTCCTGTTTTTGCCCCTGTCCCGGGGGCAGTACGCCGAGCAGATTGCCCTGTCGGTCGATCAGCCGCCCGAAGGCGAAGCGGCCGCCCTTCTTGGGCACCAGCACATCGCGATTGATCGCGCGGGAGGCCTCGGACGGGTCGAGCTGGCGCAGCCATAGCTGGTCGCCGGGTCGGTATTCGCCATGGGGGTAGGCGATGTCGAGCACCATGAGCGCACCTTCGCTGCCCAGATCGGTAGCGAGGATTGCGTCGCGCGGTGAAGCGAGCGCTTCGGGTCCGGTTTTCTCGAGTGACGCCACGATCTGGGGCTGCGCTGCCTTCTCGGAGCGGACCAGCAGCTCCGGGTCGACATCGAGAGCGGCGGCGATACGGTCCATCCACTTGATGGAAAGGTTGCGCATCCCCGTCTCTAACCGCCCGACGGTCTGCGGGGTCGTAGGCGGATCGCAGGCTGCCGCGAGGTCGGCGAGGGTCATGCCCTTCTGCTTGCGAATGTCGCGAATGCGGTTGATCATCGCCTGGTCCCGATAACCGATTTGGTTTTTCGACTTTCCTACACGAACCTCTTCGACGCAAGCGGTTTTTCCAACCACAGGAGAACCCGATGCCCCGCAAACTCGTCGAACGCGTACTCACATCCGAGGGGCCGCGCCGAACAGGCGGCACGCGCGTCCGCCGTCGCAGTGTCACCGTGAACCTCGCAGAATCACCGCTGACCTGGCTGCATTCGCGTGGCCATCTATCCGACCGACAATTCGATGCGGGCGAGCGGCTCCGCGCGGATTACGAGCGCGCGCAGCTTTCGCCGTCGGTGACCATGCGCTGGGATCCGGTGCGTGTCGACGGCGGCGGTGGCGACGGCTTGACGCCATCGGAGCGGCAGTTATCGGCGAAGTCGCGCTTCGACGGCGCGATGGCGGAAGCGGAGCCGGGGCTGAAGGATATCCTCTGGCGCGTCGCCTGCGCCTGCGAGGGGCTGCCCGATGCGGAAAAGGCACTCGAATGGCCGGCGCGCAGCGGCAAGCTGGTGCTTAGGCTCGCGCTCGATCGGGTAGCGGACTTCTACCGGATACGCTGAGCGACTTCGCGGCGCAGCGCGGGGAGCACTTCCGCTTCGAACCACGGGTTGTCGCGCATGAACAGCGTGCTGCGCCAAGCAGGGTGGGGGAGGGGCAGGATGTGCGGAAGGAAATCGCGCCGGCGCCGTATGCGCTCGAGCATGGTCCAGCTCTTTGTCTCGGGCAGATAGGCGCGCTGGGCGTAGGTGCCGACGAGTAGGGTCAGGCGGTCGGCGGGCAACTCGTGCCAAACTCGCTCGTGCCAGGTCGGCGCGCATTCAGGGCGGGGCGGCTTGTCGCCTCCGCTCGCCTTGCCGGGATAGCAAAAGCCCATCGAAACGATGGCAAAGTGCGCGGGATCATGCAGCGTATCGAAATCCACGCCGAGCCATTCTGCCAGCCGGTGCCCGGACTTGTCGTCGAAGGCGAGGCCTGTCTGGTGCGTGATCCGCCCGGGTGCCTGCCCGATCACGACGACGCGGCTTGTCTCGCTGAACTGGACGATGGGTTTGGGGCCGAGTGGAAGGTGCTCCGCGCACAGCGTGCAGCCGCGGATTTCGCGTTTGAGTGCCCGTGCGCTCACATCGCCTCGACCTGCTCGGCCAGCGTCAGCCAGCGTTCTTCCGCGGCATCCTTCTCGGTCCGCGCATTCTCGATGCCTCGCGAGATGGTCGCGAAACGCTGCGGGTCGGAAGTGTAGAGGTCGGGGTCGGAGAGGATCGTCTCACCCTTGGCAATGGCGGCTTCCAGTTGCTCGATCCGCGCGGGCAGTTGCTCGAAGTCGCGCTGGTCCTTGTAGCTCAGTTTTGTCGGTTTCTGCGGCGGGGGAGGGGGCGGCGCGCTCTCCGACTTGTCGGATTTCGCCTTGCTCTCGACCGGCTTCTGCCGCTTCGCCTGCCAGTCCTCGTATCCGCCCGCGACCACATCGACGCGGCCCGTCCCGTCGAAGCCCAGCGTCACCGTCACCGTGCGGTCGAGGAAGTCGCGGTCGTGGCTGACGATCAGCACCGTGCCTTCGTAATCGGCAATCACTTCCTGCAGCAGATCGAGCGTTTCGAGGTCGAGATCGTTGGTCGGCTCGTCCAGCACCAGCAGGTTCGAGGCCTTGGCGAATTCGCGCGCCAGCAGCAACCGGCTGCGTTCGCCGCCCGACAGCACAGCGACCTTCATGTCGACGATCTTGGGATCGAACAGGAACTCCTTGAGATAGCCCTGCACATGCTTGCGATTGCCGCGCACGTCGATCCAGTCGCCGCCTTCGGCCAGCACCTGACGCACCGTCTTGTCGGCGGTCAGCAATTGGCGCTGCTGGTCGATCATCACGCCGGTCAGCGTCTTGGCGATCTCCACCGTGCCGCTGTCGGGCTCCAACTCGCCGGTGAGCATCTTGAGCAAGGTCGTCTTGCCTGCGCCGTTTGCGCCGACAATACCGATCCGGTCGCCGCGCTGGATGCGCAGGCTGAAGGGCTTGATGATCGTACGATCGTCATAGCTCTTGGTGATATTTTCCGCGACTATGACCGACTTCGATTTGAAGTCCTCCTCGGTCGCCAGCTTCAGCTTGGCCGTTCCGCCCGCCGAAATCATCGAAGCCCGCTCGGCGCGCATCTGCCACAGCTTTTCCAGTCGCCCCTGGTTGCGTTTGCGCCGCGCGGTCACGCCACGTTCGAGCCAGTGCGCCTCCAGCTTCAGCTTGGCATCGAGCTTTTCCGCCGCGCGCGCTTCCTCGGCATAGACCTGTTCTTCCCAAGCCTCGTACCCGCCGAAGCCGACTTCCTTGCGGCGCAGGCTGCCGCGGTCGAGCCAGATGGTCGCGCGGGTCAGGCGCTTCAAAAAAGTCCGGTCGTGGCTGATGACGACGAAGGCGCCCTTGTAGCGGTCGAGCCAGCCTTCGAGCCAGTCGATCGCGCCGAGGTCCAGATGGTTGGTCGGCTCGTCCATCAGCAGCAGGTCGGGGTCCTGCGCCAACGCGCGGGCGATGGCGGCACGGCGTTTCTCGCCGCCGCTGGCGCCCTTGGTTTCGCGGCTCATGTCGATGCCGAGCTGGCCGGCGATGGCCTCCACCTCGTGTTCCTGCGGCGCGTGCGTGCCGTCGAGCGCCCACTCCATCAACGTCGCATGGCCGGAGAGGTCCGGGTCCTGTTCCAGCAGCACGATCCGCGTGCCGGGCTTGATCTTGCGCTCTCCCGCATCGGTCTCGATCTGACCGTCGATCATGCGGAACAGCGTCGTCTTGCCGACGCCGTTGCGGCCGATCAGCGCGAGCCGGTCACGCGGGCCGATGTGGAGGTCGAGCGCGTCGTGGTCGGGACCGCCGAACAGCCATTTGCCGCCCTGCTGCAGGGCCATGCCTTCGAGGCTGAGGATCGGGGGCTGTGCCATAGGCCGCGCGAGGTAGGCGCGCGGCCCCGATGCTGCAAGCGGTTAGCGCGCCGCCTTCTGCGCCTCGACCATCGCGGCGACGCTCTCGAGCAGCCTGGGCGCGTCGTAGACGATCCCGTCCTTGACGGTCCAGCGCACCCCGCCGACCTGTTCGATCGCGCCGGTCTCGTAATTCAGCCGCGTATGGCCGGTGCCGTACAGCACCTTGAAATTGGCGAGCGGATTTTCCGGCACGATCACGAGATCTGCCAGCTGGCCCACTGCGATACGGCCCATCGGCGGCTCGACGCCGCGCGGCTCGAAGATTTCGCGCGCGCCATCCAGCGTCGCGGCGCGGATTACCTCCAGCGGCGCAAGCCCCGCCTCGCGCAGCATTTCCAGCTCACCGATATAAGCGAAACCCCAGGTCTGGTAGATATAGCCGGGGTCCGAGCCGGCGGTTACGCGGCCGCCCTTCCGGTGGAAGTCTTTCGTCAGCTGGAACCACTTGTCATAGAAATTGCGCCAGGCGACCTCGTCCTCGGTGCTCCAGTCCTTGTAATAGCTGCCGTGATTGGTGGCGCTGGGGGCATAGAAATCCATCAGCGACGGCAGACTGTAGCGCGCATGCCAGTCTCGGTTCTTGGCTGCCATCACGTCGCGGCTGGCGGAATAGATGTTGAAGGTGGGACTCAACGTCACTCCGCTTTCAACCAGCGCATCGACATAGGCGTCCCATTCCTCGCTGCCCGGTTTGACCGCTTGCGGAGCCAGCCGTGCGACCCAGCCGAAGCGCGATTGCTCGTCGAAATAATTGTAGTCTTCGGGGTAGTAGGGAAGCGCGCCGTCTTTCAGCAGGCTTTCGAAATGGCCGTAGAAATGCGTAACCCCGTCGAGGCCGAGATCGACAGCTTCGGCGGCGGTCATTTCGGCGACGCCGGTCTGCGCGAGGTGGGCAACGGTTCCCATCTGCTGCGTCTCCGCCTCGTCCAGCGCGGCCTCCAGCACATCGGGAGTAGCGGAGTTAAAGAACTTGATGCCCCAATAGCCCTGCGCCTTGGCCCAGCGGACCCATTCGCGCGCCTTGGCAGGCGTGTCGGGCGCGCCGCGCGACCATTTGTCGCCGAACACGGCATAGGGGATCAGCCGCGGGGCGGCGATCGTGTTTGCCGCGCTGCGCGCGGTGTCGGTCAGGTCGGGCTGGTTCGGGCCGAAATAGAAACTGACCCCGCGCACCATGGTCACTCCGTGAGCAAGCCACAGCTTGTAACCGTAGGACGGCTGGTTGGCTTTCGACGAATCGCCATTGTGCCCATGCGTGTCGACGAAACCGGGGAGGACGTACATGCCTCCCGCCTCGACAACCTTGCTGGCCGAGCTGCGGACATTGGCAGGCGCGCCGCCGGGATAGAGCGCGGCGATGCGGTTGTTCTCGACGAGAATGTCGATCGGCCCGGCCGGCGGCGCGCCGCTGCCCTCGATCACGGTTGCACCCGCGATAAGCATGCGCGGGAACGGCCCTTCGCCTTCGCCGGCCGCGCGGTCGGGCACGGCATCCATCTGTTGCGCGGATAGGGCTGCCGGGGCGAGCGCCAGCAGCGCCGCGAGTGCCAGTTTGCGGAATGTCATCGAAATCTCCCTGCCTGTCCTGCGCCCTAGATCAGGAGCACATGGCTGTGAAGCGTGCGTCGATATACGGCGGGGAACCGCTCGTTCAGTCAGCTGTAACAAGGACGGGCCGACCATGCGCGCTTATTAAGGAGATCCGCCGATGAAACGTCTCGCCATAGCTTTGCTCGCCGCAACCGCCACCACCGTCGCCGCTCCGGTGCAGGCTGCGGAGGTTCAGATCACCACGCAGAACCCGGTGATCGAATTGTCGGTGTTCGAGCAGATCGAGGTCGAGCCCGACATGGCGACGATCTCGACCGGCGTGCAGACCGACGCGGACACGGCGGTGGAGGCGCTGCGGCGCAATTCTGCGGAAATGGAGCGGCTGGTCGCGCTGATCCGCGCGCTCGGCATCCCGGCACGCGATATCCAGACGGCGAGCATCAATCTGAACCCGCGTTACGACTACAACAATCGCGGCGATCAGCCGCCGCGCTTCCTCGGATACCAGGCCAGCAATCAGGTGACGGTGAAGCTGCGCGATCTCGACCGTGTGGGCGAGGTGCTGGACGCGATGGTCGAAGCGGGTGCGACGAATATCAACGGGCCGCAGTTCTCCATTGAGGACGACGAGGCGGCCAAGGCGCAGGCGCGGAGCAATGCGCTGGAGCGCGGCCGTGCGCAGGCAGAGGAATACGCGCGGCTGGCAGGATATTCGGGCGTTCGCCTGCTGCAAGTTGCCGAAGCGATCCGTGGGTCGAGCGGCTCGATGGCCAAGGACGAAGCGATCCTGGTGTCCGGCTCGCGCATGGCTGCGGCACCACCGCCGCCGGTCGCACCTGGCGTCGTCTCGACTGGAGTAGGCATCGCATTGACCTATGAAATGACCCGCTGATCCGGCCTGAACTCGGGTGAGAGCGAACATTCACACCTTGTTCAATGGGATAGGCTTAAGCAGGATCGCATCATGAAACGCTTCCTCGCCTCGATCCTCGCAGCCGGCCTCGTGGCCGGTCCGATCGCCTCTGCGCCTGCCTTCGCGCAGCGTAGCGAGCAGGGCGAAGCACGCCGCGAGATGAGCGCGGGCAATGCGCTGAAGCTGCGCGATATCGAACGCCGCGTGGTGCCGACTATGGGCGATGCCGAATATCTCGGCCCGGCTTATGATCCGACGGCCAAGGCCTATCGCCTCAAGTTCATTAAGAAGGGCCGCGTGATCTTCGTCGATGTCGACGCGCGAACCGGCCGTATCCTGCGTCGCAGTCGCTGAACCCGGATCCGATTTTCATGCGCAGAAACCCCGTTCAGGTTGACGCGTTCATCTACATGAACGACACGCGTCGCAACGAAACAGGGACAAAGCCTTCATGAGAATCCTGATTGTCGAAGACGAGCCCACGCTCGGCCAGCAATTGAAATCGACGCTGGAGCAGAACGGCTACGCCGTCGACCTCTCGGCCGATGGCGAGGATGGCCATTTCCTCGGCAGCACGGAGGATTACGACGCCGTGATCCTCGACTTGGGCTTGCCGGAGATCGACGGGCTTACGGTGCTCGGCATGTGGCGCAAGGAAGGGCGCGATTTTCCCGTCCTGGTGCTCACCGCGCGCGATAGCTGGAGCGACAAGGTTGCCGGCCTCGATGCGGGCGCGGACGATTACCTCGCCAAGCCGTTCCAGACCGAAGAGCTGATCGCCCGACTGCGCGCGCTCATTCGCCGTGCCTCGGGCAATACCTCGTCCGAACTGACGGCGGGCGACGTCCGTCTCGACACACGATCGGGCCGCGTCACCCTGGCGGGAGAGCCGGTCAAGCTGACCGCGCAGGAATACAAGCTGCTGAGCTACCTCATGCACCACAAGGGCAAGGTGGTCAGCCGCACCGAACTGATCGAGCATATCTACGATCAGGATTTCGACCGCGATTCGAATACGATCGAGGTCTTCGTCACCCGCATCCGCAAGAAGCTGGGTGCGGAAGTCATCACGACCATCCGTGGACTCGGTTACAGCCTCGACGATCCCGCCGACCAGCCGCGCGCCTGACGCCGACGCTCCTTCGGGAAGCGAGGCGCATGCCGCGCGGGCTGGCGAGCCCGCGGACGCGCCCGTCACGATAGACACACCCAAGCCTGCGCGCCGCAGCCTCGCCGCGCGCATGATGGCGATCGCCGCGCTGTGGATCGGCGTTCTGCTGCTCGGCGGCGGCTTTGCGCTCGATCGTACGCTGGCTCGCATGGTCGAAAGCAATTTCGACGATCAGCTCGAATATCTCCTCAACGCGATGATCGTCACGGCGGAGATCGGCCCGGATGGCGAGGTGTATTTCAACCGTCCTTTGGGCGAGCCGCGATTCCTCGAGCCCAACAGCGGCCTTTACTGGCAGATCAGCGGGGCAGGGCAGCTCGACACACCGTCGCGCTCGCTGTGGGACACGCAGCTCGAACTTCAGGCCGACCATCTCGATATGGAGCCGCATTTCTACGATTCCGCCCAGTTCGACGCCGAACCGCTGCGCATCGTGGAGCGCACCGTGCTGCTGCCCGACAGCGACACGCGCTGGACCTTCGCCGTCGCCTCGGCGCGCGAGGAACTGGATTTCCAAATCAGCCGTATCCGCTCGATCCTGATCTGGAGCTTCGCCCTGCTCGCACTCGGCCTGATGGCGATGGCGATGGTGCAGAGCTATTACGGCCTTTCGCCCTTGCGCAGGGTGCGCGCGGCGATCCAGTCCATGCGCAGCCAGGGCAGCAATCGCATTACCGAGCCGCTGCCGCTCGAGGTCGAACCGCTGGTCGAGGAAATCAACGCGCTGCTCGCCCACACCGAAAGGCAGGCCGAGGAAGCGCGCATGCATGCCGGCAATCTCGCCCATGCGCTCAAGACTCCGCTGACCGTGCTGACCAATGCGGCGACGGCCCGCGATCCGAAGCTCGCCAGCCTCGTGTTCCGCGAAACGAAGACGATGCAGCGCCATGTCGAGCACCACCTCGCTCGCGCCCGCGCAGTCGGCCGCCGCGCTTCGGGGCATAGCCGTGCCGACGTCTGGCCAAGCGCCGAAAGCGTCCTGCGCGCCGTCACGCGCATTTACGAAGACGCCCGCTTCGACCTCGACGGCAACAAGCTAGCCGCTGTTTCGATAGAACGTCAGGACCTCGACGAAATCCTCGGCAACCTGATCGAGAACGCCGCCAAATACGGCGGCGGGAGCGTATTCGTGACCATCGATGCTGAACCAGAGGCAGAGTGCTGCACCATTTGGGTCGAGGACGACGGCAGGGGCATTCCCGAAAGCGAACGCAGCCGAATCTTCGACCGCGGCGCGCGGCTGGACACGGGCAAGCCCGGCACCGGCCTCGGCCTCGCGATCGTGCGCGATGTCGCGGAAATCTACGGCGGATCGGTCGAACTGGACGAAAGCGAGGATTTGGGCGGCCTGCTGGTGAAGCTTACCCTGCCGCGCGCCGGTATCTAGCTGTCCCGCGCCTGTTCGTGGTGGCGGATTACTTCATCGATGATGAAGCGCAGGAATTTCTCGCTGAATTCGGGATCGAGCTCGCTTTCCTCGGCTAGCCGCCGCAGCCGCGCGATCTGTTCTTTCTCGCGGCCCGGATCGGCAGGGGGCAGGGCGGTCTTCGCCTTGTACTCGCCCACCGCCTGCGTAATGCGGAACCGTTCGGCGAGCATGTGAACCAGCGCGGCATCGATATTGTCGATGCTCTTGCGGAAGCCCGCCAGCGTCGCGTCTTCCGATCCCGATTGGTGCACGTCCTGCGTCATCATTTGCCAGATTAACGCCAATCGTTCTCTTGCCAAGAAAGCATAGCAAGAGCATGGCCAAGCCGAAATGACAGCCGACGTCGTACAATTGCCGCGCCGACAGCCCGAGGGCTCGATCGAACCGATGCTCGCGCTGACAGCGCAGGGCATGAATCAGGTCAATCAGGTCATCCTCGACCGGATGCAGAGCGAAGTGCCGCTGATCCCGGCGCTGGCGGGGCATCTGATCTCGGGCGGTGGCAAGCGCCTTCGCCCGATGCTGACGCTCGCCGCCGCCGAGCTGGTGGGTTACAGCGGCACGCGCCACCACAAGCTCGCCGCGGCGGTCGAGTTCATCCACACGGCGACGTTGCTGCATGACGATGTCGTCGATGGCAGCGATCTCAGGCGCGGCAAGGCGGCGGCCAACATCATCTTCGGCAATCCTGCCACCGTGCTGGTCGGCGATTTCCTGTTCAGCCGTTCGTTCGAGCTGATGACGGAAGACGGCAGCCTGAAGGTGCTCAAGATCCTCTCCGGCGCTTCGGCGATCATTGCCGAGGGCGAGGTCGACCAGCTGACCGCCCAGCGCAAGATCGACACCAGCGAGGAACGCTACCTCCACATCATCCGCGCCAAGACCGCCGCGCTATTCGCCGCTGCCAGCCGCATCGCCGCCGTAGTGGCCGAATGCAACGAGGAGCAGGAGCAGGCGCTCGACGAATATGGCCGCAATCTGGGCGTGGCATTCCAGCTGGTCGACGATGCGCTCGACTACGATTCCAATGCAGCTGCCATGGGCAAGGACCGGGGGGACGACTTTCGCGAAGGCAAGATGACGCTGCCGGTGATCCTCGCCTATGCGCGCGGCGACGAGGAAGAGCGCGCCTTCTGGAAGCTGGCGATCGGCGGCTTCAAAACGTCGGACGAGGATCTCGACCATGCCATCGCGCTGATCGATAAACATGACGCGGTTGCCGACACCAAGCTGCGCGCCCGCCATTTCGCGCAGCGCGCGATCGATGCGCTCTCGATCTTTCCCGACGGCCAGGCCCGCCGCGCGATGACCGAGGCTGCGCTGTTCGCGGTGGCGCGGGGATATTAGGCAATGTCTGGCCTCCGTTCGGGCTGAGCTTGTCGAAGCCCCGTACTTACTTTCAGCGTGGCGGATGAAGTGAAGGACAGCCCTTCGACAAGCTCAGGGCAAACGGGAGAGGAGCGCTCTGACTCCCTTCCCATCCAAACCGTTCTGCCTGATGTCCTCGTTGCACTAAGCCAGGGCACCGCCGCCGTATTGGTAGCGCCGCCGGGCGCTGGCAAGACCACCGCAGTTGCCCCGGCGTTGATCGGCGAGGACTGGTGCAGCGGCACTGTGGTCCTGACCTCGCCCCGCCGTGTGGCAGCGCGCGCAGCGGCCGAGCGGATGGCGGAAGCGCTCGGCGAGAAGCCGGGCGAGACCATCGGCTACATCACCCGCCTCGACAGCAAGCGTTCGGCGAAGACCCGCGTGCTGGTGGTCACAGAGGTGATTTTCGTGAATATGATCCTGGCCGATGCCGAGCTGGACGGCATCTCCGCCGTCCTGTTCGACGAGGCGCATGAGCGGCATCTCGACAGCGAGCTCGGCTTGGCGCTGGCGCTCGAAAGTCGTGCCGTGCTGCGCGAAGACCTTCGCGTGCTGGTGATGTCGGCTACCATCGACGGTGCGCGCTTCGGGGAGCTGCTCGGCAGCGATGCGCCGGTGATCGAGAGCGAGGGCCGAGCCCATCCGCTCGACATTCGCTGGCTCGGCTCTTCCCCTCAGGCGCGGATCGAGGACGCCATGACGGCAGCCATCGCAATTGCCTGGCGCGAGGAGGATGGCGACATCCTCGCCTTCCTGCCGGGCGTCGGCGAAATCGAGCGGACCCGCGAGCGGTTGGAAGAGCGGCTGCCGACGGCACTGGTCCTTCCGTTGCACGGTCAAGTGCAGCCGGCCGACCAGCGCACCGCCATCCGCCGCGATCCTGAGGGGCGCAGGCGCATCGTGCTGGCGACGGCGATTGCGGAAACATCGCTCACGCTGGACGGCGTTTCGGTCGTGGTCGATTCCGGCCTTTCGCGCCGCGCCGAGTTCGACCGGGCCGCGGGAACGACGCATCTTGTCACCCACCGCGCCAGCCAGGCTGCCGCGACTCAGCGGGCGGGACGAGCCGCACGGCAGGGGCCGGGCGTGGCTTATCGCCTATGGAAGCAGGGCGGTCATGCCGGGCGACCCGCCTACGATCCGCCGGAGATCACGACAAGCGATCTCGCGCCGCTGGTGCTCGGCCTGGCGCGCTGGGGGACGACCGATCCAGGGACGCTCGCGTGGCTCGACAGCCCGCCCGAACCATCGGTTGCCGCGGCGCGCGAGAGGCTTATCGCGCTTGGCGCGCTCGACGGGGATGGGCGCATCACGCCGCTGGGCGAGAGGCTCGCACAACTTCCGCTCGATCCGCAGAGCGCGGCGATGGTCCTGTTCGGGGCGCGGCACGGTGCGGCGGGGACGGCAGCGCAGATTGCCCTGCTGTTGCAGGAACGCGGAATTGGCGGGCGCGGCGAGGATGTCGAAGCGCGGCTGTCTCGCTGGAACGGCGATCGCAGCCAGCGCGCACAGGCAAGCCGCAAGCTTGCTGAGCGTTGGGCGAACACGGCACGCAAGCTGGTCGATAGGGAGGGCACGGGCGAACCATCCACAGGTGTCATCCTCGCCGCAGGTCGGCCCCAGTTTCTTGCGAAGCGGCGCGATGCGTCGGGCGAGCAGTGGATCGCAGCGGGTGGACGCGGCTTCCAGCTCGATCCGGCATCGCCGCTGGCCCGCGCCGAATTCCTCGCCATCGGCGATGCACAAGGTCAGGCCAAGGGCGCGCGTATCACCTCCGCCGCGTCGCTCGACATTGCAGAAGTGGAAGAATGGTTCGCCGACCGGATCGAGCGGCGCGCGGTTTTGCGCTGGACCGGCCAGCGGGTCGAAACGCTGAGCGAACGGCGGCTGGGTGCGATACTCCTCTCCAAGGGGCCGAATCCCGAGCCCGATGAGGGCGCAATTGTGGACATGCTTGTGGAAAAAGCGCTGGAAAACCCGGCACAACTCATTCCGCAGGCGCTGTTGGCGCGGGCGGACTACGCCGGGATCGATGCACTGGCACCGGAGCGGCTGGCCGAAACCGCCGGGCTCTGGCTTGCGCCGCTGCTGGCCGGAAGGCGCGATCTTGCGGCTCCGAAAGGCAAGGTCACCGATGCGCTTCTCGGCCAGCTCGACTGGGATGCGCGGCAGGCGCTCGATCGGCTGGCCCCGCGCGAGTTCGTGTCGCCTGCGGGCACGCACCACCCGATCGACTATACCGGCGACGACGCGCCGAGTGTCGAGGTGCGGGTGCAGGCCCTGTTCGGCCTCGACCGCCACCCGATGATCGGCGAGACGCCGCTGCTGCTCAAGCTGACCAGCCCCGCCGCCCGCCCGATCCAGGCGACGCGCGACCTGCCGGGCTTCTGGCGCGGCAGCTGGGCGGATGTTCGCAAGGACATGAAGGGCCGCTATCCCAAGCACCGCTGGCCCGAGGAACCCTGGACGGAAAAGCCGAGTTTGAAGACCAAGAACGCCTTCCAAAAATCCGGCGGCTGAATTAGAGGGCATTTCCGACCGCACAGCGGGAGGCAAGGGCGACCGCCCGCCCGAGCCAATGCGAGGAAGCCAAGGTGGCCGGATGGCCACCGCCCGGCGTCTGAGGGACAAAAAGAATGGCAGCACGTATCTACCAGCGACCCAAGAGCGCAATGCAGTCCGGCAAGGCCCGGGTGGACGAATGGGTGCTCGAATTCGAGCAGTCCGAAGCGCGCCGCCCCGATCCGCTGATGGGCTGGACCGGCAGCGGCGATACGCAGGCGCAGGTGCAGCTGACCTTCCCGAGCAAGGATGTGGCCAAGGCCTACGCTGAAAAATACGGCATCACCGCCCGCGTTCACGCCACGCCCCCCAAGAGCCTCAAGCTGCAAGCCTACGCCGACAATTTCAGGTAGTTGATTTCTCCGGCAAGCGCCGCCATATGGCGCGCCGGGAGTCGGGTGGACGTTTGCGTTCGCTCACCGGGTCAGGTCCGGAAGGAAGCAGCCCAGGTGAATTGCGGCGGGTCGCCCGGCTCCTTCTTGTAAGGAGCTACGATCGGGACCGCTCCTATTCACCCACATGTTGGATGAGATGTCTGCATGACATTCGGCGCGTCAGTGCCTACCTAATGTCGCATGGGTGATTCACCGGACAATTCCGACTCGCTGCCATGGGAAAGCGAGGCCGAAGAGGCCGCGCCGAGCGCTGCCGAACTGGAAGCCGCGGGGCAGAATTCGATGTTCGGTGACGCGGTAGCGGATCCGGCCCCTCCCGCAGAGGTGGCGGCCGCTCCCGCGCCGGTCGCGGCGCCCCCTCCCGCCGAAACTCGCGCCGCGCCTCCCGCCACGACCGCGCAGCAGCCCTATCGCGTCCTTGCTCGCAAATATCGCCCGCAGACCTTCGCCGAGTTGATCGGGCAGGATGCCATGGTACGCACGCTGGCCAATGCCATCGCGCGCGACCGGCTGGCGCATGCCTTCCTGATGACCGGCGTTCGCGGGGTGGGGAAGACCTCGACTGCGCGCCTGATCGCCAAGGCGCTCAACTGCGTCGGTCCCGACGGGCAGGGCGGGCCGACGATCAGCCCCTGCGGCGAATGCGAGCCGTGTCGTGCAATTGCGGAAGGCCGCCACATCGATGTGATCGAGATGGATGCCGCCAGCCACACCGGCGTCGACGACGTGCGCGAGATCATCGAGGCGGTGCGCTATGCGGCGGTGTCGGCGCGCTACAAGATCTACATTATCGACGAAGTTCACATGCTTTCGCGCAATGCGTTCAATGCCTTGCTCAAGACACTTGAGGAGCCGCCCGCGCATGTAAAGTTCCTCTTCGCGACCACCGAGGTGGAAAAGCTTCCCGTTACCGTTCTCAGCCGGACCCAGCGCTTCGACTTGCGCCGGATTCCGGTGGAACTGCTCCAGTCGCACTTTGCCGAGATCTGCCGCAAGGAAGGCGTCGAAGCCGACGAGGAGGCGTTGCACATCATCGCCGGCGCCGCCGAAGGTTCCGTGCGCGACGGGCTGTCGATCCTCGACCAGGCGATTGCCCATGCCGATCTCGACACCGAGGGCAAGGTCTCAGCCGAGCGAGTGCGCGACATGCTCGGGCTCGCTGACAAATCCGCCCAGCGCCGGCTCTTTGGGCACATGCTTGAAGGCGATGGCTCTGCGCTGCTTGCGGCCATCGACGAACAATACGCGCTGGGCGTCGAGCCGCTGGCGCTGATGCGCGCGCAGATGGATCTCGCGCACCGGATTGCCTTGGCGCAGGTGTCGGGCGGGGACGCCGAGGGCGCTTCACAGGACGAGCGCGAAGCGCTGGGTGAGTGGGCCACCCGGCTCGATGTCGGGCAGGTTCACCGCCTGTGGCAGTTGCTGCTGAAAGGGCATGAAGAAGTTCGCCTTGCGCCTGATCCGCTAGTCTCGCTGCGGATGGCACTGCTGCGCGTCCTCCATGCCGGACAGATGCCCGATCCGGGCAAGCTCGCGAAGAAGCTAGAAACGCTGGCGGAGCGCGCACCGGCTACGACCTCGAACCCTTCCTCCGCGTCCGAGCAAACTGCGCCGAGCGCCGTAGCGAGGCCGGACTGGCGTGCCTTGGTCGAGGCGATCGACGCGAGCGGGATGATGCAGGAAGCCAATGTCCTGCGCCTGCAGGTCCGCGTGGTAGAACTCGGCGACGGTATGCTACGCTATGGCCGCGATGCGAAATTCGGTGACGAAATCCTGCCGATCGTCAAGGACACGCTGTTCCGCCACACTGGCAAGCGCTGGGACGTCGAGGAAGTGCCTGGCGGAGAGGGCACTCCCTCGCTGGTCGAGCAGGAAATCGCACAGCGCGATGCGGACGCGGCTGCACTTCGCGCGCATCCTCTGGTAAAGGCCGCATTCGAGGCATTTCCCGATGCCGAACTGATCGAAGACGGCGCCGCTCCCCCCTCGCGGCGCGAAATACCCTGGAGTAGGAACGCGTAAGATGGATATGGAAGAAATGCTGGCTCAGGCGCAGAAGGCCGCCGAGACGATCCAGAAGCAGATGAACGAAACGCAGGCGAAGCTCGACGAAATCGAAGTCGAGGGCGCGGCTGGCGGCGGTCTCGTCAAGGTCCGCGCCACGGCCCGGGGCCGGATCATCGGCGTGACGATCGACGAAAGCATGATGAAGCCGGAAGAAAAGCAGATGGTCGAGGACCTGGTGGCCGCTGCGTTCAACGACGCGCGCGACAAGGCGGACCGCGTTTCTGGCGAGGAAATGGCCAAGGTCCAGCAGGGCATGGGCCTTCCGCCGGGCATGAAGCTTCCCGGAATGTAATTCGGCTCGGCGGAGCCTGCGCAAGACGGGCTCTGCCGTCCACACACTTCTGCCTGCGCTGCGTTGCGAAAGGGCGGATGCGTCACCATATTCCCTCAGAACGGCTTCGGCCACATGACGGAATATTTCTATGAGCAACGCATTTCCCCTCCTCCCCCTGCGCGACATCGTGGTGTTTCCCGGTATGGTCGTGCCGCTGTTCGTCGGCCGCGACAAATCGGTCGCGGCGCTCGAAGTTGCGATGGAAGGGTCGAAGGACATCTTCCTGCTCGCCCAGCTCGATCCGGGCTGCGACGATCCCGAGCGCAGCGATCTCTACGAGGTCGGCGTGGTGGCGCAGGTGCTGCAATTGCTGAAGCTGCCCGACGGGACAGTGCGGGTCCTTGTCGAAGGTACGCGCCGGGCGACACTCGACGCCCTAGTGGAGCAGGAGGATCACGTGATTGCCGAGGTTTCCTCGCGCGATTCGATGACAGCCTCGGGCAGCGAAGTTATGGCCATGATGCGCCAGGTTGTCGAACAATTCGGCGAATATGCCAAGCTCAACAAGAAGATCGGCGAGGACGCTGCCGACCAGCTGGCCGACATCGACGACGCCGGCGAACTGGCCGACACGATCGCCGCCGCCGTCAACGCCAAGGTTTCGGACAAGCAGGCCCTGCTGGTCGAGCACGACCCGCTGAAGCGCCTCGAAATGGTCATGTCCTTCATGGAAGGCGAGCTGTCGGTGCTGCAGGTGGAGCGGCGCATCCGCGGCCGCGTGAAGCGCCAGATGGAGAAGACCCAGCGCGAATATTACCTCAACGAACAGCTCAAGGCGATCCAGAACGAGCTGGGCGATGGCGACGAGGATGGCGGCAACGAGATCGCCGAACTTACCGAGAAGATCGGCAAGACCAAGCTGTCGAAGGAAGCGCGCGAGAAGGCCGAGAGCGAGCTTAAGAAGCTCAAGAGCATGCAGCCGATGAGCGCGGAAGCGACCGTGATCCGCAATTATCTCGACGTGCTGCTCGGCCTGCCCTGGGGCAAGAAAAGCAAGGTCAAGAAAGATATCGGCGAGGCCCAGAAGGTCCTCGATGCCGATCACTACGGCCTCGAGAAGGTCAAGGACCGGATCATCGAATATCTCGCCGTGCAGGCGCGCACGCGGAAGCTGAAGGGGCCGATCCTGTGCCTCGTCGGCCCGCCGGGTGTCGGCAAGACCAGCCTCGGCAAATCGATCGCCAAGGCTACAGGCCGCGAATTCGTCCGGCAGTCGCTGGGCGGCGTGCGCGACGAAGCGGAAATCCGCGGCCACAGGCGTACCTATATCGGCTCGCTGCCGGGTAAGATCGTCAGCAATCTCAAGAAAGCCGGCAAGATCAATCCGCTGTTCCTACTCGACGAGATCGACAAGCTTGGTCAGGATTTCCGCGGGGACCCGGCCTCGGCCCTGCTCGAAGTGCTCGACCCGGAACAGAACAGCAAGTTCCAGGACCATTATCTGGAGCTCGATCTCGACCTGTCGGACATCATGTTCGTGACCACGGCGAACAGCCTCAACCTGCCGCAACCGCTGCTCGACCGGATGGAGATCATTCGGCTGGAAGGCTATACGGAAGACGAGAAGGTAGAGATTGCAACGCGCCACCTCCTGCCGAAACAGGTCAAGGATCACGGGCTCAAGGACGACGAGTTCGAGCTGACCGAAGACGGCCTGCGCGATCTCATCCGCTATTACACGCGCGAAGCCGGCGTCCGCACGCTGGAACGCGAACTGGCGCGGCTTGCGCGCAAGAGCCTGCGCAAGATCCTCGAGGGCAAGGCGGAAAGCGTTACCATTACACCGGACAACCTCAGCGACTTTGCCGGGGTCCGCAAGTTCAAGCATGGCATGAGTGAGGACGAGCCGCAGGTCGGTGCCGTGACCGGTCTGGCGTGGACCGAAGTCGGCGGCGAGCTGCTGACCATCGAAAGCGTCACCACGCCGGGCAAGGGCGAGGTCAAGACGACCGGCAAGCTCGGCGACGTTATGAACGAGAGCGTCGCTGCAGCCTTCAGCTTCGTGAAGGCAAGGGCGCCACATTACGGCATCCGCCCGAGCCTCTTCCAGCGCCGCAACATCCACATCCACTTGCCCGAAGGCGCGGTGCCGAAGGACGGGCCAAGCGCCGGTGTCGGCATGGTCACCTCGATCGTCTCGACGCTGTCGGGCATTCCCGTGCGGGCAGATGTCGCGATGACGGGCGAGGTCACGCTGCGCGGTCGGGTGCTCGCCATCGGTGGCCTCAAGGAGAAGCTGCTCGCAGCACTCCGCGGCGGGATCAAGAAAGTGTTGATCCCGGAAGAGAATGTTAAGGACCTCGCGGAAATTCCCGATAATGTGAAGGAAGGTCTCGAGATCGTTCCGGTGCGCCATGTCGACGAGGTCCTTGCGCATGCTCTTTGCGAGCTGCCCGAACCGATCGAATGGTCCGAAGCCGACGATCTCGCCAGCCAGCCCGACCATGGTCAGAACGGCGGCCCCTCCGCGACGGCACACTAACAAAAGATATATTGCGTCGCAGCGACTCGTCGGTTGCGAGCGGGATCATTTTGAGTTGCAAATCAGGACTGCGTCACCGCTGCGAGCGGTGAATACGCCGTTAACCGTGGTTGTGGCGAATTTCGCCCCGAAAATCGCGCATTTTGGCCATATTTGCCTTTGACAGAGCCCGGAAAACTCTCTCAATTCGTGCGCCTTCGGAGAGGCGATTCACCGAACAGTTTTCAAAATTATATTGAGGGGGTTCCCAGAATGAACAAGAACGACCTGATCAGCGCGGTTGCCGATGCGAGCGGCCTTTCCAAGAGCGATGCATCGAGCGCCGTCGAAGGCGTTTTCGATTCGATTACCAAGGCATTGTCGAGCGGCGACGAAGTTCGCCTCGTCGGCTTCGGCACCTTCTCGGTCGCCAAGCGCAAGGCATCGACCGGCCGCAATCCCCGCACCGGCGAACCGATGACCATCAAGGCATCGAACCAGCCGAAGTTCAAGGCCGGCAAGGGCCTCAAGGACGCGGTCAACTAAGCGATCGACGATCTGTCCGAATCTGCCAACGCCTCGGCAGCGGCCGGAGATGCAAATTACGCCGCGCCTCGAAAGGGGCGCGGCGTTTTTGGTTTGGTCTAGGCTTGGCGCGTAACGATCGCATAGAGCGCGATCGCTGCGGCGTTCGAAACGTTGAGGCTTTCGACCGCATCGCCGATCGGGAGGCGAGCCAGCGCGTCGCAATGCCCCTCGATATTATGGCGCATGCCCGGACCTTCCGCACCGAGGACCAGCGCCACCGGCCCTGCCGGCAAAGCTTCGGCCAGTGTGGCGTCCGCCGCTCCGGTTAGCCCGATCCGCCAGTACCCGGCGTCCGCCGCCTGCTCGAGCGCGCGAGCGAGATTTACCACGCGAACCCACGGCACGGTTTCGAGCGCACCCGAAGCGGACTTGGCAACCACGCCGCCTTCTGGTGGAGCGTGCCGATCCTGGGTGACGATCGCAGCGGCGCCGAAAGCGGCCGCCGAGCGCATGATCGCGCCGACATTGTGCGGATCGGTGACCTGGTCGAGAAAGACCAACGGCACATCGGCCTCGCCGCCTATGACCTCATCGAGATGCACATCTTCCAGCGCCGCGCATTCGAGCACCAGACCTTGGTGCGGGGCGTCCTTTGCCACCAGACGCGCGAGATCCGCGACATCGGCATATTCGACCGGGAAATCTGCGGGCAGCTCGCCATCGAGGGTTTCGATCCCCTCACGCGTGGCCCATAGCTTGCGGTGCACGCGGTCAGGGTTTTTCAACGCGGCCTCCACCGCATGGCGACCCCACAGACGCACATGACCGGTGCTGGCCCGGCCACTGCCGCGCCCGCCTTTCATCCTGCCTGCTCGCCCGCGCAGGGCCCTTTTTCGTTCGCCTTTGGCCATCATGTCCGTCCTGTCTGAAACATTGGCTGCGGCTCCTGCCAGCGAGGGCATTGACAGGCAAGCGCCGCTTCGCCAAAGGGGCGCCTCTCGGCCGGGGAGCCATGCGGCTTCCCCAGCATTTCTCTCTCGACAGAGACTGAGCGAGCCCGTGTGGACAGGTGGCCGAGTGGTTAAAGGCAGCAGACTGTAAATCTGCCCGCGCAAGCGTACGCTGGTTCGAATCCAGCCCTGTCCACCACCTCGCTTCATATCCCCAACCGCAGAAATCCGGCAGCGCGATTTGCATTCCGCGGCCCTTTTCCTATGCTGGCCCGCGAACCGCGGGCGGCCTCTCCCTAAGCATCAGCCGACAGCATGAACGCACGGGCGCCAGAAAAGCGAGCACGATTCCGCACATGAGCAGCACCAACGACGCACCGATCGATCCGCCGCTGGTCGATCTCCCGATCCGGACTGCGAACCGCGGTTTTTACGACGGCTTCAGCCGGGCGGTGACTATCCCCTCCAAGATTATCGTCTCGCTCATCATCATGTGGGCGATTTTCTTCCCGGTCAGCGCGAACGAGACGCTTACGGCGGCCAATTCCTCGATCATCCGAACCTTCGCCGGCTGGTACGTCTATCTCGTAGCCTTCCTGATGTTCACATGCTTCATGGTGGCGGTTATCGCCCAGTCGGGCCGCCTGCGCATCGGCGCCCCGGACGAGAAGCCCGAGTTCGGGCGGTTCTCGTGGTTCGCGATGCTGTTCGGGGCGGGCATCGGCATCGGCATGCTGACCTATTCCACCGGGGAGCCTCTCGCGCATTTCGCGAACAATCCCGACATCATCCGCGGCACGATCGAGCCGCTGTCGCAGGAGGCGGTTCGGCCGGCCTATATCTATACCTTCCTGCACTGGGGATTTGCCGCTTGGGGCACCTATGCCTTGGTCGGGCTGGCAATCGGCTATGTTGCTTATCGCCGGGGCCTGCCGCTGACCATCCGCTCGGCTCTCGCGCCGCTGTTCGGTCGCGTCCTGTCCGGTTTCTCCGGCCATCTGGTCGATATCGTCGCAGTCGTGGCGACGATCCTCGGTGTGGCGGTTACCATGGGCCTCGGCGTCGAGCAGTTCATCGCCGGGCTGGCGCGGCTCGGTCTGGGTGACTGGCTGCTGGCAGAAGACGGCACATCGTCGGTGATCGCCATCGTACTGGCGCTGGTCCTGCTGGTCGGCTCCTCGACGCTCAGCGCGCTTTCTGGCGTGGGGAAGGGCATCAAATGGCTGTCCAACCTGAATATGGGCCTGTCCTTCGCTTTGCTGGCGCTCTTCGCCATCGTCGGGTCGGGTCTATACGGGCTGAGCCTTCTGGGGACGGCGCTGTGGGACTATTTCGTCGCGCTCGTGCCCAATTCACTGCGATTGTTCCCCGATGTGCAGGGTGAGACCGCTCAGGCCCTGCTGCAGTGGCAGCTGGACTGGTCGGTGTTTTATTGGGCGTGGTGGATCGCCTTCGCACCTTTCGTCGGTATGTTCATCGCACGTATCTCGCGCGGGCGCACGGTGCGCGAATACGTCTTCGGCGTGGTCCTTGTGCCGTCGCTGATGTGTTTCGTCTGGATGGCCATCGTCGGCGGTACGGCGATCGACCTTGAGCTGAGCGGCGTCGCGGGCGGGACGATCGTCGAGACCGGCATATCCGACCAGCTCTACGCGACGCTTGCGGTGCTGCTGGACCCCGCTGTCGCCAGTCTCGTGTCTGGCCTCGTCGTAATCTTGCTGATGACCTACCTCATAACATCCGCCGACAGCGCGATCCTGATCGTCAATACGATCAATGGCGCAGGCGAAACTGACGGGGAGCGCCGACACCACATCCTGTTCTGGGGCGGGGCGCTGGCGTTCGTGGTCGGCAGCATGTTGATCCTTGGCGGGATCGACGCGATCCGCATTACCATGATCATCGGCGCGCTGCCATTCTCGTTCGTAGTGGCGCTGATGGCCGTCGCAATCCTCAAAGCGATCGCATTCGATCTGGTCCGTAAGCGCCATGGCGTACCGACAACTGCGGAAGGTTGCGCTGAGCTCGCTCGAGTAGAGTAGGAAAACAGTATCGAGCCGAGCTACCCTTTAGCCATTTGAAGTGAAAAATTCGATACTTAAGTCTTACTGTTGAAAGGGTTTAGAGAGAAAAAGAATACCCAAAGATAAGCTCACACCGTAGTTTATAATAGTCACACGGCATTGAACATTATTCAGCTAAATTTGTGGTGCGTGGAATCTTTGCAACAGGCTGGGTTGCATTCCGCAATTCTCCCCGGCGCCGGTGGCCTGAGCAATTTTCGATTGCTATCGCCCCCCGTCGCTTTCGTTGATTTTCCGAAAGCGGGACTATTCTCATGCGATGCCGCCTCAGCTGCCGCGTCGCTGTCTCTGAATGTAGTTGGTTAGGGGCTATCCACCATGAAGAAGTTTGTTAGCGGCGCATCGGCTGGTGCGCTGGCTGTGGCACTTGCAACTCCCGCGATGGCGCAGGATGCTGCGCCCGCAGCGCAGGAACGCCGCGGCGGCGTCGACGTGATCGTCGTGACTGCGCAGAAGCGCAGCGAGGATCTGCAGGACGTGCCCGTATCGGTCCAGGCACTGGGCGAAGAGGGGCTCGAAGAGCTCAACATCGACACGTTCGAAGATTATCTCGACCAGCTGCCGACGGTCACTGCCGGCGGTAGCGGGCCGGGCCAGAGCACGATCTACATTCGCGGCCTCGCATCGACGACGCCGAACCTGACGACGGCCGGCGTCGCCGGCCTCGCGCCGAATGTCGCGCTCTATCTCGACGAGCAGCCGCTGGCGCAGCCCGGCCGCAACCTCGACGTGTACGCCGCCGACCTCGAGCGCATCGAAGTGCTCTCGGGTCCGCAGGGAACTCTGTTCGGCGCAAGCTCGCAGGCAGGCGTGGTTCGCCTCATCACCAACAAGCCCGACTTCGGCGGCTTCGATGCCGGGGCGAGCGCCGGCGTGTCCTTCACCAAGGGCGGCGAGACCAGCTACAAGGCGGAAGCCATGCTGAACGTGCCGGTCACCGACACCTTCGGCCTGCGCGGCGTCTTCTATCTCGACGACCAGGGTGGTTACATCGACAATGTGCAGGGCACGCAGAACCTGCGCGACAGCGCGCGCTTCCGCCCGGTCGGCACCGTCCGCTCCAACGGCGTACCGGTCAGCCCGCTGCGTGCCGGTTTCCAGTCGACCGCCGACCTGAGCGATGTCACTTTCCTCGATGCCGATAATGCCGGCCTCGTCGAGGAAGATTTCAACGACACGCAATATTCCGGCTTCCGCGCCACTGCGCTGTGGGAAATCACGCCCGACTGGCGCGTGACGGTCGCTCATTCGCGCCAGAGCATCGAGAGCGATGGCGTGTTCTTCGCCGATCCGGAACTCGGCGGATTGGATGATCTCGAAATCCAGCGGTACGAGGAAGACCGCCTCGAGGACGATTTTTCGAACACCAGCTGGACGGTCGAAGGCCGCCTCGCGATGCTCGATATCGTCTACACGGGCGCTTATACCGACCGCGAGACGGAGCAGCGGGTCGACTACACCGACTACCTCTTCGTCGGTCAGTACCTGCCGTACTACATCTGTGACGGCTCGGTGAGCTATCCCGGTTCGGCGGACCCTAGCGGCACTTGTCAGGCGCCAAATCTTTACGTGACGTCGGACAGTGAAACGAACGTGTTCACGCAGGAACTTCGCTTCAGCACGCCGGCTGAGAACCGCTGGCGGGTTACCGCGGGCGGTTTTTATTCCGACCTCGAACTGAAGGAACGCAACGACTTTAACTATCCCGGGAATGTCGCAGCACAGCCCTTCGGCCCGTTTGCGCCGAACTTCCCGCAGGAAGGATATACCAGTCAGCCGGGCCCATTCCCTACTTCGACGATTTTCCGCAACGATATTCGCCGCACGGACGAACAGTTCGGCATCTTCGGCGAAGCGGCGTTCGACATCGTTCCCGACCTGCTGACTGTGACGGTGGGCGCGCGGTATTACAATATCGAAGTCGATTTCGAGGGCAGCGCCAACGGCAGCTTCTGCAACAGCGGCGCAGCCGAGGATGCTAATGCCTTCGGTACGGATCTGAACGATCTGTATGACGGCGACGGCAGCTACACTTTCATCGGTTCGTGCAACGCGGACCTGCGCCAGACCTTCACGCTGGATGACAGCCTGCAGGACATTCAGGACGCCGGTCTGAGCGCTTCTCAGGCGCAGCAGGTCTTCAATGCGGTTCGCGCGCCGGACACGGCCTCGACCGATGGCTTCATCTACAAGGGCACGCTGACGCTGACCCCAACCGAAGACCTGCTGTTCTACGCGACCTATTCGGAAGGCTTCCGCCCTGGATTGCTGAATCGTCCGGGCGGCGCGACCAACGGCGCGGGCTTCACCGTCCCGTTCGAGCTCGAAACCGACGAAGTGAAAAACTACGAGCTCGGATGGAAGATGGACCTGCTGGATGGTCAGTTCCGCTTCAACGGCAGCGCCTTCTATGTCGATATCAGCCGGTTGCAGACGACGATTTTCGATCCGTCGATCACGAACCTGTTCTTCTCGGCCAATGCGGCGGACGCGGAGATCAAGGGGCTCGAGGCGGATTTCACCGTCGCGCCTTATTCGGCTCCGGGCCTGACGGTCGCGGGTGCATTCTCGATCCTCGACACCGAGATCACCGACGTACTGATCCCGACCGACGATGTCGTCGAAGGTTCCGATCTGGCGTTCGCTCCGTCCTTTCAGGGCAATATCCGCGTGCGCTACGAGTGGGATCTCAACGATACGCTGGGTGCCTATATCCAGCCGCAGGTCACGCATTCGGCCTCGAAGTTCACCGATGTGATCGAGATCAACAAGCTCAGGCTTGACGGCTACACGCTGTTCGATTTGGCCGCGGGTATCACTTCGGCGAACTGGAAGTTCGAGCTGTTCGGCGAGAACCTGTTCGACGAGCGCGCGCAGATCTCGGGCAATTACGTGAACGACCGTGCGCGGATCGCCACCAACCGTCCGCTGACGGTCGGCCTCAGGGTCTCCTACGACTACTGATCGATCGCGAACGCGAAATCAGGGCGGCGGGGGTGAAGCAGAGCTTCGCCTCCGCCGTTCGCTTTGGTAGGGGCGAGGGATGGCGTCACGGGAAGAGCAACTGGGTTCAGCGCAAAAGGCGTTGCAGGCGGGAGCCTTCGCGCATGGTCTCCAAATTGCCGAAGGCTTGCTACAAGCCAATCCTGGAGACGGAGAAGCACTTTATATCGCCGCAGTAGCCGCGCGGTATCTCGAACGGTTCGAGCAGGCCGACGAGCATCTTGCGCGCCTTCATGCCGCCATGCCCGAATACGGACGTGCGTGGCAGGAGGCGGGCCATTTGGCACGTGCGCAAGGTGACATGGGTCGCGCCGTCTCGGCCTACGCCAGAGCCACCCGCTGCAACCCGGCGCTGGACGCCAGCTGGCGGGCCTTGGCGGAGCTGGAAGCGGCGCGTGGCAACGGCGCGGAGGCACAAGCGGCGCAGGCGCAAGCTCGCAGAATTGCGGCGCTGCCGCGCGAACTCGTCGCGGTCACCCATCACCTGCACGAAGGGCGCATCCTGCGCGCCGAAGAGATCTGCCGGCATTTCCTCCGCACCAATCCGCGCAATGTCGAAGGCATGCGCCTGCTCGCCCAGATCGGCATCAAGCTCGGCATACTCGACGATGCGGAATTCTTGCTGGAAAGCGCGCGGGCCTTTGAGCCGGAGAATGTGCAGGTCCAGCTCGACTATATCGACGCGCTGCGGCGGCGCCAGAAGTTCGACCGTGCGCGCGAGGAAGCGGAAGCGTTGCATGCGCGCGACCCGGCCAGTCCGCTATTCCAGTCGCATCTGGCGATCGAGAGCATGCAGACAGGCGATTACGACCGTGCATTCGAACTCTTCGACACGGTTCTCGATCGCCTTCCCGGGGACGTCGCTACGCTGACCAGCAGGGGGCATGCGTTAAAGACGACTGGCGCGCAGGAGGACGCGGTGGCCAGTTATCGCGCTGCCGTCGCTGCGAAGCCCGATCACGGCGATGCTTGGTATGCGCTCGCCAATCTCAAGACCTATAGCTTCACCGAAGACGAAATAGCCATGATGCGCGAGCAAACCGCGCGTGAAGATCTGGCTTTCATGGATCGCGTGCACCTCAGCTTCGCGCTCGGCAAGGCTCTCGAGGACCGCAAGAAATATGGCGACAGCTTCGGCTACTACCAAACTGGCAATGCGCTGAAGCGCGCCCAGGCTCGCTACAGCGCAGATGCCATGTCGCAGGAACGTGCCCTGCAGAAAGAGGTCTGCACCCGAGATTTGTTCGCCAAACATGGGGGCGCAGGCGATCCGTCACCCGACCCGATCTTCATCCTGGGACTGCCGCGTGCCGGATCGACGCTGCTCGAACAAATTCTTGCCAGCCACAGCCAGGTGGACGGCACGCTGGAACTGCCGAACATCCTTGCGCTTGCCCACAGTCTGCGTGGCCGCAAGGCAGGCCAGTCGCGCTACCCCGAAGTGCTGCATGAACTATCCGATGAGCAGCTGTCGAAGTTCGGCCGGCAATTCATCGAGGATACGCGCGTCCAACGGCAGGGTGCACCCTTCTTCATCGACAAGATGCCGAACAATTTCCGGCACATTGGGCTGATCCACCTGATCCTGCCGAACGCGAAAATCATCGACGCACGCCGCGATCCGATGGATTGTTGTTTCTCCGGCTTCAAGCAGCTCTTCGCGGAGGGACAGGAGTTCACCTACGGGTTGACCGAGGTAGGCCGCTATTACACGGACTACGTCGATCTGATGGACCACTGGGATGTCGTTCTTCCGGGCAAGGTTCTGCGGGTCCAGCATGAGGATGTGCTCGACGATCTGGAAGGGCAGGTCCGACGCATGCTCGATCACTGCGGGCTCGAATTCGAAGAGGCCTGCCTGGACTTTCACAAGACCGATCGCGCCGTGCGGACCGCGAGCAGCGAGCAGGTACGTCAGCCGATCAACCGGAAGGGGCAGGGGGCCTGGAAAGAGTATGAGCCGTGGCTCGGCGACCTGAGAGACGCGCTCGGTCCGCTCGCGACCTAGCTCATTCGCGCGCCGTTAGGCACAGTCTCCCCCGGCGAGACGAGGACGATCCGTTCCTCTGCATCCGGGAAGCCCAGCACCAGTACTTCCGACATGAACGGCCCGATCTGGCGCGGCGGAAAATTGACCACCGCCATGACCTTGCGGCCGGGCAACGTAGCCGGATCATAGAGGTCGGCGATTTGCGCGGAGGTCTTTCGCTTACCAATTTCGGCGCCGAAGTCGATCCACAGCTTGATCGCAGGCTTGCGCGCCTCGGGAAAGGGCTCGGCGCGGATCACGGTCCCGCTGCGAATGTCGACTTTGAGGAAGTCGGCGATGTCGATCTGGTCCATGGTCGCATGGGTATGGGTTCCAAGCGCCTGTGTCCATTGCCGCCGAGCCACAAAGATTGCGCGGCAAAATCGCGGTGCCTATTGGCGGGAGAATGCTCGCTTCCGCGTTCTCTGTCCGCACGATCCTCGCGGCGATCTTCATCCTCATGGCGGGGAGCGGATTTCTGTCGACCCTGATCGCCATCCGCCTGGAGCAGGGCGGGGCGAGTTCTCTGCTCATCGGCCTTGTCGCGACAGCCTATTTCGCCGGGTTGACGGTGGGTTCGCTCAGGGTCGCGGCCCTGATTTCCCGTATCGGTCACATTCGAGCATTCGCTGCATTCGTAACGGTTTTCTCCGCGAGCAGCCTCGCCTATGCAATACTCGATCTGCCAGTACTCTGGATAGGCCTGCGTCTCATCGACGGGTTTGCGATGGCGGGCGTTTTCGTCTGTCTCGAAAGCTGGCTCAATCAGCAGGCGCAGCCGCACAATCGCAGCGGTATCCTCGCCGCTTACATGATCGCTCTTTACCTAGGGCAGGCGGTCGGACAGTTCCTGCTGAACACCGCGGAGATTTCGCCCGACTTGCCCTTCATGCTGTCTGCGATCCTTCTTTCGATCGCATTGCTCCCCGTCCTGCTCACCAAGATGGAGCAGCCGCGGATCGAACGGGTGGAATCCTTCTCCATCAAGCGACTGTTTTCAGCCTCTCCGCTGGGGATGGTCGGCACTCTTGTCACGGGGGCCATCCTCGGGGCCTTCTACGCGCTGGGTGCCGTTTATGTGCAACGGACAGGCTTGGGTCTTTCGCAAGTCGCGCTGTTCACGTCGACGGTGATCGCGGGCGGCGTGGCTCTGCAATATCCGCTTGGCCAGCTCTCCGACCGCTTCGATCGCCGACGCGTGATCATTGCTTGTCTGGCAGCAGTGGCGGCGATCTGTGCAGTCCTGGCGTTCGCCCCGCTGCCCGCGCTCGGGATCATTGTCACCGGTGCATTTTTCGGCGGCTTCGCCTTTGCTCTCTATCCGCTGTGCGTCGCCCATTCCAACGACCATCTCAGCGAAGACGAGCGGGTGGGGGCGAGCGGAGGCTTGGTCCTGACATACTCGGCGGGTGCCATGACCGGGCCGATCGTCGGCTCAACCGGAATGAGCATCATGGGGCCATCCGGCCTGTTCGTCGTGATCGGAGTGCTCGCCTTGATCGGTGCCCTTTACGGCTTCTGGCGCATGGCACGCAGTGCACCGGTGCCTTCCGCCGAGCAGCAGGCTTTCCAGAGCCTTCCGCGCACCACGCCGATGGCGGCGGTGCTCGAGGCCGAAGACGAGTAGCCTCAGCCCAAAACAAGTCGGGTGGCTTGCCCAAGGCCACCGCTCGGCTTAATCCCTCGCGCCATGACACAACAGACATCGATGACAGGTCGCCCCGTCATTTCCGCCACCGGCCTGTTCACGCCCGAGCAGAGCATCAGCAACGAAGAACTGGTCGCAAGCTTCAACGCCTTCGTCGAGCGCTTCAACGCGCAGAACGCCGATGCGATCGCTGCGGGCGAGGTTGAAGCGCTGCACCCGAGTTCGGTTGAATTCATCGAGAAGGCGAGCGGGATCAAGGCGCGCCACGTCTTGTCGAAAGAGCCGATTCTCGACCCGGCCATCATGGAGCCTCGCCTGGAAGAGCGCGGAAATGACGAGCTTTCACAGATGGCCGAGATCGGCGTTGCAGCGTGCCGCCAGGCGCTCGAACGGGCGGGGCGCGATGCCGCTGATATCGATGCCGTGTTGTGCGCAGCATCGAACATGGAGCGACCCTATCCGGCCATGGCGATCGAAATCCAACAGGCGCTGGGAATCGACGGTTTCGGGTTCGACATGAATGTCGCATGCTCCTCGGCCACCTTCGGCATCCAGACCGCGGCAGATTACATCCGGGCCGGAAATGCGAAGAGCGTGCTCGTCGTCAGTCCGGAAATTACGAGTGGCCATTTGAACTGGCGCGACCGCGACAGCCACTTCATCTTCGGAGACGTGGCGACGGCCGTGCTGGTAGAGGACGCGGCAATCGCTCCGGCGGAGCATTGGGACATTCTCGGCACCAAGTTGAAGACGGTATTCTCGAACAACATCCGCAACAATTTCGGCTTCCTCAACCGGGCTGCGCCCGAAGGAGTCGGCAAGGCGGACAAGCTCTTCGTCCAGGAAGGCCGCAAGGTGTTCAAGGAAGTGGTACCGATGGTAGCCGAAATGATCGTGAGCGAGGCGGACCGGCTCGGCATCGATCCGCAGGGCCTGCGGCGCCTTTGGCTGCATCAGGCAAACGCCGGCATGAACCGGCTGATCGCCCAACGCGTGCTGGGCCACGAAGCCGACGCCGACGAAAGCCCGACCGTGCTCGACACTTATGGCAATACCTCGAGCGCCGGGTCGATCATCGCCTTCCACCTCCACAGCGAGGATCTGGCGGAGGGCGATACGGGGCTGATCTGCAGCTTCGGAGCGGGGTACTCTGCGGGAACCGTGTTCGTGCGTAAGGCCGCGTGATGCCTTGTGACGCCGCCATGCGGCGCGTAGGCTTATCCGATGGCAGGTGACCTCCTCGACAATCAGGGCCGCGGCGACGTCCGTTGGTCGCTGCCGCCGATCCATCCCGAGGGTCGCAAATACGGCCTGATCGCTTTGGTGGTAAGCCTGTTCTTCCTAATTGGTCTCGACTGGGAGATCGTCGGCTGGCCGCTACTTGCCCTTAGCGCAGGTATATTCGCCTTCTTCCGGGACCCCGAACGCGTCGTTCCGCAAGACGATTCCGCAATTCTCGCGCCAGCCGACGGTCAGGTGACCATGATTGCCGAGGTCGAGCCGCCGCGCGAGCTGGTCATCGACGATGGCAGCGGTATCGGCGGATTGTCACCGGACACGGTGACGCGCGTGTCGATCTTCCTGTCGGTGTTCGACGTCCATATCAATCGCACGCCAATTGCGGGTACGGTGCAGCGCGTGGTCTATATTCCCGGAAGTTTCGCCGATGCCGGTCTCGACAAGGCAAGCGAAGAAAACGAACGACAGCATATCCTTGTCGAGCGGAGCGACGGCACCAAGGTCGGCTTCACCCAGATCGCCGGCCTTGTGGCGCGGCGGATCGTGCCGTTCGTAAAGCCCGGCGACACGCTCGGGGCGGGGCAGAGGGTCGGACTGATCCGGTTCGGCAGTCGGGTCGATATCTATCTGCCTGCGGGGACCGGATCGGACGTGCTGCTCGGTCAACGCGTCGTTGCGGGTGAAACGGTTATCGCGCGCCTCGGCGCGCGCAAGCTTCTGGAAGGTGTGTCGCAATGAATTTCGAACCTCGCAACGGGACGGACCAGCACGAGGAACGCGCCCGGTTGGGGCCGAAGGCGGCCGAGGACGAAAAGCCCGTGCTGGGTTCGTCCGGTCGGGGCCTTTCGCTCCGGGCGATGGCCCCCAATGCGATCACCGCAGCGGCGCTCTGCTCGGGGCTGACCGGCATACGGTTCGCGATTTCCGAACAGTGGGCGGCTGCCGCCGTGGCCATCATCATCGCGGGCATTCTCGACGGGATGGATGGGCGGATCGCGCGCTTGCTGAAGGCGCAATCGCGTTTCGGCGCAGAGTTGGACAGCCTTGCCGATTCGCTGAGTTTCGGCACAGCGCCTGCCATCATCCTGTACCTCTGGTCGCTGCAGAACGAGCCGCGCTGGGGCTGGTTCGCCGCGCTCGCGCTGACAATTTGCTGCGCGCTTCGTCTCGCGCGCTTCAACGCTCAGATCGACACCGAAGATCAGCCGCACAAATCGCTCGGATTCCTGACTGGGGTTCCCGCTCCCATGGGGGCAGGGCTCGCCTTCATGCCGTTCTTCGTGTGGTCGGCGACCGGCATCGACTTCTTTCGCGAGCCGGCCTTCGTCGCGCCTTGGCTGTTGGCAACTGCGCTGCTGATGATTTCGAGCATGGCCACGCCAAGCTGGACCTCGCTGCGTCCGCGCCGCGGCATCCGGTTGTGGGTACTGGCCTTCGTTGGCCTGCTCTTCGCTGCGCTACTCGTCGAGCCTTGGTGGACACTAAGCGCTCTCGGGATAGGTTACCTGACCCTGCTGCCGTTCACGCTGTTGCGGTATTCGCGCATCAAGCGGCACGCGTAGCCGGGCGGACAACCACGTCCAGGCGCGACGGCAAGCGGCCGAAAGCCGTACCGCCTTGAGCTATCCCTGCGCGAAATGCGGGAAGCTCGGCAATCACCGAAGTTCGCTTCATTTCGCGCCGCAATTGGCCGATAGCGGACCACCAGCGCAGTCCGCTATCGGCGAGCACGCCCAATGCGGCGACAGCCGTGAGGGTGACGAGAGCGATTAGGAACCATGCGAACATCTCTAATTCTCCTGCCCCTTACTGTTCAAATCACTGTTGACAGGCCGGGGATAACTGGTGGAAAACCCTGATTGCCCGCCGGACGTTCCGGCGATGAGAACAATGTTCTCTTTTTGTTCTCGTTCGTCAAGCGCTTTTAGAGCCGAAGCTGCATTTTTTGCGGTGAATGGAGGGTGGATTTGTCTCTCTCCACCGGCTAAAGGCGCGCGGTCCGCAATAGATTCGGCCATTTCAGGCGTTTCTTCAGGTGGGCAAATCCACATGGAAGGCGCACATACCGGTGCCCGCCGCGGGACATGACCGCATTCGGGTTCCAGCTTTCCAGAGGCATAACCGGAAAGGAATTACACTATGGCGGCTCCTACCGTCACCATGCAGCAATTGATCGAGGCCGGCGCGCACTTCGGCCACCAGACCCACCGTTGGAACCCGCGCATGAAGCCGTATATCTTCGGCGCGCGCAACGGCATCCACATCATCGACCTGTCGCAGTCCGTGCCGCTGTTCGCGCGCGCGCTCGACTTCATCAGCCAGACCGCTCGTTCGGGCGGCAAGGTGCTGTTCGTCGGTACCAAGCGCCAGGCGCAAGACGCGATCCGGGAAGCCGCGCTCGCTTCGGGCCAGCACTTCGTCAACCACCGCTGGCTGGGCGGCATGCTCACCAACTGGAAGACGATCAGCGAGCGTATCAAGTACCTCAAGACGCTCGACGAGCGTCTTTCGGGCGACACACAGGGCCTGACCAAGAAGGAAGTCCTCGATCTCACGCGCAAGCGCGACAAGCTCGAAATGAGCCTCGGTGGCATCCGCGACATGGGTGGTATTCCCGACGTGATGTTCGTGATCGATGCGAACATGGAAGACCTGGCCATCAAGGAAGCCAACGTTCTTGGCATCCCGGTCGTCGCCGTGCTCGACACCAATGTCGATCCGGAAGGCATCGCTTTCCCGATCCCGGGCAATGACGACGCCAGCCGCGCCATCAAGCTCTATTGCGATGCGGTTGCCGAAGCGGCCCGCACCGGCAAGGGCGAAGGCGTGCAGGACAGCGGTGCAGACGTCGGCGCGATGGAAAATCCGCCGGAAGAAGCCGCGGCTTAATGCCCAATTCGTGAGGCGGGAGCGCAATTCTCCCGTCACACAAGCGAATTATGCGCCGGGCCGCTGATACCAGCAGGCCCGGTGCCCCGCATTCAAGATACCAAGAAGGAAATCATCATGGCTGCATTCACTGCTGCTGACGTAAAAGCCCTGCGCGAGAAGACCGGCGCGGGCATGATGGACGCCAAAAAGGCGCTCGAAGCCAGCAATGGCGATATCGAAGCCGCAGTCGACGCACTGCGCGCCAAGGGTCTCGCCACCGCCCAGAAGAAATCGAGCCGTACCGCGGCCGAAGGTCTCGTCGGCATTGCCGTGGAAGGCACCAAGGGCGTCGCCGTCGAAGTGAACTCGGAAACGGACTTCGTTGCCAAGAACGACCAGTTCCAGGACTTCGTCCGCAAGACCACGCAGGTCGCGCTCGGCACCGACGGTGACGATGTCGATACGCTCAAGGCCGCGGCCTATCCCGATGGCGGCACCGTGTCCGACAAGCTGACCGGTAACGTCGCCACCATCGGCGAGAACCAGCAGATCCGCCGCATCAAGACCGTCTCGGTCACCAACGGCGTGATCGTCCCCTACATGCACAACGCCGTGGCGCCCGACCTCGGCAAGATCGGCGTGCTGGTCGCGCTCGAAAGCGAAGGCGACAAGGCCAAGCTGGGAGAGCTGGGTAAGAAGCTCGGCATGCACATCGCGGCTGCTTTCCCGCAGGCGCTGACCGCCGAGGGCCTCGACGCCGAAGTGATCGAGCGCGAGCGCGCGATCGCCAAGGAAAAGGCGGCCGAAAGCGGCAAGCCCGAGAACGTCCAGGAAAAGATGGTCGAAGGCGCAATCAACAAATACGCCAAGGAAAACGCCCTGCTCAGCCAGGTCTACGTGATCGACAACAAAACCCCGATCGCGCAGGTCGTGGAAGCTGCCGGCAAGGACGTAGGCGCCAAGGTCGAGCTGGTGGACTATGTCCGCTTCCAGCTGGGCGAAGGCATCGAGAAGGAAGAGAGCGACTTCGCTGCAGAAGTGGCCGCTGCCGTCGGCGGCTGAACAAGCCCCGCATCCTACGGAATTGGGCCGCCGGAGTTCGCTTCGGCGGCCTTTTTCTTGCGCGACGAGGCGAGTCGAAAGCCGAACTTCGCAAAACTTACGCGAGTGAACGCTGCAAGTCCGTCAAGATAGCCGAATCACGATTTGAAAGAACCGTTGCGAGGCTAACGGGCGATAATCGTGTAGGAAATCGGGCATTCACCCGCCGCTGCGTGCGACCAGTTCGATCAGCCATATCTCGGCCTGCGTGAACAGGCGCATCGGTAGGATGTTCGCGCCAGGCCCGGCGACCCACCTTTTTCCGATGCGGGGCTTTCCCTTTGCGCGCGCCATGCATCATGGCTAAGGAGCCGCAGGCCTCTCACGCAACACGGATTCTTCGCCTCCATGCCCTTTTCCACGATGAAGCGCGTCCTGCTCAAGCTCTCGGGCGAGGTGCTCATGGGCGAGGGGCCGTTCGGCATCGACCCGGCTTTCGTCATGGAACTGGCCGAGGAAGTGAAGGCGGCGAAGGAAACCGGCCTCGAAATCTGCCTCGTCATCGGCGGCGGCAATATCTTTCGCGGCATGGCGGGCGCGGCGCAGGGGATGGACCGCGCGCAGGCCGATTACATGGGCATGCTAGCGACCGTCATGAATGCGCTGGCAATGCAGAACGCGCTGGAGCAGCTGGGCGTGCAGACCCGCGTGCAGAGCGCGGTGCAAATGGACCAGGTGTGCGAGCCGGTGATCCGTCGCCGCGCCGAACGTCATCTCGAAAAAGGTCGCGTAGTGATCTTCGCCGCCGGTGTCGGCGCCCCTTATTTCACAACCGACAGCGGCGCGGCCTTGCGCGCGGCGGAAATGAACTGCGATGCGCTGCTCAAGGGCACCAGCGTCGACGGGGTCTACGACAGCGATCCCAAGAAGAACGCCAAGGCGAAACGTTTCGATACCGTCACTTACAGCCGCGTGCTGGCAGACGACCTCAAGGTGATGGACGCCAGCGCCGTGGCCTTGTGCCGCGACAACAACATTCCGATCGTCGTGTTTTCTATCCGCGAGAAGGGCAATCTGGCCCGCGTTCTCAAGGGCGAGGGCGTGCAGACGGTCGTCACCAACGAAAAAAGCTAAGAGGAAGCCATCATGGCAAAATACGACAAAGCCGATATCGAGCGCCGCATGAAGGGTGCCGTCGAAAGCCTGAAGGGCGATCTTTCGGGCCTGCGCACCGGCCGCGCGAACACCAGCCTGCTCGATCCGGTCGTGGTCGAGGTCTATGGCTCGATGATGCCGTTGAGCCAGGTCGCGACGGTCAGCGCACCCGAACCGCGCATGCTGAGCGTGCAGGTTTGGGACAAGGCCAATGTGAGCGCAGTGGAAAAGGGCATCGCCAAGGCCAATCTCGGCCTAAACCCGATGCAGGACGGCCAGACCATCCGCCTGCCGATGCCCGACCTGACCGAGGAACGCCGCAAGGATCTCGCCAAGCTGGCGGGCGAATATGGCGAGAAGGGCAAGATCGCCATCCGCAACGTGCGCCGCGACGGCATGGAAGCGCTGAAGGAAGACGAGAAGAAGAAGGAAATCTCCGAAGACGATCGCAAGCGGTCCGAAGACGAGGTCCAGAAGCTGACCGACAAATATGTCGCCGAAACCGATGAGGCGGTCGAGAAGAAAACGCAGGAAATCCTGACCCAGTGAGGTTGCAATGCACCCTCTGTCCCGTTCGGGCTGAGCTTGTCGAAGCCCCGTCTATCCTCATGGTGCTGCGCTAACGAAGTAAGTGCGGCCCTTCGACAAGCTCAGGGCGAACGGATTTCGGAATGAGATCAGACACGCAGTCCCCCCGCCACGTTGCCATTATCATGGATGGCAATGGTCGCTGGGCGAAGCGCCGGCACCTGCCGCGCGTGATGGGCCATCGCAAGGGCGTGGAGGCCGTGCGCGAGCTGGTGCGCAGCCTCAAGGACACGCAGGTCGAATGCCTGACGCTCTACGCCTTCAGCTCCGAAAACTGGAAGAGGCCGGAGGACGAGGTCGACGATCTGATGGACCTGATGCGCAAGTTCATCAAATCGGACCTGCCCGAATTCATCGCCAATGACGTGAAACTGCATATCCTCGGCGACTGGCAGGCGCTCGCGCCCGATATTGTCGCCATGCTGGAGGATGCGCTGGAGCAGACCAGCAAGGGCTCGCGTACGCTGGCGGTGGCGCTGAACTACGGCGCGCAGGCGGAGATCGTGGCGGCTGCGCGCAAGGCTGCTGCCGGGGGTGAGATCACCGAAGAGAGTCTGGCCGAGCATCTCTACACCGCGCCGCTCCCGCCGCTCGACCTGCTGATCCGCACCAGCGGAGAAGTGCGCTTGTCGAATTTCCTCTTGTGGCAGGCGGCCTATGCCGAGATGATTTTTACCGACGTGCTATGGCCGGATTTCACGCCCGAGATGTTCAAGCAGGCGCTGGCGGATTTCGGCGACCGGGAGAGGCGCTTTGGTGGACGGTGAGACGCAAGCAGGTGCGGGCAAGCGCGACCGCGCGAAGGCGTACGCCCAGCGGTACATGACGGTACCTTTGTCGATCCGCACGTCCGACCTGCCGAAACGGGCTGCTTCCGCTCTGGTGATGCTCGCCGTGGCTGGCAGTGCATTGTGGGCGGGCGACGTATGGCTCAAGCTCTTCATCGGACTCGTCGCTCTGGCCACCTATGCCGAACTGGTCCGGCTCGTCTTCCGGGCCACAGAGCGTACCGCCGGGCGCGTGGCCGGATTGCTGCTCGGCGCGATCTATGTGGGATTTGCCGCCCTGTTCCTAACGACCATGCCGAGGTTCTATCTTTATCTGGTGATTGGATCGGTCATCTTCACCGATACATTCGCCTACTTCAGCGGCCGGGCCATCGGCGGTCCGAAAATCGCTCCGCGTGTCAGCCCGTCGAAGACATGGGCCGGTCTAGGGGGCGGCATGGTCGGAGCCGCGCTGTTCGGCTGGCTGCTGCTGCAACTTATCCTACCGGCATCGGAAGAGTGGCACATGGAGGTCAACGCATACCCGTGGTCGCCGATTGCCGCGCTCGCTATCGGCGCGGTACTCGCGTGTTCGGCGCAGGCCGGCGATTTTCTCGAAAGCTGGCTTAAGCGCAAGGCTCACATGAAGGATTCCTCGAACCTTATTCCGGGCCATGGCGGCGTGTTCGACCGAACTGACGGCATTCTTCCTGTCGCCATCGCGGTCGGCTTTTTGATGCCGGGGCTTTCATGAGCCGCTCGATCTCCATTCTCGGTGCCACCGGCTCGGTCGGCACATCGACGCTCGATCTGATACGCCGCGATGCGAAGGACTGGCGGGTGGTTGCGCTAACGGCCAATTGCAACGTCGCCGAGCTTGCGGCGCTCGCGAAGGAGTTCCGCGCAGAGATCGCCGTGGTCGCGGACGAGAGCTGTCTGGACGACCTGCGTGCCGCGCTCGATGGCTCGGGAATCGAAGCGGCTGGCGGCAAGCGGGCGCTGTGCGAAGCTGCGGAACGCCCCGTCGATATCACCGTCGCCGCGATCGTCGGCTGTGCAGGGCTCGGCCCGGTCATGGCGGCGATCGAGCAGGGCGGGACTATCGCGCTCGCCAACAAGGAAGCGCTGGTTTCGGCGGGCGAGGTCATGACCGCCGCGGTTGCGAAACACGGCGCGACGCTGCTCCCCGTCGATAGCGAGCACAATGCAATCTTCCAGTGCCTCGAAGGCGGGCGGATCGAGGATGTGCGCTGGATCACGCTCACCGCCAGCGGCGGCCCGCTACGCACGGTGGAAGACCTCTCTGCCGTCACCCCCGAGCAGGCGGTAGCGCATCCCAATTGGGACATGGGCGCCAAGATCAGCGTCGACAGCGCGACCATGTTCAATAAAGGGCTTGAACTGATCGAGGCGCATCAGCTGTTCCCGGTCGGCCTCGACCGCATTCGCATCGTGGTCCACCCGCAGAGCGTGATCCATTCGATGGTCGAGTATCGCGACGGGTCCACGCTGGCGCAGCTCGGCCCGTCCGACATGCGCGTGCCCATCGCCAGCTGTCTCGCCTGGCCGCAGCGGATGGACACGCCGTGCGAGCCACTGGACCTGCCCACCATCGGCGAACTCAGTTTCTTCCAGCCCGACGAACAGCGCTTTCCCGCGACCCGTTTGGCGCGCGAGGCGGCAGAGGCGGGCGGGGCGGCCCCGGCCGTGCTCAACGCCGCGAATGAAGTGGCCGTCGCCGCATTTCTGGACCGTAAGATTCCATTCAGCCGAATTCCGCTATTGGTCGAGCGCGTGCTGACGGAAGGAAACCTGCCCGATGCTCCGCGTTCTCTGGACGAGGTGCTGATGGTGGACGACGCTTCCCGCAAGCGCGCCACCGAAATGCTGGAGCTCGCCTGACTTGGAAAACATGCTGCCCCTGTGGGTCTATTACGTCTTCGGCTTCCCGTTGCTGCTGGGGCCGCTGATCACCGTTCACGAGCTTGGTCATTATATCGTAGGCCGCTGGTTCGGCGTGCAGGCGGAAGCCTTCTCGATCGGTTTCGGCAAGGAAATCTGGGGCTTCACCGACAAACGTGGGACACGGTGGAAGCTGAGCGCGCTGCCGCTGGGCGGCTATGTCCAGTTCAAGGGCGACATGAACCCGGCGAGCATTCCGGATACCGCAGCCGCCGAACAAGCTAGCGCCGAGGAGCGCAGCGGCAGTTTCCACCATGCTGCGCTGTGGAAGCGCGCGCTGATCGTATTCGCGGGGCCTGCGACCAACATCCTCGTGACGCTGGCGATATTTGCGAGCTTCTTCGCCTTCTACGGCAAGCCCGTGCCTGCCGATGCGGACAGCCAGCTGACGATCGCAGAATTCGCCGAAACCTCTCCTGCGCGCGAGGCCGGCTTGCGCGCTGGCGACCGCATCATCTCGGTCGAAGGCGAGACGATGGAGAGCTTCCGCGACGTCCAGAACGCGATCATGATGTACCCGGGCCGCACGCTCGACATCACCGTCCTGCGCGACGGTGCGCGCGAGACCTTCGCCGTCACCACGGAGAGCCGCGAGGTCGAAGACGGTTTCGGCAACAAGTCCAAGATCGGTCTTGTCGGCATTCAGGCGGCAGAGGCGGAAATGACCTACGAGCCGCAAGGGATCATCGGCAGCCTCGGCCTTGCCGTCGATCATTCCATCGGCGTGGTCGACATGATGATTACCGGTGTCGCACAGATATTTACCGGAGAACGCTCGGTCCAGGAGCTCGGCGGTCCGGTCAAGATCGCCAAATTTTCCGGCGAACAACTGAGCATGGGTGCGCTCGCCTTTACCAATTTCGTCGCCCTGATTTCGCTTAACTTGGCATTCATCAACCTCCTGCCAATCCCCGCGCTCGACGGCGGGCACCTGGCTTTCTACGCGGCAGAAGCAGTCCGCCGGAAACCCATCGGCCCCCGTGGAACGGAAGTGGCGTATCGCGCCGGCGTGGCCCTCGTGCTTGCGCTGATGGTATTCGTCACGATCAACGACCTGGCCGGTCTCCCGATCTTCGGGAATTAGCCGGGGAAAGCACAGCGCGGAGGCGGGCGTTCACGGTTGCAAAGCTTGATTGGCACAAGCGCTTAGGGCAGGGGACTTTCGGGCCGCTGCATAGACAGCGGCTTTTGCCGATGGGCCCAGCATCCACCGGCTCCGTAGCATTTTAACGAGGACGGGATTTTCCTTGTCGATGACTGATTTCGCACCCGCCGCCGCGCGCCGCAAAGCTTCGCCCGCACGGCTGGCCATGGGCCTCCTCGCCGGAACCATGCTCGCCGGTATTCCGCAGATCGCGCTTGCGCAGGACACCGAGGAGGCGGAAGCGACCACCCCGGCCCCTGCAGTCCAGCAGCAGACGGTGCAGACGATCGCGGTGAGCGGGGCCCAGCGCCTCGAGCCGCAGACGATCCTCTCCTATATCCGCCTGCGCCCGGGCGATGCCTGGACCCAGGCGGTCGGCGACCAGGTGCTGAAGGACCTCTACGCCACCGAGCTGTTCGCCAATGCCAGCGTCGTCAACAACGGCGGCAATGTGGTGATCGAGGTGACCGAGAACCCGGTCATCAACCGCATCATCCTGGAGGGCAACAAGCGGATCAAGAACGACAAGATTCTGCCCGAGATCAAGCTCTCGCCGCGCCAGATTTTCACCCGGTCCAAGGTTCGCGCGGACGTCGCCCGCATCATCGAGCTTTACAAGCGCCAGGGCCGCTTCGCCGCCACGGTCGAGCCCAAGATGGTGCAGCTGAGCCAGAACCGCGTGGACGTGGTGTTCGAGATCAACGAAGGGCCCAAGTCCAAGGTTCGCCAGATCAACATCATCGGCAATGAAGCTTTCTCGGACGGCGAGCTGCGCGGCGAAATGCTGACCAAGCAGGCGCGCCTGACGAGCTTCTTCAGCTCCAATACCAGCTACGATCCCGACCGTCTGGCGTTCGACCAGCAGAACCTCCGGCTGTTCTACCTGACCGAAGGCTATGCCGATTTCCGCGTCGTATCGGCCGTGGCCGAGCTGACGCCCGACAAGCGCGATTTCATCATCACCTATGTCGTCGAAGAAGGCGAACGCCACAAATTCGGCGAAGTGACCGTCGACAGCCAGATTCGCGACTTCGACAGCGATGCGCTGGCCGGCCGACTGCCCATGAAGAGCGGCGACTGGTACAACGCCAAGCAGGTCGAAGACACGGTCGAACAGCTGACCGAACTTGCCGGCACCTTCGGCTATGCCTTTGCCGACGTGAACCCGGAAATTCGTCGCGACGCCGACGATCTGACGATGGACGTCAATTTCGTCCTGCGCGAGGCGCCCCGCGTTTACGTGGAGCGTATCGACGTGAACGGCAACACGCTTACGCAGGACAAGGTGATCCGCCGTGAATTCCGTATCGCCGAGGGCGACGCGTTCAATTCGCTCGCCGTGTCCCGCTCCACCGCGCGCATCAATTCGTTGGGCTATTTCCAGGAAAACTTCGAGATCAACCAGGTCGAAGGCAGTGCGCCCGACCGCATCGTGCTCGAAGCGAATGTGGAAGAACAGGCGACCGGCGAACTGCAGCTATCGGCGGGCTTCAGCTCGCTCGAAAGTTTTATCCTCGCAGGCTCTATCCGCCAGCGCAATTTCCGCGGTCGCGGGCAGACTGTCGGCCTGAGCGTCAACTACTCTCGCTACTCGAAATCGGCGCAGATCAGCTTCAGCGAACCTTATGTTTTCGACCGCAATATCTCTGCGGGCGTCGACATCTATCGCCGCGATTTCAACAGCTTCAACTTCCGCAACAGCGAACGCAATACGACTTACGAGCAGTCGACGACGGGCTTCTCGCTGCGGGCGGGTGTGCCGCTCACCGAATATCTCTCGGCCATTGGCAGCTACACCTTCAATTATGACGACGTGTCGCTGGGCGACGAGTTCTTCGAGAACGGTGAATGCCGCGCCACGCGCTTCCTGTGCGAAGCGATCGGCGAGCGTTCGAGCTCGATCCTAGGGCTGACGCTGAACTACAACACGCTCAACAGCAGGCTGCGGCCGAGCCGCGGCGAAACGATCAGCTGGACCAATGAGTTCGCCGGCCTCGGCGGATCGGAAAAGTACATCCGCTCGCGCGCCCGCATGGCGAAATACTGGTCGATCGGCAGCGGGTTTGTATTCTCGCTGGCGGGCGAAGGCGGATGGATCCGCGGGCTAGAGGACAGCGACGAGCCCGGGCGTGACAGCATTCGCCTGACCGACCGCTTCTTCCTCGGCGAACCGCAAATGCGCGGCTTCGACATTCGCGGGATCGGCCCGCGCATCGTGCGGCTCAATTTCGTGACCGATCCCGACAATCCCGATGGCCCGCGTATTCCCACGCCGATCGAGGACGCGCTGTCGTCCGATCAGCGCTTCGACGATGCCATCGGCGGCAAGGCATATTACCTTGGCCGTGCCGAACTCGAGATCCCGCTTGGTAGCGGTGCACGCGAACTCGGTCTCCGCCCGTCGGTCTGGGTCGATGTCGGTTCGTTGTTCTCGATCACGACGCCCACATTGGTGAACCAGCCTAACGGTCGTCAGGCTACGCAGGATGGGCAGTTGCTCTTCATCGATGAAGACGGACTGACCACGACCGACACGGTCGACGCCGATGGCAATCCGCTTTTGCCGTTCATCCCCGCCAGTTCTTTCTATCGCGAAGTTTTCGTCGGCGACACGGCTGCACCGCGCATTTCCGCGGGCGTCGGCGTCAACTGGAACTCGCCCTTCGGTCCGTTCAGGATCGATTTCGCCCAGATCATCAAGAAGGAAGTCGGAGACGACACCAAGACCTTCTCATTCAACGTAGGAACGCAATTCTAATGACCAGCAAGACCAAGATTCTCGCTGCCGCGGCTCTCGCAGGCGCGGCTATTGCCAGCACGCCCGTCGCCGCGCAGGTGACCGGCGCGATCGCCACCAGCAGCCCCGAAGCCGTGATTGTGCGCTCGCAGGCCCGCATCGCCGCCTATCAGCAGATCGAGCAGCAATATACGGCGCAGCTCACCCAGATACGCACCCTGCGCCAGGAAGCGGCGACGCTGCAGCAGAGCCTCGACACCAATAGCGACGGTCAGCTGACCCAGGCCGAGGCGCAGGCGAACCCCTCCGTTGTGCAGCAGATCCAGCAGAAGGAACAGCAGATCCAGCAGGCTTCGCAGCCGATCGTGCTGGCACAGACCTATGCCATCGAGCAGTTGATCAACGATTACAGCAATGTGCAGCAGCAGGTCGTGCAGCAGAAGAACATCCAGCTCCTGCTCTCGCCGGACGCGGTCCAGTGGGCACCCGAAACGCTCAACGTGACGAACGATTTGGTCACCGTCATGAACCAGCGCGTGCCGAGCGTGCAGATCACGCCGCCGGCGAACTGGCGTCCGCGCCAGGAGTCGCTGCAGACCCAGCAGACGGTCTCGCAGATCCTTGTCGGCGTCGCGCAACAGCAGGCCGCCCAGCAAGCCGCGCAGCAGCAGGGCCAGCAGCCCGCACAGCAGCAGCCGGCCGGCCGCTGATCCTGACGACGGGAGCAGGGCGATGAGCGAGGAAACCAGCGGTTTCGACGTAGTGCAGGTGCTGAAGCGCCTGCCGCATCGTTATCCCCTGCTCCTGGTCGACCGGGTGAAGGAGCTGGTCGTCGACGAGCGCATCCACGCGATCAAGGCGGTCAGCTTTAACGAGGATTTCTTCCAGGGCCACTTTCCCGGATCGCCGATCATGCCCGGCGTCCTCCAGATCGAGGCACTGGCGCAGGCCGCTGGCGTTCTCGCGGTCGAAAGCCTTGGCCTCGCGGGCTCGGGAAAGCTCGTCTATTTCATGGCGATCGAGAACGCGAAGTTTCGCGCGCCCGTGACGCCGGGCGTGTTGCTCGACCTCAAGGCCGAATTTGTCCAGAAACGCGCGCGCGTCTGCAAGTTTGCGGGCGAGGCTAGCGTCGAGGGCAAAGTGACCTGCGAAGTCAGTTTCACCGCGATGATCGCCGACGCATGAATCTTTGCTTTTCGCACCGACATCCGTCGGTGCGTCCTCGCTAGACGCGCAGCAAGCCGCGCCCGCTGCGGGCGGCCAGTCGGCCTTGCCGCCCGCTGGTCGCGGGCGGTGCTCGAGAAAACGCGTGCGTTTGGCGATGATCTCCGAGCCGCAGGCTAGGCAAGCGCGACTGCCCGCCCGCAGCGACGCGGCCTTCAGGTCGCGTGAGCGAGGACAGCCTAAGGCTGCGGATGCAGCCGCCGGCGCTTGAGGCCGAATAAACAGCGTCAAATCGGACTTGCCTTCCAAGGCAATTCCGATTAGGCGCGCGCCTTTCCCAAACACAGCTGGACCGGTCGGAACCGCTCCGAAGCTTAAAGGACGACTATCATGAAAGCCGATGGCCACCCCGACTATCACATGATCACGGTCAAGATGACCGATGGCACCGAATTCCAGACGCGCTCGACGTGGGGCAGCGAAGGCGACACGCTGACGCTTGAAATCGACCCGACGAGCCACCCGGCGTGGACCGGCGGCAAGCAGCAGCTGCAGGAAGGCGGCCGCGTCGCAGCCTTCAACAAGCGCTTCGGCGGGCTCAGCCTCAAGAAGAACTGAGCGCACCGCGCCAGTCGCGAATGTTCAAAAGGGCGGTCCTGCGGGGTCGCCCTTTTTCGTCACCACCCCCACTCCTTCTCGCGATACCATTTCGTGATCACGTATTTCACGCCCTTGCGGACCTTCATGCCGTGATGGATCGTGTTCGGGTTCTCGCGGCCGTCGGGGCGCCGGTTGTTCCAGCCGAGCAGCTTGCCCGCCTCGGGCTGGAAGGTCTTGCCGATCGCCTTGAAACGCGTTGCGCCGCCGGCCTCTACATCGTTCAGATAGATCATGAAGGTCCAGGTCCGCTGGCCGGCGACCGAGCAGTATTTCTCCCAGTCCTGCCCGCCGGGATTGAAATAGTCGCAATGCGGCTTGAATTCCTGGCCGACATCGTAACGCTGGCCCTGCAGCGGCTCGCCATGGGCCGGGTCGATTCCGGTCAGCTTAGTGAGCTTGTCTTCCAGCACCCGCACCGCGGGCTCGTCAGCCGATAGGTCGCAGGTCTCGCTGGTGCGGAAATAATGGTCATCGCCCGCATCGGCTAGGGTGGAGGGACGGCGGTCCGTCTCGATCAGCGCGATCAGCTCGGCGCACAGCTCCGGCGGCACAAAACCCCGTAGCTGGAACAGCTCGGCCTTCGGGCTCGGCACGCGTTGCATGCCGTCTTGTGCGAGCAGTCGCTCTGCCGAAGATTCGCCCGACCCCGTCATACAGCGCAGACTAGCCAAGCCGCACCGACTGGCAAGTCACGACATAATATTGCGCATTGCGCTCTCCCAGCGCTTTTTCGCTTCCCATTTGCGGAGTGTTGTGCAACAGGCCCACGCCGCTGCACGGGACGGGTTGACGCCCCATCGTGCGGGCGTATCAGGCCCCCTTCCCGGGCGGTTCCGGGGGCTTGTGGCGATCGTAGCTCAGTTGGTTAGAGCGCCGGTTTGTGGTACCGGAGGTCGGGGGTTCGAGACCCCTCGATCGCCCCATTTTCCCCCCGAGATTAGACCGCTCCGTACAGCTTGCAGGGGCATTTTGGCGATGACGGCTTTCTGGACCGAAGCGGATTACGACGATCACGAACTCGTGCATTTCGTACGTGACCGGAACAGCGGCCTGACGGCGATTATCGCGCTCCATTCCACACATCTCGGCCCCGGCGCGGGTGGCACGCGTTTCTGGCATTATGCCGAACCCGGCGATGCCATGCGCGATGCCCTGCGCCTCTCGCGCGGGATGAGCTACAAGAACGCCATGGCCGGCCTGCCCATGGGCGGCGGCAAGGCCGTGATCCTCGCGCCCGAAGACAAGAGCAAGACGCCCGAAATGCTTGCTGCCTTCGCCGATGCCGTCGAAGGCCTGGGCGGCAAATATGTCACCGCAGAGGACGTCGGCATTTCCGAAGCCGACATGGCAGCGGTCGCCGAGCGGACGCAGTATGTGTCCGGCCTGCCGGTCGAGGGCGAGGATGCCGCGGGCGGCGATCCGGGGCCCTTCACCGCGCTCGGCATCTTCCTCGGCATCAAGGCCGCGGTGCAGCACAAGCTCGGCAAGGACAGCGTCGAAGGCGTGCATGTCGCGATTCAGGGCACCGGCAGCGTCGGTGGCGGTGTCGCCCGATTGCTCGCCAAGGAAGGTGCGAAGCTCACGCTGTCGGACGTCAACCAGGACCGCGCCGAATCGCTCGCCGCAGACCTCGGTGCCGATACTGCCGCGCCCGATGCGGTCATGTCGGTTGCCTGCGACGTTTTCAGCCCCAATGCCCTCGGCGCGGTGCTCGACGACGAGGGGATCGCGCGGCTCGACTGCAAGATCGTGGCAGGCGGCGCGAACAATCAGCTGCGTCGGCCCGAACACGGCCCGATGCTGGCAGAGCGCGGCATTCTCTACGCGCCGGACTACGTCATCAATGCTGGCGGCATCATTTCGGTGACCCTCGAATACCTCTGTCGCTGTGACAAGGCGCCGTGCGACATCAACGAGGTCCGCAAGCGTATTGCCCAGATTCCGGGTCGTCTCGAGCAGATCTGGACCGAGAGCGACGAGAGCGGCCTTTCTCCCGATCAGGTCGCCGATCGCATGGCGCAGCGCTTGATCGGGCGCGCCTGAGGCCCATCTTCACTTGCGGGTCAGGCGCGGGTCTGTAAAAGCGCGCGCACGGCTTACATCATGCACGGCTTCGCCAATCCCAAACGGTTCTTAACGCTCGCCAGCTGGCTGACGCCGCTGTTGCTAATGGCCGGGCTCGTGCTGAGCGCGGGCGCGCTATGGTGGGGGCTGACCCAGGTTTCGCCCGACCGCCTGATGGGCGAGACGGTGCGCATCCTGTTCCTGCACGTGCCCGCAGCATGGCTAGGTATGGGAGGATGGACCGCAATTGCTATCTCTAGCCTAGTATACCTCGTCTGGCGGCACCCGCTCGCGGCACTTGCTGCCCGCGCAGCGGCAGTTCCCGGCCTTGTCTTCACGCTGATCTGCCTCGTCACCGGCTCGATCTGGGGTCGCCCGACCTGGGGGACGTGGTGGGTATGGGACGGCAGGCTGACCAGCATGCTGGTGCTATCCTTCCTCTACGCCGCATATATCGCGCTGGCGCAAGCCGCTGCCCGTGAGGGAGTGAGCGCCCGCATCCCGGCGATCTTCGGACTCGTGGGCGCGATCAACATCCCTATCATCAATCGCAGCGTCGTCTGGTGGAACTCGTTGCACCAGCCGCCAAGCATCACGATGGGCAATAGCGCGATCGACGGTGAATACCTTGCGCCCCTGCTGGTCGCAGTCGTCGGCTTCTCGCTGATTTTCGGCGGGATCGTGCTGGCACGCATGCGAGCGCTGCTGGCCGACATTCAGGCCGAGGCGCGCCTTCGCCGCCGGGCGAGCGAGGCTGTATGATGCGCGAAGCGCTCGACCAATGGGATTTCGTGCTCGCTGCTTATGCGGTGGGCGTCGTCGGCACGCTGGCGATGATCGCCTGGGCGTGGGTCGATATGAAGCGGGCCGAGCGCCGCCGCGCGGAGAGTCGGCGGAAATGAGCGCGCTCAAACCCAAGCATCAGCGGTTGATCCTCGTGGTCCTGGCTCTCGTGGCGCTAATCGGCGCGGGGCTGCTCGCGGCCTATGCGCTGCGCAATCAGGCGAACTATTTCTACTTGCCGGAGCAGATGCAGGCCGATCCGCCCGCCGTAGGCCAAGCCGTGAGACTGGGCGGGATGGTCGAACAGGGTTCGCTCACGACGGATAACGATGGTGTGACCTTGCGCTTTGCCGTTACCGGTAACGATGGCTCGCGCATCCCGGTACGCTTCAGCGGCATCGCCCCCGACCTGTTCGTCGAGGGCTCCGGCGTCGTGGCCGAAGGTCGGCTTGCACCTGACGGCACTTTCGTGGCCGACAATCTGCTCGCCAAGCATGACGAGAATTACGTTCCCAAGGAACTTGAGGGCATGAGCCAGATGCAGGCCGCGAAGATGGCCGAAGAGACGACGGTCGGCATCGAATGATCGCCGAACTCGGTCACGCCGCGCTGTGGTTCGCCGCCGCGCTTGCCGCGCTTCAGATGGTTGCCGGTTTCCTGGCCGTTCGCGCCGGCGAGGGGAGCGAGATCGCCAGGTTGGTAAGGCCGAGTGCGGTCGTGCAGGCCGCGCTCGCCAGCATCGCTTTCGCCATGCTGCTGTGGCTGTTCGCCATCACCGACCTCTCGGTGAAGCTGGTTGCGGCCAACTCCCATTCATTAAAGCCGCTGGTGTTCAAGCTGTCCGGTGCGTGGGGCAACCACGAAGGCTCCATGCTGTTGTGGGTGACGGTGATGTCGCTCTCGGGCGGGCTCATCGCGCTTGCAGAGAAGCGCCTGCCGGAGCGCACGATGCAGGCGACGCTCGCGGCACAAGGGCTCGTCTCGCTGGGCTTTTATGCCTTCCTGATCCTGAGCTCCAATCCGTTCGAGCGCTTGCCGGTGCCTGCGCCGGAGGGCCTTGGCCTCAATCCGCTGCTGCAGGACCTCGGCCTCGCCTTCCATCCGCCGACGCTTTACATGGGCTATGTCGGCCTCTCGGTCGCCTTCAGCTTCGCCGTCGGCGCGCTGCTGACGCGGCAGGTGACCCCGGACTTTGCCAGCGCCATGCGGCCCTGGGTGCTGGGCGCCTGGGTGTTCTTGACGCTCGGAATCGTAGCCGGGTCCTATTGGGCCTATTACGAACTCGGCTGGGGCGGATACTGGTTCTGGGATCCGGTCGAGAATGCCTCGCTTATGCCTTGGCTGGCCGCGACGGCCCTGCTTCATTCGACCAGCGTCCTCGCCAGCCGCGATGCTTTGCGGGTCTGGACGATCATGCTCGGTGTGGTCGCATTTTCCATGAGCATGGTGGGGACGTTCCTCGTGCGATCCGGCATCCTTACCAGCGTCCACGCCTTCGCCGTCGATCCGGAACGGGGGAGCTTCATCCTCGTGCTGCTGGGCCTGTTCATCGGCGGCGCGCTGTTGCTGTTCGCCCTGCGCGCCAGCACTATTAATGAGGGCCAGCGGTTCACTGCGACCAGCCGCGAAGGCGCGCTGGTGTTCAACAATGTAATGCTGAGTGCCATCCTTGCGATCGTGCTGCTCGGCACGCTCTACCCGTTGCTGACCGAAGCCTTCGACGTGCGGGTGTCCGTTGGGCCGCCCTATTTCAATCCGGTCTCGGCGATTTTTGCGGTGCCTATGCTGGTGGTCATGGCCGTCGGGCCGCTGCTGCGCTGGCGGCAAGACCGTCTGGAGCGCATCAGGCCAGAACTGGCGCTGTTCGCCGCTCTCGTGCTCGTATCGCTGATATTCTTCGGCCTCGTCACCGGCGTCGCGATTCTGCCTTTGCTGGGGCTGGCGCTCGGGATCGGACTTGGCGTGGCCAGCTTCCTTCCGCTGCGGGGCCGCAATCTGAAGCGCGTGCCGCTAGCCACGTGGGGTATGATCGTCGCCCATTTCGGTATCGCCGTGGCCCTGATCGGCATGGCGAGCGAGAGCGCTTTTTCGAAGGAGCGGCTTGCGGCAGTCGAGGCTGGGCAAAGTACGCAGGTCGGCCCCTGGGTTGTGACCCTGAGCGAGGTGATGCCGGTCGCCGGCCCCAACTGGACGGCCATCGAGGGCCGCCTAAGCGCGAGCTATGACGGCGGCGAGCCGGTCATGCTCACCCCGCAGGCGCGGCGGTTCTGGGCACCGCCGCAGGAAACGACCGAGAGCGCGCTGTCGACGCGGTGGAACGGCCAGCTTTACGCCGTCATCGGCGATCGCACGCCGGACGGGCGCTGGCAGCTGCGGTTGTGGTGGAAGCCGCTCGTCACGCTGATATGGTACGGCGGCCTGCTGGTCGCGCTGGGCGGCGCGCTGGCGCTTGTCGGTCGCGTGATCGCCGATTTTCGTCGGCGGCGCATCGCACGGCGGATCGTCGAGCGGCGCGCGGAAACGGAGGCGATAGCATGAGCTGGCGCGTGTGGCTTCCGCTGTTTCTGTTTGCAGGTTTCCTTGGCCTGGCAGCCTACCAGCTGACCCAGCCGAAAGACGATTTCGTCGAGAGCGGAATGATCGGCGAGGCGCTGCCCTATTTCGACCTTCCGCCCGCGACCGAGGGCGCGAGTGGCGCCGCGACCACTGATTTCAAGGACGGTACGCCGCGACTGCTCAACATCTGGGCCAGCTGGTGCCTGCCGTGCATTGCCGAAGCGCCGCAGCTGGAGCGGTTGAAGGAGGCGGGTGTGCCCATCGTCGGCATCGCGATCCGCGACCGGCCCGAGGATGTGGCGCGTTTCCTGGCGCAGCATGGCAATCCCTACACGCGAATCGCACGCGACGATCTGTCGGAGGTGCAGCTTGCCATCGGCTCGTCGGGTGTGCCCGAGACTTTCGTGATCGATGGCCGGGGCATCATCCGCTACCAGCACCTCGGCGACATTCGCGAAAGCGACGTGCCGACGCTGCTGGCCGAACTGGAGAAGGCGCGATGAGCGAACGTCGTCACCCCAGCAAAAGCTGGGGTCGCTATCGGTGTCGCGCTCGGTTGAAAGCGATCCCAGCTTTCGCTGGGATGACGGCTATTTTTCTGAGTCTCGCGTTGCCGCTTGCCGCGCAGGACAGCATGCCGCCCGCGCCCTTCGCCTATCGCCAGCTCGACGACCCGGCGCAGGAGGCCGCCGCGCAGGACCTGATGGAGACGCTGCGCTGCCTCAAGTGCCAGTCGCAATCCATTGCGGATAGCGATGCGCCGATGGCGGGCGACATGCGGCACCAGGTCCGCATCCGTATCGCTGCGGGCGAAGATCCCGAGGCGGTCCGCGCGTGGCTGGTCCAGCGTTACGGCGACTATGTCAGCTATCGGCCCGAGGTGAGCGCGGTGACCTGGCCGCTGTTCGCGATCCCGGCGTTGCTGGTCCTGATCGCGGCTGTGGTGCTGGCGGGCCGCCTGCGGAGGCGCCAATCGTGAGTTGGTTGCCGATCCTCCTGCTGGCGCTGTTGACCTTCGTCGGGGCCATCTTGCTGCTGAAGCTGCCGCGCAGCGTTTGGGCGCTATTCGGGGCCGCGCTGCTTTTCGGTCTTGCCGGCTATGCGATCCAGGGTTCGCCCGGGCAGGCGGGCGCGCCTCGTGCCGCGACCGGGGGCGAAGCCGCGCAATCGGGCGAGGCCATGGTGCAGGCCCGGCGCGAATTCTATGCCGAGGGCGTGCTGCCGTCCCGCTTCGTCGTCACCGCAGACGCCTTCGCGCGCCGCGGCCAGTTCGACCAATCGGCGCGTTTCCTGAGCAATGCGCTCGCCGAGAACCCGAACGATTCCGAAGCCTGGCTGGCCTTGGGCAACTCGCTGGTCGAGCATGCCGAGGGTCAGCTGACGCCCGCAGCTCTCAACGCCTACGAACGTGCCGACGCGGTCGCGCGCGGCAACCCCGCGCCAACCTACTTCCTCGGACTCGCCTGGCTTCGTGCCGGGGATCCGCAGCGCACGCGCGAACTCTGGGTGGAATTGTTGGTAGATGCACCGGAAAACGCGGACTGGCGCCCGCTTCTTGCCGACCGTATCGCGCGGCTGGACAGCTTGCTTGGTGCCTCAGACGCTGCCGTAGAAGCCGAAGCAGCCGAATGAAACAGCCACACGGCATCGTGTTGCGGGCGGGCAGTCTTGCTGCTAATCGGCGCGCCCTGCGCAGGGCAGTGCCCTGCCATTCAGGCGAATGACGCAATGCGGCCGGACATCTTTTCCTCATGAGCGATAGCGCAACCGTCCAGGACCCGGTGCCCGAGGGTACTCCCTCCACCGGCGGCCACGGTAATGGCCATGGCGGCGCATCGCGCACGGCCTTGGCAGTCGGTGCAATCGGCGTCGTCTTCGGCGACATCGGCACCAGCCCGCTATATGCTTTCCGCGAGACCTTCTCCGGGTCGGTCGGCATCGCCATCGACCGGATGCACGTGCTGGGCGTGGTCAGCCTGATCTTCTGGTCGATGACGGTTGTCGTGGCGATCCAGTATGTCACCATCCTGATGCGTGCCGACAATAAGGGGCAGGGCGGCAGCCTCGCCCTGCTTGCGCTTATCAGCCGCCATATCGGACAGACGAAATACGCTTGGCTGGTCGTGCTCCTCGGCGTATTCGCGACCTCGCTCTTCTACGGCGACAGCATGATCACGCCCGCAATCTCGGTCCTGTCGGCAGTCGAGGGACTGACGGTGGTCGATCACCGGCTCGACCCCCTGGTGATTCCTATCGCGCTGGTGCTGCTGGTTGGACTGTTCCTGCTGCAGGCGCGTGGCACGGCCAAAGTCGGTGCTCTCTTTGCGCCGGTGATGATCGTCTATTTCGTGGTGATTGCCGGGCTGGGGCTTAACCAGATCGTACAGAACCCGGACATCCTCTGGGCGCTCAATCCCTACTATGCAGTCATGTTCTTCGTGACCGACGGCGTGATCGCTTTCCTTGCGCTGGGCGCGGTCGTGCTGGCGGTGACCGGGGCCGAAGCGCTTTATTCGGACATGGGACACTTCGGGCGCGGGCCGATGCGCCTCAGCTGGTTCGGCTTCGTCATGCCATGTCTTTTGCTCAACTATTTCGGGCAGGGCGCGATGATTGCAGGGCTGCCGCCCGAGCAGGCAGCCGAAGTCGTCCGCAACCCGTTCTTCCTGCTGGCGAGCGAAGAGTACCGCCTGCCACTGGTGATCCTCGCGACCATGGCGACCTTCATCGCCAGCCAAGCGGTTATCTCCGGCGCGTTCAGCATTACCCACCAAGCGATGCAATTGGGCTTCATGCCGCGCCTCTCGATCCGCCACACCAGCGAGACCGAGGCCGGGCAGATCTACATCCCGGTAATCAACTGGGCGCTGATGGTCGCGGTGATCGTGCTGGTGCTGACCTTCCAGACCTCGTCCAATCTCGCTGCCGCTTATGGGATCGCTGTGACCGGCGCGGTGACGATCGATACGATCCTGATGGGCGTGCTGTTCGTCGGCGTCTGGAAGTGGAAATGGTGGGTCGCCCTGCCGATCGTGGTGTTCTTCCTGATTGTGGACGGGGCGTATTTTGCCGCGAACCTCGTGAAGGTGCCCGATGGCGGCTGGTTCCCGCTGGTGGTCGGCCTCGTCGCCTTTACACTGCTCACCACCTGGGCGCGAGGGCGCAGGCTGATGCGGGAGCGGATGAGCGAGACGGCGCTGCCGATCGAAATCTTTGCCAAGAGCGCCAAGAACTCCGCCACGCGCGTGCCGGGCACCGCCATCTTCATGGCCAGCCAGACCGCCGGCGTCCCCAGCGCGCTGCTGCACAACATCAAGCACAACAAGGTGCTGCACGAGCGGGTCATCATCCTGACCGTGCTGATCGCCGACAGCCCTTATGTCGAAAGCGACAAGCGCTGCGAGATCCACGACCTCGGCGACGGGTTCTACCGCGCGATCCTGCATTACGGCTTCATGCAGGAGACGAACGTGCCGGAAGGCCTGACGGAAATGGAGCGCTGCGGCGGCAAGTTCGACATGATGCACACCAGCTTCTTCCTCAGCCGCCAGACCTTGCTCGCCAGCGACAAGCCAGGCATGCCGATCTGGCGCGAGAAGATATTCGCGTGGATGCTGCGGAATGCCGCAACCGCGATGGATTTCTTCCGCCTGCCGACTAATCGTGTGGTCGAGTTGGGGAGTCAGGTCGAGATCTGACTCTCCGGCGAAACCTACCGTTTGACATCGGCGGTCGGCCCGTGGACCATCGACGCCATGCAAACGCTTGCCCGCCCGCAGATCGACGTTCACCAGTTCGGTTCTGATCGGCAGCCCGTGGTCGTAATCGACGGCTTCAGCGGGATGGCCGACAGGCTGCGCGACCAAGCCACGAAAGCTGAATATCAGCCTGGCGGTGCGGCCTATCCGGGCATCCGCTCCTGGGCCGATCCCTCTTATCTCGACCGTCGCCGCGGCCTCATGTTCGAAGTTTTGCAAAAGGTTTTCGGAATCAGACGGGGTATCAAGCTTGAAGCTTCGACATTTTCGCTCGTCACGAAGCGCGCGGACGATCTCTCGCCCGGCCAGCGCCGCCCGCATTACGACGGCTCCGAAGCCGGACTGATCGCGGTAATGCACTATTTGCTCGGTCCCGAGAGCGGCGGCACCGCTTTCTATCGCCACCGCGCAACCGGCTTCGAGGCGATTACTCCTGAACGTCAGACAAGATACGAGGACGCGGTGCGAGCCGAAGATCGCTTAGGCGAACCGTCTTCCGGCTATCACCATGGCGACAACGACCGATACGAAATGATCGGAGAGATCGAAGCGCAGCCCGACCGGTTCATTCTCTATCGCGGCTGGTCGCTTCACTCCGGCGTCATTCCGCCAAACGCCAATCTGTCCGCCGATCCAGGCGAGGGACGCCTGACCATCAACATGTTTCTCATGGGCGCGTAAGGCGGCAATCCGGATAACGGACTCCGCGTTTCCATGAGAAGGTGGGCGCTACGCCGTCGGCGGCTCATCCTTGGCTACCTCGTCGGCGTCGTCCAGCGCGAGGCCGTGGCGCAGGAGCATCGGGATTTGTGTGAAGGTGAACAGGAAGCTCAGCGGCATGAACACCCACAGCTTGGCCCAGAGCCAGCCTTCGAAGTCCATCACCCGCACCAGCACCTCGTTCAGCGCGGCGAGGGCGAAGAAGAAAAAGCCCCAATTGCGCGAAAGCTTGAGCCAGCCTTCGCGGTCGACGCCCTCGAACGCAGCCTCGAGCAGGATCTGCAGCAACGCCTTGCCGCGCAGCCAGCCACCGACCAGCAGCACGCCGAAGAGCAGGTAGATCGCGGTCGGCTTGAACTGGATGAAGCGCTCGTCCTGTAGCCAGATGGTCAGGCCGCCGAATCCCACGATCAGTGCGGTCGAGAGGATCAGCATGGGGCTGACATGGCCGAACTTGAGCTTGCTGAAGGTGAGCGCCACGACCGCCGCGATCATGAAGGCTATGGTGCCGTAGATGACCGCCGCGATCTCGCCGAAGGTGGAATCGGCGGGCGGCTGATAGAACTTGTAGACGCCGAGGAAGACCAGCAGCGGGCCGTAATCGACCAGGATGTTGAGCCAGCCGGACTTGGGCTTGGGTTTGGTTTCCGCCTCAATTTCCGTTCGGGCTGAGCTTGTCGAAGCCCCGTCCTCTTCTTTGGGCGCAGCGCTCGAAGTGAAGTGCGGCCCTTCGACAGGCTCAGGGCGAACGGATTTATTGTCGTCGGACATCGACTACGCCATCCCCGCAATCACGCGCGCCACGAGGTCGGGATCGAAGGGCCGCAAATCGTCGATCTTCTCGCCGACACCGATGGCATGGATCGGCAGGCCGTACTGCTCCGCTGCCTGCACCAGCACGCCGCCGCGTGCCGTGCCGTCCAGCTTGGTCATGACGAGGCCGGTCACGCCCGCGACCTCTTTGAAGACGTCGATTTGGCTGAGCGCGTTCTGGCCGTTGGTCGCATCGAGCACCAGCACCACGTCATGCGGTGCTTCGGGATTGAGACGACCGAGAACTTTGCGGATCTTGGCCAACTCGTCCATCAGTTCGCGCTTGTTCTGCAGGCGTCCTGCCGTGTCGACGATCAGCACATCGGTTCCGATGTCGGTCGCCTGCTTGACCGCGTCGAAGACGATCGAGGCGGGATCGCCGCCTTCGGGGCCGCGCACGATCGGCACGTCGATGCGATCGGCCCAGGTTTGCAGCTGGCCGATCGCGGCGGCGCGGAAGGTGTCGCCGGCGGCCAGCATGACGGCGTAATCGTCCTCCTGGAACAGGTGAGCGAGCTTCGCGATAGTGGTTGTCTTGCCGCTGCCGTTGACGCCGATCACCAGGAGCACCTGCGGGCGCGGGAAGGCGGTGATTTCGAGCGGCTTGGCCACCGGGCGCAGGATCGCGGCGATTTCCTCGGCGACGGCTTCCTTGAGCTCGGCCTCGCTGATCTCGAGCCCGAAGCGCTTCTCGCGCAGCCTTTCGCGGATGCGAGCGGCGGCGCTGGGGCCGAGATCGGAGAGGATCAGTGCATCCTCGACATCGTCCAGCGTCGCATCGTCGAGCTTGGCGGTGCCGACCACTTCCGTGAGATTGCTGGTCAGTTTTTCGGAAGTCTTGCGGAAGCCGCCGAACAGGCGCTCTGTCCAGCTGGGTTTGTCGCTCATAGCAGCAGGCCGTTCTCGTATCGGGTGGGCGTCACGGTAAGAATTTCACCGGCGCGTGTGCCTTGGGGCACGGAAACTCTTGCGAAGTGCGGCGTGTAGCCTGTCCCGTCGCGCTCGGCGAGGACACTGTGCGGTTTATCGACGAGCGATGCCAGCCAGGCGTCGCGCATCGTGGTGGCGGCAGCACGCAGCTCGGCGGCGCGTCGCTTCACGATGGCGCGATCTATTTGCGGCATGCGCGCAGCGGGCGTGCCGGGGCGGGGCGAGTAAGGGAAGATATGAGCGTGGACGATGCTCAGCTCACCCATGATGGCGAGGTTGGCTGCGTGGTGATCTTCGCTCTCGGTCGGGAAACCGGCGATGAGATCCGCGCCGATGGCGATGTTCGGGCGTTCGGCCTTCAGGCGCTGGACGAGATCCACCGCATCATCGCGCAGGTGCCGCCGCTTCATCCGCTTGAGAATCAAATCGTGCCCGTGTTGCAGAGAGAGATGCAGATGCGGCATCAGCCGCTCCTCGCTCGCGAACAGTTCGAACAGCAGCGGATCGATCTCGATCCCGTCGAGCGAGGACATGCGCAGGCGCTGGAGGTCGGGAAATGTGTCGAGCACCGCCTGCACCAGCGCGCCGAGCGGCGGCGTATCGGGCATTTCGTGGCCCCATGAGGTCACATCGACGCCGGTGAGCACGATCTCCGGCGCGCCATGCGCCAGGTGCCCCTCTACCTCGGCCAGCACTTGCTTGATGGTCAGCGACCGGCTCGGCCCGCGGCCATGGGGGATCACGCAGAAGGTGCAGGCATGGTCGCAGCCGTTCTGCACCGCGATGAAGGCGCGGGTGCGGTCCTGCGGGACTGGCGGCGTATCGACCGGCACGTTCCACGCGCGCGCATCGAGCTTGGCGGTGTTGGCCACCAGTCCGTCCACCTCGGGCATGGCGGCGAGTTGATCGCGCTCGATATCGGCAGCGCATCCGGTCACCAGCAAGCGCGCGTGCGGATTCGCGCGGCGCGCGCGGCGGATCGCCTGCCGCGTCTGGCGGACGGCTTCACTGGTCACGGCGCAGCTGTTGACGACCACCACGTCGCGCTCCTGCGCCAGCATCGCCCGGATCTGCTCGCTCTCGGAGATATTGAGTCGGCAGCCGAGCGAAATGACCTGCGCCTCGCTCACGCGAAATCGCTCCATTCGAAGCTACCGCGATAGCTTTCGGTCGCGGGGCCGGTCATGCGGATGCGATTGTCCTCGCTCCACACGATCAGGAGATCGCCGCCGGGCAGGGAGACGGTCACCTCGCGCTCGACAAGGCCGCGTCGCATCGCGTGGACAGCCGTGGCGCAGGCGCCGGTGCCGCAGGCGCGGGTCAGGCCTGCACCGCGCTCCCACACACGCAGGCGAATATGCGTGCGGCTCCCGATGGTCGCCACGTTCACGTTTACACGCTCGGGAAACAGCGGATCGGTCTCAATCTCCGGGCCGATCTTGTCGAGCGGTACCGCGTCGGTATCCTCCACGAAGAAGATCACATGCGGATTGCCGACATTGACCGCGCCCGGCTGGTCGAGGCTGTCCCAGCCGACCGGCATTACGGTTGTATCCATAGCGTATTCGAGCGGGATGGCGTCCCAATCGAAGCGGGGTTCGCCCATATCGACGCTGGCGCCATTCTCCGTCGGTTCCACCTTAATCGTGCCGCCCGACGTCTCGACGCTCGCCGCAGAGCCATGCAGCAGGGCCACCGCGCGGCTGGCATTGCCGCAGGCCCCAACCTCGCCGCCGTCGTTATTGAAGATGCGCATGCGGAAGTCCGCAGTCTCGCTCGGCTCAAGGACGATCAACTGGTCGCAGCCTATCCCCGTACGCCGGTCCGCCAGGGCACGCGCGACCCCGGTGTCGATGGCAGGCAAGCTGACCTCGCGCGCATCGAGCACGATGAAATCGTTGCCAAGGCCGTGCATCTTGGAGAATTCGACGCGCATAATGCCGCGCATCTATGCACTGGCAGCCGCAGCGTCCAGTGTGCAAGGCGGCTTAGCTGGCTCGCGCGTCGCTTTCGCGTGCCGAGGAGCTCTGGTCGCCGAAATCGACCGCGGTCACGTTGCTCGCGTCGTCGTCGGACAGGCGGCCCTGTTTCTGCAGGCGCTCGAGCACCTTGTCGGCAGGTTCCGGGCGACCGTAGTGATAGCCCTGTCCCTTGAGCTTGCCCATCGCCTTCAACGCCTCGAGCACCTGCTCGTTTTCGACGCCCTCGGCCGTGATCGGCAGCTTGAGGCCGTCGCCCATCGAGATGATCGCATCGACCAGCTTTCCGCCATGCGCTTCGTCGGTCAGCTCCGAAATGAAAGCGCGGTCGATCTTGAGCCGATCGAAGGGCAGGGTGCGCAGCTGCGAGAGACTGGAATAGCCGGTCCCGAAATCGTCGAGGCTGACATGCACGCCCTGATTGCGCAGCGAGGTGATCATCGAGCGTACCATGCCGATATTCTCGTGCAGGCAGCTTTCGGTGATTTCGATGTCCAGACGGTTGGGCGGGAAATTGTGCTTGACCATCAGCTTGAGCAGCTTCTGCGCAAACCACGGATCGCGCATCTGCACGGGCGAGATATTGACCGACAGCGTCAGCTCCGGCGCCCACTGCTTGGCATCCTCGAACGCCTGCGAAATCAACCGCTCGCTCATCTCGCCAATGACGCCGATTTCCTCGGCGATTGGGATAAAGATGTCGGGTCCGATCACGCCGAGTTCGGGCGAGTCCCAACGGGCGAGCATTTCGAAGCCTGTCAGTTCGCCCGTTTCGAGGTCGACTTGCTGTTCGTAATAGGGGCGGAATTCGCCCTGCGCGATGCCGCGACGAATGCCGGTTTCCAGCTCGTTGCGGAAACGCAGCTCGTTCTCCATCGGCGGTTCGAACCAGAAGAAGCGGTTCTTGCCCTGCTTCTTGGCGTGATACATGGCGATATCCGCCTTGTGCATCAGCTTCTGGGCCGAGACGGTGCCCTGACCGGTAAGATCCAGCTGGGTGCTCGATGCGATGCCAACGGAAATCGTGACGTCGATCGAATTGCCTTCGTGATCGACCGGCACGGCGACGCTTTCGATCATGCGCGAGGCAAGCTGGTCGATCCGGTCGGGAACCTGCGGGTGATAGGGGACGACACACAGGAATTCGTCGCCGCCCAGGCGCGCCAGCAGGCCGCCCTCGGGCATAAGGCGCTGGATCCGGCGCGCGATCGCCTGCAAGACTTCGTCGCCGGCAAGGTGCCCGTTGAGATCGTTGATCTGCTTGAAATTGTCGAGGTCGACGGCGACTGCTGCCAGCGCGCGTTCGCGATGGGCTTTCTCGGCCAGCAGCTCGGCGAGGGCGACGGTCAGGCTACGGCGGTTGAAGCAGCCTGTCAGGTGATCCATGTCGGCGAGACGGCGCGCCTCTTCCTCGGATGCGCAGCGACGCGCGAGCTCTGCTGTCAGGGCCTTGTAGCGGTTCCAGCCGAGGAGAATGAGCGCGATGTTGAGGAGTAGCGCATTCGTCAGTGCGAGATCGGGCGATGGCGCTGCACCCTGGAAGGCGCGGATAAGAGTCGGCAAAACGACGCCGGCAGTGCCGACGAAAAGGATGATCGCGGCCAGTGCGATTCCGAGCGTGACCATATCGTGCTTGCGTGTCGCGGGCAGCGCAGCGCGACCGGCGCGTTCTGCCTTCGACGACGCTGACGATTGCTCAGACAATGAGGACCCCCAAGAATTCGATCTGATCGAACTATCGGGCGCACCCTAAGAAGCGGTTAACCTCGCAGTTTCGGGCCGCGGGTCTGGCCACGGCAACCCCCAGGGGCTAGGCCGCGGCCGCAAGACCCGGAACACGAAGAGGACGAAGCACGCGATGCGCTATTGGCTGATGAAATCGGAACCCTTCAAATATAGCTGGGACGACCTTGTCGCCGAGAAGGAAGGCACGTGGGACGGCGTCCGCAACCACCGTGCCAAGAACAATCTCGCGGCCATGGAGGTCGGCGACCAGGCGTTCTTCTATCACTCGCGCGAGGGGCTGGAGATCGTCGGTATCTGCGAGGTCAGCGTCGCGGGGATCACCGATCCGACGGATCCGGAAGGCAAGTGGGCCGCGGTGAAGGTAAAGCCCAAGACCAAATTGCCGAGTCCGGTCACGCTCAAGCAGATCAAAGCGGAGCCCCAACTTGCCGACTGCGAACTGGTGAAACTGTCGCGCCTTTCGGTGGCGGAGATCAAGCCGGAGGAATGGTCGGTCATTCTCGAGATGGCGGGCATCTGACGCGGCGAAGCGCAGGAACGGCGCGGCAGGGCCCGTGGTTGGTGGCGTGAAGCACACTCACTAGGAGAACCCAGTGAACCGTTTCGAAAACAAGACTGTCCTGATTACCGGCGGTACCAGCGGCTTCGCCCTCGAAGCTGCCAAAACGATCGCCAACGAAGGCGGCCGTGTCGCCGTCACCGGCCATAGCGACGACCATCTCGAAGATGCGCGCAAGGCATTGCCGGAAGGATCGCTCGTGCTCAAGAACGATGCCTCCGATCCCGGCGCTGTTGCTGACTTGGCGAAGGCGGTACGCGAAAAGTGGGACGGCATCGACGGGCTTTGGCTTAATGCAGGCTATGGCAAGTTTCGCCCGAACCAGAAGAACGACGCCCATTTCTTCGACCAGATGATGAACACGAATGTTCGCGAGCCGGTCTTGCAGATGGCCGAGCTGATGGACGACATCAAAGACGGCGGTGCGGTGCTGCTCAGCGCTTCGGTCGCGCCCTATCTCGGCCAGGCGCAAGGCGCGGTTTAAGCCGCGACCAAGGCTGCCTGCCTCTCGCTCGCATGCAGCTGGACCAGCGCGCTGGCGGAGCGGAATATCCGCGTGAACGCGGTTTCACCTGAGCCGATCGAGACAAACTTCATCAACCGCGCCGATATGGATGAGAAGCGGGAAGAGCAATTCCGCGAACAGGTGAAGTCGCAGGTCCCGCTCGGTCGTTTCGGCGATGCAGAGGAAGTCGCCAACGTCGCGCTGTTCCTGCTGTCAGATGCCGCGTCTTACGTGACGGGGTCGGAATATATGGTGGATGGCGGGATGACGAAGCGCTGATGTCGGCTTGTCGCACGGTGCTTTCGGACTGGCGTAACCCCGCGGAACCACAGGGCTGATTTTCCGTTAATTGCCTGTAACAGCGCAGAAAATCGCGCTCCACAGCATAGGAGAGAACCCATGGGTGAACTTACCGAAAAGATCAAAGGCAATGCCAACGAAGCCGCCGGCAATGTGAAACAGCAGTCGAACGATCCCGAGACGCGCGCCGAAGGCCGCCAGCAGGAAGCCAAGGGCGAAGCCCAGCAGTTCAAGGGCGAAGTCGAAGGCAAGCTTGGCAACGACGTCTAAGGCTGTTTAGATAACCAGAAAGAAGGGTCGCTCCGCAATACCGGGGCGGCCCTTCTTGGTGCCTAACGTTCGCGCAGCCCGCTGACGCTTGCGCCGCTCGCTGCGAGTTGCTCGATGTCGATGCGGCAATGGATCAGGCGCAGTCCGCTGCGGCCTTCGGCAGCCACGAGCGCGTCCTTGAACTCTTCGGTCGTCTCCGCGGTCGCGGACCAGCCTCCGAAGGCTTCGGCCAGTTTTGCGAAATCGGGATTGGCGAGGCGCGTCGCGCTGATCCGGTCCTCGCCGGGAAATTCGCGTTCTTGGTGCATGCGGATGGTGCCGTAAGCGCCGTTGTCGACGACGATCACGATCAGTTTGGCGCCGTGCTGAACGGCAGTCGCCAGTTCCTGCCCGTTCATCAGGAAATCGCCGTCACCCGCCGCGGCGACAACCGTTCGCTCCGGAAAGCGCAGCGCAGCAGCCACGGCTGCTGGCACGCCGTAACCCATCGCGCCGCAGGTCGGTGCAAGCTGGCTGGGAAAGCCGTTATAGCGCCAGTACCGATGCCACCAACCGGCGAAATTACCTGCACCGTTGCAGATGATCGTGTCGGCGGGGAGAGTGTCGCGCATGAACTGGACGGCCTGCCCCATGTCGAGCGTGTGGCCGTTGGGGTGGGCCGTGGCCCAGTCTTCCCATTCGGCGTGTGCCTCGGCCCCGGCATCGAAGTCGATCACCTCGCCCTCGTCCCATAGCGCGGCGCTTTCGGCGAATTCGTCCATGCTGGCGCAGATCGCGAGATCGGCGGGATAGACGCTGTTGAGCTCGTTCGCATCCGGGTGGATGTGGACCAGCTTACGGTCCGGCGCGGTCGGCGGCGGGACGGTATAGCCGTCGGTCGTCGCCTCGCCGAGCCGGGCACCGACCGCCAGGATCAGATCGGCGTCTTTCGCCCGCTCGACAAGTTTCGGGTTGGGGCCGTATCCGAGATTTCCGGCGTACACCGGGCTGCTGGGCGAAATCGCGTCCTGCCTGCGGAATGCCGTCGCCACCGGAATGCCGAGCCGTTCCGCGAACAGCTGGAAATGCTCGCGGGCCTTGGGGTTCCAGCCCGCTCCGCCGACGATCGCGAGCGGCGCGGCGGCATCGGCGATCAGCGCCATCATCGCCTGCATCGCGTCGGGGCAGGGTGCTTGCGCCGGGCGCTCCACTCTCGGGCGCGGCGTGGCGTCGGTATTCCGGCTCAGCATATCCTCGGGCAACGCCAGCACGACCGGCCCCGGTCGGCCCGAGATGGCGGTCGCATAAGCGCGGGCGATATACTCCGGAATACGGTCCGCGCTGTCGATCCGGGCAGCCCATTTGGCGATTGGCGTGAAGAATGCGCTGAGATCGACCTCCTGGAAGCCTTCGCGGTCGCGCATCGAGCTGTCGACGTCGCCCACGAACAGGATCATCGGCTGCGAATCCTGCATCGCGACATGTACGCCGATGCTCGCATTGGTTGCGCCGGGGCCGCGGGTGACGAAGGCCACGCCCGGCCTGCCGGTCATCGCTCCGTCGGCGCAGGCCATGAAGGCGACGCCGCCCTCCTGTCGGCAGGTGACCACATCGATCGCGTCCTGCTGGCCCAGACCGTCGAGCACCTGAAGAAAGCTTTCGCCCGGGACGGTGAAGATCCGGTCGCATCCCTGCTCGATCAGGCAATCGACCAGCAGGCGGGCGGCGGCGGGGGTGTGGGTCTCTCTCATGGTAGCGCGACTACCCCCGCTCCATGCGGCTGGCAATCGGCGAACATGGTTAATTTGTGCCGTTTCGTACCGTTTTGCGACAGTTGAAAGCCGGGGGGATACCAAACAGTTAAGAAAGCGTTAACTCCTACTATGAGACGCGCACTTGTCCTTTCGAGCGAAGCCGCCCGGCACTGGTTCCGGGCAAGTCTGCCACAGCGCCGCATGGCCTTTGCCGATATACCGGCCAGCGAGCCGGTCGGCTGGGCTCTCACCGCCAGCGACGTGCGCGGTGTCGCGACGACCTATTTCGCGACCGTCGCCGCGGTTCTCGCCTTCATCATCTAGGCTCCCGCTGCGGCCGCCACCTCGGCTGCGGCGTTTTCAGCCGCGACCAACCGCTTGCCGAGCCAGGCCGAGAACAGGCACATCGCCGCGCACAGCAGAACCTGCTCGGTAATCGGCACGCCTGCCACGCTCAGCGCCATGGCGGCGAGCGAGCCGGCCACCATCGCACCCGAATTGACGATATTGTTCGCCGCGATCGTGCGCGATGCTCGGTCGGGCGAAACGCGCGTGGTGAGGAAGGCGTAGAGCGGGACCACGAACATGCCCCCTGCCACCGATATCCCGAGCAGGCAGAGCAGGAGGATCGCGGCCATGGGCCAGGCGATGAACTCACTCACGGACAGCAGGGTTTGCGGCTGGTCCGCCTCCCACATCTTCGCGACCACGTAGAACGCAACCACAAACAGCCCCATGACGATCACCGATACCGGCGAGTAGCGCGCCGAAACGCGGCCCTTCAGCAGCGCATTGACCGCGATCGACCCGATCGCGACGCCGATGGAGAAGACCACGAGGAACAGGCTGGCGACCTCCGGGCTGGCCATGATCGTGTTCTTGGCCAGCGGCGGGAACTGGATGAAGAGCACCGCGCCGATGGTCCAGAAGAAGCTGATCGCGAGGATCGCGTAATAGACTTCCTTGTTGTGCATCGTGTCGCGCACCAGCTTCACCGAGGCGCGCAGGATATGCCAGTCGAGCTTCTCGATCTCGCCCATGGGCGGGGCGGACGGAACCTGGCGGCTGACGAGATAGCCGATGCAGGCGGTCACAATGATGCCGATGGCCGCCCAGCCGGTGTGGTCCACCGCGATCGGCCCGGCGAGGATCGTGCCCGCGAGGATCGCCACATAGGTCCCCGCTTCCACCAGCCCGGTGCCCGCCAGCACCTCGTCTTTCTTCAGATGCTGCGGCAGGATCGCGTATTTGATCGGGCCGAGGAAGGTGGATTGCACGCCCGTCAGGAACAGTGCCAGCAGCAGCAGCGGGATCGCCACCGTGTGCACCATGATGCCGTTGTAAGCGAGGTAGAGCCCGCTCGCGCCGATGATCATCAGCCCGATCTCGCACGCCTTTACCGTGCGGATGATCTTCGCCTTGTCGCGCATGTCGGCCAGCTGCCCGGCCAGCGCGGAGAGGAGGAAGAAGGGCAGGATGAACAGGCCCGATGCCAGACCGCTGAAACTCGCCTCGGTGGCCGGGTCGCTGTAGACCGCATAGACCACGAACAGGACCATGGTGGTCTTGTAGAGGTTGTCGTTGAAGGCGTTGAACAGCTGCGTGACGAACAGCGGCAGGAACCGCCTCGTGCGCAGCAGATGCGTGGATGTAAGCATGACCCCCCGGGAATGGCCCCGTCATTCGGCGACCCGTGTAGAGGCGCAACGCCGTAGCGGACAAGGACAATCGGCGACTTTTGCGGCGAGCCGTAACTCGCTAGGGGAGGGGCGATGCTCACCTTGCCCAACATCCTGACGCTGACGCGCATCTTCGCGATCCCGTTGCTGGCCTTCCTGCTGTGGTGGCCGGGGTGGGAGGAAGGCTATCTCGCCGCCTTCGTGCTTTACTGCGCGATGGGCATCACCGACTATTTCGACGGCTACCTCGCGCGCACCAGCGGGACGGTATCGAAGCTCGGCATCTTCCTCGATCCGATCGCGGACAAGATCATGGTCGCCGCGGTGATCCTCGTGCTGGCGGCGCAGGGCGTGCTGCGCGGGCCATACGTTGGCGACGCGCATGTGATCGCGGGGCTGATCATCCTGATGCGCGAGATCGCCGTGTCGGGCCTGCGCGAGTTCCTCGGCCCGCTGCAAGTCTCGGTCCCCGTCAGCCGCCTCGCCAAGTGGAAGACGACCTTCCAGATGATGGCGCTCGGCTCGCTCATCCTGGGGCAGGGCCTGCCGGACTGGACCGTGATGGTCGGCGCGATGGAGGCGAATGTGCCGCACACCTACGGTCTCGTCAGCCTGTGGGCGGCGGCGGTGCTGACGGTGATTACCGGGTGGGACTATCTGCGGGTCGGCTTGAAACACATGGATTGAGCGGGGGCGTGGACCGCTGACCGGGGTGTCTTGCAAAACTGCGGTTTGGGTTGAAGGGCGCGGAGAACGCGGGATTGCGAGCGATTGGACGCGGCGATGTGTCACCTTTCAGTTCGCAAACTGAAGCAAGCCAATGCGCGGCAGAAATCGCGTGTTGTGTGCTGGTGTGTTCAATCCTGCAAACATCCGATCCGAATGACAGAAAAGGCTCCTGTAGGAAAATGAGCGGAAACTCTGTCGTTTGAATGGTTTGCAGACGTAAACGACAATGGGGTTGTTCAATGGTCAAGTTCGTTCGCCAGCACACAAAGCCCGATGATACCGAGCAGGTCATCATATCTAAGCGAGATGACGGCTCGTATACCTATCAGATGCGATGGCGCGGAGTGGGGTCCACTCGGACCGGAATGCGGGATATATGACACCGCACTAACAGCCGAGACCGAAGCAATGCAGCGGGTGTCTTGGCTCGCTGTTGCTAGGCAATAGCCCGCGGTCTGCATTAGCGTGGTTAGCCTCTGGGCAGCACCGGGGCTGGCGGTGATTACTGGTTGGGATTATCTGCGGGTTGGCTTGAAGCACTTGGATTGAGTTCGGACTATCACATCCGCTCAGCCTGAGCTTGTCGAAGGCCACGCGCTGAGGCTAGCCAACCGCATGGCTTTCTATTGCTACATTCTGTCCTGCAACGATAGCAGCTATTACACCGGACATACCGACGATATCGAGCTGCGCGTTAGCCAGCACCAATCCGGTGCGCTTGGTGGGTACACGGCCAAGCGTCTGCCTGTTCGGCTCGTGTGGTCCCAAGACTTCCCGACACGCGACGACGCTTTTGATGCCGAGCGTCAAATTAAAGGCTGGAGCAGGGCGAAAAAGGAGGCGCTGATAGCGGATGATTGGGAGAGAATTTCCAAGTTAGGGAAAAGCCGACAAGGGTGACACGCTATAGGCCACCGTTGGCGAGTGGCCTTCGACAGGCTCAGGCTGAGCGGGTTTGGGGAGTAGGCTCAGCCCCGACTTATCCCGCCCGCAACTCCTCCGCCAGTAGCTCGAAGTCGTCCCGCCGGGGCGAGTTCTTGCGCCAGATCAGGGCGATCTCGCGGGTGGCGCTCTTGCTCTTGAGGGGGCGGGCGACGACCTTGGTGCCGCTCAATATGCCCGCGTCGACGGCCATTTTCGGCAGCATCGTCAGGCCGAGGCCGTTGTCGACCATCTGCACCAGCGTGTGCAGACTGGTGCCGATCATGGTGGTCGAGCCGCGCAGTTCGGGGCGGTTGCAGGCGGCGAGCGCATGGTCTTTCAGGCAGTGCCCGTCTTCCAGCAGCAGCAGGCGGCCATCGTCGATCATGCTCGGCGGGACGCTCTCGGGCGGATCGCGCGGGTCGTTTTCGGGGAAGGCGACGTAAAGCTCGTCGTCGGCGATATGCGCCGTCTCCACCTCGCCGGTCGGAAAGGGGAGGGCGAGCAGCACGCAATCGACCCGCCCGTGCTGGAGCGATTCGACCGCGTCGTGGCTGGTCTCCTCGCGCAGGAATAGCTCGAGATCGGGGCGCTCCTTGCGCAGGCGCGGCAGGAAGCGCGGCAGGAGGAAGGGCGCGATCGTCGGAATCACGCTCATGCGCAGTTGCCCCGCGAGCGGCTTGCCTGCGGCCTGCACGAGGTCCGCCAGCTCCTCCGCCTCGCGCAGGATTCGGTGCGCCTTGTCCACCACCTGGTTGCCGAGCGCAGTGAACCGCACCACGCGGCGGCTGCGCTCGACCAGCGTCACGCCGAGCAGCGATTCCAGCTCGCGGATCCCGGCGGAGAGCGTCGACTGGGAGACAAAGCTCGCCTCCGCCGCGCGACCGAAATGGCCATGCTCGTGCAGCGCCACGAGATATTGCAGCTGCTTGAGGGTTGGGAGGTAGGTGGACATGATCTCCAGTTTCTAGACCGTTCGCCCTGAGCTTGTCGAAGGGCCGTACTTCTTTTCGAGTGACGGTCCAGTCTAAAAGGACGGTCCTTCGACAAGCTCAGGACGAGCGGGACAGTGCGATCACTCCGCCGCCTGCGTTTCGACCATCTCGCTCTGCATGTCGTCGATGTGGGTCATCAGCAGGCGGCCGTCTCGTACGGCGAAGGCCATGCGGCCCTCGACCAGTTCGAGCGCGTCCTTGCCGAACACCTCGTAGCGCCAGCCCTGCAGGATCGGCAGATCGCGCACGCCGGCGGCGAGGGCTTCCATCTCGTCCGCCTTGGTCAGCAGCCGGGCGGCGACGTCGATCTCGCGAGCGCGAATCTTCAGCAGCAGCTTCAGAAGGTCCGCCACCAACGCGCCTTCCTTGCCGAGCGGCGCGCCCCGCTTGGGCTTGTCGGGCATTTCGTCCTTCGACAGCGGCTCCGCCTTTTCGAGCACTTTCATCAGACGCTTGCCGATGTCGTTGTCTTTCCATGCATTCGACAGGCCCCGCACCTTGGTGAGGTCGGGCTGTTTCTTCGGTGGGTGGCTGGCGATGTCGGCCAGCGTCTCGTCGCGCATGATGCGCCCGCGAGGGATGTTCTTGTGCTGCGCCTCGCCTTCGCGCCAAGCCGCCAGCGCCTTCAAGCGGCCGAGCACCTGCGGATTGCGGCCGGGCGAGCGGATGCGCTTCCACGCCTGGCCTGCGTCGTTGGCGTAGTTCTCCGGATCGGCCAGCTTGTCCATTTCCGCGTCGAGCCAGCCGCCGCGTTCGGTCTTGATCAGCTTCTTGAGGATCTTGGGGAAGATCTTCGACAGATGCGTCACGTCGCCGATGGCATATTCGATCTGCCGGTCGGTCAGCGGGCGGCGGCTCCAGTCGGTGAAGCGCGCGCCTTTGTCGACCGTGATGCCGAGCCAGCTTTCGACGAGATTGGCATAGCCGATCTGTTCGGACTGGCTGATCGCCATCATCGCGATCTGCGTGTCGAAGATCGGCTGAGGGGTCTTGCCGGTGAAGTTATAGACGATCTCCACATCCTGCCCACCGGCGTGGAAGACCTTGAGCACATCCTCATTGTCGCACATCAGGTCCCACAACGGCGCAAGGTCGATCCCCTCGGCCAGCGGATCGATCGCCGCGGCCTCTTCCTCGTTTGCGATCTGCACCAGGCACAGTTCCGGCCAATAGGTGTTTTCGCGCATGAATTCGGTGTCGACGGTGACGAAATCGCTTTTCGCCAGGCGCTCGCACAGATCGGCCAGCGCGTCGGTGGTGGTAATAAGGTCGTGTATCTTCATCGTATCTTTTCTGTCTGTGGAGCGGAGTACCGCCCTCGGCCTCTGCGAACCTTGACAAAAAGCCGCAGGTGCCCTGTTAGCGCGCGCGATTCCTGTTAGAGGAGCGCGTCGCCCCAAAGTCGGGACGCCCCTAGCGCCATACATCCGAAAATGGAAAGATTTTAGATGCACGCCTATCGTACCCACACCTGTGCCGCGCTGACCAAGGACAATGTCGGCGATACCGTTCGCCTGTCGGGCTGGGTGCATAACAAGCGCGACCATGGCGGCGTGCTGTTCGTCGACCTGCGCGACCATTACGGCATCACGCAGATCGTGGCGGACGAGGATAGCGAGGCGCTGCCGATCCTCGACCGGATCAAGCTGGAATCGGTCGTCACCATCGACGGGACGGTGAAGGCGCGCGACGATGTGGCGGTGAACAAGAATCTCCCGACCGGCGAGATCGAGGTCTTCGCCCGCTCGGTCGAGGTGCAGAGCCGCGCCGAAGACCTGCCGCTGATCGTCAACAGCGCCGAGGACTATCCTGAGGAAACGCGCCTCAAGTATCGCTTCGTCGATCTGCGCCGCGAGCGCGTCCACGCGAATATCATGCTACGCAACCGCGTGATCACTTCGCTGCGCCGCCGCATGACCGACCAGGGCTTCAGCGAGTTCCAGACGCCGATCTTGGGCGCATCGAGTCCCGAAGGCGCGCGCGATTATCTCGTGCCCAGCCGCCTGCATCCGGGCCGTTTCTACGCGCTTCCGCAGGCGCCACAGATGTTCAAGCAGCTGCTGATGGTCGCCGGATTCGACCGCTATTTCCAGATCGCGCCGTGCTTCCGCGACGAAGATTTGCGCGCCGACCGCAGCCCGGAATTCTACCAGCTCGACTTCGAGATGAGCTTCGTCACGCAGGAAGACGTGTTCCAGGCGATCGAGCCGGTGCTCGCTGGCGTGTTCGAGGAATTCGCCGACGGCAAGAGCGTGACGCCCGCGGGCGAGTTCCCCCGCATCCCCTATGCCGAAGCGATGCTGAAATACGGCAGCGACAAGCCGGACTTGCGCAATCCTCTGATCATATCGGACGTCACCGGCCACTTCGAGAAGAGCGGTTTCGGCCTGTTCGAAAAGATCGTCGGCGGCGGTGGCCGGGTCCGCGTGATCCCCGCTCCGAACACGCATGAGAAGAGCCGCAAGTTCTTCGACGAGATGAACGACTGGGCCCGCCGCGAAGGTTTCGCGGGTCTCGGCTACGTCACCCGCAAGGGCGGCGAGTTCGGCGGCCCAATCGCGAAGAACCACGGACCCGAGGGCATGGAAAAGCTCTATGCCGAGCTAGGGCTGGGCGAGAACGACGGCCTGTTCTTCGCCGCAGGCAAGGAAAAGGACGCCGCCAAGCTGGCCGGTGCCGCGCGCACCCGAGTGGCAGAAGAACTCGGCCTGATCGAGGAGGGCTGCTTCAAGTTCTGCTGGATCGTCGACTTCCCGATGTTCGAGTACGACGAGGAGCAGAAGAAGGTCGACTTCAGCCACAACCCCTTCTCCATGCCGCAGGGCGAGATGGAAGCGCTGGAAACCAAGGACCCGCTCGATATCCTCGCCTGGCAATACGACATCGTCTGCAACGGCTACGAACTGTCCAGTGGCGCCATCCGTAACCACCGCCCGGACATCATGTACAAGGCCTTCGAAATCGCCGGCTATACGCAGGAAGATGTCGATGCGAACTTCAGCGGCATGATCGAGGCGTTCAAGCTCGGCGCACCGCCGCACGGTGGCTCCGCGCCCGGCATCGACCGGATCGTGATGCTCCTCGCCGACGAACCGAACATCCGCGAGGTGATCGCTTTCCCGCTCAACCAGAAAGCGCAGGACCTGATGATGGGCGCGCCGAGCGTGGTCGCACCCAGCCAGTTGCGCGATGTCCACATCCGCCTCGGCGGAGCGGCGCTGGAAGCACAGAAGGCCGCCAGCGAGGCCGAGAAAACCGACATGAACAGCAACGCTGCCAAGCGCGATGCGCCGGAACGCAGCGAGGATCACTCCGGCTAAGGTCTAAAGCCTCATCGTCGGCGCAAGATGTATATGCCGACAAGGACGATGGGCAGGATGGGCAGTGCCAGTTCGACCCACGGAGCTGGCTGCAGTTGGCTTAATGGCGCGACGAATTGGATTCCAACCGCGAGAACGACCGCTGCGGTCAGCGATGCGAGCATCAAGGCCCAGACCTTCGTACGTGATATGCGTAGCGTCATGCTGTCTTCCAAGATTGGGGACCATCGGTGCGATCGGCAGCGATGGTCCCGTATGTGCTGGGCCAGCGTTCACTCGGTCCAGTCGATTTTCGAGTCGGCGTAGCTTAGCATCGTGCCGAGAGTGCCGGACACGATAGCAAAACCGGCGAGATACGGCGATGCCGGGGTCGGGACGAGAGCGGCTGCTCCACCGACACCGGCAGCTACCTGCAGCGCGGTTCCGGCATCATCGAGCGGTCCTGCACCGCCGATCAGGTCGAGTTCGTTTTGGTTGAGAGTTTGCATGGTCATGCCTCCTGTTGGCCAATCGCTTGATTGCATTGGTGCCAGCGGAGTTATCGTTTCGCTTGCGCTGTCCATATCTACCAGTGGAGCTAGCTTGGGTGCACTACCCAATCGGTAGCCGCCGGTTTAGCTGGAGAAGCGAGATACAAAACCGCACACGAAAAAGGGCGCGGATCGCTCCGCGCCCTTCCGTTGTGACTGATTGAGGGGTCAGTCGTACTGCTTTTCGATCATGTCGCCGAACTGTTCGCCTTCGCAGATTTCGTTATAGCACTGCTCGACCACGGCGCGTTCCTGCGCTTCGAGCTGGTTGCTCTCGATCGCTTCCTGGAACTTGTTCTTGATGTAGTCCTCGCCTTCCTCGACGCGTTCGGCAGCGGCTTCATCGCCGCTTTCGAACATGTCGGAGATACTGGCGAACATCTGGTGCGCCTCGCCGGTCATGGTGCCCTTGGTGACGAGATCGTCACCTTGGCGCTCGAGTTCCGCGTTCATCTGGCGAAGCGTCTCTTCACGCTGCTGGAGGCGCTGGTTGAGGGCCTGCTGCAATTGCGGACTGTCGGCTTTTTCGGCGGCCTTGCGATAGCCTTCGACCGAATCGAACGTCGTATCCGTCAGGCTCTTGAAAGTACTGCTGCTCATGGTTTGCTTCCCTTTGTAAGAGGTTGATATTGAACCAACCCCTCACACGGAAAGCGGGTCCGGGCCCAGCTGCGATGCGGCGCGGATTTGTCTCGCTTCAGCCTGCCTCTTCCACGAACACGTAATTATGCTGGGCATCCAGCAGGGTCAGCGTGCGTTTGCCGTCGCTTTCACCCACGACCAGCGGGAAGCCGAAGAAGCCCGGGGTCATCATGATGATCGATTGGGTGCCGTCGTCATTGGCTCTCGTGCCGATGGCAGTCGTGCCCGAAGTGACGGTCGCGAACGTCGTTCCACCCTCGCTGCTGATGGTCAGCGGTCCCAGTTCGTCATTCACGTAGCGCGGGGCGAGAGCGCCGAGCACCTCGGCATCGCCCTTCTCGACGATCCCTTCGCGGCCCTTCTCTCGCGCTTCCGCACCCAGCCTGACCGCTGCGGCAAGGTTCTCGTCCGCCTCGTCGTCGCCATCGTAGAGCACTTCGAGCAGCTTGCGCTGGAACAGGCCGAGCAGGCCTTGGCCGGTATCCGAATTTGTCAGCAGCACGGCGGCCACGCCGTCCTCCGGAATGAACCAGAAATTGCTCTTGAAGCCGATCAGGCTGCCGCCGTGGTAATAGATCGACTTGCCGAGATTTGCGCTCTCCATCAGGCCCATTCCGTACCAGCTGTCCTCGCCGATCGGGACGTAACGCTCGCGTCGCTTGAGCAGGTTCTCCGCAGAGACGAGATCGGTCCCGTCCGCCAGCGTTCCTTCGCGCAGCTCGTTGAGCGCGTAGAGCGCCATGTCATGCGCGGTGGACCACACGCCGCCTGCGGGGCGATAGGGGTACACCATCCAATTCCACTGCATCGGCGCGGTTTCGACCGGACCTGCGAAGCCGCGCGCATGCGGCCGCGCCCAATTGTCGTCCATCGCCTTGGCATAGTCGAAGGTCGTACGCGTCATGCCGAGCGGCCCGAAAATGCGCTCGTCCATCGCGCGGTCGAAGGCGGCGCCGATTTCCATGTCGGGATAGATCAGGTGCCCGCCGATGTAGCCTGCCGCGCTGGCCATCAGGTTGTTGTACTGGAACACTTCGCCGAAGCCGCTGGTCGGTTCGGTCGCAGCGAGCTGGACGAAGGTGTCGCTCGCCGGTGTGTCGCGGCTGGTGTTCATCACCCACTGCATGTCCTTGCGGGGCAGGCCGGTGCAGGCGCAGATGAGATGCTCGACCAGTACGCTGTCGGTCGTCTCTGCGCTGCCGAGGCGAAATTCGGGATAGACCTCGGTCACTTTCTGGTCCCAAGCAAGCTTGCTTTCGTCGACCAGCGTCGAGAGCAGCAGCGTCGCCATGCCCTTGGTGTTGGAGGCGACCATGAAGCTGGTGTCCTCGTCCACTTCCTGTCCGCCGCCGATCTCGGTCGTGCCGAGGCCGCCTTCCCAGATGATCCGGTCGTTCTGTACCAGCGCCAGTCCGACGCCGGGTATTTCGAGCCCCTCCATCGCCTCGCTCAGGTGGCCGGTCAGCTCGGCGATGCGGGTGGGCGTCAATTCGTTGGCATCACGCCCGGCGAAGCTCTCGCGCTCGAAGTCGGTCGGACGCAGCGACCCGAAGGCTTGATTGAGCTGTGCCCCACGCTTGGCAATGGTCGCGATTGCGCCATTGATCAGCACCACGGTCCAGGTGTCGCCCTTGCGCAGGCCGATGCCTTGTATGGCGAGCTGCTCGGCTGGAGAGGTCTTGTAATTGACCACGGTAATCTGATCCCAGCCATCGCGGGCCGGGGGGTCTTGGGCGATCAGGACCTCTCGGTCGAAAGCCGGGTCCAGCTTCGCCCAAGCGGCGGAAACGGCGGCTGCGCCATCGGCCGCCTCGTCGACCCCGACGACCGCTGCGGTGGCATCGCCTTCGGGCGCGGTGAAGACCATTATGTCGCCCCGCATCTCGCGGCTCCAGCCCGGGATCGGCGTCATCTGCGCGCCCGTGCCGGTGTCAAGCACTGCGGCACTTTCCTGCGGTGCGGCGTCCTGCGCCAGCAGAGGTAGCGGCGAGGCGGCGGCGAGCAGGGCGGATGCGGCAAAAGCGAGGCGTTTCATGATGATGGTCTCCTTGCGTGTTGCCCGGATAATACGCTCGCCGTGTGACAGGTCAATTGCAGGCGAGATGCGCCAGCCCCTTGCGCTCGCCCGCGGCGTTCATTAGGGCGAAAGCCAATTTCCAAACCCCCATGAATTCGAGAGGGACAAAAATGAGCGATACTGCCGACCGCGTGCAGAAGATTGTCGTCGAGCACCTCGGCGTCGAAGCCGACAAGGTGACCCAGGAGGCCAGCTTCATCGACGATCTCGGTGCAGACAGCCTCGACATCGTCGAGCTGGTCATGGCCTTCGAAGAAGAATTCGGCGTCGAAATCCCCGACGATGCGGCCGAAAAGATCTCGACCGTCGGCGACGCGACCAAATACATCGAAGAGCACAAGGACTAACGCCTAGGCGCTAAACCCGCCGCTTTTCGGCAAACTTGCTTCATTGGCGGGAACGGACAGGCCCGACCCGATAAGGGCCGGGCCTGTTGTCTTTTATTCGGAGAAATACATGCGTCGTGTGGTCGTTACCGGTCTTGGCCTCGTCACCCCCCTGGGCGGCGATGTGGAAACCAGCTGGTCCAACCTGATCGCGGGCAAGAGTGGGGCGGGGCCGATCACCCGCTTCGACGCCAGCAACCAGAAGGCGCAGATCGCCTGCGAGGTGAAGTCCAAGGACCACGAATGGGGCTTCGATCCGGACAAGCGCGTCGATCCCAAGATCCAGCGGCAGGTCGATCCGTTCATCGTCTACGGCCTCGACGCCGCCGGGCAGGCTCTGGAAGATGCCGGTCTCACCGAGATGGACCAGGCCACCAAGGAGCGCGCGGGCGTCTCGATCGGTGCAGGGATCGGCGGACTGCCGGGGATCGAGCAGGAGTCGGTCAATCTGCACGAACGCGGTCCGGGCCGGGTCAGCCCGCACTTCGTCCACGGCCGGATCATTAATCTCGTCAGCGGGCAGGTTTCGATCCGCTACGGCCTGATGGGGCCGAACCACGCCGTCGTCACCGCATGCTCGACCGGCGCCCATTCGATCGGCGATGCCGCGCGCATGATCCGCGACGACGATGCCGACATCATGCTTGCCGGCGGCTCCGAGTCGACCATCAATCCGCTCGGCATTGCCGGTTTTGCGCAGGCCCGTGCACTCAACACCGGCTACAACGACCGACCCGAGCAGGCCAGCCGCCCCTACGACAAGAACCGCGAGGGCTTCGTGCTGGGCGAAGGTGCTGGCGTGGTGGTGCTGGAGGAATACGAGCACGCCAAGGCGCGCGGCGCGACGATCTATGCCGAGGTGGTCGGTTACGGCCTCTCAGGCGATGCCTATCACGTCACCGCTCCGCACCCCGAGGGTAAGGGCGCCGAACTCGCCATGCGCATGGCGCTGAAGAAAGCGGGCATGGAGGCGAGCGATATCGACTACGTCAACGCCCACGGCACCTCGACCATGGCCGACACGATCGAACTCGGCGCGGTCAAGCGCGTGCTGGGCGACAATCTCGGCGGCGCATCGATGAGTTCGACCAAGTCGGCTATCGGCCATCTGCTCGGCGGCGCGGGCGCCGTGGAGGCGATCTTCTGCATCCTTGCGATCCGCGACCAGATCGTCCCGCCGACGCTCAACCTCGACGATCCGGACGAAGGCACCGAAGGCGTCGACCTCGTGCCGCACACGGCCCGCAAGCGCGAAGTGCATGCCGCGCTCAACAACAGCTTCGGTTTCGGCGGGACCAATGCCTCGCTGATCGTCAAGAAAGTCGACTGACGTGAAAAAGACCGGTGCGCTGATTATCGGCGCGGTTGCCGCGCTTGTCCTGGCGATCGGCGCGATCTGGTTCGCCTCCGGCTGGTGGGACGGCGCGGATGTGGAGGAGGATACGAACTTCATCGTCCCCTCCGGCGCGACGCTGACCTCGGTGGCGAACAAGCTGGAGGACGAGGGGCTTATCGGTTCTGCCGACGGCTTCCTGCTGCGTGCGAAAATTCTCGGCTCGGGCGATCCTATCAAGGCGGGCGAGTTCCTGCTGCCGTCGGGCGCCAGCCCGGCGCGCATTCTCGACACGTTCCAGCATGGCGAGGTGATCCGCCGCTTCGTGACCATTCCCGAAGGCCTGCCTTCGATCATGGTCTACGAGCGGCTGATGGCGGAAGATCTGCTGACCGGCGAAATCCCGGTCCCTGCAGAAGGATCGGTCCTGCCCGACACCTATGATTTCGAGCGCGGCGAAAGCCGGGGCGAAGTGCTCGCGCGCATGCAGGCGGCGATGAAGAACTACCTCGCCGAGGCCTGGCCCAAGCGCGGCGACGACATCGCCGTCGACAGCATCGAGGAAGCGGTCATCCTCGCTTCGATCGTGGAGAAGGAAACCGGCGTCGCGCGCGAGCGCAGGATGGTGGCCGGCCTCTACTCCAATCGCGTCAAGGACGGCATGCTGCTGCAGGCCGACCCGACGATTATCTATCCGATCACCAAGGGCAAGCCGCTCGGCCGCCGGATCCGCCAGTCGGAAATCGCGGCGATCAACGACTACAATACCTACACCATGGTCGGCCTGCCCAAGGGGCCGATTACCAATCCGGGCCGCGAATCCATCGCGGCGGTACTGAACCCGGCGGAAACGACGGCGCGCTACATGGTGGCCGATGGGACCGGCGGACATGCCTTTGCCGAAACGCTCGACGAGCATAATGCCAATGTCGCGAAGTGGTTCGAGATCCGCCGCCAGCGCGGTGAGATGTGAGCGAGAGCGAGGCCCCGCTCATCCTGACGGCGCAGCTCCCCGATGACATGCACGCGCGCTATACTGCGCTGCGTGACGCGCACTTCCCGCCCGAACGCAACTACCTCGAAGCGCATGTGACGCTGTTCCACGCACTGCCCGGCATGTGCGAGGGCGAGGTGGTCACGGTATGCGAACGCATGGCGCGCGATTTCGCACCGGTGCCGGGTGAAGTGGTGGGACTCATGTCATTGGGGCGGGGGACGGCGATCAAGCTTGAAAGCCCGGCCATGCTGCACCTGCGCGACCTGCTCGCCGACGGTTTTCATGGCCTCCTGACCCAACAGGACCAGCACAGGCCACGCCTGCACGTGACCATCCAGAACAAGGTCAGCGGCAAGGAAGCCAAGGCCCTGCAAGCACAGCTCGGCGGCACGATCCTGCCGCGCAGTTTCCGTTTCTCCGGCCTCTCCCTCTTCCATTATCGCGGCGGGCCGTGGGAGCATGTGAAGACCTTCGCTTTCCGCGGCAAAGACACCGCGTAGATCTACCGCGAAAGAAAATTGCGTAGCCGCGAATTGCGCGGTTGACCCCATGCTCCCTGCGCCGTAAATGCGCCGCCTGCCGCGCGGGCCGAAAGCCCCGGCATGCCTCCCAAGGCAGACTTGGTGCGGCGGAGTAGCTCAGGTGGTTAGAGCAGCGGAATCATAATCCGCGTGTCGGGGGTTCGAGTCCCTCCTCCGCTACCATAGTCGAATCCGGATGGGTTCGCATACTTCCGTATCATTCCAAAAAACAAATTTATCTCAACGGGTTGCGTATGATTCGCGTCCGCTTGCTTCCGCATGGGTCCGTAAGAAGCCGGATTTGGTGTGGGGGTATTTTGGGGGTACTTTCGTGGAGAAGGAAAAGGAGTGATACCCCCGATGCCGTTGACGGACATGAAGATCAAAAAGGCGAATCCTGCTGAGAGAAACTACAAGCTGCCAGACGGAGAAGGGTTGTTTGTGCTCGTGAAAGCCAACGGCTCCAAACTTTGGCAGATGAAGTATCGGTACCGCGGCAAGGAGAAGCTCTTATCGTTTGGTGCCTATCCAAAGGTCGGAATTTCCGCGGCGCGGGAGTTGAAAAGGATCGCCAAGGGCGCGCTCGCCGAAGGTAAAGATCCGATGGTGCACAAGCCTGGCCGTGATTACTCAGCCGAGAAGACTTTTCGGGTCGTAGCGACAAACTGGCACAACAATCGACTAGGCAGCATAAAACCAGCCCACGCCAAGCGGGTTTGGTCCCGTCTGGAGCGCGACGTACTTCCTGTGCTGGGCGATCTCCTGCTGACTGAAATTACTCCTCCCATCGTTCTCGGTGTCATAAAGAAGATTGAGGAAAGAGGGGCTCTCGACATCAGCCGCCGCGCCAAGCAGTGCATCGGTCAAGTGTTCCAGTTTGCTATCGCGAGTGGACTTTGTGAGCTTGATCCGACTTCTAATCTCGGGGGTGCTCTGAAACCCAAGCCGCGCGTGAAGCACATGGCAAAGGTCCTGACCAGCGAGTTGCCTGAACTATTGCGTAAGATCGAAGGGTACAGGGATGAAGTTGGCCGACGTTCGGACGTTACAAAGGCGGCGCTTTCCTTTGCCTTTCTAACCTGGGTGCGCACCTCAGAGCTTCGCTTTGCAGAGAAAAACGAGTTCGAAGGCCTCGACGGACCAACGCCAGTCTGGAGAATTCCGAAGGAAAGGATGAAGATGGAAAGGGAGCATCTCGTTCCGCTTTCATCGCAGGCCGCGTCAATTGTGAAAGTGATGATCGCGCGTTCGGACTGTAATTACATCTTCCCAGGCACCAAGCCTAACAAGCCCATATCCGAGAACACGATGATCTATGGGCTATATCGGTTGGGATACCATTCCCGCCAAACGGTGCATGGATTTCGTAGCCTCGCCAGCACTTGGGCTAATGAGCAACTTGTCCCGCTTCCAGGAGCGTCCACCTGGATGCGCAAATACGACAAGGATTGGGTTGAGATGCAGCTCGCTCACAGTGACGAGGACGAAGTGCGAGATGCCTATAATTCTGCCGAGTATCTCGTTCCTCGTCGAGGCATGATGCAGGACTGGGCTGATTACCTCGATCAGTGTCGAAGTGGGGAAGGGGCGCTACGCTTGGTTGATGCCGCCTAGCTCAGCTTGGCTGTGACAGCTTTGCGCCCTCATTCCGGTCATTCGCTACTGGCACCGAGACCGCCAAAAGCGGAGATGGATCTGCAGATTAGTTGATGCTGCACCGGGTTAGGCATAGGGAGCCACTATGAACCTGACCGAGCCCTTGCCAGTGGCGCCGAGATCCGACCATCGTATCGCATTCTTCTGGCTCGGTTGCGCTTTGATCAGTGCGGGTGTGCTGCTGCATCTGCCGATGCTGGTGCATGCTCATCAGATGACCGACAATCGCTTGGTCGGCATGGATATGGATGCCGAAATGTTTGCGGGGATGGGGCTTATTCTCCTCGGCGTGCCGCTGTCATGCTGGGGAGCGTTACCCGCTAGGCGGTCGCCGCATGGTGATACGGCGGGGACGAATTTCGAGGCCAGCGATGATACGCAGCTAAACCGTTGGCATGCAGGTGTGCTCCTGGTGCTAACGCTCGGCCTCGTGATTGACGTAATGAAGCCTGCAACGCTTGGTTTCGTGCTGCCGGGCATGACGCGCGAGTACGGCATTGAACCGTCCACGGCGGCCCTGCTTCCCTTCGTGGCGTTGATCGGCACCACTGTCGGCTCCTTTGTCTGGGGCTGGCTGGCGGATATCTACGGCAGGCGCGTTTCGATACTTCTGTCGACAATCCTGTTTGCGTCCACGGCCATCTGCGGCGCGATGCCCTCGTTTCTCTGGAACCTTGTAATGTGTTTCCTGATGGGTCTTTCGGCCGGAGGGATGCTGCCGGTTGTCTATACCTTGCTGGCGGAGGTGATGCCTCCACGTCACCGCTCCTGGGTGCTCGTGCTGGTGGGAGGGACCGGGCTCATAGGCGGATACCTTGCAGCAAGCGCTGCCGCCCACGCCTTCGAGCCCGACTTCGGATGGCGGGTTCTCTGGCTGCAGGGCTTTCCGAGCGCGCTGCTCCTTCTCGCACTCGCACGGTTGATTCCGGAATCCCCAAGGTTCCTCGCCGAGCAGGGGCGGGCAAGCGACCTGAAGCGGATGCAGGAGCGCTTTGGTATCGTGCGGAAGGCGCGTGTCGCAGCACCCGAAGATGCAACCCTCGCGCATCAGCGGCATCGGGGACTGACCGCTGCATTATCGATCGCAGCTCTCGCATGGAGCTTCGTCAACTTCGGCCTGTTGCTCTGGCTTCCCTCCGATCTGCAGGCTCGCGGTTATTCCTCGGAATTGGCCAGCGGTATCCTCGCCAGTTCGGCGTTGCTAGCCCTGCCGACCATTGCGCTGGCCGCATGGCTGTACAGTCGCTGGAGCAGCAAATGGACACTTGTCGGTACAGTCGTCTTGACCATCGCGGGACTCTTTGGCGCGCTACTGCCTCCCGCAGTGCTTTCCATCCAGCTTGTCCTTGTGAGTGTCATCGCGATGCTCATCATTGGGACCAACGGCATGATAGCAGTATTACTACCTTACACTGCCGAGAATTACCCCCTCGGCGTTCGCGGAAGAGCGACCGGCCTTGTGGCGGGAAGCAGCAAGTTCGGCGGCGTTGCGGTGCAGGGATTTGCGCTCATCGGGCTGATCCCAACTCTTGGCGGGGCGGCGTTTGCCCTGCTGGTTCCCATGTCGGCCTCTGCACTACTTATCGCCTGGGCAGGGCGCGAAACTCGCGGACGAAGCCTCCGCGAGCTCGAAGCTTGACTGTGCGTTAAAACAGCTGAAACAACCAACTTCAAGCGATCTACTGCGCTCATATCATTCTCTAAATACACGCATTGCGGGGCTGAAAATATTGAGACTGGGCGCATTGATTAGGCTCTGAGGAGCATCGACATCTTGGCTGCAATCTCTCGCTCACCCATTATCACATGTTCCACTCCGAGTTTGGTAAGATAGGCAACTTCCTCGTCGGAATGTGCCCGAGCGATCATTTCGATTGTTGGCTTCAACTCTCGGGCGATTTGAGCAATGCCGCCCGCTTCGAAGCCGCCAGGAATAGCGATCACTAATCGGTCCGATTTCTCGAGGCCTGCTTCTTCTAGAATTGCCGGTATGGTCGCATTGCCGGTAATGACATGCAGGCCGTCGGGCGCTTGCTGAGCGATATCTTCTTGATACTCGACAACCGAAAAAGATGTGCCGGATGCCCTAAGCTCTTGGGCGACCAGCTTCCCGACACGGCCATACCCCACGAGCACCGTGTGCGTTTTGCCGCTCTCTGACACAGTACCCCCGCGCTCGCCCTCAGGTGATGCGGCCGGGAATGGTCTACGCAGAGGGGCGCGGCCTACCATCAAAGTGAAGATGAATGGATTGGCAAAGATGGAAAGGATGGCGCCGGCCAGTATCAGGTCCCTGCCCTCTTGCGGCAAGATGTTAAGTCCCACCCCAAGACCTGCGAGAATGAATGAGAATTCGCCGATTTGTGCGAGACTGGCGGAAACAGTCAGTGCAGTCTCATTCGAGAAACGAAATGCGCGAACAATTCCGTAGGCGACGATGGACTTTCCGAAAATGATGATCGCTACCGTCGCGAGCAAAGGCCACGGCTGTTCGACCACCACCGACGGATCGAACAGCATGCCAACCGAAACAAAAAACAGGACGGCAAACGCGTCTCGCAAAGGGAGCGTTTCTTCAGCTGCGCGGCGACTGAGCTGGGACTCCCCCAGAATCATACCGGCAAAGAATGCTCCGAGGGCGAAAGAAACATCGAATAGGTAAGCAGCCCCAAACGCCACCCCCAGAGCGATAGAGAGCACAGCAAGCCGGAAAAGTTCACGCGAACCCGTATGGGCTACCCAATGCAGACCGGCAGGAATGAGACGCTTACCGACTATGAGCATCAGCGCAATGAACCCCCCGATTTTCAAGAGGGTCAACCCTACAAGTGCGGCAATCTGGGTGCTTCTGCCACTCCCACCTTCCATGATTTGCGCGATGACTGGCAACAACACCAGCGCGATCACCATCGCCAGATCTTCGACAATGAGCCATCCGACCGCGATCCGCCCGCGTTCAGTCTGCACCGCATTCCGGGCCTGAAGCGCCCGGAGCAGCACGACGGTGCTGGCTACCGACAGGGCGAGGCCGAAGATCAGTCCGGCCAATATAGTCCAGCCCAGATAGCGAGCCAGCAAGAACCCCAGAAGCGTCGCGACAGCTATTTGCGCAAGCGCTCCTGGCAAGGCAATTTTGCGGACAGAAAGCAGGTCCTTCAGCGAAAAATGAAGGCCAACGCCAAACATCAGCAAGATTACGCCGATTTCCGCGAGTTCTACCGCGAGATCGGTATCCGCCACGAAGCCGGGAGTGAATGGGCCTATAAGGACTCCGGCAAACAGATAACCTGCGACCGGAGATACGCGAAGACGATAGGCAAGGGCCCCCATAGCAAAAGCCACGACCAGTCCAGCGACGATCGTTGCTATGAGCGGCGTATGATGAGGCATGACCGGCAGTAGGCCCTAAAACCCTCTATCACGTCAAGCGTGTGTGGGTAGGGAAATGACGAAGTCTATTGGTCCTGAACTAGGTCTTTTTCCGGGTCGTCTTATTTTGCGCTCTCTTGCCGAATTTCCACTGAATGCTTTTCGAGCAATTGCGTGGCTCTACCGACGAGCGCTTCGACCTCGTCACGAAGTCCTATCGGGAATAAAAGCGTCCACTCCATTCCCGCATATTCGAAAATTGTGCCGCACCCTGATTGCGCCATCATGCCGCGCCGGCAGGCTATGATCGCGCCGTCCTCACGTTCGGTATATTCAATACGCGGGTAATCATGGTCAGTGACGGAGAATATTTGTGCCCTACCCGTCTTGTCCGATTTCCCCGCAGACTTTTCATCGAGCACAATCTCCGCAGCAAAATCGGGAAATTTTATCCGTATGAAATCTTTCTGACCGCCGACCCGGATCGAGGGGATATAAGCGGCAGGGATGGTATATTCTCGCTCACCCAACTCGAACCCGTGAACATCAGTTTCCTGAACTACTTCAGGCTCGGGCGGCGACGAAACTTGGGACGCCTCGGATCCGCTCTCATTGCCTTCCGGCGCGCAGCTAGGAAGTAAGAGACCCAGCAAACATACAAACGGTGTTGGCTTCAATGAATATCCTCCAAGGCGCGTTGGCGCGCCGATGCCCGGTCGTAATGATCACCTATGGCCAGTCTCTTCGCGACCCAGTTGATTGTAGGGCCCTGGATAACACTGGACAGAAGAACGACGAAAAAGACCACGTTAAAAATCGCAAAAGCTCCGTCGACGCCGGCCACGATGGGGAAGGTCGCCAGCACGATCGGGACTGCACCGCGCAGTCCAGCCCACGATATAAATATCTTTGCCCGCCATCCGAACTGCCGGAAAGGTGCGAGGCACACAAAGACACTGATTGGTCGCGCCACGAACATGAGTATAGCCGTGATTGCTAGACCCGGAACGATGACCGGACCGAGTTGAGAGGGTGTCACTAGAAGTCCCAAGGTCAAGAACATGGCGACTTGGGCAAGCCATGCCATTCCATCCTGGAAGGTTGATACGGTGCGCTTGGCAGCATAATGACGGTTGCCAGCAACGAGGCCCGCCAAATAGGCGGCGAGAAAGCCGTTGCCCGACAACAGTTCGGCGGCACCGAATGCGATCAAGGCAGCCGCAATCGAAATCACGAATGCCAAGCCACCTTGGCGATAACCGCCTCTCTTCAGGATCTCGGGCATGGCAAAGCCGATCCCTACTCCTGTCAGGGCTCCCATCACCATCTGAATCATGAAGTCAGGTGCAAGGGCGAAGGGGGAGGCGCTGGGATTGGACATGAACAGCAGGACGGCACCGACGAGAAAGATGGCCATGGGATCATTCGAGCCGGATTCGACTTCGATGAGCGCGGGCACGTCACCATGCAAATCCAGTCCGGTAGAACGTAAAATGGCGAACACCGCCGCAGCATCGGTAGAAGCGATGATTGCGCCGAGGAGCGCTGCTTGTGCAGGTGTAACCCCTAAGAGAAATACCGCCGATACTGCCACAACGCCTGCGCTAATGAGAACACCGATGGTGGCCATGATGAGCGCGGGTCCCGCAACTCTCTTAACGTCCCGCCAGTCTGTATCCAGACCACCAGAGAAAAGGATGAAGATGAGCGATGCTATGCCGACGGCTTGAGCGAGGACGAAGTTGTCGAAAGAAATTCCGCCCGGTCCTTCGACGCCCGCCAGCATACCAAGGCCCAAAAACCCGATAAGTGCAGGTAGTCCGAAACGGCTCGAAAGACTTCCAGCAAGGACAGTTGTCAAAAGCAGCACGCCAATCAGGAGAAGCGTGGATTCAGTATCTAGAAACGCCATGATCAGGCCATAGCACGGGAGGGTAGGTTGACACTTACATTCTAACGGTTGGCACTGTTTGCGTCCAGTCGACCGGAAAACGTGGGTCTGATAGCCTTAGGTATATGGTAGGAAATCGAACTTTCATAAGCTCTGCGCCGCTGCTTCTCTTGGCAGCTTGCGTGGGTGAGACCGATAAAAGCGGCGGCTTCAAAATAAGCTCATCGAGTGGCCGGAGCTTTACGTTCCCGGAGCTTATGGCTCACGCGACTGCGATGGGTATGACACAGCAAGAAGCGGAGACGCTGATATATCTGGAAGGCATATCGTCTACCACGTCGCTTGAGCCGGGTGATACTCTCTGCATCGATGGCAAACCGGGCTGATTTCGCCAGCTGAGGTTCTTGCCGCGCGCTGCCTCGACGATTATTACCATAAGGATGGCGTGGTTCAACTTACGCAGATTTGTTTTCAGGCTTGGGCTGTTATCAGTTCTCGTTGCTGTCCTGTGTCAGGCCACACCTTCCACTCCATTCGCGGAAATCAGGAACCGCGGTTCAGCGTTTGATGCGACGACCGTCGAAGTGGCGATACTCGCGCAGCGCGATGGCGTGGAGCAGCAGGTTCCAGTTCCCCAGCCTGCATCGCTGCCAGATCTCGTCACGGTTGCTCGATCTCGGAATACCGATTTCCCGGTCGACCGTTCGTTCGATCCCCGAAAGACCGGACCTCCTCTAAAGTCTAGCTGGCGACTTGTGCCCCCGACGAGAGGGCCGCCCATCCTCACCTGATCTATCTGACCTCCAATCGGGGTCTTAGCCTGACCAAATAGATTAAGGTGTTTTTTCATGAGTCATCATAAGGCGGCAGATGCCGACCCTTCCGCGCGGTTCGATGAAATCGAACAGCTACTCAATTCGTATCCCGACGTTAGCGAGGAGCAACTGGTCGAACTAAAGCGCTGGTTCAAGAAAGAAGCCAGCGCATTTGAAGTGGCCAGCCTGGCGAGCAAACAACCGGCCGGTTACGCAATATTTCGAACCGATCACATCGACAAATTTAGCAAAACCGAAATGCTGGTGATCGGGCTCGCGTCTCTGGCTATCTTTGCTTTAATTTTGCTTTTCGTTTGATTAGGTGAGCCCGCTCACTCGTTGACGAGTGGGCGGGTTCTGTTTCACGGCGGGGAATCCGTACGGCCGTAAAGAATAGCTCCATCGTGCTTTCGGAACCTGAAAGCGAACTCTGATTATTAATCTATGCACATCGGAGTTTTTCATGTTCGAGCAATTCTTGGGGCCTGACCATTTCGACATCATGCCGCATCTTGTCGCATTGTCGCTCGCTTATTTGCTGGCCTTTCCAATCGGTTGGAACCGCGAGAAATCGGAGAGGAGTGCCGGGCTTCGCACCTTCCCGCTGGTCGCGGTCGCCAGCTGCGGGTTCATCCAAGCAGCGGAATCGATAACTGCCGACACGCCCGAAGCTATGGCCCGAATTGTCGAGGGGCTAATAACCGGCATGGGATTCATCGGGGGCGGAGCAATTCTACGATTGAAAGACTCTGTCAAAGGAACCGCAACAGCTGCCAGTCTGTGGATCACAGGAGCCATTGGAGCTTCGGTCGCACTCGGCAGTCTCGATGTCGCGATAATGCTTTCGATTATTACGGTTGCTACACTTTGGATAATGGCACCATTGAAACACTTCGGCCATCTTGATCATGAGGAGCAACCCGGCGAAGACCGCGAGGCATAGTCAGGAACAGGCAGGCAATACTTTTTTACAATGCGCTGTCTGGTCGCGGTAAGGCACACGCCTTAGTCCTATTCTACCTGTCCTCGGTGTTGGAGCTGGCGTGCTATGAGCGAGAACAGGACCGATGCTGCGATCCATGCGCGGAAACTCCAAGGGTCTTGTCGTCTCAGGCCTTATGCCTAAAGCCGCAACAATCGGAGAGATTCGCCTCGGACCGGTGCCGAGGGTCCGCTTCCACGTGGTCCCACGCCAATACCAGACAGACCGCTACCGGCCGAAAATCCATCAGAGCGCTCTTGGTGAAAGCGGACGTTCAGCTACGCGCCCCCGTCTAAGACATAGTGATCCGAGATCTTAGCTCCTGAAAGCGGACCCTCTCTGCGGCCATTCCGGCCAAGGAGAATGAAGATGACATACTCTCAATACGACCCAGCATCGCAGAACCGAGTGCCATGGAACTTCGGTGCCAAGATCGGACCCAAGCGTCCCTTCAATCAGAAACAGATATGGGCGATCCGGTTCGACCTTGACCGCGAGAAACGCATACGAGATCGAGTCCTCTTCGATTTGGCGATCTCGTTAGCGGTTCCGAAGTAAGAACGCGGGCGACAATCACTCAACGAAAGACCGGCCGACCAGTTCAACTTGAAATCGCATCAGACGCCAGGGCGAGCTTGTATGCGTGGCTCGAGCATAGAGGTGGCGAGATTGAAGACTATGTCTTTCAAAGCCGCATTGATCACGCGCGGCATCTCAGCACGCGCCAATATTCTCGACTGGTCGATGAGTGGGTTGATGCGATAGGTTTGCGGCCGGAAGAATATGGAACACATTCACTTCGCCGAACCAAGGCCTCGATCATTTACAAGGCCACGGGCAACATCAGAGCAATCCAAATCTTGCTTGGGCATTCCAAGATCGAAAACACCGTTCGCTATCTCGGCGTCGATATAGAAGACGCTCTGCCGCTAGCCGAGAAAACTGAAATCTGACTGTTGCTGGGCGCCAGCTCGCAATGGGCTGGCGTCCGCTCTTGGGGTGGAAAACTGATCTCGAAAACTAGCATTTCCGGAAGCACTGCGCGCTGTCAGGTCATTGGTGGGATTTGAGGCGACCTCAGAAGCGGGTTCTTACCGTCACACCATAGGTTGCCGGGTCACTGACGAACGATGCCCGCGCACGATTACCCAGCGCACCGCGCAACGGGACCGTGAAGGCGCCGTTGCGGATGCGTTCATCGAAGATGTTGCTGCCCCAAAACTCCAGCGCCCAGCGTCCGTTATCGATGTCGATGCCGGTGCGCAGATTGACCCTGATGTTGGCCTCCTGAATATCGCCCGGCAATGGCAGATCCGGCCGCAGGACTTCGGTGGGAAGCGTCGATGTGCGCCGCGCACTCTCGTAGCGGGCGCTGCCCGACAGGAAGAAATCGAAGTTGTCAGAAATGGGCCGCTCGTAAGCTGCGCCGAAAATGATCGTCCAATCGGGCGCGTTGGTGAGCGAGGCACCGCACAGCGTTGCCACGTTCGGCCTGAACGCCGGCGCAGTAGGATCGAGCTCGGCACAATCATTCGGATAGCGCGCATCGGTGTAGGTAACGGCAAGATTGGCTGACAGGTGATCGGACACCTGCGCCTCGCTCTCGATTTCAAAGCCGGTGCTGCGTGCCTTGTCGACATTGAAGGTGGTGAACTGGATGCCGGTGAAGTCGAGAACCTGGAACCCGCTCAGGTGCTGGTCGAACAGCGCCATGTTTACCCGCGCCCGGCGATCGAACAGCTCGGCCTTGAGGCCGATTTCGTAGGCATCGACCTTTTCGGAGTCAAAGCGCGGGCCCCTGCCGCCGACCGCAGCCGAGGCATCGAGATTGAAGCCGCCGGATTTGAACCCGCGGGTAAAGCTGCCATAGAGCGTGATCGCGTCGGTCGGCCGGTAGGTGGCGTTGAGGGTATAAACCAGTTCGTCGTCCTTGAAGGTCTGGTCGAACTCGCGCGGCAACAGCGCCTGCGCCAGTGGATTTGCTGCAAGCGCCGGGTTGATCCGGCCCAGCCTTTCAAGGCTGGGTGCAGCGAAAACGAAGCAGTTTAGACCCACCCCGGCAAAGCCGAGGAAATTGCTTGCCCCTGCGCCCAACGTGCCCAGACAGGCGTCATGTTCGCCATCCAGCTGGGTGTAGGAACCGTCCTTGGGTATCGAACTGACCGTCGTTGGACCTGCGGCCGTCTAGCGCCGCATCGCCGACATTCGGCGCGCCGCCATCTGCGGGCAGGCCGAAAGCAGGGAAATTGACACTCGTCCCGTCACGCACCCAGATTGCATGGCAGCAGCTGTCGTCTCCTTCGGTATAATCGCCGATGATGCGCAGATCGCCCGCCGATCCGAAATCGAACAGCACCTGCCCGCGAAGAACGAGGCGCTCGATCGAATTGCTCTGCACCCCGGTCGGGTTGGTGATGTAGCCATCCCAGTCACGCACTGCGCCTGCGAGGCGAAGCCCAACCCTGTCGGTCACCAGCGGAAGGTTGATGCCGGCCTGAAGGTTGACGAGGTCGAAATTGCCATAGGTCGCGTTGGCGAAGCCTTCGATTCGGTCGAGTTCGGGCTTGCGGGTGCGGATGTCCAGCGCACCGGCAGATGTATTGCGTCCGAACAGGGTGCCCTGGGGTCCGCGCAACACCTCGACCCGTTCGATATCGAGCAGGTCGCCGAGCGCGACACCCGGCCGCGAGAGATAGACCCCGTCGAGAAACACGCCCACTGCGCTTTCCAGCCCGGCATTGTTGCCGGTGGTGCCGATGCCCCGGATGCGCAGTGTCATGCCCCCGGTGGTGGTGCCCGAAGCATTCAGGTTGAAACTCGGAACCACCGTGTCGAGCGTGGTGATGTCAGCCACTCCCGCGCGATCGAGAGCCTCGGCGCTGATCGCCGTGACCGCGATCGGCACGTCCTGCACATCATTGGCCCGGCGGGTGGCACTGACGATGATTGTCGGAAGCTGGCCTGCCCCCTCCTCGCCAGATTCCGGCTCGCCCTGTTCCTGCGCGCCCTGTTCCTGCGCGATGGCAAGTGTGGGCGACATCGCCATCGCCAGCGCCGAAGCGCCTGCGAGCAGCCAGCGGGCCGATTGAATACTGATCTGCATGTGCCTTGTTCCTCTCCGCATCGCCCGAGGCTTGTTGCCTCGTGGCCCCCCACCCGGAGCAGAGCCGGGATCGGTGTCATGTCGGAAATCTAACAGTGCCGTCCCGATACGAATGTCTTATTTGCAACATTTGCTGTTGCGGACCGTCCACCCTGCAAGTTGCCCTTTGCGGTCAGTATTCGCCGCTTTCATTCTTGAGCCAGCCAAGCAGCTGATCGAGATTGCACACCTCTATCGCGCCGTATTGCCGCCGGATGAGTCGCAGTTTCTCGAGTTCGGTCAGCGCGCGGTTCATCGAGGCGCGCGACAATCCGATGGTCGCGGCAAGATCGGCCTGCTTGAACCGCACCTTGGGTTTGGCGGGTGGCGGCGGCGTGAGGATCAGCAGGAACTTGGCCACGCGCGGCACCAGAGGCAGGATGCGGATTGCATGGAGCATTTCCAGCAGGATGTGCGACCGCATCAACGTGGCGCGCATTAGGGCCGCGAGATAGGCTGGTTCGGCCGCGCCGAGTTCCAGAAAGGTGCTCGAAGGGATGCGAATCACGGTGGTCGGCCCGACAGCGGAGATATCGTGGCTGAGGGGCAGCTCGGTGAACACGGTGAACTCGCCGAAGGAATGGCCCGCACCAAGAAACGAGGTCAGGATGAATTCGCCGTCCGCACCGTAGATTCCGGCCCGCGGCTTTCAGCCGAGCGATCTGATCGTCTGACAGGAAGCTCAAAAACGGCTGCGGGCGGAAGCGGGAGAGATCCATCGGTGCACAATGTTGCATTTTCGACATTTACTTCCAAGCCATCCTGTTAGGCTCATCACAATCCGCACGCTGCGGCGTGTCCGGTCGCGTCAATTTTTCGCAGATGCGCAAACGGAAGATCAGCGATGATGAGGTTCTGCTTGGCTATGGCGATCTTGGGATTTTCCGCAGGTTCGGTGGCAAACGCGGGTGAAAGTGATCCAAAGCAGGCGCTTCCTGATTGCCGGCCGGGCATCCTGACGGAGGCAGAGGCTGCGGCGCGCGTCTACCGCTTTGCACTCCCGCTCTATGAAGTCTGGCGCACGCGCCAGCGGATGCTTTCCCGACCCGGCGCGCGGACCAATCACCTGTTGCACCGCACTACGCTTTCGCAACCGCGCGACCGGTCTATCACCATGCCGAATACCGACACGCTGTATTCGACGGCGTGGCTCGATCTGACGGGTGGCCCGCAACGCCTCACGATCCCGGCAATGGGATCGCGCTATCACAGCGTCGAACTCATGCACCCCTTCTCGGATGCCTTTGCGATCCTTCGCAACGAAGAGCAGCGGGATGCGCGAGACTTTTTGATCGTCGGGCCCCACTGGAACGGCAAGGCAGGGTCGCAGGAAACCGTCATCCGTTCGCCGACGAGGGACGTCTGGCTGGTGGCCCGTACCTTTGCAGCGGGAACAAGCGACCTGGCGCAAGCGCAGCGTTTGCAAGGCGCTTACCGCCTTTCAGGGGGCAACGGCGCAGACGGCGGCACCTCCGCCGAGGCAAGGACGCCGATACCCTCACGTCCAGATGGCAGCCAGTTTGTGGCGATCGTCAATGAAGCGATGGCACGTGGACCAATTCCGCAGGGTCATGCAGAGCGGCTTAATTGCATTGCCCTTGCGCTAGGCTGGGAGGCCACCATCCCTTTCGTGCCGCGGATAGATCCAGAGATGGGAGCAGTATTCGATCGCCATCTGTCACGGTTCTACGACGAAACGGGCCGGGCCCTGAAGAAATCCGGGGTGCTGCGCCATGGCTGGCGATATCCGCAATCCAACATTGCCGCATTCGGGTCCGACGATACCTATCGCAGCGCGATTGCTCTGGGAGGGCTAGCAGCACTTCCGGTGTCCGAGGCTATCAACCCACTGACGTCCGAGGACTCCGATGGCGCCCCCCTTGTCGGCTCATCGCGCTATCGGCTGGTGATACCCGGCGACGTACCGGTCGATGCCTTCTGGTCGCTCACCCTTTACGAGAGCGATGGCGCAGGCCGCTGGTTTCTCTACCAGAACAATATCGGCCGTTATTCCGTGAACAGTGTAACGAGTGGCATCGAACAGTCGGCCGACGGAACCATCGGCGTTGATATCTCAAACGAAGAGCCGACCGATCGAACCAACTGGCTTCCCGCCCCGTCGGGACATTTCCTGCTCGTTTTCCGCGCTTACCGGCCCCGCGCGAGCTTTGCTGACGGATCGTTTTCACTTCCTGCTGTAATCAGGGTCGAGGCCGACTGATCGTCCAGCCTAGCCTGGCATTGTCTTTCAATGTGTCGACAGCCCGGTTTAAGTTCGCCTTCCGCGCTAAGTTGCTCGATCGGATGATGGAGCCGACGCGACCGGATGACCGCTATCGGGTCTTTAGCGGAACGGCAGATTTTTCGGACTTTACCAGAGAACCGGACAATCGGCAAACGGCCCAACGCCAGAAATCTCAGCGATCCGCTCGGGTGTCCGCTATCCACCCATCTGACGACATTTTCACCGAGCTACCGGTGTGCCCTGAGCGGTCAGGCAGCTAACGACCCGATTGCGGACGTTGCATGGCGGGGGTGCTCGCGCGTAAGTCAGCCAGCGATGATCGACGACGGG